>CAWJFE010000004.1:0-65849 GCA_963842125.1 uncultured Alphaproteobacteria bacterium | reverse complement strand
ACTTCGCCGACTGCAGACTTTCTGCCCGACACCCTCCCATATGGAGGGTTCCCAGCGGATGCGTGACTGGTCATGCGTGACGGATACTTCCGTCACATCCGCGAGCCTTTCATGTCCGTCATTACCGGTACGTCCAATCCCGAAGCCCTCGATGGGACGGCGGGGTCCGATACGATCTCCGGTCTGGGAGGCGACGACCGGATATTCGGGATGGGTGGTGCCGACAGCATCGATGGCGGGACGGGCAATGATGGAATTACCGGGGGAGCGGGGAACGACACGCTTCTGGGGGGCGATGGGGACGATGCGCTGAACGGCGTGTCCGGGTCGGACAGTCTCGATGGCGGCGCCGGGACGGACACGGGCTCGGTCGGGCCGACCGTCTTCGGCACGGCCCAGAGCGTCGTCTTCACCGTCTCGGGCACCTCGGCGACCTATGTCGAGGGCGGCACGACGACATCGACGCTGGTGAATATCGAGGCGTTCGGCGCGGTCGCGGGCGATGGCGGCAGCACCCTCGCGGGCGGTCTGGGCAACGATACGCTCGGCGGCGGCAACGGCATCGACGTCATCTCGGGCGGCGATGGCGACGATCGGCTCTCGCCCGGCGGGGCCAGCGATCTCGGCCGTTTCGCGAGCGGCTTCGACAGCATCGACGGCGGCGGCGGGCGTGACATCGTCGACATCAACCGGGTCGATGCCGGCCTCGACCGGCAACACGGTTCGCGACATCGTCCTCGACATCACCGGCACCGACGCGATGCTGACCGAGGGCGGCGTCCAGACGGCCGCCTTCACGAGCATCGAGCAGTTCTTCGTCTTCGGCGGTGCCGGGAACGACAGCCTGGGCGGATCGAGCCCCAACACGCTCTTCCTCAGCGGCGGCGGCGGCAACGACACGCTCGTCGGCGGGGTGGCCAGCGACGGGCTCGATGGCGGCGAGGGCAACGACCTTCTCGTCAGCGGCGGGGGCGCCGACCGGTTCACGGGCGGAGCGGGCGCCGATACCGTCTCCGGCAGCATCACCGAACTCGATGGCTCCACCTTTGCCGACCTCTCCGAGGACGACGTCATCGCGATCACGCCGGGCTATTCCGGCACCCTGACCGCGAGCGTGGGATCGGACTCCATCCTCGGCGACATCCTCGTGATCTCCGCCACCGGCGTGCAGGCGAGGGTCGACATTCCCGAGGGCCTTGCCGGCACCTTCGCCGTCTCCGGCGACACCATCGTCTTCCAGCGCGACACCTCCAACGACCAAGTGCTCACCGGCACGAGCGGAGCCGAGAGCCTCGACGGCGGCCTCGGGCGCGATACGCTCGACGGCCTCGGCGGTGCGGATACGCTCAACGGCGGCCTCGACGAGGACGTGCTGACGGGCGGCGCCGGCGACGATCTCTTCATCGCCGGCAATGGCGACGCGATCACCGATTTCGCGGCCGGCGACGCGATCGAGATCGATGGGGACGGGCAGTCGATCACGGTCGATGCGAGTGATCTCGTGCGCCTCGACAACGGCATCCTGACCTTCGTCGAGACCAGCACGTTCATCGAGATCGACCTCACGGCCAGCGGATTGCCGAACGGCTTCTTCGACATCACGGCCAACGAAGGCCCGCTCGAGATCCGGGCGGACGGGCGGATCGCCTTCGCGCCCACGGCTCCTGCGCAGATCGGCACGGCCGGCGCCGACAGCCTCGTCGGAAGCCCGGCCTTCGACGATCTCTCCGGCCTCGGCGGGGCCGATACGCTGGAGGGCGGCTTGCGCGCCGACACCTTGTCGGGCGGGGAGGGGGCGGACGTCTTCAAGGGCAGCGCCGCCGAGGTCGACGGCGATACGATTACAGATTTCGAGGCCGGCGACCGTCTTCTCATCGACGAGGCGACGTCGGCGACGACCGTGACCTATAGCGGCGGCTCGCTCGTCATCGACATCGCGCCGGGCGCCATCGGCGTTGCGCCCGTGACCGTCGGCGTGACGGCCGGGCTCGACGGCGCGTTCCAGAACGATGGCTCGGGCGCCATCGTCTTCGTGCCGACCGCACCCCCGGCGCCCGTCACGCCCACCATCGAGGGCGGCGACGGATCGGACACGCTGGAAGGCGGCGAGACGGCCGACACGCTGTCCGGCGGTGGGGGCGACGACACGCTCTCGGGCGGCGGCGGCAACGATACGCTCTTCTCCGGCGACGGCGACGACGAGGCGTTCGGCGGCGAGGGCGACGATCAGATCTTCGGCGGAGCCGGCAACGACACCACGGCGGGCGGCGCCGGCGACGACCAGCTCTACGGCGGGGAGGGCGACGACGCCCAGGCCGGCGGCGAAGGGGCCGACACGATCGGTGGCGGAGAGGGCAACGACCAGGGCTTTGGAGGCGACGGCAACGACAACCTCTACGGCGGCACCGGCGACGATCTCCTCTATGGCGGCAACGACGACGACAAGCTCTATGGCGGCTCGGCGTCCGACACGCTGGCCGGCGGCGGCGGCGCTGACGAGATCGGCACCGGCACGGGCAACGATCAGGTCGCGGCCGGCAGCGGCGCCGACACCATCTTCGGCGGCGCCGGCGACGACACGATCTTCGCGGCCGATGGCGCCGACAGCGTCTTCGGCGGCACGGGCGACGATGTGGTCTATCTGGGCCGTAACGACGGACTGCGCGACGTCTACGGCTCCGTCTTCGACAACGGGTCCGACGTCGTCTTCGGCTTCGAGAACGGCATCGACGCACTCGACCTCACGGGCAGCGGCATCACCGCCTTCGCCGATCTCGCCGGCCGGATCGGGGAGGACGCCGAGGGCAACGCGACGATCGATCTCGGCAATGGCAATGTCCTCACCTTGAGCGGCATCGCGCAGGCCGATCTCGATGCGGGCGATTTCCAGTTCTAGAGCCGTTCCAGCGGAGGTACGATAGCACCGCAGCGTACGGAACCGTGCAAAAACAAAGTACTGGAACGCGTTTGGTGAGTGAATAGGAACCGGACGCGTTCCAGCGCCATTCCAGCAGAGGCGGGTCTGGCAAGCGACCTTACCTCCAGCCTCATTCCCAGGCGCCGACCCGAGGATGACGAGGAGGAGAGGGCAAACGTCGAGCCGATGTTTGCGGGAACCGCTCCAGCGCCGCCGAGGGCCCTGTCGGATGCGCCGCCGATAGCGCGCTTGTCTGGGCGCGCCGTCATGCTACCGTCGGGTGACGTGAAGGCATCCGAAGAGTTGTAAGCGATGAGACGGCCGCATGCCGCATGGGCCGAGGGATGCCCGTCCCGATCGGTGGTGACGCCTGTGCCGCCGGGCGCCTCTCCGGGTGGCTGAGCGGTTCGGCGATGCGGCGCTGGAGCGGATCGCCGGGGACTTGGGCGAGGCGGTCGAGGCAGCCGCGTTCGACCCGGCCGGCTGGCAGGGCCTGACGCGCCTCGTCGCCGAGCGCTTTCCAGGCGTGAAGGCGAGCTTCGTGCGCCAGACGCTGGGGGCGGATGCCGATACGTTCGGCTGCTCGACCGGCTTCGACGCTGCGTCGCTGGAGAGCTTCCACGCGCATTACAGCCGCGTCAGCCCGTTCCCCGCGGTCCTGGCGGCGGTCGAGCCGGGGCGGGTCGTCGTGGGCAATCGCTACCTGCCCGTGATGACCTTCGCCAGGACCGAATTCGTCAACGACTGGCTCTTGCCGCAGGGCCGGCTGACGGGGTCGACCAACGTCAAGCTCGCCGGAGCGCCATCGGGGCGGCGAGGCGAGAGCGGCGGGGCCCATGCCTGGATCACGACGCATTACGAGGAGGGGATGGCGCCCGTCTACGACGAGGCGCTGGAGCGGACGCTCATTCGCCTGCGGCCCCGTCTCGAGCGAACGCTGGCGGCAGCCGCGACCTTGGCGAGGCGGGCCGAGGCCGCGCTGACCACGACGGCGCTCCTCGATCGCGAACCCCATCTCGCGCTCGTGATCGACGCCGAGGCGCGCGTGCTGGACGCCAATGCGCCCGCCGCGGCCGCGCTCGACCAGGGATCGCCCATCGCGCTGCGACGAGGGCGACTCGTCCTCGCCGACTCCGACGATCACCACCGCTTCGCCGATGCGCTCGCGGCCAGGAAGCGGGATGAGGTGGCGCGCGACGAGGGAGGGGCCAGGCCATCGCCGGACGGCTGGCTGATCGCGCCCCTCCCGCCGCTGCCCCTCGATGCCTGGCACACGCTGACGGGTCGGCGCTATCTCGTCCTCCTGCACGATCCGTCACGGGCTGACGCGGATCGGCCCCATACCGCCCGCCTCGACACGTTCGCCCGGCGCCACCGGCTCTCCCCGTCCGAGACGCGGCTCTGCGCGGCCTTGCTGGATGGTCGCAGCCTCACCGAGGCGTCCGCCGATCTCGGCATCACGGTCGCGACGGGCCGGGACCGGCTGAAGACCGTCTTCGCCAAGACCGGCACCCGCCGCCAGGCCACGCTCTTGCTCGCGATCCTGCGCCCATCCGGCTGATTGTGGCCGGTTGATCGCGGCCGGGCCTCGGGAACAGGCCCGTCTCGGCGCAATCGATCTCGCAGGAGAGGTTTCATCGTGCTATCGTGTCCACATGACAGCACGAGCCAACACGACGAGCGAGACCTTGAGCGTTCGCGTTCCGGAAGGGACGAAGGCCAAGCTCGACCGGATCGGCGGCGTGACGCAGCGCACCCGGTCGTTCCTCGCCGGGCAGGCCATCGCGGACTACGTCGAGCGTGAGATCGCCGTGGTCGACGGCATCGAGGCCGCGCGGCGGGACGTGCGGGAGGGGCGCACCGTTCCGCACGATCAGGCCATGGGCCGGCTGCGCGATACGATCGGACGGGCCGCGTCCGGCGAATGAGGACCGTCCTGTGGTCCGAAGACGCCCTCGACGACCTCGACGCCGCCATCGCCTTCATCGCCCGATCCAACCCGCAGGCGGCGACGGATCTCGTCGATCGGATCGACGCCGCCGCGACCGCGCTCGGCGAACACGCCATCGGGCGGCACGGCCGGGTCGCCGGAACCTACGAGAAGCCCGTCACGCGCACCCGCTACCTCATCGCCTACGAGACGACCGACGCGGCCGTGTTCATACTCCGCGTGATCCACGGGGCCCGGCATTGGCCCGACGAGGCGTGGCCGGACTGACGGTCGGCCCCACACCCACTGCGCCCGACACGTTGTGCACGAGCCTGCCGCGATCACCCCTTGAGGATGCGGAGGATGAGTTCGCTTTGGCGGGATGTACCCGTCTTGCGGAAGATCGCCTTCAGCCGGTCTCGGACGGTGTTGCGGGTGATGGCGAGCCGGTCGGCCGCGTCCGACAGGCTCAGCCCCTCGACGAGGGCGAGGCAGAGGCGGGTCTCGGCCGGGGAGAGGGCGTATCGCCGCGCGAAGGGCTGGAGGCGGGCGAGCGGGTCGGTCTGGCCCGGCTGGCGTATCAGCAGGAGATAGCGCCGCCCGGTCTCCAGACTCATCGGCCAGGTCTCGACGACGAAGGTCGGCAGCGGCGCGAGGTGCAGCAGCGTCGGCACGGCCGTGTGCCTCAGATGGTGCTCGTGCATGCCGAACGCGGCACCGAACGGGGCGACGCTCTCCTCGAGGAGCGCCCCTGCCAGCCAGGTCCGCGCGCGCTCGTCGGTCAGGATCAGCCGGTTGCCGAGGAGGCGGAGGAGGTGGCCGGTCCCAAGCGCCTCCTCGGCCGACGCGTTGACGTCGAGCACCCGGCCCTTCTCGTCGAGAATGAGGGCGGGCTCGGTCTCGTTGCCGAGAAGCGCCGCGCGGCGCAGCGAGACGTCGGTGGCGCTCGCCAGCCGGTCGCCGGTCGCCATGGCCCGCGTGAGGCGCGGCCGCAGCGTGTGGAGGACGCGCTCCATCATCGGATCGTACTCGTCGGCGAGCCGGTCGTCGTAATGGGAACTGATCCAGGCGACGCTGTCGGGCGTGCCGGCCAGCTTCACGTTGGCCGAGTTCATCGCCGCCTGCGGCTCCAGCCAATCGGCGACGAATTCGGTGTCCGAATAGGTCCGGATCGGCAGGAAGGTGTTGGCGATCACGATCTGCCCCGGCCGCAGCGCCGCCATGACCGAGGTGAAGGGGTTGATCGCGGCATAATGCGCGCCGAAGGCCTCGACGAAATCGGGATCGAAGCCCGAGAAATGGGCGAAGGAATGGGCCCGATCGCCGAAGCTCTGGCGCGCGAAACCGATATTGGCGCCTGGGAAGACCTCGATGAAGCGGTCGAGAAAGCCCCGCCAGCCCTCCGCGCTGTAGGCTGCCGCGTCCACATGCTCGCCCAGGTCGCGAACGAGAGCGTCGAGCTCCGCGCTGGTCATGGCACCCCCCATGACGGGCTCCCCCTGGCATGCGGCCGCCAAACCGGCCCCAAATAGGACCATAACCAAGGGTGAAGCGAGTGCGACCCCTCATATGGGGGGTGCCTGGGGCGTACTGTCGCCGGCCACCCAGGGTCGTCTAGCCAGTCATCATCATGAGCGAGGGCCGTATGGACGATGGCATCATGGACGACGGCGCCCGAGCCGGCTCCGGTTCAGACAAGAACATCGCCCAGCGTCATGATCCCGTTGGTCGTGGTGACGAAGACCGTCTCGCCCCCGAACGACACCTCATGGCCGAAGCCGGTCAGGCTGCCATTCGGCAGGGTCGCCGACTGCACGTATGTGACCGTCACGTCGGCCAGCGTCAGATCGCCGACGCCGTCGCCGTTCGTGTCGTAGAAGCGCAGGTCGATATAGTCCTCGCCGACCTCGAAGCCGCCGACGAGGTCGCCATAGGCGGACGAGCTGGCATGGCCCTTGCCGAAGGCGATGTAGTCGCGATCGTTGACCGTCGTGCCGTCGTCGCTGACGAGGATGAGGTCGAACCCCTCGCCGCCCCAGACGGTCGTGCGCCCACCGAGGGCGAAGATGGTATCGTTGCCCTGACCGCCATAGACGATGCCGCCGCCATAGGTCTCGATGGTGTCGTTGCCGGCCCCGCCGCCGATCGTGTTCTGTCCGCCAAAGTCGAGAATGCTGTCGTCGCCGGTGCCGCCGAAGACGAAATCGTCGCCGCGCGCGGCCGCGATGATATCCCGCCCGGCCGCGCCATAGACCGTGTCGTTGCCGAAGTCGGCGTCTCGCATCGTGTTGATGTCGGCGATGTTGGAGCCGACGGCGCCGGCATAGATGAAATCGTCGCCGGTCGAGCCGCCGATGAAGTCGTCCCCCTTTCCGCCGACGATCAGATCGTCGCCACCGCCGCCGTAGAGCGTGTCCTGCCCAGGGGTGAAGGCATTGCGCGTCAGGCCATCGCCGACAAGGGTGTCGGCCCCGTCGTCCTGACTGCCGCCGAAGATCAGGTCATTGCCCTCGCCACCAACGAGGCTGTCCTGTCCCAGCCCTCCGAACAACCGGTCGTCGCCGGCATCGCCGTTGATGGTATCGCGGCCGCCTTCACCGGTGACCAGATCGTCGCCGGTCAGCGCGTTGATGAGATCGTCGCCCTCGCCGCCATAGATGGAATCGTCGTCCGGCGTTCCGGATATCGTGATGGACATGTCGCACTCCCCATGGGTCGCGGCGGCTCCAGCCGGCCGAACCCCAGGGTTGAACGTGACGACCAGCGCATGCGCTTGTGAACCCCACGAACGGGGGGTGACGCGCTGACGATCCGATGTCGGGCGTGAGGTGGGGGACGGCTCTCAGAAGCCGAACGTTTCCATGCCGTGGGTCCTGCGTCCTCGGTTGCCGGCACGCCGTCGGGCGAGGTTGTCGGCGGCGTCGTGCTTGAGGTGGCAGCGCTGGCAGAGTGCGGCGAGGTTGCGAGGCGCGTTGTTCGCCGGGTCGTGGTCGAGATGGCAGCAGGCCAGCACGACGCGCATCCGCGACAGGCCTTCCCTCAGCACGCGGTCCTCGTCCGGCTCGCGACCGGGCCACAGCACGCCCTGGCGCAGCGCCTCGTGCCAGACGGTCTCGAGGCCCGGCAGGGCCGCGCGCCGCCCAGCCCCGCAGCGCCAGATCAGCCGATCGGCGTCCCACCACAGGCCCGTCCGGCCGTCGATCATAGCCTCGCCCAGATGCCACACGTCCCGTCCATGCTGCCGCCCGCACCGCTCGCAGACGCCGCCGGCCCGCCCGAAGCGGATCGCATGGCTGAGCTGCGGCCAATCGATCGGATAGAAATGCTGCTGCTCAGCCCGGATCGGCACGAACCACCGCCATCGTCTCGGTTCCCTCGGAGAACGCGTATTTGCTGGCACCAGACTCGGCGAAACGGGCGTAAAGAGCAAACGGCCGGGAGCATCGGGCCTTTCCGGAACCCGCCACCGGCGAAACCTGGCCTGCCCACCCATTGTCCCGGTCGATGCCACACCGCTCGACATACCACCTATCGAGCGGTATCTTATGCACCGCATCTTGCAAGACCGAAGAGTCCGATCATGGTCGCCACCCGTCGTCGCTCCACCAGCCTGACGCTCGACCGCCAGCTTCTCGACGAAGCGCGAACCTTGGGCGTGAACATCTCCCGGGCCGCCGAGATAGGCTTGGCGGCCGAGGTGCGCACCGCCCGGGCCGAGCGCTGGCGGCACGAGAACGCGGCCGCGATCGCGGAGTACAACGCCTTCGTGGAGCGGAGCGGCGTTCCGCTGCGCAGTGCCCGCAAGTTCTGACCGTGTCCGGATGAGCGCCGAGGTACCGCGCCGATACGACGTCTACCGAACGCCCGAGGCGGTTCTCGTCGTCGTCATCCAGAGCGACCTCCTGGAGGCCATCACGACGCGCGTCGTCGCGCCTCTCCTGCCGAGAGGAACGGCCGGGCGAGGCCTTCAAAGCCTCAACCCGGAGGTGATCGTGGAGGGCGAACCCCTCCTCCTGATGCCGCAACTCCTCGCGACCCTCACCACCGCCGAACTCGGCACGCGCATTGCCTCGCTCGCCGAGAACCGTGACGCCATCACACGCGCGCTGGACGCCCTGCTGTCCGGCATCTGACGGCGGTCCCGGTTCTCCAACGGTCTGGTGAGGCCGAGCGCCGAAGGGTCGTGCAGTCAGCCCGCCCCGTCCCGCCCTCCATCGCGGACCCGCATGATCGTCTGCCGGCTGGTTCCGAAGGTACGCGCGAGGCCGGAGACGGAGGCGCCCTCGGCGAGGTGTCGGAGGACTTCCTGGCGCTGCTCCGGCGAGAGGCTTGCGGGACGGCCGATTGCCTTGCCTTCGGCGCGTGCGCGGCGCAGGCCCGCCTGGGTGCGCTCTATGAGAAGGTCCCGCTCGAACTCGGCCACGGCGTTGATGACCCCCATGGTCAGCTTGCCCGTCGACGAGGTGAGGTCGACGCCGCCGAGCGCCAGGCAGTGGACGCGCACGCCCATCCGATCGAGCGCGGCGACGGTGGCGGCGACGTCCATCGCGTTGCGCCCTAGCCGATCGAGACTGGTGACGACGAGCATGTCGCCCTCCTCCAGCCGGTCGAGCAACCGCGCGAAGCCCTTGCGCTCACGCGCCGCGACCGAGCCCGAGACCGTCTCCGCCACGACCCGGCGCGGCTGCACGGAAAAGCCGGCAGCCTCGATCGTCCCGAGCTGGTTGTCGGTCGTCTGCCCCTCGGTCGAGACGCGCAGGTAGGCGAAGGTGCGGGACATAGGGAGTGAACCAGAGCCGGGGATCGTCCGGAACGGGTGTACGAATTACGCGGGGCGTCCGCAACGTCCTGGCACTATATTTTGGACAGGAGATGATCGCGCCGTCCGAAACCATCCGGTAGGGGACAGGGCATCTCCGCTAAATAGAGACGATACGACTGATGGTGTCCGGAATCAGAGCCTATGACACAGATAAGTGCTCTGACCTTTTCATTATGAATGACGGTGTGTAGTATAGAGGCGTTTAGAACCTTGGGTGGGATTTCTCAATGCGAGTCAATGTTCTTCCGAACGGCCGACTGGTCCTGCCAGCCGTTCTGCGCAGAACACTAGGGATAGAGAAAGGCGGTCAGATCGTTGCGGAGGTGGATGGCGACGTCGTTCGTCTTACAACGCCCGATCAAGCCCTGAACGAGGCGCGAGACCTCTTTCGATCCTATCTGACTGATGATGCGAATGTGGCTGATGAGCTCATTGCGGACAGACGTGCCGAAAACGAGACTGAAGCTGATAGCGGCGAGAACCTCTCCTCGTGACTTCCTGCGTAATCGACACCTCGGCCATCTTCGTGGACCTGCAGGGAGAGCCGGGCGCCGATGAAGCACGACGCTGGTTGCGCCATGCGGCCATCTCGGCGGTGAACTTGCATGAGCTTGCCGCCAAGGCCTTCGACAAGGGTGTGCCGGCCGACAAAGTTTCCGATCTCATCGCCCGCTTGCGCCTGACCGTGCATCCTCATGACGCCGCCGATGCGATCGAGGCGGGTCTCATGCGCGAGGCAACGAAGGCGCTCGGCCTGGGTCTCGCCGACCGCTCCTGCCTCGCCCTTGCCAAACGCTTCGGCCTTCCCGCCGTCACGGCCGACCGCGCCTGGGCGGAGTTGGGCGAGACGCTGGGCGTCGAGATCGTCGTGGTGCGGTAGGCCCGGTTCCTGCGATAACGGCGGCTATCCAGATGCGCGAGAACGTATCTCGAACTTTCCACTCGAGGCATGTGAAGCACGAGTACGAGTCGGGCCGGGTCCGACCCTGAAAACCGGCCCTGTTTTGTGTTTGCTAGGATCCCTCATACCCTCGGACAGAGGGAGAGGATATGGCTCTTTACAACACACGGATCACACCGCAGCCACGGTCGGATGGGACGGCGCCGGACCGTGCCGCCTATCGCCGGCGGCTCGGACGCTATGCCGGTCGAGGAGACCTTGTCCATAGCGAAATCGTGCTGCCCCCAGGCGTCCGCGCGCCTTGGGCCGAGGTACCGGGCAAGCTCTGGGAGGCGGCCGAGGCCTGCGAGGTGCGGTGCGATGCACGAACGTCGCGCGAGTATCGAACCAGCTTGCCACGCGGCTTCGACCACGGCCAGCTGATTGCCCTGGCCCGCCGGATCACAAGAATGATCTGCGCGGTCTTTAAATGCGCTGCGGACTTCTCGGTCCATGAGCCCCGCACTGGAACGCCCAACACGCAGCCGCATGTCCACATCATGACGACAACGCGCGAGGTGGGACCCGGTGGCCTCGGGCAGAAGTGCCTACCTGAATGGTCTGACGAGCGCCTCATGGCCGAGGGCCACCCCGCCGGCGGGGCGCTCATCACCTTCATCCGCGCCATGATCGCCGGGATCATCAACGCGATGCTCGCATTCGTCGGTCGGCAGGACAGGGTCGATCACCGGTCCTACGCGTCTTACGGATTGCTCCTGACGACTATTTGCAGCAACAGTCGCGAGGTTGCCGTGGATTTGGACTTCGAGCGTATGAGGCGGTCGCGCAATGCCCGGATCATCGCGCGAAACGCATCGACCTTCCTCACCATTATCGCCTATCGCGTTGGCGAGCGACCCTCGCTGCCCGTACTGATGCACCATCTGGCACCCCTAGTCGGATCGAAGTGGGCGGAGCGCGTGGCGGCATTCGTGATGAGTAAAGCCGACGAACCCGCCCCGTCGAAGCCTACGGCCCCCGTCGTCGCTTCGTCGCCCGTACAGGAGACCGCGCCCAAGGTTCCTTCGCGGCCAAGGCCGGCCATTGTCGAATCACCAAGCGAGCGTGCGGTCGTTGAAGATTGCGATACCTCGCCCGAGGCCCGGGCCTTGCGCCGCATGAAGGCCATGGGTTTCCATAGGTGGAAGCGCCCTCGGAAGCAGGCGGATCGCCGTGAAGACGATCTGATGGAGCCCAGGACTGATACTGAAGCAGATGCCAGAAGCTCTACGTATCGTGCAGTCTCAGAAGACTATGCTCCGCATGTGGAGGAAGTCATACCGGACGCTGCCTTCGAGACGGAGGAAGAGGCTGACTACGATGACGACGCTCCGGCTTTCCGGATGTGACCGCCTGGGCGGGAAGAGCGCCTGGTCTATCGAGCAGTTGGCGCTTTCGGCCGTTTAGAAGAGGAAGCTGTCCACACCGACATTGTCTGCTGTGACGCCATTGAGGGTAATGGTGTGTCCGTTGTCGAGTGCTATGATTGCGTGTCCGTCTGTGTTGGGGTCGCGTGGGAGTCTCTGCAGGATTGTACGCTAAGGGTTGTTGAAGCGGTCGGCGTTGAAGCGGCGGGTGCGTAGGGGGCGGAAGCGTTCGCGGGGGCGTTCGACCTCGGACCAGAGGTAGTCGCCAGTGAGTGCGATGTGCTGCCACTTGATCGGAGCGACGTGGCTGACCTGCTCGTCGGTGAGTGTCACGCCCTGGGATCGGACGTAGGCGACAGCGCGCGCGAGGTAGGTCGTGTTCCAAAGGACGATCGCGTTGACGACGAGGTTCAGACCGGATGCTCGGTAGGCCATTGTCTCGGCGGTGCGGTCACGCAGTTCACCGAGCTGGTTGAAGAAGACCGCTCGGGCAAGGAAGTGTCGGTTCTCGCCCTTGTTCAGGTTGGCGTTGGAGCGGCGGCGCAGGGCCGGTTCGGAGAGCCAGTCGGCCATGAAGATCGACCTCTCGATACGCCCGATCTCACGCAGCGCCCTGTTGAGCGCGTTCTGCCTGGGGAAGGCGGCGATCTTCTTCAGGATGACGGAGGGCGGCACCGTGCCGGCGCGGATAGATGCTGCGAGGCGGAGAAGCTCGTCCCAGTTGTCTTCGATCGGCGCCATGTTCACGGGTCCGGCGATCATCGGATCGAGGACGCCGTAGGACCGCTTGCGCTCGATGGTGAACAGGCGGCGCTCGTTGAGATCGCGGATGCGCGGCGCGAAGCGATACCCGAACAGGTGGAAGAGGGCGAAGATGCCTTCGACCGCGCCCGCGGTGTCGGTGGCGTGCTCGCGGATCTGCAGCGCGGCCTCGTTGTGCATCAGACCGTCGAGGACGTAGGGCGCCTCGCTCGCGGCGGCGGGGATGACCTTGGAGAAGAAGGACGCGAAGCGGTCGGAGATGAAGCCGTAGAAGACGGATCCGGGATCCTTGCCGTGGCGCGCGTTGTGCTCTGCACGGCCCTCGCCCCAGCCTCCGGCCGGGAAGAACTGACCGTCCGACGAGGACGTATCGCCCGGTCCCCATACGGCCGAGAGCGGTTCGGCGTGCTGGGCATCGACCAGGGTCGCGATGGCGGCCGCGTAGGTCTCGGGCCGGACATGGCGGTCAATGACGAGGTTAAGGTCGTGCAGGGACAGTCCGCGTGAGCTCTCGGCCATGCGCTCGAAGCCCATGTTGGTCGCGTCCGCCAGGATCGCACCCATGAGTGCGGGTTCGCCTTCGGCAACGACCTCGCCGGTCCGATAGTGGGTGAAGGCGTCCGCGAAGCCGGTCCATCCGTCGACCTCACTCGGCAGGTCGGTGATGCGGATGCGCGGGACCAGGCTGTAGAGCCGTGACGACAGGCGACGATGCTCCAGGACGCGGTCGCGCTTTATCGGCGAGAGCGTCAGGCCGCCGGCGTCGATGACCGCGTCCGGCAGGCGGTTCGCCTCCGCCGCGGCGGCCAGCGCCGCGAGCTTCGCGTTCAAGATCGCACCGCGTTCCTCGCGCCAGGCTTCGAAGCTGTCGGGGACGGCAAGGCCGAGCCGCCCTTCGCTGCGCATGGACTCGAAGACCGGCTTGGGAAGCAGGTAGTCCTCGAAGGTGCGGTAGGCGCGACTTCCCTCGACCCAGACATCGCCGGACCGCAGGCGATCGCGCAGATGGACGAGGACGGCAACCTCCCAGGCATGGGGATCGAAGTCGTGCATCCCGGCACGAACCCGACGCCGCCAACGCTGCTTCAAGAAGATGACGGGCACCTTTGTGGGCAGTCTCGTGCGCTTTCCGGCATAGAGTGAGCGGAGCAGATCGACAGCGTTGAGGATCGGGTCGTTCGCCTTGAACGAACGCAGATCGAAGGCGTCGAAGACGATCCGCGCCGCCCCTGCGAAGAGACAGGCGACGGTCGATCAGTTCGTCCAGTCCGTCGCCTCCGTCGTTCCTGAACATGCGGCCGAGCGCGTCCGCATCGTTCACCAGACCGCTCCATCCTACGGATCGCTCCACGGCATGGGCGAGCGGACGTCCCAAAGCTCGAGCGTCCGCGAGTGCTTGGCACAAAACGAGATGGTTGCGGGCGAAGGCTTCCATCGCGTCGGCGCGTTCGAGTTGTCGCGCCTTGCGCTTGGTCCGGGCTTGCAGCTGCGCGGCCCCGATCAGGCGGTCGAACATCTCGATGGCGAGATCGGTCAGCGCGGCCTGGCGCTCGATGACGAAGGCGACGAGAACGGCCGCGCGACGCGTCTCACCGACACGCAGCAACTCACGGGCCTGGGTCACCTTCGCTTCCCGGG
This sequence comes from uncultured Alphaproteobacteria bacterium, assembly GCA_963842125.1. GTDB lineage: Bacteria > Pseudomonadota > Alphaproteobacteria > Rhizobiales > CAWCWK01 > CAWCWK01. The sequence continues at coordinate 51,473 of CAWJFE010000004.1, read as the reverse complement.
CGATCATGGCGTAGCGGTTGGCATGAATGCGCTTGCGACGGTCGTCCGTCAGGCCGATCGCCCGGATACGCTGAAGGCGCTCGACGACGCCGACCAGGTTCTTCTGCGATGGTCCTTCGGGCACTTCGCCGATCCATCCGAAGAGGGGGGGGCCGTCCCAGTCGGCCCGGTCAGTCAGAAGAGCCGCCAACCGTCCTTGCGTGACGTCATCGAGACCCCGACCCAGCTCGCGATGTGCATGACGACGGGCTTGCGCGCGTCCGGCGAGGGCGAAGCGTTCGATCAACGCCGGTGCCGGGACGAGGATGCGCCGCTCCTTCAGGTCGGCAAGCACGGCCGTGACGATCGGAACGCCCCGCTCGGTCGCGGCCGCTGCGGTGGCTCCAGCTGCGATGGCAGCACGATAGTCGCGTTGTGCGATCGTTCGCAGACCCAGAAGCACCGCGATCTCGAGCGCGTGCTCACGTCGGGTCTCGTCGCGCGCCCCGTAGGACTCGAACGCGTCGGGATCGATGCCGAGCTGGTCGGCAACGATGTCGACGACGGCGTTGGGCAGTTCCTCGCCGACCCGAAGGGTCCGGCCGAGATCGCGCACGAGCGCGAGCTGCACCGCGAAGCCGAGCCGGTTGCGGGCTCGCCGCTTGCCGTTCGCCAGGGCGATCTCGTCTGGACCCAACGAGCAGTGCACCGCCGCCTCGTCGTGGTCGGCCGGCGGCTCGAACAGGGCGGTCCGCTCGGTGGCGGACAGGATCGATGGCACGTTCGGGACGGACGAATAGGTTCTGCGCATCGCAGGCGCCTCCGATGCGGATCAAAGCGTCCCGCAAACGTATCCGCGATATGTGGACGAGGCCTTGATCGTGGACGGAGTTTGTGGACTGGTACACGTAGCTTCCGAGTGCTTGGCGGCCTCCGTCCCCAAACCGAACGGTTCAGGGACGGCCCAACCGCGATCCTCGCATCCTTAGCGTGGCGTCTCGCCCCCTCCCGCAGTCGTCCCTTCTGGAGATCGCTCCTTGCCCGCCACCCTCGGCTACGCCCGCGTCTCCACGCCCGACCAGGACATCGCCGGGCAGGTCATGCGCCTGACGACCGCCGGGGCGGTACGCACCTTCGAGGACGTCGTGTCGGGCAAGGTGTTCGAGCGGCCCGGCCTGACGGCGATGCTGGAGTATGTCCGAGCCGGCGACGCCGTTATGGTCGTGCGCCTCGACCGCCTGGGCCGCTCGCTGCGCGAACTCCTGGAGATCGTCGAGCAACTGAAGGCGCGCGACATCGCGCTCGTCTCGCTGGAAGAGAAGATCGACACGTCGTCCGCCGCGGGCGAGCTCGTCTTCCACGTCTTCGGCGCCATCGCCCAGTTCGAGCGTCGCCTGATCGCCGAGCGCACCCGCGACGGCATTGCCGCCGCTCGCGCCGAGGGCAAGAAGCCCGGGCGCCCCGGGCTGGATCGCGAAAAGCTACAGGCCGCGCTCACGCTCGTCGGCAGCGGCATGTCACCGACCAAGGCCGCCAAGCAGGTCGGCCTGGGACGCTCAACCGTCTACCGCGAGCTCGCCGCCATCACCGAAGGCAGCCGATCGACCCTTAGCGTACAATCCTGCAGAAACTCCCACGCGACCCCAAATAGCGATCAACCGAACACGGAAGCGCCTGCCCTTTCTTGATACGCAGAAGGAGAAACGGCGCGTCCTCCTCTGTCCATCGCGCAAGCGTGTCCTCGTCTACGGCAGTGGGCGGAAGCGACCGAGCGCCACGAACAGCGGGGTGCAGGAAGCGTTTGGGAATCTTTCTACGCTTCGCCTCTGAGGGGCGAAGATGGAAAAACTCGTTTGCGCCGCTAACGTAACCGATTCCGACATTCGCGACGTCCTCTAACCGCCGCGTCGTGGGGTCCATCGCAATGCCGCGATATAGCTCCCGAGCACTCGGGGGCAGCAAGAACGGCCGTAGCCGGGCGTTCCAATCGTCACGCCAGGTCTCGACGGGGATAATTTCTGAAGGGCGCGGAGGTGTGTCTTGGAACGAGAAGCGGTCGAGCGCGGTGAACTCAATCGCATGGGTCTGTCCGCCATAGCCGTCGGCCCATAGCAGCCAGCAATCCTCGGAGAGATGCATCAGAACGATGTTGCCGACGACGAGATAGTCCGGCCGCGCACTCGTGTAGCCCGCCCAGGCGCCCTCCCAGTACAGGAACGCCGCCCAAGTTCCATCCTCGGCGTAGAGAATCGGATCGAGCAGCGCGTCAGGGCTACGCCATACCAGCAACACGGCGCAGGCGAGCGAAAGCGCGACGAACGAGAGAACCGGACGGACCATCGGGCAATCCTGCAGAAATCGACCCTGAGTTGCAGGTTTCTGCGGCTCTGTCGATAGATGCGCTTTGGCTTGGCCGCAGGGCAGGAGGCGGGGGGAGGGCGGGTCTCTCTTGGGGCGGATGACGAAGGCTCGGGGAGGGGCGGCTGGAGCCGTTTCGGCCGGGGTGCGTCCGCACACCGACACAAGGATCCGCGCCAGAGGAACGAGCGAGAGGGCGTCCGGATGTGAGCCGGACGCCCGCTAGACGAGGAGGCCGTCGAGGTCGAGGCCTGAAGCGGCGATGCCGTTCAGCGTCAGCACGTCGCCGCCGCCGAGATCGATCGTGGCGTGACCGTCCAGATCCTGATTGATACGGCCGGCGAGATCGGCCCCGCTCGCGAGGCCGCTCGCCGTCAGGTCGAGCCGGTCCGTGCCGGCCTCGAAGCCGAAAAGGCTGTCGGAGCCGTTCTCGGCGACGCTCGCATAGACGTCCCGTGCGCCGTCGGCGGTACCGAGAAAGATCACGTCGTCGCCGGCGCCGCCGAAGACCGTGTCGGCGCCCGCCGCCGCGAAGACCGTGTCGTCGCCGGCGCCGCCGAAGACCAGGTCGTCCCCGAGGCCGCCGGCCAGCACGTCGCGCCCGGAGCCTCCGCCGACGATGTCGTCGCCCGCACCGCCGGCCAGCATGTCGTCGCCGATCCCGCCGAAGAGGCTGTCGCCGCCGCCGGCTCCGTAGACGGCATCGTCGCCGGCGCCCGCCATCAGAAGGTCGGCCTCGCTCGTGCCGGTGAGCGTGTCGGCGCCGTCGCCGCCGAGCATGGGTGCGGAGGCGCGCCCGGTCGCGATGGCGGGGCCCTCCGCGCCGTCCGCGTAGACGATGGCGCCCGAGCCGTCATTGGCGAAGGTGCCCGAGAGGCCATTCGAGACGTCGAGGGTGACGGCGGCGCCGTTGCCGAGCGAGATCGTCAGCGCATCGCCGTCATAGGAGACCTGCGTGCCGGCGTCTGCGCCCTCGACGAGGAGCCGGTCGCCGGCGCCGAAATCGAGCAGCGTGTCGCCGTCGAGATCGCCGGACGTGCCGGTGAAGAGGTCCGCGCCCGAGCCGCCCGTCAGCGTGTCCGCACCTGCGCCGCCCATCAGCGTATCCGCGCCCGCACCGCCGCCGAGCCAGTCGTCGCCGGCCCCGCCGCTCAGGACATCGTCCCCGGCGCCACCGTCGACGATGAAGGCCTCGACATCGGTGAAGGTCGTGACGAGCCCGCCCTGCGCATAGCGGGCCGAGGCTCCCGATACGGAGAAGGTGACGGCCTCGGTGCCGAGCGCCGATAGCGCGGCGCGATCGAAGCCCGCACCGCCATCGACGACATTGCGCCCGAAGGCCGCGAAGAGGCTGTCGTCTCCGGCCCCGCCCATCAGCGTGTCCTCGCCGCCATAACCGAAGAGGACGTCGTTCCCGGCGCCGCCCTCCAGCCGATCGGCGCCCGCATCGCCCGTGAGCGTGTCCGCACCATCGAGGCCGAAGATCGTGTCGGAGGCGGACGTGCCTTCCAGAAGCTCGGACGCAGTCGTCCCCAGGATGGTCGTCATGATCTGTCCCCTTACGCGATACCCTTGCGTAGTATCCGTCGTGTCTCTCCCGGCATCAAGGCCGTAAAGGATCGGTTAACCTTACCTCTTCCCTAATGGTAAACGGCTTTGCTTGCCGGTGCGCACGACGTGCACTTGGCGGGCCTCGAGAGTTCGGCCCGTGGCCTTCGAAGGCGCGTCGGCCCCACGCGCCCGACGCGCCAATCCGCCGCTTGGATAACGAAATCCTACAAGAAACCTGTCTCGTCGTCAGAATATTCCGTGTTCTATTAGGTTCAGCACTTCGCAAGGATAACGAAACCTAGAAACATCTCTAGGATTTTCAGATCAAATCTCGGCCGACCGCAAGCGGCGGCCCGCATCATCAGACCCATCAGGACGGCGCCGGGGCTGGCGCTCAAACGATGGGGCTTCGTTCATGTGCATTCTCTGTCAGACCTCGGGCCATAGCCGTCTCGACCATGACGCCGCGTTCTCGCTCGGCACCTCGAACGGCTCCGCGCATGCCTCGGCCTCCCTGTCGACCGCCATCGACAAGCTCCAGACCTCCTGGACGCATGAGGCCGATCCCAGTCCGATCATGTGGTCGGGGCGCACGATCGGCTACGATATCCTCAGGTTCGCCTCCACGGGCGGACGCGAGGATGCGGGCTTCAAGGCGCTGTCCGCCGTCAAGGCCGGCGTCGCCGAGAGCGCGTTCGAGCTCTGGGACGACCTGATCGCGGTCGATATCGCGCAGTCCTCCGGGGCCGCCATCACCATCGCGGAGAGCGCGACCACCTCCGGCAGCGGCACCTATGCCAGCTATGCGTTCTACTACGATGGCATCCGCGGCGGCATCGACCGGTTCAAGGATGTGGGGATCTGGCTGAACTCCGGCTGGGGCACCCATAACGAGGACGCCGACATGGAGGTCGGGTCGTTCGGCAACCTGACCTACATGCACGAGATCGGCCATGCGCTCGGCCTCTCGCACCCCGGCACCTACGACGCCGGCAATGGCGGGCGCATCACCTATGCGGGCTCGGCCGAGTTCGCCGAGGACACGCGCCAGTTCACCGTCATGAGCTATTTCAACGCCGGTTCGGGCGGCGGCGCCGACCATCGGGGCGCCGATGGCGAACTCGTCTTCGCGCAGACCCCGATGCTGCTCGACATCGCCGCCATCCAGGATCTCTACGGCGCCGACCTGACGACCCGCACGGGCGACACGACCTACGGCTTCGGCGCCTCGGGGCTCGGCCGCCACGAGGGCGTCTACGACTTCGCGTGGAACGACGCGCCGGTCCTCACGATCTGGGACGCCGGCGGCATCGACACGCTCGACGTCTCGGGCTTTGCCGACAACACGCTCATCGACCTCAACGCCGGCGCCTGGTCCTCCATCGCCGGCATGACGCAGAACGTCGCGATCGCCTATGGCGCCACGATCGAGAACGCGCGGGGCGGCGCGAGCGGCGAGACGCTCGTCGGCAACGCGTCCGACAACGCGCTCTTCGGCGGCGGCGGGGCGGACGACCTGCGCGGCCACGCCGGCGACGACCTCCTCTTCGGCGGCCGGGACGGTGCGGCCGACACGCTCAACGGCGGCGCCGGCGACGATCAGGCCTATGGCGGCGCCGGCAACGACGCGCTCTTCGGCGAGGCGGGCGACGACCTCCTCGGCGGCGGGCTCGGCGACGATGCCGTCTGGGGCGGGGACGGCCACGACACGCTCTTCGGCGGCGGCGTGCCCGGCGACGACCATCTGGACGCCGGCGCCGGCAACGACGTCGTGTGGGCCGGCGGCGGCCGCGACGCCCTCTTCGGCTGGGACGGCGACGACCTTCTCGGCACCGGTGCCGGGGACGACCTCGCCCGAGGCGGCGACGGCGCCGACACGCTCTATGGCGGCGCCGGCGACGACACGCTCGAGGCCGGCACCGGCGCCGACCTCGTCTACGGCGGCACCGGCGACGACCGGATCGACCTCGGCGCCCATGACGGCGCCCCCGACACCTTCGTCTTCGCCCCCGGCCACGGCCACGACACGGTCACCGGCTTCGAGACCGGCATCGACACACTCGACCTCGGCGGCTTCGGGATGACGCGGGCCGACCTTCTCGCGCTGGCGACCGAGACGGGGGGCGCCCTGCGCGTCTCGCTCGCGGACGATGCCAGCCTCACGGTCGAGGGCCTCTCCCGCGACGGTTTTGCCGACGCACTCGCCTGACAGCGCCGCCGCCGGCCGCGCCGCGCACGCACTGGTGGAACCGAGAGACATTCGCCGCTTGTTTTCCTAGAGTCAGGAAGCCGGCGCCTGGGCGTCCGACACCCCGTGTTATCAACACCCCCTCAAATGGGGGAGGCCCCGCACGGGGCCGCACGGCGTCGGCCAACCAACTGATTCCATGAAATATCTTTTGCTCTCCCCTCGCGCCCGCACGAGCGCGAGGCCACGCGTGTCCACCGTGCACCGTCCCGATTAACGACAATTCCCTATGCAGTGTTTACGCATCGTTAGCCACTCGCTACGGTCGATCCACGCGGGGGGTTCGAACCAGCGCGCCGACACCAACGGCGCCCACCCTCACGCGCGAACAGGCAACAGGCGCCGAGCGACACGCGGGCGCGAGTGGAGGTTCATGACATGAGTGGAATTGTAACGCCGACAAATGGCGACGACACGCTGAACGGCACCGAGTTCCCTGATACGATTTCGGGTCTGGGTGGTAATGATCTTATCTCTGGTTTGGGGTCGGGCGATCGCCTTCTCGGTGATACCGGTAATGACACGCTCGATGGCGGCGCCGGCAGCGACACACTTCTTGGTCAGGATGGCCGCGACAGCCTCCTCGGTGGCGAAGGCGATGATGTCCTGGAAGGTGGAGACCTCACCGTTGGCGAGGCGTTTAATATAGGTTTTGGGGGAACTGTTGCGCCGAACGTCCTCAATGGCGGCGCCGGCAACGATTTGATGACGGGCGGCAATGGGCCGGATATCTTCCAGTTTCCCTCGCTTGAGATTGGCGATGACACCATCACGGATTTTTCCGTCGATAATCCTGGGCAAGGTGGTGTCGAGACAAGGACGTCCGATACGCTTGAAATCGGCGGGCAGTCCTATTCGACCGAGCAGAGCTTCTACGACCTCGTCGGTGATCTGACGAACACGGATGATGCTGGCAATTTCGACGGTTCGGCCAACATCGTTGGCGACGATCTCGTCCTGACGATCGGTGAGGGCGACGCGGCTCAGATCATCACGCTGCAAGATGTGGTTGGTGGCGAGCTGAACGAGACATCGCTGCGCGATGCCGGGGCATCTCGGACCTTCGTCGTCGATGATGATGGAGCTGATCCAGACACTGACTTTACGAACATTCAAGATGCGATAGACGCCGCTCGAGACGGAAACGGCGATACGATCCTTGTTCGCGAAGGGCGATACGTCGAGAATGACGGCGATGCCAATCCGGAACTAACTGTGAACAAGGATGTCACAATCCTTGGAGCAAACGCAGGGATGGGCGCTACAGCAGCCACGCGTGGAATCGAGGCTGTCATTGCCACTCACGTAAATATTACTGCTGCAGGTGCAACGATCGACGGATTTGAATTTGACGGAACTGGCGATCTTACGAAAAATTCGTCAATTCTAGTTCGTCAGCCTGTCACCATTCAAAATAACGTCTTCACCGGCGACGATACCTTTAGAGATGAAGAGGGTACTAACGAAGTCGCTATTGACACAGTAGGAAGTCCATCTGAATATACCGTCAGTATTTCTGGAAATTCGTTTGGTGGATATGATACTGGCGTTTACATAAACGGCGGAGCGTTTGTACAGGTCAGCAACAATGTGTTCGAAGGAAATCGCATTGGGCTTGTTCAGGAGTTTGAAAACGACGTATCGGTGAACGCAGAGTTGGACTCCAACCAGTTCCTCAACAATGTGCAGCACCAAATCTATATTCAGAACAGACTAGATAGCGTCAACTTTGATGGCTACATCAATGGAGACACTTTTGTCGGCACAGCGCCCGATATAACGATTGCAGCGAGTACCAATGGCGCTAATACAATTGATTCCCAGTCCGCTGTAGGATCCGATGCTGACGATAACTTCATCATTGTAGGCGTCGATGGTCCAGTCAACTTCGCTGGCGGCGCTGGCGCAGACACACTTAATGGTTCTGCTGGCGCAGACACATTGGCTGGCGGCTCTGGTAGTGATTTGTTTGCCGGCTCTTTCGAGGAGCTTAATGGCGATATTATCACCTCGATTGAGACTGGCGAGATCATCGACCTCGACGAAGCTGCCACGTCAGTTACGTACGATCAGGACACTGGCGAACTGGTCATTTCCGGCGCCGATACGCTGTCCGCTACTTTGACCATTGGTGATAACGCGGATGGTACGTTCGCTGTTAACGGCGACGGAAACGTGGTCTTCACGGCTGCGTCGACCGGTGGCGGTGGCGGTGGCGGTGGCGGCGGTGGCGGTGGTATCGGCGGCGGTACGTCCGGTCAGGTCTTCAACGGGACTGACGCGGCCGATAGCATTGTTGGCACGGACGACGCCGATACGATCTTCGCCGGCGGCGGAGATGACACCGTGTTCGCCGGTGGCGGCGACGATCTCGTCTTCGGCGGCGAGGGCAACGACGTCACGACCGGCGGTGACGGCAACGACCAGCAATATGGCGGTGCGGGCGACGACGCCCAGGCCGGCGGTGCGGGCAACGACATCATCGGTGGCGGTGCCGGCAACGACCAGGGCTTCGGCGGTGACGGTCAGGACACGCTCTACGGCTCGTCGGGCGCCGACACGCTCTATGGCGGCTCGGAGGACGACCTCATCTTCGGCGGTACCGAGGACGACGCGCTCTTCGGCGGTGCCGGCGACGACGAGATCGGCGGCGGCGTCGGCAACGACACCCTCGGCGGCGGCACCGGTGCCGACACGCTCTACGGTGCCGATGGCAACGACGTGCTCTACGCCAATGCCGGCGCAGACAGCGTCTTCGGCGGCTCGGGCAACGACACCGTCTTCCTCGGTGACAATGACGGGGCGCAGGACGTCTACTCCTCGACGGCCGACAATGGCAACGATGTCGTCTGGGGCTTCGAGAACGGGACCGACCTCCTGAACCTCACCGCCTCGGGCATCGCCTCGTTCTCCGACCTCTCGGGCCGGATCTCCGAGGACACCGGCGGCAACGCCACGATCGACCTCGGCAACGGCGATATCCTGACCCTCCAGGGCATCGCGCAGGGCGACCTCGACGAGAACGACTTCCAGTTCTAGTCACCGCCCACACGAGAGCCGTTCCGGTCGGGGTGCATTCGCACCCCGACCAAAGGAACCGCATCAAGAGAACGAGCGAGAGCGCGCCCGGCCTGAACGCTCGGCCCGGGAGCGCCCGAAACGGGCCGGAGGGGCATCCCCCCTCCGGCCCTTTCCCGTCTCGTACCGTCCACCCCCAAGCTCCCAAGCTCCCGCCTCTTCTCCCGAATGCGCGTTTTCCAGCATTCTACCGCTATGGAGGAAGGGAAAGAACGGCGCTGAGCGGGATGGATCGAAGACTACAATACGGTTGATCCTCATTCCGCGCTGCGCTCAACCCCTAGCCGGACTGTCCGGTGCAACGGGGGGCACTCCAACGTCCGACACGCTGCGCGTGATGAGCGTGCGGAGCACCGACACGGTCGATCTGACCGGCGAGACCACCGACGGGCGCGGCCTGACGGACGGATATATCGTCCTCACCCATGGCGGTGCCGACGCCGTGACGGGCTCCGACCATGACGAGGCGCTCTTCACCGGCGACCGAGGGCGACGACACCCTCAGGGGCACGCAAGGCGACGACGCCCTGGCCGGTCTCGGCGGCGACGACATCCTGGTCGGCCAGGCCGGCGCCGACACGCTGGACGGCGGACCACTTCGCGTTCCTCTGACGCGGCGCAAGGGGAACGCGACGCGCCGGGCGGTCGGAAGGCCGCCCGGCCGAGCAGGGCTTCGCAAGGCCCGCCAGCGCGAACGATCGCTCGACTGCACCGTCCCATCTTCTCTCGATGTTTACGAAACCTGCGCCAAGCTGCGGAACAGGGTCTCACAAGTTCAAGAACATCCCGGGCGGGTCATCGCAGCCATGTCGAACATCACCACGCGCCAAGAAGGCGGACGGCCCGACGATCGAGCGCCTGCCGACGAGGCGATACCGACGGAGCGCTCGCGGCTCGAGGACTTTATCGAAAGCTCGGTCAACACCTTCTGGGAGATCGACGCCGACCTGCGCTTCACCTTCTATTCCGACCGCGATTCCGGCGATGGCAGCGCCGGGCCGTCCGCCTTCGTGCTCGGCCGGACGGTTCTCGAACTCCTCGGCGACGAGGTGACGCGGGAGCCCTGGGCCTCGCATGTCGCCGACCTCGCGGCGCGACGGCCGTTCCGCAATTTCTGCTACTCGATGGACCTTTCCGAGGGCGTCCGGCACCTCTCGTCGAGCGGGCGGCCCTTCTTCGACGCCTCGGGCGCCTTCCTCGGCTATCGCGGCGTCACGCACGACATCACGGAACTGGAGGAAGCGCGCCGCGCCAATGCGTGGAACGCGAACCACGACGCGCTGACGGGCCTGTCCAACAGGGGGTCAGCCGATAGAACGGGCACGGATATGCTTTTAGCTGGGTAGGCTCGATTTGCCTGGTTCCGCTGCAGTCCGCGCTGCGGAGAGGATACGGGACACGGTTGCCTGCGATACGTTGTGCAACCGTGCCATCTGGGCGGCGCTTTTCCTACCACCCGTGACGTTCTCGATCACATCGGCCCGCTGGGCGGGCGTCAGCTTGGGGCGGCGTCCCCCGACGCGTCCCTCGGCGCGTGCCTGGGCGAGGCCTGCATTGGTCCGCTCAGCGATCATGGCGCGCTCGAACTCCGCGAAGGAGCCGACCATCTGCATCATCATGCGGCCTGCCGGCGTCGTCGTGTCGATAGCCTCCGTGAGCGAGCGGAAGCCGGCGCCCTTTGTCTCGATGCGGTCGAGGATGGCGAGCAGGTCCTTGAGCGATCGGCTGAGGCGGTCGAGCTTCCACACGACCACGACGTCGCCGTCGCGCAACTGATCGATCATGCGGTGCAATTCGGGCCGGTCCCAGCGACCGCCCGATGCGGTCTCCTCGAAGGTGCGCTCGACGCCGGCCGAGCGCAGGGCAGTGAGCTGGGCAGCCGTGGACTGCTCGTCGCCCTTCGACACGCGGGCGTAGCCGATCAGCACGGCGGTTCGTTCGGCATGATGTCTCCTAGCACGGTTTCCAGCCGTCTTTCGCAAACGCCCGGTTCGGCAAGCCCGAACGCCGTGACGCGAGATCAACGAGTTCGGCCTTGCGTAAACCTCTTGCACAACCGCGCGCAAAGGCAAGGCGTTTGTGAGGCCGGATCGGCGATCTTCGGGCACCTCGACCGTTCTGGATCATTGCTATGCCTCGCCGTTCCGTCCTCACGCCATCCCAACGCGAGGCGCTACTCGCCCTGCCGACCGAGGAGGCCGATCTCGACCGCCACTGGACGTTGTCGGACGACGACCTGACTGCGATCCGCAGGCGCCGTCGCCCGCACAACAGGCTCGGCTTCGCCCTTCAGCTCTGCGCCCTGCGCTTTCCCGGTCGCCTGCTGCGGCCGGGCGAGCTGATCCCGACCGTCTCGCTCGCGCATGTCGCCGACCAGTTTGCACGGAAACGGAAGCATTGGCGAACTACGCGGTGCGTCCCGCCACACGCTACCATCAGCTCGTCACGCTGCGCGACACGTTCGGCTTCCGCGAATTGAGCCGTCCGGCCCGGACGGAGCTGCAAGCACTCGCCCTACCGATCGCACTGGGTACGACGAGTGGGGTGGACGTCGCCCGGTTCCTGATCGAGCAAATGCGTCGCCTGCGACTGATCGTTCCAGGAATCACCGTCATCGAGCGCATGGCCGCGACCGCTATGCTGGAGGCCGAGCGCCGCATCGACCGGAAGCTCACCGGCACGCTCGACGATCATCAGATTGCACGGCTCGAAGCCCTGCTCGCTCCGCATGATGGTGCCAACATCAGCGCGCTCGCCTGGGTGCGCCAACCTGAAGGCGTCGCGGGGCATCGATCCTTTGCGGGCATCGTCGAGCGGCTCGAGCACCTGCGATCGATCGGGCTCGATCCGTCCCTTACCGCATCCGTCCATCCCGAGCGTATCCAACAGCTTCGCGCGAGCGGAGCGCGCTTGAGCGCGCAGCACCTTCGGACCCTGCGTCCGGCCAAGCGTCGCGCGATCCTGGTCGCGACCGTGCTCGAGACGGCCGTGACGCTGAGCGATGCGGCCGCTTCGATGTTCGAGCGCCTTGTCGGCAAGCTGTTTCGCCGCGCCGAGACCCGCGAGCAAAGCGCCCTCAAGCGCGATCGCCGCACGATCAACGCCAAGGTCCGCCTGCTCGCACGCCTCGGCGAAGCGTTGATCGCAGCGCGAGCGGACGGCACTGATCCGATGGCCGCCGTCGAGGCCGTCATCGGATGGGACGATCTGGATGGCGAGGTCAGGGAAGCCCGCGATCTGGTTCGACCCGACGGTCCGGACCCCGTTGCGCTCGTCGCCTCGGCCGCGCCCTTGCTACGCCGCGTACCGCCGCTGTTCCTGTCCGTCTTCGCCTTCCATGCCGTCCCGGCCTGCCGGTCCCTGCTCGCGGCGATCGAGCTGGTACGCGAACTGCACGCGAGGACGCTCCGTAAGGTGCCGTCCGATACGCCCATCTCCTTCGTCCGCCGGTCCTGGCGCTCGGAACTGGTTCGCGACGGTGCGATCGACCGGCGGGCGTTCGAGCTGTGCGTTCTGGTCGAGCTGCGCGACCGCTTGCGCGCCGGCGACATCTGGATCGAAGGCAGCCGTGCCTTCCGCTCGGTCGACGACCAGCTCCTGCCTCGCCCGGTCGTCCAGGCCATGCGCCAGGCCGGACCGCTCCCGCTCGCGGTGCCGGACGATCCATCCCAATGGCTCGCCGACAGACGCGAGCGCATGGCTTTGCGTATGGCGGAGGTCGCGGCCAAGGCCGAGTGCGACGCGCTGGAGGACGTGCGCCTGGATGGCGGCCGTCCGCGCATCTCTCCGCTGCGAGCTGTCACGCCGGAGGAGGCCGAGACGCTGGTCGCGCGTCTTTACCGCTCCCTCCCTGGCGTCCGCATTACTGAGCTGCTGCTCGAGATCGATCGTCGAACCGGCTTCTGCGACGCCTTCACCCATCTGAACCACGGCCGCATCATCGAGGATCGCCGCGTGCTGCTGACCGCCGTCCTCGCGGACGCGACCAATCTGGGCGCCACGCGCATGGCCGACGCTTGCACCCTCGTGACCCGCCATCAACTCGCATGGATCGGCGCATGGCACCTGCGCGAGGACAGCTACGGTCGGGCGCTCGCCACTCTTGTCGATGCGCAGCACCGCATGCCGCTCGCGCGCCTGTTCGGCGACGGTACATCCTCAAGCTCGGACGGACAGAACTTTCCGCTCGACCGCAGGGCTGAGGCGACCGGGGACGTGAACCCGCACAAGGGATCGGAGCCCGCCGTCGCCTTCTACACCCACGTATCGGACCGCTACGCGCCCTTCCACTCCAAGGTCATCTCCGCATCCGCCGGCGAGGCGGCGCACGTGCTCGACGGCTTGCTGCACCATGCCGCCGACCTGGCGATCACCGAACATCACACGGACGGGGGCGGCGTGTCGGACCACGTCTTCGCCCTGTGCCACATGTTCGGCTTCCGCTTCGCCCCGCGTATCCCTAACATCGCGCGCCGCAAGCTCCATCCCTTCGCGGGCATCCCCGTCCCGAACGCGCTCGAGCCGCTGATCGGCTCGCGCGTCGACGAGGACCTGATCGCCGCGCACTGGGACGACGTCGTGCGGCTCGGCCTGTCGATCCGCACCGGCACCGTCGCGCCGTCCGCCATGCTCCGGCGGATCGGAGCGTACCCGCGCCAGAACGGCCTCGCGCTGGCCCTACGAGAGATCGGACGCATCGAGCGCACGCTGTTCACCCTCGACTGGATCGAACGCCCCGAAGAACGACGAAAGGCGACGCGAGAACTGAACAAGGGAGAGGCCGAGAACGCGCTCAAGCGCGCCATCTTCTTCCATCGTACCGGACGCCTGCGCGACCGCTCGCTTCAGGCCCAGTCCCACCGTGCCGGCGGCCTCAACCTCGTCGCGGCCGCCATCGTCCTATGGAACACGATCCACCTGCAGGACGCCGTCGGCAAGGCGATGACGAGCGACAAGCCGCCCGATCCGAGCCTGCTTCAGCACCTCTCCCCGCTCGGATGGCAGCACATCAACCTGACCGGAGACTACGTCTGGGACGACCCCGTCAAACCGCCCGAAAACGCTTAGGGCATATCCGTGCCCGTTCTATCGGCTAGGCCCAGGTAGGCCTGGGACGTTCAACCGTCTACCGCGAGCTCGCCGCCATCACCAAAGGCGAGCCGATCGACCCTTAGCGTACAATCCTGCAGAAACTCCCACGCGACCCCGTCACGGCGTTCGGGCTTGCCGAACCGGGCGTTTGCGAAAGACGGCTGGAAACCGTGCTAGGAGACATCATGCCGAACGAACCGCCGTGCTGATCGGCTACGCCCGCGTGTCGAAGGGCGACGAGCAGTCCACGGCTGCCCAGCTCACTGCCCTGCGCTCGGCCGGCGTCGAGCGCACCTTCGAGGAGACCGCATCGGGCGGTCGCTGGGACCGGCCCGAATTGCACCGCATGATCGATCAGTTGCGCGACGGCGACGTCGTGGTCGTGTGGAAGCTCGACCGCCTCAGCCGATCGCTCAAGGACCTGCTCGCCATCCTCGACCGCATCGAGACAAAGGGCGCCGGCTTCCGCTCGCTCACGGAGGCTATCGACACGACGACGCCGGCAGGCCGCATGATGATGCAGATGGTCGGCTCCTTCGCGGAGTTCGAGCGCGCCATGATCGCTGAGCGGACCAATGCAGGCCTCGCCCAGGCACGCGCCGAGGGACGCGTCGGGGGACGCCGCCCCAAGCTGACGCCCGCCCAGCGGGCCGATGTGATCGAGAACGTCACGGGTGGTAGGAAAAGCGCCGCCCAGATGGCACGGTTGCACAACGTATCGCAGGCAACCGTGTCCCGTATCCTCTCCGCAGCGCGGACTGCAGCGGAACCAGGCAAATCGAGCCTACCCAGCTAAAAGCATATCCGTGCCCGTTCTATCGGCTGACCCCATCATAAGATTCGCCGTTCGATGCGGGATCGCGGTCCAATTTCTTAATGACCACTTAATGCGAATCCTCGCCATGAACGGACATGTGATAACTCTGGCCAACCCGAAAGGCGGCGCGGCTAAAACGACAACAGCGCTCCTGATCGCCTTCTGTGTGCTGTGGCTTGGGTACCGTGTCGCCTTCGTCGATGCGGAACCGAAGCGCTGGCTTGGACGGCTCCTTGACGCCAAGACGCTCGACGGCATCGCCTATGTCGAGGCCGCCGACGAGGCCCGGCTACAGGGCGCCGTCGAGCGTGCCTGTGAGATGGCGGACATCGTCATCATCGACACCGAAGGGCGCAAGTCCCCGACCTTGGCCCTCGCCGTAGGTCTGGCGGACCTGGTGCTGATCCCGATGGCGCCGAGCCTGCTCGACTATGTGGACGCGATGGACGTGCGCGACCTCGTCCTCGACATCAGCCGCGCCCGGCCCGACCGCCGTCCTGCCCACCGCATCGTGATCGGACCCGTAGACCCGCTCGGCGATCGGACGCTACGCGACATCGAGCATCGCCTCCTCGTCTCAGGCTGCCCCGTGATCCCTGAGCGCTTGGTTCGCCGAGCGGCGTTCCGAGCCATGGTCACCCATGGGATTTCCCTGTTCGATTTGACCGCCGCCCAGGTCAGCAATCTGGACACCGCGCAGCAGAACGCCATCGCCTTCACCGCGCATGTTCTGGAGGCGCTCTTGGAGGGCCGTCCGCAGGCCGGCGCCGCAGGGTTCATGCGGGAGGCCGCGGCATGAGTAAGCTTGGACCCGACATGTCGGACGTCGCACGGATCGGGGCTAACCACGGCTATGGGTCAGGCGACGGGGGCAATGATCGGACCACGGCGCTGACAGAGCGCTTCGACGGCCGTCGCCGGCGCCCTCCCGTCGAACGGGTGCAGTTGAATGTGAGCATCTTAGCCGGAACGAAACAGAAGCTCGACGCTCTTGCCAAGTGCGCCGATTGCACGATGCAGGACGCACTCATACGCGTGATCGAGGAAGCGTTCGACAGGCTGCCGCCCCGAACTGGCTAGCGTCCGCTGATGGGCGCGGTTCCGGAACAGGTCCGACAGCTGTCGAGTTCGACCCTTTCGTCAAACCCTTTCCCGACGAAACGGACTGCATCGACGGACGGGGCAAGGTCCCGACCGTTTCTTCGATCCTAGAACTTCAGCACATCGTCGACGGCTTCGGTCGCGGCGGCCGCGGCCGTGTTGCGAGTAGCGGTCAGCACGCCATCACCGTGGAAGAGGATAATGGCGACACCCTCCACGAAGTCGCTCTCGGCATCCTCAATGAAGCGGATGCTGGCATAGCTCGGGCAGTCCTCGGCAAGCCCGGCCATCGTCTCGTCGCCGCTCTCCATGAGGGCGCCGCCAGCCAGCCCATCGCTGTCGAGAGCGTTGACGACGTTGCGGCATCCTTGGGAGGCGCTCACCTGGCCGGGCAGCGAGAGAAGTGGGCCGTAGCTCTCGGCCATGCGGGCCTCCAGGAAGTCGGCCGGAACAGGCTTGGCGAAGGAGAGCTCGCGCGCGATGAGGTAGGATCCGGCGTTGGGCACGCCGGAGAGTGAGCCCAGAACGATACGGTCGTTCAGGGTCCCCTTGTCCATGGCGCATGTCATGATCGCGTCCTTCGTCTCGCAGCCGTCAAAACCGGCGGCGAGGAGCGTTTCCTCCGCCTCAACGAGCGTGCTCTCGACCGTCACGCCGAGCACGTCGAACGCATCGGCGGAGGGCAGCATAGCGATTGGAAGGACGGGCGTCTCGGCTGCCGGCTGCGCGACGCGCAGCGCAGCTCCAGGCGTGCTGATCGGCAAGCCGGCCGCTTGGAAGTCTCCATCCGTCGCCCCCGGCTGCTGAACGGCCGGGAATGCGGGTTGTGCCTCGGCCGGCTCGCTCGGCAAGGTGACAATGGGGAAGCTTGGCGCTGTCGGCGCCTGACCAGGATTTCCGCCGAGCGAGGCTGCGAAACCTTGTGGCGCCGCTCGCGGCAGACCCTGGGCGACGCCTTGCGGCGCGGTCGCGCCCGGCAGGGCGGGGAAGCCCGTAGAGGCCGCAACCCCGTTTGCCGCGCCGAGACCTGCGCTGCCGGTAGTAGCGAGTGGGAAGGCCGGGGCGGGCATCTGCGCCGGCAGTTGGGCGGCGGCGATAGGAAAAGCCTGCCCTGCAGCGCCCGTCACCATGCCGGGCACGTTCACCATGAGAGGCTGCGAGGACTGCTGCTTGAGGACCGCGATCTGCGTCTCGGTCAACGTGCCTGTCGCCTCTACGCCGAGGCTGGTCTGGAATGCGCGGACCGCGCCACGCGTGCGCTTGCCGACGAGACCGTCGGGCGCGGCTGCGTCGAAGCCAAGCATGTTGAGCCGCGTCTGGAAGTCTCGCACCTCCTCACGCGAGGTCACATAGGTCGCGATTGTGGGGCGGGGCGCGGCGGGCTTGGCGGCCGTGCGGCGCTGTTGGGTACGCTTCGGCGACCGCTTCTTGGTGTACTTCTTCTTGGTCGCCCGGCGAGGCTGCGCCCTTTGCTTACCGGCCTGATTCGCGATGGCGGCACCGACCGCCCCGGTGATGACGCCGATCGCGAAGTCCCGCCCGCCGGCTTGGGCCGGCTGGCTGGTCGTGCCGGCCGAAAGAAAGGCCGCGATCGCGAGGACGGAAAGGCTGGTGCGGCCCATGTAAGCTTGCATCATCGTGGGGAGTCCTTGTCTTTGGGAGGGGGGCACGCAACGCGATCTTCAAACGGGTGTCGGCGGCGTCATTGCCGGGTATCAGCGCCGGGCTGAGGCAGGCTGGCAGGAGAGACCGCGCCCGGCTGCGACACGGCCGCCGCCGCTCCGGCAGAGGGCTCCGGTTGGGGCGCCTGAGCGACCGGAGCAGGGGCCGGGCGCAGGGCTAGAAGCCAGCGCGCCGTCTCGACATCGCCCAAAGCCCCGAAATGGCTGACCACGTCGTTCAACCGAGCATGGTTGCGGGCCATGCCGGCCACGAGGTTCACGCAAGGTGCCGGGAAGGCGTCCGAGACCTGGTTGCCGTCCCGCTCTCGTACGCCGATCCGGTCGGCGCGGAACGTATCGCGGCTTTCCAGCAGGTAGCGCAGATAGTCGAACGAAGGCCTGAAGGTCTGCGAGGCGTAGGTGACGTATTGGCACAGGCTCGTGTCGCGCACCGTACCCTTGGCCGAGCGTCCGTTGGAGCGCCCCGAGACGTCGTTGGCGAGCGCGACCACGAGCGCATCCATGAAGTTGAACGACGGAATAGAGAGATAGTTGGCCGGCAGGTGAGGCGTATCGCGAGACGTGACGGCCCAACCGTAGTCGGAGCGGTAGCCGTCAGCGTCGCGGTGCGAAGCGAGCAGGATCGTGCTGTAGGTCTCGTCGCCGAACTGCATGCCGAGCGCGCCGAGCGCCTGGATGTCGGCGATCGTGTAATCGATGCCAAGCCGATCGACGATGTCGTAGGTCGCGGGTAGAGTGTTCGGATGGTCCCGATTGAGATCGAGGCCTCGTTGCGCGAAATAGGCGAAAACCGAGACGGGCATGCCCGTGCTGATATCGTTGAGGATCGTGCAGTCGCGCCGCTCGTCCTCATACGGCCTGCGGCAGTCGAAGGGCTCGTTCAGATCGAACGGGCGCAGGCGCTGGAGGTAGTTGTAGACGGCGTCGAGCCCGACCAGCCCGTCCGCCCGGCGCGCCCAGAACGCGTCCCTCCAGATACGGTAGAAGAGCTGGCCTGTCTGCAGCCGCGAGGGATCGATGAGTCCGCTCTGAAGGTAGAAGTTCGCGCTGTCATAGTCCTGCTGGGTCAGGAAAGTGCGAAAGGCGTCTACCGTCTTGCTGTCATTGGCCATGGCTGGAGCTGCCCAAAGGCAGGCCGCTATCGCGGCGGTCGCAATCGTCCTGGCAATCCGTCCCAGCATGGCGCTCCCCCAAGCCCGCTCGCGCGGCCAGATCTGGGGCCGGCCACACAGTGTCTCGCGATCACGAATACGCCACGCGTGACTTCGCACTCGCGACCATACGCAGCGTCAACGAACATCTCAAACCTGCATGGGAGCTGTGGTTACCGGCCTGTGTGCGAAGCGAAGACATGACCCTCGTACCTCATTGCCGAACCAAAGGAATGTGACGTTCGAGACTGCGGACCGCAGTATAAGCGAAGTCATCGCCCGGCCTTCACGCCTGTTGATAACTCCGCCCCCATCGGGCACGCTTCGACGGCCCGGCCGAATCCGGTTGGGCGCAATCGACACAAGCTTTTGAAGGAAGGGCCGCCCTAGCCCAGACACGCAAAAGCCCGCCAGGGGCGGGCTTCGCATATTCGCTGATGAACAGCAGGAGACACGGTTGGCGCCGTGACGGACCCCAAAACAGTGGATCCATTCTCCGCAAGTTCAGGCGCATTCGCAAGGGGTTTCTTGCCACGGGCATTGCTGTGCCTGTGAACGGAGGCCATCGCCCCCTGGCGGCTCACACCGGAGCCTGCCCAAGTGCCTGTAATGCCATCTGTTTCCAGGGCATCCGCGCCTTTGCGCGCCATCGATGACGCACGTCGTCGCACCCGTCCCACGGTGCCCGCCGACGACCTCGGCCGCGCTCGCTTCCTCTACGAAGCGGCCCTGACCGAGGATCAGCTCGCCCGATCGGTGCGTCTGGTGACGGCCGAGTACGCCCACGGACGAATCAGTCTGACCGACGCCGAGTTCGAGGGCCTGGCCGCCCTGGCGCAGGATCGCTTCCGCATCTTTGCCGGCGAGGACAGCCCGAGTTTCGGCCTCCAGCCGATCCGGGAGCGGCTCATGGAGGGCGTGATGGAGGCCGGCCGCACGGTCGCGCGGAGCCTTGACCAGGCGCAGCTTCGGGCCCGGCGCGCGCTGGCGACCTGCAACATCGTCGTGCCCTTCCTCGCCCGGCTGGTGACGGAGGCGCACCGGGCCGTGCTGGCCGTCGTCGCGCTCATCGCCAAAGGCGAGGCGCAGGGCGGGCGAGGAGCCTGCGACGCCTCGATCAACGAGATCGCTCGCCGGGCCTCGGTCAGCCGTCGCACGGTGCAGTCGGCCCTGCGCGCCGCCGAAGCCTTGGGCGTCCTCACCATCGAGGAGCGCCGCATCGCCCGAGACCGCTCGCGCACCAACATCGTGCGCATCGCCTCGGCCCGGTGGCGCGCCCATATCGCCAAGGACGGCAAGGGCCATCGCCGCCGGGATGGTCGTCATGAGGACGGCCGGATCGACGCCGCGCCGTGGACGCCGGAACCGGCGCTCGCGGCGAGCGCCAGCCGCGCCGCGATTCGCGCTGATCGCCGCCGCGAACTCTATACACCTCAGCCATCCGGACGAGGGTGGGTGCAAACGCCTGCACCCGAAAAGCAGGTCTTTGATCTGAAGATCTTTTCGAAGAGGGAAGAGGTCGATCGGCGAGATACCATCGCACATTGCCACATGCACAGACCCGCCCTTCGGTGAAGGCCTGGTCGGCAGGCAAGCGTCCGTCAGAGCCTGGACGGCGGCGCGTCGGGCGTGCGCGTGGCGACGCCCCTGGCCCGCTTGCCGATCCGTCGAATGACGCCTATCTTACCGTCGTATGACGCATGAAGCGGGGAGTGAGAGCGTGGCGGACGTGTCGACGGCCGAGATCGGCTCCAGGGCCGGGCGGATAGCCGCGCTGCTGGGGCTGGCCTCCGAGGACGCACGGCGGATCGACGAGATCGGGCTGGCCGACACCATCTCCAAGGGCCTGGCCCCGGGCGCCGCCATCGCGCTCGGCAAGACCCTGGGCGGCAATCTCGTTGTCGGCGGCATCATCCCCGAGGCGACCTTCCGGCGGGCCCGCAAGGCCCGTCGCCCGCTGTCGCGCGAGATGAGCGAGCGGCTCTACGAGGTCGGCCGGGTCTTCGAGGCGGCCAGGCACGCCTATGGCGGGGACGCGGACGACGCGCGCGCCTTCCTGACCCGCCCCCACCCGATGCTGGACGGACGCACCCCGCTCGATCTGGCGCGCGCCAGCTCGGCCGGCACCGACGCTGTGGTCAACCTGCTGCGCCGCGCGGAGGCCGGCTTCGCGGTATGACGCCGGGGGCGGACGACCCGCCCGGCCCGGACCGCGAGGCCTTGCGCCACCGCCGGCTGCCCGAGCTATGGACCGTCTGGCGGATCGGCGATCCCGAGGGCGAGTTCCCCATCTTCGACGCGGGCGGCGCCCTGCGCACCGCCGGGCGCTGGCATGAGGCGGGGGCGGCCGTGCTCTATGCCTCCCGCCATTACTCGACCGCCCTGCTGGAGAAGCTGGTCCACCATTCGGGCGTTCTTCCCAGGCGGCAGCACGCCCTGGCCATCGCCCTGCCCGCGGGCCTGAGCTACGAGGTCTTCGGCCCCGACCACCACCCCGGCTGGTCGGACCGAAACGGCGACGTCGCCCGACGCTTCGGCCACGCCTGGTACGAAGAGCGCCGCAGCGCCGTCCTGGTCGTGCCCAGCGTCGTCGCCCGTATGGAGCACAACGTCGTGCTCAACACCCGTCATCCCGAGTACGGGCAGGTCCGACCTGGCCTCGAGACGCCGGTCTGGTGGGACGAGAGGCTGTTCGAGCGAGGTTAGGCGGGACCTTGCTCGCGACCCTTTCTGTCACAAAACCGAAGACCAATCCACGGCCCGTGGCCTGCCTTGATCTCCTAGCCATTACCTAGGCACTTCCTAGGCATAGGATCGTCACTAGGAAGTCGCGGCCCTTATGGGTGGCGATGGCGACGACACGCTGGAGGGCACCGACGCGGCCGAGACCGTCTCCGACGGGGCTGGGGCCTACACGATCTTCGGCGGCAACGGATCGGACGAGTTCGGCCTCAACCAGGGCGACGGCTAGGCGGCGGCGGGGGACGGCAGCGACGTGATCTTCGGCTTCAAGGACGGCCTCGACCGGCTCGACCTGACGGCGTCCGGCTTCACGGCCTTCGCCGATATCGAGGCCCGCATCGGGGTCGACGCCGAGGGCTAGGTGCCGGGCGGTCGGAAGGCCGCCCGGCCGAGGAGGACTTCGCAAGCCTATCGGCGTGCCGGCAGCCCCGGCGCGAACACCGCTTGACGGCCCGGTCCGATCTTCTCCCGATGTTTACGAAACCGGGCCATGCTTGCGGGCTACGGATCCGCAAACGTCTCCGGGCAGGTCACCGCAGCCATGTCGAACCTCACCATGCACCGGAGCGACGGACAGTCCGACGAGAGGCCGCTTGCCGACGAGGCGCTTCGGACCGAGCGCTCGAGGCTCCAGGACTTCATCGACAGCTCGGTCAACACGTTCTGGGAGATCGACGCGGACCTGCGCTTCACCTTCTATTCCGACCGCGATTCCGGCGATGGCGGCGCCGGGCCCTCGGCCTTCGTGCTGGGGCGGACGGTCCTGGAACTGCTGGGCGACGAGGCGACGAGGGAGCCCTGGGCCTCGCACATCGCCGATCTCATGGCGCGCCGGCCGTTCCGCAATTTCTGCTATACGACGGACCTCTCCGAGGGCGTGCGGCATCTTTCCTCAAGCGGGCGGCCCTTCTTCGACGCCTCGGGCGCCTTCCTCGGCTACCGAGGCGTCACGCACGACATCACCGAGTTGGAGGAGGCCCGCCGCGCCAATGCGTGGAACGCGAACCACGACGCGCTGACGGGCCTGTCCAACAGGCGCCACTGGAACGCCTCGCTCGAGGCGATGTTCGCGGAGCGCTCGCCGAGGGGCGCGCTCCTTCTTCTCGACCTCGACCGGTTCAAGGTCGTCAACGACACGCTCGGACATGCAGTGGGCGATGGCCTGCTGCGCCATGTCGCCGACGTGCTGCGCGGCGCGGTGCGCGAGGGCGACGTCGTGGCCAGGCTCGGCGGGGACGAGTTCGCCATCCTCCTTCGGGGCCGCGTGACGCGGTCCCAGGCCGCGTCCGTCGCCAAGCGCGTCCTGGCCGATCTGGAGCGAGCCGTGCCGATCGAGGGCCTGACGGTGCGCGCGTCGACCAGCATCGGCATCATCATGCGCGACGCCTACAAAGGTGGCCCGGCCGGCTTCGTCTCTCTGGCAGACCGCGCCCTCTACGCCGCCAAGGAGGCCGGCCGCGAGACCTACACCTTCCACGAACCCGACCGGCTGGCCGCCTGATGGCGCCCGAAGTCATCACGGGACGGCGGCGTCATGGGCCAGGAAGAGCCTCAACGTCGACTGTCTCGTTCGTATACGGCTCCGCGCGTGAGGCATCGTTCGCGGCCGGCGGGGCCGGGACGTAGTGGTAGCGGCGGGTCTTCTGGCGGCCCTTGCCGCGCACCTCCTCCTCCCAGGTGGTGAGGCCGCCGGCGGTCTTCATGTCGTCGAAGGCCTTGCGGCACAGCGCGCGGAAATGGGCGCGGCTCTGCGCCGTCTCGGGCTCCGCCCAGAGATCACGGCCGACGAGCGCGCAGAGCATGCTCTCGTCGATCCAGCGGTGCTGGGTGAGCCCGTCGATATAGGGCCAGAAGCTCTTGGCGTAGTCCGACGTCAGGCCGAACTGGACGTCGGCGTTGAGACTGACGAGGCGCAGGCGCGCCATGCTGTCGGTCGCCCACTTGCCGTAGGTGACGCTCACCCGGTCGTTGAGCCGCGCGCCCTCGGCCTCGAACTCGTGGATGAGATGGCGGCCGGCAAAGGCGCCGGACGGCAGGCGCCCGCCCTTCAGGGTCTCCAGCACCGCGTCCTGATCGCCCTCGAAGACGGTCATGGTGACCTTCATGATCTCCTCGAAGCAGATCACGAGATTGGCCACGTTGTTGGCGTGCTCGGTCAGCCCGAGCGCCAGGATGAGCTCGCGCCAGGTCGTCGTGGTGCGAAAGAGCGTCGTGCGGCCGATCGGATCGCTCTCGTCGCGCAGTAGGATCGTCTCGCGCGGCAGCCGGAAGAGGGCGTAGAGCGCATCGCGGTGCTGCGAGCCAAGCTCGCGGCCCGACACGCGAACGACCGAATGGCCGGGCACGACGTAGAGGCGCACGAAATCGCTGTCGGTGATGAGGCCGCGGCGCTTGGGCGCGAAGGCCGACGTCCGGGTCAGCCGGGCCGGCACCTTGGCCGGATTGGCGCGCCCCTTCCGGTTGCGCAGGCGCGCGATCCGTTTCTCGTCCTCGGGGGAGAGGGGAACGTTGAGACCCATGCCTTGCCGATCCTTGCCTTGCCGATCGGTGCCCTGCCGATCGGTGCCTAGACGATCGTTGCCCTGCCGATCTTTCGCTGCGCCAGAGGCGGAACAGCGCCGATAATAATCGGAACGGCGCGGATAGATAGTGGGAACGGCGCAGATAGTTTGAGGCATCTCTCGCACGCGGTCACCTCTCATTTGGGGGTTGCGAGGCCAAAATAGTCTCGCTCGAGGGCCGCGGCCTCGACATTGGTGGATGACGGGAGGGACGCCGATAGTTTTTGCGAGATCAAACCGTCCGAACCTGTCCCGCAGGCCGGAGGGGCGCCGATAGAAACGGGAGGGACGCCGATAGTTTTGGGAGGGGCGCCGATAGATTCGGGAATGGCGCCGATAGAAACGGCTGCAAACCACTCTCATCATTGAGAAAAAAGGGCCCTAGAGACTCTTAGAGACTCTTAGAGACTCTTAAAGACCGGGACTGGGCGTGAAAACGCAGGCCGCGGCCCCTCGCTCGCTTTTGGAAAAGCGAGGGGCCTTGTCGCGGGATGAGAGGGAATCGGACGAACGAGGCGTTGACAAAACCTGCCCATCTTCGTCGATGTCCGGCATGATGTCCAAAGCCTCGTCGCCGCCCTCGCCCTCCACGCCACCGCAGCGCCATGTCGAGCGGCTCTGCGTTCTCGATGGAATCGCCATCGCGACGGGCTGGTCGCTCGGCGACGTGCCCCGCCTCGCCTTCGACGGTGCGCCGGCCGCCGATCAGGTCGCCTCGTCCCACCATCGCCCCGACCTGGAGGCGCTGACGGGGCCCGGTACGAACACGGCCGGTTTTCGCCTCGCGGCACCGATGCCGGACGGCATCACGGGCAATGACGGCATCACCGTCCTCTTCGCCGACGGCGCCCAGCTGCGCCGGACCGTGCGCCGGGCCGAGGAAGGCTTGGGAGCCGTTCACGACCGGTTTCTCGGCAATGTCCGCAATACGCGCGGCGCATCCCTTCTCGAGATCGGCTCGCGGGCCCGGTCGGGCAACACCTATCGCCACCACTTCCCGACGCTCGGCCGCTATGTCGGCCTCGACGTGGCGCCGGGGGAGAACGTCGATCTGGTCGCCGATGCGCACACCATGTCGCGCGTGCTGACCGAGCCGTTCGATTTTGCCTATTCGATCAGCGTCTTCGAGCATCTCCTGATGCCCTGGGTGGTGGCGGCCGAGCTCAACGCCGTTCTCAAGACCGGCGGGCAGGCCTTCATCCAGTCCCACGCGGCCTGGCCGCTGCACGAGGAGCCCTGGGACTTCTTCCGGTTCTCCAAGGATGCTTGGCGGGGCCTGTTCAATCCGCTGACCGGGTTCGAGATCCTCGGCGCGTCCTGCGCGCTGGAGGCCATGATCGTGCCGGCGGAGGCGGGCGGCGGCGCGCTCCAGGATCTCGACGGACAGCCGACCTATCTCCTCAGCGGCGCCCATGTCCGCAAGACGGGACCGGCCGAGCTACGCTGGCAGGCCGATCCCGCCCGGATCTACGACATGGCCTATGCGCATTGAGGCCGCACGCTTTGGTCAGCCGTCGGAGCGGGTCTCGAACGCGTCCATCAGGCGGGCGAGGATCTCTTCGCCGCTGGTGACGTCCATGGTCTGCGCCAGCGCCCAGAAGCGCTCCCGCGTGGCCTGCTCGAGCGCGATGTTGAGCTGGGCCGTGCGGCGCGAGCGGCGCAGGCTGCGGGCATCGAAGGGTTTGGTCTCCGGCCCGGTCTCGCGGGAACCGGTGGCGCTCGCTCCCCCCTCCCCGCCATCCGATATGGCATGGCGCGTCCTGAAGCCGGCATTGGCGGCCTCCTCGGTAAGCGCCGCGCGCTCCGGCGAGGCCGGCGCAGGTCGGGGCCGATAGGCGGAGAGGTCGGGCAGATCGAGGGCGATGCGGGGCTTTGAGGTGTGGGTCTCTGCGGTGTGAAGCTTGGCGGTCTGGGTCTCGGCGGTCTGGGTCTCGGCGGTCTTGGTCATCAGGCGGCAACCTTGTGGGTCTCGAGCGCGTCGATCGTCGCATGGGCCACGGC
Source organism: uncultured Alphaproteobacteria bacterium (assembly GCA_963842125.1). Taxonomy (GTDB): domain Bacteria; phylum Pseudomonadota; class Alphaproteobacteria; order Rhizobiales; family CAWCWK01; genus CAWCWK01. Next base: position 25,113 of record CAWJFE010000004.1, on the reverse strand, counting down.
CTGGGCATCCGCGATCGCGGCTCGGGGGTTGGAGACGTCCTTGGTGGTGAGATCGAAGATCGTGCCGCCGATCTGGAAGATGGCGCTGAAGGCGGCGCGCTCGCTCATCGCGGCCGGCAGGATGGGAATGCCGCGCTCGGCCAGCGTCGCGCGGATATGGCGCTCCTCTCGGCTCTGGAGCGCCGACATCATCGAGAAGACGACGCGGTAGGGGATCTCGCGGCGAAAGGCGCGGCTTTCCCGCTCGATGAGCCCGATCACGCGCCCGGCCTGGTCGGCATCGAGCTGCTTGCCGCGCAAGGGGATGAGAACGAGGTCGGCTCGGCTGATGGCATAGCTCGCCGTCAGGTTGGCCGAACCCTCGAGATCGACGATCACGAAGGGGCAGGTCTGCGCCGCCTCGTCGACGGCATCGATGATCGTCTCCTCGGTGATCCCGCCGACGATGACGAGGTTCTCCGGCACCGTGTCGGTGAAGCGGGCGCCCCAGGTCGCGAGCGGCTGGTTGGGATCGGCGTCGATCAGCGTGACGCGCGCCCCGGCCGCCGCGTAGACCTGCGCGAGGACGAGCGCCGTCGTCGATTTCCCCACCCCGCCCTTGGTGGAACACATCACGATGACTGGCATGCCGGCCTCCCGGGTCTGGTTGGGTTCTGCTGGTCTGGCTATCGACGGCCTCGCCGCCATCCTGCCGCAACGAGGTCAACGGATGGTGAAGGGATCGCGGCGATCCATCCCGTTCGTGGTGGCCATGTGCAGGCTATGCGGCGACGGCCTATTCGCTCTGAAGCCACGTTAAGGAGACATCGAACCGACGGGCATGCAACTGTCTACCACCTTCGTAGCGAATACCTAGTCAGTGCCTAGGCGATTTATAGTCGATATCCATTCACTAGGAATTCGGCGGGATCGAGATGGGGTACGCGATCGAGGACGTCGGGCAGGAGCGGTTCCAGCAAAGCGTAGTCTGGAAGGCTCGCTTACCTCCAGCCGTCATTCTCGGGCACCGACCCGAGAATCCAGAGCGTCACCCGCACCGCTCTTATTGTCGATGGGCTGTCGCGGGTCGTTCGATCGGTTGGGAAGCCGAACGAAGGGACTGTCTATCGCGCCCCTGGATCCTCGGGTCGATGCCCGAGAACAACGCAGAGGCGAGGGCGGACATCGCGCCGTCGTTCGCAGTGACGCCTCTAACCCAGCCTCTCCCAGAGCCATTCGTGGGCGACGAAGAGGAGGGTGCCGAGGCTGGCGGAGGCGAGGGCGAACTGGCCGCCGGTCGCGAAGGAGCCGGTGAGCGCGAAGCCGATGAGCGTCGAGCAGACGAGGCCGATCGCCTGCCAGGTCAACGCCTTCGCGATCGGCCTCGACCGCGACGACAGACGCCGCGCAGGGCGCAGGATCGCGTTCGTCTCCGTCATCGTCGCACCGCTCCCCCGCTCGATCGTGCTCCATCGTCAGTAGGCGGTCCTCGCTCCGACCCACAGACGGGAAACGATGGACAATCCGCCGCTTTGTTGAAACCCTCCAACGATGCTGACTGAAGAGCGGATCGGACGATATGGATAAACGCCAACGGGCACAGCTCTTTCGCGAGCGGATGACGGCCGCGCTCGCCCGGTCCGGCCTGTCGCGGGCGGCGCTGGCCCGGACCATCGGCGCCGACCGCTCGACGGTCACGCAGATGCTGGGCGACACGGCATCCGTTCCCGGCGCGCATTTCGCGGCCGAATGCGCCGAGGCCGTGGGCGTCACCGCCGATTGGCTGCTCGGGCTCACCGATACGCCGGAGCGGGCGGCGGACATGCTGGCGGCCTCGCTCCAGTTCACGGATGCGGAGCGCACGCCGACCGACGTGCAGGTCTCCAACTGGTTCGCCGAGGCGCGCGGCACCAAGGTCCGGCACGTGCCGGCCAGCCTGCCGGACATGATGAAGACCGAGGCCGTCCTCACCTGGGAATACGAGCGCGCGCTCGTGCGCACCGGGCCGCAGGCGGTCAACATGATGCGCGACCGCTTGAACTTGCTGCGCGATCCCGACCACGAGTTCGAGCTGGCCGTCGCGCAGGACGAGCTCCTCGCCTTCGCCCAGGGCGCCGGCTATTGGGACGGGCTCGGCAGCGCCGCCCGCATCGAGCAGCTCGAGCACATGGCGCGGCTGACGGACGAGCTCTACCCCTCGCTGCGCCTCTATCTCTACGACGAGCACAGGCTCTATTCGGCGCCCGTCACCGTCTTCGGGCGCGCGCTGGCCGTCGTCTATGTCGGCCGCGTCTACACGGTCTTCCGGCGCACCGCGCAGGTGCGCTCGCTCATCGGCCATTTCGACGAGCTGGTGCGCGAGGCCAGCGTCGACGCCCGGGGCGCCGGCCAGCGACTGCGGGCGCTGGCGCAGCGCATCGAGGGCTGACCGGGTCGTCAGGTCTCCCGCAGCGTCACGACTCCCGGAAGGCGCGTGCCATGCTGTCCTTCACCGGCTGCATGAGATATTCGAGGAACGTCCGGTCGGTCGTCGTGATGAGGACCTCGGCCGGCATTCCGGGCGTCGGGCGAAAGCCGGAGAAGCCGAATTTTTCCGTCGCGCGCAGCCGGATGCGGGCGACATACATGTCGCTCAGGCCGCCCCGCTCGTCGCGCAGCGCGTCGGCCGATAGGTAGATGACCTCGCCCGTCAGCATCGGCGTCGTGCGCTGGTTGAGCGCCGTCAGCCGAACGGTCGCGCTCTGGCCCCTCTTGACGACGTCGATGTCCTTCGGGCTCACGCGCGCCTCGAGCACCAGCTCCTCGCGCATCGGTAAAAGCTCCAGCACCGGCTTGCCGGCCTCGATGACGCCGCCGCCCGTGTGGTAGCGAAGCCGCACGACGATGCCGGGCACGGGCGCCCGGATCTCCGTGCGGGCGAGGACGGTCTTCGCCCTGCGCAATCGCTCGCGCACGTCGCGAAGCTCTCCGCCCACCTCCTGGAGATTGTCGACGGCCGACTTGACGAAGCGGTTGCGCAGGTTCTCGATCTCCTCGCGCACGCGCGCCATCCGCTCGTCGGCATCGCCGATCTCGCCGGTCAGTCGGCCGACCTCGCCGGCCAGATTCGCCTCGATCCGCTCCAGCGCCAGCACCTCGGAGCGCCGGGTGAGGCCCTTGTCGAGCAGCATCCGCTTGGCGACGAGCTCGTCCGCGACGAGACGCTGCTGGACCCGAACGCTGTCGAGCTGCACCGTCGTTCCCCGCCGGCGGGCGGCGAGGCCGGCCATGCTGTCCTCGAGGATCGCGCGCTCGCTCGACACGTTGCGGCGCCCGGCGACGAAGGTCAGCGTCTGGTTGGCGACGATGTCGGTCACGTCGGCATCGGTCTCGGCGGCCGCGACGAGCTCGGGCGGCAGGACGAGCGCGCTGGCGAACGCGGCCTCGGCCGTCACCCGGGCGTGGATCGCCATCAGCCGCATCAGCTGGAGATTGAGGCGGCGGCGCTCGCTCTCCGGTCCCGTCTTGTCGAGCCGCACGAGGATCTGGCCGGCTTCGACCTCGTCGCCCTCGCGCACCAGGATCTCGTCGATGATGCCGCCTTCGAGATGCTGCACCGTCTTGTTCTCGCCCGTCGCGACGAAGGTGCCGGTGGCGACGACGGCGCCCGCGATCGGGGCCGTGGCGGCCCAGGAGCCGAAGCCGAGCACGGTCGCCGCGATGGCCGCGATGCCGACGATGATGAAGCCGCGGGTCCCGTGCGGGATGCCGTCGTGCCAGGCTACAGGTTCTGCCACGGGTGCTGGTATGCGTGTCTTCGCGATCATGACGGGGCCTCCCCTCGGAGGGCCGGCTCGGCGGCCCCCGTGCCGGAACCGGACGGTCTGCCCGCGATGACGGGCAGCATGTCCTCGCGCGTGCCGATGGCCTGGACCGTCCCGTTGGCGATGATCATGATCCGGTCGACGCTCTTGAGGAGGGCGGGGCGCTGGGTGACGGCGACGACCGACATCTCGCGCGCCTTGGCCCGCCGGAGCGCCAGCGCCAGCGCCTTCTCGCCGGCGCCGTCGAGATTGGAATTGGGCTCGTCCAGCACCACGAGGCGCGGACTGCCGAAGAAGGCCCGGGCGAGGCCGATGCGCTGCTTCTGTCCGCCGGACAAGGGCGCGCCGTCCATCTGGATGAGCGTTTCGTAGCCCTGGCTGAAATGCGAGATCATCTCGTGCACGTCCGCGATCTCGGCGGCCTCGAAGACGTCCTCGTCGCTCGCGTCGTCGCGCATCCGGGCGATGTTGGCCTTGATGGTGGCGGGGAAGAGCTGCACGTCCTGCGGCAGGTAGCCGATGCTTTCGCCGAACTGGCGCGGATCCCAGTTGCGCAGATCCATGAGGTCGAGGCGGATATTGCCGGCCGTCGGCATGATCGAGCCGACGAGCATCCGGGCGAGCGTCGACTTGCCGGCGCCCGACGCGCCGACGATGGCGAGGGATTCGCCGGGCTCCAGCCGGAAGGAGACGCCGTTGAGGATCACCTTCTTGTCCGGCGGCGGCACGTAGAGCACGCGCTCGACGGTGAGAAGCCCCTTGGGGCGCGGCAGCCGCAGCCGCTCGACGTTGAGCGGCGACGTGCGCAGCAGCTGGCGGACGCGCGCATAGGCCGAGCGGGCCTGGACGAAGCTTCGCCAGCCCTCGATCGTGCCTTCGATCGGCGAGAGCGCGCGGCCCGCGACGATGGACGCCGCGATCGTCATGCCGCCCGTCACCTCGTTGCCGAGCGCCAGCCAGGCGCCCCAGCCGAGAATGCCGACCTGGGTGAGGAGGCGGACGAGCTTGGAGATGCCGGCGAGGACGATGTTGCGGTCCTGCGCGCCGATCTGCGCCTTGAGGGACTCGGCCGTCTCGCGCCCCCACATCACGACGCCTTCGGGGATCATGCCCATCGCGTTCATCACCTGCGCGTTGCGGGCCATGGCGTCGGCCTGCACGTTGGCGCGCGCGCCGAACGCGTTGGCCTTGGCGAAGGGCTGGGCGGTCAGGCGTTGGTTGACGAGCGCGATGCCGAGGAGAAGCACCCCGGTCGAGATCGCGATCATCCCGAGCTGCGGATGGATGAGGAAGACGACGAGGAAGTAGACCGGTGCGATGGGCGCGTCGAACATGGTCAGCAGCGTCGGGCTGGTGATGAAGCCACGCATCTGCTGCAGGTCGCTCAACGTCTGGAACTCGCGCGACGAGCCGTGCTGGGCCGCCTTGGCGGCGGCGCTGAGGACGGGCGCGCCCAGCGTCGCCTCGACCTCGACCGCGGTCCGCATCAGGATGAAGCGGCGCACCACGTCGAGCGCCACGTTCATCGCGATCGCGCCGACGACGATGATCGTGAGCATGACCAGCGTGTCGATGCTCCGGCTCGTCAGCACCCGATCCGAGATCTGGAAGAGGTAGAGGGGGATCGCCAGGATGAGGAGGTTGATGACGAGGGAGAAGAGCCCGACGACGACGAGATTGACGCGCGCATGGGCGAGGCCCTTGCCGAGGACGTCGCGAAAGCTCGGCGTGCCGCCGCGCCGCTGAAGGCGTGGACGGTTGCCCCCGTCGCCACCGCCATCGGCGCCCGGCACCCGCTCGGCGGGCTTCTGGACCGGCCGGGCCGCCTCCGGCCTGTGGTCGATGGTCTTGAAGACCGCCTGGCGCTCGGCGGGAGGCGCGTCGTCGATGGGGGTGCGGGCGGACGGGGCGTCCGCGTCCTTTGCGGCATCCTCGAGGGCCGTGCGTGTCTCCGGGCGGTCGCTGCCAGGCTCGTCGGCATGGATGTCGATGAGGTCGGCGATGGCTTCGGCGCTGCGGGACGGGCGCTCTGGCGTATCGAGGGCGAGGTCCGGGGTGGTCGCCGTCTTGTCCGCCGTCTTGTCCGCCGTCTTGGCCCCCATCATGCTCAAGGCCTGTGGGACGGTCCCCCAGCCGAGCGGGCGCACGGGGGCTGCGCCGGATCGCCCGCCGGTCGGCGCCGACCGGTCTTCGTCCGTCTTGTGGCTGTGCTCTTCGAACATCGTCGGCCCCCCGTATGCGTGTCTCGATCAGGCCATGAGGCCTGAGAGAATGTCTTCGGCGCCGCCGCCCAGCGCGCCCCCGAACGGTCCGTCCGGCTCGATGTCGGGCACCGGGATCGCATCGGTGGAGAGGAAGGCGATCAGCTCGGGGACGAGCGCCTCGGTCCCCTCAACCGCCAGCCCATGCCCGTCGGCGACGAGGTTGGCCTGGACGAGCAGCGTGTCCGAATAGGCGTCGCCGCCGAGATATTGCGCGGTCGTGAACGTGCCCGCGTCGACGATGAGGGCGCTGTTACCGAGCGTGTTGCCGGCGCCCGAGACGTCGGCCGGCCCCGAAATCGCGTCACGGTCGAAGACGAGGTTGCGCTGGTCGATGACCGTGAGGTCGAAATAGTCGCCCGTCACGTAGAGGATGTCGAAGGAGCTGCTTGCCGTGTTCGGCAATTGTTCGGTCAACGCCCGATCGAGGGTGAAGCCGCCGCCTCGGGCGGCGAGATGATCGACGAGGGCCGAAAGCTCGGGCGTGATCGCCTGGTTCGCCTGCGCGCCGACATGCCGGATCTCGGCGTCGTTGAGGAGGATGTTGTCCTCCGTCGCGGGCGCGGCCCCGACATCGCCGTCGAAGAGGATGTTGGTCTGGTAGATGATGTCGGCGTCGAAATAGCCGCCGCCGATGACGATGAGGTCGTAGTCCAACGACAGCGAGGCGAACTGCGCGGTGTTGGCGCCGAGATTGTCGCCGGCGGAGAGCGAGAGGCCGTCGCCGCCGTCACCATCGTCTGCGATCCGGCCCGCCATCCCGTCCGCGTCGCCGATCGCGTTGATCTGCTCGATGAGCGTGATGTCGAAGAAGTCGCCGTCGAAGACATCGACCGTCCAGTCGATGACGGAGGCCGAGCCGAAACCCGGTCGCGGCGCGGCGAGATCGCCCGTCTCGGCGACGAAATCGGCGACGTTCTCCGCGATCGTCGCGGCATCCGCCAGGACGCCGCTTCCGGCCAGCAATCCCTCGATTCCCAATCCCCCGGCTACGGGCGCGTCGACGTCGTGGGCCACGTTGGTCTGGACGATCGCGTCGAGCGAATAGCGATCGCCCATCACGACGAGGGAGAGCGCCGCCTCGTTGACGTCGAAGACGGCGGCGACGTTGAGCGCGTCGTTGCCGCCGGCCGAGAGAGAGCCCGTCGGGAGATCGTCCGTCTCGGTGCCGTCGGTATCGGGGCGGGCGGTGGTGAGGGGATCGAGAACGCGCGCCGTGTCGACGTCCCGGACCCCATCGGCTTCGCCATCGACATGAAGGCCGCCGATCTGGAGGCCGGAAACGTCTTGGTCGCCGGCCTCATCCGTGTCGTCCCGCTTGGCGTCGCGCGCGCCGCGAAAGTGGGCGGCGATGGCGTCCGGGTCGTAGGAGGCCGGCTCCAGGTCCGTCGGTCTCACGCTGCGCGCGGCGGCGAGCATGGCCAGCGCATCGCCGGGAACGTCGATGCCGAAGCCGCCGGTCTCCATGGCCACGCCGTCGAAGAGGATGAGGTCGCCATCCGTCAGCGTGTTCGATTGGCGGATGAGGGCGAAGGCCTGCGCCCCGCCGTCCTGGTACTGGATCCGCACCTCCGGCGGCTCGGCACCCCGCCCCGATCGATCGCCGAAGCCGAGCGGTGCGGGAGGGGAGGGGGCCGTGCCGGTGAAGGCGCCCGGTCCGCGGATGAGATCGAGCTCGGGAAGCGCGCCCCGCTCGCCCGGCCCCGGCTCGAAGCCGTCGGCATATCGCGGTATGGCGGGGCCCCGGGTCGGCGTGCTGTCGAGCCAGTCCTCGCCGAGCGCGGCGTCGTAGCGCTCGAGAGCGGCGAGGACGGCCTCGCGGTCCGTGTCTTCCATCGCCGCGCCGTCGGCGTCCTGGCGAAGGCGTGCATCGTCGTCGTAGAGGTCGAGATAGCCTGCGAACCGGGAGATGAGTTCCGTGGTGACGGTCGGCGTCATGACCGTTCCTCAGTCTGGGCGGGGCAACACAGTGCAGCGCAGTGCAATACAGGGCAGTCCAGGGGGAGAGAGCGCCCGGAAGGCGGAAGCGGCCCACGGATGACCATGGACCGCCCGTAGCGGACGGGCGCGGCTTTCGGGGCCGGAAAGCCGCGCCCTCCAACGTCAGGCGTCGTCGCCGAACGCTTCGCCGCCGCCGGCACCGCCGACGACGGACATGTCGACGGAGTTGTACTGGATGTTGGCGCCCATCACGATGTTCTGGGTGAAGGCGTCGGAGTTGACCTCACCGTTGGCCGCGCTGTTGGCATCGGCCGCGACGGAGGAATCCGGGCCGGCGTCGCCCCACTCGGACGAGGCGTGGCTGTGGCCGCCATCCGCATCCCCGTCGAGATCGAACGCACCGTAGTTCCCGACCGTCGGGCTCGACAGATGATCCTGATCGGCGAGGGTGTTGGACTGCGTGATCTCGAACGCGTTGCCGTCGCCGAAGACCGCGACGCCGCTCGTGTTCGACAACACGTCGCCGCCCGCCGTCAGGATGTCGTTCGCGCCGCCGGTCAGGGCGTCGATATCGATGATGTCGTCATCGTCGATGTTGAACGCATCCTTGATCGCGACATCGAGGTCGAGGAGATCGTCGTCCGACTGGTCGTTGTTGCGATCGTCGCCATTGTTGTTGTCGCGGTTGTCACCATTGCCGTTGAGGGCGTCGGAGACATCGAGATCGGTCGAGTAGTCGTTGTCGCGGTTGTCGCCATTGTCGTTCAGCGCATCCGAGACATGGAGGTCGGTGGAATAATCGTTGTCGCGATTGTTGCCGTTGTCGTCATCGTCCGAATTGTCGTTGAAGCTGTCCGTGATCGGAACGTCGACATCGAGGAGGTCGTCGTCCGACTGATCGGTGCTCTGGTCGTCATAGTCGATGACGTCGTCGTCGGACTGATCGGTGCTCTGATCGTCGTAATCGATGACGTCGTCATCGGATTGATCGGTGTTGTTCGTGGTATCCACGTCCAGCAGATCGTCGTCCGACTGATCGATATTGGCGGCGATGCCGGCCAGTGCGATGGCGAGATTGTTGTCGAGTGCCATGGTCTTCGCGTCCCTAACGAGAGGGGCGGCGGCGCCATTCCGGCTCGGCGATCTTGTGCGTCGTCGAACTCGGCCGTGGCCGACTGCCCCCGGTGTCCACGCAGGCGGCCCGGCTTTCGCGGTCCTCTGCGAGGCCTCGATCTACCCCAGAGGAACCTCCGGTGCATCAAGGTGTTAAGACGCTATTAAGACGAGGCCACGCCCGACAGTCGGGTATAGTGCGGTGCGTGTCGGGGAAACCCCGACAGACGGATCATCCGATAGCCGTTATGGTCTCTCGAACCTGCAGTCTTCGATGAGTGTGTTCGCATGTGGGCGACGATCCGGCTGCGGAACACTGCAGTTGCGGGACAAGGCGAGAGCATGGAGCGGCACGATGTCTGACGGCTTGCGATGAACGGATCGGCCCCGGCGATGGCCGGCCTGCCCGAGACGCCCGATTTCGGCGCGCTCGACGCCGCGTCGGGCGCGACGGCCGGGCCGCGCACGCACGTTCTGGCGCTCGTCGGCAATCTCGTCTTCTCCTGGTCGAACAACGAGAGCGTCTTCCTCTACGTGCTGACGCTGCTTCTGGAGACGGACCAGCCCTCGGCCGCGCTCGTCTTCGGGACCTTGAGCTCCAGCCGCGCGCGGACCGATCTCGTGCGCCGTCTCGCGCTGGCCAAGCTGGCCGACGATCCGCTGCGCGACGAGCTCGACGCGCTCATCGGCCGGTTCGAGAGCGCGACGCGGCTGCGCAACGAACTCAACCATTCGATCTACGGGATCGATCCGGCCGGCGTCATCACGCACACGAACGCGATGCGGATCGAGGAGCGCAAGGGCCGGCTGCGCTTCGGCGCGAGCAAGCCCATGGACGAGGAGAGGGTCGCCAGCTTCGAGCGCGCCATCGCCGACGCCAAGGCGCTCAACCGCGCGCTCTGGGCCTATCTCCCCCGCCTCGACGCCCACATGCGCGCCCGCCGCGCCGACGAGGCGGCGGGGGACTAGGGCCCAGACCTATAGACCGGGTGCGTTCTGCGCGGCCTGGCTGTCGATCCGGATAGACGCGAAGGTGCAGGAAGGCTTCTGCCTTTCAAACCTTCGCAACGACGCCGGGCGACAGCCAAGCCACGCCCGAAGGGTTCGTCAGAACCGGCCCGCCTGCTGCGGAAAGGCTCGTCGAATATGCCCAGCATGTCCGTCCTCACCTTTCCTTCGCATTCGGACCGGTTCTGACGAACAGAAGCGCATCCGGTTTATAGGTCTGGGCCTTAGAGCGCGCTCGGCTGGAGCCATCCCTCCCGGGCGGCATAGCGCACGATGTCGGCGCGGCTGACGAGGGCGAGCTTGCTCGTGCCCCGGGCCTTGTAGGTCTCGATCGTCTTGACGCTGAGGGTGAGCCGCCGGGCCGTCTCCTTGGCCGTCAGACCGAGGGCGAAATAGCGCAGGACCTCGCATTCGCGCGGAGAGATCGCCGCCCGGCTTTCCGTCGCGGTGTCGGCGTGGGACGCCCCGTTGGTGCGGGAACTCTTCGTGCATGGGCCCTTCGTGCAAGGACTGGCTGAGCGTGCGCCCGATCCCGGCATCGGCGCCAGATGGGCCGCGACGTCGGGGTCGACGTAGAGGCCGCCTCTGCGCACCGCCGCGATGGCGCGCAGCAGATCGTCCGGATCGGACGTCTTGAGGACATAGCCGTCCGCGCCGGCCCGCATCGCCGCGACGACGGGCGGGCGATGGCTCTGGAAGGTGAAGGCGAGGCAGGCGATCCCCGGATGCGACCGCTTGATCTCGGCGATGACGTCGGCCCCGTCCCCGTCCGGCAAGGCGAGGTCGACGATCGCGAGGTCCACGGGCTGCCTAGTGGGCTGCCTGACAGCCTGCTCGGCGGACAGCTTGGCCAGCATCGCCGGCACATCGCGGCCGAGCCCCGCCTGCGCGACGACGACCAGATCGTCGGTGTCGCCCAGAATGCCGATCAGTGCGCGCCGCACGCAAGGATGGTCGTCGACGACGAGAACCCGCCATCGCTCGTCCGCCCTCTCATCCGTCATGAACGCTCCCCCTGTTGCCCGCTCCGCCGTCCGCCGCCTGGCGAACCGGGACGCGCAGAACGACCCAGAAGCCGCGGCGCGCGCGCGAGACGAGGCGGAGCCGTCCGCCCATCAGCGCCGCCCGCTCGAACATGCCGCGGTGCCCGTATCGCCCGTACCGATCGCCGGTCGCCGGGGAGGGCATCCAGCCCCTGCCATCGTCGACGATGGCGCAGCGAAACGCCCGCCGGTCGGCCTCGATATGGACCCCGACCCGCGACGCCTTGGCCGCGTGGCGCGTCACGTTGGTCAGCGCCTCGCCGATGATCGCGAACGTGTGCTCGGACGCCTCGGGCGTCAGCCGGGACCAGGACGTCTCGTCGCCGGTCAGGGTCAGGCGCCGGCCGGGATTGCGCGCCCGCCAGGCCGCGACCAGGCCCGACAGGCTCTCGTGAGGACGGCCGACCGCATCGCCGGCTCGCAGATCGCGGGTGATGAGATGGAGCGTTCGGGACAGATCGGCGGCATGCCTGCGCAGCGAAGCCGCCGCTTCGCGGGCCGCATGCGTGTCGGAGACGTCGCTCTCCAGGCGCTTCAGCCCCAGGACGAGGGCCGTCAGATCTGGCGCTGCGCGGTCGTGCAGCTCGCGGGCGAGATGGAGCCGAAGCGGTTCACTCCGAAGGGGCGTCTGGCGCGCGATGACGGACGCCGCCACATCGGAACGTGTCCTGCCCATCCTGCCCCCTCCCCGACGGCCCCAAACAATTCGGCGCCGCGATCGTGCCGAAGGCCAGCCACCATCCGAGAGACGGCCAACCGTCGACATCGCCCGACAGCGCCGCCCACCTTAAAATGACGGGCCGCGCTTCTTCTAGGGTTTGGCCGAGGCGCGCTCGGGTTACCCCGTGGCGCAGAAGCGGTATCGGGGGAGATCTGCTTGATGTCGATTTGTCCGGTGGTGGTAGCTCTTCGATGGCCAGGGCTGTCCGACGCTGCGTCGCGCACCCGCATGACCATCTGCCGGCTAGAGCGCGTCCGGTTCCTATGCATCACCGAACGCGCTCTAACGCATTGTTTTAGCGTGGTTCCTTACGCTGCGGTGCTATCGCACCTCCGCTGGAACGGCTCTAGTGCTGACGCTGCGGGCATGACTGAGACGATGGCGCCTTGGCCGAGGCGGAGGAGGACGTTCTGGCATTGTCCAGGCGACAGGCTGGCGGGGCAGTCAATCACTTTGTCCCCGGAGAGAACAGCGCTGGGGAAGGATCTCGAGCCGGGCGGGCTCTCAGAACCGCATCTCCAGGCTCGCCAGGCCGGCGTGCTGCGTGGAGCGGGAGCCGAAGGCGCCTTCGTAGGAGAGGCGGAGGGCGAGGCGGTCGTTTCTGACGCTGAGGCTGCCGCCGAGGAGGGCCTGGTAGCGGTCCGGCGCGGCGGTGTCGGTGGAGAAGACGGCGTCGGCGAGCGCGATGGTCGGCGCGACCTCGCTTGAGGGACCATTCGCGGCGCGCAGGCCGACCAAGGCGCGGGGCCGGATCGACAGGCCGCCGGCCTCGTGATGCCCGCCGAGCTGCAGGCCGAGATCGGCTTGGCCGCGATAGGTCTCGAAGGCCGGCACGGTGAGGTTCAGCACGCCGAGATCCGTCTCCGTATAGGCGTCGAGCCGGGCCCAGTCGGCCTCCAGCCGGGCGAGCGGTCCGAGCGTCATCGATCGGCCCGGAAGGCTCGCCTCGTAGGCGATCTCGAACGTGCCGGAGAGCGACCGCCCGCTCGTCTTGGCCCGCCCGACGAGCCGGCCGCCGCCATAGTCGACGAGGCGGGTCGTCTCGGCCTCAAGCCAGGCATGGCTGAGAGCGGCCGACATCGTGAGCCCTCCCATGAGCCCTCCCATGAGCCCTCCCATGAGCCCTTCCATCGGCCCTTCCATGGCGAAGCCGACATGGCCGCCGAGTTGCGGTCCGCGAATGTCGGCCTCGCCCCCGCCGGTCTCCAGCCCCCGACCGGTCTCCAGCGAAGCCCGTGACCAGCCGCCGCCGAGGCCGAGGGCGATCGTGCCGCTCCCGACCGGGAGGACGGCCTCGAGGCCGCCCATCACGCTCTGGGTCGTGCCGCGATAGCCGCGTAGCGCGCCGTCGTCGTGGACCTCCAGCGTTTCGCCGAGCGCGAGCGTGAAGAGGTTCACATGCGCCTCCCGAGAACCGCCGGATACGATGCGCCCGCTCGCGAGATCGCGGGAGCGGCGGGCCAGGCCGTCGGACGGGACGCCGGAGAGGCCGAAGGCGGTAGGCATCAACGCGCCGTGGACGCTCTTGTCCGACAGGGTTGGTATCGCGGGCGGGATCGGAGCGGGCGGCGTCGGCTTGGCCGGTGTGATGGGAGTCGGCGGCAGCGGCGGCTCCGGCATTGGTGGAGGCGGCGGCTCGGGCGTCGGGCCCGGGGGCTCCAGCGGGGCGACGGGGTTCTCGGGGTTCTCGGGGACGAGCGTCGGCTGGGTAGGGGGCGACACCGGCGTCGGGTCGGTCGTGGGGCCTGTGGTAGGGCCTGTCGTGGGCGGCGGCGCGGCTTTGGCGAAGAGCAGCCGGACCGCGTTCGGATCGTAGACGGCCTCGAGGTTGAGGTCGGGCATGTTGTCGGTGACGGTGGCGAACTGGCCGGTGACGCCGGCGGTCGCCGTCAGAAGCGTGTAGCCGCCCGTCATCGCATAGGTCGCGAAGGGATCGGCCGTCACCTGGAGCGTGGTGCCCGTGCCCGAGATCGTGGCAGCGCCGCCGACCGTGATGAGATCGCTCACGCCCCCGGGCGCGATCTCGACGGCGAAGGTCGAGCCGTCGCGAAAGTCGGCATTGCCCGCGACGCGCAGCGTTCCGATCGAGTTGCCCGGCGCGACGGTGCCGAACGCGTCGAGCGAGCCCAGAAGGCCGGTGCCGCCGAGCACGGTGCCGGCCGAGGTGGTGAAGGTCGCGCCGCCCATGTCGCCGTTGACGGTGAGACGGCCCGCCTGATGCGCGAAGGGCAGGGCCAGCGCGCTGCCGTCTCCGGTAAGGGTCCAATGGCCGGCGCCGGTCTTGGCGAGGTTCTCGAAGCCGGTGAGCGGATTCGTCCCAAAGTCATAAGTACCGCTCGTGCCGGCCGCGCCCGCCAGACGGAAGGCATCGGTGCCGGCGCCCGCATCGATCGCGCCGGTGATCGTGGCGGTCGGCAGGACGATGACCGTATCGTCACCGGTTCCGAGATCGATCACGGGGCCGCCAGCGACGCCCGTCGATGCGGATCCGGCCAGCGTGAGCGTGGTATCGATCGGAACCGCGACGCCGAAAGTGGGCGTGCCCTCGAGGATCGCCGGGCCCGTGGCCGCCGTCAGCACGCCGCCCGCGAGGATGTCGACCGTGGCGCTCGCATGGGCACCGTCATTCGGCAGGGCCGCGCCCGTAGCGTCGCCGGCGGCGAGTGTGGCGGCCGCGGCATCGGTTCCGGTGATGCCCAGGTCTCCTGCAATGTCGATATCGGCGATCAGGCCGAGCGCCCCGCTGGCGCCTGTGCGAACGCTCTGTGTCCGGACCGCATCCGCGCCGTCTCCACCGGTGCGCAGCGTCCCACCCGTGATCGAAACGCTCGTGAGGCCGGCGCTGCGGCGCTCCGTCCTGATCGCGTGAGCATCGGCGCCCGTCGTCGTGATGTCGCCGGTGGAGGTGATCGTGAAAGCGCCCAGACCGATCTGCCGGCCGAAGAGACCATAGGTGTCGGCGCCCGCCGTCGTGATCGATCCTGCCGAGGCGCTGATGACGAGGGCGCCCGAACTGGCGGCGTTGTCTATCCAGCCGGAGATGCCGTGGGCATCCTCGAGTTGGGTGCCGATGGTGCCGGCCGACTTGAGCGTGACATCGCCGAGGCCATTGTGCCGAACGAAGATACCGTCGGCATACGCGCTCGCCGTGGACAGGGTGCCGCCTGTCACGTCGACGGTGACGTCGCCCAGGCTCGTGGCATCCGATACGCTGGCATAGATGGCGTCGGCCCCGGTCCCCGTCGTCGTGATATCGGCAGCGGAGGTGATGGAGATATCGCCCGTACCGTCGTGATCGCCGTAGAGGCCGTAAGCGTTGCCGCCACCGGTTCGGATCGCGCCGACGGCGGAGATCGACAGCCGTCCTGCGCCCCGGTGGTGACCGTGAAGGCCATGGGCGTTGTTGGCACCGGTGGTGACCGCACCGCCGGTCATGTCGATCGCGGCGGCGCCCGTGGATGCGGCCGCGTTGATGCGCACGTGCAGCCCCGACGCGCCCGTGCCGGTCGTGCTGACCGTCGCCCCCGAAGTGACCGTCACGTCGCCCGTGCCGGAATGTCGGCCGTAGAGGCCATAGGCATTGTTGCCCGCCGTCGTGATCGTACCGGCGGAGGCGCCGACGGTCAGGACGCCCGAACTCGCGGCGTTGGTGATGTTGCCGTCCAAGGCATAGGCGCCGTTGCCTTGCGTGACGATGTCGGCGGCCGAGGCGAGCGTGACGTTGCCGGTGCCGTCGTGCCGGCCGTAGAGCGCGCGCGCGCTGTTCGTCTGCGTCGTGATCGTGCCGCCCGTCGCGGTGACGAAGACGTCGCCGGCGCTCGTCGGTCTGTCGGCGAGGCCGAAAAGGGCGATCGCGGAACTTCCCGAGGTGGCGATATCGGCCGCTGATGTCAGCCGGACGTCCCCATTGCCATCGTGCCGTCCGTAGAGGCCGTAGGCATTGGTGTCCGCCGTCGTGATCGTGCCGGCCGTCGTGGTCAGGGCGATAGTGCCGGTACCGGCGGCGGACGTAACGTAGCCGTAGATGGCATGGGCATCCCTTCCGGCGGTGGTAATGTCGACCGCCGAGGTGACGGAGACATCACCACGCCCCCGGTGTCGACCGTAGAGACCGTGGGCCCGGTTGCCGCTCGTCGTGATGGAGCCGGCAGTCGCATCAAACCGAACGGTGCCGAGGCTGGCCGCATTGTTTACCGAGACCTCGAGACCCACCGCACTGCCGCCGCCGGTCGTGATGTCGATGGCGGACGTCGCGGTGACATCGCCGAGGCCTCTATGCTCGCCAAAGAAGCCCCGCGCACTGGTGTCCGTCGTGGTGATCGAGCCGCCCGTGAGGCTGGCCGAGAGGGTGCCGGAACTCGCCGCGTTTCGGACGAAGCCATAGAGGCCGTGCGCGCCCTGTCCGCCCGTGGTGATCGTGGCGGCGGATGTGAGCGTGACGTCTCCGAGACCGCGATGGACGCCGTAGAGGCCGTGCGCGCTCTGTCCGCCCGTGGTGATCGCACCGCCGGTCGCGGCGATCGTGACGGAGCCCAGGCTCGCAACGTTGTCGGCATCGCCGAAGAGGCCCGTCGCCTCCCGGCCCACCGTTGTGATGTTCACCGAAGAGGCGAGCGAGATGTCGCCCATGCCCCGATGGCGGGCGTAGAGCCCCCGGCTGCGATTGCCCGTCGTCGTTAGGGCACCGGCCGTCGCGGCGAGGGAGATCGCCGACGCGTTCGCCGTGTTCGAGGCGTACCCGTAGATCGCGCGCGCGTTATTGCCCGTGGTGTCGATCGCCGCGGTGGACGAAACCGTGACGCCGCCGAGGCCGGTCGTGGACGCGCTGATGCCCATGCGGCCCGTACTCGGCCGGATCGCGACGTCGCCCAGGGTCCGCACCACGACATCGCCGGTCTCGCTCGCATCCGTCGTCGCGTTGTAGACGCCGACCTCCCCGGTCGTGACGATGACCACGGGCGCGATGGCGGTGCCATCGACGAAGACGGTCGCGGCAGGGCTCGCGTAGCGGATGCCGTTGCCATAGGGATTGTTGGAGCTGTCGCAGATCGCGGTCCCTCCGGCCGCGACGGCTCCGCACTCATTGTTGGCCCGGAGAGGGCTGGTCGCGCTCAGCGAGAGGGCGAGCGCCGACGTGCTGGCCAGCATGGCCACGCGGATGGACGCGCATCCTCGGCGCTGGCGTCTCATATGCGGTGTCCCCCGGCGAAAGGATGAAAATCCCCTTACCTAGGTCACGACGATGCATTGATATGGTTAATGGGGCCTTTCTCAGGCCAGGGCAGAGACGCTAACCCGCGTGCCAGTCAAGGCTCTGGTCCGTGCTTTGGCACATGCCACGGTCCACGCTCCGGCTCCTATCGTCCATGCGTGCGTTCCAGATGCGGCGTCTGTCGAGGAAGCGGGCGATGTCGTGCCGGCGGCCGGCGCGGCCGATGACGCGCATCACCAGCCCGGCGAAGAGCGCCTGCAATCCGACGAGCCCCATCGTGGCGGCCGCGACGGCGGTCGAGGGATAGGGCATCGATCCCGTCTCGAGGAAGACGCCGATGACGAAGAGGCCGAACACGAGCGAGGCCGTCAGCGCCGCGGCGGCGATCGCGCCGAAGAACTGAAGCGGATAGAACGCGATCCAGTTGAGGAAGGCGAAGCTGCCGATCCGCAACCCGTCCCGCACCGTCGACAGCTTGGAGTGCGAGCCCTCCGGGCGGGCGAGATAGGCGATGGGCAGCTCATGGACGCGCGCCTTCGCATAGGCCGCCGATACGTTGAGCTCCGTCTCCAGCTGGAAGCCGGCGCTGCGAATGTCGAGCATGTCGACGAAGGGCCGCGACATGATGCGAAGGCCCGACAGGACGTCGTTATAGGACTCGCCCGCCAGGAAGGAGATGTAGCGCGTCAGGAAGCGGTTGCCGGCGCTGTGGCCGCGCCGGTCGTTCTGGGCCGCATAGGTGCCCGACGCCATCCGGTCGCCGACGACCATGTCGCAGCGCGCCTCCAGAAGATGCGCGTGGAGCCGCGCCGCGTCGGCGGCGGGATAGGTATTGTCTCCGTCGGTCATGACGTAGACGTCCGCCGACACCCGCCCGAGGCCCGTCTTGACCGCCGCGCCCTTGCCCTGCCGGCTCTCGAGGAGAAGGAAATCCCTTTCGGGGTCGAGCACCGTGCGGGCCTCGGCCGAGGTCGCGTCGGAGGAGTTGTTGTCGATCACGACCACGATGGCGTCCGGAAAGGCCGTCTTGTAGTCGCGGATCGTCTGCGCGATCGCCGCTTCCTCGTTATAGGCCGGCACGATGATGCACGTAATCGGAGCGGTCTGAGCGGTCGCGGCGGTCTCTACGATCCGTGCGGTCGGGCCGGTGGCTTCGGCAGTCATGGATACGCCCCCCAGCGTATGACACGTGTCCTCTCGACCCTTCAAACAGGCCAATCCCGCCGAGATCAAGCCGCCGGGGGCCGCCATACCGGATTTCTGCCTTGTTATATCGAGACTTACCGTCGTGACGGCGATCGTCTATCAGCCCGCAGCATGACCCATCGCGAAGCCGGGCCCGTCAGGGCAATCATGCGGTTGCCTGTCCGCCTCGTCGGCACCTTTGTCGCCCAGCCCCTCGTCCGGCAGATCGTCGCGTTCGGTCTCGTCGGCACGGTCGGCTTCGTCGTCAACGCGGGCGTGCTGTGGAGCCTTCAGGACGGTCTGGGTCCGATCCGGGGGCAGGTCGTCGGCTTCGCCGTCGCGGTCACGGCGACCTGGTGGCTGAACCGGCGCTACACCTTCGCCAGCCGCAAGCCCTGGCTGGGCGAGTGGGTCCGCTATGCGGGCGCGAACCTCGTCGGCTGGAGCGTGACGAACGGGGCCTATCTCGTCCTCGTCCTCAACGGCGCCTTCTTCCACGCCAACCCGGTCGCCGCCCTCGCGATCGGGTCGGTGCTGGGCATGGCGTTCAACTTCGTCGCGGCCAGGACCGTGATGTCCCGAAGCTCATGAGCCAGGCGCCTTAAGACGGACCCGCGATGCGCGCCGATGCCGGGCGAGACCGTCCCATCCCAGCCAGTTGGCGACCACGACGAAGACCAGCACGAGCGGCGTCGCGGGGGAGAGGTAGAGGATGTTGAGCGAGGGTATCGACGTGACCTCGAGATAGGCCAGCAGGACGACCCGCGCGGCGACGCCGCCCAGCACGGCGGTGCTGAGGAGGATGAGGAACCGGCGCCCCGCCTCTTCAGGCGCCTCTTCGTGCACCTTCTGGCGCGGAGCCCGGCTCGCGCGCCAGATCGCGAGGACGGCCGCGAGCGCCAGCCCGGCCAGGCCCGTCGCGAAGAGGATGGGCACCGCTACGGAATAGGCGGTGGCGATGCCCCGCGCGATGTCGCCGACGAGCTTGGTGCGCGTCTCGAACGCGCCGGGCAGATAGGCGATCGGCATGTCGGCGGCGAGGCTGATCTGTCCGACGCTGAGCCGCATGTAGTTCCGCAACTCGATCGGCCCGAGGCTTGGCGGCGAGCGCACGCCCTCCGCACCGTCGAAGGTGAGGAGCTTGTGGAGGATGGGCCAGACGAAGTCCGCGGCATCGCCGAGATCGCCGGCGCGCAATGGCGGTCGCATCGTCGCGCGGCGTGGCCCGCAAGGGATCCGGCCCGCCTCGCAGCCCGCGTCGATCTCGGCAGCCATGCGGAGGTAATAGGCTTCCGTCGCGGCGCCGCTCTCGTAATGGCCGGCCGCCTTGGCCGCGTCGCGCAGCGCCCACATGAACCAGCCGCCGAGAATGTCCGGGCAGGGCGCGACCGACATCTGGTTGCAGCCGATCGTCGCCCAGAGCGCACTGCCCTCACCCTCCAGATAGGGAGCCAGTTCCGCCGCTGCCGGGCTGACGGAATAGGCCTTGGCGCGCGCATCCTGCGGCACGACGACGAAGCGGCGCCGGTCCTCGTGCGCGATCCGACTGAGGGCGCCATAGGCGCTCGTGAAGCCGGGAGCCTTGAACTCCACCGTCGTGAAGACGCCGTATCGGGCCAGGTTGACGGTCTGCACCCCGGCGATGCCGGCGAGCCCGATCAGCACGCCGGCCAGCAGCGCCAATGCCGGTCGGCGCGCGGCACGAAAGCGCCCGGCGCCCGCAGCGCCTGACGCCGCGATGCGGACGGCCAGGCCGCCCAGCGTCAGGAGGGCGAGCGACGGCACGAGCCAGATGCCCTCCTCGCGCGTCAGCCAGAACGCCGCGATGGCGAGCCCGAAGACGGCGGCGCGCCCGATCCATGACGTCCAGCGCGTCTCGTCCCTGCCGGCGACGATCGCGAGGCAGGCGACGATGACGGCGAGCGACAGGCCGAGATAGAGACCCTCGCGGATGATGCGCGCCAGCGATTCCGTCCAGACCACCGGGTTGAGCGCCAGCACCGCGAAGAGCGTGAGACCGAGCGCGCGCGACGCCGCGAGGCGCGCGACGAGCAGCGACCCGGCCAGCGCCGCCACCAGATAGAGGCCCTGCTCGGCCGCCTTCAAGGGTATGCCGAGAACGTTGGCGAGGCCGATGAAGGCCGGATAGGCCGGCCCCTTGGCAAGGGTCAGATTGTCGTAGGGCCCCAGCCAGTCGCCCTGGAGGAGGCTGCCGGCCAGGCGGACGAAGAGAAGATCGTCATGGCCGGCATGGCTGATCGCATGGACCGGAAAGCCCGTGCGCAACCAGAGCGACACGAGCGCGATCGCGACGAAGAGGATCGTCAGGGACCTGTTCGTAAGCGATGGCGGCATGGACGAGGCCCGTTCTGATGGGATCGGCGCAGGAAGGCGGCGTTTCGCGATACGGCGCGCGGAAAGGACCAGCACCCCCCGCGCGACCTATCGCCCCACCCTCCGGCCCGCAAGCCTTTGCAGGCGGGGCCTGCGACGCTTTGATCGCTGAGATCGCCCGGTAAGGTCGAACGACTGCGTGGCACAGTATATCGCGCCCTCTAAACGTACGGATAGAATTCTTTTCATAGGACTTTAATTTAATCTTTAAGAAATCCTATGAAGACGACATCGCCTACTCCAGATTTTCTGGAGTCCATTGCGGGAGGGGGCCGTCTGCCACGTCAAGCGTTGTTTGTAGTAGGTGATGTCGTCTTCTTGCCTTTGAGGACACGTTCTCCGTTCTCGCGCAGCTGGACACTCTCAAGAACCTATCCAATTCCGCCCCGATATAATTCAGTTTCTGGGTAGGTTCGGGAGGGGCGGATATGCGGCAGTCGGGCTTATTTGGGTTGTCGGAACATCTGGAGCGTCTGAGCAGGCACGGCGATCCGCTTGAGGTGCTCGAGGCGACCGTGGACTTCGAGTATTTCCGAGCCTGGTTGGTCGAGGGCCTGGGCTACGGCGACGGGTCCAAGGGCGGTCGGCCGCCGTTCGACCCCGTCTCGATGTTCAAGGCGTTGATCCTGCAGGCGCAGCACAACCTGTCCGACGCGCGCATGGAATTCATGATCCGCGACCGGCTTTCCTGGATGCGGTTCCTGGGCTTCGACCTGGGCGCGCCGACACCGGACGAGAACACGATCCGGCATTTCCGCAACCGGCTGACCGAGACCGGCACCCTGAAGCGGGTGATGAAGGCCTTCGACTGGCAACTGCAGAAGAAGGGCTACATCCCGATGTCCGGCCAGATCGTCGATGCCTCGCTGGTCCCGGCGCCGAAGCAACGCAACACCGAGGACGAGCGCGCGGCGATCAAGGCCGGAAAGTCCG
This sequence comes from uncultured Alphaproteobacteria bacterium, assembly GCA_963842125.1. GTDB lineage: Bacteria > Pseudomonadota > Alphaproteobacteria > Rhizobiales > CAWCWK01 > CAWCWK01. Next base: position 3,520 of record CAWJFE010000004.1, on the reverse strand, counting down.
CCCGCGAGATCTGGCCGGACGAGCCGAACAAGGCGGCCCAGAAGGACGTCGATGCGCGCTGGACGCTGAAGATCGGCGGCAAGGTGCGGTATCGCGCCGGACGGCACGCCGCTGCCGATGATCGCGATGCCGGTCTTTGGCTACAAGTGCCCATATCAGCATCGACCAGCGCTTCGGCTTCATCCGGACGAGCGCGGTGACCTCCGCGTCGGCCGCGGACGGACGGCAACTTCGGCATCTCGTGAGCCGAGAGAACACCGGTTCGCAAGTCTGGGCCGATAGCGCCTATCGCTCAGCGGACGAACGAGACGTGGCTGGCCGGACGGATGCTGACCAGCCGCATCCATCGACGCAAGCCAGCGGGCAAGTCGATGCCGCAGAGCGACTCGCGAGGCCAATGCGAGCAAGTCGTCGATTCGCGCTGTCGTCGAGCATGTCTTCGCGCATCAGAAGACCCGCTTCGGTCTCTTCATCCGCACCATCGGCCTTGCCCGCGCCGAGGCCAAACTGACGCTCGCCAACATCGCCTACAACTTCGACCGCCTCATCTTCCACGAGCGCCGGCGCGCCATGGGACGGGCCATGGGACGTGCCATGGGATGAGTCCGTCCGAAACCGGCTGATAACGCTCGAAAGCACCCCGGATCGCTCCGACCCCAGCCGGGAAATGCCCAGACCCGCCTCAGGCCGCCCAATGCCGATCAATCGAAGCAGTTCTTGCGGGTGTCCAGCTGCCGGGGACTGGGCGCATTGCTCTCTCCCTGCCCGCCACCGGCGCGGTCAAGCTCAGCCTGAGCTACAACGAGGCCGCCGGCCTTATCAAGGACGCCCGCAACGCCATCAGCGCCTAGCGCCCTGATGCGAAGCGAGGCCAAGGGAAGGCCCCGCCGATAGCGGGGACTTCTTTGCATCTGGAGGCCAGCTCAGCGCCGATGTCGACGAAAAATCCGGTCGTAAATCACTTTAGTGCGTATGGTGTGAGAACAAAATTCGCTGGTAAACCGACTGGTCTTTTGTCCGGCACGTTGGTCACGGGTGGTCCGTGGCTATCGCCTTGTCAGCGGGCTAGTTCCTGTATATACACAAACGTGTGCCTTCGACCATGCCGAACATCGTATGGGACTAGCCCAAGCGACAGAGCAACCTGGTCAAGCACGGCCTGGACTTCGCCGACCTCAATGAGGCGTTCTTTCTCGACGCCGTCGTGATACCGGCGCAGCACGATCGTCACATGGCGATCGGCGTACTGTCGGGCGACGTCGTCGCCGTGGTGTTCGCCTATCTCGGTGCGGAAGGGCTTTCGGTGATCTCCCTGCGCCTGGCCAGCCGACGCGAAAGGAGCCTGCTGTGACCGACACGTCTTCCAAGAAAGCGATCGCCTCGACCTCCGATGCGGAGGAGGCGCGCATCCAGCGTTTGATCGCCAGTGACGCAGACGCGCCCGAGGCAACGGAGGAAAAGCTGAGCATGGCTCGCTCCTTCGCCGAGGCCTTCCCAGCGCTGGCCGAGACCATGCGGCGCAACGTCGGTGGTCGGCCCCGCGCGGCCAACCCCAAGGTGGCGGTCTCGATCAGGCTCGACCCGGACGTGGTCGATAAGTTCAAGGCTGCCGGGCCCGGCTGGCAAACCCGCATCAACGAGGCCCTGCGCGCCGCAAAAGTCTGACGTGGTCGGGTAGTGGGCGAAAGCCTTCCTCGATCAACGATGGCCCTTCAGACGGTCCTCTGGAGGGCCGTCTAGGCGGCCGACTGGAGGGCCACCATACAGACCGTCACGCTGACCTACGCCGAGATCGCCGAGCGGTTGGGCATCACCGTGTCGAGCGCCAAGAATGCCGCTCGCCGCAAGGGGTGGGCCCTCCCGACACCTCTTCTCCTGAGACCCCTCCAATGGGGGGTGCGAGGGGCCTCCAAGAGGCCCTCGCGGTGGCCCTCGTTCGCGTCGAGATGCTGGAGGACCAGCTCACTCGTACCGAGCAGGATCGAGATCGCTGGAGTACTTTGACCGAGGAGTTGCGCGCCGACCGGGAGCGGGTTGCAAGTCGAAGCGGTCTTCTCGCGCGTCTCTTCGGCCGCACGGCCTGACGCTGGCCGGGGTCCCGTGGGAGTTTCTGCAGGATTGTACGCCAAGCGTTTTCGAAGCTGTTGGGATTGAAGCGTCTGGTGCGAAACGGGCGGAAGCGTTCGAAGGGTCGCTCGATCTCCGCCCATAGGTAGTCGCCGGTCAGTGCGATGTGGCGCCATTTGAGCGGGGCGACGTGGGCGATCCGCTCGTTGACGAGTACGATGCCTTGGGAGCGCACGTAGGCGATGGCCCGGGCGAGGTAGACGGTGTTCCACAGCACGATGGCGTTGACGACGAGGTTCAGCCCCGACACCCGGTAGCTCATGATCTTGGCGGAGCGGTCGCGTAGCTCGCCGAGCTGATGGAGGAACACGGCGCGAACCAGGAAGTGGCGGCTTTCGCCCTTGTTCAGGTTGGCGTTGGAGCGTCGGCGCAGGGCGGGCTCGAGCAGCCAGTCGGCCATGAAGATGGAGCGCTCGATGCGGCCGATCTCGCGCAGCGCCCTGTTGAGCGCGTTCTGCCGAGGGAAGGCGCCGATCTTCCGCAGGATCACCGACGGCGGCACGGTGCCGGAGCGGATCGAGGCAGCGAGGCGCAGGAGCTCGTCCCAGTTCTCCTTGACGGCGCGCAGGTTCGCCGGACCCGCGATCATGGGCTCGACGACACCATAGGTCCGGCCCCGCTCGATGGTGAAGAGGCGCCGCTCGTTGAGGTCGCGGACGCGCGGTGCGAAGCGGTAGCCGAAGAGGTGGAACAGGGCGAGCACGTTCTCGACAGCGCCCGCCGTGTCGGTCGCGTGCTCGCGGATGTCGAGCCGGCCTTCCACGTGCATCAGCCCGTCGAGCACGTAGGGCGCCTCGCTTGCGCCTGCGGGGATTATGCGGCACCGCATCGAGGCTTGAAGCGACCATCAAAACTCAACCTCGTCCCTAGGAAACGCCGCCCCCCAGCCAATGGGATAGATCGGTATGCTGACGAAGCCCCGTTTGCCATAGGGCGTGGCGGCAGACAGCTGTTCCTCGAAGCTCGGTCCTATAAAGGGCTATGGTGGCCCGTCGATAATCTCAAAGAGGCTGCGCGCATCGACGATATAGGCGAGCAGTATAACGGCCGCTCCAACCGTTGCCAGACCCTGCAGCGGCTTCCACGCATCGTTCAGGAATGTCCATAGGCACCAGAGGGCCAGAAGCCTGACCATGAGGTTCTGCGCGTAGAAATACCGATCGGGAAACGCGTGCGCATACCCCTCCAAATTGATCGATAAGCCTGGCCACTGACGATCACGACGCTCGTGACGCGCGCTGCGGTGCGCTGTGAAGGTACCGATCCTCTATCCGGCGGTATTGGCCTAACGATGTCGAACGACTACGCGGCACAGTAGATCGAACGCATTGGGCTTCCAGATATAATTCCTTCCATAGGACTGACATATAAAAACAAGACGTCTCACGAAAAC
>CAWJFE010000003.1:0-72338 GCA_963842125.1 uncultured Alphaproteobacteria bacterium | reverse complement strand
GCTGTGCCGCATACCCAGTCTGGCGTGATGTCGGCCCCTATGAACGCGCGCGATTCACGCGTTCTCGTCAGCCTTGTCGTCGTGGTGCCGGGGGATGAGGCGCTGGATGAGTCTGCCCTGCTGCGCGCCGCGCAGCGCGTGCGGGATGGCTACACCTTCTCCGAACTGCTCATCCTGACGGCGGGCATGGAAATGGACCGCCCAAATATGGTGCGCGCCGTCTCGGCCATCGTCGCGCAGACACGGTTCTTGCAGATCGAGGGCGCGTCCGGCTTCGATGATCTGGCCATTGTCGGCTACCGCGAGGCGATCGGGGATTTCGTGATTGTGACGTCGGCTGACGAGCTGGCTATGCTCGATCTCGACATCCTCTTGGAGCGACTGCATGCCGGTGACCGCCTGATCCGGCTGCGCCGGCGGCGGGGCGATCCATTCGAGCGGCTGGCCTCGCGCGGAGTACGGCTGGTGACGGGCCTGCAGGTCGATACGCGCTATCTACGCACGCTCGGCCTCAGTCGCGAGCTGTTGAGCGAGCTTCTGGCCCGGCCGGACCAGATCGACCTCTTCAGGTTCCGCGCCAACGCGCTGGAGAGGCAAGAGACGGTCGTACGGGTCAATCAGACCAAGGCACGCCGCGGCCTGCGGCTGGTGGTGGCGCGGATCGACCTCGTCACGCGGCTTATCAGCGTAGTCGCACCCCGTTTGCTACGCTTTTCGGGCGCGTTATGCGCCGTCGTCGCCTTCGCCTCGTTCACCTATCTGCTCTACGTATTCATTGCCTGGCTCTTCGTGGATAACCTGGCCGAGGGCTGGCTCTCGACCTCGCTGGTGCTATCGACCTGGATGACGACGCAGATGGCCGCCTCCGCCGCACTCTGCCTCGGCCTTTCGCGGCTGCTCGACAAGCAGACGCGGCGGGGCGGGCGCATCCTGTGCGATGTCTCGGCCGGCGAGTTGTTCGAGGGCAGCGGCGTTCTCAACGTCGAGCGTATCAAGGCGCCGGGCGACACGCGAGGAGAACATGAACCGGAGACACAGGTATGAGCGCATCCAGGGCCCTGATCGGCCATACCGGCTTCGTCGGCTCGAACCTGATGCGGCAGCGCGATTTCAGCCATCGCTTTAACTCCTCCAATATCGAGGAGATGCGGGGTCGGCGCTTCGACGAGGTCTGGTGCGCCGGCGTCCAGGCCGTGAAGTGGTGGGCCAATGCCAATCCGGAGCAGGATCGCGCCGGTATCGCCCCCCTCCTCGATGTATTGGCGACGGTGGAAGCCGAACGCTTCATGCTGATCTCGACCGTGGACGTCTTCGGTGATCCGAACGGGCGCAATGAAGACGATATCCCCGACAGGACGGATCTGCATGCCTATGGCCTGCATCGCCTGGAGGTCGAAGACGCCGTCATTGCGCGCTTTCCCGAGGCTCTTGTGGTGCGCCTGCCCGGGCTCTATGGGCGAGGGCTGAAGAAGAACGTCATCTACGATCTCCTGCACGACAACGCGCTCGATAATGTGCATGCCGACGCGGTCTTCCAGTTCTACGGGCTCGACCCGTTGGCGGACGATGTGGAGCGCGCGCAAACGGCAGGTCTCTCGCTGGTCCATCTCGTGCCGGAGCCGGTGCGGGTGGAGGATGTGGCCCGGCAAGGCCTCGGCCGGCCCTTCGACAACCGCCCCGACGGCCCGCCGCCGCGCTACGATTTGCGCACCCGCAATGCCGATCTCTGGGGCCGCGCGGATGGCTACGTGCTGGGCAGTCCCGAGGTTCTCGCAGGCATCAAGGATTTCGCCGCGCAGGCCAGGGCGGATATGGCCACAACGGATACGAATGAGCGGGCCACACCGTGAGGCTCGCCGTCTCCAACATCGCCTGGACGGCGTCCGAGGACGAGGCCGTCGCGGCCATCCTTCTCGCACGCGGTGTGAATGCGCTGGAAGTCGCGCCCGGCCGCCTCTTCCCCGACGTCGCGGCGGCGACACCGGCGGATGCGAAAGCCATGCGCCAGGACTGGCGCGCATGCGGCTTCGATCTTGTCGCCATGCAGGCCTTGCTCTTCGGGCGCCCGGAACTGCGCCTCTTCGGCAATGAGGACATACGCCGCGCTTTCGCCGATCACATGGCCCACATCATCCGCCTCGCCGGCGCGCTCGGATGCGGCCCGCTCGTCTTCGGCTCCCCGAAGAACCGCCTGCGCGATGGCCGCACCCAGGAACAGGCCGAAGAGGAGGCCGCAGACGTGCTGCGCCCTCTCGCCCGCCTCGCCCATGACGAGAATTGTACCATCGCCTTCGAGCCCAACGCAGCCGATTATGGTTGCGACTTCGCCCGCCGCGTCGCGGATGCCGACCGCCTCGTGCAGCGCATCGATCACCCGGGCTGCACGGTCCAGCTCGATGCCGGCGTTTTCACCATGGAGGACGATGCGATGGAGGACGTTCGCAACGCCTTGCCGCGGATCTCTCATTTTCACGCCAGCGCACCCAGTCTCGCCCCGTCCGAGGAGAATATCGAGACGATCGTAACACTCGCCGAGACGCTGCGATCCGCGGGCTATTCGGGTCTCGTCTCGGTCGAGATGCGCGGTGGCCAGGAGGGCGAGACCGCTATGCGTATGGCCACCACGCTGGATGCTCTACAGGCCCGGGGGATCGGCGCATGAGCGCATCATCGCCTTCAGTCCTACCGCCCCGACACCTACCGCTTCGACAGGTGCCAACGCATGATACGCTCGTGCTACGTGAGCGCCGGTCGCGCTACGCCATCGTCGTGCCCGTCATCAATGAGGGAACGCGCATCCGGGATCAGCTGCTGCGCATGCGCGATTGCGGTGCCAGTGCCCTGGCCGACGTCATCATCACGGACGGTGGCTCGACCGACGGCTCGCTGACACCGGACATGCTGCGCAACGCCGATGTGCGCGCTCTTCTGACGAAGACGGGGCCTGGTAAGGTCTCGGCGCAGCTGCGCATCGGCTACGCCTTCGCACTCGACGAGGGCTATGAGGGCATCGTCACTATCGATGGCAATGGCAAGGATTCGGTCACATCGATCGCGCTCTTCGTCGAGGCACTGGAGAATGGTGTCGATTACGCGCAGGCATCCCGCTTCGTGCCGGGCGGGCGGGCGATCAATACGCCCCGCATCCGCGACCTCGCGATCCGCCTCATCCACGCGCCGGCCCTCTCAATGGCGGCCCGCCACCACTTTACCGATACGACGCAAGGCTTTCGCGCCTATAGCCGGCGTTATCTGGAGCATCCGGGCGTCCAGCCCTTCCGCGATATCTTCTCGGGCTATGAGCTTCTGGCCTATCTTACCGTGCGCGCCCCACAGCTCGGACTGGCTGTCGCCGAGATCCCTACAACCCGCACCTATCCGCCCGATGGCAGCGTGCCGACCAAACTGACCGCACGGGGCAACGCCTCGCTTCTCGGCATCCTCTGGAGGACGCTGCGCAAGCGCTATCACCCTGAGCCTCGCAGCTGATGGGGGGGCCAAGCTCCTACGATGTCGTCATCATCGGCGCCGGCTTCTACGGCTGCGCCTTGGCCGAACATCTGGGACGGCAGGGACGCAACGTCCTGGTCTGCGAGGCTCGCGCAAGGCCGATGGAACGCGCTTCAGCCGTCAACCAGGCGCGCGTTCACACCGGATTCCACTATCCGCGCAGCTACGCGACCGCGTTGCGGTCACTGCATCTGCACGAGCGCTTTGCCGAGAATTATCCAGCCGCCGTCTCCGGTAATTTCTACCATGCTCTATGCCATCGCGCGTCATAGCACGAAGGTCGATGCACGCCGTTTTCTCAGAATGTACGAGGCGATGAATGCGCCGATCGAGCGGGCTAAGCCGCAAGAGCGCGCGCTCTTCTCATCCGAGACGATCGAGAATGTGTTCGTTTGCCGAGAACGGGCTTTCGATTACAGCGTGCTGCGCGACACGCTTTTGGCGCAGATCGCCGATCTGCCCGTCACCTTCGTGCTGGAGACGCAGGTGACAAGCGTCGCGCGCGCACCGGGTGGCGGTCTGGAGGCAACGCTGTCCGATGGTCTGCGGATCGGTGCGACCGAAATCTTCAACGTCACGTATTCCGGGCTCAACACCCTCGCGGATGGGGCCGATTTCGGCCGCCTGCCGCTGAAGCACGAACTGGTCGAGATCGCGCTCGTCGCGCCGCCGCCGGCTCTGGCCAATCTTGGGATCACGGTCATGGACGGACCGTTCTTCTCCTGCATGCCCTTCCCGTCCGCCGGGCTGCATTCGCTGACCCATGTGCGCTACACGCCCCATTTCAGCTGGACCGACGCGCAAAGTGGCACGAGCGCCGACACTGTCGCCGCCGCGCCTGCCACGAGAAACCCGCTGGCGCCACATGGCCTATGATGCCGCGCGCTACATGCCGGCCCTGAAGGACGTGCGCTGGGAGCGCTCGCTCTTCGACGTCAAGACCGTACCCGTTCGCAACGAGACTGATGATGGCCGCCCGATTCTCTTTTATGAGGCGCCCGAAATGCCGGGCCTAATTTCCGTTCTCGGCTCCAAGATCGACAATATCTACGATCTCTTCTCGGCGCTGGACGCGCGCGAGACCGCGTGACGCGGCGGGACTGGGACCAAGGCTGCGCGTTATGGGAATGAAGAGCGTGACTCTGGCTGCCCGGATGCGCACGGAACTAGCCCCGCTCGCCCGCTTCTTCGCCGTCAGTGTTGCCGGGGTGATGCTCGATGTCGCGTTGGCGACGCTCCTTGTGCGCGCCGGCTGGAGCCTGGCGGCCGCCGTCGCACTATCGCTCGGGATCACGGCCGCCCTTCTTTATCTCGTGCATGAGCGATGGACCTTTGCTGCGCAGACGAGCGCGTTTTCTTTCAAACGCCTCGGCGGCACGCTGGCGGCGACCGGTTTTGTCTACGTCGTCCGGCTGGCCTGCCTGTGGTTCACCGGCTCCGTCTTGAATTTCGGTGAGGCGCTTATCTCTCTCCAGCTTCTCTTCGCGACGGGGCTGTCCTTTGTGGCCAACTACCTCGCCATGCGCGTGCTCGTCATGCGCCGATGAAGTGCAAACGGGCAAAGATCAAAGCGCTTGTGCACCGAGACACCCACTGCCTCGCAACGCGCCATCTTCCGGGATAGAATAGCGTCCCGGACGTGAAAGAGACCCCATGGCCACCTTCGTAGGGTCGCGTGGGGGTTTCTGCAGGATTGTACGCTAAGGGCTGGCGAAGCGATCGGCGTTGAAGCGTCGGGTGCGTAGCGGGCGGAAGCGTTCGCGGCGCCGCCCGACCTCGGACCAGAGGTAGTCGCCGGTGAGTGCGATGTCTGCCACTCGTTTGGGGCGACGTGGCTGACCTGCTCGTCGGTGAGGGTCACGCCCTGGGATCGGACGTAGGCGATGGCCCAGGCGAGGTAGGTCGTGTTCCACAGTACGATCGCGTTGACGACAAGGCTCGGGCCGGACGCGCAGTAGGCCATCGTCGCGGCGGTGCGGTCGCGCGGTTCACCGAGCTGGTTGAAGAAGACGGCTCGGGCGAGGGTCTCGGCAAGTTTCCAGGAAAAGTCGATGTCCCACCACGAGCGTTTGACCTCCAACCGATACACCAATACGCGAACGGTCGGGTCTTACCGTGCGTGACGGGGGAAGGATGACGCGGTCGGGGCGATACGGACTTACCGTAGCGAGGCACCTTGGCGCCGATCTCGGCAGCGCCATTCGCGGAGCGGGTGCGATGCCGTCCCCCGCCATCGTACTCCTGTCCGCCATCGCTGCGCTTTGCGTGGGTCTGTGGATCTACGCGGTCATGCGCTGGCCGGAAGACTATGACGACTTCATCGTCGGATGGACCACCCTCAACGGCTCGGGAAAAGCCCGCGATTTCTTCGCGGTCTCCACGTTCGCCGTCAGCGTTCTCGCTTTTCTCGTCCTCGGATCGGCGGCGCACGTCTTCTGCGCGCGCCGTCTTTCCCGGGCGCACGAGCTGGATACGACGATCTGGTATGCGCTGCTCCCCGCGGCGCTGGTCTTTGGGCAGGTTCTGGTCGCTGGTCCGATAGTTCTGCCTACTCTCGTGCTCAGCGTCTTCGCAGGCGTCGCCGCCGTCGCCTTTGCCGTGATGGCAGCATGGCGCACGCGTTTCTCAACACATGTCGAAGACGATGTCGCGCCCTGGAGCGCCATCAGGCTCTCGGTCGTGCTGCCGCTCCTGGCGCTCGTCCTGCCCTTCGCCGCCAACGTTGCAGCAAGCCGGCTCGCCGACCTATCGGTTTCGAACGTCCCGCTACGAGTTGGCGCCGCTCTGGCCCTAGGCACGTTCGCCATGCTGGTCCTTCTCTGGCTTCGCAGCGACGAGAGGTTGGCGAGATGGTTGCGGGGCATAGTCCTTGCCGCCCAGGCCCCCCTGGTTGCGTTCTATCTCGTTATGCTGCCCCCACGTCTCGTCTCGCCGGAGGGCCCGGCGCCGCAGCCGGAGGCGGGTCTTCTCCTCTATCTCGTCATCGGTGCGATCATCATCGCCGCCCTGCTCGACCTCGTGCGACGCGCACGATGGTCGGGCCGTGCGCTTTCGCCTCTGGCGCTCGGCGGGCTGGTGATCGTCATGGCCGTGCCGCAGAGCTTCATTCCATTTCTGCCGACCGACGACTATCACTTCGGCGAATATCTCTATCCCTGGTGGGCTCTCGCGACCTTTGGTCAGATCCCCTACGTGGATTTCACGCCGGCTCATGGCTTGGCGAACTATCTCGCCGGCGCCGCTTCCGCGCTCTTCTTCGACGGCTCGGCGGCCACGTACCTGGCATCCTCGACGATCGTCTACGGTCTGCTGGTGCTGGCCGCATTCGTGTGTCTCACGCCTGTCATGGGCATCGGACTGGCATGGCTCCCGGTGTTCTTCCTCACCATCGTGACGCCGATTAGCTGGATCGTCGTGGCGACCGTCTTCGGCGCCTTGACTGTCCGCTGGCTGTTCGATCGACCGCTTCTCTGGGTGGTGTCGTGGATCGTTCTCGGTACCGGAGCGGTGCTCCTGGCGCCCGCACAAGGGGCGGCTCTCGTCATGGGCACTATCCCGGCGGGGCTTCTCGTGCTGTTCTCGGCCCAGATGTCGCGTCCCCTTAGGGTTGTCGCCACACTTGGCGGGCTTGGCGTGTGCCTTCTCGTGATCGCTCTCTTCGTCCCCCTTCTTCCCATGGTCATCGGAGCCCTCGGCTACCTTGTCGAGAACGGCGGCATCAACACCGTCGCCTACGGCATTCCGTGGCATGGGACGGCGACATCGCCCGGTTACGAAATGCTGCGCATGGCCTGGATTGCCGTTCCTCTTATCGCAATCGGCGTTGCGATCTGGCGACCGGCCGTCCTGCGCGATCCGGCGGGCCTCTTGGCCGTCGGTGTCGCCGTTCTCCTTCCCGTCGTCGTCTTCGGCTATGTCATGGGGCGGATCGATCCGGGGCCAAGCCGCATGGGACCGGCGGTCGTGTGGCTGGGTCTTCTCGCACTGCCGGTTCTGCTCCGCACTATCCGATCCCGCCTTGCCGTGCCGGTTGCCTTGATAGCGGTGGTCGCGGCCGCCGCACTCTATCCGAGAGCCCTCAAGGTCGAACCCCTCGTCGCGGCCGCCCGACCCGAACTCTCGATACCGCCACTCATCGACGCCGGCGCCTCCAGCCTTGCCGATGTCGGACATGTGGTTGCCGACACCGCGCACATGGAGCGCATCACAGCTATCAAGACGCGCCTCGACACGCTCCTGGCCGACGACGAGACTTATCTCGATATGACGGGGCATGGCGCGCATTACGTCTATGCGGGGCGTCCGTCGCCCGTTCCGGTCATCGCGCCCTACAACATGGCGCACCCCGACCAGCAGGCGCGTGCCGTCGAGCGATTGAAGACTTCTGTGCCACCCGTCGCCCTTCTGGCTGCCGACAACCTGAACTTTGAGGCGAGGACCGCCGCGCTTCGCGCCCACCGCCTCTACCGCTGGGCGGTCCAGACCTATCGGCCGATCGCGTATGACGGTCTGATATATGGTATCACGCCGGAGCGGTGGGCGGCGCTGGATCTCGACGACGGGCGCGGCACCGAGACGATGCGCGTGGCGGCCGCTGACCACTCCGACGTGAACTGGACCAAAGGCATTTCGACCGATGCAAGGACCGTCTTCTTCGACAGCTCGGCTCTCGCCGATGCGCTCCGCCCGGGAGATCCGCTGACATTCGCCGCCAGCGGCCCTCGAACGGTCATCGAAATCGATGGCCGAAATGTCACGGTGGACGGACCGCTCGACCCCAAGGCCGATGGCTACCCGAACCCGATCGGTGTACCGGACCAGGTTCTGTCAGTCCTCTTCTCCCAGCGGGACCTGATCCTGCTCGATAGAGCCTTCCGTATCGCCGATCTCGGCGTGCTGCCGGCCTCCTGGGGGAGATCGACCGACCGTCTCGATGCACGAATGGAGGAGGTTCTCGCCCTCGATCTCGCGACGGCGACCCTGACCGATCTCGAGGTCGATGCGCAGGGCTGGTGGACGCCCAGCGGTCCCGACCCTCACGCCGTCATCGATCTGCCCGACACGCCTGGCGCTTCGGCTGGCCTCCTCGTCGCCGAGTTCACCTGTTCGGGCGGCGACGGAAGCGAGCCAAGCCTGCAACTCTTCTGGACAAGCGAGCGCGACCCGCAATTCTCGGAGGTCGCAAGCGTGTCCTTCAGAGCGTCGAATGGCGCCTTGATCGCACCACTCGACTCCCAACCCCGATGGCTCGCCGCCAAGCGCATCTCACGCCTGCGAATAGACCTCGCCAATCGCACAGCCTGCGGGCGCTTCCGCCTCACCCGGCCCTACTTGGCACAGCGCTCGGGACTGTGACGAGCGAATGACCGATTGCCGGCGCTTGCCCTCCCCTCTCGTCGCCAAGAGGCGCGAAGAGCTGGCGGCATTCACCGATCCGAAGACGGACTCAGTGCATTATTGGGACATGGATTCACGGTAGTAGCGGGGGAGCCGACGGCTACTTGGCCGATTCCTGGTTTCGCGCCCTTGCGAGGATGCGGCTGACGTTGGCCTCGGAGACTTTGTAGAGGCTCGCCATCTAGGCGGCGGTTCGTCTGCCGCTGGTGACGTTCTCGACGATGTCGGCTCGCTGGGTGGAATGGAGCTTGGGCCGTCACCCTCCGATCCGACCCTCGGCACGTGCTGCCACTAGTCCGGCACTGATGCGTTCGTGGATTATGGCGCGCTCGAACTCGGGGGCGTGTGTGGATGCCCCCGGTTAGGCAAGGGGTTCATTGAAGGATTTGCCCGTCGATCTTGGTTGCGGTCGTGTGTCAGGCCTCTTTGCGCGGCATGAGACGAGCCGCGGGCCGGGATGGTCTGTTCGCCGACACGAGGCCATATCGTCTGCACGGGCTTGGGTAAGCGCCCGAACCCTAACTGGCTGCCCGGTCGTGATCAGATCGATCGACGTCCATCTCCTTCGCTGCACTCCTCGGCTACGGACCCGCTGGGGCGAGCCCGATCCTTTGCATTGCTGCTTGTGCGCAGCCACTCGTTTTTATGCTGACGCTGTCGTCATGCCGTTCCCGACCGTGGGTCTCGCGACGTCGGTCCTGTAGGTCTCGCCTCTCAGCAGCATCGCCCAGAGCTGCCGGGCCATCTTGTTGGCCAGCGCGATTGCCACGACCATGCGCGGCTTGCGCTCGAGCTTGTCGGCCAGCCACGCCCCGGCGGGTCCGGATCGATCGGCACCGCCTGGGTGCCGCCGCGCGCTCGCGATCCGGCTCATCGCCCCGATGACAAGCAGGCGTCGGATGTCCCGCTGACCCATTTTCGATGTTCGACCCAGCCTCGCCTTGCCGCCGCTCGAGTGCTGGCGAGGCGTCAGGCCCAGCCAGGCGGCAAAGTCTCGTCCGCGCGCGAAGCTGGGCATGGCCGGCGCGAACGCTTCAAGCGCCATCGCTCCGACGGCACCGGTCCCCGGCATGGTCCTGGCGAGCCTTGCGGTCTCGCTGTCGGCGCTGACGGTCTTGATCCTGTCCATCATGTGCTCGGCTGACACGGTGAGCTGGTCGATCCGCTCGAGATGGGCCTGCGCCACGTCCCGAGCCAGAGCCGGCAGCGCGTCGCCCGCCGCCTCGATCAGCTGCGAGAGCCTCGCGATATTGGCGATGCCAACCGGTACCACGAAGCCGAACTCGGCCAGGTGTCCGCGCAAGGCGTTCACCGTCTCGGTGCGCTGCTTGATCAACTGCTCGCGCGTGCGGAACAGCATGGCCCTGGCCTGCATGTCGGCGGACTTGGGCTCGACAAAACGCATGGTGGGGCGAAGTGCTGCCTCTACGATGGCCTCCGCATCTGCCGCGTCGTTCTTGTGCCGCTTGACGAAGGGCTTCACGTAGATCGGTGCGACGAGCCGCACCTCGTGGCCGAGCGCCGTCACGCGACGAGCCCAATGATGCGCCGTCGCGCACGCTTCCATAGCCACCTTGCAAGGCTGTTGCTCGGCTATGAAGCGTTCGAACTGCGCGCGCGTCAGCTTTCGACGAAACAGCGCCGTACCGTCCGCAGCCGCCGCGTGAACTTGAAAGACGTTCTTGGCCAGATCGACCCCGATGATGCTAACCTCACTCATGGATGCCTCCTCCGCAGGTGCTGTCTCCAACACCACCTTGGCACACTGCGATGCCGTCTCAGGAGGGGGCATCCACCCCATCATTTGCGGGAGGGGACGGTCTTCCACGTTAAGCGCCTTTTGCGGCGCGTGAGGTTGGCTTCTTCCCGTTGAGGACGCGTTCGCCGTTCTCACGCAGTTCTCCGGTCGGCCCGACGTAGCGGTAGAGTGTGGTTGGCTTGATGCCGAGCTCGCGTGCGAGGTCGGAGACGGAGGTGTCGCGGTTGGCCATGGCGGCCTGGGCGAGGCGGACCTGGGCCTTGGTGAGAGGGCACTGTTGCAAAGTTTGCTGATCACACGTCGGCCGCTGGCTTCTCGCTGAGGTATCGGTAGACGGATGCTTTGGAGAGGCGGTGTTCGGCCATCAGCTCGCGGATAAGGGCGCCGCCGGCCCGAGCGCTGCGTAACACCTCGACCTGTTCGTCGGTCAGCGCGCGCTTGCGGCCGAAGGCGACGCCGTTCTCCTTGGCCTTGGCGATCCCGTCCATCTGGCGCTCGGCCCTGATCTCGGTCTCGAACTGGCCAATGGCACCCAGCATGTTGAACAAAAGCCGCCCTGTGGCGTCGGACGTGTCGATAGATTGATCGAGCACCTTGAGCGTCACGCCTTTCTCGCGCAGCGTTTCGGCGATCTGGCACAGATGCAGCGTCGAGCGTGCGAGCCGGTCCAGGCGGGTGACGGTGAGCGTGTCGCCGTCGCGCAGATAGGTCAGGCAGGCGGCGAGTTCCGGGCGAGCGTTGGACGTGCCGGAGCGCTTCTCCTCGAACAGCTTGTCGCAATGGCCGAGCTTGGCGCGCTGCACGTCCAAGCTTTGCCCGACCGACGACACGCGCGCATACCCGACCACCGATCCGTTCGCCATGCTTTCGACCCTCCAATCACCTTCTAATGTCTCGCCACCTCTAAGCTGTTGTGCGATGGCTATTATGAGGCATGGAATGAGACATTGGTTCGGATGGGTCGCTGATTGTGTAGTTTGGGAGACGGATGGAAGGGGGCCGATCAAGCATAAGAAAACGATTCCATGACCGACCTCCAGGCCGAGCTCAACGTCGCCGACTTCAAGTGGCGCCACTTCCGCGGCGAGATCATCTAGTGGGCCGTGCGCTGGTACTGCCGCTATGGGATCAGCTACCGCGAGCTGGAGGAGATGATGGCCGAGCGCGGCGTCGCGGTCGACCACACCACGATCTACCGCTGGGTCCAGGCCTATGCACCTAGACTCGACAAGCGCCTTCGCTGGAACTGGAAGCGACCGGCCTTGGCCGGAATGTGGAAGGTGGACGACACGCACATCCGTGTCCGAGGCCGCTGGGCCTATCTCTACCGCGCCGTGACCGAGGACGGCCGGACCATCGACTTCTACCTTTCGGCCACCCGCAATGCGAAGGCAGCCAAGCGTTTCCTCGGCAAGGCGCTGCACAAGCTGAAGGACTTCGAGAAGCCGGCGACGATCAACACCGACAAGGCCGGCTGCTACATCCAAGCGATCCGCGAACTGAAGAGGGACGGCAAGCTGCCCGTCGAGACGCGGCATCGTCAGGCGAAGTATCTCAACAACCGAATCGAAGGAGATCACGGCAAGCTTAAACGGGTCATCCGGCCAACGCTCGGCTTCAAGTCTATGAAGACGTTGTACGCGACGCTTAAGGGTATGGAGGTCATGCGGGCGCTGAAGAAACGGCAGGCAGCGGTCTTCCAGTACCAAACCGGCATCGAGGGAGAAGTACGCCTGGTCGAGCGCGCCTTCGGTATAGGGCCCTCAGCTCTCGCAGAGGCCTACATCATGGCCGAAGCGGCACTCGCACAGCACGCGTCCTGAACGAAACAAGATCAGGTCGGACACGGCCGGAAACCAACTTTGCAACAGTGCCCGCGCAGGTAGGCGAAGGTGCGGGACATGGGTGCGACGGAGCTCGGTTGGGCGGTCGGATCGTCCGAAACCCTACTGACCTGTTTCCGCCATGTCGAATAGCTGCCGTGACTGGGTTACCGACATATGCCGCCGGGACTGTCGGAAACCGGTCGATTGTTGACAGTCAGCGGTGACAGCTTGCCGATGGTGACATATAATGTGCGTGTGGTTCTAACGCATTTTATGACACTTAAGGAGACCAACTATGGACGTTCGTATTGCCGCCAATGGCAGAATGGTTCTCCCGCGCGCTGCGCGCGAAGCAATGGGCCTGTCTGGTGAAGCCAAGCTGACCCTTACCGTCGAGGGTGACGTGGTTCGGCTTGAGCCGGTCAGTCACCGCGTGCGCCGCGCGCGCGAGATGTACCATCAAGCCATCAAGACACCTCGCACGACCGAGCAGTTTCTGGAAAACCGCCGTGAAGAGG
The DNA here is from genome assembly GCA_963842125.1 of uncultured Alphaproteobacteria bacterium. Classification (GTDB taxonomy): domain Bacteria; phylum Pseudomonadota; class Alphaproteobacteria; order Rhizobiales; family CAWCWK01; genus CAWCWK01. Next base: position 59,328 of record CAWJFE010000003.1, on the reverse strand, counting down.
CGCTCGCCGACGATCCCTCAATCGCCGCCGATGACGAGGCCGCGTCGTGAGCGATGTCGTGCTCGACTCGTCCGCCGTCTTGACGGTGCTGCGGAACGAGCCCGGAGCCGACAAGGTCGAGTCCTATGCCGGCCGCGCGGCCATCTCGGCGGTGAACCTTCACGAAGTCATTAAGGAGATGCTTCGTGAGGGCGCGTCGCTCGAAGCGACACGCGGCGTGCTGGACGAGCTGGGCATCGAGCTGCACCCGCACGGCGAAGACGATGCCTACGCCGGCGCCGCGCTGTACGAACAGACCAAGCGCTATGGGCGCGGCCTTGGCGATCGGAGCTGCATGGCCCTTGGGCTCAAGCTGAACGTTCCCGTCCTCACGACCGACCGCGAATGGGAGAAGGTGCAAGTCGAAGGGCTCGAGATCGTCCGACTTCGCTAGAGCAAGAGGTGGGAAGGGCGAGAAACGTCTTATAGAACAAAAGGGGGCCATCATGGCCGGTATCAGCGAGTTCGCCTTCGTCGGGCATATCGCGCGCATCACGCCGTTGGACCGCGTTAGCAAGGTGCGCGCTATCGCCAACTACGCCCGCAAGACCGCTGACGGCACCTGGGAGGACGATCCGCACGCCGTGCCCCTCACGGTGTTCGGGAACCGCCGACGGGCCTATGTCGACGAGCACCTGAACGTCGGCGACCTCATCATGGCCCAGGGCCGGATGAAGGAGGATCGCTACGAGAAGGATGGACAGACCCGCTACGAGATGTCCCTGGTGGTCTCTCGCATCGACCGCCTGCCCGCAAGGGCGAGGACGACGGCCTCATCTGAACCGCACCACCCACACAATAGAAGGAGACGCACAATGACCGAGACCCTGACCCGCGACGATGTCGTCCGGCTCGTCGAGAGCTACATCGAGACCGGCAACGAGGCGCCGCTGCGAGACGCGACCGCGCCGCTAGAGGATCGCCGCTCCGATCACATCCGCAACATCATGGCCGCCTCCTGCAATCCCACGACGGCGCTGAGCAGCTTTCTGTCGCACGCGGCGCACCGGAAGCTCATCGAGCCCGAGGAAGGCGCGGCGTTTATCCGGCGCGCGCACGCGAGGCGGCGCGGCGGCGCGGATGCGATCGCCTCGTGAGCGACGGTACCGCACCCGAGAACAAGCTGGGCATCACAGATGCCGACGAGCTTACCAAAGCCGAGCGCTACTATTCGGAACTGCGCTTGAAGGAGCTGGCCGAAAACCCCATCAAGGGCGCCTACGACTTCGAGCATTTGAAAGCCGTCCACGCCTACATCGTGCAAGACGTCTACGATTGGGGCGGGGTCGAGCGCGACCAGAACCTATTCAAGGCGGAGCGGGTGCTGGGCGGGGCGCCAATGGACTTCGCCGACCACAAGGAGATCGGTGCGGAGGTGAAGGCCGGTCTCGACGCTCTCAAGGCCGTCCCGATGGACGATCTGCGTAACGAAGAGGCGGCCAAGGCGTTCGCCGAGGCGACGACCATGATCTGGCGCGCTCACCCCTTCTGGGAGGGCAACACGCGCGCCACGCTGACCTTCGTCGAGGCCTATGCGCGCGAACAGGGGTCAGCCGATAGAACGGGCACGGATATGCCTTTAGCGGTGTGAAGCGCGATCAGCCGACCGTTTCGCTCGCCCGTGCTGAAGAGAGGATACGGCTGACGGTGGCTTCGGACACGCTGTAGAGCCGGGCCATCTGGGCGGCGCTCTTGCGGCCGCTTTGCACGTTCTCGATCACGTCTGCGCGTTGTGCTTGCGTGAGCTTCGGGCGGCGTCCCCCGATCCGTCCCTCCTTGCGCGCCTGGGCCAATCCTGCGCTTGTTCGCTCCCGGATCATGGCGCGCTCGAACTCGGCGAAGCTGCCGACCATCTGCATCATCATGCGGCCTGCCGGCGTCGTGGTGTCGATCACCTCGGTCAGCGAGCGGAAGTCAGCGCCCTTCCCCTCGATGCGGTCGAGGATGGCGAGCAGGTCCTTGAGCGAGCGCGACAGGCGGTCGAGCTTCCACACGACCACGACGTCGCCCTTCCGAAGCTGGTCGATCATGCGGTGAAGCTCGGGCCGGTCCCAGCGTCCTCCGCTCGCGTGTTCCTCGAAGGTGCGTTCCACGTCGGCAGAACGGAGGGCGGCGAGCTGGGGAGCGGTCGATTGCTCGTCGCCGCCCGATCCCTGGCCCTTTGACACGCGCGCGTAGCCGATCAGCATGGTCGAATACTTGGTGGGTCCGTCGGCACGGCTGCCTCCTTAGACCCAATGACCGCTTGATCGCGTCTCTCTCGATGATCTCCCAGGATGCAGGCGACGGCGCTTTAAGCGTCTGCAACCCAGGAGAAGGACGATGCCGAGAGCGAAGACGAAGACTGGGATAGGGACGGCTGCGTGTCCGACAAAGCATGTCGGCTTGGACGTGCACAAGGAGACGATCGCGGTGGCGGTTGCTCCAGACGGGCTGGGTGAGGAGGTCCGCTTCCACGGCACGATCCCCAATACGCCCGAGGCGGTTCGCAAGCTGGTGACGAAGCTCGCGGCGGACGGCTCGGCCTTGAACGTGTGCTACGAGGCGGGGCCGTGCGGTTATGGCATGCATCGTCAGCTTCTCGGTCTGGGCCACACCTGCATGGTGGTCGCGCCATCGAAGATGCCGCGCCGACCGGGTGACCGGATCAAGACCGACCGGCGCGACGCGATGCTGCTGGCACGCCTGCTGCGGGCCGGCGAGCTCGAGCCGGTCTGGGTGCCGGACGAGGACCACGAGGCGATGCGCGACCTGGTACGGGCGCGCCGCGGTGCGAAGCAAGATCTGACGGCGGCGCGCCAGAGCCTGCTGAGCTTCCTGCTGCGGCACGACCGTCGCTATGCGGTCGGTCGCAAGCGGTGGACGAAGATCTTCTGGCGATGGCTTGGTGAGCAGGCCTTCGAACTCACCGCACCAGCAGCTCGTGTTCGGGGAGCACATCCGCCGGATCGAGGAAGCCCAGGCGCGTTGCGATCGCCTCGACGCTGCTCTGGCGGAAGCGGTCGAGACCTGGACACTGGCCCCGGCCGTGCGTGCGTTGCAGGCCCTGCGCGGCGTCGGTCTCGCGGTCGCGGCGACGCTGATGGCCGAGATCGGCGACCTCGCGCGCTTCTCGCATCCCAAGCAGTTGATGAGCTGGCTCGGACTGGTGCCGTCCGAGCGATCGAGCGGGCAGCGAACGGGTCGCGGTGCGATCACCAAGGCCGGCAACGGCGACGCGCGCGCCATGCTCGCCGAGGCCGCGGCCGTTCGTGTTCTTCGCGCCCGTCAGGACGAGAGCATCTCCCCTCACGCCTCGATCGCGATCGCCGTGACCGCGCGGTTAAGTCGGCTCGCGGGGTCGAACGCGATGCCAGCGTGGCGGGCGCGCATGACGACCACTCCGCCCTTCGCGCCGGATTCCCTTCCCCCGCCGGCCTTGCTAGGGTCCCATCGCAGTGCGGGGACCCGCCCGCTCGCACCCCCGCCGGAGCCTTGCGCGACACGCCCCATGCCCATCCGCGCCGAGAGCCGCTATTTCTACCCTCTGGATTGGCCGCAGCTGAGCCAGGCCGTGCGCTTCGGCCGGGCCGACGGGGCGTGCGAGCGCTGCGGGCGGCCTCACGGAGAGGCCGTCTGGCACTGGGGCGAGACGTGCATCGCGAACCGCACGGGCCTGTGGTGGGATGAGGGCCGCCGCCTCTGGCGCTGCGAAAGGGGGCGCCCGGTCGATTTGCCGCCTCTGGCCGAAATCCGGCGGGCCGCCTTCCTTCAAGACGATTTCTGGCCCGAGGCCGCCTGCCCCGTCCGGCGCGCGGCCGATGCGGGCTTGCGGCTGAGCGTGGTGCAGCTCGCCTGCTGCCATCTCGATCACGACCCGGCGAACAACGCGCCCGGCAACCTCGCCGCGCTCTGCCAGCGCTGCCACCTCAAGCACGATGCCGCCGACAACCTCGCCCGCCGCAAGGCCAACGCCCTCGCCCGCCTGACGAGAGGCACGCCGCGGCTCGCGCTCTAGCGCGCGGTTCCGTGGTCGGTGATAGCTAGCCGAAGGCTATCAGCCATCTAGCTGCGAGCTAGCACATACGTAGCAGCTAGCTATCGGCTAGCTCTGGTATGGCTACTGGATAGCTTTCTGACCGCTCCGCCGCCCACTGTTGCGCGCCAGCAACAGGAAAGCGCGCAGCCTCCACTCAGCCATCGAATGATTCGCCAATCGGGCCGTCTCAACGGTCCCATTCGTTAATGAAACGTCAAAGGCGAATCCAGATCATGTACGGACTGATTGCAGCGGTGGTCCGCCCCAAGGGTGGGGCTGGGGCGTGACGGCGCACGAGGGCGCCCCAGGGACCGTAGGAGATACCACCGAAGGGAAAGGGCGGCAGGTCGTCGTTGCTGGGTGTCGTATCAAGCTTCGCGTTGGGCGTGACTGGGTGGTCCGCCGGGGTGTCGGCCGCTGCGGCCGCCCTATCGGCAATGGCGCCGCCCTCCCCGGCCCGTCGGGTGCGGCGGCCGAGGCGGCCCTGGTCGAGCTCGGCGTCGGCGCGCGCGCGGTGGGCCGCGTCCTTCAAGGACCATGCGAAGCGGATGGCGCCGACCGAGCGCCCTGCCTTCACCGGCGACCAGGAGACGGTCAGCGGGCTGATGTGGTTGATCTCCGCGATGGCCGGCTCCAGCGCCTTTTGGCGTAGGTGGACGAAGCGGGTGAGCTTGCCCTCCGGCACGCCGAGCCGGGCGCGCAGATCCTCGATCGTGAAGGTCTCGGCCTGGCGTCGAGCGAGCCCCGCGCAGGCTCATCAGCTCGTAGAGGCGGATGGCGTAGCGGCTCTCGAAGCTCAGCGTCGCGCGCCGGTCGAGCACTGCCCAATAGGACGAGCGCTCCAGCACGTAGCGCATCGTGCGGCTGAATTCGTAGAGGAGGACGCCGCGCGCCGCATCGAGATCGCGCTCGATGTGGGAGAGGTAGCTGCCAGTCTTCACGTGCGGCGCCCGGCCGGGCTCGTCGCGCACCTCGACGTCGATCGTCACGCTGGCGAGCTCGCGCAGGCACGCGACGAAGTCGGGGATGGCGAGGTGGCCGATGCCGGTATTGCGCAGCCAGGCGATGGGAATGCGGTGGAGCCGTCCGTCTGGCGGGGCGAGGGCGGGTCGGCTCGTCGCCTCCGTCCCCTCCCCGGCCGGAGTGGTCTCGGTCAGGTCCTCCCGCGCGGCGTATTCGAGGAGGAGGTGGAAGAGCTGGGACGCGCGCGCCGAAAGCGCCCTCGCCCCGTCAGGAAACCGCAGGTCGATCACCTCGCCGGCCGCGATGAGCTCGTCGGCCCGGTCACGCCTGTCGCGCATCGCGGTCAGCGTGCTCACCATGGCGATCGCCCTCGCCCCACGAACGCTCCTTCCCCGGCCCTCGTGCAACCCGGGCGGGCGCACCGTCCGATTCGGCGACCCTTGGGAGAGGAGGCCTCGGACACCGCACCGACGGTGCGAACCCTAGAGCAGTTGGCAATAGACGCAGGGTCGCTCATCCCTCATTTGAGGTATGCCGGAAAAGATTTGTTGATGATGTGGTGAACGCAGGACGAGTGGACTTGGCCGCTCGAACGGTTCCCGATCGGTGTCCTTTCGTCATTCCCAATCGGTGTCCTTTGACGAAGCGGTGTTTCCTGATTGGTGTCCTTTGATTCCCGATCGGTGTCCTTTCTCCCCCGATAGCGTTTTCCTGTCAGTCAGTTAGCAGCCCTAGAACTTTAGAACCTAGAACCAAAAGGGCGGCAGGGCCGCCTGGTTTTGAAAATTGGTCGAGGAAGGGGACGGGACCGAGGGGTTCGAGGTCCGCCCGTTCCGCGGCGGCGGCGGAACCGACCATCGGCGTCGCTCACTGCTACCCTTGCGTGAAACAGGATTGCGGGCAAAGCTTACCCCATCGGCCCGTCGAGGCCAGCGGAAAGGGGCGCAAGCGAGGGGCTGAGGATGGCGCCACGGACGGCCATGGGCGCAGCGCGCATCCAGCGGGCGCTGAGCGAGATCTACGCCGTCCTGAACGGCGAGGCACGCTGGGAAGAGGCACTGGCTGCCTCCGCACAGGCCACGGGCTCCGAGCTTCTCGCCCTTCTGACGATGGGGCCGGACGCGCATTTCGCCCTGGAGACCCACCCTTACATTCCCGAACCCCTGATCCAGTACGCCGAGACCTATGCCGAGCTCGACCTGCGTCCGGCCCGCATGGCGCTGCGCTCGGGCGCCTACATGGAGGAGGACCTCCTCAGCAGGGAGGAGAGGGCGCGGTGTCCAATCCACAACGAGTACTACCGCGAGATCCCGGCCTGCTGGCACATCGCCTATCACGGCTGCCGCGCCCGGCGCGGCCAAGTGATCTCGATCGCGCATCGTGGGGCCGTCTGGCGGCCATTCGAGTGGCGTGAGACGCAGGCCCTGGCCATCCTGGCGCCCCATCTCGCCCGGGCGGCGGAACTGCGCCGCGAGGCCGGCAATGCTGACGCGCCGCGCGACCTGATGGCCCTGCTCAATGCCCTCCCCGATGGTCTCATCGTCTTCGACGAGGCCGGCCGGGCGACGCACCTGAACCTCGCCGCGGCCGCGATCCTCGCCTCGGACGATGCCCTTACCCTTGGCAAGGGCCAGCTCAAGGCGCGCGACCCGGCTGTGCGGCCCTTCTTCACCGCCGCCATGGCCCGAACGCTGCGCGTCGCCCGGGCGATGAGCGAGGGCAAGGGTCAGGGCAAGGGTCCAGGCGAGACGAATGGCGAGGACTGGTCCCTCCCCTCGCCCGTTCTCTTGCCACGCGAAGGCTCGCCCTGGCCCGTCCTCGCACGCTTCTTCGTCGCGCCGCGCCCGGGCCGGCGCCCCTTCGGTCTCGTCAAGCTGGAGGATGTCGGAGAGAGCACGCTGCCGGCGCCGGCCGAGATCGCGGCGCTGGCCCGGCTGACGCCCGCCGAGGCCCGCATCGCCCGGCGCCTGCTCTTGGGGTTCGGGCCGGCCGAGGCGGCCGAGGCCGAAGGGCTCTCCGAGCACACCGTGCGGACCCATGTGCGGGCGCTGCGCTCCAAGCTCGGCACGACGAGCCAGGCCGGCATCGTCTCCCGGCTCAGCCGGCTCGTCGCGGCCTGACGACCTTGCCTGAGAGCTTGCCGTTTTTGACAGCTGTCAATCGGTCGCCTCCAGAGTGTCGCTTCGGACAACCACGACCAGCACGGCCTCGGGCGCCGCGTTCCTGGGTGTCCGCGAGAGGCGCCAAACGCTGCTTGCGAACGCCATTCCGTATGGCCATAATAGCTACATGAGGACGATCCCCGCTCGCGAAGCCAAGAACCAGTTCGGCCAGTTCCTCGACGCGGCCCAACGCGGCCCCGTGCAGGTGACGAAGAAGGGCCGTCCGGTCGGCGTAATGCTGAGCCTCGAGCAGTACGAGCGCCTTCGGGGAAGCGCCTGGGGCCGGCTAGGCGCGACGATGGACGCGGCCAGCCACGAGGCCGAGCGCAACGGGCTGACCGACGAAGCCTTGGACGCGCTGCTCGCTGACGAGAGCTAGAGTGCATCCGGCTCGGTCCGTTCGTCAGATGCGCTCCAGCTCCCTGTTCCGTCGCGGCGCCTTACGCTTTAGCGCGAATGCACATTCGCTGGAGCGGCTCTAGGCGTGCCGATGGGAGCCGGACGGCTCGTCCTCGACACCAACGTCCTGATCAGCGCCATGCTGCAGTCCAAGGGGCCGCCGCGTGCCGTCCTGGAACGCGTGCGCGGGGCAGGGGGCGTGCTGCTGTTCTGCGACGAGACGTTCGAGGAAATCCGCACACGCATCATGCGCCCCAAGTTCGAGCGCTACGTGCGCGCCGAGCTGCGCGAGGCTTTCGTCGCGGGTCTTCTTCCGGTCTCGGACTGGGTCCCAATCACGGGCATGCCGATGGGCTGCCGCGATCCGGACGACGACAAGTTTCTCGAGCTGGCCCTCGCGGGGGAGGGGGATGCGATCGTCACCGGCGACGGCGACCTGCTCGCGCTGCATCCGTTCAGGGACGTGCCGATTCTACGACCCACCGATTTCCTGGAGCTGTCCGCCATCGATTAGCGTGCGGAACTCTCGGTTCCGGCCGATGAGGGCCCCGAGCTCGGCCGTGGTGAGGGTCGCGAGAGGCTGCGGCATCAGGACGACGGCCTCGCCTTCGGACATCGATCTCGGGGTTGAGGCTCTGCAGGCCCCACCCGGCCGTCGTCCTGGCAGGAGGGGCGTGACGACGCGGGTCTCGCGCCGCCCGTCAGAACTTGCGCGCGGCGGCGAGCGGCACGCCGGCGCGCGCGATGAAGGCGTTGTACTCGGCGATCGCGTCCGCGTTCTCGCGCCGCCAGCGCTCGGCCCGGGCGGCGCGGACCTCCGCCGTCAGGCCCGCCTCCGCGGCCCGGGAGATGTTGACGCCGAGCGCGCGCGCCTCGTCGAGAAGGCCGCGGTCGAGCGTCAGGCTGGTCGAGCGGCGAAGGGTGGCGGCCATGACGAACTCGGAGCAGGGGAAAACCTCCTGTCGGACATACCGCCCGACATGCGGTATGTCGAGCCGGCGGGCGGACGCGTCGATCCGACAGGTTCGGCCTGCCAACGTTCGATCTCTTCGCGATTGACAGCTGTCAATCGCCGGCCGCGTCGCCTTCCAGCGCGCGCCAGTCCGCGTGGAGCGCGGGGAGGCGTTCGGCGAGATAGGCGGCGAAGGCGGGGTCGGTGCCGGCAAGGAGGGTGAGGGGAGGGCCCTTGGCCTTGGGATCGGCGAGGCGGGCGAGGGGGCGGCCGTCTCGTGTGCGGACAGTCGTCGCGGCGGGTGCCGTCGGGGCCGGCGGTCGCGTGACGGCCTCCAGGGCGGCGAGCGCGGTATCGAAGCGGGCGCCGTCGTCGGCCAGCCCCTCGGCCTTGGCAAGTGTGTCGAGGGCGGGGGCGGGCGATCCGGCCGACTCCAGCGCCGCCATCAGGCGCAGCCAGCGGGGGCGGCCGACCTTGGGCGCGGGGCCGATCCGGGCGGCGAGCGCGCGGGGCACGCCGCGCCCGACCTGCAGGAGCCGCGAGGCCTCCGAGGCATGGACCGAGAGCGCGGCGCAGAGCCGGGCGCGCGAGAGGCCGGCATCCTCCAGCGCGGCGGCGAAGAGGGCGCGCTCGATGAAGGTCAGGTCGCGCCGCTCGGCGTTCTCCTGGCCCTGCGCGAGGAGGGCGTCCGGATCGTCGAGCCGGCGGACGAGCGCGCGTACCGGCCGGCCCAGCCGGCGGCAGGCCGCGACCCGGCGGTGGCCGTAGACGACGCGGTAGCGCCCGGGCTCGGTCTCGTGCGGCCTGAGCAGCGCCGGCACGACCTGGCCGTCGGCGCCGAGGCTGGCGACGAGGGTGTCGAGCGCGGGATCGTCCGGCGCCTCGGACGGCGCCGAGAGCCCGGTGGAGCCGATCAGCCGGTCGCGCACGGGGGAGGGATCGCACAGCGCCGGGTCGATCTCCACGACGGCGTCGGATTGGCGCGCCAGGTCCTCCAGATGCAGCCCCATCGCGCGCACCGAGCCGGCGCGGGGGGAGGGGAGGCGCTCGGCCGGCGCCGGCCTTGCGGGTTCCGGCTTCGCCTTGCGCGCAGCCTCGGCGGGCTCGCCAGCCTCGTCCTCGGCCGGGATGGCGAGAAGGGCGGCCAGCGCGGTGCGTCGGGCGGTCATGACGGCATCCTTGGGCGGCTCCTCGGGCCGGCCGCGCGGCGGGCCGGGGCGTGCGGGCGCGTGCCGGCGGGCGAGGCCGAGCGGGTGAGAGCGGAAGGGGATGGGAACACGGGGCACGCTCCTTATTGGCGGCGCTCGGCGGGCGCGGTCCTTAACGAATGTCGATCGGCGACGCCGTAAGGCGTCCCGACGGGTGAACAGGCGGCGCCGTCAGGCGGCTTGGTGGGCGGTCTGGCGGGCGATGCGCCGCATCTCGGCCGCGACGGCACCGAGCGCCTCCGCCGCCTCGGCCTCCGCCCCCTCCCGGCCCCAGGCGCGCCGGATCAGGCCCTCGATCTCGCCGTTGACGGCCTCCAGGCTGTCGAGCGCGCGCTCATAGGTAGAGCGGGTCATGCCGTCCCGGCCGGTCTCGTAGAGGGTCTGCTTGGTCAGGCCGGCATCGGCGAGCGCGGTCGATTTCAGCATGGTGTGGGTCAGCACCCGCTCGCCGAAGATGCCGCGCAGGAACCCGACGACCTGCGCCTGCGGCCCGTCGCTCGGCTCGTGCCGGGTGACGAGATAGCGCAGGAAGTCGAGCTCGACCTTGGCGCCCGCATCCTCCACCACGCCCATCAGCTCGGCGGTCATCGCCAGGAACTGGCTCATCGAGGCGATGTCGAGCATCTGGGGATGGACGGTCACCAGCACGCCCGTCGCGGCGCAGAGCGCGCCCAGCGTCAGGAAGCCGAGCTGGGGCGGGCAGTCGAGGACGACCACGTCATAGTCCGCCTCGACCGAGCGAAGCGCGCCGGCGAGCCGGGCATAGAAGGGCGCGCCGGCCGCCTCGCGCCGGGCGAGAACGCGGGGCGTGTCGTGCTCGAACTCATGCAGCTCCAGATGGCCCGGCACGAGGTCGAGCCCGGCCATGTAGGTCGGGCGCACGAGGGTCGAGAGGGGCTTGGGGTCGTCGTATCGGATCGCGCCGTAGACGGTCTCGCCGGGGTGGAGGTCCGCCTCCGGCTGGCAGCCGAAGAGCGAGGTGAGGGAGGCCTGCGGGTCGAGGTCGACCGCGAGCGTGCGGTAGCCCCGCATCGCGAGATGTTGGGCGAGATGGGCGCTCGTCGTCGTCTTGCCGGAGCCGCCCTTGAAGTTCGTGACGGCGAGGACCTGGAGGTGGTCGCCGCCCCGCCGGCCGGGCAGCGCGACGCGCCCGCCCCGGCCCTCGCCCTTGGCGGCCAGATGCGCGCGCAGGGCGTGGATCTCGTCCAGCGCGTAGACCCGCCGTCCATTGGGCGCCACGGAAGGGGCGGGCCCCTCGCCGGCGCGCGCCAGATGGCGCAGATAGCTGTCGGAGACGCCCAGGAGCCGCGCCGCCTCGGCCGAGGTGAAGGGCCGCAGCACCTTCGTCTCGCCCGGCGCGAAGAGCCGCGCGCGCAGCCGCCGGATCTGCCCCGACAACGCCTCGGCATCGGCTGCGACCTCGGCCAGCCCCTCCAGCCGCGCCGCGCCGCGTTGACAGCTGTCAATCGCGTTCCTCATCGCCGCTTCCCTCCCCCATTCACGCAAAACCGCGCCAGACGCGGGATTTCCCGTGAGTGTCCGGGAACGCGGTTAACGGGGAGTGAAGGGTATTGGGAGGGGCGACCACAGAAACGAGGGAGGGTGATCCAGCCGAGGTAAGGCGAAGCCGATTTAGGATCGCTCTCGCAGGTTCACCGTAAGCGATCACAGCTCTCTGCTTCACTGCGGTCGGGACGAAAGTGCGAGGCTGTGCGGAACGCAGGGACTCCGGCTGGCCGTACTCTAGTAGTCGGCTCTCCTCCGCCGAACCCTTAACTGGTCGCTTGTAGGAATTCGGCCACGCCCTTCACCGTTTCTGCTGAACCGTCCAGGAACGACGCCCACAAAACGAATCGGGCAGGACCTTTGGAATGACGGAGCCGACCACCAACGGCCTTGAAGGTTGCGGGCGACCGCGCGTCTTATGCCCCGGGACCCCGACCGCGCGCCTCCATAAGCGCCGCGTTGGCCTTGAGGCAGCGGGCGACGAACGCATCCTGTGCGGGTTTAGGCAGACCCGGGACGTAGCTCGCGAAGTTGTTGGGATGGCGCGCCATCGGACATGTGCGGCAGGGACCAGGCGGCGCGTCGCTGCTCACGGCGGCGCGGAAGGCGCGCATCGCATCGCCCGTCCAGATCTCCGCCAGCGATCCTTGCGACAGATGACCGACCTTCGTGCCCGGCACGCAGCACGCCATGACGTCGCCATTGCCGAGGACGGTGAGCGAGGACCAGGGCACGCCGCAGCCCGGGTGCCCGTCCCGCGCGACGAGCGAGGCGTCCGGTCCGGGCAGGCAGAGGGTCACGTCCATCCGTTCCGCCATGGCCATCACACGGGCATGCATGTCGGCATAGCGGCCGGGCGTAAGGAGAAGCGACTCCTCGACCATGTCCTCCGTATAGGCATGCAGGTGGTTGCCATAGACGAAGGTGATCCCGTGTTCCTCGGCAAAGGCAAGCGCTGGTTCGATCTGCGCGAGATTGCGCTGCATGAGCACGAGAGAGACGCTGGTCTTCAGATCGGGACGGGAGGATCTCGCGCTCTTCATGAAGCGAGCGATGTTGTCTAGGACGGTCGCGAGCGGCTTGGCGCCGCGCCGGATGCGCGGGTAGTCGTCAGCATCGAAGCTGTCGATCGAGAAGTTGATCTCCGACAGCTTGGAGGCGAGCAGACGCTCGGTGACGTCCGGCGTCAGGTCGTTGGCGTGGGTGTCGATCTTGAAGGGAACGTCGAGCGCGATCATCCGCGCCAGCCAGTCGGAATGCTTGCGACTGGAGAACAGGAGATCGCCGCTATAGTCGCTCTGTACATAGCCGAGGCGGTTCGTGCGTGCTGCGGCCTCGATCTGCGCCCAAACCCCTTCCGTCATCTCGGAGACGCGCCGCCGAGAATGGCGGCTGATGCAGTGGATGCAGTTAAGGTTGCACTGCGTGACCGGGCTGACGAGCAAGGCGGAGGGAAAATCGCTCTTCACCTCGGGCGAGGAAAACTGGAGGTCCCAGTCCGGCGCGAAGCCAAGCGCGAGGGGCGGGGTTCCGCCCCGGCCGCCGCGGCGCGTCTGACGCAGGAGAACGGCATAGCGCCGGCCTGCCGAGCCCGCGATCGGCGTCCACCGTATGAAATGGGGATAGGCCGGGTCGATGGCAGCGCAAGGCTCGCTCTTCCTGCGCACGACGCGCGGCCGACGGCCAGTCAGGTCTAGAACGACGACCGTCAGCGTCCAGCCGTCGCGGCCCTGGCCCTTGACCTGAAGCCGGACGCCCGACCAGTGATCCCTCGGCACGGCGCAGATGCACGACGCGGAGAAGGCGGCGAGCGGCGTGCGCCATCGGATGGCGCGTCCCTGGCCGTGCCCCTCGGTTCGGTAGTGGGCTCGCACGCCGCCGGGCACCGCGCCGTCCAAGTCCCCGTGGTCCGCGGCATAGGCCTCCGGATCCAGCAGATAGGACTCGGCATCCCGCCAGCGGCGGTAGGCAAAGGAGCGCAGCGACACCACAGACACAACCCCATGATCCGATCATGCCGCCTTACTGGGCGGCGAAGATGGCAAAGCCATGCCCATGTCCGGTTGCACGACATGGTCTGCTAGGCGGGTCGCCAGGCGCCCGGAACGGCGTCCACAAAACGAATCGCCTCCCCCCGCGATCGGCTGCCTCTAGAGCGCCATCTCGATCTGCGGCGGGGGCTTGAGCTCGGCGGCGGCGTAGTGGTAGCGCCGGCCCTTGGTGCGGCCGCGACCGGTCACCTCGTCGCGCCACCGGCTGAGGCCGCCGGCGCGGACCATGTCGTCGAAGGCCTTGCGGCAGTTGGCGCGGAAGTCGCGCCGGGTGGCGCTCGTCTCGCCGTCGCCGAAGAGGTCGCGTCCGACCAGGGCGGCGAGCACGCTCTCGTCGACGAAGTGGTGGTTGTTCATCGAGTCGATATAGGGCCAGAACGACTTGGCGTAATCGGATTTGAGGGCGAACTGCACGTCGGCGTTGAGCGAGACGAGGCGCAGGCGCTGCATGTTGTCGGTCACCCACTTGCCGTAGACGACGCGCACCTGGCTATCGAGGCGCGTGCCCTCGGCCTCGAACTCGTGGATGAGGTGGCGCCCGGAGAGCGGCGTGTCGGGCACGCGGCCCTGACCGAGCGCGTCGAGGATCTTGTCCTCGTCGCCCTCGAAGATGGTCAGCGCGACCATCATCAGCTCCTCGAAGGTGAGGACGAGATTGGCCACGTTGTTGGCGTGCTCGGTCAGGCCCAGCGCGCGGATGAGCTCGCGCCAGGTTGTGACGGTGACGTGGAGCGAGGTGCGCCGGATCGGGCTCTCGGGATCGTGAATGGAGATCGTTTCGTGCGGCAGGCGGAAGAGGGCGTAGAGCGCGTCGCGGTGCTGGGAGCCGAGCTCGCGCCCCGCGACCTGCACGACGGAGTGGCCGGGCACGACATAGACGCGCTTGAAGCCCGAATCCGTGATCAGGCCCCGGCGCTTGGGCGCGAAGGCGGAGGTGCGCGCGAGCCGCGCCGGCACCTTTGCCGGCCGGCGGCGCCCCTTCCGGTTGCGCAGCCGCTCGATCCGGCGCGCATCGGCGCTGGACATGGGCATCCTCACGGTCATGACGCCCTCCCGCGCCTTGCGCCGCCGAGTCGTCGCTCGGGGGCTCTTGGCCGAGGACAGGGGCACGCGTTCAGCCCTCGCACAAGCGCCGGAACGGCGCCCACAACTTTTGTGAAGGAGGCGGGTGGACGCGAACCGAAGACGGCGCGCGGATCCGGCGCGCCGCGCCGCTGCCTCAGTCCTGCTGCGCCGATAGGGAGGGGCGACCACAAAACGGGGCCTCGAAGGCCAGTTATCCACAGCGATCCACAGCCCGGAGCGGCCTCCACAGATTCGGGAGGCGGCACCACAGATTCGGGAAGGGCATCCACAGATCGCGGAACAGCGCCCACATGATGTGCCGTAACCCTCCGTATTCGCTTACGGTTTGACGACCTAGAGACTCTTTAGAGACCCTTAGAGACTCGAAGAGACGCGTCGCGGTTTGAAGATTTGGTTTTTTGGTTGAGCCGCGAGAGGCCTGTCGGCCGATCGACAGGCCAGGGAAGGGATGGCCCGCAGGCCACCCCTCGCAGGTGCCGGTCAGAGGACGAAGTCGTCCGCGCCGAGCAATGACGGATCGAGGCCGCTCAAGGTCAGCACGTCGCCGCCGCCAAGGTCGATCGTGGCGTTGCCGTTCGCGTCCTGGCCGATCCGGGCCGCGATGTCGGCAAAGCTTGTCAGGCCGGACGCGGTCAGGTCGAGCCTGTCCGTTCCATCCTCGAAGCCGAAGATGACGTCGCTGCCGTTCTCGGCGACGGAGCCGTAGACGTCGGCCGCGCCGTCCGTGCCGCCGAGGAAGACGACATCGTCGCCCGTGCCGCCATAGACGGTGTCGGCACCCGTGCCGGCGAAGACCGTGTCGGCCCCGGCGCCGCCGAAGACGATGTCGTCGCCGTCGCCGGCCGCCGCCTGGTCGTCGCCCTGGCCGAGGCCGAGCTCGTCCGAGCCGTCTCCGCCGGCGAGCGTGTCGTTCTCGGTGCCGCCATAGGCCTTGTCGTCGCCGTCCCCGCCATAGAGCGTGTCGGAGCCGGTGGCGCCGAAGAGGTTGTCGACGCCGCCGCCGCCGAAGCCGGCATCATTGCCGTCTCCGCCGCCCAGCGTGTCGTTGCCCTCGCCGCCGGCCTGCTGGTCGTCTCCGTCGCCGCCATAGAGCTGGTCGTCTCCGTCCCCGCCGGCCGTGGTGTCGTTGCCGGACCCGCCGAAGATGAGGTCGTCGCCCTCGCCGCCGAAGGCCACGTCGTCGCCCTCGCCCGAGAAGAGCGTGTCGGCGCCGCCTCCGCCGGAGATCGTATCGGCCCCGGCGCCGCCCTCGACCGTGTCGGCCTCGTCGGTGCCCTCCAGCGTGTCGTCGCCGTCCGAGCCCGTCGTGGCCGATGTCGTCGGCACGGTGGGCGGCACTGTAGTGCCGCCGCCGGAGCCGCCACCCGTGCCTCCGGTTCCGCCACCAGAACCGCCGCCGGTATCGCTGCCCGTGCCCCCGGTGGCGGGATCCTCCAGCACGGTAGCCGCGGTGAAGCTCGCATCGGAGAAGGCGAAGGTCTCGACGCCCTCGACCGTGACGACGTCCGCGCCGAGCGTCAGGCTGACGACGCCGTCCGCTTCCGTGACGGCGTAGTCGGCCCGGGCGCCGTCGAGGACGACCGTATCCGCGCCCTCGCCGCCGATCACCACGGCGCTTCCGGCGCCCGGGCTGAGAAGGTCGTCGTCCTCGCCGCCGTCCAGGCTGTCGTCCCCGTCCCCCCCGAACAGGGTGTCGGAACCCGTTCGGCCGTCCAGGTCGTCGTTCCCCTCGCCGCCGGAGAGAAGGTCGTCGCCGTCGTCGCCGCTGAGCCAATCCGATCCGGCGCCGCCGTCGAGCGTGTCGGCGCCGCCCCCGGAGAACACCCAATCGTTGCCGCTACCGGCCGTGATCAGGTCATCGCCCTTGCCCGTGTAGATATGGTAGTTCTCGACCTCGGTGATGGTCGCGGTCGTCACCCCGGTCTCGACCAGCGTCGCGGTTCCGTTGTCGATGGCGAAGACGGCATCACCCGTATTCTCCTGCGTGAAGTCTCCCAGGGTGGCCGTGTCGTCGCCCGTGCCGCCGATGAGGACGTTCTCGTCGACCGGCGCGCGGGGCGGGCCGCCTCTCGAGGCGTCGAGCCGGTCGTTGCCGCCACCGCCGATCAGCGTATCGTCGCCCGTGAGGGAGCCGAAGCCACCTTTGAGATTGTCGTCGCCATCGCCGCCGACCAAGCTGTCTGCCAGGTTGCTCCCGGTCACGCCGTGGCGCTCGACATTGACGACCGTCGTGATGACGGTGTCGCCCGCCTTCAGCGTGCCGCTGGTGCCGTCGACCCCGTAGGTCAGTCCAGCTTGGAAAGTGCCGACATGCGCGAAGATGTGGCTCGTGTCCTCGCCGTCGCCGCCGTCGATCGTGTTGATGCCCGCATTGACCCAGAGCGTGTCGTCGCCCGTGCCGCCGGAGACCACGTTGTCGCCGTCGCCCCCGTCGAGCCAGTCGTTCCCATCGCCGCCCGTCAGCGTGTCGTCGCCCTGGCCCGCGTAGATCGTGAAGTTCTCGACATTGGTGATCTCGGCTGTCGTCACCCCGTTCTCGACAAGGGTCGCCGTGGGCTGTGATCCGTCAAAGGTGACCGTGCCGGTCTGGCCGCCCGAGGAGTTGCCGGCAGTTACCGTGTCGTTGCCCTCGCCGCCATCGACGGTGTCGGTCGGCAGGCCGGCGGTGTTCTCGAGGTAGTCCGTGCGCGAGATGTCGATCACGTCGTCGCCGGCGCCGGCATCGATGGAGTCGGCCGCCGAGGGGTCGCCCTGGATGGTGTCGTCGAACCCGGTGCTCGGCGGCGCGACCGTATCGCCTCCATCGCCCGAGCCACCGCCTTCGGTCGTATCGGCCGCGCCGCCGTATACGATGGTCTCGATCTCGGCGGCGATGATCTGATCGCCGTTCGTGCCGGTCAGTATCTGGACGGGCAACGTCTCGACACCATTGGATCCGAAGAAGTCCCAGCTGCTCGCCGTGATCGTGTAATCGCTCTCCGCGCCATCCAGCACCAGCGTATCGGCGCCCTCGCCGCCGCGCACCTGGGCGAAGCCGGCGCCGGGCGCGATCAGGTCGTCTTCGTCGCCCGCCAGAATGATGTCCTGCGTGTCGCCGGTGCGCAGCGTATCGGCGCCGGCCGTACCGTAGAGCGTGATGTCCTCCGCATTGAGAACCTTCGCGACGAGCTCGCCGCCTTCGCGGATCTCGAGCGTGTCGCCATTCATCGCGCTGGAGCGGGGCGGGGTATTAAAGACTGTGTCGTTGTAGAAGAGCGGCGAACCGATCTGCGCCCTATCATATCCCTCGCCGCCGTCGAGAATATCGAGCTCGCCGGCATTGCCCGGGTCGCGGTCGGCCAGATAGTCGTCGCCCGCACCGCCGATAAGGCTGTCGGAGCCCGCATTGCCGATGAGGACGTCGTCACCGTCCCCGCCCACGAGCGTGTCGTCGTTGGCGGCGCCGAACAGCCTGACGTTCTCCACGCCCACCGTCCGGTTGACGACGGCCCCATCCTCGCGCCAGACGCCCTCGCCGGCCTCGAAGCCGAAGGTGATGACGGGGTTGAAGCTCGTATCGGCGAGGCTGGCGGACGGCGTGATCTCGGCCGTGTCGACACCCGCCCCGCCGTCGAAATAGTTGCTGCCGAACCCGCCGACGAGAAAGTCGTCGCCCTCGCCGCCTTCCAGCGTGTCGTTGCCGCCCGTCGTGGTCGGAGGCGTCGCCCACGGGTCGCCGTCGCCATAGAGCGTATCGTTGCCCTGGCCGCCCCGCAGCGTCTCGTCTCCCGTTCCCGCGGTCCCAAGGACCACATCGCTGTTGATTGGATCTCCGACGATGAGTGTCATGTCGTCCTGCCCCTTTGTCCCAGTTTGCGTGACCGGGAGGGCGCGCGTCCGCGCGTCTCTAGGCCCCCCGGCAGATCGCCTCCTCGGCGACGCGGGCCTGCTCTAGAAGCGAGCGACCCTTGGTCCGGAGCGTGCGATGACCCAGCGAGAGCGCGCATCCCTCAAAGAGGGTAGGGAGGCAGTTTTTCTACACGATCCTTTAGGGTTAACAGCTCTGAGAGCTTTTCCTCACCCACCCATCAGCCGCGCCAGGTGGGCGACGATGCCGGATTGGCGGGAGACGCCGAGCTTGGTGCGGATGGCGCGGATGTGGGATCGCACGGTGTGCTCGGAAAGGCCGGTCGCGGCGGCGATCTCGGCCGGGCCGTCGCCCTCGAGGAGCGCGCGGCCGACCCGCGCCTCGCTGACGGTCAGGGGCGTCGCGGCGGCGATGGTCTCTGGCTCGGGCAGGCTCTGGCGGGCGGTGTCGCGCAGCTTGATCAGGCCCATCCGGCGCCCGCCGGGCGTGGGCGCCACGAAGAAGCGCAGCACGATCGGCCAGGGCCGCTCCGTTGCCTGGAGCGGGAGGGGCGGGGGCAGGGCGGTGCGCTCGGCCGCATCGCCGGAGGGCGCCTCCATCCCCTCGCCTAGCGCCCGGGCGGCGCGCAGCGTATTGGCCATGGCCCGGCTGAGCGCGTGCTGCGCGTCGCGCTCGGCCGCGCGCAGCACGCCCTTGTCGAGCATGAGTGCGTCGCATCTTGCGATGATCGCGCGTGCGGCCGCGTTCGTGTGGACGACGAGACCTGTCTCGTCGAAGACGAGAAGGCCGTCCTCCAGCCCGTCCAGCAGGTGCAGCACATCCATGGGATCTCGTCCTTGCGCGTCATGATGTCGGTGGTCGAGACCGTGCCGGAGACCTCGCCCGCCATGATCCGCGCGACGCGCAGATCCTTGTCGCCGTAGTGCTGGTTGAAGAGGAGGACGCCCTCGGGCGCGAAGGGGAAGGACTCCTGCACCGGCAGCCCGCCCGGCGTCACCGAGATCAGAGTCATTCGCTCGGCCCGCACCGCCAAAGTCCGCGCTTGGAGCGCCTCATCCCAGGCCGATGCCTCCGCCCCCGGTCGCACCGCGGCATGGACCGCGCCCAGCACGCCTTCTGGGCTCGCGGCCACCATGCGTTACGCCCCCATCCGACCGGTCCTCAGGTCACGGCAATGGTGATACCGCAGGGGAAGGGGAGCAAGACGGCAAGCGGCGAGAGTGCTCAATAATCTGCAGCCATACCTCAATTAAGGTAGGCGCGGCGAACGGGCCCGCGACCATGGCATCGTCTTTCGGGTCCGCTGGGCCGATGGCACCAAAGGCCACGGCATCGCGTGCATGGACATGGCGGAGCCGGCGCACGACGCGGGAGGGATTAGAGGGCGGCTCCTATTGCGGAGCGGTGCACTACCGTGCGGCCGACCCTGCGGTGCGGCGCGCAATGCTATTTGCGGCACCCCACGCACCGGGTCACTTCTGATTTGGGGGGTGTCCGGCGAGGCTCGTTGCACCCGGGGCGCGCAACCTCGATCTTGGTGAAGGACGGGAGGGCCGCCGATAGAACGGCCTTAAACCCTCGCAAGCGTTGGGAATAGGAGGCCGCTAGAGACTCTTGCGGTCTCTCAAAGATCGGAACCGCGGCCAGCGCCCGCGAGCCCTCGCCCGACGCGTCGACGGCGGCGGCTGACCATCTTCGCCATCCGGGCACTTCCGAGGCAGCGGCCGAGGAACCAGGCGACGGCGGGACCGGAGCGCGATGGGATACCGTCAGAGATTCCGCCTCCATAGCGTGTGGGCTGATCATCCCTAGGCGAGCCTTGTCGAGCACTGCCTCTCAGGAACGGATGAAGAACTGCACGACGACGAGCGATGCGCCGAAGAGGCTGAAAAGCGTGGCGAGGCCGACGAGGAGAGGGTCGGCAACGACACGCATCAGCCAAGTCGAATGACGGCAGACGACGCTGGAGCGGCGGGCCTTCTCCAGGCAGCTTGCGGCCGGCTCGGAGGTTGCGACGACGCGTAGCGTCTCGATCGGGTCGTAGCTGCGTGCGATGAAGCCTGCCGTGTTCGGCGCCGCCCCCCCGCGCCACCACAACACGGGGCTGGAACGGACGGCGATCCGTTCGCCCAGGGAGAGGGCGCCGCTGTCCATGAGGGTCGGCTCGTCGCGCAGACCGAGATATTCGCGCACCTCGTAACGCCCGCCCCGCAATAGGAGCCGGGTGTTCTGGATCGCCGTCTGTCCGAGGACGATTGTGCCCGCGAAGGTCAGAACGCCCGAGCTGTCGAGGGCCGAGAAGGGAAATCGCAGGATGGTCTGCGATGTTATCATCGCCGATGAACCCTCCGGACCGACAATCGTCATGGCGCCGGATGGGATCTCCTGGACGAAGACTTCGATGAACGTCCTGGCTTCTCGACCCCGCTCGTCCGTGCGTTCCCGCGCGATACGGACTTCCAGGGCTGAAGAGGCCGGCCAGCTGATCTCTGCGGCTTCAAGCTGCGCGTAGTCGTTCCGGTCGCGGTCGCAGAAGAGGGCGGCATCGCCCAGATCGGGCATGGGGAGCGATCCACCGGCCTCGAAGGCTCTGGGCGTGCAGACCTCGACCGCGGGAAGCTCCCAGATTTCGCCGGGCCGCTCCTCTGTCACGATCGAGAGAATATCGGTCTGCGCGTCCACGAGATAGGACTGCTCCCTGGGGAGCAGGTAATAGGCCGCGACGATCGCGAAGATGATGACGACGGCGAGTCGGGCACCGCGCTTCTGGCTCGATGCCGCGTCGTCGGGCGCCGCGCCCTGCGTGCCGCTGGAGGCCTTGAGGCGTCTCGGCAAGGAGAGGAGCGCAGAGGCGCCGACGAGGGCGCTTCGACCGATATGGCGCAGACCGTTCGGTCCGATCGTGCTCACGCTCCGCTCAACGGCCGAGATGGATGGTGGCCGTCCGCGGACGGGCGCGCCGGCCGGAGCGATACCGCAGGACCGTGAGCGTGGCGTCGCCCGATGCGCCGGCGGGCAGGTCGGCCTCGCAGCGGTGGTTGAAGCTCACGCCTCCCCCGGCCAGCGGCTCGCACGACACGGCCGCGATGGGTGTTCGATCCGGCGATGTCAGCCAGGCCTCGACCCGATCCGACCGCCCCGCATTGAGGTTGAAGAGAATCGTGCGGGCGGCGCTGGGGGACTGCGGGTCGGCGTTCCAGTAGGCGAGGGCGAAGTCCACACTGTCCACGTCGCAGCCGCCGCGATGGACCACGACCCCGCTCGTCTCCGTCGTCGCGCCCTCGGTGAGACGGACGAACTCGGTCGGATACTGTAGCACCGCAAGGCCGCCGCCCCAGGACGCTGGGACGTCGTATTCGAAGAAGGAGTAGTAGAGCCCGTCCCTCGAGATCGTTCGGGCACAGACCTTCTCGCCGTTCCAGGCCCCAGGCAGGTCGGCCATGAGGGAGGGCCGATCGGGCACCATATCGGCCGTGCCGTGGACACCCACCATCCAATTGCCCGATATAAGGGCCCCGTCGCGCATCGCCTCCGCAACGCGTCGTGCCTCTAGCACGGGTGCGTCGGAGGCAAGGGCGATGCTTGGAAACGCGAGGATCGGAATGAGCATCGCCGCGAGACGCACCAGACTCTCCCCCATCGACGGCATGCGTCTCCCCCCGCTCACCTCGTTTGCACACACGCTCACTGTATGGATGCGCCCGGCGTTGTCACGCCGCAAACCGTTGGCCGTGTCGATCCTGGCGCTCGGGATGACGATGGGAGCGGCACAGGGGCTCGATCTCGCTTTGGTCGACGAGGACTACGGGCATGCCGTCCTCTTCGCGCATCGCGGGAACTGCTTCGCGCTGCTTCCCTCGCATGTCGCGCGCGGCGATCGCTTCACCCTGGAGCAGCCGGTGCGCGGGGCGGACGGTTCGGCGACCACGTTCCTGCGCGATGCCGAGCGCGATCTTGCGATCGCGACCGTGGCGGGGGACATCACGAGTGGTTGTACCGATCTCTGGACCGACTTTCCGTCCGACCTGGACGGCCTGTTGGAGGACCCCTCACGGGCCCAGATCGTCCGGCTTGGGCCCGAAGGCTATCAGGACCGAACCGACGCGGTCGTCATCGAGCACGATCCCGACCGCATCCTCGTCCAGACGACGGACGAGATGGCTCCGGGCGACGTCCAGCAGGGCACGAGCGGCGCCGCGCTGGAAATCGACGGCATCTTCGTCGGCATCGCACAGGAGGCGCAGGGCACGCGCAGGGCCTGGTTCTTTCGCACCGACCGCATAAGGCGGCTCTCCGCACCCTATCTGATCTCGGCGCCGCGCCCCTCGATCCCGCAGGATCGGCGCGAGGATGGCGGTCTGGGCTTCGTCGTGACGGCCTGGTCGGGAACTGGCAGCGGGGCCGACGACGCCACGCGGCTGGAGCCCGGCCTCATCGGTGCGCCCTATGTGGCGGAGTGGACCGGCAAGCCTCTCACGATCGAGGTGACGCTCGACCCGGAGCGCCCCGTTCCCGTCTTGCGCCTCCGGCTCGGCTCGGGGCCACGCATGCCGGACGGCCAGACGCCGCCGCGTGGGATCGCGCTGGAGGCCGATGTCGGACCGCCCGGCGCGCCCTATTGGCGCTCGCTCGGCGTGCGTGACATGTCACCGACGGTCGGTCGGCTCGACTTTACCACGGGCGGCACGGTCGCCCGGCGGATCCGCATCACCATCCAGTCGGTCTGGGCGCCGGAGGCCGCCGTGCGGATCGACGGCCTGGTGATCGAGTAGGGCCTATTCCTTCAGGTCGATCGACATTTGAGCAGTTCCAGCATTGCTGAAGACGACACCGCGCAGGATGCCGTCCGGCCCGAGATTCAGGTTCGCCTGCGCGCGATCGACTGAATTACCGTGGTTTTGGAACTGGACGGTCGTGCCGGCCAACTGCAGGCGGCATCTATCGTCGTAGTGTATCCAGCAGTTCTCCCGCGCCGGACCAACCTTGAAGATTAAGCTCCCGGTCTGGCCGTCATGCGAGCCTCCAAGCGTCCCAAGCCAGCGCAGCACGTCTGCCGATTCCTCTCCGATGCCCGTCACCACGACGCGCAGGTTGGGCGCCGAGTCGAAAATGGCCTTGATGGCGACGTTGCGCAGGACCGGGTTGGTCGAGAAGAGCGCATGCTCCCGGGCGATCCGCACCAGCGCCGGGTCGTTCGACCTCAGCATCAGCTTGACCGCTTCGTATTGAATGCGGACGTCCGGGTTCTGAAGGACCTGCTGATAGCGGGCGATCTCTCCGGCCGCGGCTTGGACCTGGGCTTCGAACTCTTCGAAAGTCGTGGTCTGTGCGCCGGCGGGTGTGGCGACGAGGGCCGCCGCCAGTCCCACCGTCAAGGCGTCCACGCGCAACCTGCCGACCCCGACCCCTGTCGATCCTGCCATGTCTGAGCCCCCGATTTCGCCCTTCACTTCTACCCGCCTATCCGAAGCATGAGATGTGCTGGCAGCCAACCCCTTCACCGGTCGGCCGCACCCCACCACCCACTCGCAGCCTGGTAACCACGGCTTCCATGGGGATTTGCTTTGGACGTTGACGTTGCGTAGGGTCGCAAGGGCGAAGTCACGCGTGGCGTATCCGTGATCGCGAGACACTGCGTGAAGGACCCCGGGTCCTGTCGCGCGAGCGGGCTCGGGGGAGCGCCATGTTGGGACGAATCGTCAGGACGATAGCGGCTGCCTGCATGGCGGCCAGCGTGTGGACCGCGCCTGCCACGGCCAATGATGGCAAGACGGTCGACGCCTTCCGCACCTTCCTGACCCAGCAGAACTACGACAGCGCGAACTTCTACCTGCAGAGCGGACTGATCGACCCCTCGCGCCTGCCTACGGGTCAGCTCTTCTATCGGATCTGGAGGGACGCGTTCTGGGAGCGCCGGGCCGACGGTCTCGTCGGGCTCGACGCCGTCTACAACTATTTGCAGCGTTTGCGTCCATTCGACCTCAACGCGACCTTCGACTGCCGCCACTCCTATGAGGACGAGCGGCGCGACTGCACGATCC
Source organism: uncultured Alphaproteobacteria bacterium (assembly GCA_963842125.1). Lineage (GTDB taxonomy): Bacteria > Pseudomonadota > Alphaproteobacteria > Rhizobiales > CAWCWK01 > CAWCWK01. The sequence goes on along the minus strand of CAWJFE010000003.1, from coordinate 35,056 downwards.
TCAACGATATCAGCACGGGCATGCCCGTCGCGGTCTTCAGCTATTTCGCGCAGCGGGGCCTCGACCTCAACCGGGCGCATCCGAACATCCTGCCGGCGACCTACGACATCATCGACCGGCTGGGCATCGGCTACACGATCGCCGACATCCAGGCGCTGGGCACGCTCGGCATGCAGTTCGGCGACGAGACCTACAGCCCGATTCTGCTTGCGGCGCACCGGGAAGGCGGTGATGGGTATCGCTCCGACTACGGCTGGGCCGTCATGTCCCGCGACACCCCGCGCCTGCCGGACAACCACCTCTCGATCCCCTCATTCAACTTCATGGACGTGCTCGTGGTGGCGCTCGCGAACGACGTCTCAGGGCGCTCTGACGGGCGCTCGGCCAAGGGCACGGTGCGCGACACGAGCCTGTGCCAGTACATCACCTACGCTTCGCAGACCTTCAGGCCCTCGTTCGACTATCTGCGCTACCTGCTGGAAAGCCGCGACACGTTCCGTGCCGACCGGATCGGCGTGCGCGAACGGGACGGCAACCAGATCTCGGACGCCTTCCCGGCGCCTTGCGTGAACCTCGTGGCCGGCATGGCCCGCAACCATGCTCGGCTGAACGACGTGGTCAGCCATTTCGGTGCCGTGGGCGATGTGGAGACGGCGCGCTGGCTTCTCGCCCTGCGCCCGGCCCCTACTCCTGCCGCCGAGCCACCCCATCCGGAACCGTCGGCCGCCCCGGTGGCGGCTGTCCCGCAGGCGGGCGCGGTCTCGCCCGCCAGCCTGCCCCAGCCCGGTACCGAGGCCAGGCAATGACGCCGCCGGCTCCCCTTTGACGATCGCGTTGCGTGCCCCTTCCCTGAGACAAGGACCCCTCAAGATGATGCAAGCTTACATGGGCCGTACCAGCCTCTCCGTCCTCGCGGTCGCGGCCTTCCTCTCGGCCGGCACGACCAGCCAGCCGGCCCAAGCCGGCGGGCGGGACTTCGCGATCGGCGTCATCACCGGGGCGGTCGGTGCTGCCATCGCGAACCAGGCGGGCAAGCAAAGGGCGCAGCCGCGCCGGGCGGCGAAGAAGAAGTATACCAAGAAGCGGGCGCCGAAGCGCACTCAGACGCGCCGCACGGCCTCCAAACCCGCCGCGCCCCGTCCGACTATCGCGACCTATGTGACGTCGCGCGAGGAGGTGCGGGACTTCCAGACGCGGCTCAATACGCTTGGCTTCGACGCCGGCGCGCCCGACGGTCTAGTCGGCAAGCGCACGCGCGGCGCGGTTCGGGCCTTCCAGACCAGCCTGGGCGTCGAGGCCACAGGCACCCTGACCGAGACGCAGGTCGCGGTCCTCAAGCAGCAGTCCTCGCAGCCTCTCATGGTGGGTGTGCCCGGCGCGATGCCGGGCGCGGCGGGACAGGCCTTCCCCATCGCCGCCGGCCGATTGCCGGCACAGATGCCTGCTCCGGCCTTCCCGCTCGCGATTGCCAGCGGCGCGGGTCTTGGCGCGGGTCTTGGCGCGTCCGCCGGTGCTGCGGCCTTCCCCGCACTGCCTGGCGCAGGCGCGCCACAGGCGGGACCACAAGGGTTCGCGGCCTCGCTCGGCGGAGATGCTCCGGCGCCGGCAGCGCCGAGCTTCCCCGTCGTAGCCTTGCCGGGCGGCGCACCGGCGCAGGCGCAGCCGGCCTTCCCGGCCCTCCCGACGACGGCGACGGCCGCCGTGCAGCGGCCGGGCGCGACGGACGGCGCCTTCCAGTCGGCCGCCTTGCCGACCACCGCATCCGGGTCGGCGCTTCCCATCGCGCAACCTGCCGCGCAGCCGATGGCCGCGGGCCCCGTCCTTCCCATCGCCGTGCCGCCCTCCGCCGGTGCGTTCGACGTGCTCGGCGTGACGGTCGAGAACACGCTCGCGGAAGCGGAGGAAACGCTCCTCGCCGCCGGCTTCGACGGCTGCGAGACCAAGGACGCGATCATGACCTGCGCCATGGACAAGGAGAGCCTGAGCGACCGCGTCATCCTCGGTTCGCTCTCGGGCGTACCGGAGGCCGGATCCTACCTCATCGCGCGCGAGCTCTCCTTCGCCAAGCCCGTTCCGGCCGACTTCCTGGAGGCTCGGATGGCCGAAAGCTACGGCCCGCTCCTGTCTCTTCCCGGTCAGGTCAGCGCCTCGCAGGGCTGCAGAGACATCGTGAACGCTCTCGACAGTGACGGCCTCTCAAGCCGCGCCTTCATGGAGAGCGGCGACGACGCGATCGTCGAGCTGGCCGGGGACTGCCCGAGCTATGCCAGCATCCGCTTCATCGAGGACGCCGAGAGCGACTTCGTGGAGGGTGTCGCCATCATCCTCTTCCACGGCGACGGCGTGCTCACCGCCACCCGCGACACGGCCGCCGCCGCGGCGACCGAGGCGGTCGACAACGTGCTGAAGTTCTAGACCGTCACGTATCGGCGCGGCTGGTCCGCGTCGCATACCGCGGAGCACAGCAGGGGTCGAGGGCACGGGTAGTGTCCCACTGGAGGAGGACTATCGCCGGCAGGCCCGGCGCGAAATCCGCTCGACTGCCCGGCCCGATCTTTTCCCGATATTTACGAAACCGGGCCATGCTGCGGGGCTACGGATCCGCAAACGTCTCGGGACAGGTCGTCGCAGCCATGTCGAATCTCACCATGCGCCGGAGCGAAGGACAGTCCGACGAGGAGCCGCTTGCCGACGAGATGCCCCTTGCCGACGAGACGCCCCTTGCCGACGAGGCGCTTCGGACCGAGCGCTCGAGGCTTCAGGACTTCATCGACAGCTCGGTCAACACATTCTGGGAGATCGACGCGGATCTGCGCTTTACCTTCTATTCCGACCGTGATTCCGGCGATGGCGGCGCCGGGCCCTCGGCCTTCGTGATGGGGCGGACGGTTCTGGAACTGCTGGGCGACGAGGCGACGAGGGAGCCCTGGGCCTCGCACATCGCCGACCTCGAGGCGTGCCGGCCGTTCCGCAATTTCTGCTATACGATGGAACTTCCGGGGGGCGTGCGGCACCTCTCGTCGAGCGGGCGGCCCTTCTTCGACGCCTCGGGCGCCTTCCGCGGCTATCGCGGCGTCACGCACGACATCACCGAGTTGGAGGAGGCCCGCCGCGCCAATGCGTGGAACGCGAACCACGACGCGCTGACGGGCCTGTCCAACAGGCGCCATTGGAACGCCTCGCTCGAGGCGATGTTCGCGGAGAGCCCGCCGAGAGGCGCGCTTCTCCTTCTCGACCTCGACCGGTTCAAGGTCGTCAACGACACGCTCGGACATGCGGTGGGCGATGCCCTGCTGCGCCATGTCGCCGAGGTGCTGCGCGGCGCGGTGCGCGAGGGCGACGTCGTGGCCAGGCTCGGCGGGGACGAGTTCGCCATCCTCCTTCGGGGCCGCGTGACGCGTCATCAGGCCGCGTCCGTCGCAAAGCGCGTCCTGGCCGATCTGGAGCGAGCCGTGCCGATCGAGGACCTGATGGTGCGCGCGTCGACCAGTATCGGCATCATCATGCGCGACGCCTATGAGGGTGGCCCGACCGGCTTCGTCTCCCTGGCCGATCGCGCCCTCTACGCCGCCAAGGAAGCCGGCCGCGAGACCTATGCCTTCCACGAACCGGACCGACTGGCCGCCTGACGAGACGCGGCGCTCAGGCGTCCGCCTCGTCGAGGCGCCCGGCGAGGGCATAGATGCGCTCGACATGGTCGAGCATACGGGCGCCCGCCTCGCCCGGCGTCTCGAAGGCGGTGCCGTCCTCGAGGCAGGCGGCGAAATGGGCGATCGTGTCGGCATAGCTCGCCGCATAGGCCGCGTCCGGATCGAAGGCCAATGGTGCCTCGGTGCCGATCGTGACCGTCCAACCGTCGACGAGGGCCGGGACGGCGCCCGAGAGCGTCAGGCGGTCGCGGGGCAGCGGCGGCGCGCCCGGCGTGCGGAAGTCTCCCACCAGCCGGCCGGGAACGCCGCCGGCCGTCAAGCGGATGTCCGCACGATCCTCGCCGAGGACGGCGGCGCAGCGCCGCGCGAGGACGGCGCTCTCGATGCGCAGGGGACCGAAGAGGAATTCCAGCGTGTCGAGATGGTGGATCAGCACCTCGATGACGAGGAAGCGGCGCAGGCCGGCGAGGAAGGGCTGCCGCTCGAGAGCCGGGTAGTGGCCGTCCGGCCGTTCGATCAGCCCGGAACTCTCCACCCGGAGCGCGAAGCTCGAGGGGCCGCCGCCTCCCCTGTCGGCGAGCCCCTGGCGGAGCGCGCGGTAGGGCGCCCGCCAGCGCCAGTTCTCGTGCACCATGAGGCGCGCGTCCGCAGGCATCGCGTCCAGCAGATCCCGCGCCTCGGCGGCGGTGGGCGCGAGCGGCTTCTGGCACAGCACCGGGAGGCCCCGGCGGGCGGCCTCCAGCACCAGCGGCGCGTGGAGGGAAGGCGGGGCGACGATGTCGACGGCGTCGAGCGTGCAGGCCTCCAGCATCGCGCCGAGCGAGGGAAAGGCGGCCGCGCCCGCCTGCCCGGCGCGCAGCGCCGCGCGGTCCGGATCGGGGTCCGCCACGCCCACGAGCCGCGCGCCCTCGCAGGCCCGCCATCCGACGACGTGATGGGCCGACGCCATGCCGGCTCCGACGAGGCCGACACGCAGCGCGGCGGAGCGGGGCGGCGAACTATCCAACGGGCGGGCCATCGGTGCGCGCGCCGCGCGCCGCGTCCGGCGGGCCGAGGACCGGCCAGCCGAAGAGGCGCGCCGCGGCGGCGTCGCTCGCCTCGGGCGCGTCCAGGAGGCGACGCCGGGCATCGAGCGTGTCCTGGTAGCGCGGAACAGCGCCTCTGGAGTCCCGGCTTGCGGAATCTCCTTTCGCGAGGTTCTCGTTCGCGAGATTGATGAACGGCCAGTCGGAGCCCCAGAGACGCCGGGTGGCGCCGAAGGCGCGCAGCATCGGCATCAGCCGGGCGCGCGGCAGGGCCGTCTTCCTTGGCGTGAGGCGGAAGGCGGCCGAGACCTTCAGCCAGGTGTCCGGGCGAGCGGCCATCGCGGCGACCGTCTCGGTGTCGGTGGAGCCGGTCGAGAGGTCGGGCCGGCCGAAATGGTCGAGGATGACCGGGCCGGCGGGGATGACGTTCAGCAACGCGCCGAGGAGGGCCGGCGAGGCCTGGAGCTGGAGGAGGCCGCCGGCCGCGAAGACCTCGGCCGCGATCTCGCGCGCTGCGCCCGGTCCGCCCTCGGCCGCGCCCGCGTCGTCGACGAGGTTGAGCCGCACGCCGACGACGCCGCGACGGGCGAGAAGCGGCCGCACCCCCTCCGGCCCGCTGACGGACACGACGCAGCGGAACCGCTCCGGGTGCGCGGCCAGGGCGTCGAGGATGGCGGCATTGTCCGCGCCGTAGACGCTCGCCTGGACGAGAACGGCGCGCGCCACGCCATGGGCGTCCAGCACGGCGAGGAGCGCGGCGAGATCGCCGGTCTCGTCCGGACGGGGGCGATAGCCCCGGGTCACGGCGGGATAGGGGTAGGCAGCCGGGTCGAGGATATGGACCTGCGTGTCGATCATCCCGCCCGGCCGGCCTCCTGGAGAGGCACCTCGTTGCGCAGCGCCTCGCCCCGCCGGAAGCGGTCGAGATTCGCGAAGAGCGCGTCCATCTTGTGGGCCAGCGCATCGCGCGTGCCGGCCGAGATGTGGGGTGTGAGGACGACGTTGGGCAGCGCGCAGAGCGGATGCCCGGGCCCGATCGGCTCGCCCTCGAAGACGTCGAGGCCGGCGGCGAGAAGGCGGCCCGAGGCGAGCGCCTCGGCGAGCGCGATATCGTCGACGAGGCCGCCGCGCGCGGTGTTGACGACGATGGCGCCGGGTTTCATCCGGGCGATGACCGCACGCGAGAGCGTGTGCCGCGTGGCCTCCGTCAGCGGCATGTGGAGCGAGACGATGTCGGCAGTCTCGATGATCCAGTCGAAGGGCGCCGGCTCGGCGGGCAGATCGGCGGGCAGATCGGCGGGCAGATCGGCGGGCAGGTCGGCGGGCAGGTCGGCGGCGGCGATGCCGGGGTCGTGGAAACGGCCGGTCGTGCCGAAGGCGTTCAGGCGGCGGGCCGCCTCCTGCCCGATGCGCCCGAAGCCGAGATAGCCGACCGTCTTGCCGTAGAGCTCCACCGAGACGGGCCTCAGGGCGTTGACGTGCCAGCGGCCCTGCCGCAGCTCGGCATCGGCGAAGGCGGCGCGGCGCGCGGCTGCGAGCGCGAGGAGGACCGTGTGCTCGGCCACGCCGATCGTCGTGCCCTCGGGGGTGAGGGCGAGCCGGATGCCCCGCGCGGCCAGCGCCGCCAGATCGACGGTGTCGTGATAGCCGACGCCCTGGTGGTGGACGAGGCGCAGCCGCCGCGCGGCGGCGATGACGTTGGCGGTCAGCGGCTTGGCGGCCACGATGGCGACGTCGCAATCACCGATCTTCTCCTCGCGCTCGGCGTCGGCGTCGGTCTCCAGCGTGACGAGGTCCATGCCCGGCGCCATCCGCGCGCGGATGAGGGCGTACATGTCGGGCGTGCCGAGCGAGTTGTAGAAGACGCGAAGAGGGTCGGGCGCAGCGCCGGGCGCAAGGGTGGGCGCAACGGTGGGCACGGGGGCAGGCGCATCCGGCACGTCCATGGGTCACTCCCGCTGGCTGTGGTTCAGTCGATGAAGACGAAGAGGTCGTCCTCGCGCGCGCCGGTGACCCAGTCGGGCGCCGTCGCGCCGTCTCGGACGGCGGCTTCCATCGCGGCCTCCTTCTCCCGCACGGCCTTGAGGGCCGCGCCTGCCTCCGCGATGCGCGCGGCGGGCACGACGACGACGCCGTCCGCATCGCCGCAGACGATGTCGCCGGGCGCGACGGCGATGCCGGCGACGACGACCGGCAGGCCGACCGAGCCCGGCCCGTTCTTCAAGGGCGAGTTGGGGTTCACGCCGGCCGCGAAGACGGGGATGCCGGCCGGCTCCATGCCCTCCACGTCCCGCACCACGCCGTCCGTCACGATCGCGGCGATGCCGGCATTGGCGGCCATGCCGACCAGGAGGTCGCCGCAGACGGACGCGCCCATGTGTCCCCCGGTCGCGATGACGAGGACGTCGCCGGGCCGGGCCCGCCTCAGCGCCGCCCAGGGCGCGAGGTTGTCGCGCGGACCGGCATCGACGGTGAGGGCGGTGCCGCAGAAGCGCGCGGCCCCGGTGACGGGCTTGATCGGCGCCGGCAGCGCGCCGCTCCGCCCCAGCGCATCGACGATGTGGCCGACCGGCGCCTGCGCGAAGACCGCGACGCTCTCGGGTGCCGCCCTCGCAATGGAACGGGTCGTCTTGATGACTGGTGGCATGGGATGGGTCCTTGTGGCGGGTGGCGACGGCGGGCGCGGCGTCAGCCGGTGTCGATCGCGAGGCCGGTGGCGGCGTCGAAGAGGCGGATCATCGCCGGATCGCAGGTCAGGCGGATCGTCTCGTCGAGCCGCGCGCCGGCGGTGCGCTCGCCCCGCACGATCACGCGGGGGCCGCCGTCGCCCCGGTCGAGATGGATGAGCGTCTCGGCGCCGAGCGCCTCGAGATTGACGACCCGGCCGGAGAGGATGGCCTGGCCGCCATCGGCGACGGGCTGGAGATCCTCCGGCCTGACGCCGAGGGTGATGGCGGAGCCGGGCACCCGCCCGGTCGCCAGCGCGGCGAGATCGTGCCCGACGACGACGACGCCCTCCCCGACCTTGCCCGGCAGCAGGTTCATCGGCGGATTGCCGAGGAAGGAGGCGACGAAGGTGGAGGCGGGGTTGAGATAGACCTCCATCGGCCGGCCGATCTGCGCCACCCTGCCGTCCTTCATGATGCAGATGCGGTCGCCCATCGTCATGGCCTCGACCTGGTCGTGGGTGACGTAGAGCATGGTGGCCGAGAGCTCGCGGTGGAGCCGGACGAGCTCGGCCCGCGTGGAGACGCGCAAGGCCGCGTCGAGATTGGACAGGGGTTCGTCGAAGAGGAAGACCTTCGGGTCGCGCACGATCGCCCGCCCGAGCGCGACGCGCTGGCGCTGGCCGCCGGAGAGGGCGGCGGGCTTGCGGTGGAGATAGTCGGTGAGGCCGATGGAGGCCGCGACTTCCTCGACCCGGCGCTTGACGACCGCCTTGTCGGTCTGGCGACGCTTGAGGCCGAAGCCGAGATTGTCGCGCACCGTCATGTGCGGATAGAGCGCGTAGGACTGGAAGACCATGGCGATGTCGCGGTTCTTGGCCGGCACGCCGTTCATCGTCTCGTCGTCGATCGAGAGGCGGCCGGACGTGATCGTCTCCAGGCCCGCCACCATGCGCAGCGTCGTGGACTTGCCGCAGCCGGACGGCCCGAGCAGCACCATGAACTCGCCGTCCGCCACGGTGAGCGAGACGTCGCTGACGGCGAGCGCGTCGCCGCCCTCGTAGCGCTTGCAGATCCTGTCGAGCGTGACGACGGCCATGGGCGTTCAGGTCCTATTTGACCGCGCCGGCGGTCATCCCTTGGATGAGCCGCTCGGAGAAGAAGACGTAGATGAGGACGACGGGCACGATCGCGATCATGAGGCCGGTGGCGATCATGCCGACATCCTCCAGCTGATCGCCCATGAAACGCAGCACGCCGAGGGGCAGGGTGCGCTTGTCGTCGTCGGTGATCAGCACGACCGCGTAGAGGAACTCGTTCCACAACAGGATCGTGTTGAGGATGATCGTCGTGGAGATGGCCGGCATCGCGACCGGCAGCGAGATGCGCCAGAAGATCGCCCATTCCGAATAGCCGTCCATGCGCGCGGCCTCGAAGAGGTCCTTGGGAATGCGCGCGAAGAAGCTCTCGAGAATGTAGATCGTCACCGGCAGCTGGATCGAGACGTAGACCAGCACCAGCCCGAAGCGCGAATTGTAGAGGCCGTAGTCGACCATGATCTGGAAGAGGCCGATCACCGTCACCTGCGGCGGGAAGATGATGGTCGAGAAGATGACGAAGTAGAGCAGCCCCTTGAAGCGGAACCGGTAGCGCGCGAAGCCGTGCGCGGCCATGCCGCCGACCACGGTCAGTATCGCGACGGCGGCGAGCACGATGCCGACCGAGTTGAAGAAATAGGTGTCGTAGTTGCTGTCGCTCCAGGCCGAGCCGAACTTGTCCCAGTGCATCGGCCAGGGCAGCGCGTAGGGCGCGTCGGCGATCTCGGTCGTGGTGCGCAGCGACATCGTCGCGACCCAGACGAAGGGGCCGGCGGCATAGGCGGTGTAGAGCGCGAGGAAGGCGAGGAGGGCCGCGTTTCGCAGGCCCTCCGGCGAGACGGCGAGCGCGGCGCGCGGCGCATCCTGCGCCAGCATGCGGCGGGGCGCGGCGGCCATCAGTATTCCACCTTGTCGCCCTGGCGGAAGAGCCAGGTCAGCCCCAGCACCCCGATCATGACGATGGCGAACCACACGACCGCGATCGTGGAGGGATAGCCCAGATCGAAGGTCGACCACTGGAAGGCGCGCTTGTAGACATAGGTCGAGACCGTCTCGGTGGCCCAGAGCGGGTTGCCCTGCGTCGTCACCCAGACCAGGTCGAAGATCTTCATCTTGCCGATGAAGCTGAGCACGACGAGGTTGAGGAGCGTCGGGCGGATGAGCGGCAGGATGACGAACCAGAGCTTGGCGAACCAGCCGCAATTGTCGAGCTCGGCCGCCTCCAGCACCTCGGTGGGCAGCGACGACATCGCGGCCAGCACGACGACCATGTTGAAGCCGGTCCACATCCAGGTCGTCACCAGGATGAGGGACGGCAGGGCGGTGTCGGGATGGCCGAGCCAGGGCTGGGCGAGATCGCCGAGGCCGACGGCGCGAAGCATCGCGTTGAGCGCGCCCCATTCGAAGTTGAGGATCCACATCCACAGGATGCCGACGACGACGTAGGACATCAGCACGGGCGTGAACCAGGCGATGCGGAAGACGCGCGAGAAGGGCACCTTGGCGTAGAGCGCCAGCGCGAGCAGCGTCGCGATCGACACCTCGAGCAGCGGCGCGACGCCGGCCCAGGTGAGCGTGTTCCAGACCGCGCGCCAGAAGATGCGGTCGGTCCACAAATCGACGTAATGCGTGAAGCCGACCCATTCGGCCGCCCGGTTCGGCACCACCAGATGGGTCGAGTTGTAGAACGTGCGCGCCACCGGCAGGGCGGTGAAGGCGGCGTAGACCAGGAGGGCGGGGAAGAGGAACATCCCGATCGCGCCGGCCGGATTGGCGTGGTCCTTCTCCGGCACGGCCTCGCGCACCGTTTCGGGCACGCCGGAGAGCGGCGCCGCCCCGTCTCCCGGCAACTCGTGCGGCATGGCCATGGGAAAGCCTTTTCGAGCGCGCCGCCCCGCGAGGGACGGTAGCGAAGGTCAGCGAAGGAGGGTCCGGGCGCGGCGCCCGGACCCCGTTGCGAGAGCGCTTGGATTCTTGCCGCCCCTTCCTGTCGTTCAGGTCGGCGGACGTGAACGGAGAGGGCGCTAGTAGGAGGCGCCCATCATCTCGATGACCTCGTCGACGCCGACGAGACCGGCCGGGAAGGCCTGGTTGACGACCTGGGTGAAGGTCTCGCGCGGTTCGCCCTGCATCTGCTGAACCGGAATGCCGAACGTGTAGGACGCGCCCTCGTTGGCCGCCGCCAGCATCTGGAAATAGGCCGCCTTTTCGCCCGTGATCGAGGAGGGATCGGCCTTGATGCCGGTCTGGACGAGATTGGCCTCCAGCCAGGCATTGCCCATCTCGGGCGTCGCCATGGAGTTGAGGAAGGCTACCGCGAGGTCGGGATGCTCGGTGTCCGCGTTGACCACGAAGGAGCCGCCGACCGCGATCGTCTTGCAGGCCGGGCAGACGGCGCCGGGCGGGATGGGGCCGTTGACGATGCCGAGCGGGAAGTCGGCCGGCTGGCCGCCCTCGTCGGGCGAGGCGAAGGCGCGCGAGGGATAGAACGAGCCCATCTGGAACATCGCGGCGCCGGGCTGGGTGTGGAAGTAGCGATGCGCCTCGCCGAGCTTGATCGACGAGATGGACGCCGGGAAGGCGCCCGCGTCGATGATCGACTTGGCATAGTCGAGCGCCTCGCGCACGCGCGGATCGTCCCAGGTCACGCCGTCGCCCTTGAGGAGGCGGGCATAGTCCTCGGTGCCGAGCTTCTTGACGAGGATCTCGGTCGTCAGGAACGCGCCCGGATAGGGCCGGTCGGCGACGCCCTGCGCCATCGGCGTCGTGCCGCTCTCGGCGATCTTGGCGACGGCGTCGACGAAGGCCTGGCCCTCGAGCCCGGCGACCGGCATGTCGATGCCCATGTCGGCCAGCCTGTCGGTGTTGACGTAGGTCTCCACCGTCCAGGCCTCCAGCGGGAAGCCGTAGACGCCGTCCTCATAGCCCCAGACCTCGGTGGCCCAGGGCTCGATCGCATCCCAGTTCAGCCGGTCCTTGAGATCGAGCACCAGCCCGTTGGCCATGTATTCCGTCTGGTCGGTCTCGGCATAGAAGATGTCGGGGGCCTGGCCGGCCGTCAGGGCCGTCTTGAGGGCCGCGTAGAGCGGCTCCTTCTGATACCAGCTGATGGTGATCGTGACGCCGGGATTGGCCGCCTCGAAGGCGCGCGCGGCCCCCTCGACGAAATCGACCTTGGCCTGCTGGTCCGCCCAGTGGGACCAGAGCGTGAGGTCCTGCGCCGAGGCCGTGGAGCCTCCCGCGAACAGGCCGGTGGCGAGCGCCGTGGCGCAAAGAAGAGCTGCCCTCATGATACCTACGTCCTTCCAGTCACGTTGCCTCTGTCCGGTCCGCGTTGGGTGGGAACCTTGGGCGCCAACAGAGCAGCCATCGCGGTCCGTCGTCAATAGGATTATTGATAATCTGTGTGGATGGGCGATCCTTACCCGCCGCGCGCCCTGGCGCCCGTGCGAGAACCCTCGATCGCCGGCCCGCCGCCTCACGTCTCCTCACCCCCCTCCCGACGCCCGTGAAGGCTTTCTTGGCGCTGCCCGATGGGGCATGCTCGGACGACGGTGCCGCCGGGGCGGCCGGCGAAGCTATGGGAAGGCGCGAGTGAATGCCGTGGGAAGGTGCGAACATGACCGACGGATCAGCGCGGGGCGAGGCGTTCACGGACACGCGGCCGAGCCTCCCTTCGGCAAGTCTCCCTTCGCCAAGTCTGCCTTCGCCAAGTCTGCCTTCGCCAAGTCTCCCTTCGTCGAGCCTGCCTTCGCACAGCCTCCCCGGCGACGGCCCCGCACCGGCGCGCCGCGAGCGCGTGGTGCACGAGGAGATCGAGCTCGACATCGTCCTCGGCCGGCTCAAGCCCGGCGAGCGGCTGACCGAGGACGCGTTCATGGCGCGCTTCGAGGCCAAGCGCCACGTCGTGCGTACCGCGTTCGGGCGGCTGGAGCGTGCGGGCCTCGTCGTGCGACAGCGCAACAAGGGGGCCATGGTTCGCGAATACGGTCCCGACGAGGTCGAGGAGCTCTACGCCATGCGCGCCGACCTGCACCGGCTCGCGGTGGAGCGCATGGCGCTGCCCTTCGCGACCGAGACGCTTTCGGCGCTCACCGCGCTCGCCGCCCGGCACGAGGCGGCCATGGGCAAGGGCGATCTCGTCGAGGTCATCCTGTGCAACGACGCGTTCCACGACCGATTGTTCGACCAGTGCGGCAACCGCTTCCTGTCCGGCACGATCCGTCAGCTCGCCGCCGCGAGCCATCCGATCCGGTCCTACCGCATCGCCGACCCGGGCCTCCTGGCGCAGGCGGCGCGCGAGCATCGCGAAATGGTCGAGGCGGCCCGGGGTGGCGACCGGCAGCGACTGGCGGACCTGTGCGAGCTCCACATCCAGCCCTCGCGCCGGCTCTACGAGCAGGACCTTCGCCAGCACCTCGCCGACGACGCCGGGCCTCCGCGCCCGGCTTGAGGCCCGTCCGGTTCACAGGCTCTCGAAGCCGATGGGCGCGATCGCGCCCGTATCCAAGATGCGTGTGCCGCTCGCCTACCGGATCAGCTCAACCGTCGCACCAATGTCGTCCGCGACCGCCGCCCAAGCCCTGTCAGCGGTGACGGCGGGTCGGTCCAACTGGCGCGCGAGAGCGAGGCAGCTTCGATCGCCCTGGCTCAGACCCTTGCGCTTGGTAGGCGACCGCATCATGCCGGCGGCCAGTGCGAGGTCGAGCGAGACGTCGTGAACATCGAGAGCCAGGTCGGACAGATCGGCTCTGATGCCCGCCTCGTCCTGGCCTCTCTCCGCCAGCCGCGAGACAACCTCGTACACGTTGACGATCGAGATCGCAGGCCGTCCTGCAATCCAGTCCAAGGCGATGTCGCTACCGTCTTGCCGAAAGAGATGGGCTAGGACAGCCGAGGCATCGACGTCGCAGGACGCGGGCACGCGTCGTTCTCGATTTCCTGCCGGCGTTCGTCGAGCAGCTCATCGACGGCGCTGCTATCGGACGTGCCTAACGCGAGCGTACGTACGCGCGCGTAGAGCGGCTGCATTACGCAAATATTCGTCTACAGTTCCCATTTCAGCAGACACCTTTCCGTTTTACGCTATTTTCCAACATAAACAAAAAATGAGATAAAGAAAAACAATACAACAAGGCAGTTTATAAGAAAGATTACAATGCCGTCTCGCCGATTTCTTCTTCTCTTATTGAACAACATCTGAGCGGTTTCGCTAGGACGAATGTCCCGAATTTGGTTTACAACTATTAGCACCGCCGTTCCCAATCCACATATGGCTATTGCTATTAAAGCAAATGTAGCCATACTGCTCTCCGTGTCATTAAGTTGTAATTACAAATATAGAAGCATTATCATATTTAGTGTATGAATCTTTGTTCTAGGCGATCGCCGATGCAATTAGTACCATCCTGCTTTTGAAGAATTTGTTCGACGCCGAGCTAGTGAATATGACTTTACACAAATCGATCGTGCGAAAACAGATACACGCTCACTATAGCGTGGCGAGTGCCTAACACACGGATGAGAGGTGCGCACCGTCCTCATCCGCCTCGACGACGAGATGCGCCGGCCCATTCACCCCCTAAGAACGCCGCGCTTCGGCAGGGAGTACCATTCGTCCGGCCCGATCGACTTGCACCCTTAGGCCGCTCATAGCCAGTCGCTCCTTCTGGTCCATCGGCAAGGCAGAGTGCCAATATACCGAAATGCACCCTCGAAAGGATTTGTGGAGCAATGCCTAGACGGTCTGGATAGCCCGTTTCTACGTCTTCGATCAAATATGGGGGACCACAACGGGATTGTACGACTGAGCACAGGGGCTCGACACGACTCCTCGTAAAGGTGGCGAATGAGAACCGTCTCCGCTCCCCTGTCGGAGAGCGGGTGTTCTGCGGCAGGCGTGACCCAGCCACACTTGATGGAAGATCACCGGACCGATCGGCAGGGTTCCGTCGGCGCTATGTGTCCGTAGCGATGTTCGGTGTCCGGTCCTTGAGCGCAGCGTAGAGTGCCGACTTCCCGACTTTCACTCGGGCTGCGGCCTCCCGCACGTTCAGCCCCTGTGCGATCAACTGCCGGGCGCGCGCCACCTTCTCCGCGGTCACCGCGACTGGGCGACCGCCCTTGCGGCCCCGGGCGGCCGCGGCCGTCAGGCCCGCACTCGTCCGCTCCCTGATGAGGTCGCGCTCGAACTCGCCCAGCGCACCGAAGATATGGAAGACGAGCCGACCGGTCGGTGTGGTCGTGTCGATCGCCTCGGTCAGAGAGCGAAATCCCACGTCGCGCCTCTCAAGGTCGGCGACGGTGGCGAGTAGGTGGGTCATCGAACGACCGAGACGGTCCATCTTCCACACGACGAGCGTGTCGCCCTCCCTGAGGAAGGCGAGAGCATCGTTCAGTCCGGGCCGGTCGGTCTTCGCTCCGGAGATCCCCCGATCCTCGAACACGCGATCGACCCCTGCGGCGCGAAGGGCATCGAGCTGCAGGGTAAGATCCTGCTCGGAGGTAGACACGCGGGCATAGCCGATCAGGGACATGGGCGACCATGGGGCTGGAGAGCCGTCATGGACGGCCGGAGGGGCCCATATGTCCGCAAATCCGTCCAACAATCAAGATGTCCGATAACTCGTCCAACAAGCCGACGCGGCAGCTCGTGCGACCATGGCCACCAAACGAGCGTATGCTGGACAGCCGAAATCCGGTCGGCTCGCTACAATAGTGGCTCGAGTGACGGTATAGTCATTAGAAGGGTATTGGTCACTTTGTGCCGGTCTGATAACAACGCGGGTAGGCAGCCTGAACGGTGAACGGAGTATGCGCGACTATGAAGGTCAACGTTCTGCCAAATGGTCGACTCGTGCTACCGGTCTCGCTGCGCCGCCAGCTTGGCATTGAGAAAGGCGGTCAGTTGATTGCCGAAATGGATGGCGATGCCATCGTGCTCTCGATGCCCGACCGGGCCCTCGACGAGGCCGGTGCTCTGTTTCGTTCGTTTCTGTCCGATGATACAAGCGTGGCCGACGAGGTGATCGAGGACCGGCGCGCCGAATGCGCCAAGGAGAGCGAGTAGTGCCCTCCTGCGTGATCGACACCTCGGCCGTCTTCATCGACTTGCAGAACGAGGACGGGGCGGCCGAAGCGCGCAAGTGGCTCCGGGACGCCGCGATCTCCACGGTGAACCTGCACGAGATCGTCGCCAAGGCGACCGAGAAGGGGGCAACGCCCTATCAGGCCAGGCGGCTGATCGAGAAGCTGCGCCTGACGGTTGAACCGTGCGAAGAGACCGACGCGATCGAGGGTGGGCTCATGCGCGTCGCGACGAAACCGAAGGGGCTGAGCCTCGGCGATCGGTCGTGCCTCGCGCTCGCCAAGCGGCTCGGCCTTCCCGCCGTAACCGGCGATCGGGACTGGGCGGACATTGCGGACGATGTGGGCGTCGAGGTCGTGCTGGTCCGATAGGGAACGCCTGCGTGACGTCGTGCGGGTATGACGTCGACAGGTCCGCCGCACCGGTGGACAGGCTAATCGGCTACATGCGGGTCTCGCCCCCCGATGATCGCCAATCGGCCGATCTGAAGCGCGACCCCCGCATCGCTGCCGGCGTCCACGAGCGGCACCTCCATGTCGACCGGGCCTCGGCCGCCAAGGACGATCGGCCGGGGCTGAAAGCCTTGTCTCACCAAGCTTCCCTCCGGCGACACGCTCGTCGTGTGGACGCTCGATCGGCTCGGGCGGTCGCTGCCGCACCTCCGCCGACCACCGGCCGCGCCGCCCGCCGACCCCCGCGACGAACGGGGATGGTCGCCCCGGCATGAGGGGGATGGCGATCTCGATCACGCAGCCGGATCCGGCCTCGCTCTGGTCATGGGCGGATCACAGATGCCGCGCGATGGCGGGCCAGCAGATCTCCGGATGCGAGGCAGTCAGGAAGTGGCCCGCCCCCTCGACCAGATGCACATCGCCGGAATAGCGGTGCATGTCGAGTTGCTGCGGCCCGGTGATCGGGTCCTCGGTGCCGTGCAGGAAGGTGATCGGCGCCGTCACGTCGAGAATGTCTCGGCTCCAGGAGCCCATGACATGGGTGAAGTCCGCGACGATGCCGGGGACGGAGTTGCGATAGTAGTCGGCGAACATCGCGTAGACGCCGGCCTCGTCGGGCATCGTCTCCAGCACGCGCCGATCGCCGGCATTCTCGCCGAAGATGCGCTGCAGGATGGTGCGGCCGATGGCGGGGCGGCCGTAGAGGTCGCGATATTTGGTGGCCGCGAGGACGACGATGTCGGGCGCCTTGGTGAGCGAGGCGATGCCCTTGAAGAATTGCTGGCGCCGCGCGTCGGCATTGGCGACCGTCATGGAGAGGTTGACCGAGCCCAGAACGAGGCGCCGTACGAGATGCGGGTAGAGCCGCGCGAAGCGCACCGCCAGGATCGAGCCGAAGGAGAGGCCGAGAATGGTCACCGGTCCCATCCCCCGCGCCTCGATGAACTCGGCGAACCCGGTCAGCGAATCCCCGATCAGCGCCTCGGTATCGAGGGCCGATCGCACCGAGGTCTCGTCGAGAAAGCCCTCGCGAAGGGGCACGACGAGGCGGATGCCGTGTTCGGTGAGATGCGGCTCCAGGGCGATGAGCGGGATGGGCAGCATCATGCCGTGGAAATGGAGAAGCGGGCGCCCGTCCTTGGGCCCGAACTCCAGCACCCGCAGGATGCGCCCGCTCGGCACCCGGGTGAGGCTGAGCTGGACGTCCGGGGTGAGGAACTGGCGGATGAAGGTCTCCGCGATCGCGCCGTGCGAGACCTCGCGGTCGGAGAGATGCAGCAGATAGACGAGCTGGCCGAGCGTCTGGCGCACGATCTCGAGCTGGCCGGCGCAGCCCATCTTCTCGCAAAGGCTCTTCATCTGCGCGCGCTTGGTCTCGAAGGAGACCCCGTCCTCCTCGCTCGCCTCGCGCAAGGAAAGGCCGCCGACGACCTGGAAGAGGACCGCGATCTCCTTGTTGGTCAGCTTCACCTGTGGATTGAGGGCCGTGATGACGGCCTCGAAGAGGCCGCGCGAGAAGATCAGGACGCGCAGGCCCATCGGCTCGACCGAGGTCGCGCTCGATGCGTCATAGGGCAGGGCCCAGGCGATCTCGGCCGGCTCTCCCACGCGCAAAAGCTCGCCCGGATGCATGCCGCGGTTCGCGTGCAGCGCCCTCAGCGCCCTGACGGCCGCATCGCCCTCCTCGTCGGAGAGAAGGTGCGTCTGGCCGAGCGCGACATCGGTGTCGCCGGCCCGGATGAACTGCCCGTCGGCGGCGAATTCGATCCAGCGCAGGTTCTGCCACGTCCCGTTGCGCAGCAGCTTGGACGAGCGAAGCACGTCCTCGGCCGCGCGCATGGCATCGCTGTCCGTCGCCAGCAGCGCGAAGACATCGCCCAAGCTCTTGCTGATCGCCGCATCCACGGCCTAGTCGCCCCTCATGCCCATAGCCTCCCGGCCCGGTCCGATCGTACCAAGCCGGCGGCAAGCCTAGCCGACAAAGCTCGGCCGGGTGAAGAGACAGGGGGAGACAACCGACCGGAGGAGCATCCGGATTCACCCAATTGGGTGAAGGGGCGTGGGGATTGGACAGATAGGCGTGGCGTATTTCACAAGTCATCCACAGTTCGCGACACGGCACCCTCCGTCGTGCAATGCCAGAGACTGCCTGCGAACCCCTCTACATGAAGTGCCCGAATCGATACCATTGTCACCTAGCGTATTTTAACGATCTATCGTCTTTGTTTCACTTCTAACCCATCTGGGTGTTGTCGGTTTCTTGAGAGGCATCCGATCCTAACGCTGCGTTAAATCTGCATCGGAAGGGATTCGTCATGGCTGCCGTCGCAACAGGACCTGGCATCTCCGCGTCGCCCGCCGGGCCGGGCGAGATCCTGGCGGGGACGTCACGAAGCGACTTCCTCCCTTCGAATAGCAATGCCGATACCGTTCTCGGCCTGGGCGGAGACGACTATATCTTCATCGTCGGGCCGGTGGGCTCCGGGCTCCTGGACGGCGGGACCGGCCGGGACAGCCTGGACCTCAACGCATTCGCCGGCGTCGGCACGGAGCGCTACACGCTGAGCTTCGATGCGTCCGATGTCGGGCGGCTGCAGGTCTTCGACGCGGCCGGCAATCTGATCGGCGACCGCACGATCCAAGGCTTCGAGACCACCACTTTCACCCTCTTCGGCGGAGGAGGGGACAGCCTGTCCGGCTCCTCGGCCGGCGAGACGATCTCTCTCAGTTCCGCCGCCTTGGCAGGCTCGACGATCGCCGGCAATGGCGGCGCCGACACGCTCTTTGGCGGACCGGGTGCCGACGGTATCGATGGCGGCGACGGCGACGACCGGATCTCCGGCGGAGGCGGCGCCGACACGATCGACGGCGGCGACGGTATCGACACGGCCGCCTTCAGGGGAACGGTCCAATTCTCCGGCAACGACACCTCGCCCGACGAGCGGACCAACTACGCCACGTTCTCCGTCGACGGCGCGGGCGTCGGCATCTTCACCGAGTTCGACGAGACCGATGCCGTCGTCTTCACGGCGACGGCGCGCAATGTCGAGAATTTCGACGTCAGCGGCACCAATCTCAACGACACGCTCATCGGAGGCGACGGCGACGACACCCTCGCGCCCCTGGTCGCCGAGACAGGCGGCGCCGACAGCGTGGACGGCGGCGGGGGCTCGGACGTGGGCGTCGTCAACACGTTCTTCTTCAGCGAGATCGTTCGCTTCGAGGCCACGCTGACGGGCGGCGAGTTCTCGCTCATCGATGCCAGCAACCCGAGCTTCACCTTCTTCACGACGGTCTTCGAGAATGTCGAGGCCTTCAATATCGGGTCCAGCCGGTTCGAGCGATTCGCTCGTCGGCGGCGCGGGCGACGACACCCTCTCCAGCTATTTGGGGAACGACACGCTCAAGGGCGGCGGCGGCAACGACAGTCTGACGACGCTGGGCGGGTTCGGAGAGGTCCATGGGGGCGACGGCTTCGACGTCCTGCGCTCCAACAGCGCGGTTCCGAACGGCGGCTCGTGGAGCCCGACGCGGGAGGACGTCGTTCTCGTCCTTGGAACGGATGGAAGCGGCTCTGCCGTCGCCCGCGATGCCGGCGGCGCGAAGGTGTTCGAGAACCTGATCACCGGCATCGAGCAGATCAACTTCACCGGCGGCTACGGGGACGACGCGCTGACCGCGGCGGACGGAGACGACGACCTTTCCGGCCTCGACGGTGCCGACACGATCGACGGCGGTGGGGGGAACGACAGGCTTTCGGGCGGTCTGGGTGACGATGTCCTTATCGGTGGAGAGGGCAACGATTTCATCGAGGATAGCGCCGGCGCCAACACGATCGAGGCCGGAGGCGGCGAGGACACCGTCTCCATGGGCGCCAGCTTCACCTCCGGCACCGACAGCACCAGCGCCATGCGCTTCACCGTCGACGAGACGACCGGCCATGCGGTCCTCGAGCGGGTCTCCGGCGGCGTCGTGATCGAGACGACGACGGTGACGGAGGCCGAGCGGTTCCGCATCTACGGCCGCGCCGGCGACGATACGATCGGCGCGGGTGCCGGGCAGGACACGCTGGAGGGCAATACCGGCTCCGACCTCTTTCGCGCAACGGCGGCGCAGCTGAACGGCGACCTCATCGTCGGGATCGAGGACGGCGAGGCGATCGAGCTCACCGACGTGACGGGTCTGACGCAGGACGACATCGTCTACGACGACGCCGAGGCGCTCCTGATGATCACGGAAGGCGTGACGATCTATCTGGGCGACCGCCTGCCGGGCACGTTCGAGTTGCAGGGCGACCGCGTCGTCTACCGCGCGCCGCCGACCGGAGGCGATCCCGGTGGTGGCACGGGCGGTGGCACGGGTGGTGGCACGGGTGGCTCTGGGGGCGGAACGTCGGGTTCCCCCACCTGCCTGCCCGGCCTGACGCTCACGGGCGATGGGAGCGACGACAGCCTCACCGGGTCGGAGGATTCCGACACGCTGATCGGCGGGGGCGGCGCGGACACCCTGATGGGCGGTGGCTGCCGGGACACGATCTTCGCCGGCGAGGGCGACGACATGCTCTTCGGCGGCGCCGAGGCCGACCTCCTCTTCGGCGGCGTGGGCACGGGGGCCGACACGCTCTTTGCCGGCGATGGCGACGACATCGCCTTTGGCGGCGACGGCGCGGACGTCGTGGGCGGCGGTAGCGGCAACGACATCGTGGGCGGCGCCGAAGGGGACGACATCGTCTATGGCGAGGCGGGCGAGGACACGGTCTACGGCGGAGAGGGCGCCGACACGCTCTATGGCGGCGAGGCCGACGACACGCTCTTCGGGGGCACCGGCGACGACATCAACGCCGGCGGAGCCGGGAACGACGAGATCGGCGCCGGCACCGGCAACGATCAGGTCGCGGCCGGCGCCGGTGCCGACACCGTCTACGGCGCGGATGGCGACGACACGATCTTCGCCTCCGCCGGGGCCGACAGCGTCTTTGGCGGCTCGGGCGACGACGTGGTGTATCTCGGTGCCGATGACGGCGCGCAGGACGTCTACCTGTCCACCGCCGACAACGGCACGGACGTGGTCTTCGGCTTCGAGGACGGCATCGACCTCCTCAACCTGACCGCATCGGGCTTCACGTCCTTCGCCGACATCCAGACCCGCATCGGCCAGGACGCGGACGGCAACGCCACCATCGATCTCGGCAATGGCGACGCCCTGACGCTCAACGGCGTAAGCGCCTCGAGCGTCGGTGCGACGGACTTCCAGTTCTGACGCCGAAGGCACGTTCGACCAGGCGCACCTCTCCCCTGATACCGTCCTGATACTGGTGGCGGGTCTGCCTCTTCTTCAGCGCTCGCATGACCTCGAAGCCCTTGGGCGTGGCGTAGGCGGTCTTCATCGACTTGGAAGCCGAGTGTCGGGCGGATGATGCGCTCGAGCTTGCCGTGCTTGGCCTCTACGCAGTTGTTCATGTATTTGATCTGCCGGTGCCGCGCCGTCTCGGGCAGCTTGCCGTCCTTTGATCTAAGCACCTTTGAAGGGGAGGAGGGCGCCTTCGGCGGGCATTCCAGGGCGATATGCATGAGGGCCTCGAAGGGCCTTTCCGGACGAGAGGGAGCCGAGGCGGGGCCTCCCGCCCCTCGGGCGCGCCCTCGATTCGGACCGGGTCCGCCGGGCGGGACGCGTCCGGTTCGCGGGCCCCGGCTTTTAAGACCTTTGTCCTCTCGGCTCCTGGCCTTGCGCCGCCGGACGTACTATGGCTTGTGACGAACGTACATCAGACGCGAGGTCCTCTGCCGTGCACAAACCGACCGCGAGCGACATCGGTCGAGCGGCCGGCGTGAGCCTGGCCACGGTCGACCGGGTCCTGAACGGTCGTCCGGGCGTCCGCCAGGCCACGATAGACCGCGTCCACGCGGCCATTCGCGACATCGGCTACGTGCGCGACCTGGCGGCGGCGAACCTGGCCCGGCGGCGGCAATACCGCTTCGCCTTCGTGCTGCCGACCAAGCGGGGCTCGTTCCTGGGCGCCATACGCGAGGCCATCGAGGCGGTGGGAGCGACGGCGCTGGCCGACCGCACCGAGATCGAGATCATCCAGGCCCCGCCCGAGGACCCGCACGGCCTGGTGCGGACCCTGCGCGGGATCGACGGCTCGCGCATAGACGGGCTGGCCATCCTGGCCGACGAGACGCCGCAACTGCGCGACGAGATCGCCCGGCTGCGCCGGCGCGACGTGCGGGTGGTGGCGATCATCTCCAACCTGCCCAGCGCCGATCTGGACCGCTTCGTGGGCATAGACAGCGTCGCTGCCGGGCGCACGGCGGGCGTGCTGATGGGCCGTTTCGCGGCCGGACGGACGGGCAAGGTGGTGGCGCTGGCCAACTCCACCCTGTCGCGCGAGGCGATCGAGCGCCGGCTGGGTTTCGACGACGTGCTGGTCAAGCGATTCGCCAACCTCTCGGTCCTGCCCACGATCGAGGTGCACGACGACCCGGACTTCGTGCGCTCCGTGCTGTCGAGGCTGCTGGAGACGCGCGACGACGTCGTCGGCCTGTACTCCTTCGGCACCGGCCATCAGGGCATGATCGACAGCCTCAAGGCCCGTCCGCGCGCGCTGAGGCCCATCACCATCGCCCACGACCTGACCGACCATCTGGCCGAGGCGCTGCGCGAGGGCGTGGTGGACGCCGTCATCTCCCAGAACGTGAACCACATCGCCCGCAGCGCCATCCGGGTGCTCAAGGCCAAATGCGACGACCAGCCCATCGTGGCGTCGCAGGAACGCATTCCGATAGAGATCATCCTCAACGAGAATCTGGACCTGCAGGGCGGGGCCGGGACGGAGTCGGCCCCGGCCGTCTCAGAGCCTGGAGAAACCCATATGGAGGGACGGGTTAAGGCTCCGAACGGAGCGGCGGACGAGGCCGGTCTGGAGACCGTCCCGGCCCCCTAGGACAGCCGGCCTAGAAGGCTAGAAAACCCCTCTAGCGAGCCCGCGTCGCCGTCTCGCCCCTTCGCGGCGGGCCCGTCGGCGCGCGCTTGCGGCCGCCTCCGCGCAATGCCTGATTCTCAAGCGTTTTGTCGATGACATTGACATGAGGTGCGCTCCTCATTAGGCGTGGAGTCAAGCCGGAGCAGACCGGCGTCCCTGAGGAGGAGGTGCAGATCATGAAGACCAAATTGCTCGCCGCCAGCGCCCTGGCGGCCGTCACGCTGGGCGCCACCCAGCCGGCCAGCGCCGCCGAGCTGACCCTGTGCTGGGCCTCCTGGGACCCCGCCAACGCCCTGGTCGAGCTCTCCAAGAGCTTCGAGGAGGAGAGCGGGCACACGATGAACTTCGAGTTCGTGCCGTGGCCCAACTTCGCCGACCGGATGCTGAACGAGCTGAACTCCCAGGGCCAGCTGTGCGATCTGATGATCGGCGACAGCCAGTGGATCGGCGGCGCCGCCGAGAACGGCCAGTACGTGAAGCTGAACGACTTCTTCGAGGCCGAAGGGATCTCGATGGACGACTTCCTGCCCGCCACCGTGACGGGCTACGCGGAGTGGCCCAAGGGCACGCCGAACTACTGGGCGCTGCCGGCCTATGCCGACGTCGTGGGTTGGACCTACCGCAAGGACTGGTTCGAGCGCCCCGAGCTCCAGGAGGCGTTCCAGGCCGAATACGGCCGCCCGCTCGCGGTGCCCGAGACGCAGGCCGAACTCCTCGACATCGCCCGCTTCTTCCAGGGCCGCGAGATCGACGGAACGACCGTCTACGGCGCCGCCATCTACACCGAGCGCGGCTCGGAGGGCGTGACGATGGGCGTCACCAACGCGCTCTACCCCTATGGCTTCCTCTACGAGAGCCCGGACGAGCCCTACGCCATGGACGGCTTCGTCAACTCGGCTGCGGCCGTCGAGGGCTTGGAGTTCTACAAGGAGCTCTACGAGTGCTGCACCCCGCCCGGCTCGTCGGACTGGTACATGTCGGAGAACATCGACGCCTATAAGTCCGGCCAGGTCGCCCTGCAGATGAACTTCGCGTTCATCTGGCCGGGCGTCGAGGCGGACCCGGTCGTCGGCGGAGGCAATTCGGGCTATTTCGCCAACCCCGAGGGTCCGGGCGGCCAGTTCGCCCAGCTCGGCGGCCAGGGCATCTCGGTCGTCGCGTTCTCGGAGAACCAGGACGCGGCGCTCGAATACATCAAGTGGTTCGCCCAGCCCGAGATCCAGCAGCGCTGGTGGGACATGGGCGGCGCGTCGGCCATGCGCTCGGTCGTCGAGGACCCCGGCTTCGCCGACAGCCAGCCTTACGCCCAGACCTTCCTCGACTCCATGGCGATCGTGAAGGACTTCTGGGCCGAGCCGGCCTATGCCGACCTGCTGCTGGCCATGCAGAGCCGCGTCCACAACTACGTGATCGCGGACCAGGGCACGGCGCAGGAAGCGCTGGACGGCCTGGTCGAGGACTGGACCGAGGTCTTCGAGGACGAAGGCAAGCTCTAGGGCTCGCCTGAAGCCCTCTCGAAGGCGAGAGCCGCCGCGCGCGGTTTCTTCCCCAACTCCCTCCCCGTACCCTCGGGGAGGGTTTTTGGCGCACCGCCCGTCCCGGCCGCGAGCCTCGCGGCCCGAGGGAGGGCGGCTGCGGCCACGCCTTCCGACTCGCGCCTACCATCGGGGCCGCCCATGTCCATGTCCGCACATCCCTCGCCACCCGGTCGGTCCGGCCCGATCGACAAGCTCGCGGCCGCCACGCCGCCGCGCGCGGCCAAGGTCGTCCGGGGCCTGTCGGACCGGGCCATCGCCTGGCTGTTCATCGGCCCGACCATCGTCCTCCTGCTGGCGATCAACATCTTCCCGCTGATCTGGACGATCTATCTCAGCTTCACGAACTACCGCGCCAACCGCTTCAACCGCGAGGTGGAGTGGGTCGGCCTGAGCAATTACGAGCGCGTGCTCACCGACGGCGACATCTGGATCGCCATGCAGGCGACGGCGCACTTCCTGGTGTGGACGATCGTGCTGCAGGTGCTGATCGGCTTCACGCTGGCCTGGCTGATCAACCAGAAATTCCGCGGCAACGACCTGTGGACCACCGTCATCGTGCTGCCGATGATGCTCTCGCCCGCCGTGGTCGGCAATTTCTGGACCTTCCTCTACCAGCCGCAGATCGGCCTGTTCAACTACGTCGTCGGCTTCCTGACGGGTCAGGACCCGCAGAGCTTCGAGATGATCGCCAGCGTCGATCTGGCGCCCTGGGCCATCGTCATCGTCGACACCTGGATGTGGACGCCCTTCGTGATGCTGATCTGCCTGGCGGGCCTGCGCTCGATCCCGGACTACGTCTACGAGGCGGCCGAGATCGACCGGGCGTCGAAATGGCGGCAGTTCTGGACCATCACCGTGCCCATGGTGCTGCCCTTCCTGATGCTGGCCGTGCTGTTCCGCGGCATCGAGAACTTCAAGATGTTCGACCTGGTGGTGCAGCTCACCGGCGGCGGCCCCGGCTCCACGACCGAGCTGGCCTCCATCAACCTCAAGCGCGAGGCGTTCGAGAAGTGGCGCACGGGCTACGCGTCGGCGTTTGCCGTCGTCCTCTTCGTCACGGTCTTCGGTCTGGCCTCGATCTACGTGAAGGCCCTCAACAAGGTGAAGGAGCGATGAGCGCCGTATCGGTCACCAGCCCGACCGGGCGCACCAAGGGCATCGCGGCCGTCCTCGTCGTCGCCTACGCCCTTATCACCATGGTGCCCCTGGTCTGGATCATCCTGACGGGCTTCAAGTCGCCGTCGGACGCCATCGCCTATCCGCCCAAGCTCGTCTTCGAGCCGACGGTGGAGGGCTACGTGAACCTGTTCACGACCCGCACCCGGCTGACCAACGAGCAGCTCGACACGCTGCCCCCGGCCGAAGGCTTCGCCGAGGCGATCGTGCGCGAGCGCGGCATGATCATCGTCGGTCCGTCGCGCTTCGTGGAGCGCTTCACCAACTCGGTCATCATCGGCTTCGGCTCGACCTTCCTGTCGATCGTCCTCGGCACGCTCGCCGCCTATGGCTTCTCGCGCTTCAAGGTGCCGCTCAAGGACGATCTTCTCTTCTTCATCCTGTCCACGCGCATGATGCCGCCCATCGCGGTCGCGATCCCGATCTTCTTGATGTACCGCGCGCTCGGGCTGTCGGACACGCACCTGGGCATGATCCTGCTCTACACGGCCGTGAACATCTCGCTCGCCGTGTGGCTCCTCAAGGGCTTCATCGACGAGATCCCGCGCGAATACGAGGAAGCCGCCCTGATCGACGGCTACACGCGCTTTCAGGCCTTCTACAAGGTCGTGCTGCCCCAGGCGGCCACCGGCATCGCCTCCACGGCCATCTTCTGCCTGATCTTCGCCTGGAACGAGTACGCCTTCGCTGTCCTCCTGACCTCGGGCAACGCCCAGACGGCGCCGCCCTTCATCCCGACCATCATCGGCGTCGGCGGCCTGGACTGGCCGGCCGTGGCCGCCGGCGCGACCATCTTCCTGCTGCCGGTGCTGGTCTTCACCGTGCTGCTCAGGAAGCACCTGCTGCGCGGCATCACCTTCGGAGCGGTCCGCAAATGAGCGATCACGATCGACCCCGGGGCCTTCAGGGTTCGGACCGGGCGGGCCTGGGCCATCCGCCCCTCACCGACCGCGCGCGGTCCGCCGCGCCCTTCGACCCCGACAACAGCCTGACGCCAGACGAGGCCCGGGCCGAGCCCGGCCTGCCGCGCCCGCTGGTGGAGGACACGCGGGGCGAGCCCTCCGAGGGCTACAAGGTCCACCCCGCCTCGCGCATCTTCGTGCGCGGCCCGTGGGAGATGGCCGCCACGATCCTCATCGCGCTGGGCGTGGTGATGCTGATGCAGCCCTTCTTCTTGTGGGCCTACACCTACTCCTTCATCACGACGCTGGTGGGAACGCTGATGTTCATCGTGGTCAGCCACTTCCCCGAGGCCCCGGCGGCTGGCCAGGGGACGCGCCGTCCGGCGCCCGGCCGGGAGGCGCGCCAGGATGGCTGACATCGTCGTTCGCAACCTCAAGAAGACGTTCGGCGACTTCACCGCCGTCCACTCGTCCAGCTTCACCATCCGAGACGGCGAGTTCTTCATGCTGCTGGGGCCGTCGGGCTGCGGCAAGACCACGACCCTGCGCATGATCGCCGGGCTGGAGCTGCCGACCGAGGGCGAGATCCTCATCGACGGCGAGGACGTGACGAAAAAGCCCGCCGGCGAGCGCGACATCGCCTTCGTCTTCCAGATGTTCGCGCTCTACCCGCACATGAACGTGCGCCGGAACCTGACCTATTCGCTGGTCAGCCAGGGCTGGTCGCGCGAGCGGGTCAAGGCGCGGCTCATGGAGGTCGCCCGCATTCTCAAGATCGAGGACATCCTCGATCTGCCCGTGGGCGGGCTCTCCAGCGGCGACCGCCAGCGCGTCGCGCTCGGCCGCGCCATCGTGCGCGAGCCCAAGGCCTTCATGATGGACGAGCCCCTGGGCGCGCTCGACACCGAGTTTCGCGAGCACATGGCCGAGGAGCTGCGCGCCCTGCACGACCGGATGGGCGCGACGACCGTCTACGTCACCCACGACCAGCTCGAGGCCATGCAGATGGGCGACAAGATCGTCGTGATGAACCACGGCGTGGTCGAGCAGTTCGGCACGCCCCAGGAGGTCTACGACTTCCCCGCCACCCAGTTCGTGGCCAGCTTCATCGGCTCGCCGGCCATGTCCTTTTTGCCCTTCGAGGGCGCGGTCGAGGACGGCGGACGCACCGTGTGGCTGGGCGACACCGAGATCGCCACCCCGGTGCTGCGCGAGGGGATGCGCGGCCGCCTGGTCCTGGGCGCGCGCCCCGAGCAGCGTGCGCCTGTCGGACGACGCGGCCCTGCGCGGCGAGATCCTGGCCAACGAATATTTGGGCACCGAGCAGATCGTGACCGTCCGCACGGCGCATGGCGACCTCAAGTCGCGCGCGCCGTCCGACGCCGTCATCCGGACCGGAGAGCCGGTCGGCCTGGCGCTCGACGCCAAGGCGCTCTCGGTGTTCGACGAGAGCACCGGCCGCGCCCTGGTGACCTCGGCCAACGAGGCCGTTCTGGCGGGCGCCCACACGGGGGCACCCATGGCTGAGGTCCGCCTGAGCAACATCTCCAAGGCGTTCGGCACGACGCGGGCCGTCGACGACGTGTCGCTGACGATCGCCGACGGCGCGTTCGTCGTCCTCCTGGGCCCGACCGGCGCCGGCAAGACCACGACGCTGCGCCTGATCGCGGGGCTTGAGGAGCCCGACGGGGGCCGCCTGTCGATCGGCGGCACCGACATGGCGGGCAAGAGCCCGGTCGAGCGGAACATCGCCATGGTGTTCCAGCAATACTCGCTCTACCCGCACCTCACCGTGCGCGACAATCTCGCCTTCCCCTTGCGCTCGCCCACCTTGAGGACGCCCAAGGACGAGATCGAGCGTCGCGTCGCGGGCCATCGCCGAGACGCTGCAGATCGGCCACAAGCTCGACAACAAGGCCACCGCCCTGTCGGGCGGCGAGATGCAGCGCGTCTCCATCGGCCGGGCCCTGGTGCGCGACCCGTCGATCTACCTGATGGACGAGCCGCTCTCCTCGCTCGACGCCAAGCTGCGCGCGGACCTGCGCGTCGAGCTCAGCCGCATCCACGACGAGATCGGCGCGACCTTCCTCTACGTCACGCACGACCAGGTCGAGGCCATGACCATGGCCTCCGAGATCGGCGTCCTGGAGAACGGCCGGCTGGTGCAGTTCGGAAGCCCCGCGCGAGGTCTACGAGAACCCGGTCAGCCTCTACGTCGCGACCCGGCTCGGCCAGCCGCGCATCAACACCGTGCCGGCCGGCCTGGTGGGCCCTGCGCCCGGCGGCGCGCGCGTCTCCGCCTTCCGCCCCGAGCACGTCCGGCTCAGCCCCGGCGGGGCGGCCGAGGTGCGCCGGGTCGAGCATCTGGGCAACCAGACGCGCCTGCATATCGACATAGGCGGCCACGACGCCATCACGCTGACCGACGCGCACACGCCCACCAGGGCCGGCGACCGCGTCGACCTGCAGGTCGAGCGCACGCTCCATTTCGACGCCTCTGGCAACCGGATCTCGTGAGGAAGCACCACCGATGGCACAGTTCATCAATCGCCGCGACGCGATCGTAAACGAAGCGCTGGACGGGCTCCTGAGCCTGTCCGAGCAGCGGCTGGAGCGGCTGGACGGCTACCCGCATATCCGCGTCGTCACGCGCGCCGACTGGGACCGCTCCAAGGTGGCGCTGGTCTCGGGCGGCGGCTCGGGGCACGAGCCGGCCCATGCCGGCTTCGTCGGCCCGGGGATGCTGACGGCGGCCGTGTGCGGCGACGTCTTCGCCTCGCCCTCGGTGGACGCGGTGCTGGCCGGCATCCTGGCCGTGACCGGGCCGGCCGGCTGCCTCTTGATCGTGAAGAACTACACCGGCGACCGGCTCAATTTCGGCCTGGCGGCCGAGCGGGCGCGCGCCTTCGGGCTCAAGGTCGAGATGGTGATCGTCGAGGACGACATCGCCCTGCCCGACCTGTCGCAGGCCCGCGGCATCGCCGGCACGCTGTTCGTGCACAAGATCGCCGGCGCCCTGGCCGAGAACGGCGCCGATCTGGACGCCGTCGCCGCGGCCGCGCGCGCGCTCGTCGGCCGCGTCGCCTCGATCGGCCTGGCGCTCGACACCTGCACCGTGCCGGGCAGCCCGTCCGAGGAGCGCATCCCCAAGGGCAAGGCCGAGCTGGGCCTGGGCATCCACGGCGAGTCGGGCGCGGCGCAGATCGACTTCGAGGGCGCGCAGGCCGCCGTGGCCACCATGGTGGAGCGCCTGACGCCCCATCTGGGCTCGGGGCGGCACGTCGCCCTCTTGAACAACCTGGGCGGCACGACGCCGCTGGAGATGTCGATCCTGGCCTACGAGCTGTCCCGCTCCTCGCTGGGCGAGCGCTTGGGCTGGGTGGTCGGCCCGGCGCCGATGATGACCTCGCTCGACATGCGCGGGGTCTCGGTCTCGGTCCTCGAGGCGACGGACGAGGAGCGCGCGCTCCTGGAGCAGCCCACCCCGCTCGCCGCCTGGCCGGGCGTGGCGCCGGTGCGCGAGGTCGTCACGCGGCCGCTGCCCGACGGGCTGGTGCCGATCGAGGTCGTGCCCTCGGCCCATCCGGGCCATCGCGACATCCTGGCGGCGTGCTGCGAGCTGATGATCGCGGCCGAGGCGGACCTGAACGCGCTGGACGCCCATTCGGGCGACGGCGACACGGGCTCGACGCTCGCCACCGCCGCGCGCGCCCTGAACGACAGCCTGGACAGCCTGCCGCTGGCCGACCTGACCCAGCTCTACCGTGCCGTCGGCACGCAGCTCAGCCAGACCATGGGCGGCTCGTCGGGCGTGCTCCTGGCCATCTTCTTCAACGCCACCGGCGAGGCCTCGGCCCGCGGCCTGGACCTGGTGGAGGCCCTGCAGGCCGGCCTGGACCGCGTGCGCGAGGTGGGCGGGGCCAATCCGGGCGACCGCACGATGATCGACGCGCTCGACCCGGCCCTCAAAGCGCTGAACGACGGCGTGCCCGCCGCCGCCCGGGCCGCGCGCGAGGGCGCCGACGCGACGGCCGCCATCGGCACCGCCAAGGCCGGCCGCGCCAGCTACATCTCGGCCGACAAGCTGACCGGCCACAACGACCCGGGCGCCGAGGCCGTGGCCCGCCTCTTCGCGGGCCTGGCCCAGCGCTCGACCGCGCAGGCGGCCGAATAGGGGCCTATGAGGAAGTGTGGGGCGCCGGGCTGGCGGACCGTTCCGGGGTCGCGAGGGAGTTTCTGCAGGATTGTACGCTAAGGGCTATTGGGCTCGCCTTCGGTGATGGCTGCGAGTTCGCGATAGACGGTTGAGCGTCCGAGGCCGACCTGTTTGGCGGCCTTGGCTGGTGACATCCCGCTTCCGACAAGCGTGAGGGCGGCCTGGAGCTTCTCGCGGTCGAGACCAGGGCGTCCGGGCTTCTTGCCCTCGGCACGCGCGGCAGCGATGCCGTCGCGGGTTCGCTCGGCGATCAGTCTGCGCTCGAACTGGGCGATGGCGCCGAAGACGTGGAACACGAGCTCGCCGGCGGCGGACGAGGTGTCGATCTTCTCCTCGAGCGACACGAGCGCGATGTCGCGCGACTTCAGTTGCTCGACGATCTCGAGGAGCTCGCGCAGCGAGCGGCCCAAACGGTCGAGGCGCACGACCATGATGGCGTCACCGCCCCGGGCGTATTCGAGCATGGCCTTCAGACCGGGTCGTTCGAACACCTTGCCCGAGACGACGTCCTCGAAGGTGCGCACGGCACCGCCGGTCTTCAGGCGCATGACCTGTCCGGCGATATCCTGATCGGGCGTGCTCACGCGGGCATAGCCGAGGGTGGCGGGCAAGGGTCGATCTCCAAGGTGGGTCACTGCGGGAGAGGGCGGGGAGCTACCCTAAGGGCGTCTCCGAACCGTTCGGTTTTGAGACAGCCGCTAATAAACGACGCCTCTCAACAACTCAGGTGTATTCGGACTTTGTCCTCACTGTGGATGACATCGAACTGTCATTTGACGTCTCGGTCAGACAGACGTCTTGTAGAGGGAAGGGCGCTGAAAACATGGGGCGTGAATTTCTCGTCGTGGCGGTGATGTGCATCACGCCGATATCGCTGCGATGAAGAAGGGATATGCCAACGATGATGACAACGTTCGTTTGGATAGTGCTTCACTATAGCATCGGGCTCGATCGTGTTCGCTAAGGTCGCCACGCTTGCTTTTAGCGGCATCGTGGTTCTGACAAGCAGTGTCGGCGCTCTCAATTATTCAGGGATCTGTCTCTCCGAGCGGCGCTACCTAAGCACGCAGGAGATGTCGGACCGCGCGGCGGCTCAACTCCTTCCACGCGGCATCGTCGATCCGGCGCTCGAACTGCCCGCACGGGAGGATTTCTCGTGGCGAACACTTCCTCGCATCCAATCTACAGAGCGCTTGCGTGAAGCTGCGCCCAACTGCTGCGACATCGCCATCGCCCGTGGGGACTCAATGCCCACACCAGTCATGCAACGTGTCTTCGGACGTTCGAAGTACGTCCTACGTACATCTCTGCCTTACGTATCTCGGAACAATTATCCCGAGATAAGTTATGGAAACGGAGAAGAGCCACTGAATAACTGCGGTGTAATACAACCAAAACCGAGGTAACGAACATGGCATTGCCCACAGCACAGGAAGTCACTAATGCATATCTTTATGATAGCATTAACAAACCAGGTCTACTTTCATACGATCTTCTTCGCGATCCAGGCGTAACTGAGCTGCCCCCTTTGGATGGGTCCGGACGCTATGTTCGAATGGACCTATGGAGGATGGCAGCATGCGCAAGCGCAGGTACGGAGCTGAGGAGATCGTCGCGAAGCTTCGCGAGGCAGAGGTGCTGATCGCACAAGGCAAGACGGTGGCTGACGCGGCACGTCAGATCGGCGTGACCGAGCAGAGCTACTATCGGTGGCGTCGCGAGTATGGTGGCATGAAAGTCGATCAGGCCAAGCGCCTGAAGGAGCTTGAACGTGAGAACGCGCGGCTTCGGAGGGCGGTGTCGGATCTGACGCTGGACAAGGTTATTCTGACGGAGGCGGCCCGGGGAAACTACTGAGCCCCGCGCGTCGGCGCTTGGCGATCGAGCATGTGCAGGCGGCGGCAGGTGTGTCGGAGAGACGCGCCTGTCAGGTTCTACGCCAGCACCGATCGACGCAGCGCCGACGGCCGCGGGGCAAGGACGACGAGGAAGCGCTGACGGCGGATGTCGTCGAGCTTGCGCGTCAGTATGGCCGCTACGGCTATCGGCGGATCGCGGCGCTGCTGCGTTCGGTCGGATGGGCCGTGAACCACAAGCGCATTGAGCGTATCTGGCGCCGCGAGGGTCTGAAGGTCCCGAAACGCCAGCCCAAGCGCGGTCGGCTCTGGCTTGCCGATGGCTCATGCGTGCGTCTGCGGCCCGAGCGAGCAGGCGAGGTATGGGCCTACGACTTCGTGCAAGATCGAACCCACGACGGCCGGGCATACCGGATCCTGACGGTGATCGACGAGTTCACACGCGAGTGCCTCGCTCTCCTCGTCGGGCGGCGCCTGACCAGCGACGACGTGCTGGCGACGCTGACGGACCTGTTCGCCGAGCGCGGCCCGCCCGACCACATCAGGTCCGACCAGGGGGCAGAGTTCACCGCGACGGCGGTCCGCCAATGGCTCGACCGCCTCGGCGTGGCCACGGCCTACATCGAGAAGGCGTCGCCCTGGGAGAACGGGTTCAACGAAAGCTTCAACGGCAAGCTACGCGACGAGCTGCTGGACGGGGAGATCTTCTATACCTTGGCCGAGGCCCGTGTCCTGATCGAAGGCTGGCGACGGCACTACAACACCGTACGGCCTCATAGCGCGCTGGGTTACCGGCCACCGGCGCCTGAGACCATCATATCCGGCAACAACAAAGCGCCTCCTGGGCCATGGCCGCCGTCCGACTTCGCTACGCTTCGCCTCCCGCCACCCATGGCCCAGGAGGCGCGGATAATCTAACTTTGCACCCGGACCCACCGTATGGGGCAGGTCAGGATCACGCAGGCGCCGGCCCCTCGCTCGCTTTTGGAAAAGCGAGGGGCCTCTTCGTGGAAAGGGAGGGTATCGGACGACGGGCCGTTGACAAAACCTGCCCGTCTCCGTCGATAGCCGTCATGATGTCCAACACCTCGTCGTCACCCTCCCCGTCTCCACCCTTACAGCGCCGTTTGCAGCGCCGCTTGCAGCGTCATGTGGAGCGGCTCTGCGTCATCGATGGCATCGCCATCGCGACCGGCTGGTCGCTCGGCGACGTTCCCCGTCTCGCCTTCGACGGCGCAGCGGCCGCCGATCAGGTCGCCTCGTCCTATCATCGCCCCGATCTGGAGGCGCTGACGGGGCCTGGTACGAACACAGCCGGTTTTCGCCTCGCGGCCCCGACGCCGGACGGCATCACGGGCAATGACGGCATCACCGTCGTCTTCGCTGACGGCGCTCACCTGCGTCGGACCGTGCGCCGGGCCGAGGAAGGCCTGGGAGCCATTCACGACCGCTTTCTCGAAAATGTCCGCAATACGCACGGCGCGTCGCTCCTCGAGATCGGCTCGCGGGCCCGGTCGGGCAACACCTATCGACACCACTTCCCGACGCTCGGCCGCTATGTCGGCCTCGACGTGGCGCCGGGGGAGAATGTCGATCTGATCGCCGATGCGCATACCATGTCGCGCGTGCTGCCTGAGCCGTTCGATTTTGCCTATTCGATCAGCGTCTTCGAGCACCTGCTGATGCCCTGGGTGGTGGCGGCCGAGCTCAACGGCGTCCTCAGGACGGGGGGGCAGGCCTTCATCCAGTCCCATGCGGCCTGGCCGCTACACGAGGAGCCCTGGGACTTCTTCCGGTTTTCCAAGGATGCCTGGCGCGGCCTGTTCAATCCGCTGACCGGGTTCGAGATCCTCGGCGCGTCCTGCGCGCTGGAGGCCATGACCGTGCCGGCCGAGGCGGGCGGCGGCGCGCTCCAGGACCTCGAAAGGGAACCGACCTATCTCCTCAGCGGTGTGCATGTCCGCAAGACAGGACCGGCCGAGATCCGTTGGCAGGCCGATCCCTCCCGGATCTACGACATGGCCTATACGTATTAAGGCCTGGCCGGCTCCCGCCGTTCAGCCGTTCGGGCGTCTCTCAGGCGTCACTGCAAGAAAGTGCTTTTTCTGTACGCTAGGAGCGAACGGTTCATGAACGCGGGCCGTTCAGGTGCCGAGCAGCTTTCGGCCTGGTTCCTTGAGCGCTCCGTCGGCATGGACGTAGTGGCAGAGGGTCGAGGCCGGGATATCGCCGAGCTCCTTGCAGATCGATGGGATGGACCGGGTCGGGTCGGCCATGAGGTGTTGGGCGTAGGAGAGCTTCTCAAGCGTCATGACGCGGGGCCGCCCGCCCTTGCGACCACGGGCTCGGGCGGCCTTGAGGCCTTCGTGGACGCGCTGACGGATGACGTTGCGCTCCATTTCGGCGATT
>CAWJFE010000002.1:0-68660 GCA_963842125.1 uncultured Alphaproteobacteria bacterium | reverse complement strand
CCTTGAGTGGACTGCCTGCGAAGCGTGGTCCGGTTGGAACGTTAGTCGATCCTCGACGCTGACGCCATGGCCGTCCCGGTAGGGGGGCGCAGCGTAGCGAAGCCGAGCGGACGGGGCGGCCATGGCGTCAGCGTCGTCTCGGGGCCTGGGATCGCCTCCGGCACCGGCGGTCTATAGCCTAGTGACGAGTGCGGCCGCTGCCGGTTGTAGTGATCGCGCCACCAGCCGGTCACAGCTTTTGCCTCGGCGATGGTCTCGAACACCTCCCCGTTCAAGAGCTCGTCACGCAAACGGGCGTTGAAGCTCTCGATGAAGCCGTTCTCCCAAGGGCTGCCGGGCTCGATGTAGAGCGTGCGAACGCCGAGCCGGCCGAGCCACCTTCGCAGGGCTTTGGCAATGAACTCGGGGCCATTGTCGGACCGTATATGCTCGGGCGGGCCATGCTCGAGGAACAGATCGGCCAGCACGTCGATCACGTCCGACGAGGTGAAGCGACGTGCCGGCACGATGGCCAGGCTCTCGCGGCTATGCTCGTCGAGCACGTTGAGCATTCGATAGCGCAAACCGTTGGCCGTACGGTCCTCGACGAAGTCGTAGGACCACACATGCCCCGGCCGCTCGGGCCGCAGCCGGATGCACGATCCGTCGCCCAGCCACAGGCGCCGCCGCTTCGGCTGCCTCTTGGGAACCTTCAGACCCTCCCGCCGCCAGATCCGCTCAACGACCGAGACGCTGACCGACCAGCCTGCCTGCACGAGCAGAGCATGGATGCGCCGATAGCCGTAGCGGCCGTAGTCACGAGCCAGTGCGATCACGTCCGCGGTCAGCAGGTCCTCGTCAGACCGATCGACCGGGGCGCGACGCTGCGTCGAGCGGTGCTGCCCCACGACCCGGCAGGCCCGGCGTTCCGAGACGACCAGTTCGCGACGGACATGCGCAATCACCTGCCGGCGGCGGGAGGGACCTAAAAACGGACCTTCGAGGCCTCTTCCAAGATCGCCTTGTCCAAGCTCAGGTCGGCGACCAAGCGCTTCAACCGCGCATTCTCGGCCTCCAGCGCCTTCATTCGCTTCGCCTGATCGACCTTCATGCCCCCGTACTCGCGGCGCCACCGGTACAGCGTTTGTTCCGTCACGCCGATCTGGCGACACGCCTCCACGACCGTCGCCCCGCGTCCCGCCAGCACCTCGACCTCACGCAGCTTCGCGATGATCTGCTCGGGGGTAAACCTCTGCCTCGCCATACCATTCTCCCCGGACAAAGCCGTCCAATCCTAACTCAAAGGATGGACCACTTTTCCCAGGGCAGACCAAGCCGATCAGCGTCCGATCGGTGAGGTTAGCGCCGTCTATTCCAGACCACTTGCGAACATAGGGCGCCACGCGTCTTGCCGCTTCGGCGCGACTGATACCAAACCTCTGTTGAATCTTGAGCACGAAGGCTGCGGCGTTGACCTGCCGGCTCTTGTGCCGTCGCGACCTGTTTCGCGTTAGCTTTGACACCTCAGGATCGAAGAGTTCAGTCCGGCGCCCCGCGCGAACGTCCTGCAGCGCGTTGTGCAAATCGCCGAGCATTGCAGCGATGCGTACTGCATGAGGGATCGGGTCCGGCTGAACAGGAAAGCTGAAGCGAAGGGCATGATCACGAAGAGCGCGAGTTGCTTCGATGAGCCCATCGAGTGGTACGTCGCCCGTATACTGCTCAACCGCGCTGGCGAGTTCGACAGCGAGCTCCTGCGTTCGTTGGCTAAGATGAATGTGATAATCAATTGGCGGTGGGGGCAGTTGGAACGACACGGCGTAGCCATGTATCGTCGTGCGCATGCTTGCCGGTGCACGCCGCCAATCCCCGTCGAGCGCTGAGAAGAACGCCCCTACTGCTTTAATTGATCGAGGATTCTGGCTCGTCCACCATTCGCACATTTCCTTGCGCTCATCCCAATAAGCCGCGCGATGATAGGCCCGCCGCACGCCGTCCGCATCGACATGACCAAGCTCGGCCTCGATCGCGTCGGGTGACCACTTCCCGCTCTCGTTCAACAAGCTCGACGCGCTGGCGCGGAACCCGTGGGCGGTCGCCTCATCCTTAGTGAAGCCCATGCGGCGCAGCGCGGCGTTCATAGTGTTTTCGCTCATCGTCCGCTGGGTCGTGTGAATCGCGGGGAAGACGAAGCGGGCATGCGCGTTGCGCTGCCGAAGCTCGTGCAGGATCGCGACGGCGGCTTCCGGCAGCGGCTTTCTGTGCGCGCGGCGCATCTTCGTGCGCTCGGCCGGGATGGTCCATTCGGCCTTGTCCAGATCGATCTCGGACCATTCGGCGGCACGCAGCTCGCCGGGGCGGGGATAGAGCAGCGCCATCAATTGTAGTGCGGCCCGCGTGTCGGGTGCGCCCTCGTATGTCCATACGGCGCGAACGAGACCGGCGAAGGCATCCTTGTCGACGAGGGCTGCGCGGTGGCGCACCCTCGGCGTCGTCAGCGCGCCCTTTAGCGCATAGGTCGGATCGGTCTCGGCCCGCGCGGTTGCAACGGCGAGACGGAAGACCTGACCGATGACGGCGCGCAGACGGCGTGCGGTCTCGAAGTTGTCCTTGGCCTCGACGCGGCGCAGCGGCACCAAGATTTCGGCGGCCGTGATCTCGGCGATGGGGCGCGGGCCGAGGTCCGCGTGGGCCAGCGAGAGAAGCCAGCGCTTCTTCTCAATCGTCGGCTTGGCCAAGCCCTCGCGCTCTGCCTTAGCCAGTAGCTCGTCCGCGATCGCGTCGAACGTGTTGGCATTCGCGTCCGCTTTGGCCAGACGCTCAAGCTTGATGTGCTGCGATGGATCGAGTCCAGCCTTCAATAGCGCCTTGGCGGCATCCCGCTTCGCGCGGGCCTCAGCCAAGCTCGTGACGGGGTAGGGCCCGAACGAGAGAAGCTTCTCCTTGCCCTCGAAACGGTAGGCGAGGCGAAAGAGCTTCGCGCCTTTGGGCGTCACGTACACGTGCAGCCCACCGCCATCAGCCGACTTGAACGGCTTTTCCGAAGGCCTCAACCCTCTGATCTGTCTATCGGAAAGTGCCATTTGTGGGTATCGGTGTGGGTATCGCTGGCGACGCTGAGCCGCGCTTCACGCCTCGATACCCACAAGAATACCCGCAAACGGATCGGATGCCAACGGATTGAGCCGGACCATGCTGGACGCCGAAAACGAAAAAGCCCCGCTTTCACGGGGCCTTTCGGTCGTTCTCGGATCATGTCGAATAGGAAAATGGTGCCCAGAAGAGGGGCAGCAAGAATGTTAGATTTCAGCGGCTTAGAGTGTCCCACCTCGATTTGAGAGGCCGTGGACGTGTCGCCAGCGTCCGAAGTGGGACATTTTCGGAAGCCAGTCAAGCGCCGGCGTTTTTCGCGCGTTGGACGCCTTCAGGCGCCCTTCTCGGCGCCCCGCCCGATCAGCCATGTGTCCCACCTCGTCAGTTCGATGCCGCCATCGGGCATCGAACCTCGCCGCCCTCTCGTGGACCTACGAAGTCGGGTATCGTTCGGCTCGACGGGAGCGATGTTCAATGACCGAGAACTGGCATCACCTGGGCGGGGGCTTCTACCTCGTGCGGACGCAAGCGGGCTTCCGCCAAGCGGCACGGCATTACCTGCTGGACCCTGCTGACCGCGAACATCTGACCGGGCGGCAAGAGGCGAACGAGCTGATCGAAGACGTCGCAGGCTTCCCGACCTCGTACCCTGCTGTCTGCGCGTTCAGCCTCGGAT
The DNA here is from genome assembly GCA_963842125.1 of uncultured Alphaproteobacteria bacterium. Lineage (GTDB taxonomy): Bacteria > Pseudomonadota > Alphaproteobacteria > Rhizobiales > CAWCWK01 > CAWCWK01. The sequence goes on along the minus strand of CAWJFE010000002.1, from coordinate 64,912 downwards.
ATCGCGGGCAACGGTTTCTGCGCGCGGACTGCCTGCACGTGAATGCGCTTCTCGATGGTCTGCGCCGTGGGCAGGAGGGATAGCGGCTGGTCGAGGATAGACCGCCCTCGCCATTCACAATTTGTTCGCGTATCATCCACAGCGCCTCGGACGAGGTGATCGGCAGGCCCGCGCCAACGGGTACTGCGAATGAACAAGTCGATCGCCTCATTGAAGGCGCGAGCTGCGACCGTCTCGGAATCGCGCATGAAGGCGATCCAGGGCGCAGCCGTGGAGCTCGTCCGCAGGGCGATCCTGACCATGGCCGCGACGCCCGATCCGGAGTGTCGCTTCCTGGCCGGCCCGCGGTGCGGCCTGCCCGACCCGATCCACGATCCGATGGACGCCTACGGCTACGAGAGCCCGCGCTCCATCCGCTTCCGGCCGACGCCGCGCGACGCGAGCTTGTGCCTGGAGGTGCTCGGCTGGGTCTCGGGCCTGCGGAACGTCGACCCCGAGACTGGGCGCGACCGGGGCGACGGGCGCCGGGACGTCGCGCTGCTCATCGCGTGGGCCCATGGCGCGAGCGATCGTGCGCTGGCCGAACGGTTCGGCCGGACGGACCGGACCATCCGCAACTGGCGCAGCGGCGCCCTGACCGTCATCGCCTTTCGGAACTGGCAGGCGATCGACCGCATCATGCAGGAGGACTCGCGGTGGACGTGATCGACCTGCCCAAGCCTCCGGTCCAGGCGCCATGCCCCCGCTGCGGTGGCGCCGGCGCCGTGCCGGTCCTCACCCTCGTGGTGCTGCCCGCGCCGCAGGTGTTCGCGCAGATCATCAGACCGTTTCCATGCGCGAATTACTCGCCGGTCCCTGGAGCGACCCGAGGTTGACGTTTCCGCCTTTTCCGGATTATCAGTCGAATCGCTGATAGACGGCGACAACCGCACGCCTCTCTCGGCACCCCCGCACATCACTGAACATCGACGGCAGCGAGACCGACTGGTCTACGCGCGCCCGTCACCACGCTTGGGCCGCATCCGCTGCCCGAGAACCCGGCCGGCCGGCGTCTCGTCCTGAGGGGTTGGGCGGGCGAGGGGCATGATCGTTGGCGCGATTCCCTCGTCCACCCGCTTCCGGCCTGCAGGCGGGAATGCACGGTCAACGCGGCCGGTGCGACAATGGTTCATTCGAGGATGTGGACGGCGCGGGCCGTTCGGCCGTGAGCCCGCGCCGCCGCTTCCGCACACCGTTCGCCAGAGGCCTCTGCGCGGCACGTGTTATATACCGCATGCGGCCACCGGAGACAGCATGGAGCGAGGCGTTAGACACAGCACGCTGAGCGGCCCGCACGGCCGCAGCGTGAAGGTCGAGCGCCTCGCGCGCGCGCCGCGCGCGTGCGAGGACGGCCGGCGCGGGCGGGCCGAGCGGGAGGCGAGCTCGCTGGGCGCGCAGTCGAACCTCGAGCTGGCGCACACGGTGTCCGGCGTCATCGCCGACCTCGAGCGGCTGCCGCAGCTGATCGGCCGCGGCACCGAGCACATCGAGCTGAGCCAGTCGATGCACGGTCGCCTGCTGGTGGTCGCGAAGACGCTGCGCGGGCGCTGATCGACCAGCCGTGGCCGCCGTGCCACGGTGTGGCCTTCGGGTCCTTCCGGGCCGCCCCGGCCGGCTTGCGAGGTCGCCGCCTCCTGAGATTTTGTGTTTCTGAAGGTCGGATTTTCCCGTTTCGCTTCGCATTTGAGGGTCTGAAGCCCGCATAAATGCAGGGTTTCACGATCGGAGTGCGGAATGCCGGGCGAAGCGGACCGCGAACTCGGCGCCAAGGCCATGGCGACGCTTCTCGGCATCACGCCGCGGCGGCTGCAGCAGCTGGCGGCCGAGGAGTACGTCGAGCGCGGAACGCGCGGGCGCTATCGGCTCGGCGAGACGGTCCGGGGCTACGTCAAGAGCCTGAAGGACAGCTTCGAGGCCCGATCGGCCAAGACCGGCGACGACGAGATGAAGGAGCTGCGCAAGCGCAAGCTCCGCAACGAGATCGAGCGCGACGAGGGGCTGACGGTCCCGACCGAGGACGCGCTGGCGATCATTGAGGACATTGTGGGGACGCTGCGCGGCGAGATCACCGGCGTGCCCGCCCGTTTCACCCGCGACCTGAAGGAGCGGCGAAAGCTCGAGGCGATCCTGAACGATGTCCTCGAGCGCAGCTCAAAGCGTCTCGGCGAGGCTGGCGACGCTCTATCGGCGGGCAGCGTCTATCACGACGCCAACGCCGAGGATGCCGCCTGACCTCTGGGCGGCCGAGAATCGCATCTACCCGGCGCACGCGCCGGTCCCGGGTCCGCGCGATCCGACCCTGACGCCCTACGCGATCGCGCCGATGCGCGCGCTGGCGGCCGGCGAGCACAAGCGCGTCGTGAGCGTGTTCGGCGCCCAGATGGGTAAGACGGATGGCTTCCTCGACGCGATCGGCGAGCGCATGGATCGCGCGCCAGTGCCGATGATCTACTGCGGCCCGAGCCGCGAGTTCATCGCTACGCAGTTCGAGCCCCGCATCATGGAGCTCGTCGAGCAGGCCGAGACGCTTAAGCGCAAGTTCGCGTTCGGCAAGCGCAACACCAAGACGAGGAAGCTGTTCTCGGGCGTGCCGCTCCGGCTCGCCACCGCCGGGTCGTCCAAGGCGCTCAAGTCCGATCCCGCCGGCATCGGCCTCCTCGACGAGGTCGACGAACTCCTGGCCAACGTGTCGGGCGCCGGCAATCCGGTCGAGCTCCTGGAGGCGCGCGGCTACACCTATGCCGAGTACGTGCTGGCCGCTACGTCGACGCCGTCGCTCGGCGCGGTCGATATCGAGCTCGACGAGGATTCGGGCCTCCTCTTCTGGAAGGAGGCGCCGCCGGAAGATCTCGAAAGCGCGATCTGGCGCATGTGGCAGGCGGGCACCAGGCACCACTGGTGTTGGCCGTGCCCGAGCTGCGGGCACTACTTCGTCCCGCGGTTCCGGAACCTCTGGTGGCCGAAGGGCGCGACGCCCGCCGAGGCGCGCCACGAGGCCGTCGTGCGGTGCCCGGACGAGGCCTGCGGAGGCTTCGTCGACGAGACCGTCAAGGCGGACTGCAACGCCCGAGGGCGCTACGTCGCGCCCGGCCTGACCGTCACCACCGCGGGCGAGGTCGAAGGCGAGGCGCCGGACAACGACACAGCCAGCTTCTGGGCCTCCGGGCTCGCGTCGCCCTTCGTGACGATCGGCGCCCGGGCCGAGGCCTTCCTGAAGGCCGACCTCTCGGGCGACCCCAACAGCATCCTGACGGCGGTCAACGCCGCCTTCGGTGAGCTCTACGCGCCGGGCGGCGGACAGGCGCCCGAGTGGAAGGAAGTCGACGCGCTCCGGATGCCGGGGCTCGCGCGCGGCGACCTGCCGTCCGATGCGAAGGTCCTGACGCTCGCCGTCGACGTCCAGCTCAACAGGCTGGTCTACGTCGTGCGCGCCTGGGGCGGTCGCTCGACGTCCTGGCTTGTCGATCACGGCGAACTCTACGGCGACGTCGACGTCGACGAGGAGGGCCGGCTCGGCACAATGCTGCTGCCGGTCTGGAACGAGCTCGCCGACCTGCTGACATCGTCCTTCGGCGGCATGGCCATCCGGCGCGCGTTCGTCGACAGCGGGTTCCGACCCGGCAAGCCGTACCAGGTCCCGATCAACCGGGTCTACGAGTTCTGCCGCCGCTTCCCGCGGCTGGCCTATCCGACGAAGGGCTACGCGAGCCGGCCCAAACCGATCATCTGGTCGAAGCCGGAGCTGACGAAGCGCGGCGAGGTCTCCAAGCGCGGCCTCGCGCTGGCGCAGCTCGACACCGACCACTGGAAGTCCTGGGTCCACGAACGGGTCCGCTGGCCGTCCGACGAGCCGGGCGCCTGGCACCTGCACGAAGACGTCGACACGGATTACTGCCGCCAGATCGTCTCCGAGGCGCGCCTCCTTAAGGCGACCGGACGACCGATCTGGGTGCGGCGGTCCCGAGAGAACCACTACCTCGATTGCGAGGCGATGGCCGCGGCCTGCGCTTGGACGCTGAACGTCCACCGCATCCCCGCGCCCGACGCCAAGCCGGCCGACGCGCCGGCGCTGCCGCCCGAGGATCCGAACATACCGGCCGCCGAGGGCGCGGAGGAGGTGGCCCCCGGCCCGAAGAGGACCGGCGGGCGCAGCTCCTACGCCCTTCGCGGCTCGCGAGCGCGAAAGGGCCGCTGGCTCTCATGACGACTGGCTGGACCGAGGAGGACGCGAACGCGCTGCGCGCCGCCATGGCGACCGGCGCGAAGTCCGTCCGGATCAAGGGCGAGGAGACGGTGTTCCGCACGCTCGACGAGATGGAGCGGCTGCTCGCCCTCATCGAGTGCGACCTGCGCCCATCCAAGCGCACGCGCCGCACGCTCGCGCGGTTCAGCCGTGGCCTCTGACGCGATGCCGCTGCTCGAGCGGGCGATCCGGTTCGCTGCACCGGGACTAGCCGCGCGGCGGGCGCGAGCGCGGGCTCAGGCCGCCGCCTGGGACCGGGCCCGGATTGCTTATGACGGCGCGAGCGTCGGCCGCCGAACGGCAGGGTGGCGCCCCACGTCGACGACCGCCAACGCGGAAATCTCGAACGCCGGCGCCCGGCTTCGCGCCGTCGCGCACGAGCTGTGCCGGAACAACCCTTACGCGGTGCGCGGGCGCACCACGATCGTCAACGCCGTGGTCGGCGCGGGCGTCATCCCGTCGGCGACCGGCCCGGCGCGCCAGAAGAAGAAGCTCGAGCGGCTCTTGAAGGAGCATCTCGACACGACGGCCATCGATCCGGCCGGGCAGTCCAACCTCTACGCCATCCAGGCGCAGGTGATGGGCTGCGTCGTCGAAAGCGGCGAGGCCCTGGTGGTGCGCCGCTGGCGTCCGTCGTCCTGGGGCCTGCCGCTTCCGTTCCAGATCCAGGTCCTCGAGCCCGATTTCCTCGACACGTCGAAGGACGGGCCGACCGCCTCGGGCGGGCAGGTCTGGCAGGGCATCGAGTTCGACGCACGAGGCCGCCGCGTCGCCTACCACCTCTTCACCGCCCATCCGGGGGAGATGTGGTCCGTCGCGAAGTCGGTCCGCGTGCCGGCGGCCGACGTCGCGCACGTCTACCGAATCGACCGGCCGGGCCAGGCCCGGGGCGTCACCTGGTTCGCACCGGTGATGCTGCGGCTGCACGACCTCAACGACTTCATCGACGCCCAGCTGGTCCGCCAGAAGATCGCGGCGTGCTTCGCCGGCTTCGAGACGATGGTCGACCACGGCGAGGGTCCGGACGTCGAGACGGACGGCGACGCCGGCACGGACGCCTATCCGGTCGAGGACCTCGAGCCGGGCCTGATGACGCGCCTGCGTCCGGGCGCGAAGATGGAATGGACGCAGCCGCCGCAGCTCGGCGACTTCGAGCCCTACCTGCGGGCGAACCTGCGGGAGATCTCGGTCGGGCTCGGCATCACCTACGAGGTGACGGCCGGCGACCTGCGGCAGGTGAACTTCTCGTCCGGCCGCATGGGCTGGATCGAGCAGGAGCGGAACGTCGGCTGCTGGCGCGGCCACATGTTCCTGCCGCAGCTCTGCGAGCCGATCGGGCGCTGGACGCTCGAGGCGGCCGCGATCGCCCACGGCATCGACGAGCGGGCGGGCCTGATCTGGACGCCGCCCCAGCGCGAGATGCTGGACCCGAAGAAGGAGACCGAGGCCGCCAAGGACGCGATCCGCGCCGGCTTCAACTCCCGCCAGGACGAGATCCGCCGCCGCGGCCGCGATCCCGAGGACGTCGATCGCGAGATCGCCGAGGACAATGCACGGGCGGACGCCGACGGCCTCGCCTTCGACAGCGACGGGCGCCGTCCATCGAACGGCGGCCCGATCCCGCAGACAGACGAGGACACGGATGACGCATAGGCTGATCAACGGCCAGGGCGAGCTCGTCCTCTACGGGCCAGTCGGCGGCTCCTGGTGGTCGGACGAAGGGTTCACGGACGCCGATGTCCTGGCCGCGCTCGAGGAGATGGACGGCGATATCGTCGTGCGGATCAACTCCGGCGGTGGGGCGGCCTTCCAGGGTATCGCGATCCACAACGCGCTGAAGCGCCACGACGGGCGCGTGACCATGATGGTCGACGCGCTGGCGGCCTCGGCCGCCTCCGTCATCTTGATGGCCGGCGACGAGCGCCTCATGGGCGCGGGCGCCATGCTGATGGTGCACGATCCGTCGACGATCACCTGGGGCGACGCCGAGGAGCATCGCGCCCAGGCCGGGATGCTGGAGAAGCTCGCGGCGAGCGCCGTGTCGATCTACGCCGAGGCCACCGGCCTCGCCGAGGGCACGGTACGCGAGGTGATGCGCGCCGAGACGTGGCTGACGGCCGCCGAGGCGATCACCGATGGCTGGGCGACGGCCGAGGCAAGCGACGACGCCCAGATGTCGGCGACGCCCTTCCCCTTCGATCTCTACGCACACGCGCCCAGGCACCTGCTGGCGCTGACACCCCAGAAGGCGGCCGGTGCCGCCCCCAACGCGGTCATGACCGCACATCCGGAGGCCGTGATGGCGAACCAGACGAAAGAGGACGCTCCGGCCGCCGCGCCGGAGGGCAACGATGCCACCCAGACCGCGCGGGGCGCAACGCCTACGGCGGAGACGCAGACGGCGCCGCGACAGGCTGCAACGACGACGGCGCTCGACACCGCTGCGGTCTACGATCGCGCGGGAGCGGCCGGGCTGACGATCCGCGAGACGCAGGCGATCCTGAACGCGGCCGACACGACCGAGGCGGCCCTGTCCGCCATCATCGACCGCGTCGCGGAGACGCGGAACGTCGGCGGCGAGATCGACAACCGCGTGACCGTCCAGGCCGACGAGCGCGAGCGCTTCCGGCAGGGCGCCGAGCGCGCACTCAGCGTCAAGGTCGGGCTGGAGGGTGAGCGCAACGAGTTCATCTCGTTCACGCTCGGCGAGCTCGCCCGCTTCTCGCTGCAGCGCGGCGGTGCGGACATGAGCCATCTCGGCGATCGTATGCGCATGGTCGGCGCGGCGTTCCTGCCCACCATGGGCGGCATGCACGGCTCGTCCGACTTCGCGGCAATCCTGGAGAATATCGCCAACAAGTCGATGCTGAAGGGCTACGAGGAGGCCCCCGAGACCTTCGATCGCTGGACCGGGCGCGGCTCGGCCTCGGACTTCAAGATCGCCAAGCGCGTCGACGCCGGCTTCTTCGGCAATCTCGACGTCGTGCCCGAGGGGGCCGAGTACAGCTACGGGACGATGTCCGACCGCGGCGTGCCGGTGATGATCGCCACCTACGGCAAGATGTTCGCGATCACGCGCCAGGCCGTCATCAACGACGACCTCTCGGTGCTCGGCCGCACGCCCCGCAAGATGGGCGCCGCCGCCAAGCGTACGATCGGAACGCTGGTCTACGGCGTCCTGATCAACAACCCCACCTTCGCGGACGGGACCGCCCTCTTCCACGCCGACCACAACAACCTCGGCACCGCCGGCGCCCCGTCCATCGCCTCCTTCGAGGAGGCCGAGAAAGGCATGATGGAACAGCGCGATCCGGATCAGATCGCGGAGGCGCTGAACATCACGCCGGCCTACGTGATCGGCGGCGGCGGGACGAAGTACGGGATCCGCAAGGTCCTCACCTCGACGTCCGATCCGGACGCCAAGCACACCGGCGTGCCGAACACGGTCCAGGGCATGGCCGAGCACGTCGTCGAGGCTCGCATCCGCGACGGATCGTACTTCTTCGCCGCCGACCCAGCCGCGGCCGACACGATCGAGGTCACCTATCTCGACGGCAACGACCAGCCCTTCATGGATCAGCAGCAGGGCTGGAACGTCGACGGCACCGAGTTCAAGGTCCGCATCGACGTCGGCGTCAATCCGCTGGATTTCCGCGGCCTCTACAAGAACGCCGGCGCCTAGCCCTTCCCATTCGACCGGCCCCGCGGCTGACGCGGGGCCACCCCTTCGCAGGTCACCTCATCGCGACCATCAGGCGGGAGCCTTTCCATGAAGAACTACATCGAGCAGGGCGCGGTCCTGACGACCACGGCGGCGGCGGCCGTCACCTCGGGCGATCCGGTGATCGTCGGCGACATGACCGGCGTGGCGGCGAACGACGCCGCGATCGGCGAGACGCTCGTCCTCAACCTGCACGGCGTCTACCGCCTGGCGAAGGTCGCGGGCGCAATCGCCCAAGGTGCGAAGGTCTACCTGACCTCCGGCGGCAACATCACCACGACCGCGAGCGGCAACACCCTCGTCGGGCGCGCCTTCAAGGCGGCCGCTAACGACGACGAGACCGTCGACGTCAAGTTGACGGTCAACAACTAGGCCCGGCCAACAACTGGTCCCGTCATGTCGTTGCGTCGGCGCCTCGCGCGCGTCGCCACCCGTGCGATCGACCGGGTCTATGCCGAGACCGGGACGATCACGTTCATGGCGAACGGCGACGCGCACAACGCCGCCGGCCCCGACCAGGGCCATCCGCCGCTGGCGCTCGTACTCGTCCGCCACGACGAGGATGTCGAGCGGCGCGGCGAGGGCGAGCGGCGCGAGACGCTGTTCGAGTCCATCTGGAACGAGAGCGACGTCGTGCTGCGCGCCGAGCGGGACGCCTTCGCGACGGCCCGACTGCCGCGGCCGGGCGATCGCATCGAGACGGCCGACGGCGCACGCTGGGCGGTGAAGCGGGCGCATGACGACGAGGTCGCACGGGTGCTGATCGCCGTCACGCCGCTGGGAGGCGGGACATGATCGTCCAGGCCTTGGTGCGACTCGTCGCCTGGAGGGCGTTGCTCGGGCGGACGCTGGCCGGCGACAATGTCGGCGACAGCCGACTGGAGATCGACGACGGGGACGAGCGCGACAAGGCGGTGATCGTCGTCTTCACCGACGCGGCCACCGGCACGGATCTGCGCGAGGGCGACCTGAAGCCCAGCCTGACCATCGAATACATGGTCACCAGCCTGTTCGAGACCCAGGGGGCCGAGACGCCCCACGTGGTGCGCGACATCGCGGTGACCTCGACCGGCCTGGAGTTCCTCCTGAACGTGCTGGGCGCGCAGTTGCTGGCGGCCCTGCGCGACACGAGCGACCCCTGGGCCGAGCTGCTGCGCCGCCTGTCGCCGTCCGGCCTTGGCAAGCCCAAGCTCGTGCGGGCCGGCAACCAGGAGAAGGGCGTCCGCCGCGCGGCCGCGCAGCTCACCGTCCACCTGGACACGATTCACGAGCCCGTCGTCGGCGAGGCGCCCTCGGGCGTCATCGAGGACGTGCTCGCGGCGCTCGAGGCCGACCCGGTGCTCGGGGCCATGGGGCGCAACCTGCGCCTTGTCCTCACGGGCTCGGGCGAGCTCGACGACGGTCTCGTCGAGGCGATGCGCGGCGATGCCGGCGGGCTAGGTCGCGAGATGCTCGACATCGGACCGGCATTGGCCGCCCTCTTCACGAGCGTCACCCTCGAAGACGACACCGTGGAGCCGGCACCGTGACCCTGGACCGGCTGATCGCCGAGCAGGCCCGGCGCATCGCGCTGCTCGAATGGCGGCTTGCGAACATGATCAGCCACGGCCCTGTGGTCGAGGCGAACAACGAGGAGGGCTGGGTCCGCGCGGACCTCAACGGTGTGAAGAGCCCGAAGATGCCGGTTATGACGCAGGCCGGCTCGGTCCGCCGCTTCGCACCCCTGGCCGAGCGGGAGATCGTGACCGTCTTTCGGCCCAACGGGGACGCGCGCCGCGCCTTCGCGATGGTCGGCGGGTTCTCGGGCATCTACGGCAAGCCGACACCACGCGGCGACGAGGACGTGGCGGACTACGGCGCCTCGCGCGAGACGATGCGCACCGACGAGATCCTGACCGAGACGCCGACCCGTACCGAGCGGGCCAACATCATCGAGGACAACGCGGGCGCGGTGTTCCTCGGCGGCCAGGGCGGGCCGGGCGTCGCGCGCAAGGGCGATCTCGTCTTCGTCTCATACGGGTCCTCGAAAGGCCTCCACCCCATCGTGACGTGCTCGGACGTCACCTCGAGCATCTGACATGCCGCAGCGCACCGAGACCCCGCCCGAGCCGAGCGCGCCTCAGCCTTGGTGGCGCCCAACGACGCGCGCGCCGGCGACCCTCTACGGCGTCGCCCATCGCGGGCGTTGCCTGCGCCTGACGCATCGCCAGGCGGCGCCGCTCTTGCGGCTCGGCCTCGTCGAAGCGGCCGGAAGGCGTGCCCGTGTCCGGGATTGACGCGGCGACGCTGCAACCGATCGACCCCTGGGCGCACACCCAGCAGTCGATCGACTTGATCCTGACGACGCCGCTCGGGCCCCGCGTGACGCGCGGCTATGTCGGCTCGCTGACGTCCCGGCTGCTTGGCGAGAACCTGTCGCCGGCGACGATCGAGCTGTTCTTTCACCTCGCCTGCATGGCGATCGCGCTCTGGGAGCCGCGCTTTCGCGTCACGACCACGGACATCGCGCGGCTCGAGGATGCGCCGGACGGCGACATCGACCTGATCTTCGCGGGCGACTTCATGCCCCGCGCGCACAAGGGCGACTTCCGCGTGATGGCGACCCGAGACCTGCTTCTGGCCCGGCGCACCGGCGTCTGGGCCGTCGCGACACGCGCGATCTGAACCAAGGACGAATTCGTTGAGCCGCACCGTCGTCGCCGAGGCGCTGGACCTATCGAGGTTGCCGCCGCCGACGACCCTGACGCTCGACCTCGAGGCCGATCTCGCGGCCCGCATCGCCCGGCTTGGGCAGGCCTTCGCCGACGCCGACATCACCTGGGACGTCGAGGACCTGGAGTTCGACCCGGCGGTCATCATCCACCAAGCGGACAACTACCGAGAGACCGAGATCAAGAGCGCGATCAACGACCGGATCGCGGGCAACCTGCTGGCCAAGGCGATCAGGGGCGATCTCGACCAGGTCGCCTACACGCTGCACGGCGTGGAGCGTATGGCCGGCGAGACCGACGACCGGTATCGCCTCCGCGCGCAGCTCGAAGCGCAGAACCGGTCCGGCGGTCGCCTGAGCGGCTACCGTGCCGAGGCGCTGCGCGCGTCGATCGAGGTGGCCGATGTCGGCGCCTGGGTCGATCGCTCGAACCCGCTCGAGCCGACGGTGCGCCTCGCCATCCAGGCGACCACCGAGACCGGCGAGCCAAGCGCGGCGCTCGTCCAAGCCGTCTCGGAGCACATGCTGCAGGAGAACGTCCGGCAGGCGACCGACGTGATCGCGGTCCAGGCCGTGCGGATCGTGCGCTACGCGCTCGTCGGGACGGTCTATCACCGGCCCGGGCCCGACCCGTCGATCCTGGTCAGGGCCTCGGAGACGGACCTCGCCGCCTTCGCGGCCGAGCGCCATGCGCCGCATCGCGACGTCCCGCTGTCGGCGGCGCACGACGCGGCGATGGTCCCCGGAGCCGAGCGCTTCTCGTTCGCGTCGCTGACCGGCGACATCGCCGTCGAGAACGGCGAGCTGGCCTATTGCGAGGCGATCACGGTGACGGCCGCGCGGACCGATGGCTGACACCCAGACGCTCACCCAGACGCTCCTGGTCAAGGAGAACGCCACGCCGGCCATGAAAGCCGTCGAGGTGACAAGCGGCGAGCGTTGGGACGGCATCGACGTCGGCGTCGTCAACGACGTTTTCGCTTGGGATCGCTGCCCGGCGCACATGCTGTCCTGGCTGGCCAACCATGTCGGCGTCGATCTCTGGTACGACGACTGGCCCGAGGCCCGGAAGCGCAAGGCAATCCGGGACTTCCCGCGGCTGAAAAAGCTCAAGGGCACGGTCGCGGGGTTCCGCGGCTATCTCGAGCTCGTCGACGTGCCGCTCGTCGACGCGGTCCTGCCGCCCCAAGAGGGGACCTACGGCGAGGTGCTGACGGGCCAGGCCCGGGCCGATTGGCTGGCGCTGATGCCGCAGATGCGGCTCTATCGCTACCGCGAGACCGCGCCAGTCGAGGAGGCCGAAGGCTTCTACGACGACGACGCGGTCCTTGACGACGACACGTCGCTCGGGATCGACCCGGCGCCGGGCTTCAACGGCACGCGCGCCTTCATCTGGCGCCGCGGGCAGGAAGAGCCGCTGCGGCTCCTGGACGTCACCTACTCGGCGGACGAGGTGCGCCGCCTGGAGCGCGTCCAGGTCGCGATGCCGGCCGAGCCGAGCAACGCCTACAACGTCGATGGACCGTTCGAGACGCCGTTGCTCGACGCCGAGGACGAGCGGGCGCTGATCTACACCGCGCATCTGGCGAGCGCCTCGATGGAGATCACGTCCGAGCAGACGGTCACGCGGCTCACGCCGGCGCTGACGCCGATCGACGTGCGCTACGAGGACGTCTTCGAGGCCGTGGCGACCCGCGCGGACGACACCTTCGTTGAGGACGACACCGCCTGGGACGAGGGGCTGCTCTTCGGCGTCGATGACGCGGGCGACCACGTCTATCACCGGGTCTACCTGCTCGATCCGAGCGTGCCGGTCCCCGATCTCGAGGGCGGCTACGACCTCGACGACCACCTTTACGGGCTGCCGCCCTACCACGCGATCCTGAAGGTCGACCTGACCGAACCGGCGGACGGCGGGCCTGAGGTCTACGACGACGACGAGGGATACTTCGTCGACCTCGCCCAACCCCGGCTCGAGCGCGCGTTGGAAGCGATCCGGCGTGCCCAGGGCGACACCGACGTCATCGTCGTCGACTCCACCAGCTTCTCGCCGATCCGTCTCGGCGACCCTTGGCCCTTGGACGGCTCGATCCGCCTTGGCCAGATGATCGAGAGGTTCTGACATGCGCATCGTTCCCGTCCAGCCGCATCAGTATTCGGCCGCGCAGGACATCAACAATATCGGCCTGTTCGGGCAGGAGGCGGTCGACGCGCTGGTCAAGGACGCCATCGAGGCCAACCGCGGCTGGGCCGGCTTCGGCGTCACGAAGCACACCACGACGGTCGCGCGCGTCGTCATCGGGCGGATGTACCGGGCCGGCGTGTTCTATGGAAACCCGAACCTGCCGCAGGACGACATCGACCTCGTCACCCGCCTGCCGGCGGCCGCGCGCAAGATCGTGGCGATCATTGCCTTTGGCACGCTCGAGGATACGGCGATCGAGCCGCGCTCGTTCAAGAACCAGACCACGGGCCTGAAGGAGCCCCAGAACGTGGCGACGCAGAAGCTGCGCCAAGTCCATGTCGACGTCGTCGAGGGCGCCGAGAGCGCGACCCCGGCGCGACCGACGGTCGATCCGAACTACGTGCCGATCGCCTACGTCACGCTGACGACGTCGGGCATCGAGAACATCGCGCTGGCCGAGGAGTTCCGGCTGCCGAACCTGGCGGTCGTGAACGGCAAGGTGAAGGTGCTCGACGAATTCCGCGTCAGCGTCGGCTCGCGGCTCGATACGCTGGCGACCGACCTCGGCGGCGTGAAGGCGTCGATCAAGGACGTGAACCCCGGCGGCATCGCGCAGCTCTTTCGCGCCATGGCCGAGGTCGAGGACCGGCTCGGTCTCGACCGCGAGGCCGCCCTCTGGGGGTTCGACCGCTTCCTGACCGACGCGGAAAGCGACGCCGCCCAGACCGGCTACAACGCGCGCATCGAGGAGGGGCTGTGCTTCCCCTGGGCCGCCACTCGTGAAGAGCAGCTCGCGCTCCAGAACCCGTCCGATCCGTTCGTGCGCCAGAACGGGACCTGGACGCTGCCACGCTACTCGGAGGTCAAGCGGCTTAACGTCGACGGCATCACCGACATCTCGGTCAACCTCGCGTCCTACCAGTACGCGAACACCAGCTTCACGATCTATCCGGGCGCGCGCCGCCGGCGCCGCTGGGGCACCAGCCAGGTCGTCTCCTCGCAGTCGCACTTCTGGTACGAGGCGCAGTACCGGTTCAACTACCTGACCGGCGTGCTGGCGCGCGACGACGAGACCTGGGCGGTCACCGACGAGTGGACCGAGGGCGGCGTCACCTACTACCGCCTGCGGCAGTTCTGGGACGACAAGATCAACTATTTCACCGGTGCGCCGTATCCCTCGACGGAGACGGCGTCGGGCTACGCACTTGGCCAGACATTCCTGAACGCGCAGGCCGGCTGGCTTCTGAAGCTGAACGTGCGCTTCCGCTACGTGGTCGCCAATCACGCGATCAAGGTGTTCGTCTGCGAGGCGCCGAACGGCGAGCCCGACCCGTCCAAGATCGTCAGCCGCGGCACGATCGCGGCCGGCGTCGCGGTCGGCAACGAGGCGGACGGGGCGGACTTCACCGACAACCGGACGCCCTGCGTCCTGGAACCGGCCTTCCTCGAGGCCGGCAAGCGCTATGGCCTGATCCTGGTCTCGGAGGGCGACTTCGCGATCGCCTGCCGCACCAACAACGCGCTGACCAACGGCTCGTTGTTCTTCTCGGATGGCAACGTCTTCGTGCCGGACATCGGCAAGGACATGATCTTCGACATCGTGTTCGCCGAGTTCGACAACCCCTACGTGGTCGTGCCGCTGAACACGGTGACGCTGAGCGGCGGCACGACGGACATCGACGTGCTGAGCGACGAGCTGGCGCCCGAGGGGACCGAGCTCTACTTCGAGGTCCAGGCGCCGAACGGCCGCTGGAACCGGCTCGCCGAGGTGAGCGGCACGCATCTGCTGGCCGCCAAGCCCGAGACCCTGCCGGTGCGCATGGTCATGGTCGGCACGCGCGAGGCGATGCCGGCCATCAAGCTCGCCACCAGCACGGTCACCTTCAAGCGGCTGGGCGCCTCGCTGGTGCATGTCAGCGACGAGCTCGACGCCGGCACCGCCGTCGACACGGTGCGAATCGAGCTGCGGCTCGACGCCTTCGACGACAGCGTGCACGACGTCGCGGTCGAGATCCTGTCGGGCAGCAACACAGACACGCCGACCACCACGGTCGACCAGGTCCTGCCCGATGGCGTGCTGCGGGTCATGGAGTTCGACCTGACGGCGGCGTCGCAGACCTACCGGATCAAGATCACCGGCAGCCTGACGAGCGAGGTCGTGCCCTACCGGGTGGCCTATCGCTACAACAACGCCCGCTCTTCGGTCTAACGCCGATGACCGAGACGTCGCGACCGCTGGTCGAGCTCTACGGCAAGGCCCCCGGGCAGCCGTGGGGCTCGGTCGAGGTCAACGAGCTGCTGCGCGCGCTCGACGAGCGCATCCGCGAGCTGCAGGTCCTGAAGGGCGGGCTGGAGGCGGCCTACGCCACCGCCAGCGACGTCGCGCTGAACCGCATCAACAGCGTGCTGACGCCTGCCATCGCGCAGGTGAATCAGACGCTGGCCAACACTCAGGCGCTCTACGACCAGATCGCGGCGGACGGCGCAACGATCGCGCAGTCGGTGCTCGACCAGAGCCAACAGCAGGTCGCAGAGGTGCTGGCGGGTGCGATTGAAGCGACCCAGGCGGCGACGGATGCGGCGGCTGCGGCTCAGGTCGTTGCGGATGGCTCGTATACGGACGAGCAGGTGGACACCGCCGACGAGGCCACCCGCCTCTACGCTCGCCGCCGCGTGCACGCCTACACCCTGACCTAAGGACCGATCCATGGCCGTCACTCACGATGCGGTATTCCCGCAGACGCTTCGCACCGCCACCGCCGTCACCACGGCCGCCGCAACCTATGCCGACGATGCGCCTGCCAACACCGTTGCGCTGGGGGCCGCAGCCGGCGCTGATGGCGCCGAGCTGTGGCACCTGTCCCTGATCCCCCGCGCGACATGCTCCGCCACGGTCGGCCATGTCTGGTCCTCACCTGACGGCGGCACGACCAAACGCCTCGTCGGGTCGATCGAGATCGCCGCGCAGACGGTCAACGCCACGACTGGCGTGCCGACTGCGCTACCCCTCGCGATGCCGAACGGTGATGCGATCAGCAAGGACAACCCCATGCGACTGGAAGCCGGCGAGACGCTCTATGTCGGCACGACCGTTGCGCTCGCGTCTGGTTTCGTGTGGCGCCGTGAGGGGGCGGACTACTGATGCTAGGTGGTCCGCTCGCACGCGGGGCGGGACGCTTGCGCGGCGGCATGGAGCGTCGGCTGGGGGCAGGGCTTGGGGAGCGGCGCCGGCTCCCGAACGTGCGCGGCCTCTCCTGGACCCCGGCCAAGCTCGGCCCCGAGCGTGTCTTGTGGCTCGATGCCGCGAACGCTGATACGCTGACGATTGTATCGGGCAATCAGGTAGACAGCATCGCCGACCCCACCGGGGCGGGCACGGCCTACTGGAACTCTATCCGCCCCCTCTATGAAGCCTCAGGGTTTCTCAGCAAGCCCTGCATGAACTTCGCCGGTGGCAGACAACTGCGGACGTGGCCATTGTCTACGTCGAGCGCAGGTCTCAGTACGTTCTTCGCAGTGAGCTTCGGGACTGCGATGAACTCCCTCAACTACATGTTCGACACCAACGACGGTGGCGGCAATCGCGTCATCTACGGGTCTGACCAGCCAAATGTGATCAACGTCTACAACGGGTCTTGGCGCACGAACAACGCAACCTTCATTACGGCGCCGCACATCCTGCATTTCGACCAGGCCGGCGCCACTGGCCGTTTCTGGCGGAACGGCGTGCAGCTCGGATCAAACTTTAGCGCATCCACGCTCGCACTGAATAGCTTCGGCGTCTTCAACGACCGCGACTGCCCGACCATGCGGATTGCAGAAGTGATCATGATCTCCGGCGTCGTGGACGACCTAACCCGCCAACGCATCACCGACTATCTTATGACAAAGTGGGGCATCGCATAGTGACTTACGCCGCAATCGACACCGCCACGATGATGCTCGCCCCCGAGCCGTGGGACGTACCACCCGAATTGCGCGGTCTCGCCCCCGAAGTGCTGGCCGATCCCGCCGCGCACCTCGACCCCGTGCCAGAAGTGGCGCAGGGGCAAGCGTGGTGGCCCCTACACGAGACGGATGGGATCGACGCGCCGACGCTCGACGCTGGGGACCGCGTGGTCCGCGTGCCCATCGACGCCGAGCGGATGGCAGAGGCGCGGCGTCTGGCCCATGCAGAGATGATGGCCGCCGGGAATGCCATTACCGCCCGCGTGACGGATGCGTACAGCCACGCCGAGAGCCTGTCTTGGGCTACGCAGGAGGCCGAGGCGCGCCGTATCGAAGCGGGGGAGGTCTTGCCACCCGACGCGCTCGTGCCGCAGATCGCGGTCCGTAAGGACCGCACGCCCGAGGAGCAGGCGCAGCGCGTCCTCTACCGGGCCGCGCAGTTCCGCAACATCGTGGCCGCAGCCGTGGACCTGCGAGAAGAAGCCGAGGCGCTCCTATCGCCAGACCTGGACACGCCAGCCGCACTGGCAACGGCAGTGGAGACCCTGCGTGCGCGCGGCGCCGCGCTAGCCGATCAGCTCGTCCCTAACGACGTCGCGACAGCCTGACATGTCGGCCGACCATTGCACCCTCTGGCCGGATCGCCTGGCCGGACGGGACTGGTCGGCCTGTTGCGCCCAGCACGACCGGGCCTATGCCGATCCGGACGTGACGCGGCTCGCGGCCGACCTGGAGCTGGCGGCCTGCGTCGCCGAGGTCTGGCCGGCGATGGCGCTCGTGATGTTCGCCGGCGTCTGCGCGTTCGGCTGGGCGTTCCGCCGAACACGGCGCCGCCAGAGAGCCTGACCCAACCGGCCTCGCGCCGACCCTAGACCCTTCGTTCAGCCCCGCCCTCGAGCGGGGCTTTTTCGTTCCGGCCGGCGGCCGGGCGTCGCCGGCGCGTGCGCGCCTCAACCTTCGGAGTTCGCCATGTCCACCACGCCGGAGTTCGGCCTCTATCACCTCTGGGAAAACCTCCAGTCGCTGATCCCCACCACCGCCGAGATGTCGACGGGCGGCCTCGTCGTGACGGCGCCCGACAAGGCGGGCGGGATCGAATACCACACGCCCTATCGCGTCAACGCGATGGACGCGGACTTCTACACCTCGCTCGGCGCCGCCGGCACGGCCCAGGACGCGCTCGACGCGATCAACGGCAACATCGAGACCACGGCGGCCGACGTCGTCATCACGGTGGCGCCCGAGGGTACGTCGGCCGATCCCGACACGAAGATCTTGGAGACGGTGGCGAGCCTCGCCGGCGACCAGGCGCTTCAGACCGGCATCCACGCCCTGCGCCGCGCGCCGCAGCTCTTGGAGGTTACCCCGCGCCTCATCTCGGTGCCGGGCTACACCAGCCAGGCCAGCCTGCCGACCGACACGAACGCCGTCGTCGCCGGCCTGCCGGGCCTGCTCGGCGCGCTCACCGCGACGGCCTTCATCGACGGCCCCAACTCCACGAAGGGCGACGCGACCGGCTGGTACGAGACGCTGCCCGCCTCCGAGCGGCTCGTGCCGATCGAGACCGCGATCTACGTCGGCACCGGCCAGGACCGCGTGCTGGCGCCGACCTCGGCGCGCGCGGTCGGCATGCAGATCCGGGTCGACACCGAGAAGGGCGGCTTCCCGTTCCACTCGATCGCCAACCGCGACGTCTGGGACGCCACCGCGCCTGGCCGCGAGATGGAGTTCCTGCTGAACGAGGGCGCGACCGAGGGCCAGCAGATCCTCGCCGCCGGCATGGGCGTCGTGGTGCGCGGCGCGCTCGGCGTCGACGCGGCTCCGGCCGACAACGGCATCCGCCTGATCGTCACGGACACCACGTCGGACGACAAGGAGCGCGAGCTCTACAACGTCCAGCGCGGCCGCGACTGGATCGAGATCACCAACCTGAAGACGCTGCGCGCCTTCCTCGGCCAGTACAACCTGACCGGCCACGTGATGGTCGCCTACGCCCGCACGGTCGAGAAGATCCTGCGCAAGGTGAAGAACGAGGGCCACATCGCCGGCTTCGAGGTCGACATCCCGGTCGATCGCAACGCCGTCGAGGACCTGGCGCAGGGCGAGCTCACGGTGGCCTTCAAGGCCCAGCCGTTCCCCGTCTTCAAGCGCGGCCGGCTCATCCACTCGCCCTACCGCGCCTCGCTCACCACTACGCTCGAAGAGGCGCGCCAGCGGCTCAACGACGGCCTGGCGCTCGCCGGCTCGGGCCGCCCCTTCTAAGCCGCGCCGCCCGCTTCCCTTCCTTCCCTTCGACCCCGCCGCCATTGCGCGGCCGGGTCCAGCTTTGAGGTGCCGCGATGGCCGCCAAGAGAGAATTCTTCCGAATGACCGACGTGTCGTTCTTCGCCGACCGGTATCCGGACAAGGGGCGCTGGAACACGATCGACGAGGCGATGTTCCCCGAGCTCGCCGTTGCCTTCTCGGATTTCGCGCCGGGCGGCTCGCCGGTCGCGATCGAGGCCTCGACGCATATCGAGAAGCTGGTCGCCGGCGTGAAGCTGAAGGGCACCGACGCCGAGATGGAGGGTCTGCTCTTCCAGCGCGACACCTTCACCTACTACGGCGTCGTCGCGGACCTGCGCACCGGCCGCGAGGTGCGCCGCATGGTCACGATTGAGGGCATGCTGGGCTCGATCAAGCACGAGGCCTTCCGCAAGGGCGAGCTCGCCGGCTGCGACTACGGCATCAACGAGGTGCTGCGCTACGTCGTGAAGGAGGGCGAGAAGGTCGTGATGGCCTGGGATTTCGACGATCCCGACAGCCTGATCATCGGCGGCCGCCGGGTCTACGGCGAGCGCGCCGCGATCCTGAACCTGCTCTAGCGGCTATCCGCCGCCCGTTCGCCTCGTCAATCCGGGAACCGTCATGACCGATACGCCCAAGCCGGCCGAGCCCGACGCGCTCGCGCCGGTGACCGTGCCCCTGCGCAAGCCCGTCACCAAGGACGGCAAGGCGGTGGCCGAGCTCACCTTCCGGCCGGCCACGGTCGGGCAGGTGATCGCGACCTGCGACCGCGGCAACGCCGAGGACGTCGATTCCGCGCTGTACGCCCTGATGTGCGGCATGGACCCCGACGAGTTCCAGGCCGAGGTCTGGGCCGGCGACATGGAGGCGATCCGCGAGAAGGCGGGCCCTTTAACCGGCCGCCAGCCGCAGCTCGATTCGGTCGCGCTGCTGGCGATGCTCGGCGGGATCGCGGACGCGCCGACATCGGACGACGTGAAGCCGTGATGCTGATGGCCGGGCGGCTGGCCCGCCATCTCGGCGAGTCGGTCGCGCAGGTCGAGGCCTGGCCGATCTCGCGCGCCCTGCGCTGGTACCCGGTCGCGTGCGAGCTCGCGCGCGAGGCCGCTGGCTAGAACGGACCCCGAGCGATGGGCAAGCGCGAACTCGTAGCCGAGCTGATCGTCCGGCTGCGCGATCAGCTGACCGGGCCGCTCGGCAAGACGAACGGCGCGCTGGACGCGCACGCGCGCAAGCTGAAGGACCTGAACGCCAAGGCGAAGGCCCTGGACGGCTACGCCAAGCTGCGCGGCCAGCTGCAGCAGACGCGCACGTCGCTCGACCAGTCCCGCCGTAAGGTCGGCGAGCTGAAGGCCGCGATCGAGAAGGCGGACGGGGCGAACCTCGACCGCCTGCGGGCCGATCTCACCCAGGCCGAGACGAAGGTGAAGAAGACGGCCGACGTCTTCGCCACCCAGCTCGGCCGCATGCGCGGCGAGATCGGCAAGCTGAACGCCAAGGGTATTCGGGTCGGCGATGCCGATGGCATCCTTCGCGATCGCGACCGCGCACGCGAGAACCTGGAGCGCCGCACCCGAGCGACGAACCGGGCCGAGGGCGTCGGCCGCGCCGGACGGCGGGTCGGCGATGCGGGGCGAACCGGCACCGCGACCGGCGTTGTGGCCGGCTACGGCGCGGCGCGCGCGATCGGTTCGGAATACAACTTCCAGCTCATGTCGAACCGGACGCGCGCCAAGCTGTCCGGCCAGCGCGAGTTCACCGTCGACGAGTTCGAGCCCCTTCGCCAGATGGCGATCGACACCGCCCAGACGCGCCCCTGGACGGCGACGAACGTCATGGGCGGGGCGTTCGAGCTCGCCAGCGCCGGCCTGACGCCGGCCCAGGTCATGGGCGCGATGCCCGGCACCGTCGATCTGGCCTCGGCCGGTGACCTCGCGATCTCGGAAGCGGCCGACATCGCGACGAACGTGATGACCGCGATGCGCCTGCCGATGGAGACGACCGACCAGGTCGCGGCCTCGCTGGCGCGCGTCAACGACGTGCTGAACTACACGGCCGCGAACTCCAACACGAACGTCCGCCAGCTCGGCGAGGCCTTCAAGTATTCCGCACCCTTCGCCGGGCAGCTCGGCATCGAGATCGAGCAGCTGGCCGGCTGGTTCGGCGTGATGGCGACGAATGGCATCCGAGGAAACGAGGCCGGCGTCGCGATGCGCTCGGCGATCGTGCGGCTGATCAAGCCCACCAAGGGCGCGCGCTCGGCGCTCGCCACGCTGGGCATGGATTTCGAGGACTACTACAGCCGCTCGACGCCGCTCACGGGATCGTCCGTTGCCGCTTCGCTTCGCACCGGCGGCACGGGCTATGCCGGGATGGAGGCGGACATCGAGGCCGCCCTGGCCGGCGGCGAGACCGGCGGCGCGCTGATAGAACAGATCGCCGAGACGATCGAGAACGGGCTCGGCGACGGGTCGGTCCTCGGCAAGGCCGAGATCCGCCGGCAAGTCTCGGCGGCGCTGCTGTCCGGCATCGAGAAGATGGACCTTCAGGGCTTCTTCGAGGACCTGTTCGCAGCGACCGGCGGCAACCCGACCGCCTACATGCCGCACATCTTCGACCAGCGGCAGGGCGGGCGCATCAACAGCCTGATGGTCGGGCGTGACCCGAACGACCCGACGGCCGGCATCGCCCCCGGCGCCTTCATGGAGCGCCTGACGACCGACGCGCCGGGGTCCACCGAGCGCGCCGCCGGCATCATCATGTCGGACATGGTCGGCGACCTGAAGCGCCTAGAGTCGGCGATCGACGCCTTGGTGCGGGCGATCTTCGACAGCGGCGTCGACGACGCGGTGGCCAATATCGCCGAAGCGCTGACCGAGCTGGTCAACGCGCTGGCCGAGACGAACCCCAGGATCATCGAGTTCGGGACCTACGCCGCGGCGCTGGGCCTCGCGCTGATGCCGCTGATGTGGATCGGCGGCCGGCTCCTGTCCTTCGCGGCCGCGCTACGCAAGGCGACGATCGCGCTCGGTCTCGTCTCGGCCGCCGACGCCGCCACCGACGCGATCGGCGGTGGCAAGACATCGCGCAAGGCGGGCACACGGGGGCGCATCCCGCCGGCGGTGGCCGGCCTCGGCCGGCTGGGCGCCTACGGCGCGGCGGCCGCGGCTACGATCGTGGTCTTGAAGACGAGCGTCGAGCAGGCCGAGCAGATCCCGGACGTCGACGAGAACCCGAGGGGCTATCTCGCGACCGTTCGCAAGCCGCGCGACGAGGTCGAGGCAGCGCTCCTCGACGAGTTCGCCGGCCGCATCGTAGACGGCATGGCCCGCATCAAGGCCGAGCAGGGCTACAAGGACCTCATCCACGCCTACCGCACGAACGCGGACACGACGGCGCGGCTCGCCGAGCTCTTCCAACAGCGACACGGCCGCGAGCCCGGCCCGGTCGCCGATAGCGCGGCGGCCAGCGTCGAGGAGATGGCCGCGAGCATCGTCGGTCGGCTCGACAGCGCCGTCGATCGGCTGACCGCCATCAGCCCGTCCGCCGGCGTGCTCGGCGGGGCAGGCGCGGCCAACGACAACGCCTTCGCGCAGGTCACCCAGGCCGTGAATGCCGAGGCGACGCGGGTGCGCACCGTCACGGTGAACGGCGCGGTCGCGACGCAGCCGAGCGGCACCCAGGACGTTCGGGTGACGAACCCGACGCCGGTCGTGGCACCGGTCAACGTCACTGTGAACGTGAAGACGCAGGCCGATCCGGCCGCGATCGGCGCGGCCACGGGGGCGGCGACGCAGCGGGCGATCCGCAACGCCTACCAGGACGGAGGGCCGTAAGTGGCGCGCACGCTCTACCGCGTCGGTCCGCTGCCGCTTCAGGTCCGGCCCGTGAACGTGCACGCCGTGCAGTTTAGCGGCGAGACCGAGCACGCCCGCAAGCCGATCTTCCAGGGCCCGACCCTGATCGAGCACACCGGCGAGGGCGAGAACACGCTCAAGCTCTCGTGCTGGTGCTGGCCGCGCATGTTCGGCGGGCCGGACAAGCTCGACGCATTCGACGCCGCGCGCCGCAAGGGGCTGCCGATGTTCGTCAGCCGCAATGGCGGGCGCACGCCGCTCGGCTGGTTCGCCGTCGACGGCTTCGAGCGCGGCCATTCCAAGCTCTCGCCGGACGGCCTTGGCCAGGTGATCGACATCGAGATCGCGGCCGTCGAGACCGAGGCGCCGTCCTCGGCCAACTCGATCATGCAGGTGATGGACCTGTTCGCCGCGTTCGGGCTGACCTGATGGACGCCTACGATCCCGACGTCGTGACGGTGTCGGCCGACGGGCTGACGGTGCACGACCTCCTCTTCAAGCGGGATCGCGGCGCGACGTCCGAGACGATCGCCGAGACCTACCGGCTGAACCCGGGGCTCGCCGATCTCGGTCCGCACCTGCCGGCCGGGACCCGCCTGCGCCTCGCGCCCGCGCCGGACCCGGACGAGGTCGTCTTCGCCGACGTCGTCGATCTCTGGTCGCGCGAGCCCGGCCGGTGAGCGAGCGCACGCGCCTGCGCGTCGTCGTGAACGGGCAGGACGTCACCAAGGGGCTGCGGCCCTTCCTGGTGGACGCCAAGATCTCGAAATCGCGCGACCCGAACAGCGACACGGCCGACATCACGCTCGACGACACCTACGAGCGGGCGCGGCTGCCGCCCAAGCGCTCGCTGTTGGAGATCTACGTCGGGCGCGGGCCCGGCCCGCTGCAGCGTCGCTTTCGCGGGCGGACCGACGAGCCGCGCAGCTCGGGCGGCCGCGCCGGGCGAGTCCTAACCATCCATGCCAAGGCGACGCCGATGGACGGCAAGCTCGTCGAGCGGCAGGCCAAGGACTGGGACGACAAGGACCTCGAGACGATCCTGCGCGAGGCCGGAGAGCTGGCGGGCATCAGCGACGTGCTGGTGGACGAGGAGCTGGCCAAGATCACGCGGGCCTACGAGGCGATGGACGCCGAGTCCTTCCTTGCCTTCGGTACGCGCATCGCCTCCGAGGTCGGCGGGCTCTTCAAGGTCGAGGACGACGTCGCGATCCTCGGCCGGCGCAACCGGGACCGGACGCCCGGCGGATCGGCCCTGCCGACCTACGTCGTGCGCGCGGGCGAGAACCTCTACGACTGGGACATCATCCCGACGCTCGACCGCTGGCCGTTCGCCAAGCACGAGACCGCCTGGTTCGACCGGGACGCCGCGGAGTGGAAGCGCGAGACGGCCGACGCGAAAGGCGACCAAGCGGACGAGGCCGGCCAGGCCACCCGCAAGACGACGCCCGCGCGGGCCGATGGTGCGCAGGCCAAGGACGAGGCCGACGCCTCCTCGACGGACGCCGAGTCCAAGGCCGGCGAGGGCACGCTCTCGTGCGAGGGCGATGCGCGGCTCGTGCCGGAGGGCTCGATCATCCTCTTGCGCGCCCGTGCGGGCTGCAACGGCCGCTACACGATCGCCAACGTCGACGACACGATCGACCGCTCCGGCGCCTGGGTCGCCTCGCTGACGCTGGAACGCCCGGGCGGCGGTGCCGGACGCGACGAGCGCTGAGGCCCGGTCCGTGGAGCTCTCCTATGACGCCAGCCAGATCACCCGCGCCGCGCAGGCGCTGATGGACAGCCTGGACCCGACCACGGTCAAGCGCGCGCAGTACCGCGCGGTCGTGCACGGCGGGGGCAAGGTCAACACGGCCGTCAAGCGGGCCGTTGCCGCCCAGACGGGCCTGAAAGCTCGTCGGGTGTCGCAGGCGCTCTCTTCTCAGCGGCGCTTCGCCGCCGGCGAGTTCCGCATCATCGGACGCGACAGCTACACGACGCTGAAGGAGTTCGCGCCGGTCCAGGGGCCGGACGGCGTGACAGCGTCGCCCTGGGGACGGCGCACGACCTTCGACGGGGCGTTCCTGGCAACGATGCCCGACGGCAGCCAGGACGCGTTCCGCCGCGAGGGGCGGGCCCGATTGCCGATTGAGGTGCTCTACGGCCCCGCGATCCCGGTCGAAATGGTGCGCGACGAGAGCGCCTCGACCTTCTTCACCACGGCCGACCGGGCCGTGTTGGAGCGACTCGAATTCGAGCTGCTGCGCGCAATCGGCGGCTGAACCACAAAAGACAGGAGGACGGCATGACGTCCATCGACAGCCGAGACGCGCTGGTCGCTGCGCTCTCACGCCTAGGCGAGCTGGAGCGCGACATGCGCGCGATCGAGACCGAGGTCGAGGAGCGCGTCGCACGCGAGACCGCCGCCGGCGCCTCGCTCGTGCAGCCGCTGGCCGACCGTCACGCGGCGCTCCTCGCCGAGATCCAGGCCTATGCCGACACGCATCGCCCCGAGCTCGCTGGCGACAAGGCGTCGGTCAAGCTGCCCTCGGGCACGCTTGCCTGGCGCAAGGGCCAGCCACGCGTCGAGATCTCGGCCGAGGACGAGCCGGCGGTGCTCGACGCGCTCGAGACGCTCGACGCGGAGCGCTTCGTCCGGACCAAGCGCTCGGTCATCGCCAAGGCGGTGCTCGACGCCGGCACGTCGCTGCCGACGATCGCGGGCCTGACGATCCGCCCGGCCGGGGAGACCTTCAAGGCGACGCCGGCGAAGACGGCGCCGCTGGCCGCTTAGCGGACGAAAGTCCCAAGTCAAAACACGATCAAGAAAACGGCTCGAGTGAGCCGAAGCCCGCCGGTCTACCGGCGGCGACGGGCCAAGGACCAACTCGGGTCCCGTCGGACGATCAGGGCAATCGTCACTCCGGCTCGGCTGACCCGAGCCGCTCGAAGTTCGTGCGATTCGGCACGCGGCAACGTTGACCTTTGATGAACATGATGGGCTCGAGCCAGTTGCACCGGTGCGCCCGCCGGCACCCTATCTAGGCGGCAAGCGCCGACTCTCGGCGCGGCTCGTCGCGCTGATCGAGCAGACCCCGCATACCGGCTACGCCGAGGTATTCCTCGGCATGGGCGGCGTGTTCCTGAAACGCCGCGCACGCCCGAAGGTCGAGGTCATTAACGACCTCGCGGGCGACGTGGCGAACCTCTTCCGGATCCTTCAGCGGCACTATCCGCAGCTGATGGACACGATGCGCTTCCAGGTGACGAGCCGGGCGCACTACGAGCGGCTGGTCGCCACGCCGGCGGACAGCCTGACGGACCTCGAGCGCGCCGCGCGGTTCGTCTACCTGCAGAAGTTGGCCTTCGGCGGGAAAGTCTCAGGCCGAAACTTCGGCGTCGATTCCAGCCAGTCGGCGCGCTTCAACCTGACCCGGCTAGAGCCGGTGCTGGCCGACGTGCACGAGCGCCTGGCCGGCGTGGTCATCGAGCAGCTGCCCTGGCAGCGGTTCCTCGAGCGCTACGACCGGCCGGGCATGCTGTTCTATCTCGACCCGCCGTATTTCGGGGGCGAGACGGACTACGGCGACGGCCTCTTCGAGCGATCGATGTACGCCGAAATGGCGGACCGGCTGCGCCGCCTGAAGGGGCGGTTCATCCTCTCCATCAACGATCGCCCCGAAACGCGCGAGACCTTCGCCGGCTTCGCGCTCGACGAGGCGTCGCTCACCTACTCGATCAGCGGCGGCAAGGGCACGCCCGCGCGCGAGCTGATCGTCACCGGGCCCTGAGCCCACGAACGCGGCCTTTGAGGCTGCACCCCAACACGACCGGAGACAGACGATGCGCACCTCCCTCAAGGGGCGCATGGCGATCGCCCGCGACGAAGCGGCGGTCACCGTGCCCTATGACGACGGCATCGGCGTTCCGACGCAGGGCATCGGCCACACCTTTCGCGCCGGGCCGCCGGTGGTGAGCTGGATCAGCCAGCCTTGGTCGCTGGCGCGGATCGCGGCCATCTTTACGGCCGACCTGACGCAGTACGAGCAGGCGGTCCTGCGCGTCATCACGCGCCCAATGTGCCAGCACGAGTTCGATGCGCTGGTCTCGTTCTGTTACAACGTGGGGCCTGCCAACTTCGCCCGGTCGAGCGTCGCCAAGCGGTTCAACCGCAGCGGCGCGAAGGCTGCTGGTCCGCGCCTCCTGTTGTGGAACAAAGCTGGCGGGCGCGTGATGAAGGGGCTAACGCACCGCCGCGAGGCCGAGCGCGCGCTCCTGGAGCGTGGCGATTACGGCAAACTCTCGCGCATGCTGCTCTACCGGCGCACGAACGCGCGGCGCCGGCCGATCGACGGCGTGCTAATCGATCCCGCCAAGCTGTTCGAGGGCGTCGCGAACGCCCGCAAGGACGGGCCTACGCCGGTCGAGATCGTCGCGATCGACGACGCGATGGCCGACGGCATGCTGGAGCGCGGCGAGGGGGGCGGCTCGGTCGCCCGCTACCAGGACGACCTGATCGCGGCCGGCCATGGCGCCCTGATGCCGACCGGCGCGGATGGCGTCTTCGGCCACGAGACCGAGACGGCGACCAAGGCCTTCCAGGCCGCCGCCGGCATTCGCGTCGACGGTAAGGCCGGCCCGCAGACGTTCGCTGCCCTCTCGAACGCGCTGGACGAAGCGGAACCCGCCGCACCGCCCGCGCCCACCGAAGAGCGCGCGAGCGCGGCAACGAAGACGGCGACCGGAGGCGTGATCGCGGGCGGCGGCGCGGCGATGGTCGCGGCCGAAGGCTGGGGTTTCGGTGGCTGGATCGCGCTCGCCGGCGGCGCCGTCGTGCTGGCCACGCTCGCCTACCTCGCCTGGCGCTACCGCGCCGACATCGCCGCCTCCTTGGCCGCCCTCGCCCGCAGGCTCTGACATGTCCCTGACCTCAATCCTGATCCCGATCGCCACCGAGATCGGAGCGACGCTGCTCGCGCGCATCTTGCGCCAGCAGGTCGGCGGGACGGCCGCCGACATCGGCGAGGGCGTGATCGACGCCATCGCGCGCAAGGCCGGCGTGCCGGCCGAGGCCCTGCCCGATCTTGCCGACGACGATCCCGACCTCCTGGAAGGCGCGATGATCGCGACGGAGACGGAGCTGGCCGCCGTCGAGCTCGGGCTGGCCGAGGAGCGCGGGCGGACCGTCCGCGCCGAGATGGTGGCGCCCGGCCTCCTGACACGCATCTGGCGGCCGCTCGCCAGCCTCGCGATGGTCGTGCTGCTGATCGTCATGGCGGTCGCCGCGATCGTCCTCGCCTTCACCGACCCCGAGGGCTTCGCGCTCTTCGCCGGCGCCGGCTTCGTCCAGACCCTGGCGCTCGGCGCCTTCGGCTTCATCACCGGCTACGGCGCGCTGCGCTCCCTCGTCGACAAGCGAAAGGACGAGCCATGACGCTCGAAGACATGATCCAGCCCGGCGTCTGGTCGTCGCTCGCCGAGGCCGGCGACACTGACGTGCCGACCGTCAAGGCGCTGCTGCGCGGCGAGGATGTCGCCGGCGTCACCCAGGCGCAGCGCGATGCGATCGACGCGGAGGCCGCGCACTGGCTGGCGCCGCTCGAGGATGACGGCGATACCGGAACGGAGGCTCCGTCATGACGGACGTCTCGGCCGACCTGCGCGCGCTCGAGCGCCGGGTCGCCACGCTGGAGACCAGCGCCGCCGTCGCGCTCAGCGACAAGGCGCACATGGACCAACGCTTCGATCGTCTCGACAAGGCGATCGAGCGGATCAATGGCCACGTGCGCTGGGCGGTAATGCTGCTGGTCGGCGGCATCCTGGGCGGCATCGTCAAGTTCGCGATGGACGGAGGGTTCGCCGGTGTCTAGAGCGCCCTACCGCCATCGCGACCGCCTGCCCTCGCTCGTGCTCGCCGCCCTCGCGCCCGTCGCCTTCCTGATGATGGTCTGGCCGGCGCTGCCCGAGCTCGAGGCTTGGGCCGCACCCATCGTCGTCGAGCACGACGTGCGGTTCCGCATCGAGGGCAACCGGATCGTCTCCCACCAGCGCGGCCGTAAGGCGCGGGACTGCCGCGCCGTACAGCGCGAGATCAGGGCGGTCGACGCGGACGGCGACGGCTACCCGCTCCGGTTCAAGTCGCCGATCGCGCGCGTACCGCGGCCGGAGGCCTTCGACCTCACCTCGTATGCCGATCTGCCGCCCGACGCCCGGGCGCCGCTGACGATCCAAGCCGAGCTCGGCTACCGCTGCCACCGGCTCTGGGTCACCCCGTACCGCTACCCGACGACCGTCGTGTCGGCACCGGAGAGCCCGTCATGACGTTCGAGCCCGACCCGCACCGCTGGCGCACCTGCGCTTGGGCAGCCCTCCAGGTGGTCGGCGTGTGCCTGCTCGCCTTCGTCCTCTTTACGGGTCAGGCGCGCTCGGCGATCGATCCGCGCGGGCGCGTCGCACTGGAGGTCGCCTCGACCTGCATTCCGATCGTGCGCGGCGGCAAGGTCGTCGGCCGGTTGTGCGAGGCGACGATGGTCACGCGGCCGGTGCGCCTTCCGACGCCGCGGGCCGGCCCCGGCTGACCGTCCCAGCGACGCTTGCATTTCAGATCACGGCGCCCCGCCGTCCGGTCCCTCGGGATCGGGCGCGCGGGGCGCCTTTTCTGCGTTCAGGCTCAGGCCGAACCGGCGGCGGACGCGCGCGAGGGCAGCGGCCACGCGTGCGTCGATCTCATCGGGCGTCGGCTGGGTCTCCCCACGGCTCGGGAACCAGGACGCCGCCTCGTGCCGGCGGCGGTCCTCGATCCACCGCGCGCGCCAAGCCTCGTCTCGGGAGAGCCAGTGCGCCCGCACGCACGCAAGGGCTTCGTCTCTCGTCTCGACGGTGCCGCTGGTGCTTGGACCGCCGGCGTAGCAGCTCCACTGCCAACGCCCCTCGGAGGGTCCGTGCGGAATGCGTTCGATCCGCCCGACCGCGATCTCCTCGCAGCACACCGATCGGTCGTCCTCGCGACCGTCCGGCCAGGTCCGGCGATGCGACCAGACCACTTCACGGCATCGGCTGGCCGGCGATCTCCTCGTGCAGCTCGGCCAGCTCCGCGCGCAGCGCGCAGATGCGATCCCACACGGCGTCGCTCTGGGTGCCCAGCCACCATTCCTCGAGCGCGCAGTCGAAGGCCGTGGCCGTCTCGGCGATGTCCTCGCGGATCACGTCGAGCGGGCGGACGAGCTCGACGGCAACGGGATCGACGGCAACGGGATCGACGGTCGCGTGGTGCATGGCGGGTCTCCTGAAGGTCCGCACCAGCTGCCGCGATTCGCGCCGCCCCTTCGTCCACCTTGGTTAAGTTCGATCGCGCCCGTCGGCGAGCGCCGGCGCGGGGATGACCTCGAGCGCCCGGCGCAGCAGGTTGTGGTCGCACGTCGTGGGCGTCATCAGCCGGCGGGCCAGCGCGGCCATCTCCGCGCAGGTCGGCGCGAAGGGCTGTCCGAGCTTGCCGGCCTGGCCCGTCGCGACCAGCCGGCGCGCCTCCTCGATCGACCAGATCGGCAAGCCCTCGAGCGCCTCGCACCAAAGCGCGGCCAAGCCGATCTCCTCGTCCTCACCCGCCGCGTGCCGCTTGGCCGGGAAGGCGAGAATGAAGGTGCTGGTCAGCATGCGGCTGGCGGCCAAGGTCTCGGCCGGCTCGGGCGGGCCGAGCACGAACTCGAGCCGTCCGACCTCGCGGCGCAGCAGCTCCAACGTCGCCGCGCTCGGCGGCGCGATCCACTGCCGGCGGTGGCCGACCAGGACCGTGCCGTCACGAACCGTCGTCGCGGCCGCCTGGGACATCCTCGGCACCCGCCAGGCCGAGTCGGGCGGCAAGGCGATCGTAGGCGGCGGCGTTGGCGGCCGCAGCGCTACGGCGTCGGTCGGGTTTTCGGGGTCGTGCATGCAGGCCTCGCTTGCCCTTCGGGGGCGGCTTGGGAACGTTCGGGAACATCACGACCGTCTGGTCGCGGGCGATCTCCGGTGGATCTCGCCAACCTCCAGGCGGCGGTCTCTCTCGGCCTCGCTTCGGCGGGCTGCGCAGCCGCGCCTCGACCCAGGCGATCGGATCGGCGACGCGCTCGCGCTGTGCCCCGCTCAGCAGGTCGACGAGCGCGGCCGCGTCGTCGCCGGTGGATTTCAGCCATCGGCCGAGCAGGGGGCGAAGCCGGTCGGGCGGCTTGCCGGTCGCGGCGGCGAGATAGGCCAGTCCCTGGCGGAACAGCGTCGTCTTGGCGTCGGGCACGATGGTCGACTCCTCGGCCAGCCTCCGGGCCTCGCGCTCCTCGGGCGTCGAAGCCGGCAGGACGACGATGTCGGGGGGCGGACGGCTCTCTGGTTCGGGAGGCGTTGGCGAGCCAGGATTGGAAACCCGGCTCTCCTCGCGCGCGTCGCGCGCCTGCCCGGGACGGGCCGATCCGTCAGGATCGGAACGTTTGGAAGGGTTCGTTTGAAAAGGGGTGACACTGGCCGTCATCCCCCCCGGACAAGGACTGTCACCCCCCCCTGACAGAATGGACCCCTGTCGCTCCTCGAGATCGGCCCAATCACGGTCGACCGTCCCGCGCGCCTCGGCCGCGAGATGGGCACGAGACGTCGGATCGCCGGCAGGGCGTTCGCGCCGTCGACCATCGACGTAGAGGGTGCGTCGCGCGGTATGGTCGAGCGGTAGCTCGCCCTGACCGCAGGCCTGCGTCAGCCGGTAGGACGACGCCCCGGTGCCGCCGCCGTTGTTCAGGTTGCCGCGCACGACGAGCAGCCCGGCGTCCTGCAACTCACGGATGGCGCGGCGGACGGTGCGGTCCGAGCAGCCGAGCTCGGCCGCCATTCGGCGGACCGAGCGCGTGCACCAGCCCCGCCCCCCGCGGTCGGTGTGCTCACCGATCTTCATCAGGACGCGCAGGGCCGACTTACTGAGGTCGAGCTCGGCGGCGCCGGCCGGCGTGCGGGACTGCTTGGGCCCGCTCACCGCAGCAGTCTCCGATCACGCCTTGCGCCGCAGCCAGATCCCGCGCCAACTCCTGACCGAGCGAACAGGAGGAACGCCCGATGAAGTTGAGACTGATGATGATCGCGACGCTGTTGTGCGGTGCGCCGGCTTTCGCCGAGGAATTGCCTCGCTACACGGCGCTCGAATACTCGTACTCGGGGGCGCAAGCGCACGTTGGAGAACGGATTGTCCTCGCGGGCGGTCACGCGACCTTCATGGAGCGAGGAGTCGTCTTTGCCCCGCACAACCGCCGCGAATACTTCATCCGGTTGCACTCGTTGGCTGCGGACGACGAAGCGACGAGCCTGGCGAGGGAGCTGTGCGACGCCGACCCGGTGACGAGCTGCTGGGGCTACGTGACGGGGATCGTCCGCTCCGATGGTGCGCTCGACGACGCGACCGTGCATGTCCGGCGCGAGACGATGGACTGAGGGAGTCACGGCGCGCCTCCGCTCAGGAAGCACTCGGCTTTGCGGGCTTCGACGCGCGCGCTGTGATCGGCCTTCTTCGGACTGCGCGAGATCGTCAGGCGCAGCCTCTGGCCGTCCGCCCGGACGAGCTCGACGAACAGATGGGAGCCGCCGTCACGCCAGTGCGTTTCGGCCTTCATGCGCCGAACCACGCGACCGATCGCCTTGGCGACCGGGCCGAGTTGCCCGGGTGAGAACGTGCGCTCCTTGCGAGACTGGCTTCGGCGCTTGGCCATCATGCCGCCTCGTCTGTCTTCATGCGCTCCTCGAGCTCGCCCGCCATCCGGCCCAGCTCTTCGGCGATGGTCTCCAGGCGGTGCGCCTGCCTGGCGTGCGCATCGCGGCGCATCCAGTCTCCGTGCTCGGCGGCAACGGCCGCGCCCTCCCGTTCGCTGGTCGCATGAAAGACCAGCCGCTGGGCCGCGTGGCGCATCTCCGCGACGATGGCGTTAACCTCGCCGCCGGCCTGGTCGATGGGCAACTCGAAGATGACGAGGGGGCCGAAGGGGATCACGCGACATCTCCCACGGGCGAGATGCGCTCCACCACGGTCGGACCCCGATGGCCGCGCCGCCACGTGAACCAAGCGAAGTCGATGGCCGAGACGTTGCGGGGCCCGTCGTAGCCATCCCGGTGCATCATCGGCAGACGCCCTCGAAACGGCCGCACCACGGCGAGGCCGCTGTGCTCGATCAAATGCGTTGTCCGCTCTCTCTTGCCGCCGAGAACGTTGAGGCGACCGAGCATGTGGACCTCGGGC
Organism: uncultured Alphaproteobacteria bacterium; assembly: GCA_963842125.1. Classification (GTDB taxonomy): domain Bacteria; phylum Pseudomonadota; class Alphaproteobacteria; order Rhizobiales; family CAWCWK01; genus CAWCWK01. The sequence goes on along the minus strand of CAWJFE010000002.1, from coordinate 31,698 downwards.
GCCAGCGCCACGGCACGCTCCACGAAGGGCCAGAAAGCCTTGAATGGCGGGTTGGTGACGATGGCACCGATGTCGCGCAGCGGCCTCTCACGTCTCAGGAAGTCGTCGCCCGCCAAGTCCTGGTCGGGCGTGTCGTAGAGGACGAGGTCCGTAGCCCAGACGTCGTGACCTGCCTCGCGCAGGACCCGCGCGATGGCGCCCCGACCGCAGGCCGGCTCCCAGATGCGGTGCGGCAGGCGCTCGTTCGCCACGAGCGCCCGTGTGGCGCAGGGTGGCGTCTCGTAGAGGTCGTGGCCGCGCTCCGCCAGCGGGCGGCGGCTGTTGCCGGCCTTATGCGAGATGGCGACCGTCACGACGCCACCGTCTCCTTGTCGGCGAGGCGCTGGCCGTCGCGCAGGGCGGTCTGGATCGAGCGCGGGACGCTAGCCCTGCCTGCGTAGGCAACCTTGCGATGCGCGGCGCAGTAGGGGCCGGTGCCGGCAGTCGGCGCGCCGCAGACGTCGCGGTGCGGGTCGGCGTGCTCCCAGAGCGGCCAGCGGCAGTGCGCACGCTCGGCCTCGACGAGCGGAACGCGGCAGGGCTCTACTTGGTCAGGCCCTTCACCGCCCACATGACGGCCTCTTCGGTCCGCTCCAGCGCGATCCCCGTCTCCCGCTGCGCCCCGATCGTCGAGACGTTGATGTCGCTGATCGCCAGGCGCAGCGCTTCCCCCGCGTCCTTCACCGCCGTCATCTGCGCCTTCTCGGCGTCCGTCAGCGTGCGGTACTGGTGGCGCATCGTGTTGTTCGTCGTGCGCGCGTCGCCCGCCGCGTCGACCATCTCGTTCGCCATCGCCCAGGTCCTCCGGTTCGTTTCGTTTCGCGTCGTGGCGGCGCGGGACGGGCCGTGCCTCGTCCTTCAGGCCGAGCCGGTTCAGCTTGCCGAGGATGGCGCTGCGCGTCAGGCCGAGCTCGCGCGCGATCTCGGCGGCCGAGGCGCCGGTGTTCCAGTGGTCGCGCAGGTCCTGCTCGCGCTCGGGGGTCCAGGTCACGCGACGCTCCATCGGCGAAGCGCGGCGGACCAGCGGCGGAGCGCCGCGGCGGAGTGCGCGCCGGCGTAGACCGGCCAGGAGACGAGCCAGGCGACGCCGTCGAGGAAGCCGGCCAGCAGGAGCGCGAACCAGCCGAGGCCGGCAGGTGGGCGAACGGACCGCGTCACGGCGCGACCTCGAGCAGGGCGCGCGCCTCGGCCAGGCGGCGATCGACCTCGGCCATGCGCCGCTCGGCGGCGTCGGGATCGAGCCAGGGCGGCACGTCGCGGTACGCGGCGCGCAGCAGCGGCGGGCCGTAGCGCCAGATCAGCACGAGCAGCGGCGCGCCGGAGGGCATGCTCTCCCGCGCGAACCACTTCTCGACGCTGTGCCGGTTGATGCCGGTCTCGGCCTCGACGCAGGCGGCCGTCGCCGTCGGGTGGCAGGCGCGCAGGTGGTCGAGGAGGCCGTCGACGTCCAGCTGCGGCGCGCGATGACGCCGTCGGACATTTGTCCGGTCGTTCTCGGACACCTGTCTCATCTGATTGCTCCATGTTGATGTCATGGAGTTCGAGACGGCATCGCTGAACGATTGGATCGAGCTCGGGGAGGCGGCGCGCACGCTCATGCTGCGCCTCCCGGGATCACCTGGAAAAAGCCCCCTCGGTCCGGATCAAGGGCCGGCCGAGGGGAAGTTCCTAGGGAGGAAACGCCCCGCGAAGGGCATGCGGTCTGTCCCGCCGTCATCCCGCCGGTCGACGCGCCTTGCGCCGTCGTCGGGGATCCTTTCGTGCGCGGCACGGCGCGCACCTGTTCCGTGGTCCAGCCGATCGCCTCGGCGACCTGCTCGTCCGACCAGCCGAGGCCGCGGAGCAGATCAACGGCCGAGACCGGGCGCTCGGACGTGAAGGGCGGCACACCGCCGGCAAGCGCGAGCCGGGCCACGGCTCACGCCTCTCGCGCAGGCGCGGGACGCGCGCGTGAGGGGCGGGCCGGCCGTTCTGTTGCCGCTGTTCCGGCTGCGGGCGACGCTGAACGCGCCTTCGACCGCGACCGAGGCCTTCGCGCGTGGCCGGCGGCAGGGGGGCTGAGCCGGCGGTCAGAGGCGCTTCCCTCGCGACGCTCCTCAGGGATCGGACGGGCACCGCTCATCGCGGACGGCCCACGCCGCGCTCGGCGCGCAGCTTACGAAGCTCGGGACCGGGATAGCGGCTGCCGTCGACGAACACCGCGCGGATGGTCGGCACCATGGTGACCCGCTCCGGCGAGCGCAGCGTCGCGCGCTTGACGTGGCGAACGTGCGGGCCCGGCTCGAAACGCAGGTCGCGCAACGGGATCGGGCCCCCGTCGAGCGGGTGGGGCGGGCGCGTCCCCTTGGCCTGGAGCAGGGCGTGAAGCGCCTGCAGCGAGGCCTCGTGCTGCGGTGCGCCCGGCCCGCGCGGGGCGCGGGCGGAGGGCGTCCGAATGTTCTGCATGGCGGGGATGTCGCTCACGAGAAGAACCCTCCCCACCAGAGGAGGCCAGCCATCATGCTGGTCGTGATGAGCGACCACGTGCCCTTGAGAACGATGGTCGGTTCGCGATGGCCGATGGTCAATGCGGCGAGCGACATGACGACACCGATTGCCGCGGCCGTCAGCCAGATCGCCTCTGGCCAGCCGATGACGAAGGGGCCGAGCGTCATGCTGCGGCCTCCGCAGCAGCCGCGCCACCGTCGCCCTCATGGCCGGACGACGAGAAGAATTCCCCTGCCTCCAGCGCTATGCCTTGCTTTGCGGCGTGGCCGAGGAGCTTCTCGATCGCATCGCTGGGAACGACACCGCCGGTGCCGCCCCGCGTTTCCTCGTATGTCCAGCGGTAGACGCTGGTGAGGGTTCGCTCAGAAGCGGTCGCGACGGCCGTAAAGCCACCCAGCCGCTCGATGATCGCCTTGAGGCGCTGTATGCGATGCTCGCTCATGCCGCGAAACATGCGTCGGACGCAAACTTGCGTCAAGCGCAAAATTGCGATCTTCGCTATATCGCATCGCGCGGTCTGCGGGTGTCATGGTCGCCATGTTCAATGATTGGCTGAAGATGAAGGTCGCCGAGCGCGGCCGGGGCACCTCCTCAGAACTCGCGCGCTTCTTAGGCATAACGCCCGAGAAGGTCTCGCGCATGATCAACCAGGATCGGCGTATCACGGCCGAGGAGGCCATTGCTATCGGCGAGTTCTTTCAGGAACTGCCGGGTAGCGCCGCGCTGGGCGCGGACGCGCCTCAATACGACTTGGTCCAGGAGATCGACGCACGCGCGGGCGCGGGGATGGGCGATGGAGACTACGAGTTCGGGCCCACCCATCCTGCACGATTCGGGGCTCACAGTATCCTCCGATGTCGTCCGCGCCGAATGGGGTTTGCCGCCCAGCTTGCTGGCCGATCTGCGTGCCGAGTCAGAAGAGGTGAAGATCGTCGAGGTATCGGGTGACAGCGGTTACGACCCGTCGAACCCAGGCGCACCCGGATCGATCTACCCGGGTGACCGCGTCATCTGCATCGTGACGGACCGAAGACCGTCGCCGCCGGGCCCCTTTCTCGTCTGGGACGGGATCGGCCTTGTGGTGAAGCTCGTCGAGATCGTGCCGCGCAGTGACCCGCCACGGATTAGGCTGTCGAGTCGCAACCCGAACTATTCGCCCTACGAAGCAACGGATGGCGAGGCGTACATCCTCGGACGGGTGAAAGGGCGGGTCGAAATCTACTAGTTTGCGTTCCGCGCATTTTTGCGCTTGACGCAAGTTTGCGTACGACGCATGTTGGCCATCCACAGGAGATGGCCTGATGAAGCTCGACCTAGAAACAGACCCGAACGTCCACGTCATCGACATTGACGTGGACGTCGCCCGTGCCCTTGAAGTTGGGGCGGACGGCTACGACGCCACAGCCGAGGCCATCGAAGAAACGATCGATGAGGCCCAGGGGGCTGTCTTCGGCAACTCGCCAACGGCCGAGGTCTCCTTCGTCGTCCTGCGCATTAGCCGGGCGGCCGCGTCGTGATCCACGCCGCCCCCCACCCGCACGCGGGCACCGAGATCGTCGTTGCCGAGGGCGCGTTCCAGGGCGACGCAGTGTTCGTCCAGGACTGGGTCGACCGCGAGTTCGGCACGACTTGGTATCGCTGCCGCGAGGAGGAGGCGGCGAGCGACTATCACGAGCGCGTCGCGCGCGACGGCCTTCGTCCTGACAACGAGGTCGTGGTCGCGCTGAACCGACGCGCCCGGCCGATCCTGCTGCATGCGAGCGAGCTGCCGCCGGCGCCCGAGCGGCCGACGGCCTCGGCCGGCCGGCCCGACGTCCGCCTCGTCGCAGAGATGATCGGCGGGCTGATCCTGGCGGCGACCCCGCACCGGGCCGACCGCATCGCGATCCGCCGCGAGGTAGCGCGGATGCTGGCAGACCGCTCCGAGGCGGGAGGGCGCTCCTGATGTGCGAGGCCTGTTCTGCCAACATGCGGGCGATGGCGGCGTCGATCCGTGAGGGTCGCGGCGCGTTCGGCGCCGACCCCCAGATCGCGCTGACGATGGCCGTCATCGCCGACGAGATGGCGAGCCTCGTGGAGCGCGTCGCCGACCGCGGCGATCTGCACACGTCCCACGTCATGCCGGCGCTGGTCGAGGTCGCCTCGAACTTCAACGGGTTCCACGCGGCCGGCGTCATTGCCCACACCCACCGGCCCGCGGGACCGTTCCGCAAAGTGTACGCGAGCCAAGCCAAAGAGGGCTTCGATCGCGGCCTCGCGAGGTTGCCCGACATTGAGCCCGTGAACGACGTCGACAGGGTCGGCTTCGAGCGGAGGCGCTCCGATGTCCACTGAGTTCACGCCGGCCGAGCTGGAGACCGGCCGCACACGACCGGTGCTGGGCGCGACGAGCCGCACCGACATCGTCCCGCCTCACCCCGACCCGCGCGTGACGCGCGCGCACGAGGAGCTGATCGGCGCCTTCGACGCGCTCAGCGCCGCCGCCGGCGAAGCCGAGGCGCTGCAGCGGTGCGGCCTCCTCTTGGCGACCCGATCCCGACACGAACGCGAAAGGCAGGCGGCATGACGGAGACTCCGAAGAAGGACGACGCGCGTGATGCCGGCCCAGGCCACAACAGCGGCGCGATGGGCGCGGCTCGCGACGATCTGCGCGCGTATGTCGATCGCATCGAGCGCATCCATGAGATCGTCGCCGACCACAAGGACGATCTGAAACAGGTTTACGCGGAGGCCAAGGCCACAGGGTACGATACAAAGACGATCCGCCGGATCGTGAAGCGGCGCACCTACGACAAGTCTGAGCGCGCCGAGATGGACGGCCTGCAGGACCTCTACGAGGAGGCGCTGGGCATGGCCGAGCGCCTGCCGCTGTTCGCCGAGCTCGAGACGCTGGCCGGCGAGAAGGTCAGCCAGGACGGCGCGATCGAAGCGTTGAAGAAGCTCGTGCCGGCCGATGGCGAGATCATAATGCGCGTCGGCTCGGGCTGGAAGCGGTTCTGGCGTGAGGGCGACGGCGAGGCGAAGGTCGCAGACACCGAGCGGCCACAGCGCCGGGTCCCGGCCGAGGACGGCCAGACGGACATCGAGGACGCGCCGATCTTGCCCGATGTCGACGAGGCTGGTGCCCACGCACTGGGCCGCGAGGCGGCGGGAGACGGCCAGGCGGTGATCGCCAATCCCTTTCCCGCGGCCGACCCGCGCCGGCCGGCTTGGGACGAGGGCTGGCGCGAGGGCGCCGGCGGTGACGGGATGGGCGAGGACCCGGACGGCGAGGGCGAGCCGTGAAGGCCGTGCCCCGCGGCGGCGCCAACGCGGCGCTGAAGAGCTACGCCGAGGTCCTTGATCCGACCGAGGCTGTCGAGCCAATCCTGGCTCGCCCGGTCCGGGCTGCGCTGATGGAGTGGCTTCAGGAGATCTGGGCCGAGCGGGAGCTGAAGGCCGTAGGTCTCCAGCCGCGCCAGCGCGCACTGTTCTACGGCCCACCCGGCACCGGCAAGACTACACTGGCGCACCACCTCGCTGCCCGCCTCGGCCTGCCGCTCGCCATCGCACGCTCCGATCGGCTGATCGACAGCTGGATCGGCTCGACCGGGCGGAACATCGGCGCACTGTTCGACGCGGCCGCCGCGACGCCGTGCGTCCTTTTCATCGACGAGGCCGATTCCATCATGCAGAAGCGCACCGCCGCGCAGCAGGGCGCCGACACCGAGCGCAACGGCTCGGTCAACGTCGTGTTGGCTTGCCTGGAGCGGCACAAGGGCGTCGTCATCGCCGCGACCAACCGGATGGACCAGCTAGACGAGGCGGTCTGGCGACGCTTCCAGATCCAGATCGGCATCGACCTGCCGGGCCAGGGCGAGTGTCGCCTGATCCTGAAGCGCTATCTGGCGCCCTACGTTCTTGAGCCGGAAGACCTCGACATGCTGGCCTCGGCGGTATCGGGGGCGAGCCCCGCGCTGATGCGTCAGCTCTGCGAGGGCATCAAGCGTCAGCTCGTCGTCGGTCCGCGTGTGAAGTGGGACATGGCGAAGGACGCCGTGTGGGGGCGGCTGCTCGTCTCGATCGCGCCCCACCCTGATCTCGACCTTCCGCGGCTGTGGAGGATGAAGACGAGCGACCCTGCGCTCGCTAGCCTGCCGTGGCCGCTTACTGTTCCCGCGAAGGAGGCGTCGGCGCGGCCGGCGAGGGCCGCGTGAGCGTCCTTGCTGCGCTTCTGATCGTGGCCGTTGGCATCATCCTGGCGATCCGATCCGGTGCCCTGATCGCCACCCTCACCACCGTGCTTCTGGCCATGCTGGCCGGGCTCGCTCTCGCCGACGTCGTCGGCCCGCCCGCGCCGCCAGCGCGGCCGTTGGACACGCCGGGCCTCGTCTCGACGCCGCTGGAACTCTGCCCACCGCCGCCGGCGCGTCGCCAGCACTGCCTGCACGATGCCGACTCCGGCTGGATCGCCGGCGTCAAGTACCGCTTCGCCGGCTTCGACGCACCCGAGCTGCGCACGATCGAGGGCGAGGCCGCCCGCGCCCACGCGCTTGAGCTTCTACGTGGCGGCTTCCGCCTGCGCTTCACCGGGCTGTGTGTGGCTAATCCGCGGGACGGGCGGCCACTCGCCTTCCTGATCCTGCGGGACGGGCGAGGTTTCGACGAGGCGATGGTCGCTGCCGGGCATGGCGAGCCAGTCGCGCTGTTCGGTGAGCGGTGCGAGCTGCCGGAGGCGCGGCGGTGAGCGGGCCCCTCATCATCGACAGCTTCGCCGGCGGCGGCGGCGCGTCCACCGGGATCGAGATGGCGCTCGGTCGGTCGCCCGACATCGCCGTGAACCACGACGCGGCCGCGCTCGCGATGCACGCCGCGAACCATCCCGACACGCTCCACCTGTCCAAGAACATCTGGCAGGTCGACCCGCTCGACCACGTACGGGCGCGCGAGGTCGGCCTCGCCTGGTTCTCACCGGATTGCAAGCACTTCTCGAAGGCCAAGGGTCGCAAGCCGGTCAAGCGGAACGTGCGCGACCTCGCCTGGACGGTGATCGTCTGGGCCAAGCGCGTCCGGCCCCAGGTGATCGTGCTGGAGAACGTCGAGGAGTTCCGGACGTGGGGGCCGCTGGTCGCCAACGACAACGGCGACTGGGTGCCTTGCCCCGACCGCAGGGGCGAGACCTTTGCCCGCTGGACGGCCGAGCTGAAACGTCTTGGCTACCGCGTGCAGTTCCGCGAGCTGGTCGCGGCCGACTATGGCGCGCCGACGACGCGCAGACGCCTCTTCATGATCGCCCGCCGCGACGGCCGGCCGATCGTCTGGCCCGCGCCCACGCACGCCAAGCCCGACGAGGGCGGCGGCGTGCCGGCCGGCCTGTCGCCCTGGCGGTCTGCGGCCAGCATCATCGACTGGACGCTGCCCTGTCCCTCGATCTTCGACACGTCCGACGAGATCCGCGCCAAGTACGGCCTGCGCGCGATCCGCCCGCTTGCCGACGCGACGCTGGCCCGAGTGGCGCGCGGGGTGAAGCGCTACGTGCTGGACGCCGCCGATCCGTTCGTCGTGAAGTTTCAGACCGGTTCGACCGGAAGCCCGGTTGTCGAGCCGCTGCCAACGGTGACGGCCAACAGCTTCAGGAAGAGGCCGGGCGGGGCTCCGCCGCTTGGCTTAGTCGCCCCATCGATCGCACCAATCACCCACACGGGCGATCGCCGTGTCCATGACCCGCAAGAGCCGTTGCGCACCGTGACGACGGCACACCGTGGCGAGATGGCCGTCGTCGCCCCGACGCTCGTTCAGACTGGCTATGGCGAGCGCGAAGGCCAGGCGCCCCGCGCGCTGGACCTTGGGGCGCCGCTCGGCACCGTCGTCGCGGCAGGGCCCAAGCACGCGCTCGTCGCGGCCTTCCTCGCGCAGCACAACAACGACGGCCGCAGGATCGGCGGGGTGAACCCGGGTCGCGCGGCCGACGTGCCGCTCTCGACGATCACGCGGACGCCCCAGCAGGCGGTCGTGGCCGGCCACCTGATGAGCATGAAGGGGACGGACCGCCAGTCGCTCGACGCTCGCGGGCCGGTGCCCACGATCTGCGCATCGACGACGCACGCGGCGACGGTCGCGGCGTTCCTGACGAAGTACTACGGCAGCGGCGGCCAGGATCAGGCGGCCGGCGAGCCGGTGCACACCGTCACGGCGAAGGCCCGGCAGGCGCTCGTGATCGTGCGCGTCCACGGCGAGCCCTACGTCATCACCGACATCGGCATGCGGATGCTGACGCCGCGCGAGCTGTTCAGCGCCCAGGGCTTCCCGGTGGACTACGTGATCGACGGGATCGACGTCGGAGGCCGGCCGCTCACCAAGAGCCAGCAGATTTCCTGCGTCGGCAACAGCGTCTGCCCGCCCGTGGCGGCCGCGATCATCGCGGCCAATTGCGGACACCTTGTCGTCAGCGGGAGGGCGGTAGCATGAGGGGCTCCCCCGCATCCGGCACGCGTCGGCCGCCGACCGGGCGGTCCGGTGCGCACCCCGTCTGGTCGCCAATGGAGGACGCCATCCTTCGGGCGTGCCTGGCGTTCGGCGCGACGAAGCGCGACGCGGTGGCATCGATCTCCATGGCGAACGGGCCGGATGGCGCAAAGCGCACGCTGGGGGCCGTGCGCATGCGGACCGACATGCTCGGCTTGGCCTTCCCCAACCCGATCAAGATCGTCTGGACGCCAGAGCATCGTGCGCTGCTGCGCCGGCTGATCGCGTCCGGCAAGGGCCGGCAGGAGATCGCGGACAGCCTGCGCGCAGCCGGTTTCTCCGGTGGCCTCCAGGCGGTGCGCGCCGAGGCGCGGCGGCTCGGGCTGCGGTTCCGGCCGGACACCCGGTTCAAGTGGTCCGACGCCCGCCTTGCCGAGTTGCGCCGGCACCGGCGCGCAGGGCGCAGCACGACCCAGATCGCCGCGCTGATGGGCGAGAAGGTGGAGGCGATCCGCAGTGCGATCGCGAAGCACGATTGCGGGTCGGGACCGGGCGTCGGCTCGGCCGTGCACGCGTCCGGTCGGGTGGAGATCTCGCTGCGGCGGGGGCTGACCGGCTCGGAGGTGAACGCCCTGGCGGGCGTGTGCGAGGCGGCCGGGCTCGACCTCGCGGCCTTCGCGACGCGAGCGACGGCCGTCTGCGCACGGGACGCCCGCCTGCGGGATCGCGTCGTCGCTGGCCTCGGCGGCATCGTCGCCCGCCCAGCGGAGACGGCCGAGGATCTGGCCGCCCGGCTCCGGGAGGCAGAAGCCCGCGCCCGCGCAGCCGAGGACCGGCTGGACGCGGTGCTGGACGAGCTGCGCGGCGACGCCGACGAGATCGGCCGCCTTCAGGTCGCCTACGGCTTGAGCCCTCGCCTGGCCCGCGCGTTGGGCGTGCTTGCCAGGCGCGACCTAGCGAGCCGCGAGGCCGTGCAGATCGCGATGGCGTCCGGCGTCTATCCGGAGACCGACCTAAAGGGTGTCGACGTCGCCATCTCGAACCTGCGCCGGGCCCTGCCGCCGCGGCTCGTCATCGAGGCCGTCTGGGGGACCGGGTTCCGGCTGGCGCAGGGGCGGGCCGAGGTGCGGGGCCGCATGCGCGGTCTCGAGGGGGTCGCGGCATGACGCGCAGGACCGCCGGTGACGTCGTCCGCCTGAAGGACGAGACCTTCATCGTGCTCGGCAAGGCGACCCTGCGCGCCGCCGAGCCGCGCATCAACGAGGCGGAGGTCGTCGTCTTCGTCGACGAGGCCGGCGCGCTGACCGTGCGCTACGAGCGCGAGGTCGCGGGGGCGCATACCGCCACGCCATCGGCGGCGCGTTACGCCCTGCACCAGCTCGGGCTGACGATCATCAACACCGTCAAGCGCATGGCCGCACAGCTGCGTCTCCAGCGCGACGATGGGAGACTGCTGTGAGCCATTTCACCTGCTTGATCTGCGGCCCAAACCTCAACGACACCGACCGCCTTGCGGCCGCGCTCCAGCCTTGGCACGAGTTCGAGTGCACCGGCACGAGCGACGAGTACGTCGTCGACTTGGACAAGCTCTCCGAGGCTCGGGACGAGTACGAGAGCGGCACCACGACGCAACTTCGGAGTTCGGACGGTCGCCTGCACGACCCTTATGACGACCGCTTCTACCGGGAACTGACGTCGGCGGAGCTCGAGAAGATCGGAGGTGGCGGCGCCATCGGAACCGGTGCGGCAGGCGGTATCGCCTTCCACTCCAAGGACTGGGGCGACGGCCGCGGCCACCGTGCGAAGACGCGCTTCGTTCCGGACGGCTACGAAGAGGTCAACGTGCCTGAGCCCGAGGTCCGCTCGTTCACAGAGTATCTCGCGGACTGGCATGGCGTGACGATCGTCTACGGCGACGAGCCGGTCGATCGAGAGGGCGGGCACAAGCGCGGCTGGGCGCGCGAGCGTGGCGGCGAGGTCGTGGAGTTCGTCCATCGCACGAACCCGAACGCCCGCTGGGACTGGTGGGTCGTCGGCGGACGATGGTCCGGCCACTTGATCAGCAAGAACCCAGCAGAGGCGATCATCGGGCGTCCCGGCCTGATGGGAGCGCGCTACTCCGACAAGGGCGTCGATGGCGTCCTGAAGCGTGACTTGGACTTGGTGGCCATGAAGGCGCAAGCCGAGGCTGATCGCGCGAGCGAGTGGGCGACAGTGAAGGCGAAGCTGCGGGATGCCGGCGTGGACGGCTCCGGCGCAGAGCTAGACCGCCTGCGCTATCGGGCGCTTCGGGAGCGAGCATCTGCCGTAGAGGCTTGGCAGGATGCAGGCAGTGCGCCCTGGTTCGGCGAGTGGGTGAAGGGACGGCGGGAGTTTCCACTGTCGCCCTACTACGCAGTCCTTTCGGACTATGGCGGCAACATGCGAGAGACCGACCGCTTTGAGAGCATCACCGACTGGATCGCCGCAGCGCCCGCGCTCGCGCCGTTTGCGATGGTGAAGGACGGCCGCTGGCTCGAGCGTGGCAAGATGGGCTGGTGGGCGGCGGTGCACGACGAGAAGGAGCGAGAGACTTGGGAGGAGCAGGCCGCTCGCGAGATCGCGGACGTGCCCGACGACCACTGGCTCATCCTGGTGGACTGCCACATCTGATGGTCGCCTACTCCTTCCAGCCCCGCTTCGTCGAGCCGATCCGGGCCGGCACCAAGCGCCAGACCATCCGCGCGATCGGCAAGCGCCGCCACGCCCGCGCAGGCGAGCCGGTCCAGCTCTACACCGGCATGCGTACAAAGGCGTGCCGGAAGATCCTGGAGGTCGATCCGATCGTCGAGGACGTGCGCGAGATCGCCCTGCACATCACCGACGACCTGATGGGCCTGATCGCCGATGGCGACCCCGTGGAGGACTTCGACGCGGACGCCTTCGCCCAAGCCGACGGCTTTGCGGACTGGGACACCATGCACCGCTGGTGGCGGCTCACGCATGGCGTCGGCCGGTTCGAGGGCGTTCTGATCCGATGGAGGGCACCGACATGACTCAGCACGTCGCACCACAAGACGCTGCCGAGGACGCCCGGCCCGTCGTACACCTCCACACGCCGCCGCTGAACCTGAACCGCGACGAGGCCGCCGCCTACGTCAACGTAGGGCGGACGCTGTTCCAGGAGATGGTCAGCGACGGTCGGATGCCGAAGCCCTTCAAGATCGGCCGTCGGTCGCTCTGGTATCGCCCGCATGTCGAAGCGGCCGTCGCCTCGATGATCGCCGACCAGCAGATCGCGGCCGGTGAGGGCGACGATCTGGTGTGATCGATCTCACGCTCAAGTATCTCGTCTCGGACGTCACCCGACACGGACAGGTCCGCTACTACGTCCGCGTGAAGGGGGCGCGGAAGCGGCGCCTGCGCGAGGCGCCAGGCTCGCCCGGCTTCATGGTCGAATACGCCGAGGCCGTCCGGGACGCGATGGCGGCCGCCGAGGGGCAACTGACGGCGCGCGGCGAGCGAGGCTCGTTCGGCTGGCTGATCGCGCGCTACTTCGAGAGCCGCGAGTTCGGCACGCTCGACGAGGTGACCCAGCGCCGCCGGCGGACGCTGCTTTCGGAGTTCCGCGACAGCCGGAAGGGCGATCTCGTCAGCAACCCGATGCGCGGCGACCAGATGTTCGTGCGGGTCAACGAGACGTTCATCAGCGGCCTGATGGACGAGTGGGCGAAGGGCGGCCCGCACGCTGCGAACAACCGCCTCAAGGCGATGCGCGGCCTGCTCGAATGGGCGAAGGCCCGCGGGCACCTGACGCGCAACCCGGCGCGCGACGTTGCCTTCATCCGGCAGAAGACGGCCGGCTTCCACACCTGGACGATGCCGGAGATCGAGTGCTTCGTGCGCTTCTGGCCGGCCGGCACGGCGCCCTACGTTGCCATGGTGGTGATGCTCTACACCGGCACCCGCATCGGCGACGCGTTCCGAATCGGCCCGCGCGACGTCGACAACGGGCGCCTCGTCTTCGTCCCCGCCAAGACGGCGAAGACGACGGGCGTCCAGGTCTCCATACCGATGCACCCGGACCTGCTGGCCGCGCTCAAGCGCGGGCCTACGGGCCCGGAGACGTTCATCGTCGGCGAGCGCGGGCGCGCCTTCAACAGCGCGGCCTCGCTGGGCGTGACGTTCAAGAAGTGGTGCGTGGCGGCCGGCCTGCCGCAGTGCTCGGCGCACGGCCTGCGCAAAGGCGGCGCGACCCTCCTCGCCGAGCGCGGCAGCGGCGCCTTCACGCTGACGGCGATCTACGGCTGGACGCAGATCTCGATGGCCGAGCTCTACACCCGAAAAGCCGATCGCCGACGGCTCGCGGACGCCCTCACCGAGGGCTTTGGGGTCGATGTTCTGAAGGCCTCGGGGCAAGACTGAACGGCGCGAAGTGTCCCACCTCGACGCCTACCCTTGTCCCACCTTCCGCAACCCGTTGTTTCGCAACGGTTATTTAGAGAGATGGTGCCCAGAAGAGGACTCGAACCTCCACACCCTTTCGAGTACCAGCACCTGAAGCTGGCGCGTCTACCAATTCCGCCATCTGGGCGATGGGAAGTGGTCGTCTAAGGGGGGGCGAGGCGGGTGTCAATATCGGGGGGTGAAATGTGCGGGGCGGGTCTGGAGACGTCCGGCGCACCCTCGGTCCCTGCCGCGAGCGGTGCCGATAGGCGCCTCCCTCGAAGTGGCCTGCTCGGCAGGAGATGCGGCACGAGATGCAACATGAGATGCAGAGAGGAAGGCGACGCGACAACGGTTTGCTTGAGTGCGCCCCGGCCTTCGGCTATCCCGGCGAGAGGCCGGACCACCGGTTCGATCGCCCGGAGCGCGGGTCGGCTTAGCCGACCGGTTCCCGGCGCCACCCTTCGCTGCCTTCACCGACGCCATCTTCGCCGCCTTTCCCGACACCCCCTTCGGAGCCGACCGCCATGACCGACCGTCCTCAACTCGACCGTGTGGTGACGGTTTTCGGCGCCTCGGGCTTTCTCGGGCGCCATGTCGTCGCGGCGCTGGTGCGGCACGGCTACCGGGTGATCGCGGTGACGCGCCGGCCCGAGCTCGCGCAGCACCTCACGACGGTCGGGGGGCTCGTCGGCCAGGTCTCCGTCATGCAGGGCAATATCCGCAACCGTCCGTCGGTGGAGCGGGCGGTGGCAGGCGCGTTCGGCGTCGTCAACCTCGTCGGCATCCTTCACGAGACCGGCCGGCAGGGCTTCGAGGTGGTGCAGCACAAGGGCGCCGCGCTCATCGCGCAGGTCGCGGCGCAGGCCGGCGTGGAACGGCTCGTCCACGTCTCGGCCATCGGGGCCGATGCCACGTCGGACGCCGACTACGCGCGCACCAAGGCGGCGGGCGAGCGCGCGGTGCTGGAGGCGTTTCCAGGCGCGAGCGTGATGCGACCCTCCATCGTCTTCGGCCCCGAGGACGGCTTCTTCAACCGGTTCGCGTCCATGGCGCGCCTCTCGCCGGTGCTGCCGCTGATCTCGGGCGGCACGCGCTTCCAGCCGGTCTTCGTCGGCAATGTCGCCGAGGCGATCGCCAGGGGCATCGACGGTGGGGCGGCGCCGGGTGCGGTCTACGAGTTGGGCGGTCCTTCCGTGCGGACCTTTCGCCAGCTGATGGAGCTGATGCTCAAGGTGACGCTGCGCAAGCGCCTGCTGCTGCCGATCCCGGGCCCGATCGCGAAGCTTCAGGCCGGTATCCTCGAGACGTTGCCGAACCCGCTCCTCACGACGGATCAGCTTAAGATGCTGGCACAGGACAACGTCGTCTCGCCCGAGGCGAAGGCCGAGGGGCGCACGCTCGAGGGGCTCGGCGTCGAGCCGACGGCCATGGAGATCGTCCTGCCGACCTATCTCTGGCGCTTCCGTGCCACGGGCGAGTTCGCCGAACGGCTAGCCTGACAGGACTGATCGGGCCGAAGGGGCGAGGGGGCAGCCGTGCTTAAGGCTGCGTCGCGGGGAGCCCGGCTTTCCCGTCCCCGTCTCCACCCGTCCGCCTATCCGGCCAGATATCCCATCCAGATGGCGATCAGGCCCGTGCCGCCGACGAGCATCCGCCAGTAGGCGAAGGGCGCGAAGCCGTGCCGGCTGACGAAGTCGAGGAGCTTGCGGACGACGAACCAGCCGGCGATGAAGCTCGTCACGAAGCCGATGGCGACGAGGCCGAGATCGTCGGCCGTGACCACGTCGCGGTTCTTGTAGAGGTCGTAGACGAAGGCGCCGCCCATGGTGGGGAGGGCGAGGAAGAAGGTGAACTCGGCCGCCGAGCGCTTGTCCGTGCCCATCAGGAGCGAGCCCGCGATGGTGGCGCCAGAGCGCGAGACGCCAGGCACGAGCGCGAGGCACTGGAAGAGTCCGATCTTGAGGTAGAGCGGCAGCGGATACTGGTAGGCGTCGCGATAGCGCGGCTCTGGCGCGTAGCGGTCGACGAGGAGGAGGAGCACGCCGCCTATGAGGAGCATCCAGCAGATGAGGGCGGGCGATTCGAAGAAGACCGTCTTGATCGTGTCGTGGAGAAGGACGCCCGCCAGCGCCGCCGGCAGGAAGGCGAGCCCGACGCCGAGGACGAAGGTCTGCGTCTCGCGGCGCGTCGGAAGCGTGCGGGCGATCGTCCAGAGCCGTTCGAAATAGACGGTGACGATGGCCAGGATCGCGCCCAGTTGTATGAGCACCTCGAACGTGTTGCCCGCGCTCTCAAAGCCGATCACCTCGCCCAGAAGGAGGATGTGACCGGTCGAGGAGACGGGAATGAACTCGGTCAGCCCCTCGACGACGCCGAGAAGGATGGCCTGCAGGATGGCGGCGAGGGTCATGCGGCGAAGGTCATGGCGTGTCCGGCGGGGGGGGGTGGCGGGCAGAGCCTATCTCCGCCGCGCTCAAGGCAGGGTTAAGGCTGGCCGCGCCGGCGCCCTCGATCCGCTGATCCGGCCCGCTCTCCCCCCTTCGCGCATCCCGCGCTTCGCGCTATAGGATTCGACGACCCTCCGCCGCCCGCCCAGATCGCCCTATGCTCCGTCTCTACCACCATCCCCTTGACGCGGCCTCGCGTGCGGTCCGGCTCGTGCTCGGCGAATACGGTCTCTCCTCGGAGCTGATCGAGGAGCGGGTCTGGGACCGGCGGCCCGAATACCTGATCATGAACCCGGCCGGCACGCTGCCGGTGCTTCGCGACGGCGGCACGGGTCCCGCAGTCTGCGGCCTCGGCCCCGTGCTCGAATTCCTCGACGAGACGACGGGCCTCGGCATGGAGGCCAAGCGCCTCATGCCGGTCGATCCGCTGGAGCGCTCGGAGGTTCGCCGGCTGTGCGACTGGTTCGGCGCCAAGTTCGAGCGCGAGGTGACGAGCCACGTTGTCGGCGAGAAGCTCGTCAAACGCTATACAGGCGCCGCGCCCGACCCGACGGCCATTCGTGCCGGCCGGTCCAACATCAAGACCCACCTCGCCTATATCGCCTATCTGATGCGCGAGCGGCGCTGGCTGGCCGGACCGAAGCTCTCCTATGCCGACCTGGTGGCCGCGGCGGCCTTCTCCTGCGCCGACTATCTAGGCGAGGTGCCCTGGGAGCTCGACGAGAAGGCCGAGGGCTTCGCCGCCAAGGATTGGTACGCCCGCGTCAAGTCCCGCCCCGCCTTTCGCCCGCTCCTCGCCGAGAAGCTGGCCGGCATCTCGCCGGCGGCGCACTATGACGATCTCGACTTCTGACGAGGCGGCGTCGTCGAGCGGAGCGCCGGCGCGAGGCGATGCGGGCCTGCCTGACCTCGACACCCATGCGCTGAAGGCCGCTCTCGTCGCGGAGGCCCTGCGCCTCGGCTTCGACGCCGTGCGCATCACGGCGCCCGACGCCATCCCGCAGGCGCCCGGCCGTCTGAAGGCCTATCTCGAGGCCGATCACCACGGCGACATGGCCTGGATGGAGACGCGAACCGGCGAGCGCTCCGACCCCCTAGCGCTTTGGGACGGCGTGCGCGCCGTGGTCATGCTGGGCGTCAACTACGGGCCCGACGCCGACCCTCGCGCGATACTCGCTCGGCCGCGCAAGGGCGCGATCTCGGTCTATGCGCAGGGCGACGACTATCACGACGTCATCAAGACACGGTTGAAGGCGCTCGGCCGCTGGCTACACGCGGCCTCCGGCGCCCCTCTCAAGGTCTTCGTCGACACGGCGCCCGTGATGGAGAAGCCGCTGGCCGAAGCAGCGGGGCTCGGCTGGCAGGGCAAGCACACCAACCTCGTCAGCCGCCAGTTCGGCTCCTGGCTCTTTCTCGGCGCGCTCTACACCGCCGTCCCGCTGGCGGCCGATGCACCCGAGACCGACCATTGCGGCCAATGCCGCCGCTGCCTCGACGTCTGCCCGACCAAGGCCTTTCCCGCGCCCTACCAGCTCGATGCCCGCGCCTGCATCTCCTACCTCACGATCGAGGCGGGGGGGCAGATCCCGCGGCGCTATCGCGAGGCCATGGGCAACCGCATCTATGGCTGCGACGATTGCCTCGCGGTCTGCCCCTGGAACAAGTTCGCGACGAGGGGGCGCGAGGCGAAGCTGGCCGCGCGGGATGCCCTTCGCGCACCCGACCTCGCCGATCTCGTCCGCCTCGACGATCCCGCCTTTCGCGCCCTCTTTCGGAAGTCGCCGGTAAAGCGGATCGGGCGCGACCGTTTTGTGCGCAACGTCCTCGTCGCGATCGGCAATTCGGGCGATGCGGGGCTGCGCCCCCTCGTGGACGAGCGGTTGGACGACGCGGCGCCGCTCGTGCGCGGGATGGCGGTCTGGGCTATGGCGCGCTTGTCGCCGGGCGCCGTCGCGAAGGCGGCGGCCATGCGAATGGAACGCGAGGACGATGACGGCGTAATCGAGGAGTGGCGTGTGGCCCTCGCCGGGGATCGTGCCGACGCCCCACCGGAGACGCCGCCATCATGACAGCTCCCGCGAGCCCCGCCGTCTCCGCCGCACCCGGCCGCCTTTTCATCTTCGGTCTCGGCTATTCGGCGCAGGTGCTGGCGGCGCGCGCGCTCGCGCTCGGATGGTCGGTCGGCGGCACCGTGCGCGGCCTGAGCAAGGCCGAAGAGCTGTGCGGGCGGGGGATCGAGACCGTCGTCTTCGACGGCGCCTCGCACACCCCCCAGGTGGCTGTCGCGCTCGGCGATGCGACTCACATCCTCTCCAGCATCTCGCCGCCGCGCGGCCAGGATGGCGCCCTCGACCCGGTCCTCGCCCATCACGCGGGCGATATCGTCGCCGCGCCCGATCTCGTCTGGCTCGGCTATCTCTCGACCATCGGCGTCTACGGCGACTATGACGGCGCCTGGATCGACGAGACCGCCTCGCCCGATCTCGACAGCCCCCGCGCTCGCACGCGGATCTCCGCCGAGGCTGGCTGGCAGGCGCTGGCGCAATCGCGGCGGCTGCCGGCGCAGATCTTCCGCCTTGGCGGCATCTACGGACCGGGCCGCAGCCAGCTCGACGCCCTGCGCGAGGGCCGGGCCCGACGGATCGTGAAGCCGGGCCAGGTCTTCAACCGTATCCATGTCGACGATATCGTGGGTGCCGTGCTCGCCGGCATGGCCGTGCGCGAGAGCCGCACGGTCAACGTCGTCGACGACGAGCCGGCGCCGCCACAGGATGTCGTGGCCTTCGGGGCCGATCTCCTCGGCCTGCCCGCACCGCCCGAGGTCTCCTTCGAGGGCGCCGACCTCTCGCCGATGGGCCGGCAGTTCTACGGCGCCAACCGACGGGTCTCCAATGCGCGCCTCAAGACGACGCCCGGCTATGCGCTCGCCCATCCGACCTATCGGGAAGGCCTGCGCGCCGTTCTGGCCGCCGAGACCGCGTAGCGTCGCCGAGACCGCGTAGCGCCGCCGCGCTACCAAACTTCGGCTCGCGGCGCTCTTGTCCGGCTCGCGGCGCTGTGATCGGGTGTCAGGCGGCTTGATGCGACGCCGGGCAGGGCGTCGGTCTAGGCTCGCGGCGTCCCAGACCCCGCACCATCGGAGCCCCCATGACCCGCATCCCGACCGCCCGCCTCCTCGCCCGCCGCATCCTCTTCTCTTCGGTCTTCGCGGCCGGCCTCTACGTGGCCGTGCCCACCGTCTCCCACGCCTTCGACTACGCGTCGCCAGCGCCGGTGAATCTCGAGGACGGCGCGATCGCCATCAAGGGCCATGATCCGGTCGCCTATTTCACGCAGGGCCGCGCCGTCGAAGGTTCGCCCGAGTTCACGGCCTCGCACGAGGGCGCGACCTATCGCTTCGCCTCGGCCGCCAATCGCGACGCCTTTGTCGCTTCGCCGGCCCGCTATGCACCCGCCTATGGCGGCTTCTGCGCCTTCGGTACGTCCTATGGCCAGAAGGTCGACATCGACCCGCAGGCCTTCTCGATCGTCGACGACACGCTCTATCTCAACGTCAACACCAATGTCCGCACCCGCTGGGCGGCCGATCTGGCCAACAAGCTGAAGGCTGCGGATGGCTATTGGCCGCAGATCAAGAACGTGGCGCCGAACGATCTCTGAGGACGGTCGGGGCTCGTGAAGAGCAGGGGGCAGGGTCCCCCTCGCTCGCTATGCCTTCCGTCCGGAGAGCATCAGCCCCTGAGGACCGCTCCCGTCGCCTTCTCGACGCCCGCGACGACGCCCTGCGAGACGGTCTCGATCGCCTCGTCGGTCAAGGTGTTGGCGCGGGGCTGGAGGGTGACCTCGATGGCGACCGACTTCCTGTCTGCGCCGAGACTCGCGCCCTCGAAGACGTCGAAGACGCGAACGCCCGTCACGAGCTTCTGATCGGCCCTGGCCGCCGCGCGGACGATGTCGAGCGCGGGGATGGCCCTGTCGACGACGAAGGCGAAGTCGCGCCGTACGGGCTGGAGGATGGCGAGATCGAGCGGCGGCCGGGCGCGGGTCGCTTTGCGCTTCTGGCCAGGCAGTGCGTCGAGCAACACCTCGAAGGCCACCATCGGGCCACCCGCGTCCATGGCGTCCAGGACGCGGGGGTGGAGCGCGCCGAAATGCGCGAGCACGGTCTTCGGCCCGAGCTTGAGAACGCCGGAGCGGCCGGGATGATACCAATCGGGCGCCTCTGCCGCGACGTTGAGCTTGTCGATGGCGATGCCGAGCTCGGCGAGGAGGGCCATCGCGTCGGCCTTGGCGACATAGGCATCGACTTGGCCGCTCTCGCGCCAGTCTCGCCCCGATCCGGTCAGCGTCGCGCCGGCACGGCGAAGGCCGGTCGCATGCGTATGCTGATCCTCGGGTGCGTCGCCGGTGAAGACCTGGCCGAGCTCGAAGAGCGCCGCGTCAGGCTCGCCCATATTGGCGTTGCGCTGAGCCGCGGCGATAAGGCCCGGCAGGAGCGACGGGCGCATGTCGGACATGTCCTGGCTGATCGGGTTGGCGAGCTTGAGCGCCTGCGATCCTCCACCGAAGAGCGTGGCCTCGGCTTCGGGCAGGAAGGACCAGGTGACGGCCTCGATGAGCCCGCGCGCGGCGAGCGCCCGGCGGGCGAGCCCGTTGCGCCGCTGGGGCGCCGTCAGGATGGGCTTCGGCACGCCCGGCTCTCGGGGGAGGGGCGTCGCGGGCACCTCGTCGATGCCGTGGATGCGCGCGACCTCCTCGACGAGATCGGCCGCGCCCTGAACATCGGGTCGCCAGGAGGGGACCGCGACCATCAGGTCGCCGCGGCCCGACGCCCAGAAGCCGAGCGAATCGAGAATGATCTTGACGAGGCTCCCCGGTAGTTCGAGCCCGGTCAGCCGTTTCACCTCGCCCTTCGGTAGCTGGATGATCCGAGCCTCTTCGGGGATCGTGCCGCCAAGCGTGACCTCGCTCGCCTCGCCGCCGCAGATATCTCGAGGACGAGGCGGGTAGCGAGTTCGAGCCCCGGTACGGTGAACTCGGGGTCGATGCCGCGCTCGAAGCGGTAGCGCGCATCGGTGTTGAGGCCGAGTCGGCGACCGGTGCGGGCGATGCGGGAGCGGTCGAAGAGGGCGGACTCCAGGAAGACGGTCGTCGTCTCGGCGGTGCAGCCGGACGTCATGCCGCCGATGATACCGCCCAGCCCCAGCACGCCCGCCTCGTCGGCGATAACGCAGTCGGTCTCGGCGACCTCGTAGGTCTGGCCGTTCAGAGCCTCGAAGCGCTCGCCGGCGCGGCCCATCCGGGCGCCGATCGCGCCCGTCAGACGGTCCGCGTCATAGGCGTGGAGGGGCCGGTTGCGGTCCATCATCACGTAATTGGTGATGTCGGCCAGCGCGTTGATGGGGCGCAGGCCCACGGCGCGCAGACGGGCCTGCATCCAGGCCGGCGAGACACCATTGGTGACGCCCCGGATGGTGCGGCCCGCGAATGCGAGACACGCGGGCTCGTTTCCGGCGAAATCGAGCGTGATCGCCCGCGGGTTCGGATAGGCGCCCGGTACCGGCGGATCCTCGAAGGGGAGAAGCGAGCCGAGCTCGGCCGCGGCGAGGTCGCGCGCGATGCCGCGCACGCCCAGCGCGTCCGGCCGGTTGGGCGTGATGGCGATGTCGATCACGGGGTCGTTCAGCGCCATCGCATCGACCATCGGCACGCCGACGGGGGTGTCGGCGGGCAGCTCGATGATGCCGTCGTGCTCGTCGGAGAGGCCCATCTCGCGCTGCGAGACGAGCATGCCGTTGGAGGGCACGCCGCGGATCTTCGTCGGCTTGAGGACGAGGCCATTGCCGGGGATGGTCGAGCCCGAGGGCGCGAAGACGCCGACCATGCCGGCCCGCGCGTTAGGCGCGCCGCAGACCACGGTCTCCACGCCGTCCGCATGCTCGACCTTGCAGACCCGCAGCCGATCGGCGTCCGGGTGCGGCTCGGCTTCCAGCACGCGGGCCGTCCTGAAGGGGGCGAGCGCGGCGCCGAGATCCTCGACGCCCTCGACCTCGAGCCCGATCCGGTCGAGCGCGCCCGTGATGTCGGCCAGGGACGCGGACGTCTCCAGATGATCCTTCAGCCAGCCGAGCGAAAACTTCATGGTCGATCCCCGTCCGCGCCTCACATCGAACGGCGCGGCCGCGACCTAGCATGGCCTTGGAAGCAGGTTAAGCCTTGCGCGTACCCTCAGTACGGGCTGCGGCAGCGCACGCGTGGCCCACCGGCGCGGGCGATGAAGCTGTCGGAGCGCACGTCGTAGGTGCGATACCGATCGCTGCACCACGCGACATGGGCCGAACCGCCCCGCCGTGCGAGGGGGACGCCGCCGCCGAGGCTGAGGCCGAAGGAGACCGTCGGGCCGGAACGGTAATAGGGCCGACGGTAGATCGGGCGGCGATAGACGTAGCCCGGCGTCCAATAGGGGTGGCTGTAATAGTGGCCGCCGTAAAAGTGCTGGTAGCCCGGGCGCACGATGCGGTAGCGCGGTCCGTGCCGGCGGGAGTTGTAATAGAACGAGACGCCTTGGGTGCGCTGTATGTCGGACTGGACGGCGGGCGCAGGCGCGGCGCCGAGATGGGCCGGCATGGCCGAAGCGGGCGAAGCGAATGCGCCTAGCGCGATAAGCGCTGCCATGAGGGAAGTCTTCGGGGACGCGAGCATGAGAAACCTCATCGGAATACGTGGATCATGGGTGCCGCCATCCGATAGGTTAACACGAAACGCAGCCTTGGGTTCAATCGCCCGGGTGCCGAGCGTCCGGCTGCGAGCCTGGATCGGGCCTCGCGACGGAAAAGCCGGGATGTCTGGGCATCTCATCCGCGATAGTCAGCCAGGGCAGGGCTTCGTCGGTGAACGCGTGGCGGGCGGGCCGGTACCGCTCCGGCGCATCGAGCGCGCCGAGCATGAGCCAGAGCCGCCCCTCCAATCGCTCGTCGGCATAGGCAAGCGGCGTCCCGCAGGCGCCGCAAAAGCTGCGCGTGACGTCCGGCGTGCGAAAGGCGGCCGGCTCGCCCTCGATACGGAGTGTCGCCGGGTCGACCTCGACGAAGGCCGAGACCGGCGCGCCGGTCGCCTTCCGGCAGTCGCTGCAATGGCAATAGCTCGCATCGAGCGCCGGCCCGGTCTCGAAGCGGATGGCGCCGCAGCGGCACGAACCTGTAACGGGACGATCGTCGGGAAGGGCTGTCATCGAGCGTATCCGAGGAAAGAATGGCCGGGTGAGGCTGGTCCGCCCGTCCCGGTGCGCTAGGGTCCAGACCCATAAACCGGACGGGTTCTGGGCCCTATGCTGTGCCATATCAAGGCGGCCGAGGTCGTGATCGCGTCGAAATGGCCTCGAAGTCAATCTCCTCGAAGTCAATCTCCTCGAAGTCAATCTCCTTGGGAGTCGGGTTAGCCATGAACCAATCGAACGGCGGGGTGTCGCGCACCGTCACCGCACTGGCGGCATCGCTGGCCGAGCGCATCGGGCCGGCGATATCGGCCCGCCGCCTCGTCGCCCTGGCCGGTCCGCCCGGCGCGGGCAAGACGACGCTCGCCGAAGCGCTGCGCGACCGGCTCGATGGGCCGGATGGAGGGGGCTGCGCCCTGGTGCCGATGGACGGATTCCATCTCGACAACGCGATTCTCGACGCGCGCGGCCTGCGCCCCCGCAAGGGCGCACCCGAAACGTTCGATGCGGACGGCTTCGTGCGGCTCGTCACCCACTTGCGCGAGACCGATGACGACGTCGTCGTTCCGACATTTGATCGCTCGCTCGATCTCGCGCGCGCCGGCGCCGCCATAGTGCCGGGCTCGGCGCGGACCGTTCTCCTCGAGGGCAACTACCTCCTTCTCGACGAAGACCCCTGGCGCGCGCTGGCGCCGCACTTCGACGTCACGGTCTTTCTCGACGTCGCGATGGAGGTGCTGGAGGCCCGCCTCGTGCAGCGCTGGCTCGACCACGGGCACGATGCGGAGGCCGCGCGGGGGCGGGCGCTCTCCAACGACATCCCCAATGCCCGGCGCGTCGTGGAGGGAAGCGCGAGGGCCGATATCACGCTCTGACGGTCGTTCGTCCAGTGCGTTGCCATTCGAGCAGTTGACAGGACGGTCGCATGAATGCTCGCGTATGGCGCCCGCCGTATTCTGCTTCGCCCGAAGGACCGGGCGAGACGGTCCGGTGCCGCATCATCGCCCGGAGCGCGCCCGCCAGAGGCTCGCCCGGTCTCGTTCAGTCTGGGAAGGACATTCGACCATGAAGCTTCGCACGATCACGACCGCATTGCTGGGCACCTCCGCCATGGCGCTCGGTTTCGCCACGGCCCCCGCCTTCTCCGCCGCACATACGGAGCCGGTCACGGCCTGCCTGATCACCAAGACCGACATCAACCCGTTCTTCGTGAAGATGAAGGAAGGCGCGACGGCCAAGGCCGAGGAACTGGGCATCGAGCTCCTCACCTTCGCTGGCAAGGTCGACGGTGACCACGAGGCGCAGGTCCAGGCGATCGAGAGCTGCATCGCGGCCGGCGCCAAGGGCATCCTCATCACCGCGTCCGACACCTCGGCCATCGTCGAGAACGTCCGTCAGGCACGCGATCAGGGCGTGCTCGTCATCGCGCTCGACACGCCGCTCTCGCCGATCGACGCGGCCGACGCGACCTTCGCCACCGACAACTTCCTGGCTGGCGAGCTGATCGGGCGCTACGCCGCCGCCAAGCTCGGTGACGACGCCGCCAACGCACGCATCGCGCTGCTGAACCTGAACGAGAGTCAGCCCACGGTCGACGTGCTGCGAAACCAGGGCTTCCTGACCGGCTTCGGCATCGATGTCGGCGATCCCAATCGCTGGGGCGACGAGGACGATTCGCGCATCGTCGGCCACGACATCACGTCGGGCAACGAGGAAGGCGGTCGTACCGCGATGGAGAACCTTCTTCAGCTCGATCCGAACATCAACGTCGTGCACACGATCAACGAGCCGGCCGCCGCCGGCGCCTATGAGACGCTCAAAGCCTTCGGCCGCGAGAACGACGTGACGATCGTCTCCGTCGACGGCGGCTGCCCGGGCGTCGATAATGTCGAGGCCGGCGTCATCGCAGCGACCTCCCAGCAATACCCGCTCCTGATGGCCTCGCTCGGCATCGAGGCGATCCACCAATACGCCGCAGACGGGACGCTCCCCGAGCCCACCGAGGGCAAGGAGTTCACCGACACCGGCGTCGCGCTGGTCGCCGCCGAGCCGGTCGAGGGCGTCGAGTCGATCTCGGTCGAAGAGGGCAAGGACCTCTGCTGGGGCTAGGCCCGGCGTGACGCCAGACATGCACGACGTGCGGGCGCCCTCGGGTGCCCGCGCAACCTCGAAGGGAGACGGCTCGTGACCGTTGCAGCGCGCGGCTTCACCATAGGCGGCCTCGGCGAGGTCGCCATACGCTGCCGGGCACTTGCGCCGATGGTCGATTTCTACGGAGGCGCCCTCGGTCTGTCGCGGCTCGTCGGGCCGCACAGCGACCACATCGCCTTCTTCAAGATCGCGGAGGGCCATGCCGGGCACACGACCATCCTCGCCCTCTTCGCCGACGGCGAGCCGCTGCCGGGCGCGGGCTCCTCGCTGCACCACATCGCCCTCTCGGTCGCCTTCGACGAACAGGACGCCGTAATGCGCTGGTACGAGGCGCGCGGGCTCGACTACCGGGTCGTCGACTTCGACTGGGTCGGCTGGCGCGGCGTCTTCACCACCGACCCGGAAGGCAACACGGTCGAGATCGTCGCGCGCGATCCGTCCGTGATCGATCCCCCCGCCCGCGTGGAGGCATCCATACCGTGACGCAGACCTCAGACGACTACGAGGGCTCGGCCTCCAAGGACACCGCGCTCCCCGAATTTTCCCAGAACCGTGGGCTGCTCGGTCATGTGCAGCACGTCCTGCACGCTAATCCGGCGCTGGTGCCGGTCATCATCCTCGTCATCTCCATCCTCGCCTTCGGGCTGGTGGCGGGCGATCGCTTCTTCACCGCCTTCAACCTGACGCTGATCATGCAGCAGGTCTCGATCGTCGGCATCCTGGCCTGCGCGCAGACGCTGGTCATCCTGACGGCCGGCATTGACCTGTCGGTCGCGGCGATCATGGTGCTCTCCTACGTGGTGATGGGCCATATGGGCGTCACCTACGGGTTGCCGGCGCCTATCGCGATCGCGATCGGTCTCGTCGTCGGCATGGCTGCAGGGCTTCTCAACGGGGTCCTCGTCACCAAGGTCAAGCTGCCGCCCTTCATCGCGACGCTCGGCACCTGGCGCATCTTCCTCGCCGTCGTCTATCTCTACACCGGCTCGCAATCGATCCGCTCGTCGGACATCGACGCGGCGGCCCCGGCCCTCAAGTTCTTCGGCGAGCGATTCGCGCTCGGCGGGGCACAGCTTACCTACGGCGTCGTCCTCATGGTCGGGCTCTTCCTCGTCTTCTGGTACATCCTCTCCCAGACCGCCTGGGGCCGCCACGTCTATGCGGTCGGCGACGACAAGGAGGCGGCCGAATTGGCCGGCATCCGCACCGACCGGGTGCTGATCTCGGTCTATGTCGTGGCCGGCCTCGTCTGCGCCATCGGCGGCTGGGCGGCGATCGGGCGCGTCGGCTCGGTCTCGCCCTCCTCCTTCGCGGAGGCGAACCTCGAATCGATCACCGCCGTCGTCATCGGCGGCACCTCGCTTTTTGGCGGGCGCGGCGCGATAATGGGCTCGCTCTTCGGTGCGCTCATCGTGGGTGTCTTCTCCTCGGGGCTGAAGCTGGCCGGCGCGGACCCGCAATGGGTGCTCTTCGCCATCGGCTGTCTGATCATCCTGGCCGTCGCCATCGACCAGTGGATCCGGAAGATCAGCGCGTGAGGAACACGACCGTGACTCTCCAGCCCGGCCGGCGCGAGGCCACCATCCAGCCCGGCCGGCGCGAGGCCAGAATCCAGCCCGGCCTGCGCGAGGCCACCTTCCAGCCCGCCGGCGCGAGGCAATAATGACCCAACCGATCTTGAAAGCCCGCGGTCTCGTGAAGCGCTATGGCCGCGTGGTCGCGCTCGACCGGGCCGATTTCGACCTCTATCCGGGCGAGGTGCTGGCCGTGATCGGCGATAACGGCGCCGGCAAGTCCTCGATGATCAAGGCGATCTCGGGCGCCGTGGTGCCGGATGCCGGCACGATCGAGCTCGACGGCAAGCCCATCCAGTTCGCCTCGCCGCTCGCCGCCCGCGAGGCGGGCATCGAGACGGTCTACCAGACGCTCGCCCTCTCGCCGGCGCTCTCGATCGCGGACAACATGTTCCTCGGCCGCGAGCTCCGAAAGCCCGGCATCCTCGGCAGCGTCTTCAAGAAGCTCGACCGCACGGCCATGGAGAAGCGTGCCCGCGAGATGCTCTCCGACCTCGGCCTGATGACGATCCAGAATATCGGCCAGGCGGTCGAGACGCTGTCGGGCGGCCAGCGCCAGGGCGTCGCGGTGGCGCGCGCGGCCGCCTTCGGCTCCAAGGTCATCATCATGGACGAGCCGACGGCGGCGCTCGGCGTGAAGGAGTCGCGCCGCGTGCTCGACACCATCGTCACGCTGCGCGACAAGGGCGTGCCGATCGTCCTCATCAGCCACAACATGCCCCATGTCTTCGAGGTCGCCGACCGCATCCACGTGCACCGGCTGGGTCGGCGCCTCTGCATCCTCGACCCCAAGGCCGAGACGATGTCGGACGCCGTCGCCTATATGACCGGCGCCAAGGAGCCGCCCGGCGAGGCGCTGGCGGCCTGAGCCCTCCCGGGGGCATCCTCGCCCGCGCATGTGCCATTCCCCACCCAAGGACTCTTCATGATCGACCCCGTCTACCGCGCCGCCGACGACCGCTATGACGGCGTCGCCTACAATCGCTGCGGCCGTTCCGGTCTTCAGCTGCCGAAGATTCCGCTCGGCCTCTGGCACAATTTCGGCGGCATCGACGCCGAGGCGACGGGTCGGGCCGTCCTTCACCGTGCCTTTGACCGAGGCATGACGCATTTCGACCTGGCCAACAATTATGGCCCGCCCGCCGGCTCGGCCGAGGAGATGTTCGGCCGCGTCATGGCGCGCGATTTCCGCCCCTATCGCGACGAGATGGTCCTCTCCACCAAGGCCGGCTACGACATGTGGCCTGGTCCCTACGGGCAATGGGGTAGCCGGAAATATCTCCTCTCCAGTCTCGACCAGAGCCTGGCGCGCATGCAGGTCGACTATGTCGACATCTTCTATTCGCACCGCTTCGACCCCGACACGCCCTTGGAGGAGACCATGGGCGCGCTCGACACGGCGGTCCGGCAGGGCAAAGCGCTCTACGCCGGCATCTCCTCCTATAGCCCTGAGATGACCCGCAGGGCTTGCGCCATCCTCAAGGATTCTCGGCACGCCCTGCCTCATCCATCAGCCGAACTACAACATGCTCAACCGCTGGATCGAGGACGGCCTTCTCGACGTGCTCGGCGAGGAGGGCATCGGCTGCATCGTCTTCTCGCCCCTCGCGCAAGGGCTGCTGACGAGCAAATACCTTGCCGGCGTGCCCGAGGGCAGCCGGGTTACGCGGGCCGATTCGATGTCGGAGGCGATGCTGTCGGACGACAATCTCGGCCGCATCCGCGCGCTCGACGCGATGGCCAGGGCGCGCGGTCAGACGCTCGCGCAGATGGCCATCGCGTGGACGCTGCGCGATCCGCGCGTCACCTCGGCCCTCATCGGGGCACGAAACGTCGAACAGCTCGACGATTCGCTCGATGCGGTGAAGACGCCGGACTTCTCGGACGAAGAGCTGGCCGAGATCGACCAGCTCTCGACGGATGGCGGCACCGACCTCTGGCGCCGGTCGGCGACGGCGAGCGCGTGAACGCTCACCGCCGGCGCTCACCTACGCCGCGCCGTTGGCCGCCGGTGGGGAAGGTGCGTCAACGGCTTGCCAGACCTGCGGCTGATCCGCCGTCGTGGGCTGGAACGCCCGTCCGACCCTGTGACGCGTCTCCTGCAACAGGATCTCGCCTTGCGTGAATTCGCGATAGTCGCAGGTCAGCTCCTCGCCTGCCGCGATGTCCCGGAGGGCGTAGCCGACGTCGGGCGCGGTGAAGTCGAGGTTCGGGGCGTCCGAATGGTTCATGAAGCGGCCCTCATCCGCGTCGAGCGCCAGATGGTCGGGCCAGCCGGGCATGTCGTAGCCATAGCGCTCGATGAAGATGCGGATATGGGGCGAGGTGGCGTCCAGATCGGTTTTGGGGATCATGCGGTCGAACCGATCATCGAACCGCCACACCGGGTCTCCCTTGGCGATCGGTACGCCCGCGAACACTCCAATACCTTCGATCTCGGATGCGCCGAGATAACAGTTGACCAGCATCATGGCCGTGATCGCCCTTTACGATCGGCGGGCGGCGTGATTGCCCCCGCGCAGCGGTACGCCCCCCGCCATGAGGCGCAGGCGGAGATGAGCCGTCGTTGCCATGCGGGAGTGTCGCGCGCATTGGATCGCACTTGCGGCGTCATGCAAGCGAAATTTCGCATCTTGTCCCACATCGTGCGCGCAGGTCTGGCGAAGCTGACGCATCACGCGCCGTCGGAATGGAGCTGACGGCATGCCCGTCTCGCCCGCCTATCGGCCAGCCCGCATCCATGAGGGGCTGGGACCTCGGTTCTTCGACCCCGTCGATCCCGCCGACTTCCCTCGGCACATCATGCGCTGGCGCGACAACGTGGCGGCCGGCGACGTAGGCCTTGACACGCTGACGGACGCCGAGTGGGTCGATCATTTCGGCCGCTTCGCCCCACTGCCCGACAATCTCGCTCGGCCACTGGCGCTGCGCTATCACGGCCACCAGTTCCGCTCCTACAATCCGCAACTGGGGGACGGGCGCGGCTTCCTCTTCGCGCAGGCCCGTGACGGTGCCGGCCGGTTGATCGATCTCGGCACCAAGGGCTCCGGCCAGACGCCCTGGTCGCGCGGGGGCGATGGGCGGCTGACGCTGAAGGGCGGCGTGCGCGAGCTTCTGGCGACGAAGATGCTGGCTTCGCGGGGCGTCGAGACGAGCCGCACGCTCAGCCTCGTCGAAACTGGCGAGACCCTGACGCGCCACGACGAGCCGTCGCCGACGCGGGGCTGCGTCATGGTTCGTCTCAGCCACTCCCACATCCGCATCGGCACCTTTCAACGCTTTCTCTATCTCGACGAGCCGGACAACATCGCGCGCCTCTTGGACCACGTGGTCGCGCACTACCGGCCAGACTGCGCGCGAGAGGACGAGGGTGAGCAGGCGCTGGCCTTTCTCGGCGCCATCTGCCGGGACGTCGCCCGGCTCGGCGGCTCCTACATGGCCGCCGGCTTCGTCCACGGCGTACTCAATACCGACAATATCAACGTGACGGGCGAGAGTTTCGACTACGGCCCCTGGCGTTTCCTCCCGACGCTCGAGCCCGGCTTCACGGCCGCCATTTCGACCAGACCGGCCTCTACGCCTTCGGGCGCCAGCCCGACGCGCTCCTCTGGAACTGCACCCGCCTTGCCGAATGCCTCCTTCCCTTTGCGGAGAAGGAGGCGCTGGAAGCCGTCCTCGCCGACTTCGAGCCCGCCTTCCACGCGGCGATGGCCGACGCCGTCATTCGCCGCCTCGGCCTCGTGCCGCAAGGCGTGGAGATGGACGCTGCCCTGACCGGGGCCTTCTGGACCGCGCTCACGCGGACCGAAGCCCCGTTCGAGCGAGCCGTCTGGGACTGGCACGGCGGCATCGGGCGCCGCGACGACCCGATGGCGAGCCCCTCGGTCAGTCCCTCGGTCAGTCCCTATCGCGATCCCGCCTTCGCCGCCTTCATCGACCGCCTGAAGGACTATTCGAGCGCCGCCGACGCGCGTCCGGCCGAGCCGATCGACATGCTCATCGACCGGGTCGAGGCGCTCTGGGCACCCATTGCGGAGCGGGACGACTGGGCGCCCCTCTACGAGGCCATTCGCGAGATCGAGGCCGCGACGCCTCGCCGTCCCGACACCCCGCTTTCCTAGGGCTCCAGCCGCAAAAGGGGTCCGTCGTTCGGAAGATCGAATCTCCAGCCAGAACCGGACCTGCAGGCAAGGTTGGATTGTACAATCGCGTTAATATCCACCTAAGCGTCTTGGGTGAATTTGCGCCGTCCTTCGCTCAAATGCGCTATATCGGTCTCGTACCAAGGACCCTTCGATACGGCCCGAACAATGTCCCGGCCACGCGAACGGTCTCACGCATCGCCCCCCTTGCGTTCGGCTTCCCAGAGGCGCCCCCATCATGCTCGATACACGTAGTGAAACCATTCTGACCGGCTTCGAGCCCTATCACGCGGATGTCTTCGGCCAGGAGACGGTCTGCATTCCCCATCGGCTGCACGTCTCCCCTCTCTTCCAGGATGCGGCGCTGGCGCGGCTCCTGGAGACGGTGGCGCGCGAGGACTACCACGTGAACCTGATGGACGCGGGCCGCCGCCGGGAGGGCGAGCTCGGCGGGCTCTCGGAGCGCCGAGGCGCTGGACGCCGTGCGCCGCGGCGATATCTGGATCAACCTGCGCGCGCCCGACAAGGCAGACCCCGCCTACCGCGCCCTTCTCGACGCGATCTACGACGAGTTCGAGGCGTTGATGCCGGGCCTGCGCACCTATCGCCGCACCATGACGATCCTCATCTCCTCGCCCAAGGTGCGCGTCAAATACCATATCGACGTACCCGGCCAGACGCTCTGGCAAATCCGGGGCTCCAAGCGCGTCTACGTCTGATCCGCCGAAGGCGCCCTTCCTGCCGCGCGAAGCCTTGGAGCGGGTCGTCATCGG
>CAWJFE010000001.1:1177500-1576155 GCA_963842125.1 uncultured Alphaproteobacteria bacterium | reverse complement strand
ACGCCGTCGCGAACGTTCGAGAGACGCCAAGGAGGCCTTTCCTGCGTCTTGTAGTAGAGGCCTGTCGCAATGTTCCAAGTGACCGTTGCTGCATCCTGCGTCGTTCGCTGGGGGTAGCCGGCTCGGTTCAGGAATGCGGTAGGCTCAGGGGTGGATTTACGCAAGATCTGCGAAGGAGCGATAGAGAGAAGCTTGGCCTTGATATGCCGGCGAAGTCGGGACATCGTCAAAAATATCCTCACCGCTCGTGTCGAAAGACGGATCGCGGGTGAAGAGAGGTAGGTCTGCCCGCGCGCGCTGCGCCTTGGGAGCCTTGCCCTTCACGAGTTGAAGCCCCGTCCTTCTCGATTTGGCCGACACCGGTCATAGACGATCTCCGGGACAACGAAGATCCAAATGTCGATCGGCGCTTCCTCGTTACGTCGGAACTTGTTCATACGGTCGGTGTAAATGCGCGCCACCGCGTCGACGGCCTCGTGCTTGTTCTCGAGACGAGTTGCCCTATCGATGGCGTCGCTGTCAATCGTCAGCCTGTGGACGCTCTGCGGGTCGAACGTAATGCTGAATGTTTCTTCAAGGCCGGCGAAGTCTGCCAGATGAAGACGGTCCTTCTTTTCACCCGGACCAGGCGGAGGAACCGCGATCCCACCGAGAAGGCGTCGGCTCCATGACTTAATGCTTCAGGCCCTGTATCGTGCCGATCGCGCCAATCCTGACGTCTTGAAGCTTTCGTGGCCCTTCATGGGGCCCGTGGAGGAATAGACCGTCTTTCGGGTGTTTACTGCGTTGGCCAAACTTGAAGTCGAGGTCGGGTTCATCGAGGTGCTCGACAATCAGGCTGGGATCGGGAAGCCTCATGTGGTCCCTCCCTCAAAGTCTTCAGCGTCCTCTACCGCAGGCCGCCCGAGCGTGCTCGCATCGGTCTCCTCTGCATCCGGGTCCATCTCGTTAGGCGAGGCCGTGCTGACCGGAGAGGTGAAGAGAAGCGGCTCAGACGACAAAAGCAAGTTCTTCCCTGGTGCGAGCGAGACGCGAATGAATGCCGATTTGCCCGACATGATCTGCAGGAACGCCAAAAGGCGACCGTGCCACTGCTTGTTTCGCCAGCCCTTGCAACCTGACCGGCGCAAGCGGTGCATCCGCTGAGGATCGTCGATCCTCTCGCCCTGTTGCGTTCCGTTATCCTTCGCAAAAAGGACCCGTGCCTTCAGGCGAAACGCCAGAACGGCCAGTTCTTCTGGTCCGGCCGTTACCCCATAGACGCAAATGTGCTTCTTTGCCCGATTACGAAGCATGGAGGAGCGACGCTCCCCCTGCTGACCCCAAGGTATGCGAGCGCCGATGGCGGCCTGTTCGGGAGAGACATGAAAGCCGCTGCCGTTGGAGTATTCGTAGGCGACCATCCCCATCTCTCGGCAGTGGCGTTCCCAGCCCTCGCGCAGGAGACCTATGATAACGTTCGACAGGTCTCGCCCCGGAGACCGACCTCGGGCATCCCATCTACCGCATCGGCAATCGGCGCGGATGCCCTGAGATGAAGTCTAGCGATGCCTTCGAGGCCTTCTTCCACGTCAAGGGGATCGGCGAAGGTGATCAGGCCTCGCTCGTACGGCGCCGCAGGGTAAGAGAGTTCCCGAACCCGACGGGCGAGGACGCTCTCTTGGACGACCCCGCTCGCCTCGTAGTAATGTACCTCGTCGGGCATCTCGACGATCCGGACCCAGTTCGACACGAGGCGCTCCGGTTCGGAGATCGAGCCGACACCGCGCCACGTTTGCGAAAGCTCTCCCACTGGGGTGCCACGGCGACCGCTCCCGACCGTCGCGGGACACTCTGGCGTTCGAGGGTTCGGAGGAGCTTTGCGAGCCCGTTTGCCCACCCTCCGGCACAATTTACGGCCTCTACATCGCGCAGACCATCGATCTTGGCACCGTCTTCCAATCGGAGGGGAATGATGAAACGCCGATTACCAAGGTCCTCTCCCAGCTCTTTAGCGCGACCGAGCATATCCATCACGTCATCGTCCGCACGTGTTTCCGCGCCGACGGCGATGAGAACTTTCGCGGCGCGGTGCTCCAATGCGATGCTCGTTTCCCTGCGCCATCGATCGCCAGGCTCGAGCGTCAGGAGATCTGAGAAGATGCGGTAGCCGCAAGCCTCCAACTTTGGCCCGAGCCACAGGAGGAACTGATCGTGAGTTCGCCGCACCCCTAGAAGAAAAAGTGTGTCTCGCGGTAGGTTGGCAGCGTCATCGGGGGTCGCATACCGAGAGGGAAGGAGATCGCGCAACACCTGTGGAGGTTGTCGGTCGCGCTCGTGGTCGTCCAAAGCCTCTGTTACGAGTTTTTTGAAGGTCGCGCCGCTGTAGGGAGCCCACAGGGCAGGATGCGCTTCTTCGATGTCAGGATATTTTCGAAGAAGGCCTTGAAGGTCCTCACGGCCGTAGACGTCGCCAGGCGCTCGTAGGGAAGAGCCACAAATGTCCATCAGATCCTGCTTTCTTGCAGGGGTCATGGAAACGGACGTTGCCAAGATGTATCTTGTCGGCAAGAGCCGATCGATCTTCTTCCGCTCGCCTTGCAAGTCACGTTTCAAGGCAGCGATGGCGGATTTATCGTACCGCTTTGCTTGAAGGATCGTGAGGCCATCCGGCCCCGTTGCATGACGGCCATCAACCCCGCCGTCGGGGCCTTCGCCGAATTGCTCGAACCGTACCTCAAGCTCCCTGCCGATAAGGTCGGAAGAAAGGGCTTCGAACTGCAATGGGGAGAGTACTGAAAAATCGGGAGGCATGCGTTTCATCCATGCCCTGACGACCGCGCGGCGACAAGCCCAAAGCAAGCGGGCTTAACATAGCCGCCGACGGCGTTTACCACGCACCCGAGTTTGACGGCGAACCCTATTCAGAATGAAACGACGTGACTACACTATAGTATGCATCTTCGAGATGCATGTTCATGTGATTACATAGAATTACGACAGAGATCGTCTTGTAGGTTGTCCCCATCTTTCGACTCGCAGGAATGAAACGATGTTGGCCCACTCTGAAAAGATTGCCTAAGGTCGCGTGAGAGAGGAACCTTGATGGCGCGCGGCGACCTCATGAAGAAGCTGATCGCGAGCTACGGCCGGGACGATGTGTTCCGCACCGTGGTGGAGCAGATCATTGGCGAGGAGGAACGCAAGAACAACCGTATTCTCGCCCGCTCGCTTCGCAAGTCGCTCGACCAGATTGGCGAGAGCGCGCGGGTCGCTCCACCGTCCAAACTGTTGCCGTTCCCCGATGAGGCCCGCGACTTCATCGAACGCATCGAACCGCAGCGCACGCCCACCGAACTCCTTCTATCGCACGAAAACACCGAACTCTTCGCTGGCATCCTTCGGGAGTTTCGGCAGGCGGATCGGCTGCGAAGCCACGGCCTGACCGTGCGATCGAAACTGCTCTTCTGCGGACCGCCCGGTACTGGCAAGACAATGTGCGCCGGGGTTTTCGCCGGTGAGCTCGGACTCCCGCTGTTTCACGTACGCCTCGACGCCCTCGTCTCCTCCTACCTGGGAGAGACAGCAACCAACATTCGCAAGACCTTCGAGTTCGCTCGCCGCCAGCCTTGCGTACTGTTCTTCGACGAGTTCGACGCGCTGGCGCGCTCCCGGGAGGAGAGGAGCGAAACCGGCGAATTGCGACGCGTGGTCAACAGCCTCTTGCAGTTCATAGAGCGCATCGAGCCCGGTGGCTTTCTGATTGCGGCGACCAACCTCGCGGTGCATCTCGACGCCGCGATTTGGCGTCGGTTCGACGAGGTCGTCTGGTTCGATCTACCGGATCATAAGATGACCGCGGCCTATCTCCGGCATGCATTCCGAAACGTAACGCTTCGCTTCGACCCTGACCGTAACATCGCACGGCTCGAGGGCAGCTCCTATGCCGAGTTGGCCCGCATTACGGAGGGGGCCATCAAGCTGTCGATCCTAGACGGCAACAGAGGCGTGGAGGAACGTCACATCAGGTCGGCCCTGCGCAATGCCGAGCGCCGCCGAGCCAAGATCCAGCCAGGCCGCGAGGCAGCCGGTCCCACGTCCGATGCGTCGGAAGCTTAGGTGGCTCAGTACGATCACCTTCCGCTCGTTCGCGCCCGCGCGCCGCTGGCCCGTCGCAAGACAGGCGGTGGAGCCGCTCCGCCCGCTCGCACGGGAGGCCATGGGGGCGGGCTGAGACGGGAAGCTGAGGAGGCGGCGACCGCGCAGAGAAGAGCAAGGCCGGCCGCATTCGTCGATCCCTCCCTTCTCCTGCGCGTGCGCATGGACGGGCATGTCCAGGAGGAAACGTGGGACGCACTCGGCCTCACGGTCGTATCGAGCGACGAGGATCGAACCGTCCTTCTGTTCTCGTCCGACGGTGATCTGTCCGAGTTCACGCAGCGCCTCAGTGCCTATGACGCACCTCTCGCGAAGCCAAACCAGAAAAACCCAAACTATGCTGGCCTCGTCGGGCAGATCAACGACATCGGTGCTTTGGCACCACGCGATCGGTTGGGGCCGAAGCTGAGGGCGGCGGGGTTCACCGAAGCCGCCGACCTTCAGGACGACGAACGCTACCTCCTCGACGTCGAGCTCTGGGAGTTCGGATCCCGAGCGCGCCGCGAGGACAAGACGGCCGACATTGAGCGCTTTCTGACTGAGCAGGATGGGGCGGTCTATGACACCTATATTGGTCCTTCGCTCACCGTGATGAGGGTGGACGCCTCCGGGCGGAGCCTACGCCCTCTTCTGAACGTGCCCGAGATAGCGTCGCTTGATCTGCCGCCCGAGCCCGATCTCGAAACTCACCCGATGGTGGACATCGATCTTGGGACGGCGCCTCCCGTCATCGGCCCTCCTGTCGATGCCCCCGTGATTGGCGTACTCGATAGCGGGATCAACGATCACCCCATGCTCGAAGGGCTGATTGTCGAGCGCTACGACAGTGACGGGATCGATGGTACGGCAGACGTTTTGGGGCACGGCACGAGCGTTGGTGGTGCCGCAATCTTTGGCGATCTTCGCAGCGCAATCCACGACGGGCAGGCTGTTCCGGCCGGACGCCTTGTCGCGGCGAAGGTGGTCGATGACCGCGGACGGTTCCCGGAGCGCCGCACGGTACCGCGCGTCATGGACACAACGATCCGACGGATGCATGCGGAGCATGGCTGCCGGATCTTTGTAATCTCGCTGGGGGACGTCAATGCTAACCTCCCGCGCGGCCGGGTCGGCCCCTGGGCGGCGGGTCTCGACGACTTAGCCCGAGAACTGGACGTCCTCCTTGTCGTGTCCGCTGGGAACCGCGCGCCACGCCCTCGTGGTGGTCCATCAGCGGAGGAAGCCGTTACGGTTTATCCACGCTACCTCTTGGAGCCCGAGAACCGCCTCGCAGAACCAGGCGGTGCCGCCAACGTCGTGACGGTTGGGTCGATCGCCGGAGGGGCGGGGCTGGACGCGCGGCATGACCGTAATGCGCACATGCGACCGATCACGCAGGAACATGGCGAGCCGTCGCCCTTCACGCGGGTCGGACCCGGAGCGGGCGGCGCCCGCAAGCCCGACTTCGTGGACGTCGGCGGCACGATGGTGTTCGATGCAGTATCCGCAAGCCTGCGCAGTGCACCTCACCTTCCTGCGGCGGGCATCCTCGCCCTCAATAGCGAATACGTCAGCCAATTCCTCACGACGGCCAAGGGCACGTCTCTTGCCGCTCCGATATTGGCGCACAAAGCAGCCCGGCTGCTCGCCCGTATGCCGAACGCTTCGGCCAACCTCCTGCGCGCCTTCCTCGCCGGTGCGGCCGTCGTGCCCGAGGCCTTGACGCGCCGCTTGGCCGATCTCGACCCGAAGGACCACGTCCATATAAGCGGCAACGGCGTCGTCGATCCCCTCCGCGCGGCCTATTCGGACGACCACCGCGTCGTCCTCTATGCCGAAGACGCGCTCGAACCCGACCAATTCGCGGTCTATCGCATACCCGTCCCGCCAGAGTTTCGAAGCGGCGGAGACCGTACGATCCGGGTTTCGCTGGCTTATGATCCGCCTGTGCGGCGGACGCGGCAAGACTATCTCGGCACCAAGATGGATTTTCGTCTCCTGCGCGGCTGCGACGAGGCCGAGGTGTTCGAGCACTTCCGAGAGCGCGACAGAGGGGCAGAGGGCCCGCACCCCAACTTGCCGAACCGCTTCAAGTGCACGCTCGCCCCTGGCTCCGACGCGCGGGCCAGCAACACCTTGCAGACTGCATCGATCACCTTCAAGCGGGACACGTTCGACTACGGCGATGTATATCATCTTGTCGTGCGGTGCCTGTCCGGATGGGCTGCGGAGCAAATCTCCGAGCAGCGCTTCGCCGTAGCCGTTGAACTGGCGCATCAACCGGCAGTGCGAATCTACAACCGCCTGCGCGAACGTGTGCGGGTCTGATAAGTTTGCGACGAAGGTAGGTGTCGGCAAACCATTCAGCGGTCGGGAATGGAGCGTTCACAATCAGCGTGACCGATCTCACTGTAGTCCGGGTCATGCGCCGTAGCCTATGGCGGCCGCGTAGTTCCATAACAAACCTTACACGAAGCGTATTGACTGGGGAGATGCCTTCTTGAAAGCGCGTACGGTGTCCAGGGACATCAACGCGTCGTCGTGGGCGGTGTCCCGGTCGATCGCTTCCGCCGCGCTGCAGGCGGCGACAAGCGCGTCCCGCCGGCGGCGCGGAGCCATCGGATCTGCGGGCGTGAGATGAGCAGGCATGGGCCTTGTACCGGTTGTATGGTCATGGTCGTTCGTCCCCGTTCAGCGTTGGGTCGGGGACGCCGCGGCGTCCGTTCCGTTCGTGGCATCCGTCGTAGGAATTATGTCGGCGCCCGCCAAAGGCGGATCGGCGTCCACGCCGTCTTCTGCCGTCCGTTCCCCCGCGGCGGTGATCGCTCCTACGATGTCGTCGGCGTCGAGGTAGCCCGCCTCACTAAGTCGGTCGGCGACGCGCTCGATCGTTGCTTGGTTCGCCGCGACCATCTGGGTTGCGCGTTCGTGGCACCGCTTCAACAACGCTTGCACCGGAGCGTGAAGCCGCGCCGTGGCGAACTCGAACTCGCGGTCGCTCTCGATCCGCCCCAACCAGATCGGCTCGTCTGCTCCGAGGCCCCAGCATCCGATCGCCCTGACCGCGAGCATCGTCGCCTGCGCGAGGTCCGACGTCGCTGACCCGCCGGCACCGGCACTGGGCGCGCCCCAGACAAGCATCTCCGCCGCACGGCCAGCCAGGCGCTGCACGATGTGGTCCTCGACATGCTGCGGCGTCAGGATGGCCCAGTCCTCCGTTTCCAGTTCCATCACACCGCCGCCGGCATGGAGGCTGACGCCGCTGATGCGTCCGAGGTCGAGCCTGTGGGCCAACACGGCGTGGGCGGCCTCGTGGATCGCGATGCGCCGGCGCGCCTCGCCTGTAGGCAGCGCCCGCCCGTCAGCCGCCGCCACGACGAGGTCGTCGATTGTCAGCGCATGCCCCGCTCGCCGCGCTGCACCGCGCGCGCGCCGAACCGTAGCCGCGGCGTCCGCCCCTGTTCCGCCGCGCAGCAGCAGGGCAGCGCCGGCCAGGTCGGCATCGCTCAATTCGCCGCCGAGATGGAAGCGCAGCATGGCGACGAGGTCGTCGCGCGTCGGTCGTGCGATCTCTACGATGCGGTCGAGCCGGCCAGAGCGAAGCACCGCGGGGTCGATGTCGGCGGGGTTATTCGTCGCGCCGACGACGAACACGCCGTCGCGGCGCTCCGCCCCGTCGAGCAGTTCCAGCAGGGCGTTCACCACTTGGGTGCTGTAGTCCTTGTGGCGGTCGGGGAACTTCGCCCGGTCGCCGACGCTGTCGAGCTCATCGATGAGGAGGACGCAGGCGCGGTATGCCCGCGCCTCGGCGAAGGTGGCACGCATGGCGGACAGCATGTCACCGAGGTGCCCCGTTTTGTGCGCTTGCCACGCGGCAAACGAGCCGATGACGAGCGGCACGCCGGCGGACTGGGCCAATGCGCGGCAGAACAGGCTCTTGCCGGTGCCGGGCGGGCCCGCCAGCACCAGCCCGGGGTCGACCTCGGCCCAGCCGAGCCTACCGGCCACATAGGCGCGCAGGTCTGCCGCGATGGCCAGACCGATCGCCTTGACCTCGCCATAGCCCGGCAGCTTCTCCAGGGAGGGGGCATCAGCCATCGCCTTGCGGCGCTTGGCCATCCGCGTCTCCAGCCGCTCGATCACCTGGCCGAGGGGACGTCGCCGCGCCACGGCGGTGCGCAGATCGACCACCGTTACGTGGCCGGCGATGGCGGCGATGCGCTCAGCGAAGTGATCGGCACGATTGCCCGCCATCGCATCCTTCGCATCGCGCACCGCACGCAGCAGGATCGGCTCGATCAGGCAGGGGCGCAGCGCGAGCGCGACGTGGTGGTCGACCTCCTCCACGAGGGTGGCGGGCAGGTCCTGGTCGGCCTCGCGCACGGCCAGGACGCCGTAGCCGAGCTCGCGCAAAGACGTGGCGAGGATGACGGGATCACGGAACGAGATCGACTTTTTGACCCGGATCACGACCAGGGCGCGGGCGTCGTCGGACAAGGGCTTGTCGAAATCGACATCGTGCAGTCTCGTTGGCGGGGCGTCCGCTTGGAGCACGCCACCCTTGAGCGTCGCCTTGATCGCGTCGGGGTCCGCGCCGTCCGGCAGCTCCAGCAGCGTCACACCGGCGCGGGCGTGGAGATCGCGCAAGACGGCGGGCGACTTCGGCGAAACCGTCGGCCAGGAGTGCGGCGGCAACCAGCTCGTCGAGCCTAGCATGTCGGTCGGACCGGGCGCGCTGGACGATCAGGCCGAGCGCGACGTCGAGGGCATCGCCGAGGCCATCGGGGTCCTCCGCCTGAACATCCTTCTCGGCATCCTTTGTTGAGGCAGCGTTCGTTACACCTGGGCCGTCGCCGCCGGTGATGCGGTCGACGATTGTCCCGAAGATGGCGATCGCAGCCGCGTCGCTGCCTCCGTCGGCCGGGATGGTCGCGACGGCCGTGGCGGGGGAAGCCTCAGGCGTTTGGCCGCCTCCACCATCGACGCCGGGCGGGGGCAGGTCGCGGGGGGCGTCGCCTGCGAGTGCGGCATCAGGAGCGTCGGCGAGGGGCGGGCGTGGTGTCGAGAGCGGCGGGCATGGGGGTGTCCTGTGGAGGAAGGGATGACGGAGGTGAAGTGCAGGCGGCAGGGAAGCGGATGGATGTCGGCGCGTTGGCGCGGCGATGCGCCGTCGTCAGGCTTGGCCCGCCGCGGCTGGGAGCGCGGGCTCAGCCAGACACCACAAGCGGTTGCGACTACGCGCCCAGCTGCCGTCCCGCGCCAGGGCAACGATCTCAGACGTGTGGCCGGGCCGACCGGATCCAAGTCGCGGGTGGCCGAAGATAATGCCGGTGGCGATCAGGCAACCGGGCATGCGCAGCAGCGACCACGCCTCCATGCGAGGCGCCGCGGCCAGCTCTTCCGGGTCGGGACCGCCGGTATCGAGGTAGCGGGCGAGGTCCGCCGCGACCTCGGCTTGGCGCGCGATCTCGTCAGCCACCTCCCGGTCGTTAAAGCTCAGCAGGATGAAGGGGGGATGGGTCGTGTCGATAGGCATAGGTGGCCTCCAATGGACATGGGGTGGTGAGAGCTTTGCTAAGCGGCGGCCCGGATCAGCCGACCTCGATGACAAGGCTGGGATCCCAGCCGGTCGCCTCGTGGCGATAGCCGCGCGGATTGCACACCACGCGCGTCGGGCCGGGCCGCCTATCACCGTCCGCGTCGGGGTGGTGGTCCTGCGCGTGATGCACATGGCCGTGGATCCACAAGGCGGGGCGATGCCGCGCGATCAGCGCGGACATGTCGGACGCGAATGCGCCGTTGAGCGGATCGCCTTCATATCGAGGGTCGAGGCAGTCCGAGTGCGGGGCGTGGTGGGTCAGCACGACCGTGGGGCCATCATGATCGTCGGCCAGGGTCCGAACGAGCCAGCGCAGGCTTGCTTCGTGCTCTGTCAGCGCGTCCTCTGGCGTGAACGGTCGGGCACCAAGCCGGATCAGCCGGTGATCCATCATGCCGCGTGCGGCGATCTCCATGACGCGCTTGCAGCGCACATCGCTCGAGGCTTCGACCCGGTAGTCCGTCCACAACGTGGTGCCGGCCACGCGGACGGGAGCGGTACCCCTCGAGGGTGATCGTGACGATCTCGCGCTCAAGCAGCGCCACCACGCCGCCGCGCGCGGCCTGGTCGCGTGCCTCGTCGAGTCGGGCGTGCCAGGACTGCCAGTAGCCCTCGTGATTGCCGATGACCATCACGACCGGTACTTGCATGGCGCCGAACCAGTCCTCCAGGCGCTCTACGGACCGGACCGGGTCCTCGCCGACGTCGCCAGCGACCAGCACCGCGTCGCAGATCGGCAGCGGATCGGGCGGGGTCCAACCGTGATGGTCGGCGTGAAGGTCCGACAGCACCCACAGTCGCGCGGGGCGGCGAGGATCGGCGCGCGGGCCGTTCTGCATCCCGTCCGCGGAACGGGGGTTCGTTGCGGGCGCAGGCAACCGCTGTGCCAAGCCGCCTCGCTCGTCGCTGCCCGCCGCGATCAGCAGCGCCGTCGCGGGGTGCGCCGCCACATGCTGCAGCACCAGCTCTGCCGTCGGATCGCCGGCCGCGGCGTGATGCCGAAGGCGATCCAAGGCATCGCAGAAGCCGGCGACGTCTTGGGAGGGAACGCCGTGCACACCTTTCCGCCTGAACCGTTGCATGGCGTGCAGGGCATCACCAACAGTGGCAGCGACATCGCTCGTACCGGCCGCCAACCAACGGGGACGGGCGTCCGCCCGCAGGGCGGCGCGGCGTCGGGGAACGGCAAGGGCGTTGATCAGATCGTGCATGGCAAGGTCCTTCGCGCAGCCGGCCGTGGAACCCAGGCGCGCGGGATCGGCGGGCGGCGAGGCACCCGCGGGTGAACAGGATAGAGGTGTGGTGCAAAGGAGTGCGGACCGCACTGGGGCGACCCGCCAGGCGCGGCTAGTGTGCCGCGCCGAAGCGCGCGGTCAGCGCGGCGTCGGCCTCGGCCAGGGCTGCCGCCTGTAAAGGACGCAATAGCAGCGCGATGGCCTCTGCATGTACCCGGCGGATCTCCGCTGCGATCGCGACAGCACGAGTGCCGAAGCGGGCATCGAACGCCGTCAGCGTCATGATCTGATCGTCCGGCACGCGCAGCGCCGCCTCGTCGTTCAACACGACGACCGCCGCATGCCCCGACCCGACGGCGTAGTCACGACCTGACAGATGCGATTGAACGCACAGGCTCGACGTCGCGAGGTTCGATCGCAACCATTTCTGATGCTCCGCGCCGAGCTTGCCGCCGCGCTTCAACTCGATGATCCAGCCGGTGTTGTCGCGCAGATCAACCATCACAAGGTCGGGCAGGATCGTGCGAGCGGTCTCGCCCACCGGCGGTAGATCGATGTCGGCGCGGTCGCCGTCGCGCATCCGGGCGACGTGGTTGGCCACGTTTCGCGCCACCGCGATCCGCTCGGACGGCACAACGATGAGGCGGGGGCGCTCCTCCACGGCGGCGATGACGCCCGCCTGGTAGAGGTCGCCGTCGCGCCGTTGGAGGGACGCATGGACCGATCCCAGGCGCGACTGGGCCGGTAGAAACAGTCCGTCCGGGGCGTGTTCTCGATGAACGGCACCGATCGCCTTCGCGAGGATGCGCTTGTAGAGTTCGATGGGGAGAACATCGCCGCGCGCCACAACCGCGCGCAACTGCGCCGCGGCCTCGTCTGGGTCGAGGTCGTCGAAGGCCGGTACACGGCACACTAGATCGGGTGCGGCTTCGTTGAAGATGGCGGAGGTGGGGGTGCCCATGCAGGCAGCCGAATTGACCGGACGCAGAGCGTCGGCCACAAGAACGTCAGTCATGTTCATCTCAGGTACAGTGAGTGGATGTGATCAGGTCGGCCGGTCGTTGGTAGCTTCCGGTCGACCGCCCGATCGCTCGGACGGCTTCTGATACGTACAGGCTGCTCCGGATC
This sequence comes from uncultured Alphaproteobacteria bacterium, assembly GCA_963842125.1. Taxonomy (GTDB): domain Bacteria; phylum Pseudomonadota; class Alphaproteobacteria; order Rhizobiales; family CAWCWK01; genus CAWCWK01. The sequence continues at coordinate 1,564,077 of CAWJFE010000001.1, read as the reverse complement.
GAGGCGCAGCGCAAGAGACAGCAACAAACGTGGTTAACGCGGAATGTGTCCGCGTCGATTTATGCACATCTACTATGTCAGCTATCGTTTACCAACGAGGCTTCTCAAGATGTAACTCCAGAAGGCTCGCATACGAAGGAGCAGGCTACGAGTTCTCGGTTTTACGTTATTCGCTTGATTTTCGCAAGGCTTATAGTTCCTGAACAATACGTCGTCAGAAATATCTGTGATTCTTGGTGCTCTTCCTTGGACGTGTTTTAGAAGTCCCGAAGGTATCGGCCCCATCGCTTGGGTTACGAAGGCAAGTTCGGGTACGTTGCCATCTTTAGCTGCGCCAGATCTTGCTATCGCTTGCAGTCCATAAGTCGCGACAACACCTTCGATGGTGTCTTCGTTCGGGTAGACGCCCCGACGTTTGTAGGCGCCTATTGCTCCGACCCCGAGCGCTATAGGAGACAGGGATATCTTCGTTCCGAAGAGTTCATATGGATTGATTTCGTAGTCGTGCGCGAGGGACAGCAGCGTCTCGTGAATTTGATCGTTCCCGCCCTCATCTGTCTTTCTCGATATAGCTTTCACTATTTGCTCGGCGCGCAGTATAATGGTGCGGGCGTCAGCGACAGGGTGAGCAAGCGTTCCGACGTAATCTGAAAGAGGCCCGCCGATACCGTGCGTCTCGGCCGTTGTACGTCGAATGCTAAACTGCGCTCGTCTCACTTCATTCGCCGCGTGGGCGAGGGCCGCTAAGATATCCAATTGATATAGGAGCATCCCGATCTCAGGAATTTTGATTATGGATCTGGCAATCGCCCTCTTTTTGGCGTCATGCGCCAACTTTTGTCCTTCGCGTCGAAGGTTGTAGCCTACCGTTCGAGGATCTCCCTCGCCATAGACTGCTGCGAGAGCCGCGGAGCCATTCTCCTTGGCGGTACGAAACCTGGCTTTCAGGATGTCATCTTCACTCTCATCAGATCTGGTCTTCAGGGAGCCGTCGTACTGATGCAAACGACGTGTCAGCACGACCTCCGCATTCCAACGATCGCGGTTCGGGTCATCACCGTGGCCTATTGCTCCTTCATTCTGTGAGCCGTGATCTCCCGGGTCCCAGGGGAGTACATCCCGAGCACCTGCAACGAGGCGTTCCAGCTTGCAAAAATGTGCCAACAGTGCGGTTTGGAACGGCTCCTCTACCGAGCCTACGAGGGGTCGTGCACCGCGCTTCAGAGGCCCGGCCTCGAACAGGTAGGTAGGCAGCACTATGCCTGCCTTGTGGCGACCTTCATCTATAGGTACCGATCCACCGTCATCAACAACGAAGCCACGTGCCTCATCGTCGGCGCCGTATAGTATTACGGTGCGCTCGAAGAACGCCTCGCCCCAGACCGCTATAATCGTTTCGATACGGCCAGCAACCGCGCTGAGGGCTTCGCGCTTGATACGTTGTTGACCGTCAACTGTTGTGATCGCGTTCTCTGAAGAGGTCGGCGCAACATGGATCATCAATACATGGGGGTATAGTGCCGTGAGACGATTCTGTTCAGGCTTCCGAGCTTCAGGCATATACTTCTCCTATAAATATGAGTTGTGTTCGACGGTCCTGCGATGAAGGGTCAGAGGGCGTAGGGGGCTGCGATGGCCAAGGCGACGACGAGGGCTCCGACGCACATCCCTTTCCAGAACGCATGCTCCGCCATGAGGCGCCCGTTAACCTTCTCTCGGTGCCGTACGTATTGTTCTCTCGTGCTGACGAGTTTGGCGAGCGACGCGAGCCTTGGTCGTGCCTTAAGCATGGCTGGCACCCGCTTTGCGGGTGCTCTCGCGAACTCCTGAATAAACTCCTCGGCGTACCGCTTCTCGGCGCGTAAGGGACGTCCGGCCGTCCTACCCGATGCGAAAGGGCAGAGTGTCGAACGCCTCGGCGAGGTGCGATTTCCAGACGGACAGATCTCCGCGGATGGCCCGCGCCAAGGTGGGGGAAGTTTGACGGCCCTTTGCAGGTCCGCAGGTGCCATGTCGGCCATCTGCCACGGAGATGCAGTCGAACGGTTCACGGCCTCAAGCGCGCGAGGCATCAGTCGCGGATGGCGCAACACCATCGAACCACCAACCGCTTCCGTCATGAACTTGCTAGCTCTTACGGCGTCACCACCGTCCTCGCAGATGACGGGGACGATCAGAGCGCTCGGCATAGCGATCTGGATCCGTTGAACCGTACCCTTCGCGATCCTCATTGTCTCCGCGTCCGTGGTGGTGGGCACGAAGACCAGAACCGGCATGCCAATTTCCTGAAGAGCGACATCGAGGTCGATCGAAATCATCACATCAAGGACGCGGGACACTAGGTTGCCGCCGACATCGAAGAGCACGACGTCGTCGGGCCCCTCGAGGAGGCGGTCAGTCAACGGCGAGAGGATGGTGGCATCCGCGAGGTCGTCCTGCCGAAGGTCGTCAACGGACGGCATGCGCAGCGTCTCAACGTGGGTCCCTAGGGAGGCCTCCAGCTTCGTCTGGTTATCGGTCTGATAGCCAACCACGCGATGGGTGCTCTCCATGAGATACGCACCGTACGCAGCAAGGGTCTGGGTCTTTCGGACGCCGCCCTTGTCGCACATCGCCATAGCCAGAAACGGCCGTTTCGCGTTCGTCTTACTTGTCATCGGGTCCACCTACCTTTTGCATGGCCGCGCGGCGCGCAGCGACGCGGTTGGACGTAGCCGAGGTAGGCGGACGAGATGTCCGGTTTAAATCGAGATTGTGCTCCTCCGCCGGAGATTTCTGGGCTCTCGGGTGATCAAAGGCAGCTCGAGGAGGGATGAGCCGTCTTCTAGCCAGACGCCGATGGATCCCGCGCAACGTTGCGGGAGATATCTCCGCACGCCCGGCCGCAACCGACGCTTCGGTTAGCACAGCCGCCAGCGCTTCCCACCGCGCATCACGGGCGCGATGGTCGGCGATCTGGTTATGAACGTTGCGAAGGGCGGTCGTTAACGAGCGCGCGCCGTAACCGTCGTGCAATGCGTTGGAGAAGCGCGTCTTAAGCGCGGCGATGGACTCGGTAGAGATCGGTTTCGGCATGGCCGAACGTAAGCCGGCGTCGGCTGCGAGATCTCCGGTCCAAATCGAAATCGGGCCCAGAGACCAGAAAACGTCCTATCTGCATTTAAACCGGACATCTCTCGGACGATCACTCGCCAGGGTCATCGGCATGGCCAACCCTGCCGATCATACGAGCGACCTCGACGTCCGCTGGAGCGACGAACCTACGTGCCACGAGATCACGGAGGAGGAGCTCCACCTCCTTCGAACAGCCTTCTCGGTATGGGTTGGGGATGAACCGGTTGCCAGCGCTGCGCGACCCGACCGACCATGCCATCATGGAAAGGCTATGGACGAGGAGGAAGCGAAATGAGGGCGGCGGGCTACTATCGCGTAAGCACCGTGCGGCAGGCCGAAGAGGGCATCAGCCTCGCCGACCAGCGCGATGCAGTCGCGGCATACTGCGAAAAGACCGGCCTCGTGATCGTTGAGGAGTATTGCGACCGCGGTGCGTCCGGCACCCATGAGAACCGCCCCGAACTCCAGCGAATGCTACTCGACGCGAAGACCAAGCCCTCGCCGTTCGAGCGGATTGTCGTGTTCTCTCAATCCCGCCTGTTCCGCAACGCGCCGGTGGCCGAGCTTACCATCCGAGACCTGCGCAAGAACGGCATTGAGGTTGTCTCCGTCACGCAGCCCTCGTCGCACGACGAGAGCGGTGACCTCGTCCGCCAACTCTTGAACGTGTTCGACGAGCACAGTTCGCGCGAGACTGCCAAGCACGTTCGTACGACCATGCGCGCCAACGCGGAGGCAGGCTTTTGGAACGGTGCGGCTCCGCCGTTTGGATATAAGACCTACGTCGCTGAGATGCATGGCAAGAAGGCGAAGAAGAAGCTTGCTATTGATGATGTCGAAGCCCGGATCATCGATTTGATCTTTCGCCTTGCCGAACTCGGCACGGGCCGCTCCGGTCCCATGGGAACGAAGAAGATAGCCGAGCATCTGAACGCTGCTGGGTATCGCACGAGGGCCGGCAAGTTCTGGCACGTCGGGCCGCTGCATAAGATCCTGACCAACCCTGTCTACAAAGGCACCTACATCTACAATCGGAACGACAGTCGGGCCGGCAAGGCGCGGCCTGTCGGCGAGCATGTCGAGGTGCGCTGTCCAGTCATTGTCGAGGCGGACCGGTTCGATGCGGTGCAGGCTTTGTTGAAGAGCCGCAACCCCAAGCTTGCCCCGCCCAAGGTCGTGTGTGGCCCTATCCTGTTGACGGGTCTTGCGCGCTGTGCGGATTGCGGCGGGGCCATGACGATCCGCACGGGTAAGTCCGGCCGATATCGGTACTACACCTGCGCAACCAGCCAAGCGCGTGGCAAGACCGCCTGCCGCGGCCGCTCGCTGCCGATGGGCAAGCTCGATGACGCCATTATCGAAGCGCTGTGCGAGCGCCTCTTTCAGCCGGAGCGTCTGAACGAGATGTTGCGCGAGATCGAGGCGCGCGACGCTATGGGCGCTACCCAGTCGAACGCTGAGATGCTGCGCGTGACCTCCGAACTGGCCGAAGCAAAGGCACGGCTCGAGCGCCTCTACGGGGCGATCGAGCGGGGGCTGGCCGATATGGACGACGACGCATTCGCCGCCCGGATGGCTTCTGCCAAAAGGGACCGCGACATCGCGACTGCTGCCCATGAGCGAGTGCGCCGCCGCCTCGGACCGAAGCTAGACTTGTCGTCGGACAAGATGGTCGCCTTTGGCAAGGCCATGCAGGATCGGCTCCGTAGAGGCGAAGTGCCGTTTCGCAAGGCCTACATCCGCGCCACCGTCGAGCGGATCGAGGTGAACGACAAGGAGGCGATCATCTACGGCCGCAAGGATGATCTGCGCCGCCGCGTTGCGAAGGGCGACCCGACCGCCGAAGCGGTGCCCAGTTCTATACAGGAATGGCGCGCCGGGGAGGATTCGAACCCCCGACCCCCAGATTCGTAGTCTGGTGCTCTATCCAGCTGAGCTACCGGCGCCGCGGGAGGGGACATAGCCGGGTGGCGGGGGCGGCGCAAGTGGGGGTGGTGAATTAGGTCGAACCGATGAGGGCGTGGTTCTCGGCGCGGATGCGGATGGTGAGGATGAGGAGGTTGAGGACGGCGAAGGCGAAGGCGTAAAGCCAGAGGCCGAAGACGGCGGGAAGGCAGGCGATCTCGAGGCTGACGACGAGATAGTTCGGATGGCGAACGAAGCGAAAGGGGCCCTGCGCGACGAGGCGCTCGCCGGGGACCGTGATGATCCGCGTCGTCCAGCGTGGGCCGAGGGTCGTCAGTACCCAGACGCGTCCGGCCTGGAGCACGGCGAAAGCCGCAAGGAGCCAGAGGTTGACGGGCTGGCCCCAGGCGAGCAGCCAGAGACCGAGCAGCCACGACGCGTGCAGCGCGACGATGAGCGGATAGTGACCCGGCGCGTGCTCCACCGCGCCATCGTTCAAAAGCCGGGCGGTGTTGCGCCGGGCGATGACGAGCTCGGAGAGGCGTTGCAGGGTTACGAAGCCGAGAATCAGGGCCGTCAGTGTGACGGAAGGAGACATCCAGCCGTCCATCAGTGACGGTCTCCGATCTTACGGGGGCAGCGAAGCGGCGAGCGCCGACTCGGCGCAGTGCTTGTCGAGATCGCCCGTCCGTGGCGGTCGCGATGCCCGCTACGACGCCTTTGGCGGGCGCCCCTATAGCCCGTCGCGACAGGCGGTCTGATCGGCACTTCGGTTGGTCTCGCCGCTCGCCGCATCGTCAGTTCGCGCGCATGCCCTCGGCATCGACCGCGCTCGACCTCTCGCAGCTCGAAGACGACGGTCCGACAGTTCTCGATTACCGGGTTGCGGGACACGCTCTCAGGCATCGGCGGGACCCTCCGACGGTGCGGACCGCTCGGGAACGTCGACGGTCATCAGGCTGGCCGTGAAGCCCGGTCCGAGCGCCATCAGGAGGCTGCGGCCGGTGAAGCCGGTCTCGATGGCGCGGTCGAGCACGAAGAGGGCGGTGGGCGAGGACATGTTGCCGTAGTCGCGCAAGGTCGCCCGCTCATGGTCCATCGTGCCCGCCCCGAGGTCGAGGACGGCTTCGAGCGCATCGACGACCTTGGCGCCGCCCGGGTGGGACGAGACGCGGTCTAGCGAGGCGAGCGTGTCGTCGGTCGTGGCGAGATAGCCATCGACGGCGGCGCGCACTTCCTGCCGCACGAAGTCGGGGATGGAGCGCGACAGGACGACGTTGAAGCCGACCGGATCGACGTCCCAACCCATGATGTCGAGCGTCTGCGGCCAGGTGTGCTCGGCGGCGTGGCGAATGGTGAAGCGGCCGGTCGCGTCGGGGTCCACGCGCACCACGCAGGCGCAGGCACCGTCGCCGAAGAGGGCGGTCGCGATGATGTTCGACTTCGTCAGCGCATCGCCGCGAAAGGAGAGCGTGCAGAGCTCGACGATGACGAGGAGGACGTTCGAGCCGGGCTCGGCCCGCGCCAAGCGGCCGGCGAGCGCAAGGCCCGACACGCCGCCGGCGCAGCCGAGACCGAAGACAGGCACGCGGCGCACATTCTGCCGGAAGCCGAGGTCGACGAGCGCGCGCGCTTCGAGGCTCGGCGTGGCGATGCCTGTCGAGGATATGGTCACGACGGTATCGATGTCGCCGGCTTCGACACCGGCGGCGGAGAGCGCACCGAGCGCGGCCTCGCGAAAGAGGGCGTCGGCGCCTTCGAGATAGGCGCTCGTGCGCTCTCGCCAGCCCTGGTCGTGGCGGAACCAGTCGAAGGGGCGGACGGCGTAGCGGGTCTCGATACCGGTGTTGACGAAGATGTCCGCGATCCTCTCGAAGCGCGGGATCTTGTGGCCGTAGGCTTCGCGGAAGGTGCGCAAGACATCGTCCTGCGCGAACCGGTGCGGCGGAAGGGCCTTGGCGAAGCCGACGACTTGAGGATCGTGGCCGGGCGGCGACATGGTCGGGGAAGCCGGCGGGGGCGAAAGGGTCATGGACGTCCGTCTGGTGAGCGTATCTCAGCTACGTGACGGCCCGCGCGCCGGTTTCAACGGCCGTGGGGAAGTTTAATCCGAAATGTCGCGCCCGGGCCGTCCTCGATCAGCGTGATGTGGCCGCCATGCGCGCGCACCAGCTCGTCGGCGATGGTGAGGCCGAGGCCCGTGCCGCCCCTGTGCTGGCTGGCGCCGAAGGGCTGGAAGAGTTTTGGGCGAACGTGCTCGGGAATGCCGGGGCCATTGTCGGAGACCTCGAAATGGACGACATTATCTACGCGTTCGGCACTGACGGTGATGGCGCCGCGCTCACCGAGGTCAGCGACGGCCTGACGGGCGTTGCGCATCAGGTTCGTCGTGATGCGGTAGAGATGGTCGGCGTCGGCCTCGACGATGAAACCCTCCGGGATCGAGTTGTGCCAGCCGACATGCTGTCCGCCGAGATCGAGCGATTCGGCGACGGCGTCGCAAAGGGCGTGCAGATCGACCCGCTCTCGCTCGGGCGGTTTCTCCTGGGCGCGGCCATAGCGCAGCGTGTCCTGAGTGAAGGTGATCGCGCGGTCGAGCGCGTTGACGAGCTTGGGCGCGAGGCGCTGGACGGCCGGGTCGGGCACCATCTCGATGCGCTCGATGAAGAGCTGCGCGCTGGAGAGCATGTTCCGAAGGTCGTGGTTGATCTTCGCGACCGCGAGGCCCAGCGCGGCGAGGCGCGAGCGCTCTTGCAGCATGCGCTGGACGGAGGACTGCATCTCGGCCAGTTCGCGCTCGGCGAGGCCGATCTCATCGGTGCGGCTGCTCGGGCGGATGACGTTGACGTCGCCCTCCGGCGCGTCGCGAAAGGCGACCATGGCGGTCATCAGCCGCTGCATCGGGCGGACCATGAGATTGCGCAGCGAGATGTAGACCGCCGTCGCGGTGATGGCCGAGATGAAGAGCGAGAGGAGAAGGATGTTGACCGCATAGGCGATCATGTCGGCACGAAGGTCGCTCTCCTCGATGATGAGCTCCAACTGGCCGCCCGGCACGTCGTCGATGATATGGACCAGCCGCTCGCCGCGCGAGGTCAGCGTCTCGAAGGCCATGGCGATGAGCGCCAGCGGGCCGGCCTCGCCGAGGTTCTGGCGCATCGCGACGTCCTGCGCCATGTCGTCGGCCGCGATGAGGTAGCGCATGTTGTCGGCGCGAAAGGCGATGAGCTTCGCGTCTATGCGCTCCAGCAGTCCCATCTCGACCTCCTCGGGCACCATGCCGTCCGGATAGGCCTCGAGGATGAGGATCGCGACGTCGGCCGTGGCGATGCGGTCGCGCAGCCAGGTCTCGCGGAAGTTCGCGATCGAGGGAACGAAGATCAGCACCTCCGACAGCATCACGAAGAGGACGGTGAGGAGGAGGAGCTTGGAGGACAGGCCGAAGCGCAGCCGGCGGCGCAGCTTGCCCGGCCGGGCCGCCGGGGAGGCCTCGGGCCGGGTCGGACCCTTCTCGTCGATCGGTGTCTCGGTCATCGCAAACGGTTAGCCGAAGGCGCGCAGCTTCTCCACCGCGCCGCGCACCCAGCCCTTTTGCGTGAAGGGCGCGAAATAGGTGACGGCGGCACGGCGGCCGATCTCGGACAGCGTCGGATAGGGCGCGACGTAGCCCGTCATCGCGCGCACGTTCATGCCCTGGCTGATGGCGAGGGCCCACATGTTGATCATCTCGCCGGCCTGCGCGCCGAGGATGGAGGCGCCCAGGATCTTGCCCTTCTTCGTGACGATCACCTTGATGAGCCCGGTGGTCTTGCGCTCCGCCTGGGCGCGGTCGTTCTCGGCATAGGGCCAGCGCAGGATGTCGATGTCTGTTCCAGCTTCTCTCGCCTCGGCCTCGGTCTGGCCGACATGGGCGAGCTCGGGCGCGGTGAAGGTGACCCACGGGATGTGGTCGGTGCGGTTCTTGATCGGCAGCCGGAAGAGGATGCTCCGCACAACGAGGCTGGCCTGATAGCCCGCCACATGGGTGAACTGGAGCCCGCCCGCGACGTCGCCGATGGCGTAGACGCGCGAGTTCGTCGTCTTCAGCCCGTCGTTGACGGTGATGCCGCGCTTGTCGAACGCGATGCCGGCGGCCTCCAGCCCCAGCCCGTCGACATTGGGCTTGCGCCCGGCGGCGACGAGGAGGTGAGAGCCGGTCACGGTCTCGGCCCTGCCCTCGACCTCGATCTCGACGGCGACGCCTTCCCCGTCCGGCCGCACGGCCTTCACCATCGCCCCGCCGCGGATGACGATGCCTTCGCCTTCGAGCTCTTCGAGGAGGAGGGCCGTCAGTTCGGGGTCGTCCTTGCCCAGCGGCACCGCGCCTTCGAGCACGGTGACCTTGGCCCCCAACTGGCGATGGGCCTGCGCCATCTCCATGCCGATCGGCCCGCCGCCGATGATGACGAGATGGCCCGGGCGCTCGGTATTGCCGAAGATCGTCTCGTTGGTGAAATAGGGCACGCTCTCGATGCCTTCGATCGGCGGCACGGCCGGCCCCGACCCCGTCGCGACGACGAAGCGGCGGGCGCGGATCTCCGTGTCACCGGCCTTCACCGTCTTCTTGTCGGTGAAGACGGCCGCCTCGCGCAGGACCGTCACGCCGAGCGATTCGAAGCGCTCCTGGCTGTCATTGGGCGCGATGGCGGCGATGACCTCGTGGACGTGGTCGTGCACCCGCCCGTAGTCGATGGTCGGCTCCGGCGCGTTCACGCCGAACGCCTTCCCATCGCGGATCGCCTGCGCGTGATGGCCGGCGGCGAGGAGCGCCTTGGAGGGCACGCAACCATAGTTGAGGCAGTCGCCGCCCATCTCGCCCTTCTCGACGAGAACGACCTCGACGCCGAACGAGGCGGCAGCCGCCGCGACGGTCAGGCCGGCGGAACCGGCGCCGATGACACAGATGTCGGGCTTCAGAAGTGCGGTCACATGTTTCTCCGATGAATGGATATGGCTCTCGACCGATCCATGCGCGGAATGGGACGCGTGTGCCAGCCCCGTTCAACGCGTTGTGAGATCGCGGGAGCGAGGCGCCAGATCGCGTGACCGTCCGGCACCCGCCCGGCATCCGCGTCTGAATAGTCTCCGGTCAATGTTGACCCCTCCCCCCGGTCGCGACTATAAGGCCGCGATGCAGGGCGTGCCGTGATGGGCGCGCCCGCTTTGTTTCTACCCCTTTGCGCCGCAGACTCATCCGTTCGAAGACGGAAGCACGGACGGCGCCTGGAGACGTCAGATGAAGCGCACCTATCAGCCGAGCCGACTGGTTCGCAAGCGCCGCCACGGGTTCCGCTCGCGCATGGCCACCAAGGCCGGCCGCAAGATCATCGCGCGCCGCCGCGCGCAGGGCCGCAAGCAGCTCTCGGCGTAAGCGTCGACGCGCGAGCCGATGACGGCCGCCGACGAGGCCGGTCGGGCCATCAGCGGCCGGCTCAAGAAACGCCGGCAGTTCCTGGCCTTGAACGGCGGCACCCGCGGTTTCGCGAGCGCTCTCGTTTTGCAGGCGCGCGTGCGCGACTATGTGGGTGCCGGCGAGGCGGATGGTCCGCGCTTCGGCTTTACCGTCACCAAGAAGGTCGGCAACGCGGTGGTGCGCAATCGCATCAGGCGGCGGCTGAAAGCTGTCGTGGCCGGTCTGTCGGCCGATGCGCTCAGGCCGGACCATGATTATGTGGTAATCGCCAGGCGCCCCGCGCTGACGATGCCGTTCGAGACCCTGACCAAGGAGCTTGGACGGTCGATCGCCAAAGCGCATCGGACCGAGGCGCAGCGGACGAAGGCGCACGGCAAGAGCGTTGGTCTGCGCGCCGGCGGCGAAACGCGCGACGAGACACACTGACGGCGCGCGCTCCCGCGACGCCGCCCGACGAGACGGTGAGATGGAAAACCGCAATTACTTCATCGCCATCGGGCTCTCGCTGCTCGTCCTCTTCGGCTGGCAGGTCTTCGTCATCAATCCGCGCATGGAGGCCGAGCGCGTTCGCCTCGCCGCCATCGAGGCCTCGCTGCCGCAGAACACGGTGGCCGATCAGGCACTGACGCCGCAGCCGGGCGCGCCCAACGCCGTCACCCTCCCCGATGCCGCGCTGACGCCCGGCGGCGACCTCGCGCCCGACTCGCCCGGCGCGATCTTTCCCAATGGCGGCCTCGACCGCGACGCCGTCATCGCCGCCACGCCGCGCATCGCGATCGACACGCCGCAGCTCGAGGGCTCGATCAACCTCGTCGGCGCGCGCATCGACGACCTCTCGCTCAAGAACTACCACGAGACGGTCGATCCGACCTCGCCGGAAATCGTGCTTCTCTCGCCGTCGGGCGCGCCCGCGCCCTACTATGCCGAGTTCGGCTGGGCGTCCGCCGACCCGGCGCTCGGCCTGCCCAACAACGCGACCGAGTGGACGGCGTCGGGCGCGTTGACGCCGCAGACGCCCGTCACGCTGACCTATGACAATGGCGCAGGGCTCGTCTTCCGCCGGACGATCAGCATCGACGACGGCTATATGTTCACGATCCAGCAGGCGGTCGAGAACACGACGGGCGCGCCCATCGCGCTCAGCCCCTATGGCCTCGTCTCCCGCCATGGCGAACCGGAAACGAGCGGCTTCTTCATCCTCCACGAGGGCATGATCGGCGTCTTCGGCGAAGAGGGCTTGCAAGAGACCGACTACGACGATCTCGAAGGCCCGGGCGTGCGCTACGAGAACGTGCAGGGCGGCTGGCTCGGCATCACCGACAAGTACTGGGCCACCGCGCTCGTGCCCCAGCAGACCGACACCTTCGCCGGGCGCTACGTATCGGGTGCGGCGAACGGACGCCAGACCTTCCAGGCCGACTTCCTCGGCGCCCCGGTCACCATCGCGTCGGGCGCGACGGTGTCGATCACCGACTACCTCTTCTCCGGCGCCAAGGAAGTCGACCGGATCGACGGCTATCAGGACGCGCTCGGCATCGACCGCTTCGACCGGCTGATAGACTGGGGCTGGTTCTACTTCCTGACGCGCCCGATGTTCTGGGGCCTCGAATTCTTCTTCGGCCTCTTCGGCAATTTCGGCGTCGCTATCCTGGCCGTGACCGTAGTGGTGAAGCTCTTCTTCTTCCCGCTGCAAAACAAGGCCTACGCCTCGATGAGCAAGATGAAGCTCGTCCAGCCGCAGATGATGGAGATCCGCGAGAAATTCGGCGACGACCGCACCAAGCAGCAGCAAGCGCTGATGGAGCTCTACAAGAAGGAGAAGATCAATCCGGTCTCCGGCTGTCTGCCGGTCATCATCCAGATCCCGGTCTTCTTCTCGCTCTACAAGGTGCTCTTCGTGACGCTGGAGATGCGTCACGCGCCCTTCTTCGGCTGGATCCAGGACCTGTCGGCGCCCGACCCGACCTCGATCTTCAACCTCTTCGGCCTCCTGCCCTACGACGTGCCGGGCTTCCTTCTCATCGGCGTCTGGCCGCTGCTGATGGGCATCACGATGTTCCTTCAGATGCGCCTCAATCCGCTGCCGGCCGATCCGATCCAGCAGACGATCTTTACCTGGATGCCGGTCGTCTTCACCTTCATGCTCGCGGGCTTCCCGGCCGGTCTCGTCATCTACTGGGCGTGGAACAACACGCTCACCTTCGCGCAGCAATGGTTCATCATGAAGCGCAACGGCGTGGAGGTCGACATATGGGGCAACGTGAAACAGAGCTTCAAGCGGCCGAAAGACGCGCCCAAGGAAGCCGCCAAGGACGCGCCAAAGGAAGCGGCGAAGCCGAAGAGCGGCGAGACCTCGGGCGAGACGACCAACGAGACGAAGAGCGAGGCCGAGACGACGGTGGAGACACCGGTGGCGGCGAACGACGCCGGCGAGGACAAGCCAGCGCCGACGAAGGCCCGGGCCAAGTCGACGGCCAAACCTGCCCGCCGCGCCAACAAGCGGCCGACGCCCAAGCCGGACCCGGCGGAATAGACGAGGGCCCCGACTACCGCGAGATCGGCCGCAAGCTCTTCCAGGCCGAGACGGTCTTCGTCAAGGGCGTCGTCGCGACCTCCGGCCTGCCGGAGGCCGACCGCCCCGAGATCGCCTTTGCCGGCCGCTCGAACGTCGGCAAATCGAGCCTCATCAACGCGCTGACGGGCCGCAAGGCCATCGCGCGGACCTCCAATACGCCTGGGCGGACGCAGGAACTCAACTTCTTCGCCCTGGAGAGCACCGCCACCGGCCCGCTCTACATGGTCGATATGCCGGGCTACGGCTTCGCCAAGGCCCCCCTGGCCAAGGTCGAGGCGTGGCAGCGGCTCGTGAAGTCCTACCTGCGCGGCCGCGTGAACCTGCGCCGCGTCTTCGTCCTCGTCGATGCCCGCCACGGCCTCAAGCCTGTCGACGACGACATCCTCTCCATGCTCGATGGCGCGGCGGTGAGCTATCAAGTCGTGCTGACCAAGGCCGACAAGATCGGCGTCGGCGATCAGGTCAAGGTGATGGAAGCGACGAACAAGGCGCTTCTGAAGCACCCGGCCGCCTTTCCCGTCCTCCTGATGACGTCGAGCGAGAAGAAGGACGGCATGGAGGAGCTTCGCGCGGCGGTGGCAAGACTGGTGATGGAATAGCGACGGCGTTGCGCCTTGCTCCATCTCCCCTTAAGTCACCCCGTCCCAACCGGAAGCGCCACCTTGCCCGATACGCCGCCCATCGACCCCCACGCCGCCGCCCACACGCTCGCCTCCGCCCTGCCCTACATGCAGCGCTATACCGACGAGACGATCGTCGTGAAATATGGCGGGCACGCCATGGGCGACGAGGCGATCGCGCGCGATTTCGCCAAGGACATCGCGCTCCTGAAGCAGGCGGGGATCAACCCAGTCGTCGTTCATGGCGGCGGGCCGCAGATCAAGGCGATGCTGGCCCGGCTCGGCATCCAGTCGCGCTTTGAGGACGGCCTGCGCGTCACGGATGCCGCGACCGTGGAGATCGTCGAGATGGTGCTCGCCGGCTCGATCAACAAAGGCCTCGTCAGCGCGATCAACGGCGTCGGCGGACGCGCCATCGGCCTGTCCGGCAAGGACGGAGGCATGGTGCGCGCGCGCAAGCTCACGCGCACCGCCCAGGACCCGGACAGCCAGATCGAGCGCGTCGTGGACCTCGGCTTCGTCGGAGAGCCGGAGCGGATCGACAAGGCCGTCATAGAGGACGTGCTGGCCAAGAAGCTCACCCCCGTCATTGCGCCCATCGCCTACGGCGCCGATGGCGAGACGTTCAACGTCAACGCCGACACGTTCGCGGGTGCCGTGTCGGGCGCGCTCCGGGCCAAGCGATTGCTGCTGCTGACCGACGTTCCGGGCGTTCTCGACAAGGCGGGCACGCTCATCCCCGAGCTTCGCGCCGACGAAGCCCGGTCCCTCATCGCCGACGGCACGATCTCGGGCGGAATGATCCCCAAGGTCGAGACCTGCCTCGACGCCGTCGAGCGCGGCGTCGAGGCCGTGGTGATCGTCGATGGCCGGGTGCCGCACGCCATCCTCCTCGAACTCTTCACCGACCACGGCGCGGGCACGCGCATCAGGGCGGCGGCATGAGCGAGACCATGACCGAGACGCCGGAAACCCATGCGAGCGATCCGCGCGAGGCCTTCGCCCATGTCGACACCTGGGTGTTCGATCTCGACAACACGCTCTACCCGGCCAACAGCGCGATCTTCCCGCAGATCAGCCAACGCATCACGACCTATGTCGCCGAAGCGCTGGGGCTGGAGCCGGCCGACGCGAAGGTCGTCCAGACCGACTACTACAAGAAGTACGGCACGAGCCTGCGCGGCCTGATGACCGAGCACGGCATCTCGCCCGACGAGTTCCTGGCCTATGTCCACGACATCGACCATTCGCCGCTCGAGCCCAACCCCAAGCTCGGCGCCGCGATAGACGCCCTCCCCGGCCGCAAGCTCGTCCTCACGAACGGCACGCGGCTCCACGCCGAGAACATCCTCGCCCGGCTCGGCATCGCCGACCATTTCGAGGACCAGTTCGGCATCGTCGAAGCCGGCTTCACCCCAAAGCCCGAGCGCGAGAACTACGACACGTTCATCCGCCTCCATGATGTCGACGTGGCGAAGTCCGCATTCTTCGAAGACCTCGCCGTCAACCTCACCGTCCCGCATGAGCTCGGCATGGTCACGACGCTGGTCGTACCCGCCGGCACGCGTGCGGTCCTCCACGGCGAATGGGAGATGGAAGGCCGGGGGAGCGATCCGAAGGTCGATTTCGTTACCGAGGACCTGACGGCGTTTCTCGGCTCGGTTCGCTAACACGCCGAGCTTTCTGGGAACGGCATCAGAGGTGCGAATAGGCTCGGCTGGACAGCGCGAAGTCCGAGCCATCGGTCTGCACGAAGCGCGCCGGTGTACCTCCGGTCTCTACCGTGCCGACGCGCGTGACGGTGACACCGGCCGCATGGGTCGCTTCCGTGAAGGCGGCGCAGCGGGCGGGCGGGACGGTTGCGAGGATCTCGTAGTCGTCGCCGCCCGTGAGAATGGTCTCCCAGCGGTCGGCATCAAGCGCTACGACACGCGCCGCCGACTTGCTCAGCGGCACCGTCTCCACCGCAACCGATCCCGTGCAGCCCGACGCGGCGAGCAGCGCGTCGAGATCGCCGGCGAGGCCGTCCGAGATGTCCATCGCGGCGCTCGCATGCTGGCGAAGTACGCCCGCGATCGCTGAGCGGGGCTGCGGGCGCAGGTAGCGATCGAGCAGGTGTGCGTCCTCCGCCAGCGCGCCCGTCCGGCACAGCAGTCCGAGCGCCGCGTCGCCGATCGTGCCGGTGACGAAGAGCGCATCGCCGGCGGACGCCGCCGAGCGTCGTACCATCCGGCCGTGCGGGACCGACCCGATCGCCGTGATCGCGACCGACAGCATCGGCGCGCGGACGGTGTCGCCGCCGAGAAGGTCGATGCCATAGGCCCCCAGATCCGCCCCGAGGCCCGTGGCGAAGGCCGCGACCCAGTCTTCGCCGATATCGCCGGGCAGGCACAGCGCCATCAGCGCGCCGAGGGGGTCGGCGCCCTTGGCGGCGAGGTCGGAGAGGTTCACCCGCAGTGCCTTGGCGGCGATATCGGCCGGAGCGTCATCGGGGAAGAAGTGGACACCGGCAACGACGGCATCGGTCGTCAGGACGAGATCGCAGCCGGCGGGCGGGGTGAGCACCGCCGCATCGTCCCGAAGCTTGAGCGCGCCCGCCGCCTTGGCCAAAGGCGCGAAATGCCGCTGGATGAGGCTCTGTTCGGCCGATGTCGGGCGGACCGGCACGGCCTCAGCCGGCCTTGCGCGGCGGGCCCATCTGGTCGGGCTTCAGGTCGCGCGCGATCCGGTCGAGCACGCCGTTGATCATCCGCATGATGTCGCCTTCGTAGAAGGCGTGGCCGACCTCGACATATTCGTTGATCGCGGCCTTGGGCGGCACGTCCTCGCGGAACTGCAACTCGTAGGTGCCCGCGCGAAGGATGGCGCGCAGCGTCGTATCGAGGCGCTGCAGCGGCCAGCCCTTGGCCAGAGCGGCGTCGACCCGCGTGTCGAGCGCCGTCTGCTCGCGCACGACGCCGGTCACGATGTCGCGGAAGAACGACGCGTCGGCCGGTGCGTAATGCGCGCCGTCCGCGTCTTCGTCGCCGACCTCCTGGCCGAGCCGCGTCGCCTCGTATTCGGCGAGGATGTCGGTGACGCCGGTCTGGGCGACATCCATCTGATAGAGGGCCTGCACGGCGGCGAGCCGCGCGGCACTACGCTGATTGGCCCGGCTGCCGCGGCGCGAGGCCGGTTTGGCGTCCGTTGCGGTCACGACGCGCCCGCCAGACGACTGCGCAGGGCGATCATCTCGAGTGCGGCGTTCGCGGCCGCGCCGCCCTTGTCCTTGTCCGATATTCGCGCCCTCGCCCAGGCCTGCGCGTCGTTCTCGACCGTGAGGATGCCGTTGCCGACGGCGAGGCGATGGTCGCTCGCCAGACGCATGACCTCGCGCGCCGACTCGTTGGCGACGATGTCGTAATGCGTCGTCTCGCCGCGAATGACGCAGCCGAGGACCACGTAGCCGTCATAGCCGCCGCCCTGATGGGCATAGGCCATCGCGGCGGGCACCTCGAGCACGCCGGGCACCGAGACGCGATCGAACGTCGCGCCGGCCGCGCCGAGCGCCGCCTCGGCGCCTTCGGCCAGGGCGTCGGCCAGCCCCTCGTAGAAGCGGGCTTCGATGATCAGCAGGTTCGGCACTCAGGCGTCCTCGTTCTCGGCGCGTCGTACCGCGTCCAGCCGCGCCACATAGCGGGCCAGCATGTCGACTTCAATGTTGACGGCGTCGCCGGCCTCGCGCTCGCCCCAGGTCGTGACGGCCAGCGTGTGCGGGATCATCATGACCCAGAAGCGCGCGCCCTCGACGCCGTTCACCGTCAGCGACGTGCCGTCGAGCGTGACGGAGCCCTTGCTGGCGACGAAGGGCACGGCGGCGTCCGGCAGCCGGAAGCGGTAGCGCACGGCCTCGCCGTCGGGCTCCACCGCCTCGATCGTCGCCAGACCGTCGACATGCCCGGAGACGACGTGGCCGCCCATCTCGTCGCCGGCCTTCAAGGCCCGCTCGATGTTGATCGCGGTCCCCTCCCCCCAGGTGCCGACGCTCGTCGCGCGCAGCGTCTCGAAGCCAGCCTCGACGTCGAACCACGTGGTGCCGTTCTCCAGCCCGGTCTCGACGACCGTCAGGCACACGCCCGAGCAGGCGATGCTGGCGCCGAGCGGCACCCGGCCATCGTCCCGCGTCATCGCGATGCGGAAGCGGCGCAGACCGTCGCCCTCCGTCACGGCGGTGACGCGGCCGACATCGGTGACGATGCCCGTGAACATGTCCTGTCCTTCAGCTGCGGTGGCGGTCGTAGACTCGGCGGACATCGCCGCCGTGGCGACGAACGTCGTGGAGGGCGTATCTAGACGAATTGAGCACGGACTCAACCGCGAGGCCGTGCATGGCCGCTATGCCGCCCGCGCCGATGGGGCCCGGAGCCTCGAAGATCTCGTAGCGATCGATGAGGTCTGCCTCGTGCAACGCCCGCGCCAGACGGGCGCCAGGCTCGGCAAGAACGGTCTGGACGCCCTCGGCGGCAAGCGATGAGAGAGCGTCGTCGAGGTTATCGGCCGGGAGGACGCGAAGGCCGAGCGCTTCCAGCGCTGCGCGCTTCGTCTGGTCAGGCTCGGGGCTGGAGACGACGAGCACGGGCATCTCCCTCGCCGTCAGCGCCAACCGGCTTCCCAGCGGCACTTCGAGGCGCCGGTCAAGGACGACGCGCAGCGGCGAGCGGTGGGCGAGGCCCGGGATACGGCAGCTCAGCAACGGGTCATCGGCAAGCACGGTCCCGATACCGACGAGGATCGCATCGGCACGGGCTCGCAGCAGGTGAACCTGCGCGTTGGAGACCGGGCCGGTGATCGCAACCGGGCGATGCCCTGAGGCGGCGATGCAGCCGTCGGACGAGACGGCTTGCTTTGCGACGACGAATGGCCGGCCCTTCGTCGTTCGCATCAGGTACCCGGCCAGGGACCGCGCCGCTGCCACGGCCTCGACGCCGACATCGACCGCAAGGCCGTGCGCGCGAAGGCGAAGGACGGAACGACCGGCGATCCGGGGATTGGGGTCCTCGCAGGCGATGACGACGCGGGCGATGCCTGCGCGAAGGGTGAGGTCGGCGCAAGGCGTGCCGCCGGCGCTGCGGTAGGCGCAGGGCTCGAGCGTGACGTAGAGGGTGGCGCCCCGCGCGGCATCACCGGCCTGCTTGAGCGCCACGGCTTCGGCGTGGACGGCCCCGCCGGACTGTGTGGCCCCGGCGCCCAACACGACGCCATCCTTGACCACCAGCGCGCCAACGCTGGGGTTGGCACCCGTCAGCCCGGCATTGCGCTCGCCGAGCGTGATGGCGCTGCGCATCCACCGGGCGTCGCTCGCACGGTCCTGCGTCACGAGGGTTTGGTGAGGCCCTGCCCCAGCTCCTCGACGAAGGCCTCGAAATCCTGCGCGGTCGAGAAGTTGCGGTAGACGGAGGCGAAGCGGACATAGGCGACATGGTCGAGACCGCGCAGCGCCTCCAGCACGCGCTCGCCGAGCGCCTGCGTCGTCACCTCCGCCTCGCCGCTCGCCTCGAGGTCGCGAACGATCTCGCTGATGAGCGCGTCGATCGCCTCGTCGGAGACCGGGCGCTTGCGGAGCGCGGTCTTGATGGCGCGGGTGAGCTTGGAGCGATCGAAGGCCTGGCGGGCGCCAGTCCGTTTCAGCACGGCGAGTTCGCGAAGCTGGATGCGCTCGAACGTGGTGAAGCGGGCGCCGCAGGTCGCGCATTCGCGCCGGCGCCGGATCGCGCAGCCTTCCTCGGCGCCGCGCGAATCCTTCACCTGGCTGTCCGGTCCGCCGCAGAAGGGACAGAGCATGGGTCCGCCCTCCCGCGCCTGACGATCAGCAATAGATCGGGAAGCGGGCGGTGAGCGCCTTCACCCGCGCGCCGACATCGGCCTCGACCGTCTCGTTCGCCTCGCCACCCGTGCCCTGCAGGCCCTTCAGCGTGTCGACGATGAGGCGGCCGACCTCCTGGAACTCCGCGATGCCGAAGCCCCGCGTGGTGCCGGCCGGCGTGCCGAGGCGGATGCCGGAGGTGACGAACGGCTTTTCCGGGTCGAACGGGACGGCGTTCTTGTTGCAGGTGATGCCCACGCGGGTGAGCGCGGCCTCGGCGACCTTGCCCGTCAGTTGCATGGGGCGCAGGTCGACGAGGACGACATGGCTGTCGGTGCCGTTGGAGACGAGGTCGAGACCGCTCTCGCGCAGCACCTCGCCCATCGCGCGCGCGTTCTCGACGACGTGCTTCGCGTAGGTCTTGAACTCGGGGCGCAGCGCCTCGCCGAACGCGACGGCCTTGGCGGCGATCACATGCATCAGCGGGCCACCCTGAAGGCCGGGGAAGACGGCGGAGTTGAACTTCTTGCCCAGGCTCTCGTCGTTGGAGAGGATCATGCCGCCGCGCGGCCCGCGCAGCGTCTTGTGCGTCGTGGTGGTGATGACGTGGGCGTGCGGGATCGGGCTCGGGTAGACGCCGCCGGCGACCAGGCCGGCGAAATGGGCCATGTCGACCATGAACCACGCTCCGACCGAATCGGCGATCGCGCGGAAGCGGGCGAAGTCGATCTCGCGCGGATAGGCCGAGCCGCCCGCGATGATGAGCTTCGGCTTCACCTCCGTCGCGCGCTGGGCGACCCAGTCATAGTCGATGAGGTGGTCGTCCTGGCGCACGCCGTAGGGCGCGGGCTTGAACCACTTGCCGGACATGTTGACCGGCGATCCGTGGGTGAGGTGCCCGCCCGCCGCGAGGTCCATGCCCATGAAGGTGTCGCCCGGCTTCAGGAGCGCGAGGAAGACGGCCTGATTGGCCGAGGCGCCGCAATGGGGCTGAACGTTGGCGTAGGCGCAGCCGAAGAGCTGCCTGGCGCGCTCGATGGCGAGTCGCTCGGCAACGTCGACATGCTCGCAGCCGGCATAGTAGCGCTTGCCGGGGTAACCCTCGGCATATTTGTTGGTCAGCACCGAGCCCTGCGCTTCGAGCACCGCGCGCGAGACGATGTTCTCCGAGGCGATCAGTTCGATCTCGTGTCGCTGGCGGCCCAATTCGCCCGTCAGCGCCGCGCTCAAGTCCGGGTCGGCATCGGCGACGCCGGCCGTGAAGAAATCCGCGAAATCGTCGTCGCGCAGTGCTGCTTCGCTCATGGGTTCGGCCCTCGACCTGTCGATATGGCCGGTGGCGTAGCATATCGGTCCCGCGCGATGAAGGCGCGTATCGTCCCGGTGGCACATGCGTCCAACCATCGACGACGCCGATGGGTACAACCGGAATTTAGGGGCCCGCTCACCTTGCCGTGATCGGGTAGTTTCATATATGCGCAACCGCGATATGTCAGACTGGCATATGCAGGTTAACCATATAGGCCGCTATGAACGTCAGAACTCTCTGCCTCGCGATGCTCAGCATGGGCGATGCCAGCGGCTATGAGATCAAGAAGCACTCGGTGGAGGGCGACTGGTCGCACTTCGTCGAAGCAAGCTTCGGCGCGATCTATCCGGCGCTGCGCGCTCTGGAGGAAGGCGGCTATGTCACGTCCCGCCAGGAGGGCGATCCCGGTCGCCCGCCGCGCAAGGTCTACGCGATCACCGACTTGGGCCGCGCGGCGTTGCTGGGTGCCTTCACGGACATGCCGGCGCCCGATGTCTTTCGCTCCGAGTTCCTGATGCACACGCTCTTTGCGGAGAGTCTCAGCAAGGCACATCTGCGCAGCATCGTCGACGGGCGGATAGCGGAATACGAAGACAAGAAGGCGCATATCGAGCGCATGATGGAGCGCTTCGACAAGCCGGGGCCGCAATGGGCCGGCCGGCTCGGCCTCAAGGTGATGACCGAGGAACTCGCCTACCTGCACGCCCACCGGGGCGAACTCGAATCGATCGGGCACGATGACGAGCCCACACTCCAAGTCGCGGCGGAATAGACCATGGGCAGCAAGACCTCCTACTTTCTGGCCGCGCTCGTGGCAGGCGGGCTCGGGTACTGGATGTATTCGGGCGACCTCATCATGGGTGGCCAGGGCGACGATCCCGACAGCCTGCCCCCCCCGGCCGAGCGCGTCGGCGCGGCGGCCGATACGCTGATGGCGGTTCGGGTGCGCGAGGTCTCGGCCTCGGTGCGCGAGAACGCGCTCGAGGTGCGCGGGCGGGCCGAGGCCGAAACGCGGGTCGAGGTGCGCACCGAGACGGCCGGTCAGGTCACGCAGGTGCTCGTCTCCAAGGGCCAGCGCGTCGCCGCCGGCGCACCGCTGTGCAAGATCGACGAGGGCGTGCGTGCCGCGCAGCTGAGCCAGGCCGAGGCACAGTTCCAGCAGGCGCAGTTCGACTATGACAGCAACGTCACGCTGGCCGAGCGCGGCGTCGTGGCGGAGGCGCGCGTGCGCTCGGCTCGGGCAGCGCTCGATGCCGCGAAGGCCGCCGTCGCCCAAGCCGAGCAGGAGATGGCCCGCGTCGACGTCGCGGCCCCGATCGCCGGCGTGGTCGAGGATCCGCTGGCCGAGATCGGTGATTTCCTCGGCATGGGCGCGACCTGCGCGACGCTCGTCCAGACCGACCCGATGCTTGCCATCGGACAGGTCTCCGAGCGCGAGATCGCGCAGCTGGGCGAGGGCATGCCCGCCGTCGTCACGCCGCTCGGCGGAGCGCCCCGCCAGGGGAAGATCAGCTATATCGCGCCGACGGCCGAGTCGCGAGACGCGCACCTTTCGCATCGAGGTCTCGGTGCCCAATGGCGACGGCGTGCTGCGCGACGGCATGACGAGCGCCATCGAGGTTCCCCTACCCGAGACACGCGCCCACGCGCTCACCGCCTCGACGCTGACGCTCAACGATGACGGCGTCATCGGCGTTCGCACCGTCGATGCGGACGATGCGGTCGTCTTCATGCCCGTCGGCATCCTCGCCGACAGCCGCGAAGGCGTCTGGGTGACCGGCCTGCCGGAGACGGTCCGGGTCATCACGGTCGGACAGGAATACGTCGCCCACGGCGCCAGGGTCCGCGCCCTGCCGGACGAGCGCGCCGGTACCGCAGGCGCCCCGGCGGTGGATGCCGCAGAGCCTGTCGCACCGGCCGCGGAGATGTCGGAGATGGCTCCGATCGGCAACGATCCCTCGGACGAGCCCTCGACAGAGGCGGCAGCCGCGCCGGCCAATCCGACGAACGAGACGGTCGAGCCGGAGGCCATGCTCGTCCCGGTGACCGACATTCGTTCATCCGAAACGCTACGCGATGTGACGGACCGTCCGGCCACCGGCGACGAACTCACGCTCGCCGAGACACCGCCCGCACCGCCGCAGCGCCCGCAGGCCGGCGCGCTCGACGTTTCGCTCCTCGCACGATAGCCCGACCCGTGCTCGCCAATACCCGGCTCCTAAGGATTTCCGTGCGATGAAGAACGCCCTTGGCGCGATCCTGCGCCGCCCGCGCACCGTCCTGACGCTGATGCTCTTCATGATCGTCGGCGGCGTGATGAGCTACATCACGATCCCCAAGGAATCGAACCCGGATATCGACGTTCCGGTCTTCTACATCTCGGTCAGCCAGCAGGGGGTGAGCCCGGAGGACAGCGAGCGCCTGCTCGTGCGCCCGATGGAGACCGCGCTCTCCAGCCTCGACGGGCTGAAGGAGATGCAGGCCATCGCGTCCGAGGGCCACGCAGGCATCCTCCTGGAGTTCGCCGCCGATTTCGACAAGGACGCCGCGCTCGACGATGTGCGCGCCGAGGTCGACAAGGCCAAGGGCCAGCTCCCAGCCGACGCCGACGAGCCGACGATCACGGAGACGAACTTCAATCTCGTGCCGACGATCACCATCGCGCTCTCCGGCCCGGTGCCCGAGCGCACGCTCTACACGCACGCCAAGATCCTGCAGGACGCGATCGAGCAGGTCCCGACGGTGCTGGAGGCCAATCTGACCGGCCAGCGCGAGGAACTCCTCGAGGTCATCGTCGATAACACGCGTCTGGAGAGCTACAACATCGCGCAGGCCGAGTTGCTGCAGGCCGTGCGCAACAACAACCAGCTCGTGCCGGCTGGCACGCTCGACACCGGCGAGGGCCGCTTCAACATCAAGGTCCCCGGCCTCTTCGAGACCGCGCAGGACGTGATGAGCCTGCCCGTGAAGGTGACCGAGAACGGCGACGGCGTCGTCACGCTCGGCGATCTGGCCGACATCCGCCGCACCTTCAAGGATGCCGAGACCTTCACGCGCGTCAACGGCCAGCCGGCCATAGCGGTCGAGGTCGTCAAGCGGCTCGGCGAGAACATCATCGAGAACAACATGGCCGTTCGCGCGGTCGCCGAGCAGGTTTCGGCCGACTGGCCCGAGGTCATCAAGGTCGACTACATGCTCGACCAGTCGTCCTCGATCTTCGAGACGTTGGGCTCGCTCCAGGCCTCGATCCTGACGGCCATCGCGCTCGTCTTCATCGTGCTCCTGGCGACGCTGGGCGTCCGGCCGGCGCTCCTCGTCGCGATCGCGATCCCGACCTCGTTCATGCTCGGCTTCCTCTTCCTGACGACGTTCACCGACCTGACGCTCAACACGATGGTCATGTTCGGCCTCGTCCTCACGGTGGGCATGCTGGTCGACAGCGCCATCGTCATCACGGAATACGCCGACCGGAAGATGGCCGAGGGTCTTCATAAGCGCGAGGCCTATATCCGCGCCGCGCAGCAGATGTTCTGGCCGATCGTCTCGTCGACCGCGACGACGCTCGCCGCCTTCCTGCCGCTCCTCCTGTGGCCGGGCGTGGCGGGGCAGTTCATGTCGAACCTGCCGATCATGGTCATCATCGTCCTGTCGGCCTCGCTCTTCACGGCGATGATCTTCCTCCCCACGCTCGGCGCCGTCATCGGCCCGCGGGTGAAGCCCGGCGAGGTCTCCGAGGAAGCCCGTGCGCTCGGCCGCGATTCCAAGATGGACCCGCGCGATCTCAGGGGCGCGACGGGCGGCTATATCCGCCTCCTCGACGGCTTCATCGGCATGCCGGCCATCGTCGTCGCACTTGCCCTCTTCGGTGCCTACGCCATCGTGATGCAGTTCGGCGCGAACGCTGCCGGCGTCCAATTCTTCGTCGACGAGGAGCCCGAGCAGGCCGTCGTGCAGATCTCGGCGCGCGGCAACCTCTCGGCGACCGAGAAGCGCGATCTCGTTGCCGAGGTCGAATACGAGATCCTCCGCATCGATGGCGTCGAGGACGTGCTGATGAAGACCGAGGGCGGCGGCGGAGGCGGCGGTGGCGGCCTCGGCCAGGACAAGCCCGCCGACACGATCGGCCAGATCACGCTCGAGTTGGAGAACTTCAACGACCGGCGCGTCGCCGAGGAGATCTTCACCGATATCCGCGCCTCCGTCGCCGATATCGCCGGCATTCGGGTCGAGCTCAAGCAGATCGAGGGCGGACCGCCCACGGGCAAGGACGTCCAGTTGCAGCTGACGGGCAACAACTACGACGCGGTCCGGACCGCGACGACCGACGCGCGTCGCTTCATCAACTCGCTCGAAGGGCTGCAGGAGATCGAGGATTCGCGCCCGCTCCCCGGCATCGAGTGGCAGTACGACGTCGACCGCGCCGAGGCGGGCCGCTACGGCACCGACACGGTCACCGTCGGCTCGATGATCCAGCTGGCGACCAACGGCGTCCTTATGGGCAGCTATCGCCCCGACGATAGCGACGACGAGGTCGACATTCGCCTGCGCCTGCCGGTCGAGGAGCGCTCGATCGACCAGATCGACCAGCTCAAGGTCCGCACGCCCTCCGGGCTCGTGCCCATCGCCAACTTCGTCACCCGGGAAGCGCAGCCCCAGGTCTCCTCGATCACCCGGATCGATCAGCGCTATGCGATGACGGTGAAGGCCAACGCGATCACCGGCGTCGACAAGAACGACAAGATCGCCGAGGTCCAGGCCTGGCTCGACGAGGGCAACCTGCCGGCCACCATCACGGCCGGCTTCGTCGGCGGCGACGAGGATCAGGCCGAGAGCCAGGCCTTCCTCATGCAGGCCATGGTCGCGTCGCTCTTCTTGATGTTCATCATCCTCGTCACGCAGTTCAACTCGTTCTGGCAGGCCTTCGTGACGCTCTCCACCGTCGTGATGTCGGTGATGGGCGTGCTGCTGGGACTCTACCTGACCGGCCAAAAGTTCTCGATCATCATGACCGGCACGGGCGTCATCGCGCTGGCGGGCATCGTCGTGAACAACGCGATCATCCTCATCGACACGTTCAACCAGCTGCGCGACGAGGGTATCGAGCCGCGCGAGGCCATGCTGAAGACCGCCGGGCAGCGCATCCGCCCGATCCTCCTCACGACGGGCACGACGATCGTCGGCCTGGTGCCGATGGCGCTTCAGATCACGCCGGACGTCTTCACGCAGACCATCACCATCGGCGGCGTAACGTCGACATGGTGGGTGCAGCTCGCGACCGCGATCATCTTCGGCCTCGGCTTCTCGACCATCCTGACGCTGGTCGTGGTGCCGGTGATGCTGGTCGCGCCGTCGCTCTACAAGGCGCGCATCCTCCGGGTGTGGAGCTTCGTGCGCCGCCGCAAGCCGGCGGCGGCCGAGAAGCTCGAACTGATGCCGACCCCCGGCAACGCCGTCGCGCATCGCCCGGCCGACAAGGACATCACCAGGCCGAAGCGGGCCGAGCCGAGCTTCCCGCCCATGGGAACCCCGCGCCCGGCGCGCGTCGCGGTTCTCGACGCGGCGGAGTAGGCGCTCAGCGAAGCGCGCTGGCGAGCGCGGCGAAGAGGAGGGCGAGCCGCTCGTCGGGCTGCGCCTCGTCGGCATTCGCCGTGAAGACGACGCAAGCCGGCGTGCTGTCCTGCCGGGTGGCGCGGGCCGACAGGTTGAGAACGCCGGGCTCCGAGCCGCCCTTGAAGGCGGCCTGCGCCCAGTCTTCCGCCTTGAGGGGCGCCGTCGTCGGCAGCGTCATGGCCGGTGCGTCGGCAAGTGTGTCGAGGAGATCGCAAAGCTCGCGCGCGGTCGCGAACCACTCGACCTCCCAGGTCGTCTCGGTCCGCAGATCGCCTATGGCGGGGAGCGGCGCTCCGATGAGGTTGTCGAGAACGGCGCGGCGTTCCTCGGCCGAGCCGCCGACGAAGGCGTCGAAATTCGAGCGCTCCGCCCTCGCCTTCAACCGAAACGCCTCACCCGTCGTCAGAAACGGGACGTTACGCGGTGAGATCGCCTCGATGGTGTCGCGCCCGAGGACACGGATGAGGGCGTCGGTGGCGGTGTTGTCGCTGATCTGGATCATCAGCGTCGCCAACGTCTCGAGCGTGACGGGCAGGCCCGCCGGTGCGTTCTGGAGGATACCGGAGGGCAGCGAGCCGTCGGCTTCCTCCAGCATCACGACATCGGCGCGCTGGATGTCGCCGCGCGCGATCGCATCCTCATAGGCCCGCAGGACGAAGAGCTTGAACGCCGAGCCGACGGCCAACGCCTCGTCCGCCTTCTCGGCGACGAGATCGACACCGCCGACGCGAACGAGGAGCGCGACGTCTCCAAGCGCCGCCGCCCTCAACGTGTCGGCGAACCGGGCAGGGTCGGTTTCCATCGCGCGGGGCGGGCCGAAGAAGAGGCCGGCGATCCGCCCCTCGGCATCGAGCGTGATGTTGACCGGCACCTCCGCCCGCTCGAGCGAGAGCGTACCGGCGTCGCCATCGAGCGCGATGGTGCGCAGGTCGCCGAAGTCCGTGCGCAGACCCGCGACGATCCGATCGACCGTCGCGGCCGGCACGGCGTTCAGAAAATCCTGGGTGAACCACTCGGCTTCGGCCGCCGGTGCTTCGAAGAGCTGGCGAAGTGCGGTCTGGCGCTCTTCGGCCATCACGCCGAGCGGCGCCAAGGTGACGAAGAGGGATAGGAAGAGGCAGCGGGCGAGGTGTGGAAGCATGATGTCGGCATCTCGTCTGACGCGCCCCACCCCGTGCGATCCCCTTTAGCTGGGTGCGGTCGGCCCGCCCGGCAACCCATCCTGCGCCGCGCGCTTGCGGAAGCGCAGCGCGGCGATGGGAACGAGGGTGATGTAGATCAGCGAGCAAACCGTCAGCACCGTGAAGGGGAAGCTGATGAGGAGCCCGAGAAAGGCGACGAGCGCGAGAAGAAGCAAGACGA
Organism: uncultured Alphaproteobacteria bacterium; assembly: GCA_963842125.1. Taxonomy (GTDB): domain Bacteria; phylum Pseudomonadota; class Alphaproteobacteria; order Rhizobiales; family CAWCWK01; genus CAWCWK01. The sequence continues at coordinate 1,536,288 of CAWJFE010000001.1, read as the reverse complement.
CCGCTTCCCGATCGACCCTCTGGCCGACCCGCTTCATGGAGAAGGTCGGAATCTTGCTGACCATCAGCGCGCCGACGACGAGCGTGAAGACGAGAACAAGCCAAGGCGAATGCGCCGCCTCGAATCCGAGCAGATTCACGTAGAGCGGGAAGAGCACGAGACAGGCGCCCGATGGCGCCGGTACGCCCGAGAAATAGTCGACCTGCCATTCCGGCTTGTCCACATCGAGCGCGACGTTGAACCGCGCGAGCCGCAGCGCGCCGCAGATGGCGTAGAGAAGCGCGGCCAGCCAGCCGATATTCCCCAACTCGTGCAGCACCCAGATGAAGAGCAGCACGGCCGGCACGACCATGAAGTTGACGAAGTCGGCCAGGCTGTCGAGCTCGGCGCCGAACTTCGACGTCGATTTCAACGCGCGGGCCAGGCGACCGTCCACGGCATCCAGGATCGCGGCGAAGACGATCGCATAGACCGCCATGTCGAACCGCCCCTCGACGCCGAAGCGGATGGCGGTGAGGCCGATGCAGAGCGCGAGCAGCGTGACCATGCTCGGCAGAAGCGTGCGGATGGAAAGGCGGCGCGGCCGGCTCTCCGGGGCGGGTTCCAGCGTCACGTCAGGCGGTCCGGAACTTCGGACGCGTGCCCTCGCCCGCCCGCGCGATCACCGTCTCGCCGGCCACGCAGCGCTGCCCTTCGGCGACGAGCGGCTCGATATCGTCCGGCAGGTAGATGTCGAAGCGCGAGCCGAAGCGGATGAGACCGAGCCGCTCTCCGGCGACGACCTCCTGGCCCTCCCGCACGAAGGGCAGGATGCGGCGCGCCACGAGGCCGGCGATCTGGACGAGCGCGAAGGTGCGCCCGCCCGACCGGACGATGAAGGCGTTGCGCTCGTTGTGCTCCGATGCCTTGTCGAGCTCGGCGTTGAGGAACTTGCCGGGCGTATAGACGATCCGCTCGATCTTGCCTGCGATGGGCGCGCGGTTGATGTGCACGTCGAAGACCGACATGAAGATCGACACCCGCACCAGCGGCACGTCGCCGAGCCCGAGCTCGGGCGGCGGCATGGCCGAGCCGACCCAGGACACCCGCCCGTCCGCGCCTGCGATCACGAGATCGGGGTCGAGCCGCGTGACCCGCTTCGGATCGCGAAAGAAGGTGTAGCACCAGACCGTGAGCGCCACGCCGAGCCAACCGAGCGGCTGCCACAGGAGGAAGAGCACGACCGTGACGGCCGCGAAGACGAGGACGAAGGGCGTGCCGGCCGGGTGCATCGCCGGCAGCGTCTTCTTGATGGTGTCGGCCAGCCCGTTCATGTCGTCTCACCTTCGATCGGTAGCGCGTCCTCGCGGCGGCGGCCGGGTAGGAACCCTTCCGCATCGCGCATCGTGCGCTGATAGGCCTCGCGGGCCTCCTCGGCCTCGCGTTGGCGGTTCCACATGCCGGCATAGAGGCCGCCGGCGCGCAGCAGCTCGTCATGCGTGCCGCGCTCCACGAGCCGGCCCGCCTCGATGACGAGAATCTGGTCGGCATCGACGATGGTCGTCAAGCGGTGCGCGATCACGAGCGTCGTGCGCCCTTCCGCGACGGCGCGCAGCGCTTCCTGGATCTCGAGCTCGGTGTAGCTGTCGAGCGCCGAGGTCGCCTCGTCGAGAATGAGGATGGGCGGCGCCTTGAGGATCGTGCGCGCGATCGCGACCCGCTGCTTCTCGCCGCCCGAGAGCTTGAGCCCGCGCTCGCCGACCTCGGTCTCGTAGCCGTCGGGCAGCTGGAGGATGAAGTCGTGGATCTGCGCCAGCTTGGCCGCCTGCACGACTTCGGCGTGGCTGGCGTCTGGCCGGCCGTACTGGATGTTGTAGGCGATCGTGTCGTTGAAGAGCACCGTGTCCTGCGGGACCATGCCGATCTGGCGGCGCAGGCTGAGCTGCTGAACGTCGGTGATGTCCTGATCGTCGATCCGGATACGGCCCTCGCCGACCTCGTAGAACCGGTAGAGGAGACGCGACAGCGTCGACTTGCCCGCGCCCGAAGGGCCGACGATGGCGAATGTCTTGCCGGCCGGCACCTCGAAGGAGAGGCCCTTGAGGATCGGGCGCTCGGCGTCGTAGGCGAAGCGGACGTCCTCGAAGACGATGCGGCCCTCGTCCACCCGGAGCGGCTTCGCGCCGGGCGCATCGACGATCTCGGGGTTCTCGTCGAGGAGCATGAAGAGCGCTTCGATATCCGTCAGCCCCTGCTTGATCTCGCGGTAGACGGTGCCGATGAAGTTGAGCGGCTGGTAGAGCTGGATCATCAGCGCGTTGATGAGGACGAAGTCGCCGACCGTGTTCTCGCCGTCCATCACGCCTTGCGCGGCCATCACCATGGTCGCCGTCATGCCGGCGGTGAAGATGACGTTCTGGCCGATATTGAGCCAGGCGAGCGAGGTCAGCGTCTGGACGCCGGCCGTCTCGTAGCGCGCCAGCGTCTCGCCGAAGCGGCTCGATTCCAGCCCTTCGTTATTGAAGTACTTGACCGTCTCGTAGTTGAGGAGGCTGTCGACGGTCTTCGAGTTCCCGTCATTGTTCGCCTCGTTCATGTTGCGGCGGATCTGGATGCGCAGGTTCGTGAGCCAGACCGTGTAGCCGACATAGCCGACCATCATTCCGAGGAGCACGACGAGATAGCGCCAGTCGAACTGGTAGGCGATGACGGCGGCCGCCAGCACGAACTCGATCATCGTCGGAAAGATCGAGAGGATGGTGAAGCGCACGACCGATTCGATGCCCGTGGTGCCGCGCTCGATGATGCGGCTCAGACCGCCCGTGCGCCGCGCGAGGTGAAAGCGCAGCGAGAGCTTGTGGAGATGGTCGAACGTCTCCTGCCCGAGCTTGCGCACGACGTTCATCGACACCTTGGCGAAGAGCGCGTCCCGAAGCTGCTGGAAGCCCATCACGGCCACGCGCGCGACGCCGTAGGCGATCACGATGAGGACGGGCGCGCCCAGAAGCGCCAGCGTCCAGCCCTCGCGGCCCGTCAGGTCGGGCGTGCCGGCCAGCGCGTCGGTGGCCCATTTGTAGAGATAGGGCACGCCGACATTGATCACCTTGGCGATGATCAGGACGAAGAGCGCGAGGATGACGCGGACCTTGAGGTCGTTCCGGTCGTGCGGCCAGAGATAGGGCCACAGCGCCTTCAGCGTCTGGAAGGTGTCGCCGTCCTCCGCGCTGACGCGCCGGCCCTTACGGACGGAGGCGTCCTCCGGCTTGGCGGCGTGGGCGCCGTCCGGTTTGGGGGCGTCGTCTGGGAGGGTGGCATCGGTCATGCGTGACCGCGCAAATGGGCCAGACGGGCGGTTTTAGCAAGCCCTCATACCCTGTCCGGAGCGATGGGCCCGATTACCCCCGTGCCGTATCGCCCAGCCGATGCGTCTCCAGGAGCGGCAGCACGAAGACCTGGCCGGGGAAGATGAGATCGGGGTTGCGAATGAGGTCGCGATTGGCGTTGACGATGGTCGGAAAGCTGATCCCGTCGCCATAGACGCGCCGCGCGATGCGCCAGAGATTGTCGCCCCGTGCGATGACGACGACATGGGGCTGCGCCTCGACGGCCACCGTCTCGGCCCGCATGCGCGCGTTGAGTGGCGTCACGCGCCGGGTGCGCGTCTGACGCAGGCCCTGATCGAGGGTGAAGCCGATCGTCGCCGATCCGCCGGCATCGACGGAGACGCCCCGCGGCTCGATGCGCAACTCGTAGGCGCCGGGCAACATGCGGGCCGGCAGATCGAAGGCGAAACGGGCGTCGTCTCCGACGGAGACCTCGCCGATATCGGTCCCGTTGAGATTGGCGCGCACCGTCGTTCCGGCGGCGCCCCGGCCCCGCACGACGATGCGCGATGCGCCGGTGCGGACCGCCTCGATCTTCACCTCGCCTCGCCCGGTCACCTCGATGGGGGACGCGACGTCGATGCCGCGCGACACCGTCATGACCTTCGGTCCGGGCCGCAGCACCCCGACCCCGGAGGCGAGAGCGCCCGCATCGATGGCGGTCTCCGAGGACGAGGCGACGACGGAGATCACCTTCGCGCCGCCCGCACGCCAGTCCGTGACTTGAAGGAAGCCCGGCGAGGCGGGCGCCTCGGCCGTCGCGCGCCGCGCGGACACGATCCTCACGGGATCAGCGCCCGTCTTCGCGGCTCCCGCCTTCGCTCGAGGCGAAACCCGCGGGATGATGGGCGGTGCGATCAGCGCAGTCGGCGCGGCCGCTGCCGGCGTGGGACGTCATCGACGCGCTCGTCCCGACGCGCGGTCCCACGCGCTCGATGGGTGTCTCCTCCGCCCTTGGCGCAGCAGCGACCCTGACCGGAGGCGCGTCGACAGGACCGCCAACACCCTCCGCATCGCTTGCCCTCTCTGCGAGGACGGTGTCGCGCGGACCATCACTCGTCGCGCCAGGCGCCCTGTCGGGCGCCGGCAACGGCGCGGGAACCACGCGGCCCTCGGCCAGCGGAGCCCCCTGGAGCGTGGTGCCCCCGGTTCGAATATCGGTGACGGTGCGAGGCACTGCAGTCGCGTCCACCCGCGCCGCGCGAAGCGGCCCCGGCACGGTGACGGATGCGATCGGCTGGTCCGCCCGGCCGACGAGATCGCCCTCGCCGTCGAGACCCCAGGTCGCATCGGCGCTGACGACGGGGGGTTTGCCGATCGCCACGGTCGCGGTCGGCGCATCGGATGCGTCGGCGGCGTCCACCGACTGGCCAGCCGCGCCATTGGGCGGAGGCGGCATCGTGAGGGGAACCGAGGCGCCGCCGTTCAGGCTCGCCTCGACCGCAACGGCGGAGAGACCGGCGAAGCTGCCTGGACCCGCTGAAAAGCTCGAGACGATATCGACGGCACCCGCCGCCACGCTGATCGCGATCGGCCGCGTCGACGACGGTGCGAGGCGTCCGTCCCCGCCGCCCGACACTATCGCGCCATCGAGCGGCACGGAGGTTTCCACGGCGCCAACAGTCGCCCCGACCGCAGCGACCGCACCCGCTCGGCCTACAGCCTCGCCGCTGGCGACGACCTCCGGCGGCGCGTCGCGCAAGTAGCGGTAGGTCGTCGTGCCGACCACCGCGACGCCCACGCTGAGGGCTCCCAAAAGCCATATGAGCGGTAGCGGGGCCATCTCGGGAAATCGAATCCTTTCATGCGTATAGCGGCTTGCGCTCTCGGGGCCGGGGTCTCGCCCGGCCCACGCGCCTTACCAAAGCGTTAAAGGCAAACGCCGGCGCGGGCAAATCGTGCCTTCGGACGTGGTTGACCGCCGGCTTTGTGCAGTGCCACATGGGCCATGGCTGAGATCAAGAACATCTGCGTCTATTGCGGCACCGGCATCGGTGCGAAGCCCGTCTACGAGGCGACCGCGAAGGCGCTCGGGCAGGCGATGGCGGCGGCGGGCATCCGCCTCGTCTATGGCGGCGGAAGCCTGGGCCTGATGGGCACGGTCGCGCGCTCCGTCATAGAGGCGGGCGGCCAGGTGACGGGCATCATCCCGAGCTTCCTCACCGGCCGCGAGGTGATGCTCGACGATGTGGACGAGCTGATCGTCACCGCCGACATGCACGAGCGCAAACGCCTGATGTTCGAGCGCGCCGACGCCTTCGTCGCGCTGCCGGGCGGTATCGGCACGCTCGAAGAGACGGTCGAGATGATGACCTGGGCGCAGCTCGGTCAGCACAAGAAGCCCGTCCTCCTCGCCGACATAGACGGCTTCTGGACGCCGCTCCTCGAACTCCTCGGCCACATGTCCGAAGAGGGCTTCATCCGGCCCGGCCACGAGGTTCCCTTCCTCGTCGCCTCCAGCGCCGACGCCGTCGTGCCGACGCTCCAGGCCGAGGCCGCCCGGCTTGACCAGACGGAACTCGACGCCGACACGTCGGCCGAGCCGCTGCGGAGTCTCTAACGACCCGACCAAGCCCTCATACCCCGACCCCATCGCGCAGCAGCTTGTAGGTGATCGAGTCCATCAGCGCGTCGAAGGATGCCTCGACGATGTTGGGCGAGACGCCGACCGTCCACCAGCGATGTCCAGCCCCGTCCATCGATTCGATGAGGACGCGCGTGATCGCGCCCGTGCCGCCGTTGAGGATACGGACCTTGAAGTCGGCCAGCGCAAGGTCGTCTATGTGCGCCTGGTAACGGCCGAGGTCCTTTCGAAGCGCGGCGTCCAGCGCGTTGACGGGGCCGTTGCCCTCGGCGACCGACATGTAGGTCTCGCCATCGATCGTCACCTTCACGACGGCTTCCGAGACCGCGATCTTCTCGCCCACCGCGTTGAACCGCCCCTCGACCGTGGCGCGGAAGCTCTCGACCGAGAAGAATTGCGGCACCTGGCCCAGCGCGCGCCGGGCGAGAAGCTCGAAGCTCGCCTCGGCCGCCTCATAGGCGTAGCCGAGCGCCTCGCGCTCCTTCACCTGCTCGACCAGGCGGCCGATACGCGGATCGTCCCGGCGCACCTCGACGCCAAGCCGCTCCAGCACGGCCAGCACGTTGGAGCGCCCACCCTGCCCAGAGACCAGCAGCCGGCGCGCATTGCCGACGCTGCCGGGCTCGACATGCTCGTAGCTCTCGGGCGCCTTCACGATCGCGGAGGCGTGGATGCCGGCCTTCGTCGCGAAGGCGGCGGCGCCCACATAGGGGTTCTGGCGGGCCGGCGCGCGGTTGATGAGCTCGTCGAAGGCGCGGCTGACCGACGTCAGCGTCCTGAGCGCGTCTGGCGTCGTGCCGATCTCGAAGCGCTCGGCGTAGGCGGGCTTCAAGAGCAGTGTCGGGATGAGGGTGATGAGGTTCGCGTTGCCGCAACGCTCGCCAAGCCCGTTGAGCGTGCCCTGGATCTGGCAGGCCCCGGCACGGATGCCGGCGAGCGAGTTGGCGACGGCGTGGCCGGTATCGTCGTGCGCGTGGATGCCGAGACGTTCGCCGCCAACTTCGGCGGCGACGACGCCGACGATCCGCTCGATCTCGTCTGGCAACGTGCCGCCATTCGTATCGCAGAGGATGACCGTCTCGGCGCCGGCCGCAATGGCCGTGCGGACGACCGAGAGCGCATAGTCCTCATTCGCCTTGTAGCCGTCGAAGAAATGCTCCGCGTCGAGCATCGCGACCTTGCCCGCCGCGACGACGGCCGCAACCGAATCCGACACGCCCTCGAGGTTCTCCTCCAGCGTGCAGCCGAGCGCGACGTGGACGTGGAAATCCCATGCCTTGGCGACGAACGTGACGATCTCGCCGCCCGCGGCGACGAGGTCCTGCACCCCCGGATCGTTGGAGACCGAGCGCCCGGCCCGCTTCGTCATGCCGAAGGCGGCGCGGCGTGCGCGGGTCTCGGGCAGGGCGGCGAAGAGTTCGGTATCGACCGGATTCGCACCCGGATAACCGCCCTCGACGACGTCGATGCCGAGCCCGTCCAGCATCGCCATGACGGTGCGCTTGTCCTCGACCGAGAAGTCGACCCCATCCGTCTGCGCCCCGTCGCGCAGGGTCGTGTCGTAGAGGGTGATGCGGGCGCGGGTCATGTGCGGAGCTCGGCGATAGCGCAAGTCTGTCCTTCTCCCCTCGTGGAAGAAGGTGCCCGGCAGGGCAGATGACGGGGTGTCGGTCCTGGCGACGCGCCTGCAAGGCGGCTCCACCCCCTCATCCCCTGCCGGACCTTCTCCCGCGAGGGGAGAAGGGGCGTATGAGGCGCGGTCATCGTGCCAGCTCCCAGGTGGTGCCGTTTGGGCCGTCCTTGATGGAGACGCCTATGGCGGCGAGCTCGTCGCGGATAGCGTCGGAGCGGGCGAAATCCTTGGCGGCGCGGGCTTCGGTGCGTGACGCGATGAGGGCTTCGATGCCGGGGACGTCCACGTCGCCGGCCAGCGCCTCCCGCTCGAAATCGTCGATCCGGATCCCGACCGGCAGATCGTTCGCGTCGAACGCCGCCTGCGTCCGGCTCGGCAGAATGCCCAGCACACCCAGGCCGAAGACGATCGCCGGCAGTTCGACGTCGGGCCCCGACGACGGCATGGCCTGAAGCGCCGCGATGGCAGCCGGCGTGTTCAAGTCGTCGCAAAGGCAACCCACTGCGCTCGAACCGCGAGCGCTCGTGGGGCACTGCTCGTCGACATGCGCCGAACCGAAGACTACCCCTCCGATCTTACGGTCGAGGACGTAGTTGTTTGCGTTTGCCTCGCGCAACGCCTTCTCTGTCCAGTCGATGGGCTGGCGGTAATGGGTCTTCAGCATCGCGAGACGTACGTCCCGTCTCGAATGGCCGTTCAGCACATCCCGTATCGTCGTGAAGTTCCCCTCCGACTTCGACATCTTGCGCCCCTCGACCTGCAAGTACCCGTTGTGCAGCCAGTAGTTGGCCATCACCTCGGTGCCGTGGGCGCAGCGGCTCTGCGCGATCTCGTTCTCGTGGTGGGGGAAGATGAGGTCGAGGCCGCCGGCGTGGATGTCGAAGGTCTCGCCGAGGAGCTTGGCCGACATGGCGGAGCATTCGATGTGCCATCCGGGGCGGCCGGGGCCGTAGGGGCTGTCCCAGGCGGGCTCGCCGGCAAGGGAGGGCTTCCAGAGGACGAAGTCTCCGGGGTTGCGCTTGTAGCCGGAGACCTCGACGCGGGCTCCGGCCTCCATCTCGTCGAGCCTCCGGTTGGAGAGCGCGCCGTAGTCGGCCATGGAGGAAACGTCGAAGAGGACGTGTCCGGCCCCCTCCCCTTCGCCGACATAAGCATGGCCGCGCTCGACGAGCTGGCCGATCATGGCGAGCATGTCGGGGATGAACTCGGTCGCACGCGGCTCCTCTGAGGGCCGCAGGCAGCCGAGGGCGTCGAGGTCCTCGTGATACTGCGCGAGCGTGCGCTCGGTCAGGTCGCGGATCGAGACGCCCTCGGCGGCGGCGCGCGCGTTGATCTTGTCGTCCACGTCCGTGACGTTGCGGACATAGGTGACGTGGTCTGGGCCATAGGTGTGGCGCAGCAGGCGAAAGAGCACGTCGAAGACGATGGCGGGGCGCGCATTGCCGATATGGGCGAAGTCGTAGACCGTCGGGCCGCAGGCGTAGAGGCGGACGTTTCTGGGGTCGATCGGGTCGAAGCGCCGCTTCTGGCGGGTCATCGTGTCGTAGAGCGTGAAATCCATCTATCCGTCCTCGAGGGGGCGCTGCCGCCCGATCCTGGCCAAGGGTCAACCCGGCCAAGGGTCCACCCGGCCAAGGGTCTACCCGGCTTAGGGTCTACCCGCTGGCCGGGTCGCTCAAGGAAGGGAGAAAGACGCGAGCGGTTGCGGCCAGCTTATGAAAGCTAGCGGCAAATCATCCGAATGGTGGCGCGCGTCGTCATGGCGCGGACCATGCGCGATGGGGTGCGGCGGCGTCAAGCCGGAATGCGCCCGATCGCGCCTCAGTCCACGGCCACGCGGGCGACGGTCACGACATCGCCGCCCGGATCGACGGGCGCGCCCTCGCCGGCATCGTCTGCCGGCTCCCGCACCGCGCGGAGCGATTGCGGCGCCGCGAAGTTGACGATCTTGTCGCCCTCGGCGAGGCCCGGCCCGCCAGTGCCCTCGGGCGAGACGGGCGAGAGCATGTCGTTGGCGTGGACGATGAGGACGGGCACGACATGCTCGGAGCGCGGCACGTCCTCCACGGCCAGCGCCTCGGTGACGTCCGAGACGAGGAAGCGCCAGCCATCCTTGTGGCGCGTCTCGAAGCCCTCGAAATTGATGTCGCCATCGGCCCAGATCTTGCCGCGCACATCGCGCGAGAGGCCGCGCCGCTCGTCCATGAGGCGGCCGCCGCCGGCGGCGATCTGGAAGACGCGTTCGCGGCCGATCTCGGGCGCGAGGTTGGCGCAGATGAGCGCGTTGTAGATCTCGTCGGGCGTCGCGGCGATGACGTAGTCGTGTGGCGTCTTGTGGAACGCTTCCTCGCCCTTCTCGGCCAGCGCTTCGATCTGCAGCCCGGTCACGCCTTCGCGGCGGGCGTCCTTGAGTGCGTTCTTGTGCGTGTCGACGAGCGTGATGGGCACGCCCATGCCGTGCAGCGTCGTGGCGAGGTCGGTCGACCAGGGCGAGGCCCCGATGATGGCGAGGCTGGGCCGCACCGTCGTCGTGAGGCCGAGCCAGCGCGCGAGCGGGCGCATCGAGAAGCCATGGAGGAGGACCGTCGCCGCGATGACGGCGAAGACGGCCGGCTGCAGGAGCTCGCTCGTCGGGTACTCGTATTCCATCAGCTTGAGCGCCGCGAGGCCGGAGATGGCCGCCGCGACGATGCCACGCGGGCCGATCCATGAGACCAGCACCCGCTCCTGCCACGTCATGCCCGAGCGGATCGTCGCGAGCATGATCGCGGCCGGGCGGACGAGGAAGACGATGGCGAGCGTGACGCCGATCAAAGGCAGCGAGACCTGGCTCAGCACCTGCGGGTCGAGATCGGAGCCGAGGATGATGAAGAGCGCCGAGACGATCATCACGACGAGCGTCTCCTTGAAACGCGTCAGCTCGGCCAGACCGGCGATGTTCATGTTGGCGAGCGCGACGCCGAAGACCGTGACGGCGATGAGCCCGGCCTCGTGCAGCACCACGTTCGAGAGCGAATGCATGGTGAGGACGAAGCTCAGCAGCATCGGCATCTTGAGGATTTCGGGCACGGCATCGCGCGCGAAGGACCAGCGCACGAGGAAGGCGGAGCCGAGCCCGAGGCCGAGCGCGACCACGATGCCGAGCACCATCACGCCGAAGAAGCTGCCGACGCCCTGATCGGGGTATTGCGCGAGGATGAGGATCTCGAGCGTCACGGCCGCGGCGAGCGCGCCGATGGGGTCGTTGACGATGCCCTCCCACTTGAGGAAGGAGGCCGGGCGCTGCTTCAGCCGCGCCTGCCGCAGGAGCGGGATGATGACCGTCGGCCCCGTCACCGTGAGGATGGCGCCGAAGAGGATCGCGATGCCGACGCTCATGCCCGCGATGTAATAGCCCGCAAGAAAGGCCAGCAGCCAGTTGAGTGGCAGCGCGACGAGCGTGAGCCGCCGAATGCCGGAGCCTGCCGCCCGCAACTCCTTGAAGTTGAGCGCCAAGCCGCCCTCGAAGAGGACGATCGCGACACAAAGGCTGATGATCGGCTGCAACGTCGATTCGAACGCCGTGCCCGGATCGACCAACTGGAAGAACGGCCCGACGCTGAGACCGACGAGGAGGAGGAGCGCGATGGCCGGAATGCCGATCCGCCAGGCGATCCATTGCGAGGCGAAGCCGCCGAAGACGATGCAGAAGACGGCAATAGCTGTTGCGGTTTCCAAGCGAGGCGGCCTTTGTCAGGAAGCGAAAGGTGGACGAGGGCCACGGCAGACAACGCGCCCGAGCCGTTGCGGTTGCGAGGTTATATGCGGCCCTCCACAGGCAAGGTTGCCGCTCTAGAGCCGTTCCAGCGGAGGGGCGATAGCACCGCAGCGTGGGGAACCGCGCAGAAACAATGCGCTAGAGGGCGTTCGTTGAATGGATATGAACCAGACGCGCTCTAGCGGTCGCACGTGCCGCAACGGGCCAGCGGGTCGGGTGACGAGGACCTGTCGCCGCGCCCTCAACCGCCAATTCGAAACCGAATCCTCACCTGATCGTCATTCTGGGGCGGTGCCCGAGAATGACGCCTGGAGGTGGGATAGCGACCCGCCCGACAGTCGCAGGGCCTTCTCTAGCCGATCGGGTCCGTGCGCGAATCTCGCGCCATCCGCCCGCGCATCAGCACCGTCGCCGTGCTGCCGGCAAACGCGAAGGCGAACCAGAGCCAGCCGTGGAGGCTGCCCGAGGTGATGCCGCCGAGATAGGCGCCGATATTGCAGCCATAGGACAAGCGCGCGCCGTAGCCCATCAGCAGGCCGCCCGCGACGGCGGTGGCGATCTCGGCACCCGTCAGCGCGCGCTTGGGGGCGAAGCGGCCGGCGAGCGCGGCGGCGAGAAGGGCGCCGAGGACGATGCCGACATTCATCGCCGACGTCGTGTCGGCCAGCACGAAGCGCTCCACCGCGCCCATCTGCCCGCGCCAATAGGGCCATGTCTCGATCGGCACGCCCAGCGCATAGGCGATCTTCGCGCCCCAGAGGGCGAAGCCGGACGTGATCCCCCACGGCCGCCCGAGAAGCACGAAGCAGGCGATGCAAACGAGGAAGAGCGCGGCGACGCCCATGGCCGGTGACCACGGCCCCCTGATCCAGCCCCCGGCCGGCGGCACGGGCGGGCGCTCGGTGTGCGCCCGTCGCTCGACCCGGAGCGAGACGAGCGCGACGAGCCCGAGTCCGGCCAGCGTCACGGCCATCGCGGCCGGCAGACCGAGCGCCGCGGGCAGCGAGATGGCGGAGGCGCGGGGCAAGGCGTTCCAGGCCGGAAGGTGCGCCGTACCGATCAGCGATCCTGCGACGAACGCGACAAGCGTCACCACCATGCGCGAACTGCCGCCACCGACCGTGAAGAGCGTGCCCGAGCCGCAGCCACCGCCGAGCTGCATTCCGATCCCGAACAGCGTCGCCCCCACCATCGCGCCGACGCCGAAGGGAAAGACGAAGCCGCCGATCCGCAGCCCAAGCGCCTCGTCGAAGGCCAGGAGCGGCAGCGAGACGAGGCTGACCGAGGCGATCAACGCCAGTTGCAGCCGCAGACCTCGCCCGCGCCGCTCCGTCACCATGCGACGCCAGCCGCCGGTAAAGCCGAAGGCGGCGTGGTAGAGCGCCACGCCCGCGAAGACACCGATGACCGTGCCGGCACCCGCCCGCTGCCCGCCATAGACAAAGGCAAGCACGGCCACGCAAATCGCCAGCGTGCCCGCTATTGCGGCAGCCGTGCCCTGGACCGGGAGTAGAGCCGGGCGGACGCCCGCCGCTATCGTGCTTCTCATGGTCTCGCCCGTTTCGCTGCCGGTTTCGCGCGTCGAAGGGTGCGACCTTACCGCGAATTCACGAGGGCCGGACATCAAGGGGCCATCACAGGCATGTGAAAAGGCGTTGCTTGTCCGCAGGCCGTCCCGAGCGACAATGCGAACGGGTTGGCGGCAGCCCGTCTCGGCACCTGCGAAAGATAGGGCCGGGGGCCTGGCCTCGCGAGGGCGCGACGTTCGCGAACCCGCTCGGGGCCGGATGCACATTCGGGGCCAGATCTGGAAAGACGACGATGACGACAGATGTCTGCGGAATGCCCCTCACGCTCGGTGATACCGATGCGCCCGCCGCCGCGATCGAGGCCTGGAACGGCACGCTTCGCGGTTTCCTCTCGCACGCCGCCACGACGCCCGACCGGATGGCCGAGACGCTGGCGCTCGCGCCCGACTTCGCGCTCGCTCACGCCTGCAAGGGCCTCTTCTGCCTCCTTCTCGCCCGCCGCGAACTCGTCGGGACGGCCGAGGACTGCCTGGACCGGATCAAGGACCGCGTCGAGACGCTCACGCAGCGCGAGGCGCTCTACGTCAAGGCGCTCGACATGTGGCTGCAGGGCCAGCCTTCCGGCGCCGCCTGGTGCATGGAGGACGTTCTCGCCCACCACCCCGAGGACGCGCTGGCGATGAAGCTCGGCCAGTCGATCCGCTTCGTATTGGGCGATGCCGGCGGCATGCGCCGCTCGCTCGAGCGCATCGCGCCCGCCTGGGGCGATGATCACCCGATGCGCGGCTATCTCGACGGCTGCACCGCCTTCGCGTTGGAAGAAGCCGGCGAATACGACGCTGCCGAAGCGCATGGCCGCGCGGCGTTGGAGCGCGCGCCGGACGATGCGTGGGGCCTCCACGCCGTCGCCCATGTCTACGACATGACGGGCAATTCGAAGCGTGGCCTCGACTGGCTGCTGCCGCGCCGCGAGGCCTGGGCGCACTGCAACAATTTCCGCTACCACGTCTGGTGGCACCTCGCGCTGATGCATCTCGACCGGGGTGAGATGGCCGAGGTCCTGCGCCTCTATGACGAGACCATCCGGGCCGATCACACCGACGACTACCGCGACATCTCCAACGCCGCCTCGCTCCTCATGCGGCTCCAGATCGAGGGCGTGCCCGTCGGTCGGCGCTGGGAGGAGTTGGCCGAGATCGCGAGCCGGCGAATCGAGGACGGGTGCCTCGCCTTCGCCGATCTCCACTACATGCTCGCCCTCGTCGGCGGGGGCCGGCGCGAGGCCGCGCACGGTCTTCTCGCCCGCATCCACCTCGATGCACAGCGCCGGGAGACGGAGATCGACCGCACCATGGCCCGCCCCGGCCTCGACGCCGCGACGGGGCTCGAAGCCTTTGGCGAGGGCCGGTTCGAGATGGCCTACGCACACCTCGCCGCCGCCCATCCGACGCTCCAGACCATCGGCGGCAGCCATGCGCAGCGCGACGTCTTCGAGCGGCTGACCGTCGAGGCGGCCTTGCGGGCCGGACGGCTCAATGATGCCTCCGCGCTGCTCGACGCCCGCACGAGGCAGCGGGGCGGCCATCTCGACCGCTTCGCGCGGGATCGGCACGACCTCATCGCGCAAGCCCGCGAGGAGGCCGCGCGCCTGGCGATCGCGAGCTGAGCCGCGCGTCCATGATCCCCACCCCGACAGCCACTCCCGCGCCGCGAGACGTCCGCCTCGACGTCTTTCGCGGACTGGCGATGTTCATCATCTTCGTCGCCCACGTGCCGGGCAACGCCTGGACGCTCTGGATCCCGGCGCGGTTCGGCTTTTCGGACGCGACCGAGATCTTCGTCTTCTGCTCCGGCATGGCCTCGGCCATCGCCTTCGGCGGCGCCTTCCAGCGCCATGGCTGGTGGATGGGGACCGCCCGCATCGCCCACCGCGTCTGGCAGGTCTACTGGTCCCATATCGGCCTCTTCATCGCCATCGCGGCCACGATGGCGGCACTCGATGCGACGGGTGCCTTCGAGCGCGACTATGTCGGCCAGCTCAACCTCCACCCGTTCTTCAAGAACGCCGAGGAGAACCTCGTCGGCCTCGTCACGCTGACCTACGTGCCGAACTATTTCGACATCCTGCCGATGTATCTCGTCATCCTGGCCATGATCCCGCTCGTGATGGCGCTGGCGAAGGCGAATGTCTGGCTGGTGGCGCTCTTCGTGACGGTCCTCTGGGCGCTCGGCACGACCGGTCTCGCCGAGCTGCCGGCCGAGCCCTGGTCGGAGCGCAACTGGTTCTTCAACCCCTTCGCCTGGCAGCTCGTCTTCTTCACGGGTTTTGCCTTCATGCGTGGCTGGCTGAAGCCGCCACCCGTGACGGCGCGCCTCGTCGTCATCGCCGCCGTCATCGTCGTCGCGACGATCCCCCTCGCCTATTTCCGCATCCTCGGCGCCGTGCCGGAACTGCGCGAGACCGCGATCGCACTCGGCCCGCTGACGACGAAGACCGGCTTCGGCATCCTGCGCTACGTCCACTTCCTCGCCCTCGCCTATCTCGCCTGGGTCGCGGTCGGACCGATGGGGAGGCGGCTCGTCCACACCGATTGGCGCGGCCGGGTGATCGACGTCATTCGAAAGGTCGGCCAGCAATCGCTCGCGATCTTCATGACCGGCATGTTCCTCGCGCGGATGGCCGGTTTCGCGCTCGACCAGATCGGGCGGAACGCGCTGACGGTGCCCCTGGTCAACCTCGCCGGCTTCGCCATCCTCATCGGCGTCGCCTACGGCGTCGGCTGGTTCAAGGCGCAGCCGTGGAAGGCGAAGCGCCCGCCGCAGCCGGTGGAAGCGCCCGCCGACGATCCCACGACCCTTCATGGAGCGGCCGCCCGATGAGCCCCGTCACGCGTCGCCAGTTCGGCACCCTCGCCGCCGCAGGCCTCCTTGCAGCGAACGCCGGCTCGGCCCTGGCTCTCGATTCGGCCTCGCCGGTCAAGGACACGCGCCCCCTACCGCTCGGCCCCGCCACCGCATTCTCCGCCGACGGCGTCGTGGCGCTCGCCCGCGACCTCGCCGCCCGAGACTACGAGGCGCCGCAGCGGGTGCCGGACGTCTGGGCGGAGCTCTCCTATGACGACTATCGCCGGCTCGGCTTCAAGGTCGATCGTGCGCCGTGGCGCGGGCGGGCGAGCCATGTCGAACTCTTCGCGCCCGGCCTCTATTTCACCGAACCGATCGAGGTGAACCTCGTCGAGGACGGCGAGGCCCGCACGCTGCTCTTCGAGGCCGACGCCTTCGCCGTGCCGGACGATCTCGCGGCCTTGCGGACGTCCAACGCGCACGGCTATTCGGGCTTTCGCATCGTGGACGAGCGGGCGTCGGGCGCCGGGCCCGAGGAGTATCTCGTCTTCCAGGGCGCGAGCTATTTCCGGGGGCGCAGCCTCGGCCAGGTCTACGGTCTCTCCGCGCGCGGCCTCGCCATCGACACCGCCGAGCCGGGCGGCGAGGAGTTCCCGGCCTTTCGCCGCTTCTGGATCGAGGCGCCGGCCGCGTCCGGTCTCACCACCGTCCACGCGCTTCTCGATTCGCCGTCCTGCACCGGCGCCTTCACCTTTTCGTCGAAGCTCGGCGATGCGACCGCGATGGACGTCCGCTCCCACATCTTCCCGCGCCGCGACCTCGCCCATGTCGGCATCGGCGCGCAGACGAGCATGTTCCTCTTCGACCAGACCAATCGCGCCCGCTTCGACGACTTCCGCCCTGCCGTCCACGATTCGGATGGCCTCCTCGTCGACAACGGCGCCGGAGAGCGGCTCTGGCGCCCGCTCGCCAATCCGCGCGAGCTCCAGGTCAGCCAGTTCGTCGACGAGAACCCCACCGGTTTCGGCCTTCTCCAGCGCGCCCGTTCGCTCGAGGATTTCGAGGACTTCGAAGCCCTCTACCACCGCCGCCCCGGCCTCTGGACGACGCCGCAAGGCGATTGGGGGCGGGGCAGCGTCGCGCTCGTCGAGATCCCGAGCGAGCGCGAGATCTACGACAACATCGTCGCCTACTGGCGCCCCGCCGAGCCGCTGATCGCCGGAGCGGAGTATCGCTACGACTACGCGCTGCAATGGGGCGAGGAGCCCAACACCGGACCGGACGTCGCGTTGATCGACGACACGTTCATGGGCGAGCGTCTGGCCGGCGCCAACCTCGACCCCGATGGCCGGCGCGTCGTCATCGATTTCGCGGCGCACGCACGGCTCGACGATATCGAGGCGCTGCGCCCCTTCGTCGGTGCCAACCGGGGCACCGCTTCACTGCCCATCCTGCAGCGCCACCCGGAGACGGGCGGCGTGCGATTGGCCTTCTACTTCGATCCGCGCGACAGCGACTCCGTCGAATTGCGCGCTCAGATCCTCGATGCGGACGGCCCGGCGAGCGAGGTCTGGCTCTACCGCTGGACGCCCGGCGCAGGCATCGCGCCGACGTGACGTCAGGGGGGCTTGCTGCGGCGCAGCAAAACGGTACAGACTGCGTCGCTGGGAGGCGCCCCGCCGAGGACTCGTTCGCATCCATGACGCCCGCCTTATCCAACGACACGCTGGTCATGCCGGCGCAGGACCTCTCGCGCCCCTACCGCGATCCCGCCGCCCCTCCATCCACGCTGGAGCGAAAGCCGCTGGCGCGCATCGCCGTCGGCCTGCCCGCGCTCGTCACGACCGGTCTTCTGCTCGCCGCCGTGCTCGACTGGTTCGAGGCCGGCGGATACGCCGTCGCAGAGATCGCCATGGCGGGCCTGATGGCCTTCACCTTCTTCTGGATCGCGCTGTCGGTCAGCACCGCGACGCTCGGCATCCTCGTGCGGCGAACGGCCAGGGCGAGCGCGTCCGCGATCGAGGCGCCGCGTCTGCGCATCGCCATCCTCCTCCCGGTCTATTCCGAGGATCCCACCCGTGTCTTCGCCGGCGCCCGCGCGATGCTGGATGGCCTCGCGCGAACGGAGAGGCGCCACGACTACGCCCTCCACGTCCTGTCCGACACGCGATCGCCGGACGCCGTCGCGCACGAACGCGCGGTCTTCGCCGAACGGCTCGCCGACAGCGTGAGCGAGATTGCGGCGACCTATCGCAACCGCGAACACAACACGTGCAAGAAGGCCGGCAACATCGCCGAATGGGTGATGCGCGACGGTGCGTCGTCCGACGCGATGCTCGTCCTAGACGCCGACAGCCTGATGACGCCGGAGACCATCGCCGCGCTCGCCGATGCGATGGCGCGGGACCCCAGCGCCGGGCTCGTGCAAAGCGTGCCGCGCATCATCGGGGCGCGCACGCTCTTCGCCCGCGCCCAGCAATTCGCCTGCAACGTCTACGGGCCCGTTCTCGCCGCCGGCCTCGCGCGTTGGACGGGGGACGCGGGCAACTATTGGGGCCATAACGCGATCATCCGCACCCGCGCCTTTGCGGCCTCGGCCGGATTGCCCGACCTGCCGGGCCGCGGTCCGCTGTCGGGCCTCATCCTCAGTCACGATTTCGTCGAGGCTGCGCTGCTGCGCCGGGCCGGCTGGTCGGTGCATATCCTGCCCGAGCCGCGCGGCAGCTTCGAGGAGACGCCGCCGACCCTCATCGACCACGTGCTGCGAGACCGGCGCTGGTGCCAGGGCAATCTCCAGCACCTCCGGCTCCTCTTCGCCTCCGGCCTGCATCCCCTGTCGCGCTTTCACCTGCTTCAGGGCGCGATGGCGTATCTGACCTCGCTCGCCTGGTTCACGCTCCTCCTCCTCTGGGCGGCCTTCAGCAGCCGCGAGGCGCCGCTCGTGCGCTATTTCTCGCCCGAGAACCCGCTCTTTCCGATGTGGCCGGAGATCGACCTCGTCAGCCGCGTCCTCGTCCTCTGCTTCGTCTACGCGATGCTGGTGGCGCCCAAGATGCTCGGCATCCTCGGCACGCTGATCGACGATCCGGCCCTGCGCACGGTCGGCGGGCCGGTGCGCTTTCTCGGCTCTGCGCTGCTCGAACTCGCCCTCTCGATCGCACTCGCGCCCATCATGATGGTGCAGCAGGTCCGCGCCGTCCTTCGAACCTTTGCCGGCATCGACGCCGGATGGGCGCCCCAGCGTCGCGCCGGCGAGCGCGACGGCTGGCGCACGCTCCTCGCCTTTCACTGGCTGGAGACGGCGCTCGGCGTCCTTCTCGTCGCCGGGCTCCTCGCCGGGCAGATCTCGCCTTGGATCGCCCCGATCGCCGCCAGCCTCGCCCTTGCCGTGCCGATCAGCGCACTCATGCAGACGCACGCCTTCGCCGGATGGCTCGGCACGCCCGAGACCTACGCCCCGCCCGGCGTCTATACCGAGTTGAACCGCGCGCTCGATCGGCCCGTCGATGCGCCCGGCCCCTCCCGCGCCCGCCCGGCGCTACGACCGCGCCTCTGGAGACCACGCCGCGCATGACATCGCCGCGCACGACATCGCCATTCCTGCCCTCGGCGCTCGCAGGCCTCGTGCTCGCATCGCTCGGCGCCGCCGCGCCCGCTTCCGCCTGCGGCCCCGAGACCGACTGCGTCGTCGAGGACGGGACCTACCGGATCGCGGCGCCCGACGGTGAGCCGAAAGGCGCCATCCTCTATTTTCACGGCTGGCAGGGCACGGCGGAGGGCGTGATGCGCAACGGTGCCCTCGCCCGCGTGGCGCGAGAGCGCGATCTCCTCCTCGTCGCGCCGGACGGGCGCAACAAGACCTGGGCCTATCCCGGCTCGCCCAGCCAGGCGCGGGACGATTTCGCCTTCATCGAGAGCGTGGTGGACGACGTAGAGGCCCGCTTCGGCATTACCCGCGAGAGCACCATGGTCACCGGCTTCTCCATGGGCGGCTCCATGGCCTGGAGCGTCGCCTGCTATAGGGGCGAAGGCTTTCTCGGCTTCGCCCCCGTCGCCGGCGCCTTCTGGGACCCGATCCCCGAGAGCTGCCCGAGCCCGGTGCCGAACCTTGTGCATGTGCATGGGACGTCGGACACGGTCGTGCCGATGGAAGGCCGGCCGATTGGGGACGGCTGGCACCAGAGCGATGTGCGCGAGAGCCTCGCCGTGTGGTACGAGCAGGCTTCGTGCCCGCAGGAAACCCTGTATTCCCGCCCAGATGGTCTTTCTTGCGAGACCAAAGTATGCGGACCCACAGGCGACAAACTCATCGCGATATGCCTGCACGATGGGGGCCACTCGATCCGAACGGAGTGGGTTGCCCTTGCTTGGGACCAGCTCGCTCTTCTATTGGATTTGACAGAACAATGACCACCGACGCCGGCGCGAGCGCCGAGGGCACCACCGGCGCCGACATTCTCGGCCGCGCGCTGGCCGAGGCCGGCTGCACCCATGCCTTCGGCATTCCGGGCGGCGAGGTGCTGGCGCTGATCGAGGGGCTCGACAAGGCCGGCATCCGCTTCGTCCTGACCAAGCACGAGAACGCGGCCGGCTTCATGGCCGAAGGCGTCTGGCATGCGCAAAGCCACGACGCACCCTCCGGCTCGGCGGCCCCCGGCCTTCTCGTCGCGACGCTCGGCCCCGGCGTCGCCAATGCGATCAACGTCGTCGCCAACGCCTATCAGGACCGTGTCCCGCTCCTCTTCCTGACGGGCCGCGTGCCGGCCGCGACGGCCGAGAGCTACACCCATCAGGTCTTCGACCACCGCGACCTGCTGCGCCCCATCGTGAAGGGCAGCTTCGAGGCGCGGCCGGGCACGGTCGGTCTCGTGGTGCAAAAGGCGCTGGCGCTCAGCCTGGACGGCCAGCCCGGCCCGGTCCATCTCGACCTGCCGATCGACGTGATGGAGGGCGCCGCGCGCGACGGCGACGAGGTCCGCCCCGTCGCCCCGACGGCGCCGGCAACCATGACCCTCCCTGAGAACGCCCCCGCGCTCGCCGCCTTTGCCCGCGCCACCCGGCCGCTCGTCATCGCCGGCGTCGATGCCGTCAACGCGGGCGCCGGCCAGGCGCTCGCCGATTTCTGCCAACGTCACGCCGTTCCGCTCGTCACGAGCTACAAGGCCAAGGGCCTCCTCGACGAGACGCACCCGCTCTGCCTCGGCGCGGCCGGTCTCTCGCCCAAAGCCGACGCGATCCTCCTGCCGCTGATCGCCGAGGCCGACGCCGTCCTCCTTGCCGGCTACGACCCGATCGAGATGCGCGTCGGCTGGCGGCATCCGTGGAGCGCCGAAACGCCCGTGATCGACATCACGCCGGTCCTGCGCGATCACGGCATGCACGACGTCTCGCTTACCCTGCGGTCGACCGTCGCCCCGGCACTCGAGGCGATCGACGCCGGCATGGCGCGCGGCTATCGCTGGCCAGACGGGGAGGTATCCGCCGCCCGCGGGGCGCTCGCCGAGGCCTTCGCAACCGAAGCCGAGGGCTTCGGCCCCGCCGCCGTCTTCCACACGCTCGACGAGGCCCTGCCCGACGACACGATCGCGACGGCCGATAGCGGCGCCCACCGCATCCTTGCCAGCCATGTCTGGCGCGCGAGAGGCCCGCGCGGGATGCTGCAATCCTCCGCCCTGTGCACCATGGGCTGCGCCGTCCCCCTCGCCGCCGGGCACCGCTTGGTGGACGAGCGGCCCGTCATCGCCTTCGTCGGCGATGCGGGGCTCGAGATGGGGCTCGGCGAACTCGCGACGCTGCGCGACCTCGAGCTGCCCGTCATCGTCTGCGTCCTCGTCGACGAGAGCCTCGCCCTCATCGAGCGAAAGCAGCGCTCCTCGCGGCGCCCGAATCTCGGCGTCGACTTCGACGGCTCCGACTTCCCCGCCGTCGCCGCGGCGCTCGGCGGGCACGGCGTCTGGATCGACGACGCGGAGACGCTGAAGGCGGAGGCCCACGCGGCGCTCGAACGCGACACCTTCACCGTCCTGGCCTGCCGCATCGGCCGCCGCGCCTATGACGGAAAGATCTGATCAGCTGCGGACAGGCCCGCCCAGCACCTCATCATCATGTTCGCCGCAGCGCGGCGGATGGCGGCGATACGTTACGGGCGTCTTCGAGAACTTGAGCGGGTTGCCGATGAGGTCGACGTGCCCCGAGGCGGCGCCGGGATGCGGCACCTGCACCACCATCTCCCGCGCGGCGACCTGATCGGAGGCGAAGACGCGGTCGAGCGTGTTGACGGCGCCGGCGGGCACGCCGGCCTCGGTCAGCGCATCGACGATCTCGTCCAGGCCCCGGACGGCGAACTCGGCCGTCAGCTCCGCCTCGATCGCCTCGCGGTTCGCGATCCGGGCGGGATTGGTCGCGAAGCGGGGGTCGGCGACGAGCTCCGGGCGGTTCAGCCACGCGCAGAGGCGCTTGAACTGGCCGTCATTGCCGCAGGCGAGGATGAAATGCCCGTCGCAGCAGGGAAAGACGCTGTAGGGCACGATATTGGGGTGCCCGTTGCCGCGCCGCTGGGGCACGCGGCCGGACATGAGCGTGTTGGTGCCCTCGTTGATGAGCCAGGCGATCTGCGAATCGACCAAGGCGAGGTCGATATGCTGGCCCTCGCCCGTCCGGTCGCGGTGGCGCAGCGCGGCGAGGATGCCGACGCAGGCATACATGCCGCACATCACGTCCGCGATGCCGACGCCGACCTTCATCGGCGGCCCGTCCGCATCGCCCGTCAGGCTCATGATGCCGCCATAGCCCTGCGCGAGGAGGTCGTAGCCGGGCTTAGAGGCGTTGGGCCCGGTCTGGCCGAAGCCCGAGATCGAGCAGTAGACGAGGTCGGGCCGACCGGCCGACAGGGTCTCGTAGTCGAGGCGATAGCGTTTCAGCCCGCCCGGCTTGAAGTTCTCGATGACGACGTCGGCCGTCTCGGCGAGCTTGGCGATGGCGGCGCGGCCCTCCTCGGTCGCGATGTCGAGCGCGACGGAGCGCTTGTTGCGGTTGGCCGAGAGATAGTAGGCGCTCTCGCGCGTCGGCCCCTCCGCGCCCTCGACGAAGGGCGGCCCCCAGGACCGGGTGTCGTCGCCGCCCGTATGGGGGTTCTCGACCTTGACGATATCCGCGCCGAGGTCGCCGAGGAGCTGCGTGCAGGTCGGCCCGGCGAGAATGCGCGAGAGGTCGAGGACGCGGATGCCGTCGAGGGCGCCGCGAGGGCCAGATGCGCCGTCGACCGACGAAGGGTTGACCACGGGGCCTATCGCTCCCGGCGCGTCAGATAGAGCGAGACCGGGATGACGAAGATGAGGGGCCAGAGCAGGTTCGCCCAGCCGATAAGCTCGTCGACCATGTCACTCCTCTCCTCGATAGCGCCGCAGGAATAGCAGTGCCACGATGTGTAGCCCAACACTGATCCCGATCGGAAGCCAGAGCGCTCCGCTGGCGGTCAGGACTCCGCTTTCGTTGAAGGCGAAGCGGAGTACGCCCACGGCAACGATGGCCACGGCGATACCGTTCAGATAGGTAGCCGTCAGCTTCGTTCGCTCGTCGCTGCGCTTGGCGTTCGTCTGCTTCGCCGCTCGGCGCCGCCGCCTCGGCCGCTCTCCCAGATCGTCCAGCGTCACCGCCTAGCGCAGGCCTCCGCAAAAGCGCTGGATCCGCATGCAGGCTTCCTCCAGCGCCTCGGTCGAGGTCGCGTAGGAGATGCGGAAGAAGGGCGAGAGGCCGAAGGCCGCGCCGTGGACGACGGCGACGCCTTCCTCTTCGAGGAGCGCGGTCGCGAAATCCTCGTCGGTGTGGAGCATCGTGCCGCCGGCCGTACTCTTGCCGAGGCAGCCCTCACAGGACGGGTAGACGTAGAACGCGCCCTCCGGCATCGGGCATTGGAGGCCCTTGGCCTGGTTGAGCATGCCGACGACGAGGTCGCGGCGCTCCTTGAAGACGGCGTTGCGCTCGGGGATGAAGTCCTGCGGGCCGTTCAGCGCCTCGACGGCGGCCCACTGGCTGATCGAGGTCGGGTTGGACGTCGACTGGCTCTCGACCTTGCGCATCGCGTTGATGAGCTCGACCGGCCCGGCCGCGTAGCCGATGCGCCAGCCCGTCATCGCATAGGCCTTGGAGACGCCGTTCATGGTGAGCGTGCGGTCGTAGAGCTTGGGCTCCACCTCGGCCAGCGTCGCGAAGGTGAAGTCGTCGTAGACGAGATGCTCGTACATGTCGTCGGTGAGGATCCAGACATGCGGATTGTCGAGGAGCACGTCGGCTATGCCGCGCAATTCCTCTGCGGAATAGGCCGCGCCCGTGGGGTTGGACGGCGAGTTGAACACGAACCACTTGGTGCGCGGCGTGATCGCGCGGGCGAGGTCCTCGGGCTTGAGCTTGTAGCCGTCCTTCAGCTTTGCCTCGACGGTGACGGGCGTGCCGCCGCACAGGAGCACGACGTCCGGGTAGGTCACCCAATAGGGCGCCGGGATGACGACCTCGTCGCCGGGGTTCAGCGTCGCCATCATCGCGTTGTAGATGACGGGCTTGCCGCCAGGGGCGACGTGGACCTGGTTGGTCGCGTAGTCGAGCCCGTTCTCGCGCTTGAACTTGTCGACGATGGCCTGCTTCAGCTCCGGGATACCGTCGACGGCGGTATATTTCGTCTCGCCCCGGTCGATGGCCTCGATCGCGGCCTTCTTGATGTTGTCGGGCGTATCGAAATCGGGCTCGCCCGCGCCAAGGCCGATGACGTCGCGGCCGGCCGCCTTCAACTCGCGCGCCTTCGTCGTCACGGCGATCGTCGCCGAGGGCTGCACGCGCTTCAGGGAATCGGCGAGGAAGGCCATGGGATCGTGTCTCCTGGGGGTCTGCTTGATCTGGGTCTATCGGGGTCGAGCGCAACCTAGGCCCTCGTGCCCGATCCGGACAAGGTGAACGACCCGTGAACTCGATTCGAGATGCGACGGCGGAACGAGTGCCGATCCGCGACATCGGTTCCCGGAACGCGCGCCGATGCCGCACCGTTGAGGTCTGACGGGCGCCGAGCGGTGCCGACATTTTTTATGTCTCGTCAACGAGGGCACCTTGGCGACTACGCACACGAACCCCGCCTCATCCGCGATGGATGAAGCCGTCACGCTCTTGGACGATGACGAGATCGAGACGCTGTTCGAGCGCCTGCGGGACGGCTATCCGGCGCGCGAGCTACGCCCCGAGAGCGTGAAGGCGGTGCGGGATCCGTTTCGCTCCTGCGTCTCGTGCCTCCTCTCCGCGCAGAGCCTCGATCGCAACACCGCGGCCGCGTCCGAGGCGCTCTTCGCGATCGCCGACACGCCGCAGGCGATCCTCGCGCTCGACGAGGAGGATCTCATCGCCGCCATCCGGCCGGCCGGGCTCTACAACATGAAGGCGCGCAACCTGCGCCGGCTGTGCGCCGCGCTCCTCGACGAGCATGACGGCACCGTGCCCCGCACCCGCGAGGGGTTGATGAGCCTGCCGGGCATCGGGCGCAAATGCGCCGACATCGTCCTCCACTTCACCTTTCACGAGCCGATCTGCGCCGTCGACACCCATGTCCACCGCGTCGCCAACCGCGTCGGCCTCGCGCGCGGCAAGACCGAGGAGCGGACGGCGAAATCGCTGGAGCCCCGGATACCGGACTGGGCGGCGTGGGACGCGCATGTCTGGCTCATCACCTGGGCAAAACGGATTTGCACGGCCCGCGCGCCCAAGTGCCACGACTGCCTCGCCAACGACATGTGCCGCGCCTTCGCGCGCAACGGGCGCGAACCGTTGAGGCCGGCAAAGACGGTGAAGTCCTGATCCGCCGCGCCCCGCTCTGGTCGCGCTCGTTGCGCACACTACCTCTCATGCGATGACACATCCCCTCGCCCCGCTCTGGGAACGGCTCGGCGGTCCGGCCGATACCGGCCCCGTCGATTTCGCGCGCCTGCACGCCAAGACGCGGCCGAACCGCTATCTGGTCGCGCCGCCGGGCCTTTCGCCCGATGCCGACGTGGACGAGCCGGCGCCCGCCTTCGGCATCGGCGTCGAGGGCTTGCGCGAAGCGTTCCGCGTGGCGATCTTCGCGGAGCCGAACGCGCAGTTCGTCGCCAGCGAAGGTGCCCAGGACCGTTATGTCGTGCGCAGTCGCGCCCTCGGCTTTCCCGACAGCGTGGTGGCCGAGTTCATCTCGCTCTCGTCGCCCTTCGAGGGGATGCCGACGGACGAGGCCGCGACGCTCGCCGTGATCAGCCGCGCGCGTGTCGGCCATTCCGACTTCGGCGCGAACCGGGCGCGCGTGCGCCGCATCCTCGGGCGGCTGGAGGCGCGTCTGCCGGTCGTGACGAGCTTTGCCGGCCGCTGAACCGATATCGCGAACCCGCGTTGTCGGACCGATCCAACAAGGAAGTCCTCGATGCCCGACATCAGCCTCACCATCAATCCGGACACGGTCCGCGTCCTCATCGTCAAGGCGCGGCAGATCAATGCCAAGGAGGCGGAGGTCGTCTCCGATCCGGGCTCGAACGATGCCGATGACGGCATGTACTCCGTCCTCCAGATCGACCCCGAGAACGACGCGACCCGGCAGGAGATCGCAAGCTACATCACCGGCATGAACGTCGACGAGCAAGCCGATCTCGTGGCGCTCACGCTCATCGGGCGCGGCGACTACGACGTTCTCGAATTCGCGGACGCACGCGCCGAGATGGAGAATATCGACGTGCCGATCGCGCGCTTCCTCCTCGGCATGCCGCTCCTGGGGGATCTTCTCGACGAGGGGCTGAACACGGCCGGCATCGACGGCGGCGGCTCGGAGGTCGAGGAGATGCGCGGCGGCGACCGCTCGAAGCCGGGTGCGGAGATGATCCCCGATACGTTCGAGAAGACGGCCGGCGGCGATGGACGCTAGCCCTCCGAGGCCGCCGTCGCCGGCCGAGCGGGCCGCGATGAGCGGTCTGGACTGGCTGCGCGGCATGGCCGAGGGTCGCTACCCCGGCCCGCCCATCGCGGACCTTCTCGGCTTTTCGGCCGTCGAGGTCGAGGAGGGCCGGATCGTCTTCGCCGGCACGCCCGACGCGCGCGTCTACAATCCCATCGGCTCGGTCCATGGCGGCTGGACGGCGACGCTGCTCGACAGCTGCATGGCCTGCGCGGTGCATTCCATGCTGCCGGCGGGCCGAGCCTATACGACCGTCGAGATCAAGATCAACTATGCCCGGCCGATCTTCACCGAGAGCGGCGAGATGCGCGCGGAAGGGTCGCTCCTCACATTCGGGCGACGCACGGCGACGGCGGAGGGCAAGCTGATCGATCGTGACGGCAAGCTCTACGCCCACGGCACGACGACGTGCCTCATCTTCGACGCGCCATGACGCTGCCGCTGGCCGGCGATCGCGCCCTCGACCCCGACGCGCAGCCGCGCAGGGGCGCCGACGATCCGCTCTGGCCGCAGCGCAAACGCTGGCGACGCCTCGTCGACGAGACCCTGCCCCTGGAGGCCGAGCGTCGGCGCATGGGTCCGCGAGAGCGCCACTGGCCGGTCCATCTCAACCATTGCTTCGCGCGCATCATCCTCGATGCGGTCTGCGAAGGCCCTTGGCGCGACACCATCCCTCCGCCCGCCTGGCGCAACATGGACGCCCGAACGCTGGCCCGCGCCCTCGCACTCGGCGAGGACATCCGGCGGGGCCGAGCCGATCTCTGGGCGCTGGACGCCGCCAGCCTCACCATGCGCGGCAAGCGGGTGAAGCGGCGGGCGTAGGCGATCGGTCCGGCTTTGAGAGAAGCGCTTCGGGGACGGCGTCTATGGAGGTGTCTGAGAAGAGCGTCTCCGGCAAAGCATGGTTCAGGAGGCGCCCCTACCTCCGGCCGCCATTCCCGGGCACCGATCGCAGAGCCCAGGGCGCAATAGGCGGAGCCTCTGTACGAACGACAGACCGAGCACACGCTTTACGACAGTTCGTCTCCGATCGGAGCGATGCGATTGCCGCTCTGGATCCTCGGGTCGGTGCCCGAGGATGACGGGGAGGAGAACGCGAAGGGCCGAGCCTGCGTATGCAGGAAGAGTTCCAAAAGCAGGGTCCAAGCAGGGTCGCAAACCGGCCCGCGTTATGCCGGTATCGTACCAAGCGGCTCCCGCCGACGTGGGAGAGGTTCTCTCATCCCCTTCGCCCCTCGTCGGGCCGAAGCGTCGGGAGGGACGGCAGGGGCAGGCTCGCCGGGAAGACCATCGGCGAGAACAGGCCCGGCGGCTCTGCAGCCGCCGGCACCCGATATCAGTAGCTGCGTCCGTCCCACGTGCCGTCATCGTAGGCCGAGACGGCCTTGGCGAGGGCGAGATAGGGCTCGCTGATGCGGCCCTCGATGGCGGCAATCGCCTCCAACTCGGCGGCGGCCTTCTCTCGCATGTCCTGCATCAGGAAGGCTTCACCGAGATAGGAGCGCGCAATCGTGTTCCGGGGGTCGATCGAGAGCGCCTTGGCATAGTAGCGCATGCCGCCGCGCACATCACCGAGCTTGCGGGTGGCGAAGCCGGTATAGGTCAGCACGCCGGCATCGGCCTGGTCGGCGTAGCGCAGCATGTTGAGCGCGTCCGTATAGGCGCCGTTGCGGGCGAGGTAGCGGCCCTGCTCGTAGAGCGCGTCGGCGGAGGCGGACTTGTCGTCGGCGTCGACGCACTTGCCCTTCGTGTCCGCGATCTGCCCGCGCGGGCAATCGGACTTGGTTTCCTCGCCGCCCTTTGCGAAGGCGGACGGGGTCGCGGCGAGGGCGAGGATGGCGGAGGCGAGAAAGGCTGCGCGCATGAAAATCTCCGAGAATTGTCCAGACAAAAACAGGGGCGACCAAAAGCCGCAATCCGGCAGGGGTTTAGCCCACGCCAGCCAGCGAGGCTCGCGGTCGCACCATCAGATACGACGCTAGACGGAGACCGGCTTCAAGCGCCAGCGCGCATCACCGCTTCGTGAACCCGAAGGCCGATCACACGGCGCGGCGGTTCCGCAAAAAGCGCCGGGCTATGCCGAAAAGTGCGCGATACTTGATGAGGCTGGCGATGATGCGAAACATGGAAATCTCCTCGTTGCCGACCGAGCACCGATGGCCGGGCTCGTACCGTCCGAGGACAAACGCGGCTCGTGTCGGATCGTTCACCGCCTTGGCCGTGAAGCACCCGGCGGACGAGGCGCCGCGAAGAGGCCGCTCGGATCGAAGGTATCCGGTTAGTTCGTCGTTAATGGGCGCGTTTCTACCCTGGAAGCCTAGACCTGACGACGATAATGTGGACGTGACGATGCTTCCGGTTCAATCGCAAGACAAAGGCCGTTGGATCGCAGATCGCGCCCGCCGATTGTTCGGACGCGGCGCCTCCGACGAGAGGCGCCCGCCCGCGGCGTTGCCCCGCCTCGGTCGCAAGCGCTACGTCGACCTGCTGCTCGTGACCGCGATCCTGTCGGCATTCGTGGGAAGCGTGTTCTTCGTCTCCGACACGACGCGCCGTCTTCTCGACAAGGACGCGACCTGGATGGCCGAGGCCTGGGCGATGGCGATGACCGAGCAGCTCGCCTCGGACGGCGGTCTGCTGACCGATGGCCGGCCCGACCCGATGGAGCTGCGAACGATCACGGGCGCCATGGCCGGAGACGTCTTTCGGCTGAAGATGTTCGATCGCCAGGGCCGGTTGACCTACGTGTCCGACGAGGGGATCGCCGCGCCGACGGACGCCTCGCTCTACGAGCACAATCCCGATATCGCGCATCACGTTCTCGCCGGCAAGACGTTCGTGGTGGCCGCCGACGGCCGCGCCAAGCCGAACCGGCCGGACGACTATGCGGAAGCCTACGTGCCCGTCTTCGTCGATGGCGAGATGCGCGGCGTCATGGAGGTCTACATCGATCAGACGGCGAAGCGGGCGCTCTTCGAGACGCGGCTTCGAAGCATTCACTGGCTCGTCGTCGCGCTCGGCCTTATCGCTCTCGGTCATGCGGGCTATACGGCCTGGCTCATTCGCCGCCGCGAGCGCAGCGACGCGCAGGCCCGCCATCTCGCCCATCACGACGTCCTCACAGGCCTGCCGAACCGGGCGAGCTTCCAGCAGCGCCTGCGCAGAATGCTGCGGCAGCGGCGGAGCGGTGACGGAACGGCGGCGGTGCTGATGATCGATCTCGATGGCTTCAAGGCCGTCAACGACACGCTCGGGCACGATGCCGGCGATGCGGTGCTGACGCGCTTCGCGCTCGATATCGGGGAGCATATCCGCCAAGGGGACACGTTGGCCCGGCTCGGCGGAGACGAGTTCGCGGTCATTCAGACCGGCGTGACGACGACGGACGAAGCGCAGACGCTCGCCTGCCGGATCGAGGATGCCACCCGGGCGATCCGCGAGGTGGAAGGCATCCCCGTCACGCTCTCGGCAAGCGTCGGCATCGCTCTGGCGCCCTCCCACGCGCAGACGCCGGAGGACTTGTTGAAATGCGCCGACATCGCCCTCTATCGCGCCAAGGCGCTGGGCAAGGATCGGCATGTCGTCTTCGCCCCCGGCATGTACGAGGAGCTGCGCCTGCGCAACGCACTGCGCACCCGCCTTCGCAATGCCGTCGAGGCCGACGATTTCGTCCTTCAGTTCCAGCCCCTCCACGACAGCAGGAACGATCGGATCTGCAGCTTCGAGGCGCTCGTCCGGCTGCGGGGCGACGATGGCGAGCTGATCTCGCCGGTGCTCTTCATCCCGCTGGCCGAAGAGATGGACCTGACCGGAAAGCTCGGCCGCTGGGTGCTGAACGAGGCCTGCCGCGTCGCCGCCGGCTGGCCGGCCGATGTGCGCATCTCGGTCAACCTCTCGCCGCAGCAGTTCGACGGTGACATCGTCAGCGACGTCAGCCGCGCGTTGGAAACCTCGGGCCTCGCCCCGGAGCGCTTGGAGCTTGAGATCACCGAGGGGCTCTTCATCGGCGATCCGGAGCATGTCCAGGCCGAGCTCCACAAGCTGCGCGCGCTCGGGCCCCGCATCGTCATGGACGATTTCGGCACCGGCTATTCGAGCCTCAGCTATCTCTGGATGTTCCCCTTCGACAAGCTGAAGGTCGACCGCTCGTGCTTCCTGTCGCTGGGCGAGGACGAGACCGTGGCCGAGGTGCTGCGGACCATCGGCGCCATGAGCCGCGCGATGAAGCTGAGCGTGACGGCGGAGGGTATCGAGACCGATGCGCAGCGTACCTTCGCGCGCGATGCGGGCTATGACGAGTTGCAGGGCTTCCTCTACGGGCGGCCGATGTACGAAGAGGACGCGAACCTCCACCTCCTGAAGTTCGCGGCCGAGGCCATGCGGGCGGCGAGGGGCCGCGCGTCGGATGCTGCCGAGGAGCCGCCGAGCGTGCAGGCCGCGTAGCGCTCGAAAGAGGGCTCGTCCGCCCTCCCCTTGCCGCGATGTTCACCCTATATTCGCCGGCATGGCACAACGCACGAAATCCGTCCGCTCCAATCCCGCATCCGGCATGGCCGAGGCTCCGCAATCGGGCTTCCGGCAGGCGCCTGAGCTGTCGTCCGGCGGCACGTTGGAGGCGATGGGCCATACCGCGACGGTCAAGGCGCTCGAGGAGAAGATCGCGGGCATCGCGGCGGGGCGCAAACCCTTCGTGCCGCATCGCCCGCCGCGCCCCGAGAAATCGGAGGGCGGCATTCCGCTGGAGATCGTCTCCGAATTCAGCCCCAAGGGCGATCAGCCGACGGCGATCGCGGACCTCGTCGAGGGTGTGCGGAACGGCGAAGCGACGCAGGTGCTGCTGGGCGTCACCGGTTCGGGCAAGACGTATACGGCCGCAAAGGTCATCGAGGCGACGCAGAAGCCCGCCCTCATCCTCGCGCCCAACAAGACGCTGGCGGCGCAGCTCTACGGCGAGTTCAAGAGCTTCTTCCCCAACAACGCGGTCGAGTATTTCGTCTCCTATTACGACTACTACCAGCCCGAAGCCTACGTGCCGCGCTCCGACACCTATATCGAGAAGGAATCGTCGATCAACGAGCAGATCGACCGGATGCGCCATTCCGCGACGCGCGCATTGCTGGAGCGCGACGACGTCATCATCGTCGCGTCGGTCTCCTGCATCTACGGCATCGGCTCGGTCGAGACCTACACGGCGATGACCTTCGAGGTGAAGGTCGGCGAGACGATCAGCCAGCGCCAGCTTCTCGCCGATCTCGTCGCCCTCCAATACAAGCGCACCGACATCAACTTCGTGCGCGGCACCTTTCGCGTGCGCGGCGATACGATCGAGCTCTTCCCGGCGCACCTCGAGGACCAGGCCTGGCGCATCGGCCTTTGGGGCGACGAGATCGAGAGCATTACGGCCTTCGATCCCCTCACCGGGCACACGGCCGACAAGATGCAGTCCGCCAAGATCTACGCCAACAGCCATTACGTGACGCCCAAACCCACGCTCGGCCGCGCCGTCCAGTCGATCAAGACCGAGCTGAAAGCCCGCCTCATCGAGCTCACCGCCGCCGGCCGCCTCCTCGAGGCGCAGCGTCTCGACCAGCGCACCACCTTCGACATCGAGATGATGGAGGCGACCGGCTCCTGCCAGGGCATCGAGAACTATTCGCGCTATCTCACCGGCCGCGCCCCCGGCGAGCCGCCGCCGACGCTCTTCGAATACCTGCCCGACGACGCGCTCGTCTTCGTCGACGAGAGCCATGTCACGATCGGCCAGCTCGGCGCCATGTTCAAGGGCGACTACCGCCGCAAGGCGACGCTGGCCGAATACGGCTTCCGCCTCCCCTCCTGCATGGACAACCGCCCCTTGCGCTTCGACGAGTGGGACGCGATGCGCCCGCAGACGGTCGCGGTCTCGGCCACGCCGGCCAAGTGGGAGATGGAGGAGGCAGGCGGCGTCTTCGCCGAGCAGGTCATCCGCCCCACCGGCCTCACCGATCCGCCGGTCGAGATCCGCCCCGCCAAGTCCCAGGTCGACGACGTGCTCGACGAGATCCGCCGCACGGCGGACGCCGGCTACCGCACGCTCGTCACCGTCCTCACCAAGCGCATGGCCGAGGACCTGACCGAATACCTCCACGAGCAGGGCGTGCGCGTGCGCTACATGCATTCCGACATCGACACGCTGGAGCGCATCGAGATCATCCGCGACCTCCGGCTCGGCGCCTTCGACGTGCTGGTCGGCATCAACCTGCTGCGCGAGGGGCTCGACATCCCCGAATGCGCGCTCGTCGCGATCCTCGACGCCGACAAGGAAGGGTTCCTCAGGTCCGAGACCTCGCTCATCCAGACCATCGGGCGCGCCGCGCGCAACGTCGATTCCAAGGCCATCCTCTACGCCGACCGCACCACCGGCTCGATGGAGCGTGCCCTGGCCGAGACCGCGCGCCGCCGCGAGAAGCAGATCGCCTACAACGCGGAGCACGGCATCACGCCCGAGAGCGTGAAGCGCAATATCGGCGACATCCTCTCCTCGGTCTACGAGGGCGACCATGTGCGCGTGGAGGTGGAGGAGGACACCGTCCCCGTCGGCCAGAACCTGCGCGCCGTGCTCGACGACATGCAAAAGCGCATGCGCGAGGCCGCCTCCAATCTCGACTTCGAGGAGGCCGCCCGCCTGCGCGACGAGATCAAGCGGCTGGAGGCGACGGAATTGGCGGTTGCCGACGATCCGCTGGCGCGGCAATCTGCGGTTGACGATGCCGTGGGGCGTGAGTCGGGGCGGCAAGAGCCGCGCCAACGTCAAGGGGCGGAGCTCGTCGCGGTCGGCCGGGGACGCGGACGATGTGGAAGAAGAAGGCGGTGGAGATGTGAGGAACGTAGGTAGGCATGATTGAAGCTGAGCTGACAGAGGTCTGCTACATCCTGCCGATCGCCAACCTCGCATCTGTTCGACAGCACGGTTTGCCTTCTCATGAACGGGTGTCAAACGTTACTCATCAGTCGATAGCAGATGACGAAATTCAGCAGAGGCGGGCTAAAAGAGTTCCGAACGGGCTTCGCCTTCATGAGTATGTAAACCTATATATATGCGCTCGAAATCCAATGCTTTGGAAAAGGATCAATCAGAGAGGAAACATTTGCGTTCTGCGCGTCGATCCGCGCTGTCATTCATACGACTGGCGCTGTCGTGACGGATCAAAACGCGGCTTCCAGCTACGTCCGATTTCAGAATTGCCACACGGCATCGGGATCGTGGATCGCGATAGAACATTCGCAACATATTGGAACGATGATGATATAATTGAGTATTGGCGGAAGAAATCGGCGAAATGCGCAGAAGTCCTAGTTCCTTATGTTGTGCCTCCCGTGATGGTTAGGGGGGCATATGTATGTGGCGAGCGGGCTGTCGAGCGCGTGCAAGCGCAGTGGCGTAGCCTACCGACAGAGGTATCTACCGAACTATTTTTCGGCAGGGCGTGACGGCTATCATCAATGCAAAAATTGGCAATCTCCTAGACTCCAAAGCGGATGCCTTGGTCAACACTGTCAACTGCGTTGGAGTGATGGGCAAAGGTATTGCTCTCGCTTTCAAAAAAGAATTTCCGGAGATGTATACGGACTACGTCCAGCGTTGCAAACGCGGCGATGTGCGTCTCGGAGAGCCATATATTTTCAGAGACAGCAAGCATGCTATTATCAACTTTCCTACCAAAGATCACTGGCGGTCTTTGTCACGACTTTCTGACTAAAAGAAGGCTTGGCTTCACTGGAGAAGTCATACAAAGATTGGGGCGTTAAGTCGATTGCTGTACCGCCACTAGGTTGTGGCAATGGACACTTGGAGTGGAATGTCGTTGGACCTCTTCTCTTCTGAGCATTCTAGACGGTATGATATCGATGTTGAACTCTATGTCGTTATGACACTCCTAACGAGCAGCTTGATTTCAGCTTTTTAGAAGATAGCGCATCCCCCGAGCCGTCTACGAGTATCGATGCTTCTGCGACCGCACTTGTCGGGGTTGCCTCCCGCATTATGCGGGAGCGATATCACCGCCCCGTAGGCCGAACAGTGTTTCAAAAAATCGCTTATTTCCTGACCACAACTGGGGTCCCTACTAAACTTCGATATGAGCGAGGTTCCTATGGGCCTTACTCAAAGGAGTTGGTTTCCATTTCTAGCAGACTGATAAGCAACTGAAATTTTAGTCGAGAAGCGTATAGGCAACACGATCTCAGTTGAGCCCGGACCAACTTACAAGCAGGTTCGCTCCCTTTACAAAGACGATCTCAGGTGCTGGGTTGAGAATGTAGAGCGTGTTGCGGATCTTTTCCTTCGGCTTCGCACAACTGATGATGCGGATTAGCGGCCACGGCGCATTATGTGTTTGGCGAACTATCAGACGCAACGAAGCGGTTTCGGAGAGAGGTCTCTAAGGCGTTATCGCTTGGAAGAAGCGAAGGCGTCCACCTATCGAGACTGGCCGTGCTGCCGAGCGAATCCGTTTTCTGAATATGTCAGATTGGATTCATGCTTCGCCTACAATCTCATCTCATCCCTGACGACACCGCAGAATGACGCTTTAAGCGCGGCAAGCGCTCTAGCGGCGCGTTTCAACTCATCCCTAAATCCCTTCCCATTCATGGGAAGGAACCTTCGCTCCCTGCCGGCGCCTAGCCGCGGCCTCGGTAATTCGGCATCCCCTGCTCCGGCACCCACACCCCGTCCGGTAGCGTGCCCGTCTGCCAGAAGACGTCGATCGGGATGCCGCCGCGCGGATACCAGTAGCCGCCGATGCGCAGCCAGAGCGGCTTGGTGCAGCCCACCACGCGTTTGCCGATGGCGACCGTGCAGTTCTCGCGGAAGGCGCCGTCCGCTGGAAGCGCAGTACCGGTGTCGGCCGACCGTGTCTTCGGCCGCGAAGCTGGAAGCCAGCCTGTCAAAGCCCGACCGGGCGTCGGCCGGTCAGGCCGCCCTCGCGGAGGCGTTCGGCGCGCCAGCGCCGTTAGCCGTGAGCGATATGATCAAAGCTCTCGTATAGCGGGGTGGCGTTGGCGGTGGCGGTCGAGCGGGTCTCCCGGCGGTGGGTGCAACGGGGTCGCGACGCAGCGCCTTGCGGCGCCTATCAGCCCATCCCTAAATCCCTTCCCATTCATGGGAAGGGACCTTCGCTCCCTGCCGTCGTGTTGGCGGGTCGGGGGTGGTCAACAAAAGCGAGTTTTCTCCCCCCTCGCCTCGGTTAAGGTCGCGTCACCTCCTCCCACGAGGCACCGTGATCCGGAACCGGGGATCGCATGGGGGGTGGTGCGGCGCTCGCGCCCGGGGTGGTCCGGTCCGCCCTGGTCCCGAGGGGTCGCGCGCCAATCCGTCCGTCGGGCACCTGAGCGGGTGGGCAAGGGCAACCTCGCCTGCTCGCGTCGAAGGAGACGACCCGGCCGTCCCGGCTTCGCCGATGCGGGGTCATGGGGCTTAAGGCGGTCTCGCCGCCGGTCCGCGCTCGTGGCGCCCCTGGGTCATCCCTCGGGCCATCGGGCGCGCCGGCCGCGATCCGCCGAAGCGCGGGGCGTGCGAACGGGTGGCTCAGCCATCATCAAGTCGCCGCTTATGCGGGGGCGGCGCGTGGTCGTCGCACACCCACCACTTGAGGTCCGAAAGGGCCTGCGGCCTGGCCGTCGCCCCCGCGCCTCTCCGGTCCGCCGGATGGGCACCCGAGACGCCCCACCTCCGCCCGCTCGCGCGCGCGGAGCTTTTGGCGCAGGAGGCGCGCGAGCGATGCGCCGACGCCTCGTCAGGAGAGGAGCCCGCATGACACGCCGACCCGACGAGACGCCCGCCGAACGCGAGCGGGTGCGCAAGAACCGCCCCAAGGGCCGCCCGGCCGCCCAGCGCTCGGCCCGCGCCTCCGTCCGCCGCGCCATCAAACGCGCCAAGGCGAGCGCCCGCGCGGCCGGCCACGATGTCTCCCATTGGCGCACGCCGCCCGATCCGCGCCCCATGGACTGGCGCGACATCCACTGCATAGAGCGCCGCTGCTCCGACGAGCTCGGCCTCTGGCCCGATTGCGACATGCCCGCCTGCCGGCGCGCCCGCGCCTGCGCCGGCCTCCCCATCCTCTGCTGGCAGGTCCACCGCGCCGCCATCCTCGCCCAGAAGGCGCCCTGGCGGCCCATTCTCGAAGAGCAATACCGCATCGTCTCCGCGCGGGAGGCCGAGGAGAAGGCCCGGAAGGCGGAGGCGAAGGAGGAGGCGAAGAGGGTGGCAAAGGAGGAGGCCAGACGAGAGGCCAGACGGGAAGCCGGACGGGCGACGAGGTCGAGGACGGCGCGGCGGCGGCGGTAACGTCAAGATGTCCTTACCTAGAGGAAGTCGGCAGAAGCCTTACTCTGCCTTGAGAAATCTTGAACCGAACCTTGGCGGGGTTCGCGCCGGCGCGAGATTTGATCGCGGTCGGGTCTTGCGCCCGGCCGGCAACGCGTCCACATGGTAGACGCGCACACAGCGCACTCGATCGCCGGCCTGAGTTTTCGCCTGGTGTCTCGCATGTCCCATGGACGGTCGGGGCGCTTCGTCTACCCTCCCAGCCTTCGACTTACCCGGGAGAGGAGTTCCCCCCATGTCACAGACCGGAACAGTCAAGTTCTTCAACACCACCAAGGGCTTCGGCTTCATCGCGCCCGATGATGGCGGCAAGGACGTCTTCGTCCACGCCTCCGCCGTCGAGCGCTCGAACCTGCCCCCGCTCGTCGAGGGCCAGAAGGTCTCCTTCGAGCTCGAGGACGACCGCCGGGGCCGCGGCCCGCAGGCCGTGAACCTCCAGAGCGCGGGCTAAGCCCCCCGGAGCCCCCCCACCCGGGGCTCCATCAGACACCCGCGCGGGCCCACCCGGCCCGCGCGGCGCCCGTCATCGACATTTGTGCATCAGCCGCATGTTTATGATGCCGACGCGCCACAGCTTACGATCGCCTGTCGGCAATGGCGCGATCGACGCTTGCCTGACACAAGCCTCGCCTATCGGTTGATGTAAGTCCCGAAGCGAAGAGCGGTGCGATGTCGACCCGAAGCCTTGCACCCCTATTGGCGATCACCGCAGGCCTCGCGATCGGCGGCATCATCGCCGTGTCCGCCGAAGAGCCGGAGCGCGCGCCCGTCGTCGAGGCGCAGCCCGAAGCCGTCGCGATCCTCATCCCACCAAAGCCGATGCTGCCGATGGCGTTGCCCGAAGGCCTGCGCAAGCCCGCCGCGCCCAAGGAGAAGACCGAGCGCGAGATCTACACCGCCGGCATCTGCCGCATGATCGAGCTCAACGCCCGAGCCCACGCATTGCCGCCCGAGTTCCTCGCCCGCCTCATCTGGCAGGAAAGCCGCTTCGACCGCTACGCCCGCTCGCCCGTCGGCGCACAAGGCATCGCCCAGTTCATGCCCTACACGGCAAAGGAGCGCGGCCTCGACGACCCCGACGATCCGCGCCAGGCCATCGCGGCCTCGGCCCAGTTCCTGC
This sequence comes from uncultured Alphaproteobacteria bacterium, assembly GCA_963842125.1. GTDB lineage: Bacteria > Pseudomonadota > Alphaproteobacteria > Rhizobiales > CAWCWK01 > CAWCWK01. Next base: position 1,498,139 of record CAWJFE010000001.1, on the reverse strand, counting down.
GCCATCTCCACAACCGCTTCGGCAACCTCGGCCTGGCCGCCGCCGCCTACAACGGAGGCCCCAACCGCGTCTCCAACTGGCTAGCCGGCCGCGCCTCCCTCGCCCTCGAGACCGAGAACTACGTCCGCATCATCACCCGCCACCCCGCCGATCACTGGCGCAAGACGGACGCGGCCACCCCCGACCTGGCCCTAGCCCCCAACCTACCCTTCCAACCCGCCTGCGAACGCCTACCGGCGCTGCTGCGAAAGGAGAAGCCGCCGAAGGGCGCGCCGACGCTTCCGTGGGGTGCGCAGATCTCCGCGCATTTCAAGCAACATATCGCGGTTGCAGCATTCGAGCGGGCGAAGCGGAAGTCGCCGTCGGCTTTCGCGGGCGGACCGTTGAACGTCACCCGGGCAACGGTGCGGACCCGTGGCCCCAAACCGCTCTATCGCGCCGCGCTCGGCGCACCGTCACGCCAGAAAGCGGAGGCACTCTGCGGCGCCGTCCGCAGCAGCGGCGGCGCCTGTATCGTCGTCAAACAGTAAGCTGTCTCAGTTTAGCGCGATGATGTCGACGCTGGTAACACCTTTGTTGATCATGCCGAGCGAGCGCGCCGCGCCGCGGGAGAGATCGATGACCCGGTTGCCGACGAAGGGGCCGCGATCGTTGATGCGAACGACGACTTCGGCGCCCGAGTTGCGATCGCGGATCTTGACCTTCGTGCCGAAGGGCAGCGTGCGATGCGCGGCCGTCAGACCGTCCGGATCGTAGGCTTCGCCGTTCGCCGTTGTGTGCCCCATCTTGTACCAAGACGCCTTGCCGGACTGAAGGACGTCCGCCGATGCAGCGGAGGCGGAGATGGCGAGCGCGGCTACGGCAACGACGATGCGGTTCATGAGGTACGCCTCAACAAGTTAATGAGGCCGCGATCTACAAATCGAGTGTGATCGCATTGCGGCAGGCGGGAACCATTTCGCAGATGCCAATTTCTACCGGATCGCGTCGAGACTCTCAGGCGCGGGAATGTCGTCCGGTACGAAGAAATCAACGAAGAGCTTCTGTGTCGGATCGACACGATAGTGGCTGAAATCGTTGACTCCCTCCGCCGCGAGGAACGTGTCGTCGATGAGGAAGTTGCCGGTGAAGTCGGCGCCCTTCAGGAAAATCGCGTGAGCGGCGTCGGCGAGAATGTCGGGCGTGCGGCTGGCCTTCACCATCGCGTCGCCGCCCAAAAGGTTCTGGACGGCGGCTGTCGCGATGGTGGTGCGGGGCCAGAGCGCGTTCACGGCGATGCCCTGGTTGCGCAATTCGCCGGAGAGGCCGAGGCAACACATCGACATGCCGAACTTGGCCATTGAATAGGCGGCGTGATTGCCGAACCATTTCGGCTGCATGTCGAGCGGCGGTGACAGGAAGAGAATGTGGGGGCTGCGTTCGGCCTTCATGTGGGGAATGCAATACTTGGAGACCATGTAGGCCGCGCGCGGGCCGACGTGATGCATCAGGTCGAAGCGGCGCATCGGGGTCTCGCCGATCTTGGTGAGCTGGATCGCGGAGGCGTTGTTGATGCAGATGTCGATGCCGCCGAAGCGCTCGACGGCCTGCTCGACGGCCGTCTTGACCTGCTCTTCCTCGCGTACGTCGCAGACGACGGCGAGACCCTTACCGCCGGCTTGCTCAATCTCCTCGACGGCGGTGTGGATGGTGCCCTCGAGCTTGGGGTGCGGCTTGTCGGTCTTGGCGGCGACGACGACGTTCGCGCCATCCCTGGCCGCCCGTTTGGCGATGGCCAGGCCGATGCCGCGGCTGGCGCCGGTGATGAAGAGGGTCTTGCTCGCGAGATCGGTCATGTGGCTGCCTTCTGATGTTCGGTAGTGGCGTGTGCATGTGTGCCGGCAGCCCGGCGGGCAGTATGACCATCTCGGTCGTCGAAGGTGACGCTAGCTCGACGAGGCGGCTCTAGCGTGTCGAATTGCCAGCCGAGAGCATCGCGATCAGCAAGATACGTAAGACTGCTGCCGTGACTCGGGACTCCGTAGCGGCGATGTCCAGCTATACGAGGAGCGCCAGGACGATTGCTTGGACGGCGAGCACGCCCAGCCAATGCGCTCCGTCGATCACCGTGAGCGACCAGTTCGCGCCGCCGAAACGATGGTTGGTCACCATGGCCGTCATCACGAAGCCAAGCCAGACGGTAAAGGCGATCCCGAGAGCTGCGCCGACCGATAGCGTTTCGCCGCGCGATAGCGCGAGGATGCTCGCCAGCGTGTAGGCCATGACGAACTGCGCGACGATCGCGATCACCATCGGCACGGCGGGCGACCCCTTGGCCGCGAGCTCCTCGCGCGTTCGCCCAAGCGCTGTCATTCACGGCTTTGAGAGCGACCCGTACCAGACAGAGCCAAAGACAAAGCTGGCGATCGCGGCGACGAGGATCTGCCACAGCGCGAATGTCGGAAAGGGCATGGCAGTCAGCTCGCAAGACGAATATGGTCCGTCTCTAGTACCACAGTCCCACCTTCGGTAACGATATCGAGGAGGCTGGCCGTCTCCGCGAGGTGCATTTCCGCGAAATGGCGCAGCGTACGTGCGCGGACGTCGTCCTTGCCGTCGGCGCCTTCGCGCAGCGCCTCGCGAGCCAGATAGGCGCCGCCGGCGGCCAGGCCGAAGAGACGGAGGTACGGTGTCGCGGTCGCGAGTGCCTCGTTGGGATCGCGGGCGAGCGCTTCCAGCATCCACTCGGTCGCGCCCTCGACCGCATCGAGCGCATCGGTGAGGCGCTTGGCGGAGCGGCCGAAGGTTTCGCTGTTCGAGCCGCGAAGCTCCTCGGCGATCCCGCGGTAGCCAGCGATGAGCTCGCGAACGGCATCACCGTTCTCCAGCGTCAGCTTGCGGGTGACGAGGTCGATGGCCTGGATGCCGTTGGTACCCTCGTAGATCGGCAGGATGCGGGCATCCCGCAGATGCTGCGCCGCGCCGGTTTCTTCGACGAAACCCATGCCGCCATGGACCTGAACGCCCATGTTGGCGACATCGACGCCGATATCGGTCGAGAACGCCTTCGCGATGGGCGTGAGGATGTTGGCGCGGATGGCGGCCTTGGCCTTCTCCGCATCGTCGTCGCCAAGAGCGGCGCGGTCCAATGCCTCGGCGCAGGCAAGGCAGATGGCGCGCGATGCCGCCGTATAGGCGCGCATCGTGAGGAGGGTGCGCTTGATGTCGGGATGCTCGACGATGGCGGACATTTCCCCATCGCGCCGGCCGTCCGCGCGGCCCTGCCTGCGCTCGGCCGCGTAGTCGATCGCGCCCTGCGTGGCCCGGTCCGCGATGGCGACGCCCTGGATACCGACTTGAAGGCGGGCGTTGTTCATCATCGTGAACATGCAGCGCAGGCCCTTGTTCTCTTCCCCGATGAGCCAGCCCGTCGCGCCGCCCTCGTCGCCGAAGACCATGGTGCAGGTCGGTGAAGCGTGGATGCCGAGCTTGTGCTCGAGGCCGGAGCAACGCAGGTCGTTGCGCGCGCCGAGACTGCCATCCTCATCGACGAGGAATTTCGGAACGAGGAAGAGCGAGATGCCGCGCGTGCCCTCCGGTGCATCGGGCAGGCGGGCGAGGACGAGATGGCAGATGTTCTCCGCCATGTCGTGCTCGCCATAGGTGATGTAGATCTTCGTTCCCGTGATCTTGTAGCTGCCATCGTCCTGGCGCACGGCGCGGCTACGCAGGGCCGAGAGATCGGAGCCGGCCTGCGGCTCGGTCAGGTTCATCGTGCCAGTCCATTCGCCGGAGACGAGCTTGTCGAGATAGGTCGCCTTCAGCGCATCGGAGCCGTGCGCCTCGAGCGCTTCGACGGCGCCGGCGGTGAGAACGGGGCAGAGACCGAAGGCGATGCTGGCCGCATTCCACATCTCCGAGAGCGCCATGCCGAGCATCGTCGGCAGGCCCTGGCCGCCGTGATCGGCTTCGGCCGTAACGCTGCCCCAGCCGGCCTCGACATATTGGCGGTAGGCCTCGACCCAGCCCTTGGGCGTCGTGACCTCGCCGTCCTCAAGGGTAAGGCCTTCTACGTCTCCGATGCGGTTGAGGGGCGCGACGACGTCGGTCGCGAACTTGCCGCCCTCTTCGAGGATAGCGTCGAGGAGATCGTCGGAGAGGTCCGGCAGCAGGCCGTCGGCGATCAGGCGATCGAGCCCGGCGGCGGCCAGAGCGTGGCGGATATCGGCGACGGGCGTGCTATAGGGCATCGAGGCTACCGGGTGCTGGACATGTCGGCGCAATCTCTGTCACAGCAGTAGACCTTCCGTCAACGTAAGCTATCGGGTGGATGGGGTCGGAGTTCGCGTGTTTGCAAGTGTAGAAGAGATTGAGGACGCCGTCGCCCTCCTGCGTCGTGGCGGCGTGATCGGCCTGCCCACGGAGACGGTCTATGGGCTCGCCGGCGCTGCGGACGATGATGCGGCGGTGGCGCGCATCTTCGCGATCAAGAACCGACCGGCGATCAACCCGCTCATCGCGCACGTGGCGAGGGTCGACCATGCCCGGCGATACGGCGTCTTCGACACGGCCGCGGAGGCCTTGGCCGAAGCGTTCTGGCCGGGGCCGCTCTCCCTCGTTCTGCCTTATACCGGCAACGGCGTGTGTGATGCAGCGCGGGCCGGGCTCTCGACATTGGCTTTACGGATACCGTCGCACCCGGTGGCGCAGGCCGTGCTGAAGCAGTTCGACAAAGCCATCGTCGCACCCTCGGCCAATCCCTCGGGGCGCCTGAGCCCGACGCGGGCCGAAGACGTGCGGGCCGCGTTCGGCGATGCCCTCCCCATCGTTCTCGAAGGTGGGGCGACGACGGTCGGGTTGGAATCGACCATCGTCGATTGCTCCGCTGCACGACCTCGCCTGCTTCGTCCTGGCGGCATCTCGCGGGAGACGTTGGAGGCCGTCGTGGGCGCGATCGATACAGCGCGGCCGGATGGGCCGATCGTCGCGCCGGGAGCACTGTCCTCGCATTACGCGCCTCGTGCGCGTGTCCGGCTAAACGCTTCGGCGATCGGGCAGGACGAGGTCCGGTTGGGGTTCGGAGCGGACGATATGCCGGCTACCGAGAACCTCTCCCAGACCGGCGATCTCGATGAGGCGGCGCACAACCTTTTCGCCGCGCTCCGGCGGCTCGATGCGACGGGGGCGGATACGATCGCTGTCAGCCCCATTCCACAGCACGGCATCGGCGCCGCCATCAACGACCGCCTGCGCCGCGCGGCGGCCGACCGGGAGGACGGGACATGACGCTCGATGCCGAAACGCTTGGTCGGCTCCGCGACGCCGTCCGCGGCGCGGCGCTGACCGAGCCCGAAGACCAGGCGCCTTACCTACGAGAATGGCGTGATCGCTATATCGGCCACTCGCCGCTCGTCGCCCGGCCGGCGACGACGGAGGAAGTGTCGAGCGTTCTGCGCATCGCGTCCGAGCGCGGAGTGTCGGTCGTTCCGCAAGGCGGCAATACCGGGCTCGTCGGCGGGCAGATCCCAGAGGCGGGCGACGAGATCGTCGTCTCGCTCGGCCGGATGAACCGCATCCGCGCGCTCGACCCCTTGGGCGCGACGATGACCGTCGAGGCCGGGGTGACGCTGGCCGAGGTGCAGGCGGCGGCGGACGAGGCGGAGCTCTTCTTCCCCTTGAGCATCGCGTCCGAAGGGACCGCGCAGATCGGCGGCATCCTCTCTACGAATGCCGGCGGCACGGCCGTCCTCGCCTATGGCAATGCGCGCGACCTCGTATTGGGGCTTGAGGTCGTGCTGGCGGACGGGCGCGTCTGGAGCGGGCTCAACCGCCTTCGCAAGGACAATACCGGCTACGATCTCAAGCACCTCTTCGTCGGCGGCGAGGGCACGCTCGGGCTCATCACGGCGGCCGTCCTCAAGCTCTTTCCGAAGCCACGGGTGCGGGAGACGGTGTTCCTCGGTCTCGGCAGTGCCGACGACGCCGTCACGCTCTTCGGCATCGCGCGCGGCCTCGCGGGCGCGGAGCTGACGAGCTTCGAGCTGATGCCACGGCTCGGATTGGAGATGTCGCGCGACCACATGGGCGCGCGCGACCCTCTCGCCGGCCCGCACGACTGGTACGTCCTCATGGAGCTTTCCTCGCCGCGCGAGGGCGCGGACCTATCGGCCGTCATGGAGGCGATCTTCCTACGAGGCGACGCGGACGGCCTGATCGAGGATGCGGCCATCGCGCAATCGCTCGTTCAGGCACGCGCCTTCTGGCACATGCGCGAGAGCCTGTCGGAGGCGCAAAAGCCCGAAGGCGGCTCGATCAAGCACGACGTGTCCGTACCGATCCACGCGATCCCGGACTTCTTTCGAGAGGCGGGCGCGGCCGTCGAGGCTCTGATGCCCGGCGCGCGGCCCGTACCCTTCGGCCATGTCGGCGACGGTAACATCCACTACAATGTCTCGCAGCCCGTGGGCGCCGACGAGGCGGCCTTCCTGGCCGGCTACGACGCGATGAACGACGCCGTCCACGCCGTCGTCTCGCGCTTCGAGGGCTCGATCTCGGCCGAGCATGGCATCGGGCGAGCCAAGCGCCATATGTTGGCGGGCGTCGAGGGGCCCGTCGCGATGGACATGATGCGTGCCATCAAACGCGCGCTCGACCCGCAGGGCCTGCTCAATCCGGGCAAGGTCCTGCCGCTAACCGGCAATTGAGGAGAGAAGGCCATGTGGGGAACGAGCAAGTCCAGCGTCGTGGTGACGACGACGCCGACCGTCGAGGGTCACCGGATCGCCGAATATCACGGCCTCGTCTCCGGTGAGGCGATCCTCGGCGCGAACATCTTCCGCGACTTCTTCGCCGGCGTTCGCGACATCGTCGGCGGCCGCTCCGGCGCCTATGAGAAGAGCCTGCGCGAGGCGCGCGACATCGCGGTCCGGGAGATGTGCGAGGAGGCTGAGGCGCGCGGCGCCAACGCCGTCATCGGCGTCGACCTCGACTACGAGACGGTCGGCAAGGAGGGTGGCATGCTCATGGTCACGGCTTGCGGAACGGCCGTCCGCCTCGGGTGACGCGTCGCCCCGCGCTCGGCGTCAGCACGGCGGTCCTGCGCGGCGACGAAGTCCTTCTCATCAAGCGCTCCAAGCCGCCATTCGCCGGCGCTTGGAGCCTCCCCGGCGGGGCGCTCGAATGGGGCGAGCCGGCCGAGGATGCGGCCCGCCGCGAGGTTCGCGAGGAAACGGGGCTCGTCATTCCCCCGCCCCGCTTCCTGACCCATCACGAGATCCGTCTGACGGATGCACATGTCGTGCTGCTGATCTTCGCGGTCGTCATCACCGACGCGGCCGAACCGATCGCGGCCGATGATGCCGCCGACGCGGGCTTCTTCACCGATGAGGAGCGCAAGACCCTGGCCACGACGCCCGAGCTCGACCGCATCATCGCGGCGGCGCGCGAGCCGGTGACGGCTTGAGCATAGTCCGGCCGGCGAACGAGACGACACCACGTTAACACTTACGAGGTCTTAATTTAACTGTTCAGGCTTTAACGCATGGCAGCGTTTGCTTAAGTACATCACGCGAGTCTTCTGACGGAAGACCTGATTCATGATAGGACGGTCCCAACGAGAGTCACGGGGACCGTACATCATGAGCTTTCATTCGAGCCGTCAGGACGTCATCACGAACTGGCAGGACAAGCACGCCAAACTCTTCAGCAAGCACACCATCGGGTTGCAGCACGGGCTGCACATGTCCGACCTCTTCACCGACGACGCGCTGGCCGAGCTGATCGAGACGACGCCGCGCGGCAGCTATCACGTCAACACGATGAACCCCGATGCGCACGAGCAGAACACGTGGCGCGAGGGCGAGCTCGGCCGCTGCTCCGGTGCGCAGGCGCTCGAAGCCGTTCGGAAGGGCACCATCTGGATCCTCATCCAGAAGTTGGAAAGCCATCCGGTCTACGGCAAGCTCCTCAACGAGATCTACGACGAGTTCGAGGCCCGGATGCCCGGCTCCGCGTTCTACAAGCGCAAGAAGAGCATCCTCATTTCGTCGCCGCGCGTGCAGGTCTACTACCACTGCGATATCCCGGGGCAGATGCTGTGGCAGGTGCGGGGGCGCAAGCGCGTCTTCATCTACCCGAACACCGAGCCATTCCTCGAGCGCCCGTCCATGGAGCGTATCATTCTCGGCGAGGCGGACGAGCAGGACACCACCTACGAGCCCTGGTATGACGATTACGCCGAGGTGATCGATCTCGAGCCCGGCATGATGGCGCACTGGCCGCTCAACGGTCCGCACCGTGTCGCCAACGAGGATTGCCTCAACGTCTCGTTCACGACATCGCACTTCACGAAGGCGATCCGCAATTCCTACGCGGTGAACTATGCGAACGGCGTGATGCGCAAGTTCGGCATGAACCCGGAATACCGTCTGCAAGGCCCGAGCGTCGTCGGGAAGACGGCTCTTGCGGCGGTCTACAAGGCGTCGGGCCTGCAGCGGATGAACGAGATGACCTTCGACATCAACTTCCGCGTCGATCCCGATGCGCCGGGCGGTTATGTCGACATTCCGAGCTACCGCCTGCAGCGCTGACGACCCGACCGGAGGCGAAGCATGATGACCACGGCGACGAACGCAGTGATCGGCGGGACGACGCCCTCTCAGCGGGGGGTGCATCAACGGGTCGCCCTCCCCCGCACACTGGACGCGACGACGCTCGATGGGTTCGACACCATCCGCGAGGATTGGACGGCGCTCGTTTCGGACGCGCCGTCCTTCCAGCTTCCCCCTGCGGCACTCGAAGCCATCGCCGAAGCCGCCCCGGCGGACCAGACCCGGATCGTCTGCGTTCGGGATGCCGGACGGCTCGTCCTCGCCTGGGCCTTCGCGATCTCGAAGATCGGGCCGTTGCGCCATGCCGTGCGGCTCGGCCGCGCCGTCCAATGCTATGACGATCCCCTTCTCGTGCCCTCCGGCGGCCCGGATGCGGTTGCGCTCGCCTGGGCGCAGATCGAGGGGTGGGACGACGTCGATTGCGTCGGTCTCTCCCAGATCAGGCCCTGCTCGCCGCTGTTGACGGTGCCTGCGATCTACGACGCCTCGCGGCTCTCCGACGACGCGCCCGCCATAGACCTTCGCGGGTTCGCCGACCTCGATGCCTATCGCGCGACCTTGTCCAAGAACCGGAGAAGCTCGCTTCGCCGGCGGTTGAGGTCGCTTCGCGCGTCCCACGACGTTGCCTTCGTCAGCCTTGAGGACGGTGATGCGCGCCAGCAGGCGGTGGCCGACGCCATGGCGTTCAAACGTGCCTGGTTAGAGGCGCAGCAGGCCGTCGGATCGGCCTATGCGTCGGACTATTTCGAGACATCGTTCCGCGACATCGCTGCCGATCCGGCTTGCGGTGAGGCCATGAAGGTCTTCGCACTCACCGTCGATGGCCGGACGGTCGCGGTCGAGATCGGGTTCGTCGCCGGGTCGACCTACCAGTCGCATATCGGCGCGTTCGATCCCGGCCTCATGAAGGCCGGCGTCGGCGCGCTCCTGACCCTCGATGTCATCGGCTGGTGCATCGACGCCGGAATCGAGACCTACGACATGCTCGGCCCCGACACGGCCTTCAAGCGAGACTGGACGAGCACGACGATGCCCGTCTGCGAAGCGGCGATCCCGCTCAGCCCTCTCGGGCGCATCAGCCTGCCGCTCATCAGGGATGCGAGGCGCCTGGCCAAGGCCGTTCACACCGCCCTCCCCGCGCCGGCCAAGGCCGCGGCGACCAGAATACTCTCCGGACTGCGCAGCGCGTCCTGACGGTGTCGCCTCAGCCTTGCTGCTCGGGCGTGCGGACGATCAAGCCATCGAGCGCATCCGATATCTTGATCTGGCAGCTGAGGCGCGAGGTGGGTTGTACGTCGAAGGCGAAGTCGAGCATGTCCTCTTCCATCGGAGATGGCTCACCGGTCTTGTCGGCCCAGGCCTCGTCCACGTAGACGTGGCAGGTCGCACAGGCGCAGGCACCGCCGCAATCGGCCTCGATGCCGGGCACGAGGTTGCGAATGGCGGCCTCCATGACGGTCGAACCGGTCTCGGCATCGACCTCCTGCGAGGCACCGTCATGGGCGATGAATGTGATCTTGGGCATAGGTCTGGCGTCGATCCCGCATGTTCGGCTGGCTTGGTCGGCGCAGCCTATACGCGAGGTCGGCTGCGCCTGCCAGCGCGGCGCGGCGATAGGGCGGGTCTCGGTCGGTAAAGTCTCAGTCGACGAGGCGGGCGATGAAGTCCGTCGTCTCGGCGAGCGAGGCAAGGAGACCGTCCGCCGATGCCGCCGCGTCCCGCTCGAACGCCAGGGCGATGTCGGCGATGCCGTTGGCGCCGATGGTGCGGGACGAGCCGACGAGCATGTGCGCCGCGCGGGTCGCGGCCGAAGCGTCGCCCGACGTGAGCGCCTTGCGGTGGAAGAGCGCCTGCGTCGCATAGGCCTGGAGAAGCTCGCGCTCCAAAGCCTTGTCGCCCATCGTGATGCAGGAGAGGTGGACGAGGTCGATCAGGCAGTCGTGCGAGGGTGCGCAGCCGGGCACGACACCGTCTTCGTTCATGCGGGCGCTGACTGCCATGATACCGACCTCATATGCCGATGCATTGTCGCATTCTCTCGCCTAGTGATCGGCGTCCGTTCATTGTGCCACGGCCGGGTAAACAGGTTCCCAAGGCAAACGACCACGCGGCGACGCCCGATGCGCCAGCCCGTTAACGATATCTTAGGATAACCTGAGATGGTCGGCGGCGGCGGTTATGGTTTCGGCCCAATTCGTCTAGCATAAGTGCTCGTATCGGAGACGTGCGTCCTCCCTCCGCCCAATCTTCAGGGCCGGAGTGTGCGGGACCCGTCACGGGGAGTATCGGGACCGATGGCCAATAACACGACGCCGACCAAGGCAAACGCTTCGTCCGAGTTCGACGACACCAGCGGTGCGGCCATCGAAGCGGCGCTCGAGGGCGATGCCGGATCGAAGCCTGCCGGGGACGCGAAGACCGCCTCGGGCCGGGCGCCATCCCCCGCGCAGCGTCGCCGTCAGACGAGCGCGCCGCGTAGCCCCGCCAACGACGACAAGACCGATTTCGGCGCCCTCTACGCGCAATTGCAGACCAAGCCCTCCTCGACGCCTTTCTGGGTGGCCTTCTGCCTCTCCCTCCTTTGGGTGTTGATGGGGGCGGCCGTCGGCTGGGGCATGTTCGGCGAGCGCGTCATGGACGGCGTGCCCGTTCAGACCTTGCTGCGCGAACTGCCGGCTCTGGCCCTGATCGTCGGAACGATCCTTCCCATCGTCGTGTTCTTCGGCGTCGCGTCCCTCATCCGGCGCTCGGCCGAGATCCGCAACGTCGCGGACGTCATGACGCATATCGCCGTGCGCATCTCCGATCCCGCGCAGTCCTCCAAGGAAGGCGCGATCACGGCCGGTCAGGCGATCCGCAAGGAAGTCGACGCGATGGGCGAGGCGATCGAGCGGGCCCTCGGTCGCGCGGGCGAGCTCGAAGCGCTCGTCCACAACGAGGTCGCCACGCTCGACCGCGCCTATGGCGAGAACGAGAACCGCATCCGCCGGATCATCGACGAGCTGGTCAACGAGCGCGAATCCATTGTCGGCAATGCCGAGCGGGTGCGCGCCGCGATCTCCGTCGCGCAGTCCTCGCTTGGAGACGAGCTGGGTGCCGTCAGCAACACCATAGAAGTCAATGTCGCGGATGCCAGCGCCCGGGCGGCCGCCGTGCTCTCGGCCCGCGGCGAGGACGTGACGTCCAGCCTTAGCGACGCGAGCGGCGCGCTTATCGCGCAGTTGGAGGAGCACGGCCGCCTTGCCAACGAGAAGCTGGCCGAGACCGCCGACTCCCTCGCCTCCCGCATCGACGAGGCGTCCGCACGTCTCGAATCCACCATGCGCAAGCGCGAGCACGAGTTCGACGTCAAGATCGCCGACTCGACCACCCTCTTCGGCGAGATCCTCGACCGCCAGACGACGACCATCGGAGAGCGGCTCGCCATTGCCAGCGACGATCTCTCGGCCGTCTTCGGCGAGCGCTCCCAGGCTCTGGCCGGACAGGTCGTCGAGCAGGGCGGCATGATCACCGATGCCATCGTGGCCCGCGCCGAGAGCGCCACCCGGGCGCTCATGGACGCCGGCGAAAGCGTGCAGGTCGACGTGTCGCTGCGGGCGCAGGACGTCGCGCGTCAGCTCGACGAGGTCAGCGTGACCGTCTCGGCCGCCATGAGCGAGGCCGCGCGCCTGGCCAGCAACGCACTCGCGAGCGAACGCGCCGCCTTCAGCGCGGGCCTCGCCGCCCAGAACGAGACGCTCGACCAGAGCCTCAACGAGACCCGTGGCTACCTGGCAGAAACGGTGCTTGCGAAGACCGACGCGCTCATCGGCACGCTCGATCTGTCCGGCCAGAAGCTCCACGACACGCTGAGCATCTACGGGCCGAGCATGGAAGAGAAGGTCGCCGGTGCAGCGGAGACGCTGGCCGCCGCCGCCGAGGCGCAGGTCGACGCGATCGAGAGCCGCACCTTCGAGGCCGAAACCCGGATCGCAGACGCGACCGCTACCATCGAGACCCGCTTCGTCGGTGCCGGCGAGACGGCGGCCGAAGCCGTGCGCGCCGCAGCGGACGTCGCGTTCAACGCGCTCGCCGATCGCAGCGGCGCCGCCATTCGCGAAGTGGAAGAGATCAGCGAACTCCTGCGCGCCAGCATCGACGGCGAGACGACGCGCCTGACGACCGAACTCGGCCGCCATATCGCCTCCCTCGACGAGGTCGTGTCCGACAAGGGCGGCGTCCTCACCCAGTCGCTCGGCGAGCAGGCCGGCCTCATCGCCGCCAATCTTTCGGCTCGCACATCCGACCTCGAGACGATGCTGGACAGCACTCGCACCCGCCACGAGACGAGCATCGGCGACGGCGTCGAGCGTATCGGCGAGACCATCGCGGCACGCTCTGCCGAAGTCGTGCAGCTCTTCAGGGCCTCGGGCGAGGATGTCTCGTTGGGTCTTCGCGTCGTGGGCGAGGAGACGAACGAGGTTCTGCGCGCGGTCGGAGACGACCTCGTCGTCCAGCTGACCGGCGAGCGTGGCCGTCTCGAGAGTGCGACCGAGGAACAGTCGGTCGCCCTTCAAAGCGCGGCCCGCGTTTCGAGCGATGCCGTTCTCGGCGCATCGGCCGAAACGCTCGACCAGTTCGGGATCGCGTCCGACAGCCTCGTAGAGCACATCACGACGACATCCGCCGCCCTGTCCGCGACCCTCGCCGCCAGTCGCGCGGAGATCGAGAATGCCGTGCGCCGTCAGGAAGAGGCGCTTCGTGAAGCCGGCAATGCCCAGGCCACACAGGCTACCATCACGTCGGAGGCGGCCAAGCTTGCCGTCGAGAACGCGCTGACCCGCAGCACCGCCAGCGTCGCGAACGCGAGCGAAGCGGCCGTGAGGGCGCTCAACGAGGCGCTCGACCAGGTGAACGAGGCGCAGACCACCCGTCTCGTCACCATGCGGGACACGCTGGATCGGGACGTCGAGGAAACGGTCGCCCGCGTGGCCGGCCACACGGCCGCGATCGAGGCCCGCCTCCAATCCGGCTTGCGCTCGGTGACGGATGTGACCGACGAGACAACGCGGCTTCTCGATACGAGCGCTGCCGAGACGACGCGCCGGGTCATCGCGGCCAGCGAATCCGCAGTCGGCTCGCTCGACGCGGCGCTGGACCATGTCGGCAATGCCCAGGCGCACAATCTCACCGACCTGCAGATAGCGCTCGATACGAATGTCGCCGAAGCGACCGCCCGGATCGAGGCCCAGGCCAGCGCCGTCGAGGCCCGGCTCGTTGCCGGCGTCATGAGCGCACGGCAGGCCACGGACGAGACGACGCGCTATCTCGAAGAGCGCACCGACGATACGAACCGACGCGTACTCGCGACCGGTCAGGCCTTCGTCGAGACCATGGATGCGGCCCTCGACACGGTCGGCCGGGCGCAGGATGCCGGCCTAAGCGGCGTTCGTACCAAGCTCGACGAGACCGTCGCGGAGACCTCGGCCCGGATCGAGGCCCAGGCCAGCGCCGTCGAGGCTCGGCTCGTCGCCGGCGTAACGAGCGCCCGGCAAGCCACAGACGAGACGACGCGCTATCTCGAAGAGCGCACCGACGATACGAACCGACGCGCACTCGCGACCGGTCAGGCCTTCGTCGAGACGATCGACGCCGCCCTCGACAGGGTCGGCCAAGCGCAGGATGCAGGCCTGAGCGGCGTTCGCGCCGAGCTCGACGCGGCTGTCGCGGAAACCTCGGCGCGCATCGCGGCCCAGGCCAGCGCCGTCGAGGCGCGCCTCGCGGCCAGCATCGCCAGCGTTGGAGACGCGACCGACACGACGACCCGCACGCTCGACGGAGCCATGGAAACCGTCGCCGCCGCACAGATCGCCGGTGTCGCGTCGCTCAGTCGCGCCGTCGATCAGAACGTCGCGGAGACGACCGCCCGGATCGCCAGCCAGACCAGCGCGGTCGAAGCGCGGATCTCGGAAGCCGTGCGCAACATCGCCCGCACGGTCGAGACGGGCGCGGACGATGCGCTCACACGCGCCTATGCCACGATCACGGACCGTGCCAGCGGCCTCCAGGACGGCTTGCGCGGCCACATCACGACGCTTCAGGACATCGTCGGCCAGGACGGCGGTGCGCTCAACGCCGCGCTCGTCGCGCACGAGGCGAGCCTGCGCGAACTCGTGGAAAGCCGCATGGTCGGCACGACGGAGGCCTTGACCCGCGACATCTCGTCGGCGGCCGATGCCTTCGCTACCCAGGCCGATGCGATCCGCGAGGTGCTGGAGACGCGCGCGCCGCAGGTGGCGCAGCAGTTCGAGCAGTCGCGCGGCGAGTTGACCGGCCGCCTTGGCGACCTTCAGGAAACGATCAGCGGCATCCACAAGGTCATCGACCAGCGGGTCGGCGCCGTCGGGGCCGCCTTGGAGCGGGGCCAGTCGCGCTTCGGCGTCGAGATGGAGACCAGCGTCTCGCGCATCGCCGACGTCCTGACCGCATCGGCCCGCGTGCTGGAGCGCGCGACGACGGAAGGCCGGGCCGATCTCGATCAGGTCCTCGAAGAGGGTGCCGCCCGCATCTCGGCCAGCTTCGCCGCCAATACCAACGCCTTCGAGGGAGTCGTCGCGCAGAGCGAGACGGGTGCCCGGCGGATCGGCGAGGCTCTCGAAGACGGCCTGACCCGCATGGAGGCCCTGACGCACGGACAGACGGAGAACCTCCGGGCGGCCGTCGCGAAATCTGGCGACGCCGCCGCGATCGTCCTCTCCGGCGAGACAGAGACGCTGACCGTCGCCATCGCGGAACAGGTCGCGGGGGCGACGTCGCGTCTGGCGGCGCAGGTCGCTCAGATCGAGGCGACGTTGAGCCGGAGCGCGGATGCGATCGACGACAGTCTATCGCGGGCGTCCGTCCGGGCCGAAGAGGTCATGGCGACCCGGGCCTATTCCCTGGACGAGACGATCGAGACGAGCCTTGCGCGCATCGACGAGCAGATGGGCATCCGGGCGGCGGAGGTCTCCCGCACGCTCGGCGACGGCCTGCGTACCATCAAGGACGATACCGGCGGTCTGACGACGCTGATGACCGACCATGTCTCGGCCTTGTCCGACGCCATCGCGACGGGCGTGACCCGTCTTGGGGACGAGATGGGCGGTCGCGCGACCGAGATCGCACGCGCGCTCGATGGCGGCGTCGGCGCCTTGCGACAGGAGACGGAAGGCGTCTCCACGTTGCTGACGGATCAGATCGAGGCTGTCACCCGAGCGATCGAAGAGGCGGGCGCCCAGGCGGGCTCCATCTCCGGCCAGACGTCAGCCGCAGCGGCCGCGCAGATCGCGTCGCGCATTGCGGAGGCGGAGAACGCGCTGGCGCAGCGTGTCGATCTCGTGGTCGGCAACATCGAGACGGTGACGCATCGGATCGAGGCCGCAACGCGCGACGCGGACGCGAACCTCGCCAGCAGTACGAAGACGACGACCGATACGCTCCTCACCGCCTTCACCGAGACCATCGAGGCCGCGCAGGGCCGTCTGGCGAAGAATGCGGCGACCGTCGCGGAGACGCTGGCGAGCGAGACCGAACGTCTCCAGACCATCCTCGCCTCCGGCAGCGAGACGCTGAGCAGCGAAGCGGCCGGCCGCATCGAGGCGCTGCGCCGGACGATAGACGGGGCGATCACACGAAGCGCAACCGAGATCACGCAGCAGGCCGAGGCCGCGGCCGAGACCTTCTCGGCAGCGAGCAAGGGCCTCGACGAGTCTGTCGAGGGCCGCGCCGCGCATATCGTCTCGCGGCTTGCCGAGAGCACGGAGGCTTTCAACCGCCGCACGCAGATCGTGCTCGATGTGCTCGAGAAGCGCGCGGGAGACGTCGATGCACTCGTCGCGGACCGGGCCGAGGCGGTGCGCAACGACAGCGAGAACCAGGTCGCGGCCATCGAGGGCGCGCTTCGCAACGCGATCGCGGAGACCGCCGAGGCGCTGCAGCGTCAGGGCGCAGAATTGGAGACCGTCCTGAGCTCGGCCAAGGTCGCGGCCGAAGCCGCGATCGAGGAGAGCGCCACCCGCGCCGCCGCCTCCATCGGATCGGAACTCGCTCGGATCTCCGGCGCCTTCGAGGATGGGACCGGTAAGGTCGTCGACATAGCGGACGCCCGGGCGGCCCGACTTGAAGAAGCGCTCGATGCGCAGGTGAGCCGCACCGAGGAAGCGGCGAGTGGCGTCGCCGCCCGCAGCGAGGCTCTGGCCGACGCCCTCCACGAGGTGCTCGAGAAGCAGAGCGGCGCGATCAACGCCCTCCTCGACGACAAGGGCGGCGATCTCGTCGCGGCCCTTGGCGAACGCGGCGACAAGATCGCGTCCGATGTCGAGGACGCCATCGCGACGCTTCGCAACGAGCTCGACACCCGCAGCGGCTCGGTCGCCCGGGTTATCGGCACGATGCTCGACGAGCGCAGCGGCATGATCCGCGATGTGTTGGCGAGCGGCGAAACGCTGGCCGAAACACTCGGCGCGCGCGGCGATGCGGCGGCGGGGCGAATGCAGGATGCCGTAGGCGCCCTCTCTGCGATGTTCGACGGCCGAACGGCCCGCCTCTCCGACGAACTCGCGACCACGCTGGAGGGCCGAACAACCGAGCTGTCGACTGTGCTCGACACCCGGGGCGGCGAGATGCTGTCACGCCTCGAAGCCCTCTCGAACACCATCGCGGACGTCGTCTCCAGCCGAGCGGGTGAGATCAACGAGACGCTCGACGGCAAGGGTGGCGCCCTCCTCGCAGCGATGGACGAAAGCGGCGAGCGGCTGCGCGTTCGGATGACCGATGTGACCGGCCGCATCGAAGCGGCCGCACAGCTCGTCACAGAGACGTCGGAGAGCGCGACCCGCGATCTCGCCCGCGTCGAGCTCCAGCTCGGCGATCAGGCCGCCGCCCTTCGCGATCTTCTCGAGCGTGTCGTTCGGGATGCCAGCGAAACGAGCGGTCTCTTGGGCGAGCGCGTCGATACGATGCGCGAGACGGCGGGACATATCGTCGCCGATGTCGCGCAACTTACCGAGCGCTTCGAGGCTCAGTCCGACGGTCTGGCTACGGCGGCCCGGGCGGTCGATGCCGTAAACCGGCGCATCGACCAGGGGCTCGCCGAGCGCGAGGCCCGGATCGGCGCGCTGTCGAGTTCGGTCGGCGCGGAGGTCGAGGCGATCGAGGGCCGCGTTCAGGCGCTCGCGCAGTGCCTTGAAGGCTCGCTCGCGAACGCACAGACCCGCTCACAGGAAGCCGCCGCAGCCCTCGCCTCCGCCGCACGGTCGATCGAGGCGGCTTTCGAAGGCCGTATCGAGGCCATGCGCGACGAGGCCACCGCGAAAGGACAGGACGTCTCGGCCGCAATCGCGAGGACCTACGAGCAATCCGTCGCCTCGATCTCGGGTGCGCTCGACGAAGCCATGGCGCGCTTCGCCGACTCGGCTGGTGAGATGCGCGGGATGAGCGAGACGATCCGCCGCGAGATCGACAGCACGCGCTCCCTCCTGCGCGACGGCGCCATCCAGATTCCGAAGGAGGCCGAGGAAGGCGCACAGTCGATGCGCCGCGTCGTGTCGGACCAGATCAAGGCGCTGCGCGAGCTTTCCGAGATCGCCAGCCGGCAGGCCGGTCAACTCGATGTCAGCGTGCCGTCCTTCGCGGCCGCCACGCGCGGCGAGACGACCCCGCGCCGTGACGAGCGCGAGACCGTCGTGACGGCCAGCACCCCGGCCCGGGAGACGCCGCAGGCCGAGCCGGTGAAGCCAGCCGAGCGGAGCTTTGCCGAGCCGTCGAGGAGCGTTGAGGACCCTGCGCTTTCGCGTGACCTCGAAACGGCCCTTCAAGAGGCGATCGAGCGGCCAGCGCCCAGCGTTCGCAGCACCGAACCCGCTCGGGCCGAGCCTGCGCCCGAGCCTCAGCCCCGCACACGCCAGCCGATCCCGAGCGCGCGGACCCCGATCCATATGGTCGAATCGCTGAACTCGCTCTCGGTCGACATCGCCCGCGCCATCGACCACGACGCGTTCATGAGCCTCTGGGACCGCTACAAGGACGGCGAACGCAACGTCTTCACCCGCCGCCTTTACACGCTGCAGGGCCAGAAGACCTATGACGACATCCGCCGTCGCTATGCGCGCGACAAGGAGTTCCGCACGTCGGTCGAGCGCTATCTCGAGGACTTCGAGAACCTGCTGCGGCAGGTCGCGAAGGACGACCCGAACGGTAACGCGGCGCAGGACTACCTGATGTCGGAGACGGGCAAGGTCTACACCATGCTCGCCCACACGAGCGGCCGCCTTTCGTAGGAGGCAATTACGAAGGGCGCTCGGCGAGGCGCCCTTCGTTCGATCTCGTAAAGGGCTTCGGCTTGGTCCGGAAGGTCGCGTAACCCTCCGCCGTCATTCCCGTTTGGCTACCCGAGAATCGAGGGGGCCATAGCCGGGACCGCATTCGGCGTCCCGAACACTCAACGCTCTGCGACGGCTCGCCCACGATCAGGGCAATGCGATTGCCGCTCTGGCTCCTCGGATCGGTGTCCGAGGATGACGGAGGGGAGAAGGGCGAAGGTTCAAGCGAATCTGATGAGGGGTCGGTTCTGGGCCGGATTTAACGCGATCGCCCGGCTAGATCTGCCGGCCGGCCCAGGCGACGACGTCGCGCATGGCGTCCTCGAAGGCGCCGTTGAGCGCCGCCACGGCGTCGTTCGCCTCGTCGCTGAGCGCAGGCACGTCCGATTCGACGATGCGTGCGGCGACGACGCGGCCGGACGACAGGCTCAAGAGCTTGGCGGAGATCGCGACCCGCGCGATCTCGGGCGGACCCGATCGCAGCTCGAACGCGCGGATGTCGAGAAGCAATTGATAGCGCGCGGCGAGACCGTCGCTGGAGCGGCCAATGGATTGGAGGGCCGAAGCATTCTCGAAGGCCTGCACCGCCCTCGCCTGCACCAGCGCCGGCAGCGCATCGGTCCAGGTTGCATCGGGGTAGAAGGCATAGGTGGCGGGCGTCGGGCGCACCGCGATGCGGTCCGTCTCCAGGACCCGGATGGCGGTGGCGCTCGGGACCGCGACGACGGTCGCGATGCCGGTGCGGCCCACATCCGGAATATCGAGATCGTAGATGATGGTGGTCGCCTCGGTCCCCAGCACCGACGCGCAACCGCTCACGCCGAGCGCGAGGCAGACCGCCATCGCGGCGCGGCGCACGCGGCGCTCGACTGCGTGAGAGGAAGCTTTCGCCACCAGATACCCTTTCGACTCGCGGCCTCGCCTTCGCAAAGCGCGGTTCACTATAGCGGGATGATGGCGAAGCGCCGTGTCATGGGGGACACAAACGCCGGCCTATCGTCGGCTTACTGCCGCCCACGCGGCTGGTAGTCGGACCCGCCGCTCCGCCCGAAGAGGAATTGCTCGGGATTGCTCTCCACCGAGCCGATGACCCGATCGAGCGTGCCCACCGTTCGCTTGCCCTCCTGGATGAGGTCCGTCAGCCCCTCCAGCCCGCGGCCGGTGAAGCTGTTGAGGTTCTCCGCGATCTGCGGCACGCGGGCGCCGAGATCGGTGGAGAGATCGCGCAGGCTGCGGGCCGCCGCGGACGCGTCGGCGAGAAGCGTCTCGGCCTGCTCGTCCACCAGCCCTTGCGCGGAGCCGATGAGGCCATCGACCTTGTCGGCCGATTCCCGCAGGCGCGCCGCGAGGCCCGATACGTCCTGCAAGGTCTGCCCGACCGCGTCCCTGTTCTCGGCCAGGGTGCCGGTGAAGTCCCGAAGGTTACCCACCGTCGCACCGACGGCCTCCGGCTCGACCTCCGCCAGGATCGTATCCAGCCGCGCGACGAGGGTCTGCGCCGATGCGCTCACGTCGTTGAGCGATGCACTGAACTCCGACGCTTCGCCGAGCACGGCATTGGCGCGCTCGCTGGCGATACGGATGTTGTCGACCGCCGCCTCGATGTCGGGCGTCTGTGCCGCGAGCGACGCCGTCAGCGTGTTCACGTCGGCGATGGAAGCGCGGACCCGCTCCGGATCGATGGCCTCGACCACGCCGCGCACGTCGCGAACGGCGCCGCGTGCCGTCAGGAGCGTCGAGTCGAGCGAGGCCGGAAGGCCTTGCGCCTCGGTGAGGAGCGTGTTGGCGCTCTCGCTCGCGGCGGCGACGTTGTCGAGCACGCGGCCGACGGCTTCGGGCTCGACACCCGCCAGAACTTCGTCGATGCGCGTGGCGGCCGAGGACGCGGTGCCGACGATCCCGTCGATGCGCGGCCCCAGTCCTTCCGTGCCTTCGAGCGCGGACGCGGCACGAGCGGCTACGGTTTCGGCTGATGCAATGGTGCGGGAAACACCCTCCGCACTCCCCGCCAGCGTCTCGGTCAGGCTGCGGACGTTGAACACCGTATCGCCGAGCGCTTCCGCGTCGATGGCGGCAGCCGCCTGTTCCGCGCTCGCCGTCGCGGCGCGAACGGACGCGACCGTCTCGCCCAAGGCGACAGGGTCGATCCCCGCCACGATGGCCTCAACCTGCGTGCCGAGCGTCTCCGTGCCTTCCAGCGCGGCGGCTGCACGCTGCGCCGCGGTCTCAGCCGAGGCGATCGTACGGGAGACGCCCTCGGCGCTACCGGCCAGTGTCTCCGTCAGGCTGCGCACGTTGAACACCGTATCGCCGAGCACTTCCGCGTCGATGGACGCAACGGCCCGCTCGGCGGCTGCGGCGGTGCGTTCCGCGCTGGCGGTTGCGTCGCGAACGGATGCGACGGTCTCGCCTAAGGCGACGGGATCGATCCCCGCCACGATGGCCTGGACTTGCGTACCGAGCGTCTCGGTCCCCTCAAGAGCCGCAGCCGCGCGTTGCGATGCGGTCTCGACGGAGGCGATGCTGCGCGAGACGCCCTCTGCACTGCCAGCCAGCGTTTCGGTCAAGCTGCGTACGTTGAAGACAGTATCGCCAAGCGCTTCGGCGTCGATGGCCGCGACGGCTCGCTCGGCGGCGGCGGCGGTGCGCTCCGCGCTCGCCGTCGCGTCGCGAACGGAGGCTACCGTCTCGCCCAGGGCGACCGGGTCGATGCCTTCCACGATGGCGTTCACCCGTGTGCCGATGCCGTCGGTGCCCTCGAGGGCGCTCGATACGCGATCGACGGCGGTACGAGCCGATGCGATCGTGGATGCGACTTGCTCCCCGCTCGCGGCCAGGGTTTCCGTAAGACTGCGCACATTGAAGACCGCGTCACCCAAGGCTTCCGGATCGATCGCGGCGGTGACTTCGCTGATCCGTGCCCCGATGCCGCTCGCGTCGCCGAGGATCGTGTTCAGCCGCTCCGTCGCCTCCCCGGCGTTCCGCGCGATCCGCGTGATGTCGGCACCATTGGCCTGAACGAGGTCGGTGGCCGCATCGACATTGGCGAGGATGCTGGTGACACGTTCCGGCTCGATCGCGGCGGCCAGTTGCTCGACGGTGGAGATGACCGTGCGGGTGGACGAAACGGCCTGGCGCGCCTCGGCCGCGAAGGAGCCGGCCTGGGTCAACAATTCGGTCAGCTGCATCGAGGCCGTCTCGGCATTGGCGAGAAGCTGGCCGATCTCGACCTCGTTGGCGGCCAGGGTACCGGTGACGGAGGCGACATTGGCGAGCGCGGTGTTGATCTCGTCGATATCGATCCGCCCGACCGTCTGGCCGACCTCGTCCGCCAGTGATCCCACTTGCCCTGAGAGGGCCTGGAAACTCGATGCGACGTCGCCGGCGGCATCGAGCACGGTCGCAACGTCCTGCGATGCCGTCGCGAGGTTGCCGCTGATGACGGAGGCGTTGGCGACCGTCGCGGTGATGTCGGGTGCCGTCGCACCCAGGAGGTTATCGGCGCGGTCGAGGATCGACGTCGCCCGCTCGGCGATGCCCTGACCGTTGGCGAGAAGCTGGGTCATCGTGGACTGCTGTCCTTCGAGACGCGGCACGCCCTCCTCCGCGAAAAGGCTGTCGGCGATAAAGGAGCCGCCGGAGAGGCCGATAGAGGCGTAGCCCGTCAGCCCCTGGAACTCGAGCATGGCGCGGGTGTCGGTCTTCACCGGCGCCTCTTCGCTCACGCGGGCGGTCACGTTGACGACGCGCAGGTTCTCGGGATCGAGCGAGAGACCGGTCACATCGCCGACCTTGATGCCGTTGAAAAGGACGGGGCTGCCCGCCGTCAGGCCGGCGACCGATCCCGGAAAGACGAAGAGAACCTCGCGCGTCGCGCCGCCCGTCCCGCTCGACTGCCACCAGGTGAAGACGCCGGCGGCCGCGATCGCGAGGAGCGCGAAGAGGCCGACGATGAGGGAGTTGGCGCGGGTTTCCATGGGTGTCGTCCTCAAGCCGCCGCGTTCTGGCGCTGGGCGCGGGCGGAGTGGAAATAGTCGTGGATCCAGGGATGGTCCGACGCCTTCATGTCGTCGACAGTGCCGGCCAGCAGCACGTGGCCATCGCCGAGGACGGCGATGCGGTCGCAGATCTGGTAGAGGCTGTCGACGTCGTGCGTGACCATAAAGACGGTCAGGCCGAGCGTCTTCTGGAGCGAGCGGATGAGTTCGTCGAACCGGGCGGCACTCAAGGGGTCGAGCCCCGCTGTCGGCTCATCGAGAAAGAGAACTTTCGGATCGAGCGCTAGCGAGCGGGCGAGCGCGGCGCGTTTGATCATGCCGCCCGACAACTCGGACGGCATCTTGGCCCCCGCCTCCGGCGGCAGTCCGACGAGGGCGAGCTTGAGGTCGGCGAGCTCGTCCATGAGGCGTGCCGGAAGGTCGAGATGCTCGCGCATCGGCGCCTCGACGTTCTGCCGGACCGTCAACGACGAGAAGAGCGCCCCCTGCTGGAAGAGGACGCCGAGCTGGCGGCCGATCCGCATCCGCTCGTCGTCCTCGGCATCGCGCATGTTGACGCCCAGAATACGGACATCGCCCGCCTCCTGCGGCACGAGGCCGATCATCGTGCGCAACAGCACCGACT
This sequence comes from uncultured Alphaproteobacteria bacterium, assembly GCA_963842125.1. GTDB lineage: Bacteria > Pseudomonadota > Alphaproteobacteria > Rhizobiales > CAWCWK01 > CAWCWK01. Next base: position 1,474,591 of record CAWJFE010000001.1, on the reverse strand, counting down.
TGCCGCAGCCCGACGGCCCGACGATGCCGAGCACTTCGCCGCGCCGCACATCGAGATCGAGATCGCCGAGGATGGTCCGACCACCCAAGACGACGGTGAGGTTCCGGACCGACATGATGGTGTCGGCTGTGGAGGTGTCGGCTGCGTTCATACCGTCACCAGTCGATCGCGGTGTAGAAGATCGCGAAGACGGCATCCATCACGATGACGAGGAAGATCGCCTTCACGACGGAGGACGTGACGCGCCGGCCGAGCGATTCCGCGCTGCCCTTCACGCGCAAGCCTTCGAGGCACGCGACGAGGCCGATGACGAGGGCCATGGCGGGTGCCTTGAAGAGGCCGGCCGAGATGGTCGTGAAATCGACGGCCTCCTGCAGCCGGTCGATGAAGGCCGTCGGCGTCACGCCCGCCGCCAGCCACGCCGTGATCGAAGCGCCGACGAGACCGGCCGCGCCCGACACGATGCCGAGAAGCGGTAGCGCGATGATGAGCGCGATGATGCGCGGCACCAGCAGCACGTCGATCGGGTCGAGCCCCAGAACGCGCAGCGCGTCGATCTCCTCGCGCATCTTCATCGAGCCGATCTCGGCCGTGATCGCACTGCCGGAGCGACCCGCGACCATGATGGCCGTGAGGAGAATGCCGACCTCCCGCAAGATGAGAATACCGACGAGATCGACCGCGAACTGCTCGGCTCCGAAGGCTTTCAGCTGGAAGACGCCCTGCTGCGTGAGGATGGCCCCGATGAGAAGCGAGATGAGCGTGACGATCGGCACGGCGCGTAGGCCGGCATGATCGACATGGTGGAGGATCGACGTGACACGCAACGTCGTCGGCCGGCGCGCGATGCGCCCGAGCGCAGCGACGAAGGCACCGAAGAAGGCAAGGAGACTGACCGTCTCCTGGCCCGTCTTGAGGATCGACCCGCCTAGGAGGGCGACGAGGGGTACGCGCGTCTTGGCAGGCGCGATCGTGCCCGGCCTCTGGTCCTCGATCGTCTTGAGAAGACCAGCCCGCTCCGGGGCCGCCCCGCTAATCGCGACCTTGTTACCGGCCTCGATCAAGCGTTTCTGGAGCCGGGTCAGGAACCACGCACCGGCGGTATCGAGCGTCGAGACGTTGGCGACATCGATGCGGACATCGCGGCCACCCATCTCGGCCACGGCGGCGCATTGCACGTCGAGCGTCTCGCTCTCGTCAATCGTCCAGGGACCCGTGGCGCGCAGAAGGGTCCCGCCTTCGAGCGCATCGAGGCGCGGGGCTGCCTGCGCCGTCTCGGTCGAAACGGCGGTCGGCGGTACTGTGGCCTCGGCGGCGTCGGTCATGACGCTTCAGATGCGCGCGCCTTACGGCGCTTTCGTGATCGCGTGATCGGCCAGCACGCGCGCGAAGAACGCCGGGTCGACGTTGCCGCCCGAGAGCACAACGCCGACCGTCTCGTAACGTGAGGGCACGAGCGCGAAGAGTAGGGCGGCGAGCGCGACGGCACCGCCTGGCTCGACGACGAGCTTGAGTTCGGTGAAGGCGAAGGCCATCGCCGCCATCGCCTGCTCGTCCGACACGACGAGCCCGCCGGCAAGGGCCTGCCGCGCGACGGCGAAGGTGATCTCGCCCGGCGTCTCGACGAGGAGGGCATCGCAGACCGACCCGGATCGGGCGGCGTTCGACTCGCGTCTGCCCGAGGTCAGCGAGCGGCTCATATCGTCGAATCCGGCCGGCTCGACCGTATAGGTATCGACGCCCGGCAGCGCGAGGCCGATGCCGCCGGCCAGCCCGCCACCCGAGCAGCAGACGAGCGCAGCATCGAGCGTGAGGCCATGCGCGCCTGCTTGCTCGCCCATCTCGAGCCCGCACGTGCCCTGCCCTGCGATGACGTGTGGATGGTCAAAGGGTGGGATGAGGGTGGCACCTGTGTCGGCGGCGATGCCTTGCGCTATGGCGAGGCGGTCCTCGCGCGCACGATCATAGGGCCGGACCGTTGCGCCAAGTGCTTTCGTTCGCGCCGTCTTAAGCGCCGGTGCATCGGCGGGCATGACGATCGTGCAAGGCATTCCCGCCAGCCGCGCCGCCTCGGCAAGCCCCTGTGCGTGATTGCCCGACGACGGCGCGACAACGCCAGCCGCGCGCCTGTCCTCGGGGATCTGCTGGACCGCGTTATAGGCGCCGCGGAACTTGAACGAACCCGTGCGCTGCAACGTCTCGGCCTTGAGGAGCACGGTCCGCCCGGAAAGCGCATCGAGGAGGTGCGAGCGAAGGAGCGGTGTGCGGACGGCCTCGCCCGCGATACGATCGGCAGCGGCCACGACATCGGCACGGGTCGGCAGAGCGGTCGTCATTCAGGCGGCCAGACTGCGAGCGCCGTTGGCGACGAGAACGTTGTCGATGAATTGTCCGGTCGCCTTCTCCCAGGTGAACTCCAGCGCCCGCGCTCGTGCGGCCTCGGGATCGACGGCGAGCGCCCGCGCGATCGCGGTCCCGAGATCGGCGTCGACGGCCCCGCCGGTGCCGATGATGTCGCGCGGCCCCGTCACCGGATAGGCCGCGACCGGCACGCCCGACGCCATCGCCTCCAGGCAGACGAGGCCGAGCGTATCGGTGACCGACGGGAAGACGAAAACATCGGCCGATGCGTAGGTCGCGGCGAGAGCCTCGCCGGCGCGTGGGCCGGTGAAGACGACGTCGGGGTAGGCCTCCGTCAGCTCGTCGAGCTGCGGCCCCCGGCCCGTGACGACCTTGGTGCCCGGGAGATCGAGGTCGAGAAACGCTTCTAGGTTCTTTTCCACCGAGACGCGTCCGACATAGAGATGGACCGGCCCCGGCAGATCGCTGAGAAGCGCATCCTTCGGCGCCGCGGGCTGCATAGGGAGTGGGCGGAAGGCGTCGCAATCGACGCCGCGCTGCCAGCGCATGAGGTTGCGAAAGCCGTGGCCCGCGAGCTCCGCATCGAGGCTCGCGTTGGAGACCATGATGCCGGCGCCCGCATTGTGGAAATTGCGGAGGTAGGCGTAGGTCAGCCGACTGGGCATCACCTTCCGGACGGCCAGATATTCCGGAAGTTTCGTGTGGAAGCTCGTCGTGAAGCGGCGCTCCTGCCTGAGGCAGACCGACCGGGCGAGATGGCCGAGCGTGCCCTCGGTCGCGATGTGAACGTAGTCGGCACGCGCCTCGTCGATGAGCTGGGCGACCTTCGTCCGGGTGGCGAGGCTGAGCCGGATCTCCTCATAGGTCGGGATGGGGACCGTCGTGAACGGCTGCGGATTGAGGAAGACTACCTCAGCGCCCAACGCGCGCGCGTGGCGGGCCGTCGTCTCCAACGCACGCACGACGCCGTTGATCTGGGGATGCCACGCATCGGTCACGACTAGGATACGCATGATCTCATCCTCGCGAGACGTCGGGCGTCTTGGGTCCGCCGCAATTCCTCAGCTGTCTTGGCGAATGCCGGCCTACAGCTAGCTGACGAAGGAATCAGACCGGCCTCGTCCAAATCTTCGAGGATTTCGGACGTGCCGTCAAAGGCTTCGACGACCGACGCGACACGGCCAGCGTCGATGACGTCGGGTGCGATGTGATCGGTTCTCCGCCCCCCACCGAGGCCCGTCGACAGGGTGAAACGACGCCAGCGATATTTATCGGATCATGACGTCTTGAACGACGCTCCAAGCATTCCCACCTTGAATGCATCGCAAACACACGGAGACGGCAATGAATTCCCTCGCCCTAAAGCCCGCCTGGTCCCCCATGACAGTTGTCGGGACGATTCTGGGCTTCATGATCTACTGGCCACTTGGTCTAGCCATGATCGCATACGTTGTCTGGGGAGATCGTTTCATGAACGAAGGTCAGGAACTGACGGGTAAGCTGCGTCGGATGGGCCGTCGCAACGGGTTTGCTTCGCCGGAGCGTTTCACCGGCAGCTTTACCCGCACCGGCAACGTCGCGTTCGACGACTACCGCGAGACGACGCTGAAGCGTCTCGAGGAGGAGCGTAGCCAGCTCGAGGCTCAGGAGCGCGAGTTCGCCGACTTCATGAAGGAGCTTCGCCGCGCCCGCGACAAGGAAGAGTTCGACCGCTTCATGCAGTCGCGCAACAAGACGGTCGACGGCGACGCGGTCGTTACGGCCTAATCGCTTTCGACGCATGAACGAAAAAGGCCGGCGAAGACGCCGGCCTTTTTTATGTCTGCGCTCCGAGGACCTTACTTGTAGTAGGTATCGACCGGCCCGGCCTCGCGGTGCCCGAACTTGGAGCGCAGCGAGATGCCGACGATGTCGATCGCCGTGTTGCCCTCGCCGCGTAGGGCGCCGCGGCTGGGGTTGTCGGCCAGCGCGAGGTTGATCGGCGCCTCGTCGGCGAAGATGTGCGAGTACGAGAGGTTGACCGCGAAGCGATCGTTGATCTCGTAGGACGCGCCGAGCGACGCCCAGATGCGGTTGGAGTCGGGCTGACGGACGGAGCGGAAATCGTCCGTGACCGGGCTGATCTCGTAACCGACGCCCGTGCGGAGCGTGAGGGCGTCGCTCGCCGCGAACTCGGCACCGAGCGAGAAGTAGTAGCCGTCCTCGTAGCGCTGCTGGACGACAGAGTCGGGAAGGCCCGGCGTATCGAAGGCGACGCGAAGCTCCTTGAAGCGCGACCAGTTCTGCCATTCGAAGCCCGCGAGCAGGGTCACGTCCTGCGTCGCCTGATGGCGCAGGCCGATGCTGAGGAGCTCGGGCAGATTGAGCTCGGCGGTGATGCCGCCGAGATCACGCTGGACACGGGACGACGGGCCGCTGATCTTGCCGGTGCCGTCGAGTTCGTGGAAGACGGCCGAACGGAAGCCGATACCGATCTCGGTCCGCTCGGTCGGGCTGAAGGTCGCGCCGAGCGTCCAGCCGAGCGCGCGATCGAAGCCTTCGATGTCGCCGTCGACGTCGATGCCGATGCCGGGAATCGGGCTGGGCACCGCGAGGGCCTGCGTCAGGCGCACATCGGCGAAGGAGACCTGAAGGCCGGCCGCGACGCTGAACGCCTCGTTGACCCGGAAGCCGATCGTCGGCGAGGAGTTGATGACGCGGACCTCGGACGTGCGGCCCTGGAAGCGCGCGGCCGAATCGTAGTCGTTCTCGGTCGTGGAGCCGAAGGGCGTCGTATTGGCCAGACCAAACGTGATCCGGTCGTCGAGGCCGAACATGCCGAGGTTGACGGCGAGATAGGAGGCCGGCGTGACCGCGAGCGAGGCGATGTTGCCCGTACCGCTGGTGCCGAGGTTCTGACCGCGCAGCAGCGTATCGGCGCCAGCCTGAAGGGCGACGTTGGGCGCGATGGCGGCGATCGGCACGGTGCCGACGCCCGGCAGGGTGATCGGCGTCGTCGGCGTCGCCAGAAGGCCGCCGCTCGTACCGATCGGGCCGGTCGCCTCGAAGATGTTGATCTCGACGCGCGGAACAAGAACCGTCAAGTTCGTCTCGGTCGTCAGGCCGATACCTTGATGGTTGATGGCCGCCGGGTTGTAGTACATCGACGACGGCGAAGCCCCCGGGGCGGCGATGCCAGCAAAGGCGCTGCCGAGACCGTAGCTGCTCTGGCCACGCAGCGCGAAGCCGCCGGCCTGTGCGGACAATGTGGTGGCGGCGATGGAGAACGCGGTCAGCGCGCTCGTCAGCATCACGTTGGTCTTGATACCCATGTCAGTTCCCCCGAACCGGATCGCTTCTCGAAATCTGGAGACGAACCTGCCGGCTGACGTTTGCGTCATCAAGGATCACTGCCCAAAAACCATGCGAAGATGTCACGCTGTGTGCATAGCGCCACAGCTGGCAACAACGGTCCCTACGTAACCTACAACTGGCGAGCCCCGCTCAGGGGCACCGACGTCCGACTCGCCCAGAACGAGAGGGCCTCGCGTGCGGCCCTGTAGGACCCGACGAGCGCACGCGCGTCGGGCCCCGCGGCCGCGAGGTCGTCGTAGAGCGTCTCGGCTGCGGTGCGGGCTGCGAGGAGGACGTCATCGGGATACCGAAAGAGCGTCACGCCCGCCTTGACGAGGTCCCTCAGCGCCTTCGCGTTCTCCCATTCCGACTCGGCGAGGCTGAATGCGTTCTCGGCCGCGCAGGCATTGCGAAGGACATCGCGCAGCCCATCGTCGATCGCGTTCCAGGCCTCGATCGAGACGAGGCACTCGGACGAACCGTTCGGTTCGTGAAAGCCGGGCCAGGCGTAGTAGGGAGCGACGTCGGCCAGCCCGAGCGCGCGGTCGCTCCACGGCCCGAGGAACTCGGCCGCGTCGATGAGCCCGCTCTGGAGCGCCGGCAGGATCTCGCCCGGCGGAACGGAGACGGTCGTCGCGCCCAAACGCGACAGCACCTCGCCGCCCAGCCCCGGCATCCGCATCTTGAGGCCCTTGATGTCGTCGAGCGACGTGACCCGCTCGCGGAACCAGCCGCCCATCTGAAAGCCGGTATTGCCGGCCATGAAGGGTTTGAGGCCGAAGGGCGCGTAGAGCGCGTCCCATGCGTCCTGTCCGCCGCCATGGGTGATCCAAGTCATGTGCTCGAGAGGTGTCAGGCCGAAGGGCGCGGCGGTGAAGAACGGCGCCAGAGGCGCCTTGCCGCTCCAGAAGAGCGAGGCGGTATGGCCGAGCTCGGCGGTGCCTTCGCCGACCGCATCGAAGACGCCGAGCGCGGGCGTCAGTTCGCCCGCGGCATAGACCTCGATGGACATCCGGCCCGCGCTCAGACGCTCGATCCGCCGTGCGAGGCGCGCAGCCGTCATCCCGGGGCCCGGCAGGTTCTTCGGCCAGGACGTGACCATCTTCCACGCCCGCACACCCTCCTCGGCCCGCAGCACGGCCGGGCTCGCGACGGCGCCGCCGATGCCGGCGAGAAGGAGAGAACGCCGCGTGGTCTCGGTCATGATACCTCTGTGTCCTGCCAGTGTCGGTGGAAATGGTGGACGGGGCCATGACCCTGGCCGATCGCCAGTTCGTCCGAGCGCCTGATGGCTTCTGACACGTAAGCCTTCGCATTCTGGACGGCTGCGCGCATCGATAGCCCCTTCGCGAGGCCGGCCGCGATGGCGGATGAGAGCGTGCAGCCCGTCCCGTGCGTGTTGTCGGTTGCGTGGCGCGGCGCGGCGAGGCGATGAAGCGCGGTGCCGTCGTGAAGAATGTCGACGCTCTCCGACCCGCCGCCATGGCCGCCCTTGATCAGCACGGCGCGGCCCCCGAGCGCGACGAGGGCCTTCGCCTGTTCGGCCATGTCGGCCTCGTCGCGCGCCTCCGCCGCACCGAGCAGCCGGGCGGCCTCGGGCAGGTTGGGCGTGACGATGTCCGCGCGCACCATCAGCCGCTCGCGCAAGGCCGCCACCGCCTCATTCGCGATCAGCGGGTCGCCCGAGGCGGCGACCATGACGGGATCGAGTACGACATTCGCCGCCTCGTGGCGGTCGAGGCCCGCGCGAACCGCATCTATGACCGCGATCTGCGAGAGCATCCCGATCTTGACGGCATCGACGTCGAGATCTTCCATCACGGCATCGAGTTGCGCGGAGACGAACGCCGCCGGGATGTCGTGCACGCCCGAGACGCCGCGCGTGTTCTGCGCCGTCAACGCAGTCAACACGCTGGCGCCGTAGACTTCGAGCGCGGAGAACGTCTTGAGATCGGCCTGAATACCGGCCCCGCCACCCGAATCCGACCCGGCAATGGTGAGTGCTGTGGCGGTCACGACGTGGGCTCCAGGGCGGCTGCGATCGCCGCGGCGGCGGCAGCCGGATCATCGGCGCCGAGAATGGCCGACGAGACGCAGATACCGTCGACGCCCTGGCGCACCACCTCGCCGGCGCGTTCGGCATTCATGCCCGCGATCGCGCAGAGCGGCATGCGCGCATCCCGCTCCCGCAGCACGCCGACGATCTCGGCCAGACCGTCGAGCCCGATCGGCTCGGCCGCGTCCGATTTCGTTTGGGTCGGGAAGACGCCCCCGATCGAGACGTAGTCGAGCGCGCTCAGCGGCGCCGCCCGCGCTTCGAGAACGCTTCGCACCGTCAGCCCGACGAGCCCCGCCTGGCCGATCATCGCATGCGCATCCTCCGGGTGAATGTCGCCCTGCCCCACATGGACGCCCGCCGCGCCCGCAGCGAAGGCCACATCGACACGGTCGTTGACGAGGACCGGCGCGCTCAAGGTGCGAACCAGATCCCGGGTCAAGTCGACCTGCGCCCGGGCGTCGAGTCCCTTGGAGCGCATCTGCACCATCGTCACGTCGCCGCCCGAGCAGGCCACGCGAACGCGCTCCGTCAGGTCGTCATACCCACCATCGGCATCGATGATGAGGTAGAGGCGCAAGGTCTTGGCGTCCATTCGATCTCTCTGTCCGTCAGTCCATCTCGAGGCGAAGGGCGATCGTATCACCGTCGAGGTGGTAGAGGCGATCCAGCAGAGCCACGGCGAAGCTGCCCGGACCATCCGCCTGCCGGGCGGCCTCCTCGGCCGCGACGTTCATCGCGGTCACACCGGACAAAGCCGCATCGAGCGGCGTAAGACCAACGGCGAGGAAGGCGGCGACAATGGCGGTGCCGGCACATCCGACGGCCGTCACCCGGGCTTGCAACGGGTGGCCATTGCGCAGGACATAGGTCCCACCGTTCATCGACACCACATCCCGCTCGCCCGTGACCGCGACTGCCAAGCCCCTATCGCCGGAGATATCGTCGGCCGTTCGATCGCCGAAGAGGGCGACGGACTCGGAGGCGTTCACCCGCAACAGTGATGGCTGCCGCTCAAGGAGTGCGCGCGCATATCCTATGCGGATCGGGGACGCTTCGCAGTGGGCGGGATCGAGGACCCAGGGCACGCCCCGCTCCGTCGCGGCGTCTACGGCGACGTCGATACCAGCACGGCGGGCGGCATCGAGCGTGCCGAGATTGACGTAGAGCGCGTGGCTTGCCCCTACGAAATCCGCGACCTCCTCGGGCGCGCCCGTCATGGTCGGGATCGCGCCGAGGGCGAGGAGCGCGTTCGCGGTGAAGGTCTGCGCCACGCTGTTGGTCAACCCGTGCACGCGCGGGGTCTCGCGGCGAATGCGGGCGATGCCTTCCGCCGTGCGATCCGCGAGATCGGCGCGTTTGAGGTGTGTCGGCATCGGCTGTGGCACGGCCTCGGGCGAGCTTTGGGCGAGCGTTGAAGAGCGCCCGCTTCTAAGCCCTTGTCGGATGCTTGGCCAGCGCGGTCCCGAACCGTCTAGAGCCGTTCCAGCGGAGGTGCGATAGCACCCCAGCGTAAGGAACCGCGCGAAAACGAAGCGCTAGAGCGCGCTCGGTGAATGGATAGGAACCGGACGCGCTCTAGTTGACGATCCGGTAGCCGGCCTTGCGCGCACGGGTACGGTCGATGCCGAGGCGGCGCTCGCGATAGATGACGAAGATGCCGGCGGCGATGACGACGATGGTGCCGGCGACGACGAAGCCGTCCGGGAGATCGCCGAAGATCAGATAGCCGAAGAGCGAGGCCCAGATCATCGACGTGTAGTCGAGCGGCGCGATGACGGAAGCCTGCGCGAAGCGATAGCTCTGCGTCAGAAGAAGCTGGCCGACGCCCCCGACGACGCCGATGGCGATGAGGAGCACCCAGTCCGTCCCCTTCGGCATCACCCAGCCAAACGGCACCGTGGCGAGCGAGAAGACGGCGCAGAAGATCGTGAAGTAGAGGACGATGCTCGACGTCGTCTCGGTCGCCGTCATCTGGCGGACCTGCACCTGGGCCAGCGCGGCGCCGAGGGCCGACACGAGGGCGAGACCGACACCCAGCATCGAGCGATCCTCGCCGCCGCCCAGCTGCGGGTAGAGCATGATGAGGACGCCAATGAAGCCGACGCCGACGGCCGACCAGCGATAGATGCGCACGTTCTCATGCAGCATCACCGCCGAGAGAACGACGATCATGAGGGGGACGACGTAGCTGATCGCCGTCGCGTCGGAGAGGGGCAGGAAGGTGAGTGCGGCGAAGCCGAAGGACATGCCGACGAAGCCGACGAGGGCGCGCACCAGATGAGCGCCCGGCCGCTTGGTCCGCACGGCCTCGAGCATCTTGCCTTGAAGCGCGATGACGATGAAGACCGGGATGAGCGCGAGTGCGTTGCGTGCGAAGAGGACCTGCCCGAGCGGGATCGTCTCGGTCGCGATCTTCGCCATCGTGCCCATGCCGACGAAGAGGAGGATGGCCGTCAGCTTGAACGCGACGCCGAGATAGAGGCGGTGCGTATCGGACTGCCCTCGGCTGGGTGTAAAGCGGGCGCCGAGATCCGAGACGAGCGACATGGTGGGAGAGGCCTTTCCTGACCTGCCCTCTGTGCCCTCTGGCGGCGTCATGAGATAGGTGCCGAGCCGAAACCGAGCGTTGCGCGAGACGCATCGCTTGGCGAAAGATCTTCTTTACGTTTCGGTCTGGGGGGCACCGGTTCAGGCGGTGGCGAAGTCCGCATCCACCTTGGGGGCGTGGAGCATGTACCCCCGTCCCCAGACGGTTTCGATGTAGTTCTGCCCGCCGGTGGCGGCCGAGAGCTTCTTACGGAGCTTGCAGATGAAGACGTCGATGATCTTCAGCTCCGGCTCGTCCATCCCGCCATAGAGATGGTTGAGGAACATCTCCTTGGTCAGCGTCGTGCCCTTGCGCAGGCTCAGAAGCTCCAGCATCTGGTACTCCTTGCCCGTCAGATGCACCCGCGCGCCTTGAACCTCCACCGTCTTGGTGTCGAGGTTCACCTTCAGCTCGCCCGTCTGGATGATCGACTGCGCATGGCCCTTCGAGCGGCGAACGATCGCGTTGATCCGCGCGATCAGCTCGTCCTTGTGAAAGGGCTTGGTGAGATAGTCGTCCGCGCCGAAGCCCAGCCCCCGCACCTTGTCCTCGATGCCCGCCATGCCCGACAGGATCAGGATCGGCGTCTCGATCTTGGCCCGGCGAAGGGACTTGAGGACCTCGTAGCCCGACATGTCCGGAAGGTTCAGGTCCAGAAGGATGATATCGTAGTCGTAGAGCTTGCCGAGATCGATCCCTTCCTCGCCAAGGTCCGTCACATAGACGTTCAAGCTCTCCGATTTCAGCATCAGCTCAATCGACTGAGCTACCGCCGCGTCATCTTCGATCAGAAGAACCCGCATCATCATCTCCCCGTTAACAAAAGTTAACAGGGCGATTCGGTGAAGGTAAGGCGGCCTACCAAATATAATTTAAGCGTATTGTCCCGCCCTCCACAGGAAATGTCCGCACCGCCACACCATATATTCTACCTATAATAGTATTTACTACCTATAGATGCCCTCGATGACGGCGTGGCGTTTCTCGTTGATGATGCGTCGCTTGCGCTTCATCGTCGGCGTCAACTCTCCACTCTCGATCGTCATGGGCTCGTCGACGAGGGCGAACCGCTTGACCGTTTCCCAGGCCGGCAGTCCCTCGTTCGCGGCATCGACTTCCTTGCGCATTTCGGCGTCGATCTCGTCCTCGGACGGATCGTGGTCGAAGCGGGCGCGCAGCGATGCGGTGTCGGGTACGATGAGCGCCGAGCAGAACTTGCGCCCGTCGCCGATCACGACGATCTGCTCGACGAGCGGACTGGCGATGAGCCGGTTCTCGATCTGCGCCGGGGCGACGTATTTGCCTGTCGACAGCTTGAAGAGCTCCTTCTTGCGGTCGACGATGTAGAGATACCCGTCCGCATCCTCGCTCGCGATGTCGCCGGTATGGAACCAGCCATCGTCGGTCAGGACGGCGGCCGTCTCCTCGGGCATCTTGTAGTAGCCCTGCATGACGTTAGGCCCGCGCACGATCAGTTCGTCATCGGGGCCGAGCTTGACCTCGACATCCTTGACCGCCTTGCCGATCGAGCCGGCCCGCAGATTGTGCCGGTCGTACATGGCGACGACGGGCGAGGTCTCGGTCAGCCCGTAGCCCTCGCCGACCGGCACGCCGATGGCGTTGAAGAACTTGTTGATGCTGGCCGAAAGGGCCGCACCACCAGAGGTAATGCCGACGAGCCGGCCGCCCAGCCGCTCGCGCATCTTCGAATAGACGAGCTTGTCGGCGATCCGGTGCGAGAGGGTCGGACCTTTGTCCGCGTCGTAATTGTCCGCGAGTTCGACCGCCCAGCGCATCAGCTTGCCCTTGACGCCTGGCTCCTGCGCAGCCTTCGATTTGATGCCGCCATAGACGCGCTCCAGCAATCGGGGAACGGTCGTGAAATGGATCGGCCGGACCTCGGCGAGATCGTCCACCAACGTATCGACGTTGGGCAGAATATAAAGCGGGTAGCCCGTACAAAGGAACGCGTAGGCCCCCGTATGTTCGTAGACATGCGCGAAGGGCAGGAACGACAACAGCTTGCCACCCTCGATGCGGGGCTCGGCGGCGAAGAAGCCGCCCGTGAGCGCGACGTCGATATTGTGAGCGAGGTTCGCGTGCGTCAGCAGCACGCCCTTGGGCGTGCCGGTCGTGCCGGACGTGTAGATGAGGGCGGCGAGGTCGGAGGGGCGGCGCTCCGTCAGCCAGCGATCATAGGCCGTCTGGTCGGCCGCCCTGCCCCGCTCCCGGAGCGTTGCCAGTGTGATCTCGCGCTCGCCCCTATCGCCGAGCGTGTCGAATATGATGACGTCGAGGCCGAGTGCGGACGCGGCCTCGCGCGACGTCTCGGCCATCTCCGGCCCCGAGATGAAGACCGCCTTGGCCTCCGCATGCTCGAGGATGTAGCGGATCTGGTCGCGCGGCTGCGTGGTGTAGATCGGCACGGCCGCCGCACCGAGCGTGATGATCGCCATGTCGGCCGCGATCCATTCGGTCCGGTTCTCCGAATGGATGGCGACCTTGTCGCCGGGCCCGACGCCTAGCTCGGCCAGGCCGAGGGCGATCTCGCGCACCATGGCGCGGAACTCGCCCAGACTCGTCTTGATCCAACCCGACGGGGATTTCCACGCCACCGCCTCTCGGCCTTCGTCGTTTCCGACCTTGCTCCAGACGAATTGCGGCAATGTGATCGAAGCGTCGACCATGCGTGTTTCTCCCTGAGGTCGCGGTCTAGCGCCGCCGTTGAATAGTCTCTGATTTCACCTATCCCCGATGGGGCACCAGTCTGGCAAGTCTAAGCCTTCGTGTGCGCTCAAGATTTTCTGGGCGACACTGCGGCTCGACCGGGTTGCCGTGGTCATGACGCCACAATCGCGGGTTCGGGTGAGTCGGAAGGCGTTAATCAACTGTCAAGGACTGGACAAAGGTTATCCCATGGATTCGTATGCGGGCACGGTGCCGGGGGGCCAGCATCGGAGTGGCACGGCTTGCTTTCTGGCACGCGTTTCGGGGGATGGCGCATGGATTACGCTGACGCGAGTGGAGAGCCGCGAACGCGTATGGGTGAGCTGCGAGGCCTGACCGATCTATTATCGGACCCCGGCTACAAGCGATGGGTCAAGGCCGAGCCGGCTCTGAAGCGCTCCGTACCGCTCCTCATCCTCGTCTTCCTGAGCACGCTTCTTCTCCTGGCCGTCCTCCACCTTCGCGACCTCTATGACAGCGTCCTCGAGGACGCGCGCATGGACCTCTCGCTCTCGTCCCGAATGCTGAGCGACGATCTCAACGCGCCCGGCGCCGATCCGCAGGACGTCATCAACGCCTATATCGGTAGCATCGCGCTCGTCGGCCCGAACCTGACGAAGCTCGTCATCGTCAGCGACGAGGCCGGAACCGTCGTCGCCTCCAGCCGGCGGGCCGACATCGGCGCAGCGCTCGATACCGTCGTCCAGAACGAACATCCGCTCATCAAATACGCGCGCCGTGCCGGGGTGATGTCGATGTCGCTCTCGGGCACCGAGGTGCTGGGCTCGGCGCAAAGGCTACAGGCCTTGGGTGGCCATGTGCTCGTCCTGCGCCCGGTCGACGGTGTGCTCGGCCTCTGGAAACGGCAGGCCGGCGTCATCATCATCCTCGTCGGCGCGATCGGGTTCATCATCACGCTTCTGGGCGTCGTCTTCCACGCGCAGGCGGCGCGCGCGCACCAGACCGACGTCATCCACGCCGACGTGCGAACCCGGTTCGACACCGCCCTCACCCGCGGTCGAACGGGCCTTTGGGACTGGGATCTGCGGCAGGGCCGGCTCTACTGGTCGGCCTCCATGCTCGAACTTCTCGGCTACAAGCCCGAAGAGCAGGTCGTGCATATCAACGCCGCGAAGAAGCTGATCCATCCCGACGACATGAAGGCATTCCGCGCCGCGCTCGCCGTCGCGCGCAAGAGCGAGAGCCAGGTTCTCGACACCACGTGCCGCGCCCGCCACGTGAAGGGCCATTGGGTCTGGCTGAGAGTGCGCGCCGAGGTCATCGCGTCGGGCCGCCGCGGATCGCACAACCTCATCGGCATCGCGACGGACATCACCGAGACGCGCCTCCTTCAAGAGAGAAGCGCGATGGCGGGCCGCCGCCTCGACGATGCCATCGAGGCGATCTCGGAGGCCTTCGTCCTCTGGGACGGCGAGAACCGGCTGGTGCGCTGCAACTCCCGCTACGTGGAACTCTACGACGTGCCGCCCGAGGTCGCCGTTCCAGGTGCGCCCTACAATGTCGTCGCCGGCCAGATCCAGCGCCCGATCATCCGCATGTCGATGATGCCGAACGATGCCGAGAAGTCGGGGGACCGGACATTCGAGGCCCAGTTGGCCGACGGCCGATGGCTGAGCATAGACGAGCGGCGCACGCGCGATGGCGGCTATGTCGCCGTCGGCACCGACATCACCCGGTTGAAGGACAACGAATCCAAGCTCGTCAGTTCCGAGCGACAGCTGATGGGCAATATCGCCCAGCAGCGCCAGGACCGGATCATCCTCGAGCAGAACCGGCAGCAGCTCGTCGACCTCGCCGCCAAGCTTGCCGACGAGAAGGATCGCGCCGAAAGCGCCAATTCCGCCAAGGCCGAGTTCCTCGCCAACATGAGCCACGAGCTGCGCACGCCGCTCAACGCCATCATCGGCTTCAGCCAGGCGATGGAGGGTGGCATGCTCGGCGCCGTCACGATCGAGCGGTTCAGCGAATATTGCCGGGACATCCGGATCAGCGGCGAGCATCTCCTCGATCTCATCAACGACATTCTTGACATGGCCAAGATCGAGGCCGGCCATCGCCCGCTGGAGCGCGAAACGTTCGGACTGGAAGAACTCGTTCAAGACTGCGCGCGCATCCTCGCCCCCAAAGCGCAGGATTCCGGCATCTCGCTCGCCTATCGCCTGCCCGAGAACGTCACGCTCTATGCCGATCGCAGGGCCCTGAAGCAGGTCATCCTCAACCTGATGAGCAATGCGGTGAAATTCACGCCCGAGGGCGGATCGGTCAAGGCGCTCGGCCGCGTCGTCGATGGTACGCTGACGCTCGGCATTCGGGACACGGGCATCGGCATTCCCAAAGAGTACCTGCCCAAGCTCGGTCAGCCCTTCGAGCAGGTCGCCAATCAGGACACCCGCTCCCACACCGGCTCCGGGCTGGGACTAGCGATCTCGAAGTCGCTCGTCACGATGCATGACGGACGGCTGCGCATCTTCAGCCGTGAGGGCGAGGGCACGCTCGTCGCCATGCGCCTGCCGATCGAGGAAGAGCCCGCCCCGGAGAGCGAGAGACCCATCGCCGCCTAAGGACCGACGGCCCTTCGTGGTATCGCGAGGGTCGCGCCGAGCCCCGGCGCGTTGTCGGTCAAGGTGAGCGTGCCTCCATGCAGGTGCGCGATCGCCTGGACGAGGCTGAGCCCTAGCCCCGACCCCTGGTCCGCCCGCCCAAGCCGCTCGAACCGCTCGACCGCCTTCGCGCGCCCCTCCGCCGGAATGCCTTGCCCGTCATCGGAGACCGTAAGCGAGACGGTATCGGGGTCGATCGCGACGAGTACCTCGATGCGTGACGCGGAGGGGCCGGCGTAGCGGATCGCGTTCTCGATCAGATTGGCGGCACCCTGGCCGACCAGTTCGCGGTTCGCCCGAACGGTCGCCGAGCGCGTGCCCGTCACCGACAGGCTGAGCCCGGCATCGGACGCACTCGGTTCGTAGAGTTCGGCCACGTCCCTCGCGGTCTCGGCCATGTCGACGGTATCGAAGGCCTGCTCCAGATTGCCGGCTTCGGCGCGCGCGATGAGGAGAAGCGCGTTGAAGACGCGGATGATCCCGTCCACTTCCTCCGTCAGACCGCCAAGCGCTTCGCGAAATTCGTCGGGCGTCCGAGCGGTTCGCTGGGTCTCCTCGGCGCGGTTGCGCAGCCGTGTGATCGGCGTCTTCAGATCGTGTGCGATGTTGTCGGAGACGTCCTTCAGCCCCCGCATCAACTGATCGATCCGGTGCAGCATGGCGTTGAGGCTGATGGCGAGATTGTCGAGTTCGTCATTGCTCCCGGCGACGGGCAGCCGCTCGGTCATGTCGCCATCCATGATGGCGCGGCTCGTCGCGGCCATCGCGTCCACCCGCTGCAGCATCCGGCGACTGACGAGAAGGCTTACGATGAGCCACAGCGAGCCGAAGCCGAGCATCGTCCAGATGGACGCCCGCCAGATGATGCGCCGCACCTCCTCGGTCTGCTTGAGATCGCGCCCGACGAGCAGACGGAATTCGGAGGGCAGGATGGAGACCTTGATGAGGGCCGTCTTGTCGAACCCGCCACCGGCGTTGAGCGAACCGTAAGCCGTATCGACCCAGCGCTCTTCGGCGAGCACGTAGCCCGGCACGTTCCGCACGTTGCCGGCAAGCGGCTGGCCGGCAAAGTTCGTGACGAGGTAGAGGTTGGCGTCGGGCTGTAGCGAGCGGCGCTGAAGCGCATTGGTGAGGCCGCGAATGCCGCCCGTCTCGTACTGGTCGATGAGACCGGCCGTATCGGCCTCCACCGTCTCCTGCAACTGCGCCCGCAGCAGCGCCTCCGCCTGCCAGGTCAGATAGGCCACGGCACCAAGACCGAAGAGGAGGAAGACCGCGAGATAGATGACCGACAGGCGGAAAGCGGTCGTGCGAAGGAGCTTGACGAGCGAACCCACGGTCAGTCGTCGGCGCGGATCGTATAGCCCGCGCCGCGCACCGTATGGAGGAGCGGCGTCGCGAACTCCCTGTCGATCTTGCCGCGCAGGCGCGAGATGTGAACGTCGATCACGTTGGTCTGCGGATCGAAGTGGTAGTTCCACACGCCCTCGAGAAGCATGGTACGGGTGACGACCTGCCCGGCGTGACGCATCAGAAATTCGAGGAGGCTGAATTCGCGGGGCTGAAGGAGGATCGACTGGTCCCCGCGCCGGACCTTGTGCGTCAGACGATCGAGTACGAGGTCGCCGACGGTCAGCGTGGTCTCCGCCGCCATCGGCTGCTGACGCCGCGCCAATGCTTCGGTGCGGGCGAGAAGCTCGGCGAATGCATAGGGTTTCGTGAGGTAGTCGTCGCCGCCCGCGCGTAGTCCGGTGACGCGATCGTCGACATTGCCGAGCGCGCTCAGCACGAGGGCCGGCGTGTGGTCGTCGCTGTCTCGAAGCGTCGAGATCAACGAGAGGCCGTCGCGGCCGGGCAGCATGCGGTCGACGATCAGGACATCGTAGTCCTGACCCTGCGCCTGTTGCAGCCCCTCCTCGCCATCGGCGACGTGGTCGGCGGCGTGGCCGGCCTCCGAGAACGCCTTGACGAGATAGCGCGCGGCTTCGTGGTCGTCCTCGACGATGAGCAGCTTCATGAGGCTCGATATAGCGAATGTGGGGGGAAGAGAAAGCCGACCGGGCGCGCGCGACGGCGAGCCCGGTCGGTCGAGCCTTAAGAGGCTTCCGTCAGCGTGACGGCGACGAAGCGGGTCGCGTTGCCGGAGCGGACGCGCATGAGGACCGCGCTGCGGTCGCCATCCTGCGCGGCGGAGACAGCGCTCGCGACATCGGCAACAGTCGCGACCGTCTCACCGCCGACTTCCAAGATCACGTCACCGGGGCGAAGACCCTTCTCGGCGGCGTTCGAGTCGTCGAGGATCTCGGTGATGACGAGACCGTCCTCGCCGCTTCCCTCGACCTCGCCAGCCGGCGTGAGCTCCAGCCCGAGGGCGGGAACGACCGTCTCGGCCGTCTCCACGGGCTCCTCGTCCTGCGGCGCGATGGCGGCCATCTGGCGCTGTGCGGGGAGTTCGCCGAGCGTCAGCGCGATCTCCAGATCCGCGCCGTCGCGGAGCACACCGAGCATCACCTCGGTGTCCGGCTTCAGGCCGCCGATGAGGCGAGAGAGCGAGCGGGCATCGTCGACGCGGGTCCCGTCCACGGTCACGATCACGTCGCCGCTCTCGATGCCGACATCGTCGGCCGGCGAGCCGTCCTGCGGCTCGTTGACGAGCGCGCCATAGGCCTCGTCGAGACCGAGCGATTCCGCGATGTCATCGCTCACCGACTGGATCGATACGCCGATCCAGCCGCGGGAGATTTCGCCGCTGTCGCGAAGTTCATCGACGATCCGGGTCGCCGCGCCGGCCGGAATGGCGAAGCCGATCCCGACATTGCCGCCGGACGGCGAGAAGATCGCCGTGTTCACGCCGATGACCTGGCCTTCGAGGTTGAAGGCGGGACCGCCCGAATTGCCGCGGTTGATGGGCGCGTCGATCTGGATGTAGTCGTCATAGGGCCCCGAACCGATGTCGCGACCGCGCGCCGAGATGATCCCGGCCGTGACCGTGCCGCCCAGACCGAACGGATTGCCGACCGCGACGACCCAGTCGCCGACGCGCGCTTCGGCACCTGCGAACTCGACGAAGGGCAGGTTCTCGCCCTCGATCTTCAGAACCGCGAGGTCCGTGCGCGAGTCCTTGCCGACGACTTCGGCGTCGAACTCGTCACCGTTCTGCAGGGTGACCTCGACACGGTCGCCCTCGTCGATCACATGGTTGTTGGTGACGACGTAGCCATCGGCGGAGATGATGAAGCCGGAACCCTGGCCATAGGAGAAGCGCGGTCCGCCACGGCGCTGCGGGCTTTCCTCGTCGCCCCGACCGAACTCCTCGCCGAAGCGGCGGAAGAAACGGCGAAATTCGTCTGGCATGTCGTCATTGTCGAGCATGCCGGAGGACTGGCGCTCGCCCCGATCGACCCGAACCTGAACGCTGACGACGGCGGGGCTGACCTTCTCGACGACATCCGCAAAGGACATCGGCGCCATGGTCGGCGCGACCTGGATCGGCGCGGTCTGCGCTTGGGCCTGCGCGGGCTGCGGCGCGAAGACGGCATCTCCAAAGGTCAGACCGAGGAGCGCCAGCGCGGACGCGCCCGCGAGAAGCGCATTGCGGCGAGGGGATTTGGTGATCTTTGCAAGGGTAGCGGGGGGCGTGGGCATCGAGGGGGCTTTCTCCGAACACTGACAAGGGTGCGCTTGGCACCATGCGTTCCGTTATGGCGACCCCAAGCTTAACCCACGCTGTCCATCCCGTTACAATTCCGTAAGGTCGGTCTCGACTGTCGCGACCGCCTCCAGCGTCTTGTGGACGGGGCACTTGTCGGCGATCTGCAGCACTTTCTCCCGGGTTTTCTCGTCGAGAGGGCCGTCCACCGTGATGCGCCGCTTGAAAACGTCGATGCGCCCGCCGGCCTCGCCCATATCACCTGCATGAGCCTTCTCGTGCCCGACATCGACCGAGATACGCCCGAGGGCGACCTTCTTGAAGTCGGCATACATCCGAAGCGTCATCGACGTGCAGGCAGCGAGACCGATAGCGACGAACTCATAGGGCGTCGGACCGCTGCCCAATCCGCCGACATCGGTCGGCTCGTCGGCGAGGAGCCGGTGCGGACCCGCCGTCACCAACTGCTGAAACTTGCCGCCGCCCGACTCGGCCACGCGAACGCCCAGAGCCTCATGGGTCTCCTCGGCCTCCGCGATGCCGAGATACCGGGCCGACCATGCCGAGATGATCTGCGCGGCGAAGACGCCGTCGCGTTTGTCGGTAAGAAGGTGGTCGGCGCCGTCGAGCGAGACGAAACTCTTTGGATGCTTCGCGGCCAGGAAGATATCGCTCGCGTTCTCGACCCCGACGGTCGCATCCGTGGGGGAGTGAAGGACGAGGAGCGCCGCGTCGATCGCGCGGATGTGATCGCGAATGCGCTGCCCGCGAACATCGTCGAGGAACTGCTTGCGGATCGAGAAGGGGCGCCCGGCCAGAGTGACGCGGGCCTCGCCGTCCTCCTCGATGCGCGAGATATCGGCGCCGAACTGCTCGACGACATGAGCGGCATCGGACGGTGCGCCAATGGTGACGACGCACTTCACCTCGGGAATGCTGCCCGCCGCGCAGAGGACCGCAGCGCCGCCGAGTGAGTGCCCGATGAGGAGTGCCGGCGCCTCATAGGTCCGCCGCATATGCTCGACTGCGGAGACGATGTCGGAGACATTGGAGGAGAAGTTCGTGTTCGCGAAGTCGCCACCGGACTGGCCGAGGCCCGTGAAGTCGAAGCGGAGGACGGCGATCCCCAGCCGCGCCAGCTCCGCGCTGATGCGGGTGACCGAGAAGAGATCCTTGGAACAGGTAAAGCAATGGGCGAAGAGCGCAAAGGCTCGGATCCGGCCCTCCGGCAGATCGAGGCGCGCGGCCAGATCGAGGCCATGGCTGCCCTTGAAGGTCAGTCGCTGAGTTCGTCTGTCCATGTGCTCCGCCCTAGTTCGCCATTCGTGGCAGCGACGCTATCGGGATTCGGGCGCGGCGTCTTCGTCACCTCACCGGGTCGTGACGCGATCTGACGCTTCGTTACAGTTCGGGAGAGCCCATCTCAGGGCGCCACTGGCCGCTCGCCTTGAGGGCGTCGGCCACTTCCTTCGGAACATAGGTCTCGTCATGGCGGGCGAGGATCGTATCCGCTTCAAAGATGCCGCCGACGAGCCGCCCCTCCGCCACCACACCCTGCCCTTCGCGAAAGAGGTCGGGCAGCAACCCCACATAAGCCACCGGAACGCTACGAACCTGATCGGTAACGAGGAAGGTGACGGAGCCGCCATCCTCGCGTGCGACGCTGCCCGCCTCTACGAGACCACCGAGGCGAAGACGCTGTCCTTCCGCGACCGTGCCGGCCGCGATTTCCGACGGCGTGCTGAAGAAGGTGATCCCTTCGTCGAGCGCGGTCAGGACGAGACCGACCGCTACGGCGAGGAGAACGCCGAGGCATCCGATGATCGTGAGACGGCGAGACTTACGGGTCATGACGGTCCAGGGAAACGGTACGACCGAGCACATGGCCCCAGCGCCGGATCACCGCAAGGGACGACCCCGCGTCGACGACGGCTAGGCCGTCTGGCGCCAGGACCCATCCGGCTGGCGGCAGGCACGGCCACGAGCGACCTGGGCGACGCCGTCGATGAAGATGGCGTGGGTATAGTTGCGGCAGGCCGTGCCGGAATAGGTGTAGCTCGGGCCCGGAGCGACCTGACCGTAGACATTGCCCGTCTCGGCGCGCCAGTTGACGGTCTGGCCGGACGCATAGGCCTCGGTTTCAGCCGCGAGCGCACGCTGACGCGCATCGCCTTCGAGACCGGACCCGATGGCGCCGTCGGACACGCCGCCGACTACCGCGCCCGTGACCGACGATGGCGACGCAGGGGCCCGGCCCGCTGTGTCAGTCGTCGTACAGGCCTGCAGGACGAGAAGTGCGCCAAGACAGCTCGCCGTCCTCAACGCTGCGAGCCGCGCGCCACCTTGCGATGACTTCATCATGTAAGCATTCCCTTGCCGACACAGGCGAGATCACTCGCCGGGTGACGGTCTTAGAGCGCGCAAATATGGCGCCATCGTAGTCCGACTACGGATCGACGGCGGGAAGTTCGACAGTAACGCGCAGCCCGCCGAGATCGGCATCGCCAAGCGCTATGGAGCCCCCGTAGAGCTCGACCAGTTCGGTGACGATCGAAAGCCCGAGGCCGGAACCCGGAACGGTCTCGTCGAGCCGTCGTCCTCGCTGCAGCGCAAGTCCACGTTCCTCGGCCGGGAGGCCCGGTCCGTCATCGTCTACCGTCAGGGTGAAAAGCGCTGCCCCATTGCGACCGCGCGTCGGACTCGCAGAGATACGGACCTTCGATGCGGCCCATTTGCACGCGTTGTCGACGATGTTGCCTGCGAGTTCCTCGAAGTCCTGCCGTTCACCGCGAAAGAGTAACGTCGTCTCCGCGGTGACGGCCACATCGATCCCGCGGATGGCGTGGAGCTTGCGCATCACCCTGGCCAGACCCTCTAGGATCGCGGCCACTTCGCTCACCTCACCGATCGCACCGGAGCGGGCCGCCATGCGAGCCCGGTCGAGGGCGATGTCGATACGCTCGCGCATCAACGAGGCCTGCTCCACAATCTTGTCTTCGTCGCGCTCCCGCGCTTCGTTCACGATGACACTGAGGGGCGTCTTCAAGGCGTGGGCCAGGTTGCCGACATGCGTGCGTGCGCGTTCTACGAGTTCCTCGTTCAGGCGAAGGAGGGCGTTCAACTCGGCCACCAGCGGATCGAGCTCCACGGGATAAATCCCTTCCAGCCGCTTGCTTTTGCCGCGGGCAATATTTGCGATGCTGCCCCGAAGTTCTCCAAGCGGCGCCAGACCCAGCCGGACCTGCAAGAGCGCTGCCAGCATGATCGCCGCCGCGAGAATCGAGAGCGTGACGAAGGCCGCGTTGCGAAAGGTGCGAATGGAGCTTTCGAGTTCGTCGGGAACACCGAGGATGGTGAAGGCTGCAGCCGTGGCATCCGGTAGGCGGAGGCTGCGCGAGGCGAGGCGGAGTTGGGGATAACCCATCATCGCGACGTCAGCGTAAAGGACGGGCGCCCCGCCGACATTCCGCGGCACGGGGATGAACTCGCCGACGAGCGAGCGCGACTGGTAGATCACGTCGCCCGCATCGACCTGCCAGCCCCAGCCAGATTGGGGGATGGTGAAATTGGGGTCTCCCAGACCCTGTGGGTCTTCCAATCGCCCCTCGGGATCGACTGCCGTAGCGATGAGCGACGTCAGGTACACGTCGAGTCGATCGTCGAAGCTGCTTCGCAACGCGCGCTCGTAAAGGGAGAGCAGCACGCCCCCGGCGACGAATATCCCCGCCAGACCGGCCAGGGCGGCAATGCCGACGAGGCGAACGCGCAGCGATCGCGGCAGGCCGATCACCCCTCCCCGAGCCTATAGCCCATGCCGCGCACGGTCTCGATGGCGTCGGTCCCGAGCTTTCGGCGCAGGCGACCGATGAACACTTCGATCGTATTGGAGTCCCTGTCGAAATCCTGATCGTAGATGTGCTCGATCAGTTCCGACCGCGAGATGATGCGGCCCTGGTGGTGCATCAGGTAGGAGAAAAGCCGCAGTTCGTGAGAGGTCAGCTTGACCGCTTTGCCTGCCACCGTCACGCGCGAGCTGCGCGTGTCGAGCGCAACGTCGCCATAGCGCAACGTACTGTCGGCCTGTCCGGCGGCACGGCGTGTGAGGGCTCTGAGGCGAGCGAGCACCTCTTCCATATGGAACGGCTTGGCGACGTAGTCGTCGGCACCGGCGTCGATGCCCTGCACCTTGTCGCTCCAGCGGTCGCGGGCCGTGAGAAGGAGGACGGGCATCGTTCGCCCGTCGCGGCGCCAGGCCTCGAGAACGCTGAGCCCATCCATGCCCGGCAAACCGATGTCGAGAACGACGGCGTCATAGGGTTCCGTATCGCCGAGGAAATGGCCCTCGTCGCCGTCCGAAGCGCTATCGACGGCATAGCCGGCGTCTTGAAGGGCCGTGACGATCTGACGGTTCAGATCCGCATCATCCTCGACAACCAGCATGCGCATCCTATTTGAGCACCGCGCCGGACTTGGCGTCGACCCTCAGCAACTGAGTCTGCGCATTGGCCACGCGCGGGACGACGAGAACCCGGTAGACGAGACGCGCTCCCTCGTCGCAGAGCGATACGTCCACGATCTGACCATCCGCAGTCCTGCTGACCTGACTGCGCAGGTTGGAGAAGTCCTGCGCTCCGCCGGATCGAACGGCGGTCGCGATATCGACGCCGCAGGCCGCATAGGCCGGCGGAACCGAAGGAAGAAGGAGGCAGCCAGCGATGGCCACGGCGGACATTCTGTTCATGGAACACGTCTTAAGGCGGGGAGGCTGAACCTGCAATGAATGGCGCGGCCTCCCCACAGGTTTGGCAAGATCAGACGATGTGCGTCAAGCGATCACCGCCCGCGCCGTCAGCCGGCCGACCAGAGCGACGACGGCGCCCGCGATGGCGACAAGCTGCGGCGCGAGTTCGACCAGCGCGGCCTGCTCCGATGCGCCGATCCTGAGGCCGAAGGACCCGGCGATGAGCGCGAGAAGCGTGACGACGGCGCCCCAGACGGTCTTGGATTCGTACCAGCGTTTCGTATCGGTCATTGACGTCTCCTTTGGTGAGGGCCGGGTGGTCGGTATCTGCTTCGCTGCCAACGCGAGCGCCGACGTCTGAACGGTGGTCATGCGGCGCGACCAGCCGCGTCCGAAGGTCGCCCAGGTCCGCAGCCCCTGCATGAAACGCAGCCGGCGCCGGCAGAACGCTCGGATGAGGGCGGTGCGGTCCGAAGCGTGGGCAGCTTTGAGCGTCAGGGGACCGATCAGGCCATCGACGCGCACCCGAAGCTCCGTTTGAAGCCAGCGGATCGCGCGTTGAGGCCCCGAGTGGACGGCGGCGTCGAACACGCAGTAGTCGATGCCGGCCGGGAGTTCGTCGGCGCGGACGGCGTTCCAGAAATTGGCCCGGTAGATCTCGCCCGCCTCTCGGCGAGACAGCGTCTTCACATCACTCTTGCTGACGACCCGCTTACGCCACCGCGACAGCGTCGCTTGGGTGATGCCCATGTTTGTCGCACCGCCCGGGTCTCGCGGATGGTCCACATACCCGCCCTCGTTCTCAAGAACGTGGTCGAGCGCCTCTGTGAAGTTCTGCCTCATTCTCCGGTCCTTTCGTCTTGGCCCATCACGCTTGGACACCGGTGATGTCGACGCTCGCATCGAGCACGGCACCTGGCCCGACGATGGCGCTGAGCTGCGATACACGGACGTTGAAAGACCGTGGTACCGAGCCGTGATCCGCGATGATGTCGGGCGCGGCGTATACGAGGTCCGGGACGGTCGTCTCGACCACCCGGGCCCCGCCCGCGTGAACAATCTCTACGCGATAGCGCTCTTCCGCTTCACCGAGCGGCGTCGAGGCGACGTACCAGCTATCGCCGCCGACACGGCTGCGCCGGGTCCAGGAGAGTTGGATGCCGCCGGCGATCTTGATCGCAAGCAGATGACAGGGTGCAAGCGGACGCAGGGCGCGTGCCGAAGGGACGATTGTCTCGGCCGCGCTCGCCGCCGGATCGGCCGAGCGACCGGTCCGGAAGGTCGTCGCCCGGCCCAACCTGTCCAGCCCAACATCGATCGGCACCAGTGCCGTGTCGAGAAGGACGATGTCGGCGCCGGCCGGCCGCAGCGCGAGCACGTCGGCATCCGTCCCCCGCCTTCCCCGAAGGAGACGGGAGAGCCGATAGGTCTGCGGACCGATGAGTTCGGCCCGACCGAACTGGACGATCTCCCACCCAAGCTCCGACGTGCCGATCGCGACCGCGTTGCCGCCGTCGAGAATGCTGGCGTCCGGCAGGGCCTGGAGCGAACCGCCATGGAGCTCGACATCGACGACGCTCGCTTCGTCCCAGATCGCGACCGAGCCGCCCGCCAGGTCGGTCAGCGACGTGCCCATGGTCGCCGGCGCGGTGATGCGTGCGACCTGAACGACGCTCACGCCGCCCTCCCGCCAGACGCCGATCGTGCCCGGCCACGGGGACTGCAAGGCACAGGCGTGGACAACGGTATCCGCATCGTCGGCGGAGAGCTTCGGTAGCTGCAGCAGCCGCGCATGAGGCGCGGCCTCCGCGACGACCTGTCTGGGCCTCGACGCCGCAGCCAAAGGCTGGCGGATATCCGTCATCGACGTCTCCGCAACGGCGCGGTCGTAGCGCCGGGCTTCCACGCGCAGCGCGGACGAACGACGCAGGTCCTCGATCTTCAGCATAGCGCCTGCGCCATCTCGGTCGAGCGCGAGAAGATCGCCGGGTTCCAGCGCCATCCGCGATGGTGGCAGACCGAGCGCGAACGCATCGCGACCGACCCAGAGATCGTGCAGCCAGCTTTCCGCCAGAGGCTGGATGATCTCCCCCTGGCTGACGATCGGGAGATCGGCATGCGCCTCATGGCTCGATCGCGTCGCGCCGCGCATCGCGCCGACGCTCGACCGTCCGTGATCGCGCAGGAGATCGCTGAAGGTCAGCGCGACCGTGGCCGCGATCTCGGCCTCCTGCGCCCGCGTCACCTGCACGAGCGGCGTCTTGCCGTCGTCCACGCAACGCTCGGCCTCCACCGTTTGCGCAGGGAGGTGGCGCTGGGAGCGGAAGACGAGGCGGCCCTGCCGCTCATAGGCCTCGATGTCGAGCGCCAGCATCAGCGGCTCGATCGCATCGCGCGGCGTCATCGGGCGATCGACGACATAGCCGTCGATCGTCCCATCGACGGCGCTGACATCGAAGTCCTCGACCCCGAAACCTCGAAGGATCGCGGCGATGAGCTCGCCGGCCGGTGCCTGCCCAAGCCGCCCGCTCAGCCAGTGCCCGCGCGCCCAGTTCGGGCCGTCACCCCAGACGTCTTCGGCCAGCGGGTAGACCGGGAAGGGCCGCGCGTCCCACGTCCAGAGGTGGATCGCGTCGGCGTCGAGCATCCCGGCGGGATTCCTTGCGTCGTCCGCACCTTGCCAGTAATCGAGCAGCGCCTCGATCCCCCGGCGTTGCGCGAAGTCGTCCCGCGCGCCCGAGGACGAGTAGGGCAGGAAGCTTTCTGACGATTTCGGATCGAAGAAGACGTTGGGCTGATTGCCACCCTTGTCGACGGCCGGGATGCCGACCTCGGTCATCCAGATGGGCTTGGAGCCCGGAACCCAGGCGGTCGCGCTCGTCTCTACGCCGCCGACCCGGTCGACATGCGGCTGCGACCACCAGGCAACGAGGTCCTTGTAGCGGTAGACCCAGGGCTTGCCATACGCGCCATCGGTGATGGGCGAGCGGGCCTGCGCTGCGCGGTCGGCTTCGCTCGCGTAGTACCAGTCGTAGCCTTCACCGCCGGCGATGTTCTGGCCGATGTATTCGGCCGCGTAGGGAGAGCCTGCGGCAATATCGGCATGGCCCTCGCCGCCGCGCCAATCGGTCAGCGGCATGTAGTTGTCGATGCCGACGAAATCACACGCCGCATCCGACCAGAAGGGATCGAGATGGAAGGTCACGTCGCCGCCACCGTCTGCGGGGTGATGACCGAAATATTCCGACCAGTCAGCCGCATAGGAGATACGCGTGTCGGGGCCGAGGATGGTTCGCACCTCGCGCGCGATCTCCGTCAGGTGCCGTACGGCCGGGTAGGTTCCGCCCGCGCCGCGCACCCAGGTCAGCCCGCGCAGTTCCGAACCGACGAGGAACGCATCGACGCCGCCGGCGAGCTTGGCAAGGTGAGCATAGTGCAGCACCATTCGGCGCCACGACCATTCGTCCGGCCCGGTATAGGAGACCTCGCCATCCCCGACGCTGAACTGGTGCGCCGTCGCCGATCCGAAGAACGCGTCGATCTCCGCTTCGGCAACAGGCGTTCCATCGGGTGAGCCGGCCTGACCGGCCACCGGATGACAGGCGATTCGGCCGCGCCAGGGGTAAGGCGGCTGTTCGCTCCGGCCATAGGGGTCCGGCAGACCATTGCCGGCCTCGATGTCCATCAGGAGAAACGGATAGAACGTCACCTTGAGGCCGCGCGCATTTAAATCCGCGATCGCGCGAACGACCGATCCGTCGGACGGCGTGCCGCCATAGGCGGGCCGGCCGTCGATACGGCTGACCACGTGCGCATCCGCCCGCGCGACGCCATCGACGACCCAGGTGTCCTCGATCGTCGTCTTCGCGTCCCACTCGACGCCGGGGCGCGGGCGACACTCGGCGGCCCGCAAATCCGTACCGAACCAGGCTGTGACGAGCGCGGCGTGCTTGAGGTTCGGGCAGAGGTCCTGCAACTCGTCTATCGACGCGGTCCAGTCGGTCTCGGCCACCGTGTTGTGCCGGTTCTCGTAGACGGTCGCGCCGGGTGCCGTCTGGGCGCGCACGATCTCCGGATCGTAGGCGAATTCGGACGACCCGGGGATGATCGTGACGGCCGTCACCTTGGGCTCCAGCGTGCCGATGGCGCGCACGATCTCGAAGGTCAGCTGCGGGATGCGATTGCCGAACGCCTCCAGCGCCAGTCGCTCGAAGACGACATAGGCCGTGCCGCGATAGGCCGGCACCGGCCCGCCCTGGCGCGCTTCGAGGAAGGCGTCCGGTAGTTGGTTGTCCGTGCCGCGGTGGAGCCGCCAGGACACGGTCGTAAGGTCGAGCGGTTTTCCGTCGGCCCAAGCGCGCGCAATGCGTGTGATCGGACCTTCGCAAAGCCCGACCGCCATGTTGGCGAAATAACTATAGGTTCGCGTCTCGCTCGCCGGCGCGCGGCCACGGCTACCCTTGCCACCGCCCGAGCCGCCCTCACGCTCGACGGTCACGTCTTCCTCCAGCCGCGTTGCCCAGATGATCTGGCCAGCCAACCGCACGCGCCCGAACGCCTTCGGGATCGGCGCGCCCTCCTGGCTCGCCTGCACGTCGAGATCGGCGAGGCGTGGACCCTCGGTCACCTTGGTGGCACCGCGCCGGCTGGTGAGCGCGCTGTCGATCGTTCCACCGGCGATCGCGCCGGCAACACGGCCTGCCATCGCCCCGATGGGCCCGCCAATGGCGCCGCCGATGGCCTGCGCGGCAGTGGAGAGGAGAAGTGTCGCCATCAGTCGGCCTCGACAGGTTCGGGAAAGCGGAAGACGGCAGCGATCCGGCGGCTCCACCAATGTCCGAGCGTCACCTCGGTCACCGAAGCATTCTCGAGCGCATGGACGATGCGATCCGGCGCCGTGAGGATCGCGCAATGCTTGGCCGGGTAGCCGCTGCGCCAGCGGAAGAGGAGAACGTCGCCTGGCTGCCCGGCCGACTGCTCTATCGGCCGAAGGTGGCGCGTGGCGGCCTCCAATAGCGTTTCGCGCCGGCCGGTCTCGGCCCAGTCGGCGGTATAGGCCGGCGCGCGCTCCGGCTCTTCGCCGTAGAGGTCGCGCCAGACGCCTCGGATGAGGCCGAGGCAATCGCAGCCTGCACCGAGGCACGACGCCTGATGGCGATAGGGCGTGCCGATCCATCGCCGCGCCTCACGGACGACGCGGCTTGCGTGTTCGGTCATCGGTGTCTCGCTTTAGCGGATGGGACTGCCGTCGTGGACTTCGCCGCTGACCGGGTAGGTCACGGCGAAATCGTTGCCCGGCATGTGGGGGAAGCCGCGAAAGTTCACGGCATTGGCGAACTTCGCCGCACAGGTCTCGAAATGCTTGTCGCAGCCGGCCGTCACGGTGAACGTATCGCCGACGGCGATCGGCTTCACTGGTCGGTGCCAGAGTTCGAGCGACGCGGTCTCGTCGCCGCGGTGATCCTTGACCTCGACCGACCGGCCGGCGTTCGCCCCCGTGGTCCATCGCACGAGCCCGCGCGTGAACCATCCGGGCTCGAATCCGCCGAGACCACTCGCGTTGAGGAGACGCTCGCCGTCGATCGTCGCGACCGCACCGGTTCCTCTGAACGCCGCGCCATCGAGATCGACGCTGCAGCGCTGATCCCCCACCTGCGCCGGGCAGACGTGGGCGAAGATGCGTCCGCCCTTGCGCTGCAAGGCATGGGCCGGACCGCGAAGCTCGGCAGAGAACGCGCCATCGCCCGCCCGCACCTCACCGACCGTCGCGACGTCCATCAGGACGCGCTGATCGACGCTCGACCAGTTCACGATCCAGGTCTCGACGCGCGCATCGTCGTAGGCGCCGCCTTCGAGGTCGGCGGCGTCGATCCGGCCAGACGAGAACGCGCCCTGCACCTCCGCGCTTCCGACCCTCAGCCCCAGAGCCGAGACGGCCTCGGTTCCCTCGAAGCCCGAGGCGGCCTCGAAGGTCGTGCCGTCGAAGGTGACCGGATCGTCGTGATCGGTAAAGCCGAGACTCACGCCGTCGGTGCGCGTTACCCTCCAGCAATGGCAGAGCGTCGTCGCGCCACTGTCGAGATGGGCCTGGAAGCCTGGAGGAAGCGTCCTCATGCGCGGATCTCCAGCAGCGGTATGTCGGGGATGTCGCCAGCCTCGAAGGCCGAGAGATCGGCGTCGAGGAAGTCGGTGTCGAAGCGCACGGCGACGTCGAAGCGAAAGCCTGCCGTGACGACTGCGCCGCCACCGGGCGCGTCGGCCAGCGTCACGGCACCCGTCGCGGCATCCACGGCCGCCGCGACCGGCGCACCGTCGACGGCGATCGTCACGCTGCCGGGCACCGGCCGGGTGATGGGCCGGTCATAGGGCGCGAAGGCCGCGCCGTATGTCTTCACCAGCGCGAAGCTGACCGTCGTTCCGTCGCCAAGCCCGATGCGCTGGTCGGTGGACGCTGGCGCTGCCCCGACCGCGCAGGAGGCGTGGTCCAGCCGATCGTGCCAGCGAAACCCGTAGAGACGGCCACGCCGTTCCTCGAAGAAGGCGACGACCTCGGCGAGCTGCGCGAAGGACTTGACGCCATAGCCCGCGTTGTAGCGTCGGCGGGAATGCTTCCACCGGGCATTGCGCTCTTCGGCGCCGGAGCCGAGCGTGACGATCTCGGTGCGCCGCTCCGGCCCGCCGCGACTCCCGAGCGCGATGTCGAGCGGAAAGCGGACGTCGTGAAAG
This sequence comes from uncultured Alphaproteobacteria bacterium, assembly GCA_963842125.1. Classification (GTDB taxonomy): domain Bacteria; phylum Pseudomonadota; class Alphaproteobacteria; order Rhizobiales; family CAWCWK01; genus CAWCWK01. Next base: position 1,443,787 of record CAWJFE010000001.1, on the reverse strand, counting down.
GCCACCATGACTAGAGGTTCCTCTGGCCGCGCGCCACGGCGCGGCTGACGGCGGCGGCAACGTCGGATTCCGCGCGGCGAAAGCTGTCGGCATCGCGGGCCGTCACGTTCACCGTCACGTTGGAAGCGCGCCCGCCGCCTTGCGTTCGCACGCCGAGCCGGCCTGCGCCGTCTCGCGAGAGCGGCAGGACGGCTTCGGGGCCAGCCTCGCCCAGCACGCCGAGACCGCCGCCGCCGGCGAACATTTGCGGCGTGTTGAAGACGCCGCCTTTCGCGAAGGGCGTGACCTTCGGCATTCCGCCACCGAATCCTGCGCCAAGGCCTTTGCCGAGGCCGCCCAGAAGACCCGCGAACCCGTCGGACAGACCCTTTTCAAGAGGCTTGAAGGCCGCATCGAGCGCGAGCTTGGAGAGGCGGGTGATGAGGGTCTTGAAGACGCCGTCGAGCTTGTTGCCCTTGATGACGGCGCCCTGGAAAGCCGCCGACAGCGCCCCGCCGAACCCTTCGGCCAGTCGCTGCGCCTCCGCGACCTGCGCCTTGAACTGCGAGGTGTCGGCCGTGACGCGCACGGCGATGTCGGGATCGGTCTCGGCCATTCGTCTCATCCTTCGTGTGCTATGGCGTCAGGGGTGCCGCAGGGCCCGTCAGGCGGGGCGGGCGGCATCCGGATATCGCGTCATCAGGGTGGCGAGATCGTCGCGTCCGATGGTCATCGGCGCCCCGGTCAGGCCCGCGGCCGCCGCCAGCTCTCGCGGTGTCATCGCCCAGAAGGCCTCGGCGCTGAGGCGGAGCGCGCCGAGACCGAGGCGCATCAGTGCGCCCCAGGGCAGGAGCTGACCGATGGCGGTCATGCCGGAGCACCGAACGTCGCCTCGAGAAGCTCCGTCACCGCCAGGGCGGCGCTGAGCGCGCCCCCGTCGAGCGCCATCGCGGCGACATCCTCGTCCGTCACCGCCGCGCCGCCGCCGCGCAGACCGGCGGCGAGGATGGCCGTGATGTCCCGGGCAGAGAGTCGACCGGAACCCAGCCGTTCGGCGAGGGCGCCGACGTCGCTGGCACCGAGCCGATCCTCGAGATCGGCCAAGGCGCCAAGCGTGAGGCAAAGCGTTCGGCGCTCGCCGCCGATCATCGTCGCGACCTCGCCGCGATGTCGGTTGGCCATGACCTAGGCTCCCGTAAAGGTAATGGCGCCGGCGGATTCGAGTGCGATCTCGAACGTGACCTCGCCTTCATGGCTGCCGGACAACTCGAAGCTGGAGATCTGGAACGGACCTTCGACCGTGCCGAAATCAGGAATGACGATCTGGAAGGCCGGCATCTCGGCGTCGAAGAAGGCCTGGCGGATGCGTGCGTCGGACGAGGCGTCGCGGAAGACGCCGCTGCCCGTCACGGCCGCGCGCCGCACGCCGGCCGAGCTGAGGAGTTCGCGCCACTGGCCTGCGCTCTCGGCGTGCGTGACGTCGACCGTCGAGGCATTGAAGCTGATCTGGCGGGCGCGCAGGCCCGCCACCGTCGTGAAGCTGCCGCCCTCTGCGATCTTGAGCAGGAGGTCGCGGCCTGGTTGAGCACCCATGGTGAGTCTCCGTCGATCTGGATTATTGGGGTTCGGTGACGGCGCGCACATCGAGCGTGGCCCGCACCGTGATGCCGTCACGCAGCCGCACCGCGCGGGTGGCGCCTACGTGAACGTTGGCGAGGCGATGGTCGCCGAGCGTCTCGGGAACGCTTGCGATGGCGTCTCGAAGTGCGTCGGCGATCGCATTGGCGTCGCTCTGGCCGCCGGTCCGCGTCCAGGCGTGGAGCTCGATGCGGTGCTCGAAGGCTTCGGCATCGGTTCCGCCATAGTCCGTGACGACGGCATCGCCGAAGGTGACGAAGGGATAGCGGGTGCGCGGCGGCGGGCCGTCATAGACGTGCGGGCCGCCGAGCAGGATCAGCAGCGTGCCGTCGGTGACGAACGCCTCGTGGAGCGCGGCCTGCAGATCGAGTGATGCCGTCATCGAATACCTCCTTGGATGGAGCCGAGCCTGCGCCTCGAGACGCGCGGCACGCTGGAGCGGCGCACGCGCCGGGCCGTCCGCTCGAAGGGGCGGTGGCGTGGCAGCGGGGGCGCGATCGGCTCCGCCTCCACCCGGCCGACGATCCGCCGAACGAGATCGACGACGCCGGTCTGGCGCACGGCCATCCTCACGTCCGGGCCTCTTCGACATAGAGTTGAAGCCGCGCGCGCCGGTCGTCGGGATCGACGATGGCGAGCACCTCATAGGTCCGCGATCCGGCGACGATCCGCATCGAGGGGTGGATGTCCTGGCGATAGCGCACCAGGACCTTGTGCGTGGTGCGGGACGTCACGAGCCCCTCGTCATAGGCCTCCGACGCGCCGATGGGGGCGAAGGCCGCCCAGGTCTCCGCGATCGTCGTCCAGCCGCTCTCGAAGCCGCCCGTGCCGTCCGGCACCAGCGTCATCTCCTCGATCGCGACCCGCCGGCGCAGCGCGCCGATTTCTCCGATGGTCTTCATCGCCACGTCCCCTCAAAGGCCGACGACGCGGTAAGGCGCGGTCGTGTGGGAGACGGTCATCGGCACTTGCGAGAACGTGCCGGCGGTGACGGGCTCGCGCCGCTCGAACCAGTGGGCGACGAGTTGCAGGACGGCCTGACGCAGGTCGGCCGGCACGTCGGATGCGGCGGGGCCGTAGCCGATCTCGGCGTCGACCTCGGCGCCGGTCGTATCGCTCAGCGTGTCTCGGAGGTGGATCGTCGCGGGCGTGCCCATCGAGACCACGTAGTCCTGCGGATCGAGCGTCGTCACGCTGCCTTGCGGGCCGAAGAGGCGCACGGCCAGGATCTGGCGCAGCGGCGAGCCCGGCACGGTGATGCGGGCGTTCTTCGGAGCGGGCGTCAGATAGCGCCAGACCTGTGAGACGAGAGCACGCCGCGTCATGCCCTCCACGCAGGTGCGGGCGGCTGCAATCAGACGCTCCAATCCATTGTCGCTGTCGGCGCCGTCTACGCGCAGGTAGTCCTTGGCATCGCCGAGCGTCACCGGCTCGACGGCCGGTTCGGAAATCATGATCGCGCTCATGAACCTGTCCCCATATGAGTGTTCGCCCGCCCGGTCCTCTATTGGGTCCGTCGCGGTCTGTGCGCCGGTTGACGGCGTCTCCTTGATTGCGCCTCGAGGGCGGCCGGCCGGGGCGTTGGCGCCCCGGTCCTGTCTCGTGTCGTGACTAGCGACGATGGCTACGCATCGAACTCCAGAAGCTTGATCGCGTCGAAGTCCTGCACGCCGCCGCCGACACGCTTCGTCGTGTAGAAGAGGACGAAGGGCTTGGAGGAGTAGGGGTCGCGCAGCACGCGAACGCCCGTGCGATCGACGACGAGGTAGCCGCGCCCGAAGTCGCCGAAGGCGATCGAGTGGCTGCCGGCCGAGATGTCCGGCATGTCCTCGGCCTCGGTGACGGCGAAGCCCATCAAGCTCGGCGTCTCGTCCGGGTTCATGGCCGGGCGCCAGAGGTAGTTGCCCTGGGCGTCCTTCAGTTTGCGCACCTCGGCCTGGGTGCGACGGCTCATCACGAAGCGGCCGTTCTGGCGATAGCCGGAGCGCAGCGCGTAGACGAGATCGACCAGCGCATCGCCCGCACCCGTCGGATCGAAGCCGCCCGACACGCCGGTCGCGACCGTCTCGATCTCGCCATAGGCGGCGGTGCCGACCGGGTTGGTCGCGTAGGAGAGGAAGCCCTTGGGCTGGTTCACCCCGTCGCCGATCACGAAGGCTCGGCCCTCCTGTTCGGCGAAGGCGACCTCGACCTCCTCGGCGATCCACTGGTCGACGTCGATGGCACCATCGTCGAGCAGCGTCTGCGTCGCGGCCGGCATCGCGTAGAGCTCCATGGTCGGGAAGCTCATCTCGTCGAGAATCGGAGCCTGGCTCTCGACGCGGGCGTCGATCTCGCCGACCCAGCCGACGGCTGGTCCACCCTTGGCGAAGGGCTTCTTGAGAACGGCACCGTTGACCTGGCGCACCGTGGCAATGCCGCGAATGGGCGAGATCTCGGCCAGACGGCGGTTGATCTCGGCCTCGGTCTCGGATGGCACGAGATAGCCACCGTCGGGGCCGGAACCGACCTGAAGCGCCTTCTCTTCCAGCCGGCGCAGACCGCCCGCTTCGCCGGAGCGAACGTAGTGGGCAAATGCCGACTTGTGCTCTTGACCGAAGGGCGAGCGGCGCGCGGAGCCGGAAAGGCGCGGGCGCTGCGACTTCAGCGAGAAGCCGTCCAAGAGGCGCTTCTGCTCGTCGAGCGCCATGTTGATGCGCTCGACCTTCTCGGTCGTGATGACATCGGCGCCGACCCGCGTCTCGATCTGCTTCAGGCGCTCGTCATTGGCCTGCTTGAAGCTCTCGAAGGCGGACATGAAGCCGTCGAACGCCTCGGCGACCTCATAGCCGAGGCCCGGCGTGGCGGAGACGGCGGGAACCGTCTGCATGGCGAGGTTCTGGCCGTCTTTCGTCTCGTAGTTGCTCATTTGTTCTCCTAACGAGCCATCAGTTGCGTCGCGCGCCGGATGGCGGCGAGCGTGGGGGCGGGGTCGTGGTGAGTGCCGACATCCCGTCTGGCACGCACCGCCTTCCAGCCTCCGCTCAAGAGAGCCGAGGCGTCCGCCCGGCTGAGCCCAGCATCCCGCGTGAGCCAGCGTTCGAGATCCCGTGCCGTGGAGGGACGCGATTTCACGGAGGAAACGCGCGCGTCCGGCAGCATGGGAAACGTGACGACCGAGACCTCCCAGAGGTCGACCTCGGTCAGGACCCGCAGTCCCCGCGCGGCATCGCGGCGGGAGCGGACGGTCCGATATCCGATCGAGAGGCCATCGACGGCACCGGCCCGCATCAGGGCCAGCACCTCGGCCCCGCGCGAGACCTCCGACATCAGCCGGCCCCGCACGAAGAGGCCCTTCTCGTCCTCTCGCACCGCGGCCCACACGCCGATGGGCTCGGCCGGATCGTGCTGGAAGAGAAGGCGGATGTGATTGGCGCCCCGCTTCGCGAGGCTTCGTGCGAAGGCGCCGGCCTCGACGACGTCGCCGCCCTGGTCGGGCACGCCGAAGAGGCTCGCATAGCCCTCGAACGATCCGTCCTCAGCGATGTCCTCGAGCGCGATCCGGTTGAACTTGGCCTCGAGGTCGGGGCGGTCGGATGGGGTTGGCAGATCAGGCAAGGCGGGTCTCCAATACGTGTCGGAATTCGATGAAGACGCGCTCCCAGTCTTCGTCCGTCATCGGCCTCGCCCGCTTCACGATGGCGGGAACGAGGATGAACATGGCTTTCAGCAGGATCATTCTGCGCCCTCCCTCAACTGTGCCGCGCCGCGCGCAGCTCTCCGCCGACGAGGCGATTGAAGCGCGCGATCTCGGACGTGAAGCGCGAGAAGCGCTCGTTCACGGAAGCCAGTTGTTTCATGCTCCACACCAGCAGGCTCGATGCGCCGCTGGCCCACAGGAAGAGCGCGACATGCGTCAGGTCGCCCCGCTCGCTGAACGTCTTGAGTGCCTCATCCATTCGATTCCCCTTTTATCGTTGTTCTTCTGGGGGTTTCGGGCCGTAGCCCACAGCGGCGCGCTTCTCGTTCTCGGTGAGGAAGCTCGCGGCCTCGATGCGGGACCAGATGGCCTCGCGCTCGTGGTTGAGGGCGTCGACGGCATCGAGGTCGAAGCCGATGCGAAGGCGCGGCTCGCCCGGTGCGAGCCAGCGCGTCAACGCCTTCGCCGTGCGGTTGACCAGCGGCACCACCGTCTGGCGCCAGAGCGCGCGGTTGGCCTCCTGATAGTTCGCGTAAGTGTTGTCGCCCGGAATGCCGAGCAGCATGGGCGGCACGCCGAAGGCGAGCGCGATATCGCGCGCGGCGCCGTTGCGAGCTTCCTGAAAGTCCATCTCCTTCGGGCTCATCGAGAGCGCCTTCCAGTCGAGACCGCCTTCGAGAAGGAGCGGCCGGCCGGCATTCATCGCTCCCTGGAAGCTCTCCTCCAGGTCCTCCTTCAGCCGCGCATGCTGCTCCTTGCTGAGGCCCTGCCCCTCAGGCCCCGTGTAGACGAGCGCGCCCGAGGGCCGCGCCGCATTGTCGAGCAACGCCTTGTTCCAGCCGGACGCCGCGTTGTGGAGGTCAAGGCTTTGCGCGGCCGCTTCCAAGGGCGAGAGGCCATAGTGGTCGTCGAGCGCGTGGAAGAGCTTCAGATGAAGGATCGGCGACACGCCCTCTCCCGTCTGATCGAACGCGATCCGATCGGCCCCGACCCGGTATTCGTAGCCCTCGGGCCAGCCGTCCGGCCCTGGCACGACCTGCATCCGGTCGGGACGCAGGGCGTGCAACTCGCGCACGATGCCGTCCACCGAGCAGGCCTCCAGATAGGCATTGCCCGAAACCTGCAGGTGACCGAACACCGTCTCGAAGAAGCTCGCGCCGTCCTCCATCCCATTGGGCCGACCCAGAAGATCGAGGATCGGATGCTCCTCGACCTCGTCCTCGCCCTCGTAGATCAGCCACGGCACGCTCGCCGCGGCTTCCGAGACCATCCGGATGCAGCGGTAGACGATCGGGTTCTTCTGAAACCCCTCGCGCGCCAGCCCGGCATAGTCCCGCCCCGTCCAGACGGCCTGCCCGCCGCCGCTCAACGCGATGAGCGGGGCGGGTGCGGACCGCTTGGTCTCGGGCGCAGCGTGATCAGTCCGCCCAGCATCGAGGGTGCGGCCGCCGAGCAGGCGGTCGATCAGGTTCGGCATCGTCATGTCCTTTGTGTCGTGGCGTCAGACAGCGCGCGTCGTCAGAGCGGGCGCACGCGCGGCTCGGCGCGGCGTGTTTCCATCAGGGCGGTCAGGGCCCAGACGAGCGCGTCGAGCCGATCGGGGCTGCGCCCGTTGGCGAGGCCGTCGGGCCCGAAGGCGCACATCTCGTCTTCGAGCTGCGGCATGCGTTCGGCATGCCGCACGCGCCCCTTCTCGTAGAGAAGCGCCACGGGTTCGGCGCGCAACCACTTGCCGCGGGTCGCCCGCACCATCTTCACCGGGATGCCCGCGTCGGACTGCGCGATGACGGCCGCGACCATCTCGCCGCCCTGATTGACCTCCGCGATGAGCGCGGACGCGTCTATGTCGCGATAGAGCCTGGTCGCACGGTCCGCCCATACCTGCGGCGTGGCGCGCGTCACGGTCGCGTCGTGCAGTACGTAGAACGTACCGTCCTCCGCCACGCCGGCCGCGACGATGCCGCAGGCATCCGCCTTCGCGCCGGACGAGGCCGGCGGATCGACCGCGACGACGATCCGGCGCATCGCCGGCAGCTCGCCGTCCAGCCGGCCGGCCTCGATCGTCTCGCGGCTGAAGAGACCGTCCTCGCGATCCTCGATCAGCTCGCCATCGAGCTCCTGCCGCCCCAGGCGCGTGCCGGCATAGCGCGCCTCCACGGCCTTCAGAAAGGCGGGCGAGAGATGCTTCGCATTGTCGTTCGTCGCCGCCCGCGTCAACCACGTGCCCTCGTCGGCCAGCAGCGTTCTGATCAGCGGAACGGCGCGGGGCGTGGTCGTCACGAGGGTTCGGGGGCGCTCGCCCAGTCGAAGTCCGAACTGGAGCATGTCCCATACCTCTTCGGCGCGTCGCCACTTGCCGACCTCATCGCACCAAGCGGCGCCGAATTGCGGTCCACGCAGGCTTTCGGGATCCTCGGCCGAGAAGAGCTGCGCGATCGATCCGTTCGGCCAGACGACCCGGCGACGCGAGGCCTCATAACGCGGCAGCGGTCCGGAATGGATATTGAGAAGACCCGATTCGCCCTCCAGCATCACCTCGCGCGCGTCCGCCATCGTCTCCGCCACGAGCGCGATCCGCCCGCAGGGGTGCGAGACGCCATCGGCGTCGGGCGGGCAGGCGAAGGGTGCGCCGAGCGCCAGGCCGTTCACCCATTCGGCACCGGCCCTGGTCTTGCCCGCACCGCGCCCGCCCATGAAGAGCCAGGTCCGCCAGTCGCCATCGGGCGGCACCTGCGGATGGCTTCCCCAGTTCAGCCAGTCGAGCCGGTCGACGATCTCGTCGCCGTCCATCTTCTCCGGGTCGATCCGGTCACCCGGTCGCCACCGCGCGATCAAGTCGGCGTTCAAGTTCCCGGCGCAGGATGTCGAGCTGGTCGTCGGCGGGCTCGGCTGCTTCGCGCGAACCCGGCCAAGCGTCCTTGCCACCGACGTCCTTGCCACCGACGTCATTGCCACCGACGAGCTTGTCGATCGTCTGGACGATGCGGACGAGGGACTGGAGCGCCTTGATCCGTCGTTCGATTCCGTCGAAGCCTGCCGCTCCGGTGCCGTCGTCGAGGTCGATGTCGTCATCACGTCTCTCCCCCGTTCCATTCACCCGATCGGCGGCGATCATCGCTGCGCTCATCTGATCGGAGAGGTCCATGAGCCGCACTGATACGCGCGCTCGCCAGTTCGCCTCGCCAAGTCGTCGTGCCGTCTCCGTCGGTTGGCCTCGACGCCTTGCCCAGCCTTCCGACCTGGCCCGCCTATAGAGGCGCGCTGTCGTTATGCCCTCCGCCGATGCGATCGCGTCGACGGAGAGGTCTCTGCCCTCGTAGCGCGCGCGAATGCGGCGCCAGGTGGCGTCGGAAATCGATGATATCTGCAAGTGGTCACCCCGTCCGAGGGGCCTCGCCAGCCCCGTCCCGCACTTCTGTGACTACGCCAGAACAATACGCGAACATCGTCGCACTGTCTAGGCCGAAAGCTGCTAACCTATGTTGATCAGGGTGCTTTTCAGCGGAACATGTCCGCAATGAAATCGGGGGCGACCGATGACGGCGCGGCTTCGTTGAGCGGAATGCCGCCGGTGACGAGCAGCGTTCTCGCGCCAACGCCCTGCCCGCCTGCGATATCGTGGTCGAGACTGTCGCCGATGCAGAGCGTGCGCGAGGGAGCGGGGTTGCCGAGAGCTTGAAGCGCGGTTTCGTAGATCGGCGCGAAGGGTTTGCCGATCCAGGTCACATCCCCGCCGAGGGCTTCGTAGGTCCGGGCGATTTCCCCAGCGCCGAAGCGAGGGCCTTCAGACGTGAGCATCACGAAATCGGGGTTCGTGCAGAGGGCCGGCACGCCTCGCAAGGCGGCCGGTGCGAGCCGGGCGCGGTATGCGGCGAGCGAGATGCGCTCGGCCTCGCTGCCTGCGATGAGGACGAGATCGCAATCCTCCGCGCTTTCGGTCGTCGTCAGGTCGAGGCCGTCCAGCGCCGAGCTATCCTCGCCGCGAGACAGTTGAAGGACGCGCCCGCCCGCAGGCATCGGTATCGCGCCGGCCCGCAGCATTCCCCAGGCGACTTCGCCCGATGTGACGAAGGCATCGTAGCTGTCGGGCGCAAAACCGAGCCGCGTCAGACGCTCGACATTGGACCGAGCGCGCCTGCCCGAATTGGAGACGAGCGCGATGCGGCCCCCGCCTTCCTTCAAGCGCGCCAATGCCTCTATCGCCCCGGGATAGGCGGTCTCCCCGTCGTGGAGGACGCCGAACTGATCGACGAGATAGGCATCGAACCGACCGGCGAGCTTGGCGAGGCCATCGATACGCTCCGCCTGGTCTAACCTCACGGAACCGTGCCTTGCGCGATCAGCGCCGTGCCGAAGACGGCCTCACCGCAGCGGTTCGCCTCGAAGGGAACACCGAGGACTTGGCGACGTATCGCCGTCCAGGCCGGGTTCGCCGCTCCGCCCCCGGCCGTCCGTAGGCTGCGAACCTCGGGGCCGCCCAGGTCCGCGATCAGTGCGTAGCCGCGCGCTTCGATGGCGGCCATGCCTTCGAAGAGAACCTGGAGAAAGATCGCATCGTCCTCTCGCTCCGGCAGGTTGGGTTCGAGATGCGGATCGTTGATGGGAAAGCGCTCGCCGGGGCGGCGCAGCGGGTAGCTGCCGATCCCGGTCGGCACGCCCGGCGTCAGGTGAGGCGTCAGCGCGTCCATCTCGGCGACGGTGAAATGCTCTTGAAGCACCGCACCGCCCGTGTTGGACGCACCGCCGACGAGCCAGCGATCGCCGATCCGGTGGCTGTAGAGACCATAGCGCGGCTCGAAGACCGGCGTGTCGGCAAGGACCTTGAGGACCAGCGTCGATCCCAGCGACGTGACCGCGTCACCGACCTCCGATGCCCCCGACGCGAGGAAGGCCGCGCAGCCATCCGTCGTGCCGGCCACGACGGTGGCGCCCGCCAGACAGCGATATTTCGCCGCCCACAGCGGGTCGACCGTTCCATAGGGCGTCCCGACGGGGTGAACCTCGGGGAGACGGTCGATCGGCGCGCCGATCTCGGCCAGCCAATCGGGCCATTCGCGCGCGACCGGGTCGTAGCCCGTCTTCAGCGCGTTGTTCTCGTCCGTCTGGTCGAAGCGGCCTATGAGGCGGCCCGCCAGCCAGTCGGCCTCGTGGAGGATATGCGCGGCGCGCGGCCTCTCGGCCAGACGCATGGCGCGGGCGAGCCCGGAGTTCGTGCCCCGCGCGACGCTCGTCAACGGCGCGGCCCGGTCGATCCGGCCGACGAGCGCCCCGTCCTTGCAGGGTTCGTCGTAGAGGATCGCGTCGCCGACCGGCTCTCCCGCCTCATCGCAGGCGAGGAGCGTGCCGGACGTGCCGTCGATCGCGATTCGATCGACGGCGACGCCCCGCCCATCGAGCTTCGCCAAGAGCGTGCTCAAGTTCTCGATCCACCCCGAAGGCTCGGCCCGTGCGCCCTTCCAGGGCTCCGACACCATGCAATTGACCGAGCCCGCCGCATCGACCGCGATGAGACGCATCCCGGACGTGCCAACGTCGACGCCGACGCTGACCGTTGTCACGGCGGGGTGCCCGCACGATCGAGCTTGGCGCGAAAGGCTTCGGCGTCCCAGTTGAGGAGAGCGTCTTCGTCGGCCTCCGTAAGGGCGACGACGGGGTCCAAAGGCGAGAGCCGGGCACAGACGAGTGCCAGCCCTTCGACGAGTGCGCGCGTCCCGGCCGTCGCGTCCCGCTTAACGAGGACGCCGGCATTGGGCACGACCAGCATGGCTCGGCCCGCCTCCTCGATGGCGTCCCGCGTGGCGACCTCGATCCCGCGACCGAGGAAGATGACGTGGTCGGGATAGAGCGAGCCGCACCGGGCCGCGGCCAAGCCCTCCGGATCGGTCGCGATGCCATGGACCCCGGGCTCGGCGACCTCGTAGGCCGTGCCGTCGGCCAGCGTTTCGAGCGCGACCAGATCGGGAGGCGGTGCGGGCCTGGCGGAGCGCTGGAGCGCCTTCGTAACCGTCTCCTGCAAGCTTGCGGCCTCCTCGACACTGTCCGCCCCGACAACGAGGCCGTGATTGCGCAGGATGAGGACGTTGGTGTCGTCCGCCATCGCGCGTCGCACCGCACGGGTGAGCGGGCGGCCTGGCCGTGCGTAGTCAGCGACGGCGAAGCGGATATGAGCATAGCCGGACAATCTGTCCGCCGCCAGCGCCTCGACATCGCTTCGCACCGCCGCAGCGATCGTCTCGACGCAGTGAACGTGGACGACGACCCGGTGTGGCATGACGGCGTGAAGCGTCGTCTCGATCGAGGGGCGCAGCAACGAGCCGGCGGCGAGGAAGTCGACGCAGGTCTCGGTACGCGGATCGTCTTCGGCTATCGCGGCGCGGAGCCGGCCGAGTTCGAGGACGGCGAAGATATCCCGCTCGGCCGCGTGGGCGAGCCAGGTGCCGGACCCCTTCACGTGCAATCGGCCGGCGGCTTTCAGCGACGTGTTGCCACCCGGCCCCTGAACGAGGGCGGGGTTGCTGCCGACCCGAGCCGAGAGAGCGGCAAGGGCCTCAAGCGGGCTTGGCATAGGGATCGACGCCGCCGCGCTTGGCGGTCGCGAGGGGGTTGCCGCCGGACAGCATCTCGGCGATGGCGGCCGTCTTCGCCGTCTCCTCCAGGATCTCGCAGAGATGGAGCGCCTTGAGCGCCGTCTTGGCGACGCCGACGGTTCCGTGATTGGCCAGTACGCAGACGCGCCGGCCGGGCTCCTTCATCACGGCGCCGATCTGGGACGCGGTCTGCGGGCCGCCGTTCTCGCTCAAGGGAATGAGCGGGATCTCGCCCATCTTCTCGATCGCCTGCACGGTGATCGACGGGATGATGCGGCCCGCGCAGCCCCAGGCCGTCGCCCAGGGGCTGTGGACGTGGACGATGGCGTTCACGTCCGCCCGCTCGCGATAGATCGCGACGTGGAAATCCTTGTCCTTGGACGGCTTGTAGTGACCGCCGGTGATGGTCCGACCCTCGAAGTCGACGACCTGGAGATTGTCGTGGTTCACCTCGGCATAGCCGATGCCCGAGGGCTTGATCAGGCAGGCATCGACACCGGTGAGACGGATGGAGAGATTGCCGCCGGCATTGGTCTGGAGCCCGGTCTGGAAGGCGCGCTGCGCTACCTGGATGAGGGCGGCCTGCTTGGCGTGGAGGTCTTGGTCGTCGATCTCGATCGTCACGGGGTCATCCTAGAACGGCGGAGGCGTAGGGAGCCGGCAGCATCCGGTCGGTAACCGGACTGACGGCGTCGAAATGGGCGAGGACGGCGCTGGCGAACTCTTCGGAATTGATCGGCGCCTCGACCTCGAAGACGGGGATGTCGCTCTTCAGCTTGCCCCGCAGCGTGGAGAGGAAGGCGAGGTCGGAATCGGGATCGTGAATTGCGCCGCCCGCACCTTCCGCCGAGAAGCCCAGCATGGGCACGACGACACGCGTCGGCGCGGTCGCGACGTTGAGGCGCTCGGCCATGATCGTCGCACAGGCGCGCATCTCCGTCACGCTGGTGCGGATATGGGTGAAGAGGACGTTCTGCTGGTAGTGCGCGCGCTTGCGCTCGGCATGGTCGAGGAGTTGGACGGGCCCGCGCCCGAGAAAGTCGAGCCCGCCCGGGACCACGACTTGCGGGATGCCCACCTCGGCGGCGCCGCACAGACGCTTCGGGTCGGTGGCGTTGATGGAGCCGAAGAGAAGGCTGGTGATCTCGTGCGTCGTCAGATCGATAGCGGCGGTGAAGGCCTTCTGGCGCACCCAGCGCTCATAGGACCGGCCGCCATAGCCGTTGGCGTGGAAGGCCGCCGTCTCGAAGCCCCGGCGCGTGAGACCCTTCACGATGGCCGTCGCCGCCGGGGAGGTGACGCCGAGCGCGGTGATGCCGATGACGGGCTTGGTCGAATCGCCGAGAATGTTCGCGGACGGGCTGTTGGCGAGACCGAAGACGGCAGCGGCGGCGTTCCTGAGGACGGCGCGCAGGATCGGGTTGAGGCCCATGATATCGGCGACGGACGGCACGACGATGATGTCGGAATTGGCGACGAAATCGCGCGGATCGAAGGGCAGCGTCGAGATGATGATCTTGGGGAAACCGAAGGGCGCGGTCTGCATCGCGTTCATCGCCACCCAGGAGCCCACCCCGCCGCCGATCCCGACGATGGCGCGCGCGCCGGCCTCGATATGCTTCTGGATCGCTTCCGCGGCGTGATCGGCCGAGTCCTTCATCATATCGAGCTTGGAGAAATCAGGGTTGCGCGGCTGGTGCTTCAGCGCCGTGTTGACGACGCGCACGTGAAGGCCGAGATCGGCCATCTTTCGAACGAGATACTCCGCCTCCTCCGATTTCGTATCGCGCGAGACGAGGAGGACGACGACGCGGTCCTTCCCGCCATGGACGGGCGGAGCGCTGAGGCGGGACGTGCCGTCCGTGCCGACGGGAAGCGCGCCTGCATGGGGCGGCGTCTCTATCGGCGGCGGCACTCCCATAGCATCACCCCTTCACGGCGCCGGCGGTGAGCCCGGTGATGATCTGGCGCGAGGCGAAGAGCGTGAAGACGAGCGGCGGCAGCGCGATGAGCGTCCCGATCGCCATGATCTGCCCCCACTCGAGATTGTACTCGGTCAGGAAGGTCGAGACGTGGACGGGAAGCGTGCGCGTGGAGCGGCCCGTGAGGACGAAGGCGAGGATGAACTCGTTCCACGCGATGCGGAAGGTGAAGATCGCCGCTGCCGCGAGGCCCGGTCGGATGAGTGGCAGGACGACGAGGAAGAAGGTCTGGAAGACGTTGGCGCCGTCCATCCGCGCGGCCTCTTCAAGGCTCGGCGGCAGCTGCTCGATAAAGCTCTGGAGGATCCAGACGACGAAGGGCAGGTTGATCGCGACGTAGATGAGAATGAGGCCGTAGCGCGTGCCCGAGATCTCGAACCCGTAGGTCCAGATGAGGAAGACCGGCACGGCGAGAACGGCCGGCGGCACGAGGCGCGTCAGCAGCGTGACGATGTTGACCGTATCGCGCCCGACGAAGCGGAAGCGCTGAAGCGCGTAGGCGGCCAGCCCGCCGATGATGAGCGTCAGCGCCGTCGAGACCGTGCCGACGATGAGCGAGTTGACGAGATAGCGCCGCAGCTGCCGCTCGGACAGCACCTCCTCGTAGTTCTGGAAGGTCGGCGCGAAGAAGAAGGTCAGCTCGTCGGTGAAGATGTCGTTCGAGATCGCGAGCGAGGTCGTGAGCATCGAGACGATGGGCCCGAGCGCGATGAAGGCGAGGACGACGACGAGGATGAACCGCGCCCGGTCGCCCCGCTGCGGCTGTGTGTAGGTGGCGCCGCTCATGAGCTTGCATCCATCATGAGACCTGTACCGCCTGGGCCGCCGGCGTCAGCGGGATGACCGGCTTGGCGTCGTCATCGTCGCCTTCGGCCGCGTTGGCGGCGCGCTCGATCTGGTTCTCGCGAAGCTTCGAGAAGATGATGAGCGCGATGCCGATGAAGAGGACGAGGATGAGCAGCAGGTTGGAGAGCGCGGAGGCGCGCCCGAGCTGCTGCGAGGTGAAGGCCGTCTGGTAGATGGTCAGTGAGAGCACCTTCGTCGCGTTGGCCGGGCCGCCATCGGTCATGATGAAGATGACTTCCAGCACCTTGAAGGCATCGATGAGCCGCAGGAGCGCCGTCACGACGAGGACGGGCACGATGAGCGGCAGCTTGACGTACCAGACCGTCTGCATCGGCGTCGCGCCGTCCATCCGAGCGGCCTCCATCGTCGAGGCGGGCAGGCCCTGAAGGGCGGCGAGCGTGAGGATGAAGACGAAGGGCGTCCACTGCCACACGTCGGCGACGATGATGGAGAAGAGCGCCCAGTCGGGCGAGGAGAGCCACGGCACGCCATCGAACCCGAAGGTCTTGAAGACCTTGTTTATCGTGCCGTACTGCTCGTTGTAGAGAAAGCGCCAGATCAGGCCGACGACGATGGGGGCGACCATCATCGGCAGGATGAAGATGGTGCGGAAGATGGTCATGCCCCTCAAGGGCCTGTCGAGCAGCAGCGCGAGCGCGACGCCCAGCGCCATCTCCAGCACCACGACGGCCGCCGCGAAGATGACCGTGACCACGGCGGAGCGCCAGACGAGCGGGTCGTTCAGGAGATAGGCGTAATTGTCCCAGCCCGTCCATTCGGCGGAGGAGAGCGGCGTGCCGAGCCGCCAGTCCTGGAACGACAGGATGACCGCTTCGTAGAGCGGATAGATGAGCGCCCCCGCCATCACCAGGAGGTAGGGCAGGAGCATCAGGTAGGGCGCGGCGCCGCGCCAGCGCCGCCGGCCTTTGGGCGGCGTGGCCGTACGGGCGGGGGCCGGCGATATGTCGGTAGCCGTCATGATCGCTGGTCCCGCCCGTGCCGTCTCTTACTCGGACGGGCCGTAATAGCCGGCGTTCTCCATGATGCCCTCGATGCGCGCGGCGACGGCGTCGAGCGCTTCCTGCGCCGGCGTCTGACCGTTCACGATCTCGCCGATGGCGACACCGAGGTTCGGCGCGTTGATCTCACCCCACTCGGGGATGATCGGGCGCCAGTCCGGATCGGCGTATTTCAGCGCCTCGGCGAAGACCTCGTAATGCGGGAACATGGCCTGCAGTTCGGGATCCTCATAGGTCGAGAAGCGCGACGGCGAGCCGCCGGCCATCGCGATGAGCTTGTCGCCCTTCTTGGATGTCAGCCACTGCATGAGGAGGTAGGCGGCTTCCTTGTTGCGGCTGTTGGACGGGATGGCGATGCCGAAACCGCCCGTCTGCGAGGCGCGCTCGGTGCCCATCGGGTGCAGGGCCCAGCCGACCTGGCCGACGACCTCGGAGCGCTCCGGATCCTCGGCGGCCGCCGCGATCGAGATCGAGTCGAGATACATCGCCGCCGAGCCCTGGAGGAAGGCGTTCGAGCTTTCCGCGAAGCCGAAGGAGGTGCCGCCCTCGGGGCCGCATTCGAGGATCGACTTCAACTGCTCGGCCGCCTTGACGCCGATCTCGTTGTTGACCACGGGCCGGAAGTTCTCGTCGAACACCGCACCGCCCTGGGGGGCAAGATGCAAGAGCCAGGCGTGGACGGCCTGGTGGTTCGACTGGCCGCGCGAGGCGAGACCACCCATGCCGGGCTCCAACTCGGGGATCTGGCAGGCCAGTTCCATCAGCTCGTCATAGGTCTCGGGCACTTCGAGGCCGTGCTTCTCGAAGATGTCCTTCCTGTAGCCGAGGACCGAGGTCTCCGAGCCGAAGGGCACGCCGATCGCCATCGAGAGGCCGCCGGGCAGGTAACCCTTCTCGCCGCCGACCTGCGAGATGTTCTGCACGT
Source organism: uncultured Alphaproteobacteria bacterium (assembly GCA_963842125.1). GTDB lineage: Bacteria > Pseudomonadota > Alphaproteobacteria > Rhizobiales > CAWCWK01 > CAWCWK01. Next base: position 1,427,132 of record CAWJFE010000001.1, on the reverse strand, counting down.
AGCCGGTGATGAGGTCGCCCGCGTCATAGTCCGGCATGTTGAGCGTCGGGTCGAGCTTGTAATAGGCCAGCGGCTCGACGAGACGCTTGTCGGCGTACTCGGTCTTCCAGAAGACGACGTAGGAGACGAGGTCGTAGTCGCCCTCGGGCTTCGACATCTCCAGGAGCTGCGCGTCGCGCATCCGGAGGTATTGCAGCTCGTCGACCTCGACCTCGATGCCAGTCTCTTCGGTGAACTGCGGCAGCACCTTCTGCACCGCTTCATAGTGCGGGTGGGCGGGGAAGTTCACGACCAGCGTCGTGCCCTCATAGGCCGAATAGTCCTGCGCCGAGGCGGCGCCCGCCGTCAGCGCGAGCGTGGCAACGGCAAGTGCGGCCGTCGTGCTCTTGAGCAAATGCTTCATCTCGTCTTCCTCTCCATCATCGTCCGCCATGGCCAGACAGGCCGGGCGTCATTTAGCGTGTCGGGGTCTGTCCGACCCTCTTCTTGACCGTGAGGGCCCGTATCCGTCTAGGACGCGAGCGCCATGTCCGTGTTGCCGGCGGCGCCCTGAACGCGCGTTTCGCCGCTCCCGGCATCGAAGACATAGAGCGCTTCGGGCGGCACTAGAACTGAGACCGTTTCGCCCACCCGCACACGATGCGCCGCATCCCAGTCGAGCACCAGCGCACCGAGCTCCGTATCGACGTGGAGGACGGCGCGGGAGCCGACATATTCCGATACGCTCACGATACCCCGCACGACGTTCGGGCTGCCTTCCATACCGGGCGCGAGTTCGGTCGGCCGCACGCCGACATCGACGCGCGCACCGTCGGCGAGCGAGGCCGAGGACGCGAGCCCGAGCATCGTTCCACCCGCATCGAGCGCACCGCCCGAGACCGTCGCGGCGAAGACGTTCATCGGCGGCGAGCCGATGAACCCGGCGACGAACCGGTTGGCCGGACGCTTGTAGAGCTCTTCCGGCGTGCCCGCCTGCATGATCGCGCCGTCCCGCATCACCACGATCCGATCGCCGAGCGTCATCGCCTCGACCTGGTCGTGGGTGACGTAGATCATGTTCTTCTGCACGCGCTGCCGGAGGAGCGCGAGTTCGGTGCGCATGGTGTTGCGCAGCTTCGCATCGAGGTTGGACAAGGGCTCGTCGAAGAGGAAGGCGTCGGCGTCGCGCACCAGCACGCGCCCCATCGCGACGCGCTGGCGCTGGCCGCCCGAGAGCTGCGCGGGCTTGCGGTTGAGATAGGGGGTGAGGCCGAGCAACTCGGCGGCCTCGTTCACCCGCTTGTCGATCTCAGGTTTCGGGGTGCGCGCGAGGCGGAGCGCGAAGCTCATGTTCTTGGCGACCGACATGTGCGGGTAGAGCGCATAGTCCTGAAAAACCATCGCCAGACCGCGATCCTTCGGCTCCAGCCCCGATACGTCGCGCCCGTCGATGAGGATCTCACCGCCCGAGACGTCTTCAAGCCCCGCGATCATGCGCAGCGTCGTGGACTTGCCGCAGCCCGACGGACCGACGAGCACCGTGAACTCTTCGGGCTCCATGGCGAGGTTCAGCCCCTCGATGACCGTCGTCGGGCCGAAGCGCTTGGCGACGTCTCTGAGCTCGATCAGCGGCAAGGCAGTCTCCCGAATGGCCTCATGAGGCTGGCCGCATCGTGCATGTTGCGCACAACCCGTCAAGCTCTGTATACAAACGAGGCGTTTCGTCCTATCCCAAGGTCGACAAAAGGGAGAGCGCAGGCGTGACGACCGTCCTACGCATCGTGGATGCGCTCCTTGGCGATATCCTTCACGGCCGCCTCACCAGTGGCGATCGATTGGACGAGACGGCGCTCGCGGCGCGTTTCGAGACCTCCCGCACACCGGTTCGCGAAGCCCTCAACCAACTGCTCAGTCAGGGCCTCCTGGAGCGCCGCGGGCGCGGGCTTTTCATCACGACCTATGAGCGCGAAGCGCTGGGCGAGATCTTCGAAGCGATGAACGAGATCGAGGGCCTCGCTGCGCGGATGGCTGCGATGCGGATGCCCCTGACGCTCCGATCGGAGATGATGTCACACCAGGCCGATTGCCGCAAAGCCTGCGAAACCAACGATCTCGGCCTCTTCCTCTCCGCCAACGAAGCGTTTCACTTCACGATCTATCAGGGCACCCGCAACCGGCACATCGCCGAGATGGCGACCCGCTTCCGCCAGCGCACCGCGCCGGTGCGAATCAAGAAATACCGCTCGCTGGAAGACATGACGCGGGCGACGAACGAGCACGAGAAGATCATCGAGTTCATCCTCGGCGCCCGCTCCGCCGACGCGGAGAGCACGATGCGGGCGCACGTCTCCCAGACCCATCTCGACATCCTCCGTACGCACTGACCGCCGAGACGTCTGCAAAAAGCATTGTGGACAAACCGTGCGTTCTGCGTACAAAGAGCGCGTTCTCGGGCTGCGGCCCACAGCTGAAACCGGAGAGACCGTCGTCATGGGCGTAGCCGAAACCAAGATTCATCCCATCAATACCGGTTGGCTCGAGGCCGATCTTGGCACCTACATTTTCTGGAAGGGCCCGGCGGGCGAGAAGATCTGGAACCCGGTCTACTGCTTCTACGTCGACACCGGCGAGCACAAGATCCTGATCGATACCGGCCTGTGCGACGAAGCGCGGGCGACGAAGTACCATCATAAGTGCGACAAGCGTGGCTGCCTTCAGGTCCATGAGCATCTGGAGCAGAAGCTGGGCGTCCACCCGGACGAGATCGATGCGATCGTCTTCACGCATCTCCACTGGGACCACGTGCAGAACATGAAGATGTTCAAGAACGCGCGCTACATCGCGCCGCGCAAGGAGATCGAGTGGGCCTACAACCCCCTCCCCCTCTACTACCGGACCTACGAGTCGGGCGTCCTCGGGATCGAGCCGGCCTATGCGGGCTGCGCCTTCGAGATCATCGAGGAAGAGACCGAGGTGCTGCCCGGCATCACCATGTTCCACACGCCCGGCCATTCGCCCGGCCACATGGCCGTGACGGTGCGGACGAGCGCGGGCGACATCGTCGTCGCGGGCGACGCCATCTTCCAGGCCCGCAATCTGGAGCCCAACGAAGACGAGAAATGGCGCTACTGGGTCCCGGCCCGCTTCGTCAACTCGATCGAGGGCTGGAAGTCGGTCGAGGAGATCGACAAGCGCGCCGACTACATCCTCCCCTGCCACGACAAGGCCTGCGGCGATCACGAAGTCTACCCGTTCGACGGCATGCAGCTGCGCGAACGGCGCAAGCACATCCCGGGCTACAACTTCTATTTCGGGGACATGCCCTCGAAGGCCTAAGCGCGTTCTGCCGGCGCTCAACGCGTCGGCACGGGCTCGCCCGAGCGGTAGTCATAGAAGCCGCGCTGCGCCTTGCGGCCGAGCCATCCCGCCTCGACATACTTCACCAGCAGCGGGCAGGGCCGATATTTCGTATCGGCCATGCCGTCATGCAGCACCTGCATGATGGAGAGGCAGGTGTCGAGGCCGATGAAGTCGGCGAGCTGGAGCGGGCCCATCGGGTGGTTCGCACCGAGCTTCATGGCGGTGTCGATACTGACCACGTCGCCCACGCCTTCATAGAGCGCGTAGATCGCCTCGTTGATCATCGGCATCAGCACGCGATTGACGATGAAGGCCGGGTAGTCTTCCGAGAGCGTCGCCGTCTTGCCGAGACGGTCGACGAAGGCGCGGGCGGCGTCGAAGGTCGCATCGTCCGTCGCGATCCCGCGCACCAGTTCGACCAGCGCCATGATCGGCACCGGGTTCATGAAGTGAATGCCCATGAAGCGCTCGGGCCGGTCGGTCGTCGAGGCGAGGCGTGTGATCGAGATGGACGAGGTGTTGGTGGCGAGGATGGCTTCGGGCTTCGCCAAGGGCGTGACGCCGGCGAAGATCTTGGCCTTCGTCGCCTCGTCTTCGGTCGCCGCCTCGATGATGAGGTCCGCCTGTCCAAGATCGGCCAGCGCCACGGCCGTGCGGATGCGCAGCATGGCGCCCGCGCGATCCTCTTCTGAGATGCGGCCGGAGGAGACCTGCCGGGCCATGTTGCCTTCGACGGTGGCCAGACCGGCGGCTATCCGGTCTTCCGAGAGATCGTGCAGATCGACGTCGAGTCCGGCGAGCGCGCAGACATGTGCGATGCCGCTGCCCATCTGGCCGGCGCCGATGACGCCGACCCGCCTGATCGTCTCGACTGCCGTCATGCCCCGAAAACCCTCGCCGATGCTTCGGAGCGATTCCTGACAGCGTCAGCCGACGTTGTCGAGGGCCGCCTGCAGTTCCGGGACGATTTGAAAGAGATCGCCCACAAGACCGTAGTCCGCGATCTGGAAGATCGGCGCTTCTTCGTCCTTGTTGATGGCGACGATGGTCTTGGCGTCCTTCATGCCGGCGAGGTGCTGGATGGCGCCCGAGATGCCGATGGCGACGTAGAGATCGGGCGAGACGATCTTGCCGGTCTGGCCGACCTGCCAGTCGTTGGGCGCGTAGCCCGCATCGACCGCCGCGCGCGAGGCGCCGACCGCTGCGCCGAGGGAATCGGCCAGGCTTTCGATGATCGCGAACTGCTCCTTGGAGCCGAGCGCCCGCCCGCCCGAGACGATGCGATGCGCGGATGTGAGTTCCGGCCGCTCGGAGACGGCGACTTCCTCGGAGACGAAAGTGGAAAGACCCGGGTCGTCGACGGCCCCGATCTCCTCGACCGTGGCCGAGCCGCCCTCGCCCGCCGCCTGGAAGGCCGATGTCCGCACGGTCACGACCTTGACCGCATCGGCCGACGTGACGGTCTGGATCGCGTTGCCTGCATAGATCGGGCGCTGGAACGTGTCGGCGCTCTCGACGCCGAGGACGTCCGAGATCACCATCACGTCGAGAAGGGCGGCGATGCGGGGCGCAACGTTCTTACCCGTCGTTGTCGCGGGCACGACGATCGCGGCATAATCCCCCGCGATCGACTGGACGAGGGCGGCCAGCGGCTCGGCCAACTGGTTCTCGTAAAGGGGCGCGTCGACCAGCAGCACCTTCGCGACGCCGTCGAGCTTGGCGGCGGCATCGGCGGCAGCCTGCGCGCCCGAGCCCGCGACGAGGACGTGGACGTCGCCATCGATGGCCTTCGCGGCCGTCAGGGTTTTGTGGGTCGCGTCCTTCAAGGACGCGTTGTCGTGTTCGGCGATGAGAAGAGCGGTCATGGTCGGCTCCAGCGCTTGGTGAGCGTCAACAGATGGTAAGGGCGGATCGGAACGAGGGCGCCTAGAGGACGCCGGCCTCGTTCTTCAGCCTGTCGACGAGATCGGCCACCGACTCGACCTTGATGCCGCCGCCGCGCTTTGCGGGCTCCATCGTCTTCACGACCGTGAGGCGCGGCGCGATATCGACGCCCAGCTCCTCGGGCGACGTCGTGTCCATCGGCTTCTTCTTCGCCTTCATGATGTTGGGGAGCGATGCGTAGCGCGGCTCGTTGAGGCGCAGATCGGTCGTCACGATGGCGGGAAGGCCGAGCGAGACGGTCTGGAGGCCGCCATCGACCTCGCGGGTCACCTCGGCCTTGCCGTCGCCGAGCGTGACGGCGTTGGCGAAGGTGCCCTGCCCCCAGCCGAGGAGCGCGGCGAGCATCTGGCCGGTCGCGTTCATGTCGTCGTCGATGGCCTGCTTGCCCATGATGACGAGGTCGGGGCTCTCGTTGCCGACGATCACCTTGAGGATCTTGGCGACCGAGAGCGGCTCCACCGTCTCGTCCGTCTTGACGAGGATCGCGCGGTCGGCGCCCATGGCGAGAGCCGTGCGCAGCGTCTCCTGTGCCTGCTGCGGGCCGATGGAGACGGCGACGATCTCGGTGACCGTTCCGGCCTCCTTCAGCCGAACGGCCTCCTCGACGGCGATTTCGTCGAACGGGTTCATCGACATCTTGACGTTGGTGAGGTCGACGCCCGATCCGTCCGCCTTGACGCGGATCTTCACGTTGTAGTCGACCACCCGCTTGACGGGGACGAGAACCTTCATGCGAGCCTCCTTGCGCACGACGACAGGCCGCGCGGTGATTTCGATGTGGGTCGCGGAACTACCCCGACCTTACGTATACGTCAACTCGGCGATCACTGCCGTACCGAGATTTCTGTCGAACAAGACGACGCCGCGCCGCCGCAGGACGAGGATGAGAACGCCGCCCGCGAGCATGCCGCCCACATGCGCCCACCATGCCACATCGGGCGTCGTCGCGATAAGCGCGTTGACGACCTGCAGCCCGACCCAGAAGCCGAGCACCCAGAGCGCCGGCAGCCGGAGCGGAATGCGCCCGAGCGCCAGCACCCAGATCTTCACGCGAGGATGCAGCATCAGATAGGCGACGACCACCCCGGCGACCGCGCCTGACGCGCCAATCAGCGGTGCCTGGCTGTCGGGGAGGATAAAGCCGTGCAGCCAGGCGCCTGCGGCGCCGCAGGCGAGGTAGAAGACGAGGAAGCGGGCGTGGCCCATCGCGTCTTCGACATTGTCGCCGAAGACGAAGAGGAAGAGCATGTTCGACCCGAGATGCCACCACGAGATATGGAGGAACTGGTAGGTCAGGAGAGTGAGGTCTTCAGGCACGATCGCGTATCCGGGCGGCAGTTCCGCGATGTCGTTGACGACGCTCGGAATATAGCCGAGCCCCAGATTGGCGGCCTGGACGACGCTGTCCGGCAGGACCACGCCCGATTGGAAGACGGCGAAGACCGCCGTGGTGAAGGCGATCAGCCCCCAGGTGACGAACGGCCGGCCGATATGGGCGATGGGGTTTGCGTCGTGGAGGGGTATGAACATGCCAGGGTTACCGGTTCGCGCCCGGAACCCAGAGCACGTCCGCCTGGCCCTTGTCGTTCACATGGCGGGACGCGACGAAGAGGAAATCGGACAACCGGTTGAGATAGCGCAGCGCCGGGCCGGACACCGTCTCGTCCTCCTGCTGCGCCAGCTCGACCGTCAGCCGCTCGGCCCGGCGCGACACCGTGCGGGCGAGGTGGAGAGCGGCAGCGGCGGCCGAGCCGCCCGGCAGCACGAAGGAGCGCAAGGGCTGCAATTCGGCATTGAGCGTGTCGATCTCGGTCTCCAGCCGATCGACCTGCGCTTCGACGATACGCAGGGGTTCGTAGAGGAGCGGCTGGTCGGCGTCCTTCGGCTCCGGCGTCGCGAGGTCGGCGCCAAGGTCGAAGAGGTCGTTCTGGATACGGCTCAGCATCGCATCGAGCGTTGCGTTGCCGGCCGTGTGCTGGCGGACGAGGCCTATGCACGCATTGGTCTCGTCGACCGTCCCATAGGCCTCGACGCGCAGCGCGAACTTGGAGACGCGTGCACCGGAGCCGAGCGCCGTCGTGCCGCCGTCGCCGGTTCGCGTGTAGATCTTGTTCAGGACGACCATGATTCCCCCGAGGCGGCTCGCTGCGGACCCTGAACCGCCCGGCGCGCGCGGGCAAGCATCGCCGTCACGTTCCCATCACCCAGATGACGCCCATGATGACCGCGAGCGCGATGGCTTGCAGCCCGATACGCCAGCGCATCAGCTTCTGGGATTTCTGGGAGGAGCCGCCGCGCGCCATGTTGAGGAGGCCCATCAGCAGCACCACCGCGACGGCGATGATGGCGATGAAGATGCCGGCGATGTAAAGAACGTTCATAAGGTTCGACTCTCGGCCCGGATCCCCGCGTGGAGGGCCGGTATGGATGACGCGGTTCGGAGACTACATGGCACAGTCCGCACGTCCTGCAACGCATGAGCCTGCGAACGCAACGTCGCGGGGTCTTCGCCGTGGCCGATGATTCCGACAAGCCGCGCCGGAAGGCGGCTCCGCGCAACCTCGTGAAAGCCCGGCGCGCGGCGCAGCATGGCGCGGCGCTGCTCGATGTCGTCGTCTCGCATCGTTTGCAGCGCAATGGCGCGACCGAGCCCGCTCCCGCCCCGCCGACCGCTTCGCCCACCGAAGCGGTGCCGACGCCGACGCAGAGCGCGCAGGCAGCACCCAAACCCGCTAAGGAGGCGCCGAAGAGGCCGAATCGTCTCGTGCGGATCAAGCGGGTGACGATGGACGCCATCGAGCACTTCATCAACGACGAAGCCTTGATGACGGCGTCCGCGCTCGCCTTCACGCTCATCCTCGCCCTCTTCCCGTTCCTCATCTTCATCGCGGCCGTCGCCTCGCTCCTCGGCGGACAGGAGTTGGCGGCGACGATCTCGGCAGGGCTCTTCGACGTTCTGCCCGAGGATATCGCGCGCGCATTGCAGCCGCAGGTCCGCGAAGTCATCGGCACCCGGTCGAGCGGGTTTCTGACATTCGGCCTTCTCGTGACGATCTTCAGCCTGACGACCGCGATCGAGAGCATCCGGGCCGGGCTCAACCGCGCCTATGGCGTGAAGGAGATGCGCAACATCGTCATCACCCGGATCGAGAGCCTGCTCTTCGTCCTCGTCGGATCGCTCACGCTTCTCATCGTGGCCCTCCTCGCCGTCGTCGCGCCGCTCTCCTACGAATGGTTGGAGACGTTCTTCCCCGATCTCGTGCCCTGGCGCATCGTCTACGATCTGGTCCGGCTGCTTCTCCTGGCCGTCGTTCTCTACGGGGCGCTCGTCGCGCTACACGTCGCACTCCCCAGCCATCGGCGCGGGCCGAAGCAGGTGTGGATCGGATGCGTGGTCACGCTCGTCCTCTGGTATATCGCCGGGCTCGGCTTCTCGTTCTATCTCGCCAATTTCGGCAATTACGCAGCCACCTATGCCGGGCTCGCGGGCGTCGTGGCGGCGTTGATGTTCTTCTACCTCTGCGCGGTCTGCCTCCTCTTCGGGGGCGAGGTGAACCGTGCCATCGCGGTGTCGCGGCGGCGCCAGGCGCTGGAGAGGCGGGGTCTGGCGGTCAGTCCCTGAGCGTCAGGCCTCGGTGAGGAGGCGGCTGAGCGCGCGCGGGTCGATCGGCTTTTGCAGGAGGCCGGAGAAGAGCCCGTCGGCGATCGCGCGCGACGCCTCCATCCCACCGCTCGTCGCCGCCACGATCTGAAGCTCCGGCCTCGCCGCGCGAAGGCTGCGGGCGAGTTCGACGCCCGCCCCGTCCGGCAGGTGGAAGTCCACCACGACCAGCGAGAAGGTCTGCCGTGCCGCGAGATCGCGCGCCTCGGCGATCGAGCCGGCGAGAGAGACGCTGGCGCCAAGATTGGACAGGATGGCGCGCATGAGCTCGCGCCCGACGGGGTTCCCGTCGACGACCAGCACGGACGCGACATCGGGCCGGCCCGCGCGGTCGCTCGGTATGACGCCGGGGATCGACAGCGTGAAGCGAGCGCCGCCGTCTTCGCGATTGACCGCGTGGAGGCTGGCCTTCATCGCATCGGCCGAGCGACGGGCCACCCAGAGGCCGAGGCCCTGATGATCGGGCGTTCCGCTCTCGCCGCGCGCGAACCAGCGCTCGGGGTCGGGGCCGAGGCCGGGCCCGGTATCGGCCACCGAGAGAACCAGCCGGTCACCGTCGGCGAACAGCGTCACCTCGACAAAGGCCTCGCCCGCACCGTCATGGCCGCGCGTGGCCGCCGCAGCGTTCGTGATCAGGTTGTCGAGCACCCGCAGCACCCGCATCCTGTCCAGCGGAACGGTGACGGGGAGATCGTCGCCGGCCACGAAACGGCTGGCCAATCCCACGGCTTCGCAACGAACCGCCAGCGTGGAGCGCAGGTGCGCGGCGAGATCGTCGATGCGGACGGGCCCAGGGCGTGCCGGCGCCGGTGGCGCGGCGCTCTCGACATTGTCGCGGTTCTCGTCCGTCAGTGCTTCGGTCAGCGCCGTCATCTTGTCGGCGGCGGCTTCGATGGCCGTCAGGTAGGGGATCTGCTCCTCGGCCACGCCGCTCGCGCGGAGCAGCATGGCGGCGGCGCCTACGGTCGAGATCGCATCGCGCACGTCGTGGATGAGGCCGGCCGCGCGGTTGCGCGCGGTGCCGGTCGGCTCGTGCGCCGACGCCCCGTCTCGCGTCTCCTGCATGTTCGCACCTGTGCGGCGCTCATCGGCGACTCGCATGAAGGGCCCTCCAGACTTGCGTTCTAGGACCACAATCTGGCAGCACGACGTCAACCGTTCGTTTATCGAATCTTTCCCACCGCTGCGGACACGTCACGGTCGGGCGACGGCAGGTCGCACCGCAAGTCGCACCGCAAGACGCTAAGGCACGACGTACAACAAGGCGCGCGGGTGCCCGCCCTCGAAAGGCCGTAGCCATGTCTGGCGACATCTTCGCCGTCCTTCAGATCGTCCTGCCGGTCTTCGCGCTCATCGGGCTCGGCCTGATCTTTCGCGCGAAAGGCTGGTTCGGAGAGGATGTCGAACGCGGCCTGTCGCGCTTCGTCTTCACCCTGGCCGTGCCCGCCCTCATCCTTCGGACGCTGGCGACGAGCGGACTGCCCGACCAGCTCCCGTTCCTTTACTGGACGGCCTATTTTACCGGCGCGTTCATCGCCTGGGCGATCGGCGGCGGGTTGTCCTATCTGCGCGACCGGGACCTGCCGCGCGCGATCTCCGTCGGGTTCTCCAGCTCGTTCTCCAACACGGTCCTGTTGGGCATTCCCCTCATCCTGACGGCCTTTGGCGATGCCGGCAGCGTGCCGCTCTTCCTCCTGGTCTCGATCCATCTCCCGCTATTGCTCTTCCTAGGCACCGTGCTGATGGAGGTGTCGCTGCGCGACCGCGACGTCGGGGTGGCGGCATCCTTCGTCACGGTCGCGCGCGGGTTGACGCACAATCCGATCTTTCTCGCCATCATCGTCGGCGGCCTTCTCGGCGCCTTCCAGGTCCCGTTCCCGAGCGTGGTCGACAGCGTGCTGGAGCGGCTGGGGCAGGCCGCCGTGCCCTGCGCGCTCTTCGCCATGGGGATGACCCTCGTGACCCATCGCCCGCGCGGGCGGGGCGCGTGGCGGCGCGAGGTGGGTCTGGCCGGCGGCATGGCCGTCACCAAGCTCCTCGTCCATCCGCTCATCGTCTTCGGGCTCGGCACGTGGTTCGCGCTGCCCCCGGTCTGGCTGGCGGCGGCGGTGCTCTTCGCGGCCTGCCCGGCGGGGGTGAACACCTATCTCTTCGCCGCGACCTACGACAAGGGCGTCGCCGAATCCTCCACCAATATCGCCGTCACGAGCGGCCTGGCCGTCGTCTCCGTCACGGTCTGGCTCACGATCCTCAAGATGGGATTGTAGGCACCAAGCCGTCCGGGCCGGCGAGGGGCGCGTCGAGCAAGGCGTCCCGCACATCGCTCGCTCGGACGCCTCGCTCCCGCAGCGCTGCGAGCCGTGGTGCGTCCTCGCTCTTCGAGAGCTTTCGGCCGTCCGGCCCCAGCAGCAGCCGATGGTGCAGATAGATCGGCGCGTCGAGCCCGAGCAGAGCCTGCAGCACCCGGTGCACCGAGGTCGCGTGGAAGAGGTCGCGCCCCCGCACGACATGCGTGATGCCCTGCGCCGCGTCATCGACCACGACGGCCAGATGATAGGACGTCGGCACGTCCCGCCGCGCGACGATGATATCGCCCCACGCGGCGGCGTCTACGGCCAGTGTTCCGGTCTCGCCGTCGAGGCCACCCCCGTTTCGTCCCACACCAGATCGGGCCCGACGAGGCGTAGCGCCGCCTCCATGTCGAGCCGCAGAGCGGGTTGGCGCCCATCCCTAGCGAGCGCGCTACGCTGGGCCGCTGTCAGCGTCTTATGGAGGCCCGGGTAGAGCGGTGCCCCATCCGGATCGCGCGGCCAGTTTGGCCGCGCGGCGACAGCCGCGCGGATCTCGCCGCGCGTCGCATAGCACGGATAGACGACGCCCCTGTCCTTCAGGACGCCCAAGGCCGCCGCATAGGCGTCCATCCGGTCGGACTGCCGAAGCGGAGCCGCATAGTCGAGGCCTAGCCATTCGAGATCGCGGACGATGCCGGTCAGGTGCTCGGCCCGTGAGCGCGCCGGATCGATGTCCTCGATGCGAAGCAGGCTCTCGCCCGACGCGACGCGCGCCGCCTCCGCATTGGCCAATGCGCTCAAGGCGTGGCCTAGATGGAGCGGTCCGTTGGGCGAGGGCGCGAAGCGGGTGCGCACAAGTCGTGTGGTCGTGGCGGTCATGCACGCCATATTGCCGTTCGCCCCGAGGCCGCGCTACGGGAAAGCGACCGCCCCACAAGATCAGCGAGCCGACATGCCTCAGCCTCTCGAAGGCCCCCGCCTTTCCCCCGCCTCCGGCGGCGATGCGACCGCGCTCGTCGTCTTCCTGCACGGCTACGGCGCGGACGGGAACGACCTCGTCGACATCGGGCGCGCCTGGGCGACCGAGATGCCGAGCACGGCCTTCGTCTCGCCGCACGCGCCCTTTCCCTGCGGCATGGCGCCGGTCGGCCGGGAGTGGTTCCCGCTCACGATGCGAGACCCGGCCGAGTACCGGCGCGGCGCCGTCTCCGCCGCGCCGCATCTCGACGCGACGCTCGATGCCGAACTCGCCCGGCTCGGTCTCACGGACGCCGACATGGTCCTCGTCGGCTTCAGCCAGGGCACGATGATGGCGCTCCACACCGCGCCGCGCCGAGCGAAAGCTTGCGCGGGGGTCGTCGGCTATTCGGGGCTCCTCCCAGGCGCCGAGACGCTCGCGGCGGAAGCGCGCGTGAAACCGCCCGTCCTCCTCGTCCACGGCGACAGGGATCAGGTCGTGCCGCCCGCGATGATGCCGATGGCGGCCGAGGCCCTCGAGGGCGCCGACTTCACCGTCGAGACCCACACGAGCCGCGGTCTCGGCCATGGAATCGGCCCCGACGGTCTCCGCCTCGGCCTCGACTTCGCCAAGCGCACACTCGGATCGCGAGCCTGATCGAGGCCGATGGCCGCCGGATCGCCAAGGCTTTGGACAGACTGTCGCGCGGGTTTGCACGCCTGTCGCACAGAGCGTAGATAAGAGGCAGGCGATAGAGAGGACACGTCATTGACCGTCCACGTCGGACCGGCTGACCTGACACCAGACCCGGAAGCCCGGGTCTCGGTCGAGGCCTGTCCCGCGCTCGTCCTCAACGCCGACTATCGCCCGCTCTCCTACTTCCCGCTCTCGCTCTGGTCCTGGCAGGATGCGGTGAAGGCCGTCTTCCTCGACCGGGTGAACATCGTCTCCGAATACGAGCGGACCGTCTGCAGCCCGAGCTTCGAGTTGCGGCTGCCCTCCGTCGTCTCGCTGAAGACCTATGTCAGCCCGGCGCGGCACCCGGCCTTCACGCGGTTCAACGTCTTCCTGCGCGACCGCTTCTCCTGCCAGTATTGCAGCGCGACGGACGATCTGACCTTCGACCACGTCATCCCCCGCTCACGCGGCGGGCAGACGACATGGGAAAACGTCTGCGCCGCCTGCTCGCCCTGCAATCTGAAGAAAGGCGGCATGATGCCGGCGACGGCGAGGATGTGGCCGGCGCAGAAGCCCTACCGCCCCACCGTTGCGGACCTGCACAACAAGGGCCGGGCCTTCCCGCCCAACCATCTCCACGAGAGCTGGCTGGACTACCTCTATTGGGACGTCGAGCTGGAGCCCTGAGGCGCTGGTCAGTAGTAGAAGGGCGCCTTCGGCGCGACCCGCTCCGGCTTCGCCCATGCGCCAAACGCGGCGACGCCCGCGAGCACAAGCGATATCAACGCGTTCCAGCCTGCCAGAGAGAGGCCAAGGAAGACCCACGGCGCTTCGTTGCACGGCACGACGCGGACGGTGTCGAGAGCACTCAGCAGATCGCCTACCGAGCCCGGCGTCGTATCGAGCCCGGTGCAACCGGTCGGCCCCTTCCAGAGCTGCCATTCGACCCCGGCGTGATAGATCCCGAGGCCAGCGCTGACGAGGAAGACGACGGCGAGCGCCGCCAGCGCCAGCCGCACCAGAACGGGCCGCGTACGAAGCCAGACCTCATGCTGCGGCGAGCCCGCGGCCTGCGTGCGGGACCAGGCGACGAACGCGGCCGCACCGGCCAGCACGACGCCGACATAGTAGGGCGTCCGCTGCGTCAGGCAGAGCGCGCAGGGCTGCAATCCCAGCACCAGCTCGAAGAACCACGCGCCGGCAATCGTCAGGAACGCGCCGACGAAGACGATGCTGGCCGCGACCTCGTGAACGCCCGGCGCCGAGTTCTCGTTCTCGCTCAGGCCGACGAGGTCCGGGTCCGCCGGCGTGCGCACGGTGTCTCGCGAATTCTGCACTGGGGAGGCCTGTTTCATGCGAGCCATTTGACCACGACGAAGCCCCCGACGAGAAGTGCGCAAAAGAGCGCAAAGAGCAGCCCCAGGCGCTTCTCGATGAACGCGCGCGCCGGAGGGCCGACCCACCAGAGAATCGCGGCCACGAGAAAGAAGCGCAGCCCGCGCGCGATCGCGCTCGCCACCATGAAGACCGGCAGCGGCAGCCCCGTAGCGCCGCTCGCGATGGTGATGACCTTGTAGGGAAAGGGCGTCACGCCCGCGATGAAGACGATCCAGGCGCCCCACTCGTTATAGCGCGTGGTGAAGCTCGCGAAGGCCCCCGAATACCCATAGGCATCGAGCACGGGCTGGGCGAGCGAATCGAAGAAGAAGGCGCCGATCAGGTAGCCGGCCAACCCACCGGCGACGGAGGCCAGCGTGCAGACCGTGGCGTAGAACCAGGCCTTGGCTCGCTGCGCCAGCACCATCGGCACCAGCAGCACGTCGGGCGGAATGGGAAAGAACGAGCTTTCCATGAACGAGACGAGACCGAGAACGAAGGTCGCGTAGCGATGCGCGGCCCAGGCCATCGTCCAATCGTAGAGTCTTCGGATCATTACGCACTCGGTTCGGGGAGAGCGCGTCCGATACAGCAGCGCCGCCGCGCCGTCATCCTCGACGATTGCGACATTTGGACAATCTGCGAAAAGTGATGTGAACGCAACGGCAACAGCGCCCTCACGGCCATCGACGACATTCACGCGAACGATGGGAGCAACCCGAGGGGTGACAGACGCCGCCGCTCATGGCATTTCCCCTCCGGCCGCAGCGAGCGGCACGAAGCGGGCGTGGCGGAATCGGTAGACGCGCTGGATTCAAAATCCTGTTCTGGTGACAGAGTGTCGGTTCGAGTCCGACCGCCCGCACCACCTTCCATTTGCGGTCGGCCGCCGGCCAACGCTTTCTCGTTTGCGGTCGGCCGCCGGCCAACCCCGACCGCAGGGTATCCGCGATGCCAGCAGGAACGGCTGATCCACGCGACGGAACGCGCCCAGCGTCCGCTCCAGACGCGCTGACGATATCCATGCACCGGACGATGAGGAAAGATTGGAGCGGGTGAGGCGATTCGAACGCCCGACCCTAACCTTGGCAAGGTTATGCTCTACCCCTGAGCTACACCCGCTCACTAAACGGCGATGGGGTATCGTTCGCCGCGGGCCGCTTCTTACAACGAGGCACGCGGCGATGGCAACAGGAAAATATCGGCTATCGGGCGCTTGCCGTCCTGCCCCTTGCAACCTTCCGCGCGCGATCCCAAAACCATAGGGAGACGGCGCCGATGCAGGCGCCGAGAGGAGACTGGGCGTATGCTCGAAGGACTTTTGAACCCCGGCGGATCGCCGGCGCAGGCTGCGGGCGGCACGGTCTTCGACGTCGGCACGGCCGACTTCAAGATCAAGGTGATCGACGCATCGATGAACGGCCCCGTCCTCGTCGACTTCTGGGCACCCTGGTGCGGGCCGTGCAAGCAGCTGGGGCCTGTCCTCGAGAAGGTCGTGAAGGCGACGCCCGGCCTCTCCCTCGCCAAGCTCGATACCGACGCCCATCCCGGCATCGCCCAACAGGTCATGGGCGCGCTCGGCATTCAGTCGATCCCGGCCGTCGTGGCCTTCGACAAGGGCCAGCCGGTCGATGGCTTCGTGGGTGCGCTGCCGGAGAGCGAGATCAAGGCGTTCGTCGCGCGGCTCACGGGCCCGTCCGGCCCCTCTCCCGCCGAGCAGATGGTCGAGGCCGGCGAGGCCGCGCTGGAGAACGGCGATGCGGCCGGCGCCATGCAGGCCTTCGGAACGCTCCTCCAGACGGAGCCCGAGAACGCGGTCGCGCTCGGCGGTCTGGCGCGCGCCTTCCTGATGGCGGGGCAGACCGAACAGGCGGCGCAGATTCTCGACGGCGCATCCGACGCGGTCCGCTCCAAGCCCGCTTTCGCGACGGCGCTGGCGCAGCTGGAGCTGATCAGAGCGTCGGCCGACCTCGGCGCCATTCCGGAGCTGGAGGCGAAGGTCGCGGCCGACCCGGCGGATCATCAAGCCTGGTTCGACCTCGCCCTCGCGCGAAACCACCGCAACGACCGGGCGGGTGCGACGGACGCGCTGATCGAGATCGTCCGCCGGGACCGGGAGTGGAACGAGGACGGCGCGCGCAAGCAGCTGCTTCAGTTCTTCGAGGCCTGGGGCGCGACCGACCCCGCGACGGCCGCCGGACGCAAGGCGCTCGCCAGTGTTCTCTTTGCGTAACCTATCGGCGTGAGCGTATAGGGGGCACCCGCAGGGGGGCGCGACGTTTCGCTCTGGACGGTGCGCCCCGAAAGACTAGATGCCTCCTCGACCCGGCATGATGCCGGCTTCGGCACCGCTCGTGGTGCTGCGGTGGAGGAGAACGGTCGAATGAGCAGCCGCCGCGTCGATCGCGCGAGCATCCCGCAGACCATTCCGGTCTTTCCGTTGCCCGGCGCATTGCTGCTGCCGCGCGGGCAGATGCCGCTCAACATCTTCGAGCCCCGCTATCTCGCCATGGTGGACGCCGCGCTGGGCGGAGCGCGCGTCATCGGGATGGTCCAGCCGCGCACCGCGGAGGACGGCTCGGTCATCGAGGGCGACAAGCCCGAACTGGCCGACATCGGCTGCGCCGGGCGCATCACGAGCTTCGCCGAGACCGATGACGGCCGCTACGTCATCACGCTGACGGGTCTGACCCGGTTTCGCGTCGCCGGCGAGCTCGACACCACCACGCCCTACCGGCAGGCTCAGATCGAGCTCGGCGAGTTCGAGGACGACCGCACGCCACGCGCCGGCGAGGACACGGTCGATCGTAAGCGTCTCCTGCAGACGTTCCGCGCCTATCTCGACGCCAACGAGTTGCAGGCCGACTGGGACAGCGTCAACCAGGCCGGCAACGAATCGCTGGTCAACGCGCTCGCCATGCTGAGCCCCTATGGCCCACGCGAGAAGCAGGCGCTTCTCGAGGCGCCCGATCTCGGCACCCGCGCCGAGCTTCTCATCGCGATCACCGAACTGTCCATGGCCGAGGACGGGACCGGCGAGGAGACGACGCTGCAATAGGTACGCCCTTGCGCGCTCGGCGTCCTTCGCCCACTGAGGCTGCCATGCCATACGAGAAGGGAGCGCGCGCCGTGGACGAAGCCAAGGTCGATCCGAAACTGCTGGAGATCCTCGTCTGCCCGCTCACCAAGACGGCGCTGCGCTATGACGCGGCGGCCAACGAGCTGATCAGCGAGAAGGCCAAGCTCGCCTATCCCATCCGCGATGGCATCCCGATCATGCTGCCCGAGGAAGCGCGGACGCTCGACGAGGCGCCGGTTCCCGCCGCCGGGTGACGATGGATCGCGCATCGCGCATCGGCGTCACCGGCGCGAGCGGTTTCGTCGGGCGCGCCGTTCTGGCGGCGCTGAAGGGCCGGGGCATCGAGGCCGTGGCGCTCACGCATTCGCCAAGAGCTATCGACGGCGTGGAGAGACGGACGCTGGGCGACGTCGCGTCGCTCGACAGCCCGGCCGCGTTCGAAGGTCTCGATGCGATCGTCCACCTCGCCGCCCGCGTCCACCGGATGAACGAGACGCCGGCGGAGGCGGAGGCGGGTCACGAGCTGATCAATGTCGTGGGCACGCGCAACGTCGCCGAGATGGCGGCGCGGGCCGGCGTCCGCCGCATGGTCTTCTGTAGCAGCATCAAGGCGATGGCAGAGCGCGATCCGGTGGGCGCTGACGGCCGCTCCCGAGCCCTGCGACACGATGTCGATCCGAAGCCCGAGGACGCTTACGGCCGCTCGAAGCTCGCCGCCGAACGGGCCATCTGGTCGGCGTGCGCAGACGGCGCGCTCGAGGGCGTCGTCGTCCGCCCGCCTCTCGTCCACGGCGCGGGGGTCGGCGGCAATCTGCCGCTTCTGATGCGGGCCGTCGCGGGGGGGTGGCCCCTGCCCTTCGCCAGCGTCGACAACCGGCGGAGCCTCGTTTCGGTACGAAATCTCGCCGATCTGCTCGTCACGTCCGCCGTCCGTCCCGCAGCCACCGGCCGGACCTTTCTCGTCGCCGATGGCCCGCCGGTCAGCACCCCTACCCTGCTACACGCCATCGGCGCCGCCATGGATCGGCCGCCTCGGCTCCTGCCCGCTCCGACGGCGCTCCTTGTCCTCGCGAACCGCTTCGACGGCCGACGGCGAATGGCCCGGCTGACAGAATCGCTGAGCGTGGACGACGCGCACACCCGCGACACGCTCGGGTGGCGCCCGCCGCAGACCTTCGAGGACGGGATCGCCGAGATGGTCGAGGCGTGGCTCCGACCTTGATCAGACCGCGTAGGCGCGCGCGAAGCGGCGGACCCTGTCATAGGCCTCGCGGACCCGGCCCTCGGAGAGTTGCCCGCTGGCGACGGCGTCCCCGACGCCATCGATGATCCGCAAGGGCAAGTCGTTGTCGGGCTTCGCGGAATTGGACGCCATGATCATGTCGGAGCCGGCCGCGAGCGCCATCACGGCCGCGCGAACGGGCGGGTGGCGCCGGCGGATGGCGCCCATGTCGAGATCGTCGGTCACGACGACGCCCTTGAACCCCATCCGCTTGCGAAGGAGGCCCTCGATGGCCGTCTCCGACAGGGTGATCGGCTCGCCATTGTCCGAAAGGTCGCGGTGGTAGAGATGCCCGAGCATGATCGCGTCCGCATGGCCGGACCGCACGAGCCGCTGGAAGGGCTCCAACTCGTCCGTGCCCCAGGTCCGCGTGATGTCGACGGCCCCGTCATGGCTGTCGCCGCGCGAGGTGCCGTGACCCGGGAAATGCTTGAGCGTGCAGCCGACACCGGCGCGCCGATGCGCATCGATGAAGGCGGCCGCGTATTGCGCGACGACGGCCGGATCGGTGCCATAGGCGCGGCCATACTTGCCGATGATCGGGTTCGAGCCGCTATGGAGATCGACCACCGGCGCGAGATTGAGGTTGAAGCCGATCGCCTTGATCTCACGCGCCGCGCGGGCATAGATGTCGCGGGCCTCGGCAGGCGTACGCTTGGCCACGTTGCTCGCGCGGGGGATGGAACTGAACCCGAACTTCGAGGACAGGCGCTGCACCGAGCCGCCTTCCTGGTCGATCGAGAGGAACTCGGCGCCCGATTGCGAGAAGAGCTGGCAGAGCTCGGTGACGGCGGCCTTGGAGCGCACGTTGTGCTTCAGCATGACCACGCCGCCGACCCGGCCGGCTGCGATGTGCCCGGCCAAAGCCTTCGCCGAGGCATGCCCGGTCGATGAGCCGGGGAGGCCGAGGACGAGCAGGCTCCCGACCATGGCCTCGAGCGAGGCCGCCTCGGCAGGGGCGCTGCCCAAGGCGACGCTGGAGACGGCGCCGAGGCCGAGCGCGAGCGCCTCTCGGCGGCTGAAGGCGGCGGGCGGGGTCGGTTTGGCGGACATGTAGCTTTCCAGATGACGCTGAGGGGCCGGATTGCGCCCGGCGTGCCGCGTCTTGGACGCGCAGTCTGTCAGGTTTGCGGCCGAATCGGCTGCGGCAGATCAGGTTACGGGGAGTGCGGCCGATCAGGCCACATGCAATGCGGCGCTGCGGCCTTCCAGGCTCTCGACCGCGCGGGCGATTTCGGGCTTGGCGAAATAGTTCGGCAGATGGCCGACGCCCGGCAGCATCCAGAGGTCCGCGTTGGGCATCTGTCGCTCCAGCGATTCCGCGTGAAGCTCGGGCCAGAGCGTCGGGTCGTCGGCGCCCTGCAGGATGATCGTAGGCGCCGCGATGCACGGATACTGGCTGGAGAGCCAGTTCACGTTGTCCCAGAGATCGACCATGTCCTCGGAATTGGCGGCGAAGTTCTTCGGCCGGAAGATGCGGTCGATGCCCGCCCGTTCGATATAGTCGTCCGGCACCTCGTTGGGCGCGAAGGTGAGCTTGAGCGCCGGGCGGATGGAGGCGAGGCCGACGGGCATCGCCAGCGTGCGGTAGAAGAGCGGGCCGAACCAGCGATTGGCCGAGAGCCGCCAGTACCAGGAGATCTTGCCACGCCAGGGATGGGTCACGGGCGCGAGGAGGACGAGCCCCTCGACGAGATCGGGATAGCGCAGCGCCAGGGTGAGCGCACAGCAGCCGCCCCAGGAGTGACCGACGAAGATGGCCCGCGTCACGCCAATCTCGCGCAGCGTCTCCGCGATCAGCTTCGACTGGACGATGGGCGAGGAGGCGTCGCGCGGCGCCGGGCGTTCCGAATAGCCGTGGCCCGGCCGATCGATCGCGATGAGGCGGCGCCCCGTCAGCGGATCGCCGGCGGACACCATGATGTCGTCGGCATTGCTCGCCGCGCCATGGAGAAGGACGATCGGCACGCCGCCCGCATCTGCATTCTCCTCCAGCACATGCATTCGAAGGCCCCGGACCGTCACGAAGCGGCCCTTGGGCGGATATTCGCGCTCGATCCGGTGGCGCTGCCGCTCGGTATAGACCGCGAGCGCGAGCAGCAGGATCGTCACCACGCCCGTCGCCGCAAAGAGCGTCGAGACGATCGCGCCTATGAAGAAGACCGCGAACGGGACGGCGCTCAGGAGTATCTGGATGATCATCGAAGGTCGAGCCGGGAGGACATGGAGTTCGACAATGCGCCCGCGCACGAACCGTTCGCAAGGCCCACAGGTTTCACGGCGGCCATGCGAGCACCCCGGCTCACACGCTAGATACCGCGCCCCTCGACCTTCGGCTCCAACTCCTTGATGGCGCGGGCCGGCATGCTGAGATGCGGGTGTACCTCGAGCGCGGCCCGAAAGGCCTTCAAGGCCGCGTTCTCGTTGCCGATCTGGCGCATGATGATGCCGAGCCCGGCCAACGCGCCATAATGGCGCGGCTCCATGGCCAGCACGACCTGAATGTCGTCGAGCGAGCGGGCATAGTCCTTCATCACGAAATAGGCCGTGGCGCGCTTGTTCCAGGCTTCCATGAAGTCCGGCTCGTGCTCGATCGCGGTGGTGAAGAAGCGCACCGCCTTGTCGTGCTCGTCCGCGTTCATGGCCCGCATGCCCCAGCGCACCATGAGATTGGCCGTGTCGGTCTCGCCCTTGATCCAGATCGACTGGATGGCGCGCTCTATCGGTTGGGCGCTGCCGGGATCGTCCGAGTCCTTCAGGGAGACGAAGAGGCGGTCGAGAACGGCGGCCTTGCCGTAGGCCGCCTCCTCTTCGGGAAGGTCGTCGGGCAGCGGCACGCGACCGGACGGCTCCGCCGCGAGTGGCGGGCTCGTCTGCGCGTTCGCACGCTCGGCAGTTGGGAAGACGGCAAGGCCGAAGGCGGCCACGAGGCTGAGGACGAGCATGCGCATCGTCTCAAGCTATGGCGGGCCCGAGGCTTCGTAAAGATGGTGATGAGTGCTCGCGTCGCTCGGCCGCACCGGCGACGCGAGGGCGCAATGCGTCGGAGGCGTGCTAGCCCTGACGGGCCTTGAAGCGCGGGTTCGCCTTGTTGATGATGTAGACGCGGCCCTTACGGCGCACGATACGGTTCTGGCGGTGGCGACCGGCCAGGGACTTCAAGGAATTGCGGACCTTCATCGGACTCGTCCTTCAGACAAACGAAAAGGCCGCACGAATGGCGGCCTGTTGTGTTACGGAATAGGCCGACGGGCGGAGGCTGTCAACGCCGGACGGCGCCCGCGCGAGGCCAGACGGCGCCCGCGCGAGGCATGGCGCGCCGACCGTCTCTCTCCTGCCGCAAATGCGCGCGATGGACCGACCTTCGATTTCGGGAGAGTCTGATGCGCGATACATCTGTTTCATCTGCGCGCCGTTCGTCGATGCGCTCCGGCCTCATGGCACTGGCCACGGCCGCGATGCTGGCCGTGGCACCGGGCGTGGGCACCGCGCCGGCTTTGGCTGCCTCCATCGAGGCACTCGTCAACGGACAGGCGATCACCGACTATGACGTCGGCCAGCGCCAGAAGATGATGAAGCTGACGGGCGAATCGGCCAGCCGTTCGGCCGTCCTCGAAGACCTCATCCAGGAGCGCCTGAAGCTTCAGGAGTCCAACCGGCTCGGCATCACCGTCGATGAAGCGCAGGTCGACGAGGCCTTCGGCAACATCGCGCAGCGCACGCGAATGTCGCCTTCTCAGCTGACGGGCGCGCTCAGCCAGATAGGCATCGATGCGCGCACGCTTCGCAACCGCATCCGTTCGCAGATCGCCTGGAACAGCGTCGTTCGCTCCCGCGCGGCGCGCGAGGCGCGGGTGACGGATCAGGACATCTTCGCCGCGCTCGACACACGGGGCGACGCGAACCGGGACGCGACCGAGTACACGCTCACCCAGGTGACGGTGCTGGGCGGCAACGCGATGCGCCAAGCGGCCGCCCTGCGCGGTCGGTTCGCCTCCTGCGATCAGAGCCTCGCCTCGCTGCGGGGCCTCAACGGCGTAGTCGTGAAGGATCTCGGACGGCGCCGGTCGAGCGAACTGTCCGACGAGGAGCGGACCCGGCTCGACGACACGGCCGTCGGGAAGCTCTCGAGCCCGTTCCAGGCCGATGGCGGCGCGCGCATGTTCGCGGTCTGCGGCAAGCGCGACATCGTCGATCAGTCGGCGGGCAAGAACGAGGTCCGCCAGGAGCTCTTCGGGGAGAAGGTCGACATTGCCGCCCGGCGCATGATCATGGATCTGATGCAGGACGCGATCATCGAGTATCGCTAGGCCCCGCGCCTTTCCCGACTTCACCTTCACGGACGCATCTCCTGCGCCTTTTCGGAGTCCGACCGATATGACCAGTGTCAGCGTCAAGCCCGCCCTCCTCACCATGGGCGAGCCGGGAGGAGTGGGCCCGGAGCTGGCCGTCATGGCCTGGGCCACCCGCGAGGCGCGCGGACTGCCGCCCTTCGCGATCTGCGCCGACCCCGGTCTCATCGCGGCCCGCGCGGCCCGTCTCGGCCTCGACGTGCCGATCTGCACGGTCGAGACCGCCGAGGATGTGGCCGAGGCCTTCGCGTCCGCGCTGCCGGTCGTAGACCTGAACCATACGATTGAGGATCTACCCGGTACGGCGACGCCCGACACCGCCGGAGCGGTCATCGCCTCCATCCGGCGCGCGGTCGGCCTCGTGCTCGCCGACCGATTCTCGGCCGTCGTGACGAACCCAATCCAGAAATCGACCCTCTATGCGGCGGATTTCCCCTTCCCCGGCCACACCGAATTCCTCGCCGCGCTGGCCGACACGAGCGGCCTGCCGCCCCGGCCGGTGATGATGCTGACGGCGCCGCAACTGCGCGTCGTGCCGGTCACCATCCACGTCCCGCTCGCACGCGTGCCGGAGATGCTGACGGAATCGCTGATCGTCGAGACGGGCGTGATCGTCGCCCGCGAGCTGATGACCCGCGCCGGCCTCTACGGTCCCCGCATCGCCGTCTCAGGGCTCAACCCCCATGCCGGCGAGGGTGGCACGATGGGCGACGAGGAGGAGCGGATCATCGCCCCGGCCGTCGCGCGGCTGAAGGCGCAAGGGATCGACGCCGTCGGCCCGCTCTCGGCCGATACCATGTTCCATGCCGAAGCCCGCGCGGGCTACGACGCGGCGCTGATGATGTATCACGATCAGGCGCTCATCCCGATCAAGACGCTCGCCTTCGACGAGGCCGTCAACGTCACGCTCGGCCTCCCCTTCATCCGCACGTCGCCCGATCACGGCACTGCGCTCGATATCGCGGGCACCGGCGCCGCACGGCCCGACAGTCTCTGTGCCGCCATTCGGCTGGCGCACGAGATGAAGGCGTTCGAGGCCGACGATCACGAGATCGTCCACGCGCTCGCCGGGTGACGGACGCCGGCGGAGAAGCCAGTCCTAGCGGTCTGCCGGATGGTCTGCCGCCGCTCCGCGCCGTCATCGCCGAGCACGGCCTTTCGGCATCGAAGAGCCTCGGCCAGCACTTCCTCCTCGACCCCAATCTGACCGACAGGATCGCCCGGTCGGCCGGCGCGCTCGAGGGCTCCGACGTTCTCGAGGTCGGCCCCGGTCCCGGCGGCCTGACGCGCTCGCTACTGAAGGCCGGCGCGCGGCGCGTGGTGGCCGTCGAGAAGGACCGACGCGCGGTCGCGGCGCTGGTCGATCTCGCCGCCCGCTCCGAGCGGCTGACGGTCTTGGAGGCCGACGCGCTCGACTACGACATGGCCGCGCATCTCGACGCCCCGATCAAGGTCGTCGCGAACCTGCCCTACAACGTCGGCACGCAGATCCTGCTGAACTGGCTGACGACACCGTCCTGGCCGCCCGCCTGGTCGTCGCTAACGCTCATGTTCCAGCGGGAGGTCGCGCAGCGCATCTGCGCCGGCGTGGGCGATGCGCATTACGGGCGTCTGGCCGTCCTCGCCAACTGGCGCTGTCACACGGACATCCTCTTCGACGTACCGGCGTCCGCCTTCACGCCCCCGCCCAAGGTCGTCTCCAGCGTCGTTCACCTCACACCTCGCGCGTCACCCCTCCCTTGCAGCTTGAAGGCGCTGGAAACGGTGACGGCGGCAGGCTTCGGCCAGCGCCGCAAGATGCTGCGCGCAAGTTTGAGGTCGCTCGGCAACGCGCCCGCCATCCTCAATGCGGCCGGCATCGCGCCCGATCTCAGGGCCGAGCGGGTCGACATCGCGGGCTTCGTCGCGCTCGCGAACGCGTTCGAGCGTCAGACGTAAGGTAGGAACTCCGGCACCAGGCCGATCCGCGTGACCGACCAATAGAGCCCGATGAGGCCGATCAGCACCGATGCCGGTATGGTGATGGCGGGCCGATACCAGGACCTGTCGCGAAACCACAGCCCGACGACCAGGAAACAGCCGGCGATGACCGTCAGCTGCCCGATCTCGACGCCGATATTGAACGCGACGAGGGCTGGGAAGAACTGCCCCTCCGGTATCCCGTACTCCTCGAAGACGGAGGCGAAGCCGAGGCCGTGCAGCAGCCCGAAGGCGAAGATGATGACGGGCCGCCAGCGGTGCAGCGTGCTCGACAGCACGTTCTCCACGCAGACATAGACGATGGAGAGCGCGATCAGCGGCTCCACGATCGAGCCCGGCACCCGGATGATGTCGGCGGCGCCAAGACCGAGCGTCACGGTGTGCGCCAGCGTGAATGCGCTGACCTGCCAGAGCAGCGGGCGCATGTGCGCGTTGAGGAGAAAAAGGCCGATCACGAAGAGGATATGGTCGAGCCCGAGCGGCAGGATGTGTTCGAAGCCGACGCCGAGATATTGCTGGAAAACGTCCCAGGCACCGCGCTGCGTCGCACCGGTAACGGCGATGGTCTGGCTTTCGGTGCCGCCGGTCAGGAACTCCGCATAGTCGATGTTCTCGCCCGTTCCGCGAAGGATGAGATCGCCGAAGGCCGGCGTCATCGACACCCGGAGCTCGCTCGCGCCGGATGGCAGCGAACCCTCGAGCGCTAGACCGGACACGCGGGCCAGTTCGAGATCGCCCGGCGGATCGAGCCGCGTCTCGGCGATCGCGAGCGGTACGCGCGTGCCGTCAACCGTGACCGTGAACGCGTCCGTCAGCGTCGGCGCGAAGGCGTCGATCTCGGCGGCGAGGGCGTCCTCCGGCAGGGCGCGCAGCCGCTCGTAGACGTTCCGGGTCGGCGCCTCGCTCGTATCTTCGTGCTCGGGCCCGATCTCGGCAATCCAGGCTTCCACGTTGGCATCGAGAAGAAGGCGGACGCGGCCGTCTTCCAGCACGAGATCGGCCACGGCGGGCTGTATCTCATGGGCCTCGGCGCGATGGCCGGAGCCGAGAATCGCGACGACGGCGAACATCAGCGCGACCACGGTCGCCGCAAGACGTTTGACGCGAGGCATCGACATGGCCATTCCTTTCCCGACAACCAGACGGAGATGTGCCATGGCGCGGGCCAGCGGAATAGGGGGCGTCGTGATCGCGGCGCTCTTAGGCATGTGCCTTCACGCCGGAACGGCGGCGGCGCACGAGTTCTGGATAGAGGCCGAGGACTATCGGATCGAAGTGGGCGCGCCCCTGGTGGCGAACCTGCGGGTCGGCCAGAACTTCCGCGGCAGCCGGCTCGGCTTCCTCCCCGACCGGTTTCGCCGGTTCGACATCGTCGGCCCGCTCGGTCCCATCGCGATAACGTCCCGCCTCGGCGATGCGCCGGCCGTCGATCAGGTGCTGGACGAGTCCGGCGCCCATACCGTCGTCCACGTCACGACCGACAGCACGCTGACCTATGAGACGCTCGAGAAGTTCGCCGCCTTCGCCGCCACGCATGGCCTGGACGAGCGGGTCGCGGAGCACGCCGCGCGTGGCCTGCCCCAGACGGACTTCCGCGAGGCCTACTCCCGCTCCGTCAAGGCCCTCGTCCAGGTCGGGCCGACCGGCGGCGAGGTTGTGCGTGACACGGCCCTCGGCCTTCCCATCGAGATCGTCGTAGAGGACGACCCTTACGCCGAGCCGCACCCCGAAGCCGTTCGTGTCCAGGCCCTCTACGATGGCCAGCCGATCTCGAACGCCTTGATCTCGGTCTTCTCGAAGGACCCGTCCGATAGCGAGCGGACGGCCGACCAGATCGACATGCGAGCCGATGCGGAAGGGCGCGCGAGCGTCCCCATCACGGGCGGACGTCGCTATCTGCTCAACGTCGTTGTCCTGCGTGAACCCTCGGCCGAGCTGGCGGCCCAGGAAGAGGTCGTTTGGGAGAGCCTGTGGGGGTCGACGACGTTCGAAATCGAGTAGGGGCCCATAGCGTTTGGCAGGCCGGCTCCCGCGCTGGAGCGCTTTGATAGTGCGCGGTTCCTTACGCCGGGGTGCTATCGCACCGCCGCTGGAACGGCTCTAGTTGGCGAAGTGCGGGCACCATCGCCGACCGTCAGTCTTGGGGCCCAGACCTATAAACCGGGTGCGTTCTGCGCGGCCTGGCTGTCGATCCGGATAGACGCGAGGGGGCAGGAAGGCTTCTGCCTTTCAAACCTTCGCAACGACGCCGGGCGACAGCCAGGCCACGCCCGAAGGGTTCGTCAGAACCGGCCCGCCTGCTGCGGAAAGGCTCGTCGAATATGCCCAGCATGTCCGTCCTCACCTTTCCTTCGCATTCGGACTGGTTCTGACGAACAGAAGCGCATCCGGTTTATAGGTGGGCCCTAGGCACCGACCCGAGAATCCAGAGCGCATCAGGCAAGAGGCCCGTCTGACTTCCCACCCGGCCGCCTTTCGATCCTCGGGTCGGTGCCCGATGATGACGAGGAGAGGGGGGAAGGTCGAGCCAACGTCCACAGAGACGATCTCGAAAGCTTCATGCTGAAAGCATTCGTCTCAGCTTGGGACAGTTATAGGCCTTCTCCACGGCCCTCAAACGGATTACGGGGATATTAACCAAGCCTTTTAACCCTACGAAGTCCTAAACGACCACGACGGTTACTCTGCCGTTGCTGATCCTCGCCCTACCGCCTACCCAAGATGCACAGGGGGTTGGTGTGGGGTACACCGTGGGTAGTCAGCTAGCGACGCTATGCGCGTTGCATCATGTCGAAGGGCACGGAAACCGGTTTGGTCGGAATGTTCGACCATGGTGACCTACGCCTCGAACCTCGCCTCGCTGTCGCGGGACATGAGTGCGGTCAACGCGCCCTTCTCGGCACAGATCAACGACCTGCTGGCGGCGCTCGACGGGCTCGGGGAGGCGATCGACGCGCCCGTCATGCTCGACAATGCGATGCCCGGCGCAGCGCCCGACCCGACGGCGGACGTCGTCGTCTATGAGAAGGCGGCGGGGCCGGTCATCGTGCCGGAGACCGCGAAGGCGATCGTCTTCAATACCGACGACGATGTCTCGGCGCGCTATGGCGGGACCGGACAGAAGGTCGTCATCGGCGGGCGCGGCGACGACGTCGTCCAGGCCATGGGCGAAACCCGCGACGTCGTCGACGGCGGCGAGGGCGACGACACCCTGGCAGCCGGCGCCGGGAACGATCTCGTAAAGGGCGGCGCGGGCGACGACCTCACCTTCGGCGGCGATGGCAACGATACGCTCGAAGGCGGAGAGGGCGATGACGCGAGCTTCGCCGGATCGGGCGACGATGTCAGCTATGGCGGCAATGGGAACGACACGATCGGCCTAGGCGCCGGCAACGACGTGGCGGCGACCGGCGACGGCGACGACTGGAGCTTCGGCGGTCAGGGCGACGATCATATCGCGCTGGGACGCGGAGACGATATCGGCTTCGGTGGTATCGGCGACGACGCGGTCTTCGGCGGTGGCGGCCGGGATACGGTCTTTGCAGGTCAGGGCAACGACACCGTGTTCGGCGGCGCGGGCGCCGACGAGATCGGCGGCGGCGTCGGAGACGATACGATCTATGGCGGCTTTGGCGACGACAAGCTCTTTGGCGGCCTCGGCAACGATGTGCTCGACGGCGGTGCGGGCGAAGACACGCTCTTCGCCGGGCCAGGCAGCGACACGATCGATGGCGGCGAGGGCGTCGATGTCCTCGATCTGTCGGGCCGCGTCTCCACAGATGCGACGATGTCGACCGAGAACGGCATCACCCGGATCGCCTTAGAGAACGGCGACGCCTACACGGTCACGAATGT
The DNA here is from genome assembly GCA_963842125.1 of uncultured Alphaproteobacteria bacterium. Taxonomy (GTDB): domain Bacteria; phylum Pseudomonadota; class Alphaproteobacteria; order Rhizobiales; family CAWCWK01; genus CAWCWK01. The sequence goes on along the minus strand of CAWJFE010000001.1, from coordinate 1,398,336 downwards.
CGAGATCCTCGCCTTCGACGATGGGGATCAGCTGTTCTGAGGCCGGTTAGGGTGGGTCCGGTATAGGGCCCACCTCCCGCCGCCGTTCTCGGGCACCGAACCCGGAAGCCAGATGGCGATAGGGGAGGCCTGGAGCAATTCCGACAAAGCTCAATCCGGTAGACGGCCTTTGCCCCGGCCGTCATTCTCGGGCACCGACCGGAGGATCCGGAGCGTCGATCGCATCACTTCGTTTGGAGGCGAGCCCGGGTTTGGAGGCGAGCCCGGGCAAGTCGTGTGATCGGATGGAGGTCCTGTCTATTGCGCCCCTGGATCCTCGGGTCGGTGCCCGAGGATGACGCCGAGGAGAGGGCGAGGATCGAGCAGGCGTATGCCGGAGCGGCGTTCGCGGAAGCCTGAACGCGGGCGTCCGGTGCCGGTTCACCGAAGCCCCGTAGATGGGCCCCGGAGACCGATGCGGGCCGGCGAGGTCAGATCGCGAGGTAGGTGTCGCGCAGGCCCTTGTCGTCGAGGACCTCCTGGGCGGTTCCGTCGAAGGCGACCTGGCCCATGTCGAGGATGATCGCGCGGTCTGCGAGATGGAGCGCGGCGATGGCGTTCTGCTCCACGATGATGGTCGTCAGGCCAAGCGCCTTCACCTGCTCGAGTATCCCCTCGATCTCGCGGACGATCTGCGGGGCGAGACCCTCATAGGGCTCGTCGAGAAGGAAGAGCTTGAGGTCCCGGGCGAGGGCGCGCGCGACGGCCAGCATCTGCTGCTCGCCGCCGGACATGGTCGTCGCTTCCTGGGTCTTGCGCTCGGCCAGACGGGGGAAATGGTCGTAGATGCGGTCGAGCTCCCAACCTTTCGGCTCGGCGATCTGCGCCAGGACGAGGTTCTCGTGAACCGTGATGCCCGGGATGATGCGCCGGTCTTCGGGCACGAGGCCGACACCCGCGCGTGCGGCTTCGTGGGCCTCCGAGGCGGAGAGATCGACGCCGTCGAGACGGATCGAGCCCTGCTTCATCTGCGGGTTGTGGGCACGCGCGATGGTGCGCAGCATCGTCGTCTTGCCGGCACCGTTGCGGCCGAGGAGCGCGACGATCTCACCTTCGCGCACGTCGAAGCTGACGCCCTGGATGATGTAGCTCTCGCCGTAATACGAGTGGACGTCGCTGGCTGAGAAGAAGGCGGGTTTGCCGCTCGATGCGGCGCCCGACGGGCGCTCGAGAGTGGTAGCGTCGCTCATAGGTGGGCTCCCCCGAGATAGGCTTCCTGCACGCGATCGGACCCCTTCACCTCTTCGGGCAGCCCTTCCGCGATGACCGCGCCCTGTGCGAGGACGGAGATGCGCTCGGCAAGGCTGAAGACGACGTGCATGTCGTGCTCGATCACCACCATCGTCATCCGCCCCTCCCCCGCCATGCGCTGGGAGATCGTCTTGAGGAGGTCGATGGTGCGGTTGGTGTCGTGGCGGGCCATGCCGGCCGTCGGCTCGTCGAGAAGGAGGAGCTTCGGCTTGGCGGCGAGGCAGATGGCGAGCTCCAGCCGGCGCTTGTCGCCGCGCGAGAGATGTTGCGCTTCTTCGCGCAACCGCTCGCCGAGCCCGACGCTCCGCAGCGTCTCGGCCGCCTCCTCCATCACCTCGTGACGCGGATCGAGACTTTCCGCTATGCGCAGGCGAAACCCGCCGTCGCGCTTCGCCAGACCCGCGATCGAGACGTTCTCGAGGCACGACATGCCGGGGAAGATCTGCGGCGTCTGGAAGACACGCGCGATGCCCTTCTGGATGATCGTGTGCGGATTGACGCCAAGGAGGCTCTCCCCGTCATAGGTGATGGTGCCGCTATCGGGCGTGATGAGGCCGATCAGCGTGTTGAGGAGCGTCGACTTGCCGGCACCGTTCGGGCCGATGATGGCGTGGATGGAGTTCTCCATGACGTTGAGGTTGACGTCGTTGAGCGCCTGGAGACCGCCAAACCGCTTGTTGACGCCGCGCATCTGTAGGATGGCGTTGCCGGTGGCCGCGGTGCCGATGTGAATGCCCGCATTCGGGTCGTCGTGTGTCTGAAGGCTCATGAGATCCTCAAGGGCGCTTGGGCTGCACGGGCGTGGTGGGCGCGATGGGCGCCCTCCCGGTCCGGCGAGACATTGTCTAGGGTTCGCGGCGGTTCAGCTTGGCGGCCTGCACCTCGTGCGGCTCCATGTCCGGCACGTTGTGGCGCCGCCGACGCATGCGCTGGCCCGTGGCGCCCCAGAGGCGCGCGCCCATCTCCATGAACCCGCCCGGTACGAAGATGACGATGCCCATGAAGATGAGGCCGAGATAGAGCCGCCAGACCTCTCCGATGCCGGGAACGGTCTGCCCGACATTGGCGAAATACTCCATGAAGAGCGCGCCGATCATCGGTCCGACGAGGGTTCCGACGCCGCCGATGACCGACATGATGACGACCTGTCCGGACGTCGTCCAGTTGGTGTACTCGGTCGCGACATAGGGCTCGTAGACCACCATGAGAAAGCCCGCCACGCCGGCGTAGATGGCCGAGATGAGGAAGGCGGCCATCTTGTAGGCCCACACGTTCACGCCCGTGTATTCCAGCCGCATCGGGTTCTCCTTGATGGAGCGCAGCATCGTACCCAGCGGCGATCTCCGGATCTGGCGCGCGATCGCGTAGCCGACGATGAGGAAGACGGCGGCGATGACGAACATCATGTCGTCCGAGATCGACAGGCCCAGCACGGTCGGGCTTTGAAGGCCCGTCATGCCGTTGTCGCCGCCCGTGTAGGTACCGAAGATCGACAGAACGGCCGCATGCAGCATCTGCCCGAACGCGAGGGTGAGGATCGAGAAGTAGATGCCCGTGCGCTTCAAGGTGAGGAAGCCCACCGCCAGCGCGAAGATGATCGTCGCGACCACCGCCGCGATGAAGGCGGGGATGATGTCGCTCGTATAGTCGCGTAGCACGAAGCCGGTGACGTAGGCCGCGCCGCCGAAGAAGAAGGCGTGGCCAAAGCTCAAGTATCCCGTGAAGCCCAGCAGGATGTCGAAGCCGACCGCGAAGAGCGCCCAGATGGCGATCTTGGTGGCCAGCGCCTCGTAACCGCCGATCAACACGAGCCACCAGGGCATGGTGAGGACGATGGCGCCGAAGATGGCGATCCTAACGAGATCGCCCAGCGCGGTCGCGCGGGCCGGCGTGGCGGCCGGGACGGCGACGTCGCGGTCGGTTGTCGAACTCATTCGAACACACCCTTCTGTCCGAGAAGGCCGCGCGGGCGCACCAGCAGCACCACGACGGCGATGACATAGACGATGATCTGTTCGGATCGCGCCGTATTCCGCCGAGAAGGCGAGCGCCATGCCAAGGAGAATGGCGGCCAGCAACGCCCCGACCAGCGAGCCCATGCCGCCGATCACGACGACGAGGAAGGACGGTACGAGGAAGCTCATCCCCAAGAGGGGGCTCACCGCCGTGACGGGGCCGTGGAAGACGCCGGCAATGCCCGCGATCATGGCTCCGATCCCGAAGACGAGACTGAATCGCTTGGTGATGTTGACGCCCAGGAAGCGCAGCATGTCCGGATCGCGCATGCCGGCGCGGACCACGAGGCCGAACGTCGTGAAGCGCAGCATCGCGAAGAGCGCGAAGACGACGACGAGCGTGACCGCGACGAGGATCAGTCGCCAGGTCTGGTAGAACACGAAGCCATCGAGCCCCGGTATCGGCACTCTAATGCCCGGAATGGCCTCCGGCACGACGACGCCGAGACCGTAGAAGATGGTCGAGCCCGTGCCCCATGAGGGCAGAGCGAACGGCGTGGCATTGGCGCCGAAATACCATTTCATCACCTCTTCGACCACGATCGCCAGCCCGAAGGTGACGAGGATCTGATCGGTATGAGGTCGATCGTAGAAATGCCGCATCAGACCCCGCTCCATCGCGATGCCGACGCCGAAGAGTATCAGCGGCACGATGAAGAGGGCGGCGGTGAAGCCCAGATACCCGCTGACGACGATGCCGATATAGGCGGCCAGCATGTAGAGCGCGCCATGCGCGAAGTTCACGACGCCGAGCGTTCCGAAGATGAGCGTGAGCCCGAGCGCGATCAACGCGAAGATCGCGCCGAGCTGCAGCCCGGTCACCACGTTGAGGAAGAGGCCGTTAATGTCCATGTCGTCCCAGCCGTACGGTGCGATGCGGCAATGCCAAGGGGTGAGCGACGCCCAAGGGGTGCGCGATGCTCGAGAGATGCGCGACGCCAAGGGTGCGTAACGTCAAGGATGCGCGACGTCGGAACCCCGGTACGAGGTTCATGGATGCCTCCCCGTTGCGCGGCGACATCGCAGACGGTGGCGACGTGGCCCCGACCGGGTTACCACGCCGCGCGTTTTCGAAGGGGCGTCTCAGCCCGCTTCGTAGGGCCCTAGATCCGCCTCGGGGCCGCCGAACTCCGGCAGGTCCTCGGCGTAGGTGACCTCTTCGCGGGTCAGCTGCTTGACGATCTCCAGGCGGTCGTACTCGTTGGCACGGGCCGACGGCGCCTTGCCGCGCACGACGAAGATGTCGTGCAGGCACTGGTGATCCTCGGCACGGTAGAAGGCCGTTCCCGGGCCGATGCCCGAAACCTCGAAGTCCTCCAGCTGCTTGATGACCTCGACCGGGTTGAAGGTGCCGGCCATCTCGCACGCGTTGGCGTACATGATGGTCTGCACATAGGCGGTGTGCGCGGCCTGGGACGGCGGGAAGCCATACTTCTCGGTGAAGGTGTCGATGAAGGCTTTGGACGCCGGATCGTCGAGCTTCTCGTTGAACTGCGCGGTGCCGAGGATGCCCTCGATGTTGTCGCCGGCGCCCGCCGCCATCAGCTCCGAGTAGAGCGGCACGACGATCTGCAGATCCTTGCCGTTCTTCTGCATGTCGCGCATGCCGAACTGGACGGCTTGGCTGATCGAGTTGACCATGTCGTTGCCGTAGTGGTTGAGCACCAGCACGTCGGCGTCGGAGTTCAGCACCTGGGTGAGGAACTGCGAGAAGTCCGGGCTCCCCAGCGGCGTCATGATGTTGTTGACCGTGTTCCAGCCCTGGTTCTCGGTCGAGTTCTTGATCGAATCGAACTGCGTGTGGCCCCAGCTATAGTCCGCCGTGAGGTGGTACGCGTTGCGGTCGGTGCCGTACTCGGCCGCGAGAATGGGGCCGAGCGCGATGCCCGACTGGTAGGCGTTGAAGAAGTGCCGGAAGCCGTAGCGGCGGCGGTCCTTGCCGGTCGTGTCGTTGGAGTGCGTCAGGGCGCACATGTAGACGACGCCCTTTTCCTGGGCGAGGTACTGGTTGGCGATCGCGGTCGCGGAAGACGATCCTCCCGTGAACATGATCACGCCGTCGCGCTCGATCATGCGCTGCGAGACCTGGCGGGCCTTGTCGGGGTTGGTCGCGTCGTCACCCGAGACGTAGGCGACCTTCTTGCCGAGAACGCCCTGGCCCGACAGCGAAGACGGCTGCAGCGTCTCGAGGATGCCGCCGCCATTGTTGAGGTGCTCGACGGCCAGTTCGTAGGCGCGCAACTCGTCCGCGCCTTCGTCGGCATAGGCGCCCGACAGCGGGACGTTGAAGCCGAAGGTGACGGTATCGCCGGTCGGGTTGTTCACGAAATCCTGCGCCCACGCACCGCGCGTGAAGAAGGTCGGTCCGGCGCCGGCGGCGACAGCCGCGGCGATGCCGCCCTTCAGAATACCGCGCCGCGAGGCGCCCTTGATGAGTTTGGTCATGCGTTTCCTCCGAAAGAAGCGTTTGGCGCGCGGCCGGAGGTCTTCTCGCCTCTTCCGCCCACACCGCACCCTCGGCCCGCGCCAGAAGCTGGGGGCCGTGATGATGCCGAACGCTAGTCGCAGCCCACCCCCCGAAACAATACCGACCTTCGACTAGTGCCTCCCACGCACGCACCGACACACCACGCTTGACACCCCACCCCTCCCCTCCTAAACCCCCGCGCACGGCGGCGGAGTAGCTCAGCTGGTTAGAGCAGCGGAATCATAATCCGCGTGTCGGGGGTTCAAGTCCCTCCTCCGCTACCACAAAATTCGTCCCTCGAGGCGAGGCGAAAAACCCGGTAGAATCAGCGCATCCTCGCCTCTTCGTCGGTGGGTTGGACGGTCATGTGACACACCGATGTGTCACACCCTCCGACGTTGGACCTGAGCGTGGCGAGCCCCCCCTACCTGGCATGCCGCAGAGGCAGTTACTATTTCCGTAAACGTATACAGGCGCCGGGCAATTGCGTGCGGCGAGGCCTGCCAACTCACGTCTGCGTGTCACTGCGCACGAAGGACAGGCGTGTCGCGACGCGGAGATTGATGATGGCGTTCGATGTCATTCAACGGTTCGAGGTTCACGATGACCTTGTAGGACGAGCAAACTACCTTATTGCGGAGATGGAACGTCTCGAGAAAGATGTAAGCGGCTTCGTTGTCGAAGACATCATCGAACGTCGGATGATAGAGACCTTCGGGGTTGCCCTCATCGCGGAATCCCGAGCCCGCAGCCACGATCTCGTCAGCCATCCCAGTCGTTTTCACGACGTTTGGCGAACCTTCGTCTCTGCGACCTGCGAGGGTGAGCGCGACCTAGGCGTGCTCGAACGGCGCTGCTATGAACGGGGCCGAACCGACCAGACTGAAGCCTATGATCGCGGCTGGGCGAAACCAAGCACCGTCGAAGATCCGCGGTTGGCGTCAAATGTGATGAGCACGATACCGGCGACGACTGAGGTCGCGGTCACGACGTTAACGGGACTAAAGTTATCCGAACTCATCGCACTGCATCTCGAGGACATACGGATCAGGGACGGCAACGACGTCAACGTAGACGAAGCCAGACTACCGCTGATGTTCATCGCCGAACTTCTCAACAACCCCTGCGTAGCCGATCTAGGGTCCGGACCCATAACGGTTGAAGCGAACGACGTGTCGTGATTCAGTCCTGGCAAGGAGGCTTGCCATGTCGGATCACGAGTTTTGGCTGTCGGATGCGCAGTTCGAGCGGATCAAGCCGCATTTGCCTACCGATACGCGAGGCGTTCCCCGCGTCGATGACCGGCGGGTGATCTCGGGCATCGTCCACGTCATCAAGTCTGGCGGTCGCTGGGTCGACGCGCCAGCGTCCTACGGTCCCCGTAAGACGCTCTACAATCGCTTCGTGCGCTTGGCCGAGGCGGGCGGTCCACCGGCACAGGTCCTCATCGATAGCTCGGCCGTGGTCTGCCCCGTGAAAAGTGGTCCATCCTTTGGGTTAGGATTGGATGGTTTTGTCCGGGGAGAATGGCATGGCGAGGCAGAGGTTTACGCCTGAGCAGATCATCGCGAAGCTGCGCGAGGTCGAAGTGCTGGTGGGTCGCGGAGCGACCGTCGTCGAGGCGTGTCGCCAGATCGGCGTGACGGAACAGACGCTGTATCGGTGGCGCCGCGAGTACGGCGGCATGAAGGTCGACCAGGCCAAGAAGATGAAGGCGCTGGAGGCCGAGAACGCGCGGTTGAAGCGTCTGGTCGCGGACCTGAGCTTGGACAAGGCGATCTTGGAAGAGGCGTCGAAGGTTCGTTTTTAGGTCCCTCCCGCCGCCGGCAGGCGATCGCGCATGTCCAGCGCGAACTGGTTGTCTCGGAGCGCCGGGCCTGCCGGGTCGTGGGCCAGCACCGCTCGACCCAGCGACGCGTTCCGGTCGACCGGTCCGACGAGGACCGGCTGACAGCGGACGTGATCGCGTTGGCCAAGGACTACGGGCGCTACGGCTATCGGCGCATCCATGCGCTTGTCGTGCGGGCCGGTTGGCAGGTCAGTCTGTCCGTAGTCGAGCGGATCTGGCGGCGGGAGGGGCTCAAGGTGCCGCAGAAGCAGCCGAAGCGGCGACGTCTGTGGTTCGGCGATGGCTCATGCATCCGGCTGCGTCCGCAGCATGCCGGACACGTCTGGTCCTACGACTTCGTCGAAGACAGAACGTCCGACGGCCGGCGCTATCGAGCGTTGAACGTCATGGACGAGTTCAGCCGGGAGAGCCTGGCCATTGTCCCGGCCCGGCGCTTCCGATCCTGGGACGTGATCGACGTGCTAGCCGATCTGTTCCTCGAGCATGGGCCGCCTGAGCACATTCGATCCGATAACGTCCTATATTCGGAACGAACGACGGATTTGGGCATTGGGTCGTAGTCACGTCGGGATCTTCCGACGCGTTGGAAGTGTGCTGCAGGCGGGGTCCGCCGTCAACGAACGGTCTCTCCCATAACAAACACAGAGTCCGCACGATGGCGGCTCTCACCGTCCTTAAGACGAGATCCTGTCACCGTTGAGCGGAAGGCCTGAACATTATCTACGAGGTCACCGTCCGATGGATCGGCGCCTCTACGGCCCTATCAGAGAAGGGTCCTTCCGCCGTGGATCGTCCCCTCGAAGAAGGGACGATAGGGTTCACCACCTTTGATGACCGCATGAGCTGTGCGGGCCATCTTGGCGGCGATGGCTGTGTACGCCTTACGTCGCAGATGGGCGTTGTGCCGATCCTTGGCGATATAGCGCTCGAACTTGTCGCGGAAGCTGTTGGTGCGTCTGCATGATGGCGACATGCCCCGCCATCCAGAGGGTCCGTCGAAGTCTGGCATTGCCGTATTTCGACAACTTGGTCTGGCCGCGGAACGTGCCGGAGCGGACGGTCGCCAGGTCCATGCCGCAGAACTTCAGGAACTGCCGGTGATGACGAAAGCGACGCAGATCACCGGCTTCGGCAAGGATCGTCAGCGCATTGATCGGTCCGATCCCGGGGATCGTGCACAAGAGCCGGTAGTCGTCGTCTCGGACAGCAGCGATGGCTCGGGCCTCGATCCGGTTGCGTTGCTCGATAAGGCTGCGTCCTTCGGCCAGCACCATGCGGAACATCCGGATCGCATCGCTATCTGGTTCGACGGGTAGACCAACGGAGGTTGCGGCCGTCTCGTAGATGTCTGTCAGCAAACGCTCTTTCGACACCTTGCGCGCGACGACGTCCCAGGCGTCCGCAATAAAGGCCTCGCGGCTCATGGTCGAGATGAAGTGCGGTGAGGGATAGCGTTCGAGAAAGGCGAGGAACCAGTCGCTTCGCGAACTGCGATGGAAGCGATCGGCTTCTGGAAAATAGAGCGGCAGATAGTGGGTCAGAATCCGGTGCCACAGCGCCGTCTTCGACTTTGAAACGATGTCATGGGTCTTGGACAGTTCCTGGATGTCGTTCGTGCCCTGGACGAGGGGGTCGTGGTAGAACTGTTCGGCGCCGATGGTCAGCATATGCAGGATGACCTGCGCGTCCTTCGGATCGTTCTTGTCCCACCCGTTGTGAAGAGCCTCGCGGGTTCGCGCCAATCCGACCGACGAGATCAGCTTGGTCTCGAAGCCGGCCTGGTCAAGTGATAGGCCAGCGCCCGGTGGTAGTTGCCCGTCGCCTCGAACGCCACGCGAACGGGTCGCCCGTGCTCGCGCAGCAATGCCGTCAGGCGTTCGAACTCGGTCGCGCGTGTTGAGTATCGTGAGCCGCTCGCCGGCGCTTCCTTCCGGGACGTCGATGAGGACCTCATGCCGATTCTTGGCGATATCGATGCCTACGAGAACCGGCTGAGCTCGTGTAACGTCGTCGATGGTCATGGTCGGTCTCCTCTGCCGTGTGGTTCGTGCAAAACCACTGTAGAGACCCGAGGCCCGGCCATGACCGCCTGCTGCGCGCGTGAGGGCTACGCAGGCTGTCATGGCCTCCGTCAGCACGTCATTCCGAAGGTGTTACGGCGCGGAGTTCATCGCCAAGGCCCTGCGGGCCTGGCTAGGCCGGCTCGGCATTCGCACGCTCTACATCGAGCCTGGCAGCCCGTGGGAAAACGGCTACATCGAGAGCTTCAATGCCCGTTTGCGAGATGAACTGCTGAACGGGGAGGTGTTCGAAACGATCGCCGAGGCCAGGGCCGTGACCGGCTGGTGGCGCGATCACTACAACCGGCAGCGCCCGCACTCGTCGCTAGGCTATCGGCCGCCGGCACCGGAGACGATCCCGGGGCCCGAAGAGGCGAGAACGCCATGGCCGCCCCGTCCGCTCGGCTTCGCTACGCTGCGCCTCCCTCCCGGGGCGGTCATGGCGTCAGAAACGCGGATCGGCTAACCTTGGGACCGGACCACTCTTCGCAGGCAGTCCAAGGGCCTGCGCTGATGGAAAGAGGCCCGCACGGCGAGCCGATCCGCCCGAAGAGGCAGGGCGAGCGCGGAGGATGGGACTACCGCACCGGGCCGGACAACCACTACACCACCGAGGGGTCGCGCAGCACGTGGGCCATCATCGTCGTGCTGGTTCTTGGGCTGCTCGGGTTCTATCTCTGGGCCGCGCTGATCTGATCCTCACACACATTCGTCAGCAACCGATGTTGCCGTTCCCGGCCTGAGGATCGCTTAAAGTGACGCTCTTTCGTTGAAAGAGCCCGCCTATGCAGATCATCGTCGCCACGCCAAAGCTCGCACCGCCACGCCCCACGGATCGGGCACGTGCGCGGAGCGAGTTCCTCGGAGCGGCGATCCGCTACGACGCCGCGCTCGAAGCGTTGGAGATCGCGGCTCGCTGCGGTGGTATGCGAGATCGGGTGGCCGAGCCCCGCAAGAGCGTGCAGGACCTTTATCGGGAACTGGCCGGGCACGATATGCTCTGAGAAGGCCCGCATCACGCAGAATTCAAGGCTTCGGGACGCTCGCTATGGCACGCTGAATTGATCGCCCGCGAAACAGGGTGATGGACGAACGCAGTCTCGACCTCCTCGAGTAGGCTACGCGCGTCGGACGCAGGCGTTGCGGGGTCAAGCCAAGCCGCGCGCAGATCGGGGCGCAGGGCGGCCGGCATGCGGGGGTGGATGGCCGCGATGCCCTCAGCGGCCGGCACGGTGATGATCGCGATCGACAAGAGGCCCTGCGCCTCGTTCCGCGCCGCAATGCCAGCAAAGGCGAACGGTGTCCCATCCTCTCGCTGGATGAGGTGCGGCTGCTTTCCATCCAGCTCCTTCGTCCATTCGTACCAGCCATCGGCCGGCACGAGGCAGCGTCCAGCGCGAAAGGCGCTGCGGAACATCGGCCCGGTCTCGACGGTCTCGGCGCGGGCGTTGATCGGCTTCGGCATACGACTGGCATCCGGCTTGGCCCAGTTCGGCACCAAGCCCCAGCGGGCCTCGCGCACCACGCGCTCGCCATCCTTTTGCCCGATGATGAGTACGTCCTGCGACGGGGCGATGTTGTAGCGTGCGGGCGTGTTCCGGCCTCGCTCGGTCTCGGCCAGGTCGAAGGTCCGCGCGATCTCGAGCCAATCGGTTTCGAGCCGGAATCGTCCGCACATCGCCGTCGCCTCATTCAGTCCGGATCGCAGTGTGACGCCATCACGGCCCGGCGTACAAAGCACTTCGCTGGCCTGCCCGATACGTCCCCCATTACCTGGCCATCGGGTGACGCAGATCCCGCGTTCGCCGTCACGCTGATAAATGCGGACGAAGGGGTGCACCGTGGTCGGCTCTTGTCCGCCCATGGGCAACCAATTCTCGATCTCGGCCGAGCCGTCCGTCTCGGCGCCTATCTCACCTTTCGGTGCAGGAACGCGCGCTGCGCCAGAACAGCGGCCATGCCGGTGAAGCCCTTCACCCTTATCCTGGCGCCGTGCAACCGGTTGCGCGGGATCCGGACCCGGTGCGCCGTCTGCCAAAGCCCGTCTCGTGGCGTCGAGCTAACCCACTGCCGACAGAACGGCGGCATAGGGAGGACGTGCCCTTGAAAGTCAGGTGCCAGGGCTGCTGCTATCGCGCTGTCGTCGACGTGACACGCCTCGGGCTCGCGCGCATCCCTGCGCCGATGGCCTGCCCCAAGCGATGGGTTCGGGTGCAGGATCATGTTGCCCACCTCCTTGCTGGCCGCGAGGCCGAGCGGCACTTCCTCGACTCGGTCAGTGCCGGCGCTGGAGGCAACGCAAACAGCGACCTGGCATGCGCCACTGGGCTGGCTGCGAAGGCCGTCGCCGCGTGGGGGCTCGTCGGCGATACGCCTGTCTGGCTCGGTCCGATCGACAGTGCGCGCGAGTTCGAGATCGTCGTGCACCGCGCAACGGAACCGATCCAGTCGGTGCTGGGGGCGGCACAGACCCGCGCGCGACGTCTAGTCCAGCAGAATGCCACACGGATCGAACGGCTGGCGGGCGCGCTCGACGCCGCCGGCTACCTCGAGCCGGACGAGGTCGCACGGCTCCTTCACGAAGCCGATGTTGCTGCCGTCGTCGAGAGGCCTGACCTTGGACGGTCGGCAAACCTTGAACCTGCCACCGATGCGACCGTCGGGCCCACTTGATCCGTTCCGCACCGAAGGCAGTCTTATGGCGGGCCGACGGCCATGCGTCCGGTCCACCGCTCCTCCAGATACGCTTCGAGCTCGGGATCGGGCGTGGCCTGGAGCGGTCGCCTCAGGTGCCGCTGCATCCGTCCGCTGGCCTCCGCTATCTTGGTCAGAATGATCGCCGCGTCCTCCGGCGTCTCTTCGTCCGCGAGAAGGATCGGCCGCGCCGGTTCGGCCCCTTCCAGAACACTTCGCGCCAAAGCATGGACATCGAAGGCATAGGCATCGACCCGCTGCGTCCGGTGCGCCTCCCGCTTTAGCGACGCGTCGGCCTGCTTCCGCCTGTCCTCGGCCTCCCGCATCATCGCCTCGGCCTGCGCATTCGCCGCGTCCGCCTCTCTCATGAGTTCGGCTGCCTGCCGTTCGGCTATCTCGGCGCGCTCGATCGCCTCCTCGGCCAACCACTCGGCCTGCCCGACGCGCTGTTCCGCTGCCTCGGCCTCGCGCGTGCGCTTCGCCTGCTCGGCCTCCTCGATACGCAGCCGAGCCGCGGCGATCTCTGCCGCGAGCACATCCAGCTCGCTTTGGCGAGCGGCCAAGGCCTGCTCTGCGCTCGCTAGTTCGGCCTTCTTGTCCTCGATCTTCTTGTAGAGCTTAGGCGCGACATGGCTAGACTGCGTGACCTCGCGTAGCTCGCCGCGGCGGATACCGAGCGGTGCGTTCACTTGGCCCAAGTAGTTCTGCAGCTGATGCTTCCCGCCCATCCCGTTGAAGAGCGTGCGATGGCTGGCGTAGCTCTTACCATGGTGAAACGCCGTTGGCAGCAAAACCGCATGTATGTGCGGCGTCGTCTCGTCTGCGTCGAGGCGCCAGCATGCCACATGGCAGTTCGGCATTGCGGCGAGGCCTTCGAGATTCGTCACCACCCAGTCGTGAACCCGCCGCGGATCGAACCGATCAAATCGGACTAGCTCCTCATCGCGCAGGCCGTCACGGGCCTCGTTCCACTTGGCGACGAACGTGTCGGCCGTCAGGAGCAACCGCTGCGACGCGGGCGTCAGCTGCGCCAGCTCGCCCTTCTTGTCGGCCTGGTCATGGGCATCGGGTCCAAACTGGACGAGCCATGGCGGGGGAGGCTGATCAGCCCTCTCTGCTCTGGCCTCCGCCCGTCGGTCCTGCTCAGGCTCGGCAAGGGCCTCACTTCGCAGTGGCACATGCATGCCAAACTCGCCGGCCCAGTGCAAAGCCCCCTGGGAGACCTGCAGCACAAGCTCGGTCGCGATGGACGCACCTCCCCAGTGATGGGCGTCGACGGCTTCGGTGACCACATCGGTGGCGCGAAGGGCGTCGAAGGCGTCGGGGATCAGGTCGGCATAGCGCGCATCGACGCCGGCGATCACGAGAGATCGGCGGCTCTCCGAGCAGTGAGAGTAATCATAGCTCCCCGCACGTCGGCCGTGCGCAGAGAACTTACCGATCTCTGACCTCTCCTTCATGGGCGCGAGACGGCCGCAGACAACTGGATCGTACATCAGAAGATACCTCCTGATATTGATTGTCTTCAAATCTAGCCGAACACAAAGCAGACCGGCTAGACCTTAAGAGCGATCGACCCCGATCATGAACCGAACTCGCCCCGGACTACGTCGGACACAAGGAGCCGCAAGCGCTCAGCCTGACCTGCGTACCCGACGACGACGTATTCTCGCGCAAATGACCAAGACTTACTGGTCATTTCCGCTGCCTGGCGGCAGGATCGCTACGTCAGCCATCGACTGCAAACGACGTTGGAAGGTCAGCGAGCCGCATTCCTGTCCGAAGGACACGCGCGGGCCCGAGTTGCCAGCCCAGCTTCAGAACGCCTCAGAGCGTCTCTACAAACGGCGGGACGTGCCTGAGCCATGGGGCTGGCAAACGATCCAGCGCCTCCTTCAAGATCTGCAAGGTCGCACCCTTGTCATAAACCGCAAAGGCGCTTCGTCTCGCCTCCGACCTATGACCGAGCAGCTCTTCACCGTGCGACTGAGGGACGCCCGCGCGGTTGAGGTTCGTCGCAACTGTATGGCGGAGGGCGTGAAGGTCGAGCATGGCGTCCGTCAAACCAATATGGGCACGGTAGCGACCGAAGCGTTTGCCGACGCCGTCTCCATATACTCCTTTCTGGTTCGGCTTCAGTTCCAAGAATACCTGTTCGTCGACGGCGCGTCCAACGACAAGTTGATCGATGAAGCCGAGTGCCAGCAGCCCGTCCGGGAGCGGTACGAGCCGTCTGCTTTCCTTGTTCTTCAACCGCAGGGATCGCCGCGTCAGGTCGAAGTACCAGATCCCCGTCTCCGGATCCTGCTTCACGTCTCCGACGGCAAGTTGTGCGATCTCCTCCCTTCGCATGCCTGTCGTTGCCGCAATCAGCGGCAGCCAGAACAGTGCGCCGCGAATGATGAGACTCCCTGCGACGTGCCGCCGGTGGGGGGATTTGCACCCCACGTAGAGCGGAGAACTGAACAACTTATGCAGGTCCTGTTCGGTCCAGATCGGTCGAATCGCGCTACCACCTTCTTCTACAGGCGTATCTTGGTCGGTCGAAAGCCAAAGGTTGCGTACGGGGTTGGGGGCGTCCCGCGCCACGTGCTCGTTCTGGCGGGCCCACTCCCAGAAGCGGGACAGTGCCGAGATATGGCGATTGAACGTCGCTGCCGACAGCCGCTTCAAGTCCGGCGTCTTCCCCTTGTTGCTCCATGTCAATGACGCCAGACGGGTCCCATCGCCGGCCATGATCCTCTCGCGCTCTTCGGCGACCTGGCGAAGCGGTCGTCCTCGCCAACACACTAGCTTCGAATAGAGCGCTGGTAGGGAGAGCATGACGCGTTGGAAGTCAGCCCCATGCCGCGTGCCGATCTTTCCGAAGTCTAATTCCGGAAAGAGGGATGCCCAGGCGAGGGCTGTTGCACGCGACTGACGGGCCTGATCCCGACCCCATTTTTTGGTCTTCACCATGTCGGCGGTGAACAGCGGCCAGAGGTCCTGCAGGGTCGACCCGTAAGGGCTTGCCGCTCGCGGCTGCCCTTCCGGCTCGGAGTCGCCGACGAACATCTCGTTGTCCAGATCGCTCGCTAAACCGTCGACCTTTGACACGACGGAACCATCCGTGTGCAGTCGTGATGACACGCCCATCGCATCATCGATGAGTGCCTGATCTTCCGGCGTGGGTTCAAATTGGCCCACGGCGCCCGCGACCCCAACGTCGTCGCCCTCCGAATCAGTACAGTCCTCAGAAGCAAGGTTGTCTTCAGAGTGATGCAGGTATGGGAGCGTCTTCTGGTTAAAGCGGACGATGAACGCTTCGTAGCTATCCGCTACCCCACGCATGATGACCCGGGCGGCCATCGTCTCAGCGAGTGTCCCTGACCGAATCGTAAGGCCGAGTTCGGCGGCGTAATCTGGCACGCTGCCGTGAAACTCCGCCGTGTCGTTCCGAGCCAGAGCGTCGCGAATTTCGTCCCGGTAGACCTCGCAGACGATCGCGTCCGCATCGACCGGTGCGGGGCCGGTATGGTCGAACAGCGAGCCCCGCTGAGCCAGCCGCACCTCGTCGGCATGATCGCACCGCACCCGCACGGCGGCGAGCAACCGCTGGCAGTCCTCAGGAGTCAGTCCTTCGTCGCCTCGAACCATAGCGAATACGCGCTCCGTGTCGGACCAAAGCAGGCGGGCCCTACGCCGGGCTTCCGACGCCCGGTGCGTCCGCAGCGACCGCACGATCTCGCGTCGACCGAGGCGCTGCACGAGATCCCTTGGGATCCGGCGACGAAAGACGAGCCTCGCACCCTGAGAGCGAATGTTCATGACTTGTTCCAAGGAGTCAAGCTCCGCCTCTGGTGGACCTTGCGTGTGGACCTCGAGATGGAGTAGTGTCTCGCGAGACGCGCAAGCCACGGAACGCGCGGGACTTTTCCGAAAAGTTGGCTGGGGCGGCAGGATTCGAACCTGCGAATGGCGGCACCAAAAGCCGCTGCCTTACCACTTGGCGACGCCCCATCCGAGGGCGGTTGTCTACCGAGGTCTGGCAGGGGTTGCAAGATGGGGCGAGAGGGGGTTGATGCCGTTCGAAGCCCTCCCGGCCGAAGCGCGTTTGCCGCTGTGACTCAGATCGGGCGACTATGCCGGGTTGCGGAACGGCTTTCACTGGGCCTCGGTTCAGCGAACGCGTTCCAATGCGTCCGTCGGAGTCGGGTCCGGGCGGCGTTCGTCGGGGAGACGCGTCTTGAACGAAGTTTGGCTGCGCGAGGATGTGCGGATCGTGGATGCGGCGCCAAGCGATCTTGGTGCAATCCGGGGCATTCTCAATCAGGCCGTTCGGGAGACGACGGCCGTCTTTCACGAGAGCGAGCGCAGCGAGGCCGAGATGTCGGACTGGTTCGGCCTGCGCATCGCCGAGGGCTTTCCGGTGCTCGTCGCGAAGGGGGGTGATGGCGCGGTTCTCGGCTATGCGAGCTATGGTTCGTTCCGGCCCTTCGCAGGCTTTGCGGGAACGGGCGAGCACTCCGTCTATGTCGCGCCCGGCGCGCAAGGCCGGGGGGTTGGTCGCCGCCTTCTCGACGCGCTCATCGTGCGGGCCCGGGCGGACGGGCTCCACGTCCTTGTCGGTGGGCTCGAGGCCGGGAATGTCGCGAGTCTGGCGCTGCACGAACGCGCAGGCTTCGTCGAGACGGGGCGAATGCCGGAAGTAGGCCGGAAGTTCGGGCGATGGCTCACGCTGGTCTTCGTTCAGAAGGTCCTCGACGAACGGCCGACGCCCTGAGGGACGGGATCGTCTCTGCGGAGACGTCCTGCACCTCATGGGAACCGACGTCTGCCATGCGGCCTGCTGTTTCAGTTGAGCGGTTCCGAGCACCGAGCCGAGATTCCAGGGCGCACTTGGCTAAACCTGCGTTTGACCTCCTAACCGATCGCACGCGATGCGATGGTTCGCCTACGATCAGAGCGAGACGGTCGCCGCTCTCGATCCTCCGGTCGTTGCCCGAGGATGACGAGGATGAAAGGGTGGGGGCCGAACCAACGTTTACAGAAGCGGCTCGAACATGCGCCCCGCGACCCTGCCCCCTCTTAGTGCATCGGTGGGGCGGCGCTGCTGAAGGCCAAGAGGCTTCGGATTGCCGGCCTCGTCCTTCAACTGGCCATCGTCATCGCGGCTCAGGTCGGCGCGGACGACTATTGACGTCGGCGCAGCCACGGGTTCGCGTCCACCGCGTGGGCGACCCGCGCCTCCACGGCGGCACGGGTCTCTGCTGGTCGCTCATGTTGCTCGGATAGGAAACGCACCCGCTTTCCGTCCCACAAGCGACATGTCAGGCCGGTGCGATCAGCCCTTGCCGAGGTCGGGCGCGATGCCTTTGCAGGCCTCGACGAGATCGCGCACGGCCTGGACGGAGGCGTCGAACTCGGCCTGCTCGGCCCGGTCGAGGCTGATCTCGACGACCTTCTCGATGCCGCCCGCGCCGATGACGGTCGGCACGCCCACATAGAGATCCTGCACGCCGTACTGGCCGGTCAGCTGTGCGGCGGCGGGGAGGACGCGCTTCTTGTCCTTGAGGTAGCTGTCGGCCATCTCGATGGCGGAGGCGGCGGGCGCATAGAAGGCGGAGCCGGTCTGGAGGAGCTTGACGATCTCGGCACCGCCGTCGCGGGTGCGCTGGACGATGCCGTCGAGCGCGGCTTGCGTCATCCAGCCCATCTTGACGAGGTCGGGCAGCGGGATGCCGGCGACGGTCGAGTAGCGCGTCAGCGGCACCATCGTGTCGCCGTGACCGCCGAGGACGAAGGCCGTCACGTCTTCCACCGAGACGTTCATCTCCATGGCGAGGAAGGTGCGGAACCGGCTGGAGTCGAGCACGCCGGCCATGCCGCAGACCTTCTCGGCCGGCAGGCCGGACGATTTCTGGAGCGCCCAGACCATGGCGTCGAGCGGGTTGGTGATGCAGATGACGAAGGCATCGGGCGCGAACTTCGCGATGCCCGCGCCGACCTGCTCCATGACCTTGAGGTTGATCTCCAAGAGGTCGTCGCGGCTCATGCCGGGCTTCCTCGGCACGCCGGCCGTGACGATGACGACGTCCGCGCCCTCGATCGCCTCGTAGGAAGCCGCGCCCTCGAGCTTGGAGTCGAACCCGTCGACGGGCGAGGATTCGTAGAGATCGAGCGCCTTGCCCTTGGCGACGCCCTCGTTGATGTCGAAGAGGACGATGTCGCCCAGCTCCTTCAGGCCGGCGAGGTGGGCGAGCGTGCCGCCGATCTGTCCGGCGCCGATGAGGGCGATCTTGTTGCGAGCCATGGTGGAATCTCCTTCGGGTGCGGCGCAATATGTCGGGTGTGGTGTTAGCGCCTCTGCCGCCGGCGAACAAGCGAGCCGCGAGGGTCCGATAGAGAACTGGAGGCATGCACGATGACCCGAGGCGTTTCGCTCGCGAGAAGCGCGCAGGCCATCGCGGCGCTTTGGCCAAGGGCCGAGACGACGCGAGCGGAGCGCCTCGGGTCACCCAAGGCCCCTGCGCGGGGCGCTGGGGCCGCCCGTCATGCGCGTCTACGGTTCCCTGGCGGACCCTAGAGCGCGTCCGGTTCCTATCCATTCACCGAACACGCTCTAGCGCTTTGTTTCTGCGCGGTTCCTTACGCTGCGGTGCTATCGCATCGCCGCTGGAACGGCTCTAGCCGAGATCGAGCAGCCCCCTCCCCTTCGACGCGGCGAGATAGTCGGCCGAGCGCATCTCTTCGAGACGGGACGCGGTGCGCTGGAAGGCGAAGGCCTCGTCGCCAGCGGGCACGAGCTGCGCCGGCTCCGTCTCGGCCGAGGCGAGGAGCGTCAGGCGGGCCTCGTAGACGGCGTCGATGAGCGAGGTGAAGCGCCGGGCGGCATTGCGCTCGGACGCGGAGACCTTTGGAATGTCGCAGAGCATGAGGAGATCGAAGCTCTCGGCAATGGCGAGAAAGTCGTTGGGGCCGAGGGGCG
Source organism: uncultured Alphaproteobacteria bacterium (assembly GCA_963842125.1). GTDB lineage: Bacteria > Pseudomonadota > Alphaproteobacteria > Rhizobiales > CAWCWK01 > CAWCWK01. The sequence continues at coordinate 1,378,994 of CAWJFE010000001.1, read as the reverse complement.
CGCGGCAGGCTTCGTCGAACGTCATGCGCAGAGCACGTCCAGACACGGACGAAAGGGCGAGGGCGCGGCCCTTCACGGTGAGGTCGCGCGGCGCGGCATCGGGCGCGATCAGCGACCAGAGCCTGTCCATCTCGGTGCCCGTCTCGGCACTGAGGGGGGCGTGCCAGACGGTGAGCCCGCGCAGGCCGTCCAGCCGGTAGTCGGCGCCGTCGGCGAGCGCCAGGACCTCGCAATGCGTCTTCAGCGTCGCGATGAACGGCTCGAAGAGGGGCCGGTTGAGGCCCTTCGCATAGAGCCCGTCGGGCGCGATGTTGGAGGTCGCGACGACCACGACGCCGCGCTCGAAGAGGCGCGTGAAGAGCCGGCCGAGGATCATCGCGTCGGCGATATCGGAGACGAAGAACTCGTCGAAGCAGAGGAGCCAGGCCTCGTCGGCAATGGCGTCTGCCACGGGAAGGATGGGGTCTTCGGCCTCGCTGTCGCCATCGAGAACGCGCTTTCGCATCCCATGCAGCCGGTCGTGAACGTCGGCCATGAAGGCGTGGAAATGCGCGCGGCGCTTCCGCTTCACCGGGGCATGGCGAAAGAAGAGGTCCATCAGAAGCGATTTGCCGCGCCCGACCCCGCCCCAGATGTAGAGGCCGCGCACCGGCTCCGTCTTCTTGCGGCCGAAGAGCCAGCCGAGCGCGCTTCCCTTGCGGGCGAGGCGATGGTCGGCGAGGCGCGCCTCGAGCGCGGCCAGCTTCGCGACGAGCCGAGCTTGCGCCGGGTCCGCGTCGAGGCTGCCGTTCACGAGGCGACCGGCATAGTCGGCGCCAAGGGCGGTGCGGCCGCGGGTGCTGGCGTCGAGGGCGCTACGCTCGGGGAACGGCATGGGGCGTTACCGCGCCAGACGACGCCGGTTGGCACTGACCTGCGCACGCATCGGCGCCAGCGGATCGGCATGACCGGCACGGGCCATCACCTGCAGGCTCGTCAGCGCCTTCTCGGTCACCATGCGGTTCATCTCGAGTGCGGCGAGCGAGGCGCCGAGCGGGTCTGTGAAGGGATTGACCTGCGAGGCCTGCAACATCCGATAGCCGATCACCGCACCGGCCTCCAGGCCCATATTGGCCGCGTCGAACCAGGAGCCGATCGCGGCCTTGGCCGTGTCCGCACCCATCGTCATATCCGTCAGCGCCTTCGCCATGCCTGGAAACCTCTCGACCGGACCAGCGAAATGCTGCGGTGCAACACAGATAGCGCGTCAGCTGGGCTTTGGCGAGGGCACATCTGTCGATTCGAGAAGCGACATGTTCGGCTCTCCGACGAGCGACGAGGCCTGACCGAGAGCCGGGATGCGCGCGATCACGGACTTCCGGACGATCTGAGGCCGCTCCCGCCAGACCGTCACGCCGTCCGCACTCGCACCATGGGCGAGGGCGAAATCGACCAGATCCTTTGCGTGGACGCCAGGTTCGGCATCGCCGACGACATAGGTGAACTTGTCGCACCCCGACACGGCCACCGCGCAGGGCCGCTTGCAGACGCTGAGGCACTGGACCGCTTTCACGGTGATCGCATCGCCGGACGCCTCCGCCAGCGCCGCGACCTCGGCCGCGAGCCTGGCGCCCGGGCGCGGTTGCGCGTCGTCGTGGTCGGCCGGACGGCACGTGGCGCAGACGTAGAGGGTCGTGGATGCGGACATGGGCGAACTCGGGGGTCGGGAGCTGGGGGAGCCTTTATGGGCAGATGCCGCGAGGCCTATCGCTCACCCCGTCCGGCGACAAGTGCGACCGACGCACATCGCGTGTCCTCCGACCGGCCCTCGCCCATTCTTGAGTACGAAGCGCGCCTTTCGCCCTGAGCGGACCTGAGAGTGGTTCCGGCAGAGCTTGGTCTGGAGAGCTTGGTCAGGTGGGTAAGTCAAACCCAAGCCGTCATTCTCGGGCACCGACCCGAGAATGACGACGGGGAGAGGGCGTCGGGCTAAGCCAAGGTCTGCAGGACGTGCTCTAGCGGCTTGACGCACCCTCGTCCCGGTCGCAGGACTGTGCGAGCCACCGCGTCCCACCGAGCCCCTCCCCCACCCGCCATGTTCTGGACCTGGAACCTGCTCGCCCTCCTCGTCGCGCTGGGCATCGACGCTGCCGTGGGCGACCCCGCTCGTCTGTGGGCGCGTGTGCCGCATCCGGTGGTGTGGATCGGCCGGGCGATCGGCTGGGCGGACGGGCGGTTCAATCCGGCGGCCGCCGCGATCGGCGATGCCACACGGCGAAGGCGGGGCTTGATCCTCGTCGTCCTACTCGTTCTCGCCGCGCTCGCGTTGGGCGGGCTCCTGACGGCGGGCCTGCGCCTGCTTCCCCTCGGCTGGGTCGTGGAGGGCGCGCTCGCGAGCACGCTCATCGCCCAGCGTAGCCTCTACGAGCATGTCGAGGCGGTGCTGGACGGGCTGCTCGCACGCGGACTGCCGGGCGGGCGCTCCGCCATTGCCCACATCGTCGGACGCGATCCCGAAACGCTCGATCTCGCGGGCGTCGTGCGGGCGGGCATCGAGTCGCTGGCCGAGAACTTCTCCGACGCCGTCGTCGCGCCGGCCTTCTGGTACGCGCTCGGCGGACTGCCCGGCCTCGTCGCCTACAAGGCCATCAACACGGCCGACAGCATGATCGGCCACAGGACCGCCCGCCACCTCCATTTCGGTCGGGCGGCGGCGCGCCTGGACGATGCCGTGAACCTCGTGCCCGCGCGGTTGGCCGGCGGGCTGGTCGTCTTGGCGGCCGCGTGTCGACGGATGCGCTGGCGAAGCGCCCTGGCCGCCATGCGCGCCGACGCGCCGCGCCACACCTCTCCCAATGCCGGCTGGCCGGAGGCCGCGATGGGCGGCGCGCTCGGCCTCGCCCTCGCCGGGCCGCGACGCTATGGCGAGCGCAGGGTCGAGGGCGCCTGGATGAACGCCGCCGGGCGCCGCGACGTGCGCACGGGCGATCTTCGCCGCGCGCTCGACCTCTTCGTCACGGCCTGCATACTCCTCGCGGCCCTGGCGCTCGGCATCCTCATCCTCGCCTCGCTATAGGCCGGCGATCTTCGCTATGGCCTCGATATCGACCGAGGCTTCGAGATGGTCCGCCAGCGCATCCAACGTCTCCTCGATGACGGCGTCGTAGGCGAGGTCGCTCCCCGCACCGAGCGCGGCCAGATAGTCCCGCCGGAACGCATCCGCTACGAAGAGCCCGTGTACATAGGTGCCGACCACGCGCCCATTGGCGCTCCGCGCACCCTCCGCGCGTCCGTCGATCGTCAGGAACGGCCGTGAGCGGTCCGGTCCCTCCGTGCGGCCGAGATGCATCTCGTAGCCGCGCACGTCCGCGCCGCCATCGATCGCTTTAGCCATCACTTCGGTGAGCGCTTTTTGCGGCGCCATCACGGTCTCTACGTCGAGAAGGCCGAGCCCTGGCACCGTCTCCGCCGGCCCCTCCAGCCCGTCCGGATCGCTCAAGGCGCGGCCCAGCATCTGGTAGCCGCCGCAGAGGCCGAGCACACGCCCGCCCCGCCGTACATGGGCGGCGATGTCGATATCCCAACCGGCGGCACGCAGCGCCTTCAGGTCGGCGAGCGTCGCCTTGGAGCCCGGCAAGAGGACGAGGTCGGTCTCGGGCGGCAACGACCGATCGAGCGATACGATCTCGGCCGAGACGCCGGGCTCCAGACGCAGCGGATCGAGATCGTCGAAATTGGCGATACGCGGTAGCTGCGGGACGACGATGCGCAACCCCTCGCCCCTCCCGCTCCGAGCGGCGAGATCGACCGAATCCTCCGCCGGCAGACGGCTCGCCGCGGCGAACCACGGCACGACGCCGAGCGATGGCCAGCCTGTGCGCCGGGCCATGATGCGCTCGCCCTCGATGAAGAGCGCCGGATCGCCCCGGAACCGGTTCGTCAGAATGCCCCGCACCCGTGCCCGCTCATCGCCCGGCAGCAGCGCATGCGTGCCGACGACGCTCGCGATCACGCCGCCCCGGTCGATATCGGCGACGAGAAGGACGGGCAGATCCGCCGTCGCCGCGAAGCCCATATTGGCGATGTCATCGGCGCGCAGGTTCACCTCCGATGCCGAGCCCGCCCCCTCGACGATCACGAGATCGGCCTCGCCGGAGAGGACCGCGAAGCTCTCCAGCACCGCCGGCATCAGCCCCGCCTTCATCCGCGCATAGTCCGCCCCCCGAGCGCGCCCGACGACGCGCCCCTGCACGACGACCTGACTGCCGACCTCCGATTCGGGCTTCAGGAGAACCGGGTTCATGTGAAGGCTCGGCGCAACCCCGCAGGCCCGCGCCTGCAGCGCCTGCGCCCGCCCGATCTCGCCGCCGTCGCGGGTGACGGCGGCATTGTTCGACATGTTCTGCGGCTTGAACGGGCGCACCCGCAGGCCCCGCCGCGCGAAGACCCGGCAGAGCCCCGCGCAGAGCACCGACTTGCCGACATTCGACCCGGTCCCTTGCAGCATGATGGCGGGCGTTTTCACGACGTTGTATCTCGGGGATGACAATCAGACACGAGACCGCGCCGATGCCCGCACCCGATCCGTCCATCCGTCAGCCGCTGCCGCACGCGCCCTCGCTCGCCTTCCTCAAGGCGATCGTGGCGCGGCCCAACATCGTCGTCGGCGACTATAGCTACTATGACGACAGGCGCGGGCCGGCGCGGTTCGAGAGCGAGAACGTGCTCCACCACCACGAGATGCGCGGCGACGTGCTGCGGATCGGCCGCTTCTGCGCGCTCGCGACCGGCACGACCTTCATCATGGACGGCGCCAACCATCGCATGGACGGCGTCTCGACCTTTCCGTTCCCGATCTTCGGTGCCGGATGGGCCGAGGCCATGGACCTCCTCATGGATCTGCCGCCCGCGCGCGACACGGTCGTCGGTCACGACGTCTGGTTCGGCCACGAGGCGCTCGTCATGCCCGGCGTCACGATCGGGTCGGGCGCGATCGTCGCGGCCCGCTCGGTCGTCACGAAGGACGTGCCGCCCTACGCCATCGTCGGCGGCAATCCGGCACGGGTGGTGCGCATGCGCTTCGCCGACGATGTCATCGCACGCCTCCTCGCGGTCGCGTGGTGGGACTGGCCGATCGAGCGGGTGACGGCGAACCTTCGCGCCATCATGGCCGGGCGCGTGGAGGACCTCGAAGCGGTCGGCTCGGCCGCCAGGGGCTGAATGCTGCGTTCGCTCGGGAACGCATGCCCTCCGTGAACGGAAGGAGGGTCGGCTGCAGCGCATCATGGCGTCAGGCCGGCACGTGTGTCGGCTAGTGTGTCGGCAAGCCAGTCCGCGCGTTCCGCGAGCGGAACGGCCGGCAGGACCAGGCGGCGATAGCCGAGGGCGTCATAGGCCGCCGCCAGCGCCTCGGCTTCGCGACGAGCCGCGCCGAACGCCTTGCCCCGCGCGCCATCGTCCACGTAGATCTCCGGCCAGGGCTCCGCCCAGACCACCGTCTTCGCATAAGGGCGGGCGGCCACGATCTCGCGCAACGCCAGCGGCGTGGACAGGTGCTTGAAGGCGAGATAGCTCACGAGATCGACGAGGCTCCGGTCGAAGAGCGAAAGGCCGGGCGGCGCGCGGTCATAGTCCTCGGCCGCGAGGGCGGCAGCGGATGCGACGAAGCCGGCCGGGTCGTCCCACGGCGTCGGCCCGGTCGCGACAACGCGCCGGCCGGCTTCGGGCACCGTCCGATAGTCACGCCGCGCCATCGCGTCGATCAGGCTCGACTTGCCGGCGCCGGAGCATCCAGAGAGGACGACGCGGACGGTCTCAGTACTCGACACCCGCCTGCGCCTTGATGCCCTGTTCCTTGAAGGGATGCTTGACGAGCGTCATCTCGGTGACGAGATCGGCCGCCTCGATCAGCTCGGGCTTCGCGTTCCGGCCCGTGACGACGGCGTGCTGCATCGCGGGGCGCGCGGCCAGCGTCTCGATCACTTTGTCGAGCGCGATGTAGTCGTAGCGAAGCGCGATGTTGAGCTCGTCGAGGATGACCATCGCATAGGCTTCGTCGGCGAGCATCCTCGCGGCCTGCGCCCAGGCGGCCTCGACGGAGGCGACGTCCTTGGCGCGGTCCTGCGTCTCCCAGGTGAAGCCGTTCCCCTCGGCATGGACCTCGACGACGTCGGGGAACGCCTCCAGCACCTCGCGCTCGCCCGAATCCCACGCACCCTTGATGAACTGGACGATTCCGACCTTGCGGCCCTCGTGGACGCCCTCCCCGCGCGACTGCGCGATCATGCGCATGGCCATGCCGAAGGCGGCCGTCGACTTGCCCTTGCCGGTGCCGGTGTGGACGATGAGGAGGCCCTTGCCGACCGTCTTATCGGACAGCTTCTTGTCCTGCGCCTCCTTGCGGATCGCCATCTTCCTGGCGTGGCGGGCGTCGTCATGGGGCAGGCCGCTAGACATGGGCGCGTTCCTTTTGGGCAAGTTCCTCTTGGGCAGTCTTGGGCGCCGTCCTTTCGGGCCAGGCCCGCGACATGGTCGGCGGCGCTGTTGCGACGGGGGCGCCAGAGGTCGCGCCTGATGGCCTCGTCGAGGCGGGCGGCGATCTCGCGGCGGGCCTCGGGGTTCACGTCGCCGAGCCAGTCGCGCACGTCCGGGTCGACGAGATAGGCCTCGTGCAGGGCCTCGAATTGATGGTCGGCGACGGCGTCTGTCGTCGCGGCGAAGGCGAGGAGCGCGGTCGTGGTGATCGCCAGCTCCTGCGCGCCCCTGTGCCCGTGTCGCTGCATGGCGGCGATCCAGCGCGGGCTCGTCGCCCGGCCGCGGAGGATGAGCGCGATCTCGGCCTCCAGCGTGCGGGCCTGCGGGCGCTCCAGGTCGGAGTGGTCCATATGGAAGACGGGCACGGCCGCGCCCTTCAGCGTCTCGATGGAGGCGGCGAGCCCGCCCTCGAACTCAGCGAAATCGGTCGTCTCCAGAAGATCACCCTCGCGGTGATCCTGGTTGTGCGCGACGGCGTCGCTGGCGATGAGACTGGCGCGGAGCGCGTCCATCGCGCCCTCTCCCTCGCGCCCGGCGCCATAGGCGAAGGCGGAGGCGCCGAGAAAGGCCTCGCCCAAATCGCCCCGGGTCGTCCAGTCGCCGCGCTCGATCCGCGGGCGCAGGCCCGCGCCATAGGCTTGCGGGGCCGAGCCGAAGACGGTGGGCGAGAGCGTGTCGCCGTCGAGGCGTTCCTTCAGGGGGTTCACGTCGGCCGGCTCGTCGAGGAGCGCGATAGCGCGCGCCGCGCTCTCGATGAGGTCCATCTGCGCCGGGAAGGCGTCGCGGAAGAAGCCGGAGACGCGAAAGACCACGTCCACGCGGGCGCGCTTGAGGGCGCCGGTCGGGATGACCTCGAACCCGGCGACCCGGTGGGAGGCCGCGTCCCATGTCGGCTGCGCGCCCATCAGCGCCAGCGCCTGCGCGATATCGTCGCCGCCGGTGCGCATGTTGGCCGTGCCCCAGGCCGACATCGCGATGCGGCGGGGGTATCGGCCATGCTCTTGCGCATAGGCGCGCACGAGCTCTTCGGCCGATGCGCGCCCGAGCGTCCAGGCCGCGCGGGTCGGCACGCTGCGACCGTCGACGGAATAGAGGTTGCGTCCCGTCGGCAGCACGTCCGCCCGCCCGCGCGTCGGCGCGCCGGCCGGGCCGGGGCGTACGAACCGGCCGTCGAGCGCGGTGAGAAGGGCGGCGGTCTCGGCGGCTGGTGAGGCGCCCAGGTCCGCGGCCGCTTCGGCGGGCAGCGTTCGCAGCAGGCGTTCGGCGTTCTCGGCGGAGGGTGGCTCGCCGAAGACGTGCAGCCCGTCGCGCACCTGCAAGCGCTTCAGATCGCACAGGAAGGCGTCGATCTTGGTGAGGGCCGCCGTCTCGTCGTCACCGACCTCGATACCGCTGTCGCGGGAGACGCCGGCGCCCTCAGCCTCGATGAGGATGTCGCGAGCCAACATCTCCGCGCGCCGCGCATCGCCGCCGGACGCTTCGTAGTATTCGTCGACGAGGCGTTCCAGCACCGCGACCCGGCCATGCGCCTCGGCATCGGCCAGCGGCGGCGTCAGGTGCCCGATCGTGACGGCGGACAGGCGGCGTTTGGCCTGTGCCGCCTCGCCGGGATCGTTGACGACGAAGGGATAGACGATCGGCAACGCGCCCGACAGCGCCTCCGGCCAGCAGTCTTCCGAGAGCGCCGTCGCCTTGCCCGGCAGCCATTCCAGACTGCCATGGGTGCCGAAATGGACGAGGGCGTGCGGGTCCTCCTCGCGCAACCAGGCGTGGAAGGCGACATAGGCGTGGGTCGGCGGAATGGCCGGATCGTGATGGGCGGCCGAGGCGGCGTCTTCGCCATGGGCACGAGGTGGTTGCGCGGCGAGGATCGCGTTGCCCACACGGACTGCACGGATGGGAAAGCCGCGAACGGGGTCGAAGCTCGGATCGCTCGCCGGCTCGCCCCAGCGCTCGGCGAGGCTGTCGCGCAGAGTGGCCGGCAGCCTCGTCAGGAAGGCATCGTACGCACTCGGCGAGAGCCACGCCCCGCCATCGCGAAGGGCGGCGACGAGAGCGCTGCCGTCATCGGGTGCGTCCGCGATCGCGTAGCCGTCCTTCGCGAGCGCCGCCAGCATCTTGGCCACGCTCGCCGGCGCATCGAGACCGACGGCGAAGCCGAGGCGGCCGTCGCCGGCCGAACCGTCGTTGAGAACGACCGCCACGCGTCGCTCGGCCTTCGGCGTCCGCGCCAATCGCACCCAGGCGGCGGCGAGATCGCAGGCCTGCGCGATGCGGCCCGCGTCCGGCACATGTCCGAGCAAGGGCGCCTCGGTCCGCTCATCGAAGGTCCGCAAGCCCTTGAACGACACCGCCCGCCCCATGATCCGCCCGTCGACCTCGGGCAGCGAGACGTGCATGGCGAGATCGCGCGGACCGAAGCCGCGCGGGGATGCGGCCCAGGTCTCTCGCGCCGATTGCGAGAAGGCGATCTGGACGACCGGCGCGCTTGAGGCATTGAGCGGCGTACCCGTCCATGCGCGTCCGGGCGCCGAGGCTGCGAAGGCGGTGGCGTTGAGGACGATATCGGCCCTCGCGCGCCCGATCAGATCGGAGACGATGGCGCCCGCCGCCTCGTCCTTGAGGCTGGCGACGAAGATCGGGAGCGGGCGCATACCCCGCGCCCGCAACGCCTCGACCAAGGCATCGACGGGCGCGAGATCGCCGGCCTGAATGAGCGCGCGGTAGAAGGTGATGGCGGCGACAGATCCGTCACCGGCGAGGAGATGGGCGAGCGCCGCGGGCTCGTCGCCCGGCGCATAGAGGCCCGCCTTGGGCAGGGGCGCCGGCGCGGGCGGTCGCGGCGCTCGGCCAATGAGATGCGCGCAGTCGGCGAGCATGTTCGCGTAGTTTTGCGGGCCGCCCTCGACGAGATAGGACCACAGGCGTCGACATGGCTCGAGCCCGAGCGTCGAGAGCGCATCGAGGCTCGGATCGGGGTTGGCGCAGCCGGGCAGCACGGCCAGCGGAATGCCCGCCCCCCGCGCGAGCCGCACGACCTCGTCCGTCCCATAGGGCCAATAGGCCTGCCCGCCGAGGAGACGCAGCACGATCAGCTTCGCGTGCGACAGCGTCTTCTCGACATGGAGATCGACCGAGAAGTTGTGCCGGAGCGATTGCAGGCTCGCTAGCCGCAGGCTCGGTGCTTCGATCGGTGCGAGCGCCTGCGCGGCCGCGAGGCCCGAGATCTCGGTATCGGTCGCGGTGACGACGACGATATCGGCCGGCGACTGGTCGAGATCGACCGGCTCGGTGCCATCCTCGATGGCGCCAGCCTGCGCGGTCAGGAGATGCATGAGAGGTCCATCGGTTCGATGGACGTGAATTCTGCGTCCCTTCTCCCCTCGTGGGAGACGGTGCTGGCAGGCGGATGAGGGGGCGTCTGCGCCCCGACAAACGGATGCAAGTCAGGCAGCGTCGCCCCCCTCGTCCGCCCTCCGGGCACCGCCTCCCACGAGGGGAGAAGGGAAGGCCGGAGGCCGCCGGTATCGGCTCTACCGAAGCGTCTTGCGAAGACCATCGTCTTAGGCACCCAGCCCCGCACGCAGGGCCCCGATGTCGAACCCCGTCTCGCCGATCGCCACCAGCCGCGTCGTCCGCGCCTCGCCCACACCCCAGGGGCGGTCGTAATAGGTCTCGACGCGCGGACCGACGGCCTGGACGATGAGACGCATGTCTCGGCCCTCCACGGCGGCAATGCCCTTGAGGCGCAGCGTGGACGAGGCCGTGATGGCGTCCTTCGCGCGCTCTGCAAAGGCGTCCGGTTCAGTGAGAATGCCCATCTCCAGCACATGCGCCTCGAAGTCGTCGTGGTCGTGCTCCTCGCCATCGTCATGGTGCGAGTGGCGGCTGTCGAGATCGTCCTCCGCCGCCGCCTTGAGGCCGAGAAGGACGGAAGGCGGGATCATGCCATGGCTCGTCTTGAGGACGGCGGCGCCCGCCCGCCTGTCATGCTCCAGCGCGTGTTCGGCGCGGGCCATGCCGGCCTCGTCGAGCTGGTCCATCTTGTTGAGAACGATGAGGTCGGCGCAGGCGACCTGCTCCTCGAAGAGTTCGGCCAGGGGCAATTCGTGGTCGAGATTGGGGTCGGCGGCGCGTTGGGCCGCGAGCGCGTCTTCATCTTGGGCGAAGAGCCCCTCGGCGGCTGCGGCTCCGTCGATGACGGCGACGACACCGTCCACGGTCACGCGCGTCTTCACTTCCGGCCAGTTGAACGCCCGCACGAGCGGCTTGGGGAGTGCGAGGCCGGAGGTCTCGATGACGATGTGCTCGGGCAGCCGGGTCGCGGGCGAGGATCCTGGTCATCGCCGGCAGGAAATCGTCGGCGACGGTGCAGCAGATGCAGCCGTTGGCGAGCTCGACCACGTCGTCCTCCGTGCAGCCCGGCACGCCGCAGGCGGCCAGAAGCGTGCCGTCGACGCCGACATCGCCGAACTCGTTGACGATGAGCGCGATGCGTCGGTCGGCCGTCTCGATGAGGCGGCGGATGAGCGTCGTCTTGCCCGCCCCCAAGAAACCGGTGACGATGGTGGCGGGGATCTTCCGCATCATAGCGTTCTCAGACATGTCAGCCTTTCAGCCGCAGCGGCAATCCGGCGGCGAGGAAATCTACGCGGGTGGCGGCGCGTGCGACCGCTTGGTTGAGCCGCCCTTGAGCATCGCGAAAGCGGCGCGCGAGGGCATTGTCGGGGACGATGCCGAGGCCGGTCTCGTTGGAGACGCAGACGACGGGACCGGTCGCCAAGGAGAGCGCCTCGATCAAACGCCCCTCCTCCGCCTCCACATCGCACTCTGCCAACATGACATTGGTCAGCCAGAGGGTGAGGCAATCGACGAGGACGGCGGAGCGCGGCGCCGTGTGGGCAGCAATCGCAGCAGCGAGGCCGAGCGGCGCATCGACCGTCAGCCAGCCTTCACCCCTGTCCGACCTGTGCTGGGCGATGCGGGCTCGCATCTCGTCGTCCCAGGCCTCGGCGGTCGCGACGTAGACGCGTCGCAGGCCGGTCTCCGTCACCAGCCCTTCGGCAAAACGGCTCTTGCCGGAGCGGGCGCCGCCGAGAACGAGCGTGAGAGCGGGCAGCGCCGGGTCAGGCAACGGCCTGCATGAGGAAGACGGTACCGATGGCAAGGGAGATGCCGCCGACGGCCTGCGTCGCGCGGGGCAGGCTGACGCCGTCGATGCTGCTCGCGATGACCTTCAACCCCCAGGCCACGACGAAGACGATGGCGCCCTGCGTCGCCGCAAGGCCGACGGCATAGGCGACGAGCGGGGTCGTCTCGGCGCCGATGATCGCTTCGGCATAGGCATAGGCGTGGGCGATCCCGGCCAGACCGAAGAGCGCCGCCCAGCCTGCAAGACCCGGCACGCGGCGCGTCAGCAGCATCAGGCCGGCCGCCAGCACGCTGCCGGCGATGACGATCTCGGCCAGCGGCAACGTCACGCCGGTGAGATGGATCGTAAGCCCGATCACGGTCGCGGCCGCGAAGGCGAGAGCGAGCGGCAGGGCGCGCCCGATGAGCGCCGCGGCGGCGCCGGCGGCCAGGATGAAGGCGAGATGGTCGAGCCCGAGGACCGGGTGGCCGACGCCGGAGGCGAGCCCCTGGAAGAGCGTCGCGGGCGTCTCGCCGCCCATCGGGTGATGCGCGAAGGCGGGCAGGGCCGCGACGACGGCGCCAGCGAACAGGGCTGCGCGAAGGATGGTGCGTGTCATGTCTGTTCCCCTCCCCGCCCCTCCGGCAAGGATGACTTGGAACGCCCCGTGCGGAATTGCGCGGGGTCGCGTGCGGACCGCTCGGCCCGGGATGGCAGGTCTCCTGGCTTCGCGGGTCACGGCCCCGGCGCCCCCGCCTTCCCAGAGGACCCGTCGAGGTCCATCCAGTGGCATCATCGGAGCGCGGCGCTCGCCGCTCACAGTTGCGGGGGCAGCGGCCGGGATCGCACCGGCTCTTCCCTCTTGTCGCGCGCCGCCGGGCGTGACCCCCTTGGCGCGACCATCCGGAGGCGAGCGTAGACGGGCGGCCGCGACGTGGAAAGCGGTTTTCTGTCTCGTGTCCGAGATCGCACGCCGAGGGCAGAGTGACGCCTTGTCAAGCCGGGCCCAGCCGCGCGATGGTCGAGCCGACACATCCAGCCGCGGGACCACCATGCAGCCGATCAACAACCGTATCGCCGATCTCGCGCCAAGCGTGACGGAATGGCGCCGCGACATCCATGCGCACCCCGAACTGCGCTACGAGGAGACCCGCACGGCTGCCTTCGTCGCCGAGAAGCTGCGCGAGTTCGGCCTCGACGAAGTCGCGACGGGGCTCGGCCAGACGGGCGTCGTCGGCGTCATTCGCGGACAGGGCGATTCGAGCGAGGTCGTCGCCCTTCGCTGCGACATGGACGCTCTGCCGATCGAGGAGGCGACCGGCCTGCCCTACGCTTCCAAGACGCCGGGCGTCATGCACGCCTGCGGCCATGACGGGCATACCGCCATGCTGCTCGGGGCGGCCAAATATCTCTCCGAAACGCGCAATTTCGCCGGTACCGTCGTCGTCGTCTTCCAGCCGGCCGAAGAGGGCGGTGCGGGCGCGAAGGCGATGATCGACGATGGGCTCCTCACCCGCTTCGGCATTACCAAAGTCTTCGGCATGCACAACTATCCGGGCATGCCCGAGGGCCAGTTCGGCCTCCGCCCCGGCCCGATGATGGCGGCGGCCGACCGGATCGAGATCGAGATCGAGGGCAAGGGCGCCCATGCCGCCCGCCCGCACTGGGGACGCGATCCCGTGCTGGCCGGCGCCGCCATCGTGCAGGGCGTGCAGCAGATCGTGTCGCGCAATGTCGATCCGCTCGAATCCTGCGTCGTGTCGCTCACCATGTTCAACGCCGGCTTCACCGACAACGTCATCCCGCAGGAGGCGACGCTGAAGGGGACCGTCCGCTCGCTGCGCCCGCACGTTCGCGACATGGCCGAAGCCCGGCTCGGCGAGATCGTCGAGGCGATCGGGCGCGCACACGACGTGACCGCCAAGCTGCACTACCGGCGCGACTACCCGGTGACGGCGAACGATGCGGACGAGGCCGCCTTCTGTACGCAGATCGCCCGCGATCTCGTCGGCACGGACAAGGTCGAGGCCGACATCACGCCGGTGATGGGCGGGGAGGATTTCTCCTTCATGCTCAACGAGCGGCCGGGCGCCTTCATCTTCGTCGGCAATGGCGACAGCGCCGGCCTCCACCACCCGGCCTACGACTTCAACGACGACATCATCCCCCTCGGCATTTCCTACTGGGCGCAGGTGGCCGAGCGCTCCATGCCGCTTCGCTAGTTCGCGCCTCCGATAGAGGCATTTCGGCCACGACGAAATTTTTTTGATGTGTGGCGGAACTGAGGCAAAGGGTGTACGTTCACTAATTGATACGGCACGGATCGCTCCCCCACCTGTCCCCCCTATATGCGATCCGGGTCTTACCCGCGGCTTCCCCCAAGGCCGCGGGTTTTTTTTTGGCCGAGCGGACGTGGTAGGGTCGCGGGGCAAGCCGATATCGGGCTGTGAGATCGAGGGACGACAAGGCGATGAGCGAGCGAACCACATCGGGATCGCAGGACGACGATCAGCCGGTCCCGGCGTCGAGCGTGATGGCGCAGGCGGCGCTGAGCGAGCGACTGGACGCCGATGAGGCCTTGGCCATGAGCGAGACGGCCTCGCGCGAAATCACGCAACTGCGCCGCGATGTCGGACAGTTGACGGAGACGGTCGCGCTCCTCCTCGATCTCCAGACCAACGCGGCGATCACCGCGTCGCCCGAAGCGCCATCCTCGGCGCCGGCCGATACCGGAGGCTCGCCCATCCGAACGGCGGTCGACTCGGCCAGCCAGATGGCCGGCGCCGCCATCGCGCAAGGGCAGGACGCGCTCCAGCGCGGACAGGCCAGCGTCGGAGCGCTGGGCACGACGCTCGAGCAGCAGGTGACGACGGCGGCGCGCGATGCCGTGCAGATCGCGGAGCGCAATCCGCTGGCGACCGTGCTCGGTGCCCTCGGCTTCGGCTTCGTCGTCGGCGCCTTCCTGCGTCGGCGCTGACGGGTCATGCTCGACAATCTGCGCCGCCAGATCCGCGCCGAGGCGGAAGCCACGCTCGACAAGGCGCTCGCTCGGGCCCGGCGAGAGGCGGTGCAGGCGCTGCGGCGCGCCGTGCTGAGCATGATCGCCGTCGTGCTGTCGCTCTTCGCGCTCGGCTATGCGAGCTTCGCGGCGTTCGTCTTCCTGCGGGATGAGATCGGCCCACTTTGGGCGGCCTCGGCCATAGCGGGACTGCTCTTCGTTCTGGCGCTCCTCTGCGTCGGCTTCGCGGCCGTGGTCGGGCGCAAGCCCGCCACGCCGGAGGAGAGCGCTACGCCCGCAGAAACCGACGCCGATAGCGCGGTCGTCGCCGCGACTGTTGCCGATGTCGCCTCGCCCGCACCGACGCCGCCCGCCGGCCCATCACCGATAACACCGCCGCCGACACAGCCTGCGTCGGACGATCCGCGGGCCGAGGCGCAAGGTACGTTGCAGGCCGTCATGGCGGCAGTCTCGGACGAGGTCGAGAACGACACCGCCCGCGCCATCCTCCTGGAGGGCACGCGGCATGTGCGCGGGCTGTCCAGCGTACAGCTAGGCCTGCTGGCCGCCGCGACCGGCTTTCTTTATGCGCAGAACGCCCCGAGGCGCAGGCGGTAGCGCGGGAACGGGCTCAACCGAGCCCGTCAGGCGCTGGCGCGGCTTTCGCCGGTATAGGCCTTCTGGTTGAAGAAGAGCGCCTGGCTGATGATCGCCTTCACCGTGTCGGCCTGGAACGGCTTGGTGATGAGGAAGGCCGGCTCCGGCCGCTCGCCGGTCAGCAGGCGCTCCGGGTAGGCGGTGATGAAGATGACCGGCACCTCGAACGAGCCCAGCATCTCGTTGACGGCGTCGAGGCCCGATGAGCCGTCGGCGAGTTGGATGTCGGCCAGGACCAAGCCGGGCTGGCGGGTCTCGACGGCGCGGATCGCTTCCGCGTGCGTGCGGGCGACGCCGTTGACGGTGTGGCCGAGCCCCTCGACGAGGGCTTCGAGATCCATCGCGATGATCGGCTCGTCCTCGATGATGAGAACGTCGGTCGCCATCTGGCTGGCGATCTCCTCGCCCGCCTGATCGAGCAGCTCGCGCAACTGCTGACTGTCGAGGCTGAGGATCGTGGCGGCATCGGCGTTCGAGAAACCCTCGACCGCCGTCAGCAGGAAGGCCTGGCGTGGCATGGGCGTGATGGCGTCGAGATGGCGCTGCGCGGCCAGCGTCGTATCGGCATCCGTCTCGTCGAGATTGACGGCGACCGAATTCCAGATGCGGGAGAACACCTGATAGACCGCTATGCGCGGGTCCTGATCGGCCGGGAACGACTCGGGCGCCGCCACCAGGGTTTCCAGCACCGAGACGACATAGGCATCCCCACTCGCCTGATTGCCGGCGAGCGCGCGCGCGTAGCGGCGCAGATAGGGGAGATGAGGTGCAATCGTCTGAGACATCGACATAAAAGAAAAATCCCTGCAGCGTCTCAGGCAGATGGGCACAGACACGCGAAATTCAATGAATGGGGCGGTGTTTTGGTTCCACCAGTCAGGATGGAACGAAGCGGCTCGCTGGCGATTAGCTAGGTTCATGTTTGGTGTGAACACGTCTGTCAACGGGCGGGGCAGGCTGGATCGCCGCCTCGCGACCGGGGCAGGAAGGCGATCGGCGCTCTCGATCGTCCACCCGACTTCGGAATATTGACGGACGGCGTGAGGATACGATGCGGATGTCGAAGGACGATGACGAGCGCCGGTGGAACCAGCCGACCGCGGCGGCAGGGGCCGGATCGCCTCCCGCAGGCGCGCCCCATTCCGTCGATGAAACCGTGCAGGTCGAGATCGGCGTGCGCTTGAAGGCGTATTACGATACCATCACCCGCGAAGCGGTTCCCGATCGCTTTATGGAATTGCTGGGCGAACTCGACGGGGTCGAGGCCGGAAAGCCGCGAGACACCAAGACCGATGATCAAGTATGATGACGAAACGCAGTCCGGGGCCCTTCCCCGGAGCGAGGTCTAGTCGATGACGGCATCGCCCGCATTTCGCGACGATCTGATCAATGCCATCCCATCCCTGCGCGCCTTCGCGATGTCGCTGTGCAACCACCCGGAGCGGGCGGACGACCTCGTGCAGGAAACGCTGGTCAAGGCCTGGGCCAACATGACGTCCTTCACCGAGGGGACCAACATGCGCGCCTGGCTCTTCACGATCCTGCGCAACAATTTCTATTCCGAGTTCCGCAAGCGCCGCCACGAGGTCGAGGATGCCGACGGTGCGCTGGCCGGCAAGCTCGCCACCGTGCCCGAGCAGTTCGGCCATATGGACATGCAGGATTTCCAGGCCGCGCTGAAGAAGTTGCCGGAAGACCAGCGCGAAGCGTTGATCCTCGTCGGTGCCTCGGGGTTCTCCTACGAGGAAGCGGCCGAGATCTGCGACTGCGCGATTGGAACGGTGAAGAGCCGCGTCAACCGGGCTCGGAACCGTTTGGCCGACCTTCTCTCCGGCCAGGCCGCCGGGGTGAAGGGCGAGCCGAGGAGGGAAGTCCTGGCCAGTCGCTGATCTTGTAGGCGGCCAAAACCTGCGACCGTTAAAATGCTGTGCGAAAGGTCGCAGGAGAGATTGGCGCCGGGAACTTCGATGACGTTCAAGCGCTTGCCTCGGTGTGCCTCACGAGACCCGAACAGCGCCGGACGAAAGTCCTATCAGGCGAGCGTTACGCATCGCTCGGGTCACGGCTCGTCACCTTCGTAAGGATCGTTTGAGCGCGTTTCGTCCGCGTTCGATCGGCACTCGTGTCGCTCTCGTGCTGGCCCTCGTGTTCCTGCCGGTCGCGGCGATCATGGTGGGCGTCGCCGGGCTGAGCTATCGCGAAAGTCTCCACCGGCAGGACACGGCGATGCTGCGCTATCTGGAGCGGCTGGACGAGTTGCGCGATGCGAACCTCGCGCGCTCGGCGCTTCTCTCCCAGAGCCTGGCCGCGGGCCTCGCCGATGGTCCCGCCGCCTGCCAATCGCGACTGGAGCAACTGAACGCCGGAAACATCTGGCAGACGGCTTCGGTCTACGATGGCGAGACCGACACGGGATGCAGCTTTCGCTCGGTCGAACAGAGGCAGGGCGTGGATGGTGGCCATGCGACCGACGAACTCGCAACGCGCGTCATCCATACGCTCGGCGGCGGTCGGCGGGTGGAAGCGACGCTGAGGCCGCTCGATCTCGAGCGCCCCGTAGGACTGGAGAGCGCCGAGATCGGCGCCTTCATCGAGGAATGGCGCCCGGTCGCGGCGAGCCCGATCTGGCAGCTCGACGCCTGGCCGCTCGGCCCGGGGGACGGACCCGCGATCTTCGATGGCGAGACGCGCGAGCGCGTCCCCTACCGGTTCGCGCTGGGACCTCGAGATATCTACGGCGTCGCCTCGGTCTTCGCGATACCGTCGGCCGACTATTTCGGCCATCCCCGTGCGCGGCTCATCACCACGGTGGGTCTCCTTCTCACAATCCTCCTCCTGGGCATTCTCTCGGCCTGGGCCGCGATGGAGTTCGTCGTTCTGCGCCGGCTGCGCTCGGTCGAGGAGACGGCGGGACGGCTTGCTAGCGGCGACCTCGGCGCGCGCATTCCCTTCGATGCCGACACACCCGACGAGTTGAGGCGGCTGGGCGGGAGCCTCAACGACATGGCGGAGCGGATCGAGGCCCGCACGCGCGAGGCCGAGCGCGCCGTCACCGAGCAGCGCCGGTTGCTGCGAGAGCTTCATCACCGGGTGAAGAACAATTTCCAGGTCATCAGCAGCCTTCTCTCGCTGCAGCGCCGCTCGCTGCCCGAAGAGGTCGGCCGGGTGCTGCGCTACCCCGAGGACCATGTGGCGGCGATGGCGACCGCCTATCGCATCTCCTATGCGACGGGCGAGATCAGCGACGTTCCGCTCGACGAGTTGATCGAGCAGGTGACGGCCCACCTCCTGCGCAGTACCGGCATGCCCGCCAGCCTTCTGGAAGGCGACGTCGCGATTGCCGGCGTCTCTGTCGATCTCGACAGCGCCGTCGCGCTCGGCCTCCTGATGACGGAACTCCTCGTGCCGGTCTTCGGCGAGGCCGAGCGGGTCTACGCGCCGGTGCGCGTGGATATGCTGGCGGGGGTTGCGGGGCTCAACGTCTTCATCGCGGGCCCAGCCCCCCTCCTAGAGGAGGCCGACAGCAAGGGCGGTCTGCCGAAGCGCTTCGTGCGGGCCTTCCTCAACCAGATCGACGCGGACATGGAGACCCACGAGGAGACCCCCTTCTACCGCGCCCGCGTTCGCGTGCCGGTCGAGCGGCTCTCCTTCTCGAAGTCGGCCGACTGACGGCCTCTCAGGTCTGCCGCCCGGCGGAGCGGGCGCGCCGGAGCTTCTCGCGTGGGGTGAGGTGGGGCTGGCGGTCGACGAGGTGGGGGGCCAGCACGTGGCCGACGATCACCGTCGCGATGATCACGATCGGGACCGCGATGAGACCGCCGACCGGGCCCCAGAGCCAGTACCAGAAGGCGACCGAGACGAAGACGAGGAGCGGGCTGATCGAGAGCCGCTGGCCGACAAGGGCCGGCGTGACGAGATTGCCCTCGATGGCGTTGACGCCGAGATAGGCGAGCGGGACGACGAGCGCGGCCAGCGCATTCTCGTAGACGGCGAGCGCGACCGCGAAGAGAATCGCGGCCAGGGCTACGGGGCCAAGATAGAGCGCATAGTTGAAGAGCGTCGCCAGAGCGCCCCAGAGCGCCGGCGTCGGCATGCCGAGCGCCCAGAGAACGCCGGTGACGACGAGGCCGAAGGCGATGTTGATGAGCGTGATGGTGCCCAGATAGGCCGAGATCCTGCGCTCGAGATCGCGCAGGATGTGCGCCGTCATCAGGCGCGCCCGGCGCGAGACGCAGAGCGATAGAAGGCCGACCCGAAGCCGGGTTCGCGTGGCGAGATAGAAGAAGAGCGTGCCGGCGAAGAGCACGACCTGCGCCAGGAGCGACGGCACCGTGACGGCGACCGTAGAGAGCAGCTCGTTGGGCAGGCCGGGTTGGATCAGGCGCGGCGTGCGCGGCACCGTGCTTCCGCCCAACTGCTGCGCGGCGCGCCCGACCCGGAGGAGAACCCGCTGCAACTCCGCCAGCCGCTCCTGGAGGACCGTCCAGATCTGCGGCGCGAGCTCCAGCCAGCCCTCGATCGGGGCGAGGAGGATGAGGACGGCGAGGTAGATGGTGCCGATCACCAGCAGCATGAGGACGCCCGCCGCCGGCATGGGCGCGAGGCCCGCGCGCCGCTCCAGCCGCTCCTGCGTCGGCCCGAGCGTCAGGCCTATGATGAGCGCGAGCACGATCGGGACGGCGAGGAAGCTGATCGCATCGAGCGCCGCGACGAAGAGGATGACGAAGCCGCCGATCAGCCCGAGCTTCGAGCCGTTCTCGACGGCCGAACGCAGGCGGATCGGCCGGGCGCCGCTGCGATGCGGGCTATCGGGGGCGGACGGGTCCGGTTGGAGGGTCGTCGGATCGGTGTCGCTCATCGCCTCGCGCGGCCTCGCGTCTCGTCGGAGCGATCATTCTCGAAGGCACCACAAAAGAAAAGCCGCGTCCCCGGCTGGGGCGCGGCCTCTCGCTGATATCGCTCGTCCGTCGCCCTCAGGCGATCTGGACCTTCTCGTTGCTACCGAGATCGGGACGGTCGCCCCGCACCATCGCGGCGGCCATCTTCACGGCCGTGACGATGCGGCTCGAATGGCTGTCCCAGTACTCGCCTTGCTCCGGCGTGAAGCGCAGCAGGCGCATGTTCGGGTCATCCGTGCCATCGGGAAAATAGGCCTTGGCGGCCGGCACGAAGAGCTCTTCCATCTTGGCCCGATCGTTCAGCATGATCGTGCGGCCCGAGATCGAGAGATAGTCCTTCTGCGATTCGGACTGGAAGGCGAGGCAGGTCTCCGGGTGTGCCCAGACTTCCTCATCCTTGTGGTCGCGCACATCGGCGAAGAACCAGATGGCGTCTTCATCCTTGCGCACGATGGCCTGCATCGGGCGCGCGCGCAGCGTGTCGCCATCGCGGGTGGTCATCATGCAGATCTGGATGGCGTCGGCCATCGACCAGACCTTCTCGACCTTGTCGTCGGACATGGAAAAAGCTCCTTCAGGGTTCGTGATGTCGGGGCGCGGCTAGCCGAGAAGGCTCCAGGCCAGCGCGACGACGACGCCGAAGCTGGCGAGGAAGAGACCGAATTCGGACAGGCCGGCGTTTCTGGCATCCCGAACACGGGCCGCGCTCAGGGGCAGAGACTGCCGGCGCCGCGCGGCGTGCGGGACTGAGGTCTGCTGTAGGAAGCTCGGCATCGGGTCGTCCTTCGGTACTGGATACGCTCGCGAAGCCCGCCTTGGCGTGCCCCCGATGGTAGGGACCGGCGAGGTCCCATCGGCGCGTCAACGCCGCGGGCGAAGCTTCGGTTCCAGCGTGCCGCGCGGCGGAACCTTGACCAGCACCGTCCGTTTGCAAGGAGGCCCGGCATCCGCCGATGCTTGATCCATTTCCCCGGCAGGGATCCCGATGGCCGAGGCTTTCAGCATTGCGCAGGCTGCGGCCGAAATCGGTCTCGACATCGTCGAGACGGACGCGCTGACCTGGACCCGGGAGATGGCTCCCGCCGACGACGGCACCGTCAGACCCGTCTATCGGAACGCGCGGCGCCGCGAGATCTCCAATCCCCACGCGATCGCGCGTCTCAATGCGCTGGCCATACCCCCCGCCTATCGCGATGTGCGCGTCTCGCCCGAACCCAACAGTCACCTCCAGGCCGTCGGTACGGATGAGGCCGGGCGGGTGCAATATCGCTATCATCCCGACTGGGATCAGGTCCGCGAGCGCGAGAAGGCGTTGCGCCTCTCGCGCCTCATCCGCGTGCTGCCCCGGATCCGCCGGCAGGTGTCGCGCGATATCAAGGCGCGGGGTGCGCCGCGAGCCCGCGCGCTGGCCGCGACCGTTCGGCTGATCGACAGCGCCCATGTCCGCATCGGCAACGACGGTTATCTGAAAGCCAACCGGACGCGCGGCGCGACGACGCTGCTGAAGCGCCAGATCAAGGCGAAGGGGCGCGCGCTGGCGCTCCGCTTCACGGGCAAAGCCGGCAAGACGATCGCCAAGCGCGTCGAGAGTTCGAGCCTCGCCAAGGCTTTGAAGAGCCTCTCGAAGCTACCCGGCCGACGCGCCTTTCAATACCGCGACGAGGCGGGCGCCGTCCGGGCCGTCACCGCGCCCGACGTCAACGCCTACCTCGCCGAAATCGCGGGCGTGCCGGTGACGGCCAAGGACTTCCGAACGCTGGCCGCCAGCGCCAAGGCCGCCGAGCGGCTGGCGAGCGTCGAGCCCGCCGACACCGATCGACGCCGTGCCCGCCAGGTCAATGGGGTCGTGAAGCAAGTGGCCGAGGATCTCGCCAACACGCCGGCCGTCGCCCGCAAGTCCTACGTGCACGATCGGATCGTCGAGGGCTTCGAGACCGGCGATCTCGCTGATGCCTATGCCGCCTCGCGCAGCGGCCACGGCGTCACCCGCGCCGAGCGCACGGTCGCCAAGCTCGTCGAAGAGCCCTCCTGACTGACGGACGTCAGATCATGTCGTCCGGGATGAAGAGACTGCGCTTGGCGAAACGGCGCGCCCGGCCGATCTGATAGGGCGCGATGAAGTTGCGCCGCGCTTCGGGCGGCCGGGCGAGGTCCGCGCCGCTCTCGGCTCGCCACGTCTCGAACCCCCGCTCGAGCGGATAGCTCCCGTCCTCGACATCGGGGATGTGCGCGTTCCAGAGCTTGGTGCGCAGGTCGCGCACGCTGGTACCGTCGGCGCCCTGCTCCCAGAGAAGTCCCGCCTCGGTGTCCCAGCGAAAGCTGCGCCCGTTCATGTTGGCCGACGAGACGAGCGCCGCGCGGTCGTCGGCGATCAGCACCTTGCTGTGCAGATAGACGATGCCGGTCCCAAAGGCCTGCGCGCGGCCCTCCTCCTCGTCGCGGCCGGTCTGGCGCAGCATGTAGAGGCCGAGCCGGTCGCCGAGACGGCGCTTGAGGAGGTTGAGCGCGCGGACCTGCAGGAACTCGCCATGCGTGGCGTCCGGGCCATCGTTGTCGTCCCAGGCGATGTCCTCGGGCGCATTGGGCAGGAGCACGATGACCTTGAGGTTCGGCGCCTCCGCGGCCCGCCTGGCGATGGCCCGGGCGAGACTGCGCAGACGAAAGAACTGCGTCTCGATGTAGAGAAGCGTCTCGGCGGACGCGATGAGCCGGTGGTGCGCCGCTTCGAGATCGCCGCGCAGCCGAATGGGCGTGAAAGCGAAGAAGCCGCTCCGCCGCCGCGAGACGGTGCGGAGGAATTGCGCGCGAACCGTCACGCGCGCGGCCGCCGCTTCTCCGGGGACGGCTGCCGGTGCCGTCACGGGCGTCGGGCCGGGCAGTCCGCGCGGGTGGCCCCAGAGCGGCGCGAGCTCTTCCAGAACGCCGTCGAAGCGTTCGGCCTCGGCATTCCAGGTCGTGCGGAAATGGCGCTCGGCATCGGCGACGACGGGGCCGCGGACATGGATCGACACGTCGTGCCAGGCGTCCTCGGCCGGCTGATCGTGATGCGGGTCGTCATAGCGCCGCTCGTTCACGTCGAGCCCGCCGACGATCATCTCCCGCTCATCGAAGAGAGCGAGCTTCTGGTGATGCGTGACCGGCCAGAGCTTGGCGGGTGGCCAGAGCGGCGCCCGGAGGCGCGAGAGCTTGCCGTGCTCGGCGGAGCGCTCGAGCTGCTCGGCCCACTCCTGCGGCTGCAGGCCGACGACCCGGTTGACCACCTGCCAGACGCCCGGCAGTTCGCGCAGCGAGATGTTCTCCTCTTCGCGCAGCGAGCGGGTCAATTCGTGCGGTGCGCGCCCGATCGTGTGCCGCGTCTCGCCGCGAAGGGCGACCGCGAGGCCGGAGAGGCGCCGCCAGACGATGGGCCAGAAGAGAGCTCGCACGGCGACGCCGGCCTGCGCCTCGTGGAGGCTGGCGATCATCTCCAGTCGCTTCCACGATTCGTCGTCGAGATCGGCCGCCGCCTCGGCCAGCCGCAGGTAGGAGCGCCAGGTCAGCCGGTGGAGGTCGGCACCCATGATCGGATCGAAATCGGAGAGAAGGAAGCGGACATGCACGCCGCGCCGGGCGGCGTCGACGAGGAGCGCCGCCCAATCGGTGAGCCCGCGCGCCAATGCCTCCTCCGAGACGGTTCGCATGTTGGGATCGAGAATGCGAAAGGAGAGATGCGCGCACGTCCGGGCGCCCAGCAGAGCGCGCTCCAAGGCGGGATAGACCTGCGCCGCCGAGATGAGCGGCTCGATCGTATTGCCGTCCCGCGCGGGCGTGCGGTGATCGCGCGGATCCGCCCCCGACGCCGCTTCGAACGGCTCCAGAAAGAGGTCTCGGGCGGGCGTATCGCTGCGAACCACGGCGGATGCGGACATTGAGGAGAGGCCTGTGGCTTGGAGCGGAAGCAAAAGGAGCGGGCGATGGGCGGTGCGGAGAGGGTTGGAGTCGGGAGGTCTCAGTAGAGTATCGAGATGGCGACGTTCGGAGCGGCTGGTCAGAGATTTCAACGCATTGTGTGAACGGCGGCCACCCGAAGTCCGGTCGGCACGAGCGAGTACCGTGGGCACCGCTGCGACCGAGGGCACCATGCGGGAACGATAGAGGGCGCGATGTGTTCCTTGAGCATATCCGGGCCGGCAGGCCCTCGCCCTCCCTCGCCGGCGGCCAGCCCGCACCGGCCCTCGCACGCTAAGGAACCGCACCATGGCCGACCGCCAGACGCTCGATCGCACGGACGCCCGTCAGGGTCGCAAGGGCAAGCCCGTCCTCATGGTCCTCCTCGCCAGCACGGCCGCGATCGTGATCGCGATGGGCGTGCTGATGATCATGGCCGGCTCGAACGACGTACCGGACGGCCTCGGCGTCGTCGAGACGACCGGATCGGTGTCCGAATCGGCGGAGCAGCCGACCGCCGATCTCCTCGCGGAGCCGACCGAGGTCCCCACCTCCGCGCAGCCGCAATAACGGCGCAGGCCGACCTCGATGAGCGCGGCGACGCGCAAGCCAACGTAAAGCCGGACGGGCGTGACCGGACTGGACCTCCAGATCAGCTTCCTGTGGCTCGGCCTCCTCGTCGTCCTCATCATCGACGTGGCCATAGTGCTGCGTGTGCTGACGAGCCACGCTCTCGTCTCGGCCAAGCTCCTCTGGATCGCGCTCGTCTTCCTGCTGCCGGTGATCGGTGCCGGGCTGTGGTGGTTCTACGGACCGGGCCAGTTGGAGGTGGACGGCGAGGGCTAGAGCCGTTCCAGCGAAGGTGCGATAGCACCGCAGTGCAGGGAGCCGCGCAAGAACAATGCGCTAGAGCGCGTTCGGTGAATGGATAGGAACCGGACGCGCTCTAGCCCGCGTCCATCAGCGCCTTCAACGTCGCTAGATAGGCGCGGCGGGCGGGCTCGCGGGCGATGTGTCGTCCTGCCTCGACGCGTTGGCGCCCGCCGACCCAGACATCGCGGAGCGCGCGGCGTCCCGCGCCGAAGATCCAGCCATCGAGCCAGCCGTCGCGTTGGCGAAGGGCGAGCGTGTCGTCGTCCGCGTCGAGCGTCATCAGGTCGGCCCGGTAGCCGATGTCGATGCGGCCCGTGCGGTGGCCGCCGACCTGCACGCCGGCGCGCAGGGTCCGCTCGAAGAGCATCCTCCCGACCTCCGCCTCGCGCCACGGTGCGCCGCGCATCCGCTCGCGCAGGCGCTGTCCGAGTTCGAGCGCGCGCAGCTCTTCGGCAGCACCCGTCAGGCTCGCCTCGGCGCTGCCGATGGCGAGCCGGCCCTTGGCGGCCACGAAGCGGGTCGCGGGGAAGAGGCCGGCGCCCGTCTCCATGCCTTGCGTCGGGCAGGCCACGGCGACGGCCCCCGTGCGGGCCCAGCGCTGGATCTCGTCGTCGATGAGATGGTTGGCGCCCGCGAGCGACCAGCGCGGATCGATCGGATAGGTCTCGCAGAGCCAGGCGAGCGCCCGCGCCTTGACCCAGGAGAGATGCGCCAGAGCTTCGCGCGCGCGCTCCGAGGCCGTCACCTGCACCGGCCCGGGGAATTCCTTCAGCGCGTCGTTCACCGCCTCGGGCGGTAGCGCCCAGGGTGCGGCCAAAGCGAAGCCGACGACGGTCTCCCGCTCGGCCGCCATGTCGGTGAGGCGGCGCACGATACGCAGGAACCGGCCGGGCGCTGTGATGGCGCGGCGCTCGTCCGCCTCGGGCTCCGCGCCGTTCGGCCCACCGACGCTGCGCCCCTGCGGCAGGAGGGTGAGACGCGTGCCGGCCTCCTCGGAAGCCCGCATCACCTCGGCGCCGATCTCGCCCGGATTGTCGTAGGGCGTACCGCTCGGCGCGTTGTGGAGACCGAGCACCTCGACCAGCCCGGTAAAGCCGCCCTCGAGCATCTCGACATGGGCCTGGCGCACGATGTCGCCGATCTGCGCCGGTGTGGCGCGCAGAAGGAACGCCTGGGTGCGCCGGCGCCAGTCGGCATCGCCCTCCGCGCCCGAGAACCCTTGCGCGAGGCCCACCATAGCGCGCGAAGGGCTGCGGGCGTGCGCGTTGATCATCCCCGGCAGCAGCACGACGGAGGGCGCGCTCAGCCCCGCGACATCGGTCTCGACATCCGCGATCCAGCCGTCCTCGAGCGTCAGACGCACATCGCGCGCCCAGCCCTCGGGCAAGAGCGCATGGGCGGCGATGATCTCGGTCGATGGAGGCGGGACGGCGAAGGGCACGGATATCTTTCGTAGCGGCGACGGTCGGGCGCGGAGACCCGGTGCGAAGACGTCGGGCCTGCCGACCCTGCGCTTCTAATGATGTTCCGCGCCCGACAAAACCCTGGCCGGATCCGCGCCCTCATGCCGAGCGGGATGAAGCGTTTGCCGGGCATCTTGTGCACAGCAACCAGAGGTTTTGAAACCTTTCGCACGATTCATGCTTGACCCGTGGCAGCATGAGAACATTATAGGAACATCTTGGAGGTGTCGCGTCATGGATTCGCTTTCGGCCCTGTGGGCCCGGCCACCGGAGTCCGGCGGTCTCGGCCTCGCACCGGCCCTCGTCGACGAGGCGCTGCGCGGCATCGACCGATTCGGCACCTTGCGCCGCTACGAAGCGGGCCATCTGCCAACGGGCACCAGCGCGCCAGACGCCCATCTCCATGTGGTGCTCAACGGCTGGCTGGCCGACCAGAGCGTCCTCAAGAAGGGTGAACGGCATATCAGCGATCTCAGCCTGCCGGGCGAGATCGCGGGGCTCGGCCTCTTCGTGCTGCCCCATGGACCCTACGAGATCGAGGCGCTGACCCCGGCGCGAACCGTCGCCCTCTCGATCTACGACCTTCAGAACATGACGCGCCGCGATCCCGAGGCCGCCGCCGCACTGCGCCAGGTGCTCAATCGCACGCGGGAGCGCCAGCGGCTGCGCTTCTTTCGCCGCATCGTCACGCTCGGCGGGCTGGGCGGGTCGGAGAAGATCTGCCATCTCCTCTGCGAGATCATGGCGCGGACCCGCCCCAAGGACGACGCGCTCCTCGTCGCCGAGCGTCTGATCGATCCACCCAAGGGGCTGGAGACGGAGGTGGTCGTGCTGCCGCTCGCCCAGCGCCGGCTGGCCGAACTGGCCGGGCTGACGCCGGTCCACACCAACCGCCTGCTCGGGCGGATGCAGAAGGCGCATCTGGTCGCCATCCAGCGCGCCCGCATCATCATTCTCGACCCGGAGGGTATCGCCGCCCTCGCCCGCTTCGAGCCAGACTATCTCGCCCCCCGGCCCTTCTGGCCGGAGAAGCGCAACCCGACCCACGACATCTTCGGCGAACCGCTGCCCGGCATCGCCTCGGGCGAACCTGCTTTGGTTGAAGACAGTCTAGTGGAAGGCACTTCGCCGGAGCCGATGGACATGGAGGGCCCTGCCCTGCGGATCGTCAACGACGGCTGACGCGCGAGACCTGCGCTTCCACCGCCTCGAACCCGATGGAGCGGCCGGCGTTGACCCACCATCAAGAGCCCCTCGCCGCGAGGGCGCTCCGGTCCCAAGGCCCGCCGCATGTTCACCGCCCTCGTCGTCGCGCTCTTCATCGCGGTCCACATCGTCTCGCCGAAGCTGACCTTCCTGCGCTCCAGTCCGCGCAGCGCCTGGCTCTCGCTCGGCGGTGGCGTGTCGGCAGCCTATGTCTTCGTCCATCTCCTGCCGGAACTCGCCGAGCATCAGGCCGTCGTCGCCGAGGAGGGGCGTGCGATCCTGAGTGCCGAGATCGGCGTCTTCCTCGTCGCGCTCACCGGCCTCGTCGCCTTCTACGGACTGGAGCGCTACGCCAAGACGCGCGCCCGCCGGGTGCGGGAGGGGGGCCACGAGGCCGATGAGGACCACGCGCCGGACGTGCGCGCCTTCGCCCTCCATGTCGGCTCCTTCGCGCTCTACAACGTCCTCATCGCCTACCTTCTCGTGAACCGCGAGGAGGGCGACCTTCGCGGCCTCGTTCTCTATGCGTCCGCCATGGCCCTCCATTTCGTCGTCAACGACCGGGCGCTCGACGAGCATCACGGCGAACTCTATTCGCGCTACGGACGTTGGCTTCTCTCGGGCGCGGTGTTGCTTGGCTGGATCGCCGGCCTCGTCGTCAAGCTGCCCATCGAGGTGATCGCCTATCTCTTCGCCTTCCTCGCCGGCGGCGTCGTGATGAACGTGATGAAGGAGGAGTTGCCCGAGGAGCGCGAGAGCCGTTTCTCCGCCTTCGTCTTCGGCGCCGGCCTCTACGCCGCGCTCATTCTGGTGACGGAGCGCTTCGAGGAGCATCACGGCGACGGGGAGGTCGGCACCGTGCCCGAAGCCGCGAGCGACCACGAGAGCTGACGATGCCCGGTCCTTCACCGACGCCGCACGCAAACGTGAGGCGATGTTCGTTGATGCGATGCGACTGCATCGGCACTCTTCACCCAACGCCACGCCATCCGCCCCGCCGACCATCGCCGGACGGAACGCTTGCAACAGGACAGACACGCCGATGACCGCCCTCAGCACCACGCCCGCAGCGGCCGAAGAGACCCTGACAGACATGACGCGAACTGCCGACGCACGACCCGGCGACGAGGCATCGGCCGGCCGCCCGGCCTGGATGAGCTGGGCCTTCGTCGCGGCAGCGCTCATCGCGCTCGTGACGGCCTGGACCCTGCTGCCGGTCTCCGAATGGATCGCCGCCTTTCGCGACTGGGTCGCGGCGCAGGGTCCCGTCGGCTGGATCGTCTTCATCCTCGTCTACGCGGTCTCGGTGCTGGCGCTGTTGCCGGGCTCCCTCCTCACGCTCGCTGCCGGCCTCGCCTGGGGGCTCGGGGGCTTTCCGATCGTCATCGCGGGCGCGACGCTCGGCGCCGGCCTCAGCTTCATCGCCGCGCGCACCGTCGCGCAGGGCGCCGTCCAGCGCATGATCGAGAAGCGCCCGACCCTCAAGGCCGTCGATCGCGCCGTCGGTCAGGAGGGCTGGAAGATCGTCGGCCTGATGCGGCTCTCTCCCGCCTTCCCCTTCGCGCTCCAGAACTGGTTCTTCGGCACCACGTCCGTCGCCTTCTGGCCCTATCTCGCTGCGACCTTCATCGGCATCATGCCCGGCACCCTCCTCTACGTCTGGATCGGCTCGCTTGGTGCAGAGGCCGGATCGGACGGCGCGACGACGGCGAAATACGTCGTCTTCGGCGTCGGCATCCTCGCGACGCTCGCCGTGACCGTCTACGTGACCAAGCTGGCGCGCCGGAAGCTGGCCGAGGCCGGGGTGTAGCGATTTCGGGATCGCGAGGTTTCGTTTTCTCCAAAACGAAACTAGTCTCGATCTATGACACGCAACAGACTCGACACCATAGTCGCCAAGGCGAAGGCTGACGGCGAGGTCGCGGTAGACGACCTCGCCGCCGAATTCGCCGTCACGCCGCAAACGATCCGCAAGGATCTCAACGACTTGTGCGAGCGCGGCGTGCTTAACCGCACCCATGGCGGCGCCATCTTCCCCTCAGGCGTCGAGAACGTCGAGTACGAGCGCCGACGCCAGATCGCGGCGCGGGAGAAGGCGTCCATCGGGCGCGCTGCGGCCAGCCTCATCGCGAACGGGGCGTCGCTCTTCATCAATCTCGGCACTACGACGGAAGCGGTCTCCCGCGCGCTCGGCCAGTCAGACCCGCCCCGGGACGGGCTGATGGCGATCACCAACAACATAAACGTCGCCAACCACTTGCGCTCCAACCCACGGTTCGAGGTCGTCGTCGCCGGCGGCATCGTCCGCGCGAGCGATGGCGGCATCGTCGGCGAGGCGACGGTCGATTTCATCAGCCAGTTCAAGGTCGACGACGCCATCATCGGCGTGTCTGCCATCGATGCCGACGGCGCGCTCCTCGACTACGATTACCGGGAGGTCCGGGTTTCGCGCGCGATCATGACGAACGCGCGCCGCGTCATCCTCGTCGCCGACGCGACGAAGTTCGAGCGCCAGGCCCCCGTTCGCATCGGCCACCTTGCGCAGGTCGATGTCTTCGTGACCGATCGCTGCCCGAGCGAGGAGATCCGCCGGATCTGCGAAGACGCGGGAACCCTGGTAATCGAGACGGATTCGCAATAGCGACCGAACGCCGCGTTTTCGATTGACCTTCGCAAATCTTCGCTCTAGCGTCCGGGGGCCAACCTGACAGGAGCGAGAGACTGACCCGATGACACCGCTCGACCTCTTCGTCATCGGTGGCGGCATCAATGGCTGCGGCATCGCGCGAGATGCGGTCGGGCGCGGTTATTCGGTCGGCCTGGCGGAGATGAACGATCTCGGCTCCGGCACCTCCTCCTGGTCCACGAAGCTCATTCACGGCGGGCTGCGCTATCTGGAGCATTACGAGTTCCGGCTGGTCCGCGAGGCCTTGCAAGAGCGCGAGATCCTCTGGGGGATGGCGCCCCATATCATCTGGCCGCTGCGCTTCGTGCTGCCGCACCAGAAGGGGATGCGGCCCTGGTGGCTGCTGCGCCTCGGGCTCTTCCTCTACGACCATATCGGCGGGCGCGATGCGTTGCCGCCGACCGCGACGCTCGACATGCGCAGCGACCCGGTCGCCAAGCCGCTGAAGCCGCTCTTCACGAGCGCGTTCGAATATTCGGATTGCTGGGTGAACGACGTGCGCCTCGTCATCCTCAACGCCCGGGACGCCGCCGATCGTGGCGCCGACATCCTCGTGCGCCACAAGGTGACGGGTCTGCGCCGCGAGGGCGAGCTCTGGGAGATCACGCTGCAGGACGCCGAGACGGGCGCGCTCGACGTTCGGCACGCCCGCATGGTCGTCAACGCCGCCGGCCCCTGGGTGGACAAGGTCCTCGCCGGCGCGGCCGGCGCCAACGACGCGCGAAACGTTCGCCTCGTCCAGGGCAGCCATATCGTGGTCAAGCGCAAATACGCGCACGACAAGGCCTATTTCTTCCAGAACTCCGACGGGCGCATCTTCTTCGCCATTCCCTACGAGCGCGATTTCACGCTGATCGGCACGACGGATCGCGACTATGAGGGCGATCCGGCGGACGTCGCGATCACCGATGGCGAGATCGACTATCTCTGCGAGGGCGCGAGCGGCTATTTCGCGGACCCCGTGACCCGCGACGATATCGTCTGGACCTATTCGGGCGTCCGCCCGCTCTATGACGACGGCGCCACGAAAGCCCAGGAAGCGACCCGGGACTACGTCCTCAAGGTCGAGGATCGCCAAGGCGCGGCGCCCCTTCTCAACGTCTTCGGCGGCAAGCTCACCACCTATCGCCGGCTCTCCGAATCGGCGCTTGCCCGGATCGAAGACTGTCTGGGTGCCAAGGGACCGGTCTGGACGAAGGGCGCGACCCTGCCCGGCGGCGACTTCGTACGCACCGATTTCGCCGCCGAGGTCGCGCGCCTTCGGTCCGAGTACGCCTTTCTAGACGAGCGCCACGCCACGAGACTGATGCGGCTCTATGGCACGAAGGCGCGGACGCTGCTCGGATCGGCGGCCTCGGTGGCCGATCTCGGAGAGCCGTTCGGCGACGACCTGACCGAGGCCGAACTGCGCTATCTGATGGCGCATGAGTGGGCGCGCACCGGCGAGGACGTCCTCTGGCGGCGCACCAAGCTCGGGCTCCACATTCGCGGAGACGAGGCGGCGCGCGTGGACGACTGGATGCGCGAGGCGCGCCTCGCCGCACCGGCCGAGGCGGCGGAATGACCGGGCGCGGCGACTGACGACGACACCCCGCCGCCGAGAGCGGCGGGACTTGCAGGCTTTGAGGACGAAGACCGGACGCGCCCCATCGAGAAGGGCGGACCGGTCGCGAGGGAGGAGGCACAGTGCTGGAACTGCAATCGGTCGGCAAACGTGTCGGCGACGCGATGCACCTGAGCGATATCTCGCTCGCGCTCGAGCCGGGCTCGCTCAACGTGCTCCTCGGACCGACGCTGTCGGGCAAGACGAGCCTGATGCGTGTCATGGCCGGGCTCGACAGGCCGACCTCGGGCCGCGTCCTCGTCGATGGTGCGGACGTGACCGGCCGGCCCGTGCAGAAGCGCGACGTCGCGATGGTCTACCAGCAGTTCATCAACTATCCGACGCTGACCGTCTACGAGAACATCGCCTCGCCCTTGCGGCTCGCCAGGGCCGACAAGAGCCGGATCGAGCGCGAGGTGGCGCGGGCCGCCGACCTTCTCAAGCTCACGCCCTATCTCGATCGCACGCCGCTCAACCTCTCGGGTGGACAGCAGCAGCGCACGGCCATCGCGCGCGCCATCGTCAAGAATGCCGGGCTCGTTCTTCTCGACGAGCCGCTGGCCAATCTCGACTACAAGTTGCGCGAGGAATTGCGCGAGGAACTGCCGAAGATCTTCGCCGAATCGGGCGCCATCTTCGTCTATGCGACGACCGAGCCCTCGGAAGCGCTTCTCCTTGGCGGCCGGACCGCGACGCTGCGAGAGGGGCGGCTGACGCAGTTCGGCCCGACCGTCGAGGTCTACCGCGCGCCCATCGACCTCGAGACCGCACGCACCTTCTCAGACCCGCCGCTCAATACCGCGCGGGTCACCAAGGCCGGGCCGGTCTTCCGCCACGGCGAGGGCGGCGATGCGGTCGAGATCCCTGCCGGCGGAGCCCATCAGTCGCTGCCGGACGGCACCTATACGCTCGGGTTCCGGCCCTACCATCTCTCGCTGTCCCCGGCTGGCGCGGAGAGCGTGCCGCTCGATGCGGAGGTGATCGTCACGGAAATCGCGGGCTCGGAGAGCTTCATCCACGTTCGCGCCATGGGCGAGGAGTGGATCGTCCTCACGCACGGCATCCACGATCTCGCGCAGGGCGAGGCCATCACGATCCACTGCCGGCCCGACCGCGCCCTCCTCTTCGACGACAGGGGACGCAGCCTCGCGCCCGACACCGCCCTGAAAGCCGCCTGACCCGATGGCCACGATCTCCCTCGACCACATCCGCCACGCCTACGGCCCCAATCCGGGGCCGGGCGACTACGCGCTGCGCGAGGTCCACCACGATTTCGAGGACGGCGGCGCCTACGCGCTCCTCGGCCCCTCGGGCTGCGGCAAGACCACGCTCCTCAACATCATCTCGGGGCTGCTGACCCCGTCCGAGGGCCGCATCCGCTTCGATGAGCGGGACGTGACGGCGCTCGCTCCCGAAGCCCGCAACATCGCGCAGGTCTTCCAGTTCCCGGTCATCTACGATTCCATGACGGTGCGCGAGAACCTCGCCTTCCCGCTCAAGAACCGGGGCGTCGCCAAGCCGGAGATCGACGCGCGGGTGTCCGAGATCCTCGACATGATCGATCTCGGCCCCATGGCCGACCGCAAGGCACGTGGTCTGACGGCGGACGCCAAGCAGAAGATCAGCCTCGGGCGCGGGCTCGTGCGGTCGGACGTCAACGCGATCCTCTTCGACGAGCCGCTCACCGTCATCGACCCCCATATGAAATGGGAGCTCAGGAGCCAGTTGAAGGTCCTCCACCGCCGCTTCCGGCGCACCATGGTCTACGTCACCCACGACCAGACCGAGGCCCTCACCTTCGCCGACAAGGTGGTCGTGATGTATGACGGGCAGATCGTGCAGATCGGCACGCCGCAGGAACTCTTCGAGCGGCCGAGCCACACCTTCGTCGGCTATTTCATCGGCTCGCCCGGCATGAACGTGCTGCCGATCGCGCTCGAGGGCACCCGCGCCCGGCTCGGCTCCAAGATCATCGAGTTGCCCGACGCGCCGGCCGTCAAAGGCGCATCGAAGACCGAACTCGGCATTCGTCCCGAGCACGTGCGGCTCGACACGACCGGCCTGCCGGTGACGGTGCAGAAGGTCGAGGATATCGGACGCGAGAAGATCGTCCGCGCGACGCTGGAGGGTCACCCCCTCGCCGTCGTCCTCGGCGAGGACGACACCGTGCCGGCCAATCCGCACGTGCGCTTCGAGGCGTCGGGCCTCAACGTCTATGCCGATGACTGGCGGGTCGCGATGGGCGACGACGCGGGCGGCGCCGTGCGCACCGTCGCGATGGAAGGGGCGGCCTGAACCATGGACAAGACGATCAACAACCGCGCCTGGTTCCTCGTCCTCCCCGTGCTGGTGCTAGTCGCCTTCTCGGCCGTCATCCCGCTGATGACGGTGGTCAACTATTCGGTGCAGGACACGTTCGGCAACAACGTCTTCTTCTGGGCGGGCCTCGAATGGTACGAGGAGGTGCTGGCCTCCGAGCGTTTCTGGGACGCGCTCTACCGCAACCTCGCCTTCTCCGCGATCATTCTCGCCATCGAGGTGCCGCTCGGCATCTTCGTCGCGCTCAACATGCCCAAAAAGGGCATCGGCGTGCCGATCTGCCTCGTCCTGATGTCGCTTCCGCTCCTCATTCCGTGGAACGTGGTGGGCACGATCTGGCAGGTCTTCGGGCGCGTCGATATCGGGCTCCTGGGCTATACGCTCAACGCGATGGGCGTAGACTACAACTATGTCGCCGACCCGGTCGACGCCTGGATCACCGTCATCGTCATGGACGTGTGGCACTGGACGAGCCTCGTCGTCCTCCTCTGCTATGCCGGTCTCGTCTCGATCCCCGATGCCTATTATCAGGCGGCCAAGATCGACGGCGCGTCGCGCTGGGCCGTCTTCCGCTACATCCAGCTGCCGAAGATGCAGCGCGTGCTGCTGATCGCGGTGCTCCTGCGCTTCATGGACTCGTTCATGATCTACACCGAACCCTTCGTCGTGACGGGTGGCGGTCCGGGCAATGCGACGACGTTCCTCTCCATCGACCTCGTCAAGATGGCCATCGGACAGTTCGACCTCGGGCCGGCGGCGGCGATGTCGATCGTCTACTTCCTCATCATCCTGCTGATGAGCTGGGTCTTCTATACCGTCATGACGAACTACGACGCGAAAGGCGGTGCCTCGTGACCGATGCGACAGCCCGCCCGACCGAAACCGGCCTCACCGAGACCGGCGCTCCGGCGCCCGCCGCCGTCGACAGCGCGGAAGCGCTGGCCCGCCGCGCCGCGCGGGGCGACGCCGTCGCGCGCTTCTCCTGGCTCGTGCCGGCGCTCTACATCGTCTTCCTGATGTTGCCGATCTACTGGCTCGTCAACATGAGCTTCAAGACGACGCAGGACATCCTCGGGCAGTTCTCGCTCTGGCCGACCAATCCGACGATCGCCAACTACATGGTCATCTTCACCGACCCGAGCTGGTATAACGGCTACATCAACTCGATCATCTACGTGGTGATGAATACGGTGATCTCGGTCTCCGTCGCGCTCCCGGCCGCCTACGCCTTCTCGCGCTACAAGTTCCTGGGCGACAAGCACCTCTTCTTCTGGCTCCTGACCAACCGCATGGCCCCGCCCGCGGTCTTCGCCCTCCCCTTCTTCCAGCTCTATTCGGCCTTCGGCCTCATCGACACGCATATCGCGGTCGCGCTCGCCCACTGCCTCTTCAACGTGCCGCTGGCTGTATGGATCCTGGAGGGCTTCATGTCGGGGGTGCCCAAAGAGATCGACGAGACGGCCTATATCGACGGCTATTCGTTCCCCAAATTCTTCATCAAGATCTTCACCCCCCTCATCGCGTCGGGCATCGGCGTCGCCGCCTTCTTCTGCTTCATGTTCTCCTGGGTCGAACTCCTGATCGCGAGAACGCTGACGACGACGGACGCCAAGCCGATCGCGGCGACCATGACGCGAACGGTGTCGGCGAGCGGTCTCGATTGGGGCGTGCTGGCGGCCGCAGGCGTGCTGACGATCATTCCGGGAGCGCTCGTGATCTGGTTCGTGCGGAACTACATCGCCAAGGGCTTCGCGTTGGGGCGGGTGTGATGGGGACTTTCTCAACGGTTTCGTATGCCGCCCCTGGATCCTCGGGTCGGTGCCCGAGGATGACGCGGAGGAGGGGTAGGCCTTCCGAATGTGTGTCGGCGGCGGAGGCAATGTTGTTCGCGTCGGAGCCTCTCGTCGTCGATCTGACAGAAGCGTTCTCCTCCTTCGTCATCCTCGGGCACCGACCCGAGGATCCAGGGCGGAGCCCGCAATCATGAGCGCGTCAAAGACCGCCTGGGTCTACATCATGGCCTCCCAGCGCAACGGCACGCTCTATATCGGTGTGACCTCCGATCTGCGGCAGCGAGCGAGCGAGCATCGCGATGGGATCGTGCCGGGCTTCACGACGAAGCACGGCTGCAAGACCCTCGTCTGGTACGAGCGCCATGATACGATCGAAGGCGCGATCGACCGCGAAAAATCGCTGAAGCGCTACGAGCGCGTGTGGAAGCTCGATCTGATCGAAGCCTTCAATCCATCCTGGCACGACCTCATCGAGACCTGCCAGACCCGCGACAACCCGTTCGAGCCGACCTTCTCGCGGCGCTTTGCCAGCACGTCGGAACGCGTCGGCACCGACCGATTGGAGCTGCCATGCTAGACCTCTCCTGGATGGCCTGGACCATCCCCACCATG
The DNA here is from genome assembly GCA_963842125.1 of uncultured Alphaproteobacteria bacterium. Taxonomy (GTDB): domain Bacteria; phylum Pseudomonadota; class Alphaproteobacteria; order Rhizobiales; family CAWCWK01; genus CAWCWK01. The sequence goes on along the minus strand of CAWJFE010000001.1, from coordinate 1,342,315 downwards.
CTCTTCTTCATCACCATCGCCGCGCTCATCCTCGGCATGGGGCTGTGGGAACGCGCGGTGCCGGGCGGTTCGCCGCGCGTCGGCATCCTGCGCTTCGAGACGACGCGGGGGGATCGGCTGTTCATCAGTCTCCTCGTCGCGGCCTTCATCCATCTCTTCTGGCTCGGGCTCGTCGGCCCGAACCTCTGGTGGGCGCTCGGCCTCTCGGTCGTCGTGGCCATCATCATCTTCCGGACCGTCTAGGCGGTCCCCACCCACACCGGAGCGGTACCCGCTTCGGCCACAAGGGGCACCAACGCCCCGTTCGTTTTCGCAAACCGGAGGAAACCCATGCGAAAGATACTATTGACCTCGACCGCGAGCTTCGCGCTCGTGATGGGGGCGTCGAGCGCCTTCGCGGACATGGAGGCGGCCAGGAGCTTCCTCGATGCCGAAATCGGCGACATGTCGGTGCTCGACCGCGCGGCCCAGGAAGCCGAAATGCAGTGGTTCGTCGACGCCGCGGCGCCGATGGCCGACATGTCGATCAAGGTTGTCTCCGAGACCATCACGACGCATGAATACGAGTCGCAGGTCCTGGCCCCGGCCTTCACCGCCATCACCGGCATCGAGGTCACGCACGACCTCATCGGCGAGGGCGACGTCGTCGAGAAGCTGCAGACGCAGATGCAGACCGGCGAGAACCTCTATGACGGTTACGTCAATGATTCCGATCTCATCGGCACCCACTGGCGCTACCAGCAGGCCCGCAACCTGACAGACTGGATGGCCGGCGAAGGCGCCGACGTCACCTCCCCGACGCTCGACCTCGAGGACTTCATCGGCCTCTCCTTCACGACGGGGCCGGACGAGAAGCTCTACCAGCTGCCGACCCAGCAGTTCGCGAACCTCTACTGGTTCCGATACGACTGGTTCAACGACGAAAAGAACATGGCCGACTTCGAGGCCGAATACGGCTATCCCTTGGGCGTGCCGGACAACTGGTCGGCCTATGAGGACATCGCGGCCTTCTTCACCGGCCGCGACCTCAGCCACATGGGCGTCGACGGTCAGGTCTACGGCCATATGGACTACGGCAAGAAGGACCCAAGCCTCGGCTGGCGCTTCACCGATGCCTGGCTCTCGATGGCCGGCATGGGCGACAAGGGCGAGCCGAACGGGTTGCCGGTCGACGAGTGGGGCATCCGCGTCAACGAGAACTCGCAGCCCACGGGTTCGTGCGTCGCGCGCGGCGGTGCCACCAACTCGCCGGCCGCCGTCTACGCCATCCAGAAGTACCTCGACTGGCTGAAGGCCTACGCCCCGCCGGAAGCCCAGGGCATGACGTTCTCCGAATCCGGCCCCGTGCCGGCACAGGGCAACGTCGCGCAACAGATGTTCTGGTACACCGCCTTCACCGCCGACATGGTCAAGCCCGGCATCCCGGTCGTGAACGAGGACGGCAGCCCGAAATGGCGCATGGCCCCCTCCCCCCACGGCGCCTATTGGGAAGAAGGCCAGAAGCTCGGCTATCAGGACGCCGGTTCCTGGACGCTGATGGAGTCGACCCCGGTCGATCAGGCCAAGGCCGCCTGGCTCTACGCGCAGTTCGTGACGTCGAAGACGGTGGACCTCAAGAAGTCCATGGTCGGCCTCACCTTCATCCGGGAGTCGACCATCCAGTCGGAGCAGTTCACCGAGCGTGCGGCCGATCTCGGCGGTCTCGTCGAGTTCTACCGCAGCCCGGCCCGCGTGCGCTGGTCGCCGACCGGCACCAACGTGCCGGACTACCCCAAGCTCGCGCAGCTCTGGTGGCAGAATATCGGCGACGCGTCGTCGGAGGCCAAGACGCCGCAAGAAGCGATGGACTCGCTCTGCGCCGAGCAGGAGCGCGTGCTGGAGCGTCTCGAGCGCGCCGGCGTGCAGGGCGATATCGGCCCGAAGCTCAACGAGGAGCAGTCGGCCGAATACTGGTTCGAGCAGCCGGGCTCGCCCAAGCCGCCGCTCGAGAACGAGAAGCCGCAGGGCGTGACGGTCAACTATGACGAGCTGCTGAAGAGCTGGGAGGAGGCGGCGAACTAGTCGCTCGCCTCTTACGGCAATGTTTGGGCGGCGGCTTCGGCGGCCGCTCATCGGATGGAGAAGCGCCGGGGCCGCGAGGCTCCGGCGTTTGTCGTCAGGCGATGCGGCGGCGGGCTTCCTCGCGGGACGCCTCGACGGCGAGCCCACGCAGCGCCGCATGGACCGCAGGCTGACGGCGTCCCCGCGCTTCGTAATGTTGCAGCACGCGCTCGGAGACGAGATAGGGCCGCACGGAGAGGTCCTCGGCCGCGCCCTCGGCCAGAACCTGCGCGGCGGCGCTCAGCGCATCCGAGAAACCGAAAGGCAGGCCGGCGCGGCGGCACAGCGCCTCGATCGGGCCGGGCCTGCGTGCCGAGAGCAGAGAGACGATCCGGCCTTCGCTCGCGCCCGACAACCGGGAGAGCGCCGCGACGAGGAAGGCGATGCGCCCCTCGCAGGCCGCGCGCAGGACGAGTTTCGGCGTCAACCGGCCGCTCGTCTGGAGCCGGTGGACGAGCGCGGCCGCACCGGCTTCATCGGTCTCGCTGATCTCGAGAGCGGCCAGCGTCGCGGCCTGCGAGGCGACCTCGGTGAGCCGCTCGGACGAGGAGAAGTTGAGGCGGCCGAGCCCTTCGGCCAGTCGCTCGCCGGCCATCTCGACGAGCCGCAGGCGGATCGTGGCCGGCAGTCCTGGGCGGGCGAGGAGAGCGTCGCGAAACGCAGGGTCGGCGCCATGCGCCTTCACCAGTCGCTCCAACGGTGCTTCGTTGAGCGGTAGTGCAGGGTTCGCGGCCAGTCGGCGGGCGAGAGCGAGATCGGCCAGATCGACGAGCCGCGACACCAGCGTCGGTGAGGCGGAACGGCGTGAGGCGAGCGCGTGGCGCACGGCCTCGCCGCCCGTCCGCGCGACGTCCAGGAGCTCGACGTCGAGCAGGCAGGGCGTCTCGCGCAGCATGATCACGGCGACGCGCGGCACGTCCTGCGAAAGGGCGAGCGCGATCTGGTGCGGCGTGCCGGGGTGCGCGGCGAAGACGTCCGCCATCGCCTCGCGCACCCTGACGGCGGGATCGTCGAGTGCCGCGATGAGGAAATCCTCGGCGGCCGCCCGCATCGCCGGATCGAGCGTGCCCGACCGATAGAGTTCGGCGATCTCCGTGATCTCGGCCGCGCGGGCGGCGGGGCCGGATGCCATGGCGATCGTCAGCGGCGCCTCGCGCTCCGGCACGGCGATCTCGATGACGGGGCCGGCTGCGTCGCCGTCGGCGGCACCGATATAGGTCGCCACGAGATCGGGGCCGTCCAACCAATCCTCGTCTTCCGCGTCGATGACGGGGTCCATCACGTCCAGCCCGGCTTCGTCGACAGAGCCGTCCAAGGGGCCGACGACGGGTTCGTTCCAGGAATATGACATGTACGGCCCCACTCGATGCGGTCCGGCTTCACGCGCCGGCTCCCCAAGGGCTCACTATCGACGAACATGCTTAATGGCCGGTTCTGCCCGGCTGCACCGACTGTCCCTCAGCGCGACAGGGCGCGGATGCTGCCATAGGCGCGTGCGGCCTGTGCGGGGCTCGCCACAGGGCTCGGTGCGTAGTCCAATCGCTCCCGCGGCAGCGGAACGGCCTGCGCCGTGACGCTGGCCGGTACAGGGGACGCAGCGCCCAAGCGCCCGAGGGCGACGCCAGTGAACGCGCGGCCCTGACCCGCCTCGATCCGCCCCATCATGTCCCACCAGGTCCGCGCTTCGTTGCGGGCCTCGGCGATCCGCCCGCTTCCGTCGTCGGGCACGCCTTCGAGCCCGCGCGCGAGCATGGTCACGACTTCGGACGCGCTGCGCGGCGCGCCTTTCGTGTAGAAGATCGCCCGGTTCGCAGCGGCCGCGCGAGGAAAGACGGCGGACGCATCGGCGCCCGGACTGGTTTCCGACAGCGAGATCAGCCGCCCGCCGCCCGCCGGTCCCATCACGTGCGCGATGTAGAGTTCGCCCCGCGTGGGCGCCCGGCCGAGCGTACGCCGAAGCGAAGCCGCGTTGCGCTGCGTCAGCTCGGCCGCCATGGCGGCGGACGCGACCGGATCGCGGCGCAGGGCGAGGACGGCGTCCCGCGCGTCCGGCGCCACGCGATAGCGGCCCGGTGTGCCCGAGATAGCCCGCGCCTGCGCGCCGTAGCCATGCGCGGCGCCGCTTGCCTTCAGCATGCCGAGCCAGGTCTGGTCGATGAACTGATAGAGCCCCGTCGCGCTCGACGTGCGCGCCTTGGCGCCGGGGTCGAGCGCCGATTCCTTGCGCGCCGTCGCCAGAAGATAGGTGAAATCGACGCCCGTGCGCTGAGACGCCCCCCGAATCGCCCGCGAGACCTCGTCGCTCCCCCCGCCGGACGCCTTCGGGACAGGCGGGGCCTGCCGGGCGATGGCGGACGGTTGCCGCGCGATGGCGCCGAGTCGGCTCGGATCTGACAAGGGTGGCGGCTCCTCGACGGCACCGGCCATCGCCGCCTCATCGAGCGCGATCAGCGTTAACGAGGGACTAATATCGGTGCCGTAAACCGTGCCGGTGTGGCACGACTGCATCATTCGGGGCCGCGCAGCGAGAGTTGCGCACAGGCCCGACAGGAAATCGCCGCAAAGCTTTGGTCCTCCATGGTCGTTCGATAGGAGTGGCAGGTGCAGGACGCACAAGACAGAATAGCCGATGAGGCCGCCGAAGCGGGCGACGTGCGCGACGGCGCGCCACGACGCGCGACGGGCCTAGCTCGGTTCCTGCCCGTCGGCGCGTTGGCGCTGGTGGCGGCCCTCATGGCCGGCCCCGTCCTCGCCGCCGCCATCCCGTTGCCGCCAGAGCGGCCCGGCAGCGCGTCGGCACCGAGCCCGATGGAGACCGCGCTGCGGATGGCCAACGGTTTCGCGCCCTTCCAGCAGGAGCGTGGCCGGAGCATCGCGCTTCCCGATCTCAACGTGTCCCGCGCGAGCGCCCTCCGGCTCCAGGCCCAGCTCACCGATGTGTCGGCCCCGCTGGGCAAGGGTGTCCGCTGGCGGGTCTTCGGCTTCGAGGGCGCGCAAGGCAGCGCCGAGGCGGCGCCGGGCGAACCGGTGCTTCTCATCGACACGCAGGACGCGCAGCCCGCGCTCGACCTCGCGCCCGGTCCCTATATCGTCAACTGCCGCTTCGGCGCCGCGAGCGTGACGCGTCGCGTGATGGTCGGCATCAATCCGAGCGTCGAGACCATCGTCCTCGACGCCGGCGCGCTGCGCATCACATCGCTCCTCGGCCCCAGCGAGCCGGTACCGGAGGAGCGCGTCGCGATCGACATCTATTCGCGCGAGCCCGATCTCGGCTCGGAGAGCCGGCTGGTGAAGGGCGCGCAGCCGGGCACCGTCGTCAGGCTGCCGGCCGGCACCTATCACGTCGTCAGCCGCTACGGCACGGGCAACGCCGTCCGCCGCTCCAAGGTCCGCGTCGATGCGGGACGCCTGACGGACGCGCAGATCATCCACGCGGCGGCCGAGATCTCGTTCAAGCTCGTGACGGCGCCCGGCGGCGAAGCGCTGGCCGGCACGTCCTGGACGGTGCTGACGCCCGGCGGAGACACCGTGCTGGAATCGGACGGCGCCTATGCCGGCCAGGTTCTCGCCGCCGGCGACTACGTCGCCATCGCCAGGTTGGGCGAGCGCATCTTCAACCAGCCCTTCACGGTGCAGACCGGCTCCGATTCCGAGATCGAGGTCGTCGCGACCCGCTAGGACTTCAGCGTCTCGCGGCGCCTCGCGCGGGCGGCCAGGACGTGCGTGACCAGACCGAGCGCATAGGCCAGGATCGCGAGCGCGATCACGGCGCGCATGTCTCCGATGGCGATCGCGCCGAGCAGCAGAGGCGTGCCGATGAGATTACCCGTATTCCCCATCTGCGCGACCGCTCCGTTGGCCAGTGCCTGATCGGCCGGACCGGCATTGAGCTGCGGGATGGCGGCGAAGCTCGCGCCCTGAATTAGTCCGAGCGCTCCGGCCAGCACGACCGGGACCCAGACGGACCCGGGCCAGACGAGAAGGCCTAGCGCCACGGGAATCGCGGTCGCGAAGCCGACGCATACCACCCCGACCGCCGGCATGACGCGCAAGAGCGCGATCCCGAGCGTCATCGACACCATGATCGAGGCGACGGGCATGGCACCCGCCACGAAGGCTCGCGCGTCCCCCGCCACCCGCGTCGGCAGGATCGTGACGAGCGCGACGAAGGTGGCGGTATAGAACAGCCACCCGAGCGCGGGCGCAGCGATACGCGGGGATGCGTAGGCCGCACGATGGCGAGCGATGATGGCGGAGAGGTCGATCGCCGGTGCGGCCACCGCGCTTGCGGCGTCCCGCGGCAGAAGGCGCCAGAGGACGATGGCCGTCAGCGCCATGAAGGCGGCATGGGCGAGGAAGAGCGCCGGGATGCCCGAGCCTTGCGCGAGCGGCACGCCCAACCAGGCGGTGATGGCGAAGGCGACGCCGAAGAACGTCCCCCAGAGGGTCATCGCCATGCCCCGCGTCCTCACCGGTGCGAGCGTTCCGATGAGCGTCGGTGCGGTGACGACGATGCCGAGATGGGACAGGCCTTCCAGCACGCGCGACAGCATCATCACGTGGAAGGATGGCAGGAGGGCCTGGAGCGCCGACAGCGCGGCCCCGAAGGCGAGCGCGACGAGCAGCAGCCGGCGCAGCCCGACGAGGGCGCCCAGCCATCCGGCGAAGAGCCCGAGCACGACGCCGAGAAGACTGATCGACGTGAGAAGAAACCCGATCGCTGCGCCCCGCACCGGGTAGAGCGCGCTCAGCTCCGGCAGGATCACCGCGATCTTGGCGAACTGCGCCGCGGCGCCGAGGCCCGCCGCCCAAAGCACGACGATGAGCACGAACGTGCGGACGGCAGACGGTGCGCTGAACATGGGTCTCGAACGGGTTCGGGGCGACCACCAGGGACGATCCGGATGGTCGCCCTCATGGAGGAATGATAGGATCCCGCAAACGCGTCGGTAGACCGTCCGGCCTGCGCTGTCGATCTCGACCGGCTCTAACCAGGCGATCCGCCGCCGGCCTTGGACGCGTCGCGCTTCGGCTTCTTGCGCCGGGGGGCGTCGGTGCCGTCCGGCGCGCGACTGCGCGGAGGCGCGTCGGAGCGCGGCGGGGGCGGTCCGTCGCGGACCGTCACGCGGACCGACTTGTCGAGCCGGAACTTGGGCGCGATGGCCTCGATGAAGGTCTGGGCCTCGGCAGCATCGAGCTGGACGTGGGTCTCCGTCGACTGGATCTTGATCGCACCGATCGCATTCTTGGTGATCCCGCCGCCATTGCAGAGCATGGGGATGAGCCAGCGCGGCTCCGCCTTCTGCTTGTGCCCTATCGAGAGGGTGATCCAGACGCTTTCGGCGAAGGTGCGACGCGGGGCAGGGTCCGCATTCCGGTCGTGTGGCGCCGCGCCCCGGTCCTGAGCCCCGGCGCCCCGGTCCTGCGGCTCGCGGCGCGGGCGGTCGTCGCGTCCAGGTTCGCGGGGCGGGCGCGCATCGCGCGGACCACGCGTATCGCGCTGCCCTTGCTGCCGGGGCGGCTCGACGGGCACGATGCGGATGTCCTCGGGCGCCGACTTGCCGGCACGCCCCATACGAAGGCATGCGACGGCGATCTGTTCGGGCGAGAACGTCTCCAGCATGCGCTGGGCGAACGCGGCCTCGTCGGGATGCGCCTCTTCGAGCAACGCCGGATGGGTGAGGAGGCGCTCCTCGTCGCGGCGGATGACGTCGTCGGCGCCCGGAGGGGCGCCCCAGAAGGCTTCGAGCTTGGCGGCGCGCAGCAGACGCTCGGCGCGGGCGCGGCCCTTCTGCTCGATCACGATCGCGCTCACGCCCTTGCGGCCCGCGCGCCCAGTCCGGCCGCTGCGGTGAAGGAGCGTCTCGGGGTTGGTCGGCAGGTCGGCGTGGACGACGAGTTCGAGCGCGGGCAGATCGATGCCGCGCGCGGCCACGTCGGTCGCGATGCAGACCTGGGCCCGCCCGTCCCGCAGCGCCTGGAGCGCGTGCAGCCGTTCGTTCTGGCTGAGCTCGCCCGAGAGCGCGACGACGGAGAAGCCGCGATTGTTGAACCGCGCGACCATATGGTTCACCGCCGCCCGCGTGTTGCAGAAGACGAGCGCGTTGGCCGCCTCGTGGTAGCGCAGCAAGTTGATGATCGCGTTCTCGGCCTCGCGCGGGGCGGCGACGAGGACGCGGTATTCGATGTCGGCATGCTGGGCCCGCTCGCCCTTCGTCGCCACACGCACGGCGTTGCGCTGATAGCGCCCGGCGAGCTTGGCGATCTGCGGCGGCACGGTCGCCGAGAAGAGAAGCGTGCGCCGGGTGGGCGGCGTCTCCTCGAGGATGAATTCGAGGTCTTCGCGAAAGCCGAGATCGAGCATCTCGTCGGCCTCGTCGAGGACGACGGCGCGCATGGCCGAGGTATCGAGCGCGCCGCGCGTGATGTGGTCGCGAAGCCGCCCCGGCGTGCCCACGACGATGTGCGCGCCGCGCTCCAGCGAGCGGCGCTCGGAGCGACTGTCCATGCCGCCGACGCAGGAGACGAGGACGGCGCCCGTCGGCGCATAGAGCCAGTCGAGCTCGCGCTTCACCTGGAGCGCCAGTTCGCGCGTCGGCGCGATGACGAGCGCGAGCGGCGCCTGCGGCCGGGAGAACCGCTCCTCTCCGCGCAGCAAGGTCGGCCCGATGGCGAGGCCGAACGCGACCGTCTTGCCCGACCCGGTCTGCGCCGAGACGAGAAGGTCGGCCTCGGCGAGCTCGGGCTCCAGCACCGCCGTCTGCACCGGCGTCATGGTCTCGTAGCCGCGTGCGGTCAGGGCGCTCGCCAGCATGGGGGCGATCCCCTCGAATTCGGTCATGAACAGTCTTTCGTCGGACGCGCGCGGACGGGCCGTGCGATCGCCCACCGCCGGGGTGGGCGAAATGGAAGCGGCGCGGGTCCTCCGACTCGCGAAAAGGCTAGACGCTGCACATAGTCCCTCGCGCCGGAAAACGCACGCGTGATGGACAAGGATGGGTGCATTCGGCCTCAGCCGGCGGATCGGGCCGCCCTCTTCGCGTTCAAAGGCCCGGCAGAGGGACGAGGATCGCGGCGATGCCGATCGCGAAGGCCGCGATCCGCCGCACCCAGCCCCGCCCGATCAGGCCGTAGGACAGCGCGAAGAGCCCCGCCGCTACCTTGGCGAAGGCGATGAGGGCCGGTGCGAGGCCTGACGTGCCCAGAAGGCTCGGCGTCGCGACGAGGGCCAGCGGGATGACGTAGAGCCCGGCGCCGAGCCGCATCGCGTGGCCCGCCGCACCGAGCCACGGCGTCTGCGCCATGCCGGCCGCGATGAAGACCGCACCGCAGACGGGCGGCGTGATCGTCGAGAGGAGCGCGTACCAGAAGACGAACATGTGCGCCGTCAGCGGTGCGAGCCCGAGCGACTGCAAGGCCGGCCCGGCGACCGAGATGCAGATGATGTAGGCCGCCGTCGTCGGCACCTCCATGCCGAGGATGAGACAGGCGAGCGCCGTCAGCAGCAGCGCGGCCCAGAGTTCGCCGCCGCTCCAGGAGAGGATGAGCGAGGTCACCTTCACGCCGAGCCCGGTCTGATTGAGCACGCCGATGACGATACCGGCGCAGAGGATGATGGCCGCGATGCCCGCGATCTGCCCCGCCGCCGTCAGCATGGCCTTTCGCGCCCGCACCCAGGCCTCGGGCAGGTCGAGGCGCCAGCGCTCGTTCACGAGGAGGAGGACGGCGGCGACCGAGATGGCGATGGCGGCGGCGTATTGCGGCGTGCGACCCTCGCCGAAGAGGATCCAGAGGAGCGCGCCGAAGGGGAGGACGAAGAAGGGCGCCAGCCGTCCCACGGACGCCCAGCGCGGTATCGCGTCCCGCTCCATCGCGCGCAGGCCATAGCGGGCGGCGAAGAGGTCGGTGCCGATCCAGGCCGCGACGAAGAAGAGGATCGCCGGCAGTGCGGCCGCCCGCACGATGTCGGAATAGGTGAGGCCGAGAAGCTCGACCATGATGAAGGCGCCCGCGCCCATCAGCGGCGGCATGATCTGCCCGCCGGACGAGGCGACGGCTTCGACCGCGGCCGCGAAGGGCGCCGGATAGCCGAGCCGCGCCATGGTCGGCAGCGTGATCGCGCCCGTCGACGCGACATTGGCGGAGGCCGAGCCCGAGATCGAGCCGAAGAGCGCCGAGGCGAGGATCGAGACCTTGGCGGCGCCCGCCCGCAACCGGCCGGCGAGGCGCACGGCGAGGCTCATGAAGGCCCGCCCGCCATCGCCCGCGCTGACGACCGCGCCGAGGATGACGAAGACGGCGACGACGTCGACCGATACGCCGGCCAGCGGTCCGAATATGCCGCCTTCCGCGATGGTCAGGTTGCCGAGGAAGCTCGCCGTCGGCAGGCCCGGATGCCCGATCGCGCCCGGCAGGTGCCGCCCGAAGAGCCCGTAGGCGAGCGCGATCAGCGCGACCGTCGGCAGCGCGGGCCCGATCGCGCGGCGCGCGGCCTCGAGCACGGCGGCGATGAGGACGGCGGCCATCACGAACTGGAAGGCGCCGCGCAGGCTGCCATACTGGTTGTCGAGCGCGGCGAGGTTGAAGACGATGTAGGCGCAGGCCGCGATGCCGCCGAGACCGAGCGCCCAGCCGACTGCGCGCCCGGCGCTGGACCGGATCCGACCGCCATCGCTGCCAAGCGGCGCGCCGGCGACGAAGAAGACCCAGCCGAGCGCCAGCGCGAGGTGGATCGGTCGGCTGACGAGGTTGGCGACGAGCCCCTGCGTGACCAGCCAGAGATGGTAGCCGACAATGACGCCCGCGAAGGCGAGCGTCGGCCAGCCGCCGCGTGGCGGGGTACCGATCATGGCGTGTCAGACGCCTTTGCTGGCGGCGCTATTCCGGGATCGAGACGCCGACCTCGTCATAGTAGCGCGCGGCGCCCGGATGGACCGGGCCGGCCAGCGTTGCGACGAGATCGGTGTCGACGCCGTTCCACCAGGGGTTGGTCTCGGCCATCGCGGCCTTCGATTCCCAGAACGCCTTGGTGATCGCATAGGCCGTATCGTCCGAGGTCGCGGCCGTCGTATAGGCGCCGACGGGGAGCGATGTCGTCACGGTGTCGGTATCGACGCCCGGATAGGTGCCGGCCGGAATGACGAGCCGCGTGCGGCCGAGGGCTTCCACGTCGGCGTCGCTCATCGAGAGGAGCGTGACGCCGGTGCCGGCCGCCGCTTCCAAGACATTGGGCGCTGGGAACGAACCCGCCGTCACGAAGCCGTCGACCTGCCCATTGCGCAGCGCCGAGACGGCGCCCGACAGCTCGACATCCTGCGTCGTCACATCGGCGATGCCGAGCGTCTCGATCGTCTTCGCACCTTCGCGCGCGCCGAAAGAGCCCTTGCCGAGAATGAGCGTCTTGCCGGCCAGCCCGGCGAAATCGGTCACGCCACTTTCCTCGGAGACGACGAAATGCATGGTCAGCGACGGTATGGGGAAGAGTGCGCGCACGTCCGCGTAGGCGCCCGCCGCATCGTCCTCGAACGGGCCGGCATTGCCCTTGGCGGACCCAATGAGGCTCGGCGGCGAGGTGAAGACGTAGCCGGCACCGCGCGCGGGCGCCTCCTTCACGTTCTGCACCGAGCCCTGGCTCTCCTCGACCGTGATCGAGATGCCGCCATCCGTCGCCGGGCCGATCGCCTCGGAGAGCTGCACGGCCATCTGATAGTAGCTCGTGCCGGTCTTGGCGGCTTTGAGCGTCACGCTGTCCTGCGCGAAGGCTGCGCCGGTGGAAAGCGTGGTGAGAAGCGTGGCGGCGGCGAGCGTGCCCAAGGTGCGGCGGTCGATCATAGGTCTCTTCCCTGAGTATGATGCCGGTCGTGCGTGGATGCCGGCGGTTCGGACCGGACGTTAGTGGCCAGAACGCCGGTTTGGCAACCGGGCATCATCGTCTGGAGCGAGCGGTAGAGGGCCGGAGCGTTCGGTGTGGAGAACGGCACCGCGCGTTCCGTCCGCCTCGAAGGTGAGCGCCAGCCAGTTGCGCTCCGCCACGTAGCGCCGCCCGTCGGGTGCGACGGGTCGCATCTCGATGGCGATATCGCCCCGGCGGCGCGTGCGCCCGGCGAACCATTCGTAGCCGCGTGCGAGCGCGGTCGGCGGCGGCGGATGCGCGATGCCCGACGCGATGAACTGCTCGATGCTCGCGTCGCCGCGCCGCGCGAAGCCTTGCGCGCCGAGATGGATCTCGCCGGAGACGATCGAGACCCGCGCTCGGTCGCTGACATCGAGGAGGCGGCCGGCGATCGCATTCCACTGGTCGCGGTGGGCATGGCTCATCCACTGGTCGCGCAGATCGTCCTGATAGAGATCGATGAGCGGCATCAGGGGCGTCAGCACCCTCTCGGCGGCCGAGAGATCGGCGTTGACGAGCGGGACCGAGGAGATGACGACCCGGTGCGCCGCATCGGAGGTCGCTACCGCATCGCCAAGATGGTCGAGGCCCGCCGGCGCGAGGACGCGGTGGCGCGTGCGCCCGCTTCGCAGGTCCGGCACCACGATGCGCGCCGGCCCGAAATCGCCGCTCCAGCCGAAGCCCACGTCCGGGTTCGCGGCAAAGCCCTGCCCGGTCCTCGCGGCGGCATCGCAGTCCGGGTCGAGGCCGAGTTGGACGAGGGCGAAGGCGCGCCGCGCCACGTCGAAGAGGCCGTTCGCCACTGCTGAGGCCTGCCAGTCCGGCTTTCGCGAACCGTAGCCGTCGACGATGTCGTGATCGTCCCAGATCATCACGCTCGGCACGCGCGCCAGGATCGCGGAGACTTCGGGTGAACCGAAGACGCTCGCATAGATAGCCAGGTAATGCCGCTCCAACTCCTCGCGCATGGTGTCGGTGAAGGGCGCCCGCATGGCGCGCCCGTTCGGCGATCGCCGCCAGGCCGCGATGGAAGGCAGGTTCCAGAGCCCGTCCGCGTAGATCTGGTCGCCGCCCATCACGAGGAGGTGGAAAGGATCGGCCTCGTGCGACCGGGTGAGATGCGCCCACATCGCGTTGCGCCCGCCCGAGATCGCCGCCGCCGCCGTCTCGTCCTCCGCGCCGTTGCACGACGCGAACGCGACCCGGAGCGCCCCATCGCGCTTCGGGACGGCGATGGACGAGGGCAGACCCGGCAGACGCGCGACGAGGTCGGCCGGAAGCTCCGCGCGCTCCGCCTCCGGTTCATGGGCCAGCACGAGGTCGCGGCTGTAGAAGCGCAGCCCCGCGATCGTCCCGATGGGCGCGAAGCCCGGCATCGACCCCGTCTCGCCAGTCACCGTCACCGAGCACCGCACGACGCCGTCGCCCGCACCCCGAAACCGCAGGATCGGGCCCAAACCGCCCTCCTGCCGATCGCCAGAGGGGCGGGTGTCTCGTCGCTGGGGCTCCATCGTCGCGGCTGGCATCTGTCGGCGAGTCCTCGGTGGCGCGGTGATCGTTATCCCGCCCTACTTAAGGTGTGCCTGCAGAATGCGAAGCCTCGACACGCTGCCCGGTCCGACGCGCGATCGACGCAGGCTAGAGCCGTTCCAGCGGAGGTGCGAGAGTACCGCAGCGTGATGAACCGCGCAAAAAACAACGCGCTAGAGCGCGTTCCGTGAATGGACAGGAACCGGATGCGCGCTAGCCTTGCGTCCGCCCGTTCCCCTCCACCGCGTTCTGGTCCCTGTCCGGCCCGTCGACGCCGAGCTGCGCGGCCACCTGTCCTGCCACCTGTCCTGCGATGCCGTCGATATCACTGGACGCCGAGCGCTGTGCCGCCCGATCGTCCGTCCGGCCGCCGCCGTTCTCACGACCGGTCATCCGCTGGACGGCATCGCCGATACCGCCAAGGCCGCTGTCGAGATCGAGCTCCTTCAGCAGCGCGTCGACGAGCGGCGCCTGCCCGCGAAACCGCAGGGCTGAATCGACCAGACGGTCCGGCATCGAACCGCCGCTCTGATCGTCCGCCGCAACCCCGCGTCCGCCCCCCGCCGCGCCCGCGAGCCCGTCGAGTTGGAGGATCTTGATCTGGTCGATCCGCTCCATCGGCCGCACGCTCTCGGCGATGATGCTCGGCAGCTCCTCGATGAGCCGCAGCCGGACCTGCATCGCGATCTGATCGGCCGAGAGCGTGTTGGACGCCTCATTGATGGCGCGTTTGCCCTCGGCCTCGACGCGGTAGCGAACCTCGTCGGCCTCCGAGGTCTGGCGCGTGGCATCGGCCTGCGCTTCGGCGAGGATGCGGCCTCGGTCGGCCTCGCCGCGCGCGATCTGCCGCTGGGCCTCCGCCTGATCCTCGGCCGCCTCGCGCTCGGCCTCCGCGCTGACGCGCACCGAGATCGCCTGCCGCTCGGCCGCCTGGCGCGCCTGAACGAGATCGACCTGCTTACGGCGCTCGGCGCCCTCGACCTCGCGGACCGTCTCGACCTGCTCGGCCGCGCGGACGGCGAGCGCACGCGCCGCGTCGGCCTGCGCCTGCGCCTCGGATTTCGCCTTGGAGCGGTCGGCGATGGCGATCTCGCGGTCCTGCTCGGTCAACTCGATCGTCTTCTTGCGCTCGATCTCGGCCGCCTCGATGGCTTGGGTCTGCGAGATCTCGGCGCGGCGAACCTCCTGCTCCGCGATGATCTGCGCCTCCCGCGACTGGCGCTCGCGCTCGGCCCGCTCGGTCGCGACCTGCGCCTCCTGCGCGGCGCGGCGGATCGCGACCTCGCGCGACTGCTCCATGCGCGCGTATTCCTGCTCGCGGGTGATCTCGAGCTGCTTCTGCTCGGCCTCGAGATTCTTGCGCGCGATCTGGACCTGCGTGTCCTGCTCGATATCGTTGCGCTTCTTGCGGCGCTCCTCGATCTCGGCGGTGAGCTTGGTCAGGCCCTCGGCGTCGAACGCGTTGTCGGGGTTGAAATAGTCGCGCTTCGTCTGGTCGAGCCCGGTGAGCGACACCGTCTCCAGCTCCAGGCCGTTCTTGAGAAGGTCCTCAGAGACGGCGTTCTGCACCCGCTGGACGAAGTCGATGCGGCGCTCGTGCAGTTCCTCCATCGCCATCTCGGCCGCGACCGAGCGGAGCGCATCGACGAACTTGCCCTCGATGAGATCCTTGAGACTTTCGGGCTCCATCGTGCGCCGCCCGAGCGTCTGCGCCGCGTTGGCGATCGATTCCACGCTCGGCTGGGCCCGCACGTAGAACTCGGCGACCACATCGACGCGCATCCGGTCCTTGGTAATGAGCGCCGCCTCGTCGGCCCGCCGCACTTCGAGGCGCAGCGTGTTCATGTTGACCGGGATCACCTCGTGGAGGATCGGCATGACGAGCGCGCCGCCATTCATGATGATCTTCTGGCCGCCGAGGCCCGTGCGCACATAGGACACCTCCTTCGAGGAGCGCCGATAAAGCCGCGCGAAGATGAGGATGATCGCGAGAAGACCGGCCGCGATCGCGCCGCCGATGACGAGGAGTTCCATGATCCGTGGACCTTCCTAAACTGACTGGTGTGGGTCGCGCATGACCCGCGCGCGGGCGCCATCGAGCGAGACGACGATGATCGGGGTGCCGTTCGGATAGCTCTCGCCCGCATCTTCGGGCTCGGCAAGGAGGTAGTGCGCCATTCCGTGATCATCGGTAACGCGGACTTGCGCCGGCAGTCCCTCGCGCGCCACGCCGCCCGTCACGATGCCGAGCCGGCCGACGAGCGTCTCGCGGCTGACGGCCTCGGTCTCGTCCTTGGGGATCGCGCGGGCGAGCGCGGCGCCGAAGACGCGCATCGAGAGGGCGGCGCCGACGAGCGAGGGCTGGTCGCGGCAACGACACGCCGGCGAGGCACGGGGGCCGTCATCGCGCTACGCGCCGACGGGATGACGTGCCCTATGGCGCGCCGAAGCCGACAGCGTGGACGGCGGCTCGGGCACCGACACCGTCCAACGGGTGCCACGCGACCGACGCGCAGCGACGTCCATTCGCCCCATCGATCCGCCATCGGCATCGGCGTCGAGTCTGGGGCTTCGAGAACGGCACCGACCTCCTCAACCTGTCGGCGTCGGCCTCACCACCTTCTCCGACGTCCAGGCCCGGATCGGGAGGACGCGGACGGGAACGCCACCATCGACCTCGGCAACGGGGACATCCTGACGCTCCAGGGCGTGGCCCAGTCCGACCTCGACGCCTCGGACTTCCAGTTCTAGGCAGCCGATCTCGGGATGGGCGTGCGGCGTCCGTCCTCCACGCAACGAAAGGCCGGCGGGGTGATCCGCCGGCCTTTTTCGTGGGCGCCATCAAGGGGACGAAGACGCTTAGGCGAGGACGTCTTGGGCGGGGAGGCGTTGGGCGGGGAGGCGTTGGGCGAGGACGCCTTGCGCGCCCGCCAGAGCGTGAAGAGCCCGGCGGAGACGACGAGGGCGGCGCCGATGGCGACGTTGGGGGCGAGGGTCTCGCCGAGGAAGGTGACGGCGAGGGCGGAGGCGAAGGCGAGCTGGAGATAGCTGAAGGGCTGGACGGCGCTCGCCTCGGCCATGGCGTAGACGCGGATGAGGAGGAAATGGCCCGTGCCGGCCGTCACGCAGAGAAGCGCCATCACGGCGGCGTCGCCCGGCGTCATCGCCTCCCAGCGCCAGAGGCCGAACGGGGTGAGGACGAACATGCCGACCACGCCCGTATAGAAGAACGAGGTCACCGCCTCGTCATGCTCGGCCACGGCGCGGGTGAGGAGCGAATAGGTCGCGAAGACCGCGCAGGCGACGACGGCGATGAGCGCATAGGGGCTGAAGACGCCGAAGCCCGGCTTGAGGATGACGAGAACGCCCAGGAAACCGATGCCGATCGCCGTCCAGCGCCGCCAGCCGACCCGCTCGCCGAGGAAGGGACCCGACAGCGCCGCGATCAGCAAGGGCGTCGCGGCGAAGATCGCATGCGTCTCGATGAGGCCCAGCAGCACGAACGACGTGACCATGATGCAGACCTGCCCGGCCAGAAGCGCGCCCCTCATTATCTGGAGGAGCGGGCGGGCGGAGCGCGCCGTCGCCCTGAGGCCGCCGCCATGCCGGCTTGCGACGATGATGGCGACGACGGCCATGAACCAGAAGCGGATCGTGGTGACGAGGATCACGTCGTAGCGGGACGCGAGGTATTTCGACAGCGTGTCCTGAAAGGCGAAGATGAGCATGGTCGCGCACATCAGCGCGATGCCCGCGCGCGGGCTCTGCGTCTCGCGGAACGTTCCGCGCATAAGGGCTCCTTGGTGGCGGCGCGCCCGGCCTCGAGCCGGAGAGCCGCCGTGGGGCGTCAGGCCGCGCTGATATTGCGGTGCCGAGGCGAGGTAGCGGGCATAGGCGTCGGCATCGGGCGGGCTGAAGGTCTCCGCGATCGGATTGCGCCGGCGCACCCGCGCGCCGATATCGTCGATCAGCTCGTCGAAATGCTTGAAGTGATAGGGCGCGACGCAGAGCCCGCCGTAGACGCCGGCGGCCGGGCGCTCCTCGCGCCGCCAGTGAAGATGCGCCTCGATGTCCTCGCGCATCGCGGCCTCGCTCGGCTGGCGCGCAAGCTGTCCGTCGGCATAGCGCACCAGCCATTGGGCGCCGAGATCGGCCGAGAGCACGGTCGCGAACGAGGAGTTCATGCCGACGAAGCCCATATCCGGCAGATCGGGGCTCGCGATGAGGCGGTAGAGCCGGTACTGGCCGTCGGGATCGACGAGCCGGGCGCGGTGAGCCTCCGGCAGGAACGGCATGCCGAGCGTCCAGCCGACGGCGAGGACGGCCACGTCGCACGGCACGCTCTCGCCGGTCGTCAGCCGCACCGCGCCTTGCGCCTCGCCCGTCTCATAGGCCTCGAACGTGCCTTGGACGCAGCGGATCGTGCCGTCGGCGACGAGGTCGAAGAAGCCGGGCGTGACGATGGGGACCGAGCAGTTGATGCCCGTCTCGATCGGCGTCTTGGGGCGCAGGCCGGTCTGCTTGAGCTTGAGCTGAAGCGTCAGGAGCGCTTCGAGCCCGCGCCAGTTGGCCCACACGAACGGGCGGGCGATGGCATGGGCGAGGCGAGAGCCCGGCGTCTGGCCCCAGCCGGCGAACATCCGCTCCTGCGCCCGGATATAGAGGATGCGCTTGAAGTTGACGACGCCGCCGATGAAATAGGGCACCCGCCAGACGCTCTCGCGATAGACGACCGTGACGGATCTCGCGCCCGAGCGCGCTGCGTTCACCGCGACGTCGGTCGCCGACTTGGAGAAGCCGAGAACGACGACGTCGCGGCCCTCCACCGGGGTCGCGGCACTATAGTCGCTCGAATGCATCACCCGCCCGCCGGCGGTCTCGAACTCGTCCTGCCCCGGGTAGGTGAGGAGCTTCTTCTCCGAGAACTGGCCGGTGCAGACGGCGACGAAGTCATACGTCTCGTCGCGGCGGCCCGCCTCGTCCTCGACCGTGAGCGTCCAGCCCGGCGCCCCGTCGGCGCGGCGCTCCATGGTCTCGACGCGCGTGCCGTAGCGGATGAGGCCCTGGAGGTCGTTATCGGCCGCGAACTCCGTCAGGTAGGCGTGGACCTGATCGCCCTTCGGCCATTCGGGATAGTCGGCCGGCATGGGCTTCGACGTGTAGCGATAGAGCTCCTTCGGGCTCTGCGTCT
This sequence comes from uncultured Alphaproteobacteria bacterium, assembly GCA_963842125.1. Lineage (GTDB taxonomy): Bacteria > Pseudomonadota > Alphaproteobacteria > Rhizobiales > CAWCWK01 > CAWCWK01. The sequence goes on along the minus strand of CAWJFE010000001.1, from coordinate 1,323,602 downwards.
GGACCTCGGGATAGGAGCGCGAGGGCTCCCAGACGCCGCCGAGATCGGCCGCGCGCTCGAGGATCGTGACCTCATGGCCGCGCTCCTTGAAGGCGCGCCCGGCCGCGAGCCCGCTCACACCCGCGCCGATGACGGCGACGCGCTTTCGCACGGGAGTATTGGCGGTCGGCGTCGTCGCTTCACTCACGCGTTGGCCTCTTCGGGCAGGAAATCGACCTCGTGCTCGGCCGAGAGCGCGATCACCCGGCCGACGTCGGTCAGCCCGTCGATGGCGGTGAAGAGGTCGGGCAGGCGCCCGGCCGGCGAGACCCAGAAGAGGGCGCGCACCTTGGCGTCCGACTTGTTGAAATAGCCATGCGGTATGCCGCGCGGCATTCGCACGAGATCGCCCGGCTCCGCCTTCGTCCAGGCGCCATCGAGCTTGAGGTCGAGCGTGCCTTCGAGGACGAGGATGAACTCGTCCTGCGTCGGGTGGATGTGGACGGGCACGAACTGGCCGGGCTCGGTATGCGTCTCGAAGCTGAAGGACGACGCGGTGACGGATTTGGGGTGGTAGACCTGCCCCAGAATATCGAGCACCTGCCCTTCGTAGGCGGTGCCGGCCCGGGTGATGCCCTTCTCCAGATCGTCGGTCATGTCGTGCCCTCGCAGCGCTCGTTTCCAGCCGAAGCAGTGGACGACGCCATCGCCGTTTGTGCAAGCCCCGTCGCGCGGCCACCGTCCTCGAACGGTGGATTTCGGCCGGCTTCGCCACCCCCCCCGCGCGGCGTGCGGGACTCCGTCGAAACCCTTCCTTACCCCTTTGATGCGATCTCTTCGTGCAGCAGACTATCGAAGGATAGATCACCATGGGTGAATGCGCCCACACCCTCGCCGAGGCGAGGCAGAGGGTTCTGGCGGAGCTCGAAATTCTCGACACGGACCCGGAGCCGCAATTCGAAGCGGTCGTCGCGCTTCTGGGCGATCTCTTCGCGGTGCCCGTCGTCCTCTTCTCCCTGCACGATGGCGATCGCCAGTGGCACAAGGCCAGGATCGGCATGCCGGACCACGAGATGCGCGTGCAGGATTCGCTGTGCCGACACGTCATCGATGCGGACCGCAATCCCGTCATCGTGCCCGATACGCGCCTCGATCCGCGCTTTCGCGACAATCCGAACGTGACCGGGCCGAACGGTGCGCGCTTCTATGCCGGCACGCCCGTCGCGCTCAGCTCCGGCGTCGAGGTCGGCACGCTCTGCGTCCTCGACAGCGAGCCCCGCGAGGGTTTTGGCGAACGGGAGGGCGCGCAGCTCGCGGCCGCGGCGGCTCTGATCGCCCATCTCCTCGAGGAGCGCCTCGCGGCACGGCGCGAACACCGCTCGGCCACGCGGCTCGAAGACTTCACGAGTGCGGCCAGCTCCATCTTCTGGGAGACCGATCGCGACGACCGCTTCAGCTTCCTCACCTTCGGCAGTTCGGTCGCGGAACCCGATTTGGCCGAAGCGATACGCGAGCGGATGATGGGCCAGACGCGTGCGGCCAGCGCCGAGGCGGACACGATGTGCGAACCCTGGCGCTCGCACGTTGCCCGCATCAAGGCGCGAAAGCCGTTCCGCAACTTCGTCTATCGCAAGGACCTGCCCGACGGCGAGACGACCGTCTATCTCCTCGTCAACGGCCAGCCCCGCTACGACGAAGACGGCGCGTTCCTCGGCTATCGCGGCGTGACGCAGGACGTGACGGCCTTCGAGATCGCGCGACAACGGGCCGAGCGACTGGCCAATGCGGACACTCTGACGGGCATCGCGAACCGGCACTGCTGGCACGACGCCCTCGCCGCGCTCGCCTCGCAGCCCGATCGAACCTGCGCCCTCGTCGTCCTCGACCACGACCGGTTCAAGGACATCAACGACCAGCTCGGCCACGCGGCCGGCGATGCCGTACTGACCGCGACCGCCGATCGACTGCGGGCGAACCTGCGCGACGGCGACCTCGTGGCCCGGCTCGGAGGGGACGAGTTCGCGTTGCTGCTCAACGATCTGTCGACGAGCGAGGCGGTCGCGCCGATCCTCGACCGGCTGCTCGGGCTTCTTGCCGCGCCGGTGGAATTCGGCGGCCGGTCCTTGCACCCCCGCACCAGCGCCGGTGTCGCGTTCTGGCCGGCAGACGCGTCCGATCGCCAATGCGCGCCGGAGCCCGAGGCGGTGATGCTGGCCGCCGACCTTGCCCTCTATTCGGCCAAAGCGCACACGCCCGGCGGCTTCGTCGTCTACACGCCCGAAATGCGCGAGGCGGTCGAGGCCGAGCGCCGGCTCCGGCAGGACCTCAAGCGCGCCGTCGAGCGCGGCGAATTCCGGCTGCACTACCAGCCGCAGATCGACCTGCGCACCGGGCGCACGGCCGGCTTCGAGGCGCTTCTGCGGTGGCAGCACCCCGAAGACGGTCTCCTGGCGCCCGGCGCCTTCCTGCCGCTCCTTGAGGAATCGAGCCTCGACGAGACGGTCGGGCGCTGGGTCGTCGAGGAGGCCGCGCGGCAGGCGGGCGCCTGGCGGCGGGACGGCCAGGTCCTGCGCATGGGCATCAACGTATCGGCCCGGATGGCCAGATCGCCCGCGCTCGTCGCGCTCGTAGGCCGGGTGATCGAGGAGAACGACCTCGAGCCGTGGCAGATCGAGATCGAGGTGACCGAGCGGGTCGTCATCTCGGGCGATCCGCGCGTAGCCGGGAACATGGCGGCGCTGCGCGATACCGGCGTCTCGATCGCCTTCGACGATTTCGGCACCGGCTACGCCTCCCTCTCGACGCTGCGCGACTTCCCGCTCGACCGGGTCAAGATCGATCGCAGCTTCGTCTCCGATGTCGGGGCCAATCCGGCGGCCGTCGCCATCACGCGCGGGCTCGTCTCGATCTGCCGCGACCTCGGGCTCGCGACGACGGCCGAGGGCGTCGAGGACCCGCGCCACGAGGCGTTCCTCCAGCTCCACGGCTGCGACGAGGCCCAGGGCTATCACTACGGCCGCCCGGCCCCGCCCGAAGACGCCATCCGCATCTGCGAGCCCGCCCCGGCCGACGGGGCGGATCAGCCGCGGACTCTCGGGTTTGGCGTCGCCGGCTGAGCGTCAGGTTTTTCCCATGCACACGGCCATCGTCTACGATTGCGAGTTCCTCACGAACGAGACCGCGCCCCAGCGCTTCTGGTGCGGGCCGATGGACCCCGATCCGACCGTCGTGCAGATCGGCGCGGTGCGGTTGGCGTTGAAGGCCGAGTTCACCCTTCTCGAGGAGTTCGAGGTCCTGATCCGCCCCCGCGATCGAACGGGAGCGCCTGCCGAGCTCGATCCGCACTTCACGTGGCTGACGGGCCTGACGCCCGGGCGCGTGGCAGCCGAAGGCGTGCCACTTGCCGATGCGCTCGCACGCTTCGCGGCGTTCGCCGGTCAGAGCCGCTGCTGGTCGTGGGGCAAGGACGAGCTGAACCTTCTCGCGATCTCCTGCTGGGTCGAAGGCCTTGCTCCGCCAATGCGCCCGGAGCGCTTCGGCAACGCCGCCGCCTTGCTCCTGCGAAGCGGCATGGAGCCTGGGACGGTAGGGACACTCCGCTCCCATACGATCTGCGAGGCCCTCGGTGTCGATACCCCGCCCCTTCGGGGCCACGACGCGTTGGGCGACGCTAAATCTGTCGCCTACGCATTGCAGCACCTCCTGCGATCGGGGGCGCTGGACGTCGATCACTTCGCCGACCCTGCCCAATGACGGTGGGGCGTCCTTGCTTCAGACCACCGATCTCACGCGGTCCCAGGTCCGCATCAGGTGCTGGTGAAGGACGGATCCGAGCGCGTCGCCGTCTCTCGTCTCCAAGGCGCGCGCCATCGCCTCGTGCTCGGTCACCGCGTCGGCCCAGTTCTGCGGTGAGTGGTTGCCGACGAAGCGGATGCGCTTGAGGCGCGACTGGATCGAGCTTTGCGTCTCGAGGAGAACGGCGTTGCCGGACGCCGCCGATATGGCGCTGTGAATGGCCTGGTTGGCCTTGTAGTAGGCAAGCCTGTCGCCGGCCGCATAGAGCTGCATCATTTGGGCGTGCAGCGCGAGGATCGCCTCGATCTCGGCGTCTGACGCCAGCGAGCACGTGAGGCGACCGGCCAGGCTCTCCAATTCAGCCAGGACCTGCAGCATGGCGAAGACGTCCTCGGGCGTCAGCCGGCGCACGATCGAGCCTCGCGAGGGGTAGGTGTCGATCAGGTTCTCGGCCGCCAGCGTGCGCAACGCCTCGCGCAGCGGCGTGCGCGAGACGCCCAGATGCTCGATGAGGTCGGCCTCGTTGATCCGCTCGCCCGGCGCCAGATCACCCTCGATGATGAGGTCGCGGACCCGATCCGTGACCTGCTCGTGCAGCGAGCGGCGCTGAATGGGGCGCCGAGTGGGGCGCTTGTGCGCACGATCGGCAGCTTCGATCACGATGGCTCGGACCTCCGTCCTTGAACGCTTCGACCTGCTGCGGCGCCGATGCGAACGGCCTCCGGCGACTGCCCGACCGTACCGCAGCGATCTTGGACTTATCCAAAACGAGGGACTTGCGCATCCCCGATTTTGTGTTTTTTATACAAAATACAGATGGATGATTCCAGCATTGGTCCGGGCGATCGAGAGGGCCGAAGAGGCACCCTCGCCCGGCACACGCTGAAACGACGCGTTGGGAGGGGCGAAGCATGACCGAGACGGTGGTTCTCGCCTTCGCCATCGGCGATCCCGCCGCGATCAGCCCGGAATTGGCCGCGCGGGTGCTCGCGTCCGACATGGCGAGCGAGGCGGTGCTGCTCGTTCTTGGCGATGCGCGGGTGCTGGCGCTGGGGGCCGAACAGGCCGGCCTGTCACTGGATGTGCCGGTGCGCAGTGCAGCCGAGATCGGCGCGTCTCGCCCGACCGAGACCGTGATGGTCGATCTGGCGAACTGTGATCCGGCCGGGATCACCCTCGGTCAGGCCAGCAGCGAGACGGGCGCGTCGGCGCTCGCCAATTTCCGCGCCGCGCTGCTGGCGGCCAACGAGGGGCTCGCCGACGCGGTTCTCTTCACGCCCTTCAACAAAAGCGCGATGCGGATGGCGGAAGACAACTATGTCGACGAGATCGGCTTCGTGAACCGCACGATCGGCGCGGCGCGCTCCGGTTCGGAATTCAACATCCTCGACGAGGTGTGGAACGCGCGGGTCACGTCCCACATCCCGCTCTCCAAGGTGGCCGAGGCCATCGACACGAACCGCGTCTTCGAGGCGCTGCGCCTCACGATCGAGGTGATGGAGGGCGCCGGCCACGAGCGTCCGCGCATCGGCGTCGCCGCCCTCAACCCGCATGCCGGCGACGGGCGCAATTTCGGCACCGAGGACGACGACATCATCCTGCCGGCCGTCACGCGCGCCAAGGAGCGCCAGATGGCTGTCGAGGGGCCGATCCCGTCCGACACCGTGTTCGTGCGCGCCCTCAAGGGCGAGTTCGACGCCGTGCTGACCATGTTCCACGACCAGGGGCAGATCGCGATGAAGCTGATCGGCTTCGATCGCGGTGTGACGATGATCGCGGGCTACCCCTTTCCGATCGTCACCCCGGCGCACGGCACGGCCTATGACATCGCGGGCGCCGGCAAGGCTAACGACGGAGCCAGCCTGAAAGCGCTCGAACTCGGCATTCGCCTCGCGCGCCGCGATGGACCGATGCCCGCGCGCGGGCTCGATGCCATCATCGCGCAGGCGCTTCAAGGCGCATCGGCGGAGATCGGCGTGCCCCTGACGCATGAGGACAGGGCGCGCGACGAGGAGGCGCGGGCCGCCATGGCCTGACGCCCGAGACCATCCGGCGGACCCGGGACAATCGGGCCGTCCTTCACTCCATGTCTGGGAGGACAACAAGCGATGACATACACGATTAAGGCCCTTCTCGCCGGCGGCGCGCTCCTCGCCACCACGGCGCTTTCCTCGGCCGAGCCGATGGAGATCGTCTTCGGCATCTCCGCCAATCCGGGATCGCTGCAGCAGGAGACGGCGGCCGAATTCACCAGCCGCGCCAACGAGAAGCTCGGCGATCTGGGTGAGGTCAAGCTCTTCGATTCGAGCCAGATCGGCAAGGATCAGGACCTGATGCAGAAGCTCAAGATCGGAACGGTGCACATCGCCCTGCCGTCCTCGATCATGTCCTCGATATCGGACGAGTTCGCACTCTTCGACATGCCCTTCCTCGTCGCCGACCGCGACCACCTCGCCCGCATCGAGGAGGAGATCTTCTGGGACGACATCGCGCCGACCGTCGAGGATGACGGCTACAAGGTGCTCGCCGTCTGGGAGAACGGCATCCGCCACATCTCCAACAACGTGCGCCCGATCGAGACTCCGGCCGACCTGGAGGGCGTGAAGCTGCGGACCCCGAAGAGCACGTGGCGTATCAAGATGTTCGAGGCCTATGGCGCGAACCCGACCCCGATGGCCTTCTCCGAGGTCTTCACCGGCTTGCAGACCGGCGTCATCGACGGCCAGGAGAATCCCTATACCAATATCGACGCCGCCAAACTCAACGAGGTCCAGACCTATCTGACGAAGACGGGCCACGTCTATTCGCCCGCCTATCCGACGATGGGCCTCAACACCTACGAGTCGATGGACCCCGAGATCCGGACGATCCTCGAAGAGACGGCGAGAGAGATGGAGGCCTGGGCACGCGAGCAGGGCGAGGCCGCCGACGCAGCCCTGGAGGCCAAGCTCACCGAGGCCGGCATGGCATTCAACGTGGCCGACCGTGCCAGCTTCGTCGAGGCATCGAAGCCCGTCTACGAGGAGTTCGGCGCCACCGTCGAGGGTGGTCAGGACATGGTCGACCGCGCCAACGCGCTCGCCGACGCCTCCTGATCCGATAAAGGCTGGCGAGGCGCCCGTCCGGGGTCGCCTCGCCGGCGCCAACCGCCTCGTTCCACCCTTCCCCGCGAGGGCGTCCACCTGATGATCGACCGAGCCGCCCGCGTCATGCGCATCGTGCTGGAGGCGTTCACGATGCTGCTCGTCGTCGGGCTGGCCTGCGTGGTCGTCTCGGCCGTCGTGTCGCGCTACGCCTTCAACGCCTCCTTCGTCTGGTATGACGAGGTCGCGGCGCTGATGCTGGCCTGGATCACCTTCTACGGCGCCGCGTTGGCTGCGCTTCGGCGGCGTCACTTGGGCTTTGCCGGCGTCGTCATGGCGATGCCCTTGCCTGCGCGCATCGCCACCTTCATCGCCGCCGAGGCCGTGACCTACGCCGTCTTCACCGCCTTTGCCTATGCCGGCTGGCTGATCCTCGGCATTCTCGGGCGCGAGACGATGGTCTCGCTCGACGTGCCCTTGAAGGTGACGCAGTCGGCGCTGCCGATCGGGGCCGCCTTGGTCATCCTCGCGCAGGCCCTCTCCACGCCCGCCGCCTGGCGCGATCTTCTCGCCGGCCGCTCGGCCGACGACGCCGAGATCGAAGAGGAGATCGCCCGTGCGCAGGGCGCGCCCAACGCGGCGACGGTCGAGGGGCGAATGCCATGACTGCCATCCTCCTTCTCGCGCTTCTCGTCGGGCTGATCCTCATCAACGTGCCGATCGCGGTGGCGATCGCGGCCGTGGCGCTGGTCGGCATCTTCGCCGACAAGGGGGTGTTCGGCCTCTACGATGCCGCGCTCTCGATCTTCGACGGCGCGACCAGCTTCCCACTCATCGCCATTCCGCTCTTCATCCTGGCCGGCGCCTTGATGAACACGGGCGGCATCTCCCGCCGTCTCATCGACTTCGTCTCCGCCCTCATCGGCTTCGTGCGCGGCGGGCTCTCGATGGTCAATGTCGGCGTTTCCCTCTTCTTCGCCGAGATCTCAGGCTCGGCCGTCGCCGACGTGGCCGCCATCGGCTCGGTCCTCATTCCGGCCATGAAGAAGAAGGGCTACCGGCCGACCTTCGCCGCGGCCCTGACCTCGTCCTCGGCCTCGCTGGCGATCATCATTCCGCCCTCGATCCCGATGATCCTCTATGGCGCGCTCGCCGACGCCTCGATCGTCCAGCTCTTCATCGCCGGCGTTATCCCAGGGTTGCTGGGCGGCTTCTCGATGATGGTGCTCTGCTGGGTGCTGGCCAAGCGCTACGACCTGCCGCGCGAGGACGCCTTCTCGCTGCCGCGCCTCTGGTCGTCCTTCAAGGCTGCCGGACCCGCGCTTCTGCTCCCCGTCATCATCCTCGGCGGCATCTTCGGCGGCATCGTCACCGCGACCGAAGGCGCGGGTCTCGCCGTCGTCGCCGCACTCGTCATCGGTGCCTTCGTCTACCGCGAGATCGACATTCGCGAGCTCCACACCGCGCTTCTGGAAGGCGTCACGCAGACCGCGATCGTCATGCTCCTCGTCGCGGCCTCCGCCGTTCTCGGCCTCTATCTGACCGAGGCAGAGCTGCCCCAGCGCTTCGCACGGACCATCACCGACATCTCGGAGGATCCGATCCTGGTGCTGATGATGCTCAACGTGATGCTCTTTCTCCTCGGCATGATCCTTCACGGCGCGGCCGCGATCATCCTCGTCGTGCCGATCGTGATGCCGCTCGTGCGGGAGCTCGGCATCGATCCCGTCCATTTCGGCATCATCCTCACGCTCAACATCGCGCTCGGCCAGCAGACGCCGCCGGTGGCGAGCGTGCTGGTCACCAGCTGCTCGATCGCGCGGACCGACATCTGGGCGACCACGCGCGCCAACCTGCCCTTCATCGCGCTACTCGTCGGACTGTTGCTGCTCGTCACCTACGTGCCCGCCGTTCCCCTGACGCTCGTCGAGCTGTTCTACCGCTGACGACGATCCGTCACGGCTGCGCCGCCTCGCGCGCGATGCGGGTGAGCACGTCGATCTCGTCGCCTTGAGCGTCGATCGGCCTGTCGAAGACCTCCGCGATGACCTGCGTCCAGCCGTGGATGAAGTAGACCCAGCCATCGTGTATCGCGAGGCCGCGCTCGGAGCCTTGCGCCTTTGCCTGGTGCAGAAAGCCGAGCGCGCCCCGATAGTTGAGCTCCCAGACCAGGCCGCGCTCGGGAAAGACCGCCGCGTCGGTGAGGGGCGAACCCGGGCGGTCCTTACCGAGTCCGGTGGCATTGACGACGAGGGAGCCGGGCGGCAGCGCGGCCAGATGCGCGTCGTTCTCCGCCGGCGAGCCGATGCGCCGGCATTCGAGCGGCACCGAAGCACTCGATCGCGGTGTGCAATGCGGTCAACTCGTCGAGCCGGGCCTGCGACGTGTCCGTGACGACGAGGCGAGACGGGACGAAGCCGCCCGGCGCGTCCGGGGCGCCCGACAGCACCCAGGAAATCGCGGTCCCGGACCCGCCCGCGCCCATGACGAACGCCTCGGCCTTCGTGTCGGCGAAATGGCCCGCCGGGACGATCGCCTGGAGCGCGCTGCCGGCCGTGATCGGATCCTTGGCATGGGCGATGAGGTGTTCGGCCTCGCCGGCTGGGCGCTTGGAAAGGCAGCTCGTCTCCCCCATCAAGGCGGCGAACCGGTCGATGGCGTCGAACTGGTCGCGGCAGGCTTCGAAGAGATCGAGCTTGTGCGTCGTCACCAGCGCACCCCGCGCCAGAGGATCGCCCTTGAGGGACGCGACCGCTTCGCGATAGGCGGCCGGGTCCGCGCCGAGCGGGAGGTCGAGCCCACGGATGTCGGCATCGAGGCCCCAGTGCTTCGCCCAGGCGGGGAAGACCTTCATGATCGACGAGGCACCCGTGGTGACGCCGATGAAGGTCAGCGTCGGCCGCCTCATCGGCGTCACGATCCGGGCCCCAGCACCGCGATCTCCTCGGGCGTGCGGGGACGATAGTCGGCATTGGGCACCTCGCGCCAGCCGCCCGCGCCATCGTCCACGATCCGCACCCGCATACCGTTCGAGCGCGCGATGATGCCGTAGTCCTGACCGGCATCGGCCGGATAGGCGAACATCATGACGAGTTCGTCCGGCCCGGTGTTGACCGAGCGGTGGATCCAATAGGGCGGCACGTAGACGACGGTGCCGGGCGCGACGGCGATCGTGCGTGTCTCTCCGTCCGGGGCTTCGAGCAGCATCACACCCTGGCCGGCCTGGCCGAAATAGATCTCCGGCCGGTCCGCCTTGGCGTGGATATGGCCGCGCGTCAGGAAATATTCGTCCCCCACGCGCCCAGGCTCCATCCGGGTGACGCCGAAGATCATGTCGCCCGGCGTCTCGCTCGGCCGGAACTCGGTCACCGCGTAGACGACGGCATCGCCGCCCGCTTCGCTCATGGGTTTGCTCACGGCCTTGCTCATGGCCTCGAACGCCTCGGCGTCGGCATAGAGCCCTTCGAGGTCGGACAGGCGCTTCTCGTAGCGGCCGGTCGGGTTCGTCAGACGGCCGGTGACGGTATCGACGAGACAGGCGACGGGCTCGAAGGGCTTGCTCATTCGTCGTGTCCTTCCTCCAGGCCGCCACGAAACCTATCGGCTACGCGATGCGGTGACAAACCCGAACGGTCGCGGAATACTCGCATTCGTCCGTAAATCGCTGGAGGCCCCATGCCGGGACAGGACTCGTCTACCGATCTCACGCTCGCGCTCGACATCGGCACGGGCAGCGTGCGCGCCGCCGTGGTCGATGCGTCGGGCCGCATCCTTCGGATCGCGGCGCGCCCGCACGAGCAGATCGTGCCGCGCCGGGGCTGGTCCGAGCAACGTCCCAGCGATTGGTGGACGGGCTGCGTCGCGGTCATCCGCGAGGTCCTGGAGGACGACGCCGGCCGCATCGCCAGCGTCTGCGCCTGCGGCCAGATGCACGCGACGGTCCTCGTCGACGAGGCAGGCCGATTGCTGCGCGACACGGCACCCTTGTGGAACGACAAGCGCACCGACGCGCTCGTCGATGCCTTCTCGGACGCCCATCCGGTGGACACCTATCTCGCCGCCACCGCCAACCCGCCGACGCCGGCCTGGCCGGGCTTCAAGCTGCAATGGCTGAAAGCGCATGACAGGCGCGCCTACGACGCGGCCACGCATGTGCTGATGCCGAAGGACTATGTGAACCTGCGCCTCACCGACGCCGTCGCGACGGATTGGACGGAAGGCTCCCTCAGCTTCCTGATGGACGCCGGGAAGCGGTGCTGGAGCGCTCCTATGTGCGATCGGCTGGGGCTCGACATCGCCAAGCTGCCGGCGCTGCACGCGCCGCAGGCCGTTCTCGGTGCCGTCACCGAAGGCGCTGCGGCGGAGACGGGACTGCGCGCGGGTACGCCCGTGCTGGTCGGGGCCGGCGACTTTCCCATGACGCTCATAGGCTCGGGCGCCGCGACGCGGGGCGTCGCATCGGAAGTCATGGGCACGTCGTCCATCGTCACCGTCGTCGCCGACGCGCCGATCCTCCATCCGGAGGTCTCCAACATGGCGCTACCGGACGCGTGGGGCGCCTTCGCGCTCATGGAATCGGGCGGCGACGCCATGCGCTGGGCGATGCGAGCCCTCGGCGATGGCTCCTACGAGGACGCCGTCGCACGGGCCGGCGCCGCTCCCGCCGGCGCGGACGGGCTTTTCTTCCTTCCCTATCTGGTCGGCGAGCGCCTCGGCCCGCACCGCAATTCGCGGGCGCAGCTCTTCGGCCTCACCCCGTCGCACGGCGCTCCGGCGATCCACCGCGCCGTCATGGAGGGGGTCGCCTTCGGCGTGAACCGTCAGCTCGCGGCCATGGAGGCGGGGGCCGGGATCGGGGTGGAGCGCCTCATCGCATCTGGCGGCGGGGTCAAGGCGGACCTCTGGCTGCAGATCAAGGCGAGCGTCTATGGCCGGCCGATCCTGGTGCCGGAAGAGGCCGAATGCGGTGTCGTCGGTTGCGCCGTTCTGGCCGCGCTGGCGACCGGGCGCTTCGCCAGCCTGCACGAAGCCAGCGCCGCGATGGTGCGTTTCGACCGCGAGATCGCGCCCGATGCGGCCTCGGCCGATACCTACGCCCGCATGCAGCCGATCTTCGACCGGCTCTACGAGAGTGCCAAGGCCTATTGGAACGATCTCGACGCGCTGTCCGCGGCGGCCGAGACAGCATGATTGCGGCGGGTGCGCGGCCCTGCTCAAGCTGCGGGTCGGACGGCGCCGCGCCTCGATCCTAGCGGATCGCCGCGCCCGTCTTCGCGTCGAAGAGATGCATGCGCGCCATGTCGAAATGGACCGGCACGGTCGAGCCGATCTCGGGGTGCACGCGGGCGCTCATCTGCGCCGTTACCGTGGTGCTGCCGATACGGCCGAGGACGAGCGTGTGGGGGCCGAGCGGCTCGATCGTGTCGACGACCATCTGCGCGGACGCATCGGTCGCGACATCGCCGGCGTTCTCCGGCCGGATACCGAAGGTGACGGCTTGGCCGAGCGCGTGCCGATAGCGCGGGCCGAGGTCGGCGGGGATGGGGATCTCCTCATCGCCCTCCAGGCGGAGCGCGATCCCGGCTCCGGCCTCGACGACGGTGGCCGGCAGCATGTTCATCGAGGGCGCCCCGATAAAGGTGGCGACGAAGGCGTTGGCCGGCTCTTCGTAGAGCGTGATCGGGTCGGCCGCCTGTTCGATCCGCCCGTCGCGCATGACGACGACGCGATCGGCCAGCGTCATCGCCTCCACCTGATCGTGGGTGACGTAGACGATGGTCGTCTGGAGGCGGCGGTGGAGGTCCTTGATCTCGGCCCGCGTCTCGATCCTGAGCTTCGCGTCGAGGTTGGACAACGGCTCGTCGAAGAGGAAGACCTTCGGCTCGCGCACGATGGCACGCCCGATGGCGACACGCTGGCGCTGGCCGCCCGACAGCGCCTTCGGCTTCCTGTCGAGATAGGGGTCGAGCCCCAGAATGCCGGCCGCCTTGGCGATTGCCGCCTCCCGGTCCGCCTTGGAGACGCCGCGCACCTTCATGCCATAGGCGATGTTCTCGCGTACCGACATGTGGGGGTAGAGCGCATAGGACTGGAAGACCATGGCGCAATCGCGCTGGCCGGGGCGCACATAGGTCACGTCGCGCCCGCCGATCGTGACCGCGCCGTCGGTCACGGTCTCAAGCCCCGCGATCATGCGAAGCGTCGTCGTCTTGCCGCAGCCCGAAGGCCCGACGAGGACGACGAACTCCTTGTCCTCGATCTCGAGGTTGAGGTCCTCGATAACGCGCACTTCGCCATAGGCCTTGTCGATATGGGTCAGGGTGACATTGGCCACGAAGTCGGTCTCGCTGGTCTCGGGAATAGGGTGGCGGACGGCGTTGTGCCGTCCGCCGATCTGGGAGGCGGCGCATCGGATCGCGCGCCGCGTGTCGCTTACATCGCCGGCAGGCCCATAGAGGCCCGGTAGGCGGCGAGCTGGCTGTCGCGGCCGAACTCCTCGGTCAGCCGATCCCACTCCTCAGCCACCGCATCGAGCGCCTCCTGCGGCGTCACCTCGCCGGCCAACGCCCTCGACAGTTCGATCTCCAGCACTTCCGTATAGGAGAAATAGCCCGGAAGACGCATGTCGAGCGCGACGTTCTCGGCCGCGATCGAATCCTTCTGGCCTCCGAGATATTCCCGCGCCTCGCGCTCCGAGAAGAGATCGGACCACAGATCGAGATTGTCGACATGGGCGTTGCGGTAGGGATTGACGCCCGTTCCGCCGGTCACCGCCGCGCTGCCCGAAACGTCCGGCGAGGTCAGGTACTCGATGAAGTTCCAGGCCGCTTCCTGGTTCTGTGAGGATTGCGGCACGCCGGCCTGCCAGCCACCGAACGCCATGAAGGGCGAGCGGACGACCTCGTCATAGGTGTCCCACTCGCCGGTCTGGTAATTGTAGATCTCGGTCGAGCCGGGAAGCATCGCGGAGCCGACATTGCCCGCGATCTGGGACTGCTCGGGATCGGCTGCGATGACGCCGGTGTCGCCCCAGCCGATCGACTGGGAGACCTGGCCGCCGGCCATGGCGGCGTTCACCTCGCCGAACGAGAAGTTGAGCGCGTTGGGCGGCGCCAGCTTGGAGGCCGCGATATATTCCTCCAGCCCGCGAACCCAGCCCGGATTGTTGATCTGCGTGTCCATGGTTTCGGGATCGAAGAACATCGAGCCCGGCAGGTCGGGATGGTTGGTATAGGCCGCCGCGTGGCTGAAGAAGAACCAGAACTGCTGGCCACCGCGCCGGAACGCCTCGGCCGTGCCCCAAAGATTGTCGTCGGGCCGTTGGAAGAACTCGGCGATCTCGAGATATTCCTTCCAGGTCGCCGGCGGGGCGAGCGCGTAGCCGTATTTCTCCTCGAAGGCCGCCTGCTCCGCCGGGTCCTCGAAGAGGTCGATCCGGTAGGTATAGGTGTGGACGTCGCCGTCCATGGTCGCGGAGAGGACGTCGCCGTTCCAGACCATCAACCGCTCGCGGTAGACGGGGAAGATGTCCTGGAAGGCCTCCGACTGCTGCATCGCGTCCGGCATAGGCGCGAGGAAGGACGTGAAGTCGGGCGACCAGGCGGGCGCGAAGGTGATGCCGTCGAAGGTCGTGTCGCCGCCGGCGAGCGAGGTGACGATCTTCGGATAGAGCTCGGACCACGGGAACTCGACGACGTTGACGGAGCCGCCGGTCTTCTCCGACCAGCCCTCGGCCGCCAGCTGGAGGGCGGAGGCGATATAGGGGCCGGTCTGGGTCGCGAAGGTCAGCTCGACGCCCGAATAGTCCTGCGCGAGGGCGGGTGCCGTAGTCAGCCCGGCGGCGGCCACGGTGGCCAGAAGTAGCGTTCTCATCGTCTTCGTCTCCCTGTTGTCGACGTCTGTCCCGATCTCTGTCGGTTCGTTGCGCGCGGGCGCATGGTCCGCGCGAAGGCTGTCACTTGAGGGCGCCCGACAAGAGGCCGGAGCGCATCATGCGGCTGAGGAAGATGGCCATGACGACCATCGGCCCGATGGCGATGAGGACGGCTGCCGAGACCGCCCACCACTCGTCTCCGCGCTGCGAGTTCTGGCCCGCGACGAGGATCGGCAGTGTCTGCCATTTGGAGTTGGTGAGGAAGAGGGCGAAGAGGAACTCGTTCCACACGAAGGCGAGCGTGATCATGAAGGTGGCGGCCAGCCCCGGCACCGACATCGGCACCACGATCTCGAGGAAGATGCGCCATTGAGGCACGTTGTCGACGAGCGCCGCCTCCTCGACCTCGACGGGCAGCGCCTCGAAGAAATCGCGCATAAGCCAGATGACGAGCGGCAGCGAGAAGGCGACGTAGCAGAAGGTCAGGCCCCAGAACGTGTCGATGAGGCGAAGGCCGGAGCGCCCGAGCTCCGTGTAGAGGAGGAAGAGCGCGAAGGCGACGACGACGGGCGGGAACATGCGCTGCGAGACGAACCAGAAGACGATGTCGTTATTGGTCAGGATCGGGCCCGGCAGGCGGTAGCGGTTGAGGACGATCGACAGGGCAAGGGCGATCGCGCCCGCCGCGAAGAGCGCATTGACGCGGGTCCAGCCGAAGACTTCGAGCCCGAGGAGGTAGCCGCCAAGCGTGATCGCGACGAAGAGGAGCCCCGAGGCCAGGCGCACCTTGTAGGGGTAGCGCACCAGCGCGTAGGCCGCCATCGAGCCGATCGCGAGCGCGATGGCGGAGGCGGTGACGCCGACGAAGAGCGAGTTGCGGAACGTGTTCCAGAACTGCCCGCGTATGCCGGCGAGAATGTCGCGCCACGCGTGAAGGCTCGGCGTGAAGTCGACCCAGGGGACGTAGGTCGGCCCGCCATTGACGGCGAGCGGCGTCTTGAACGCGGTCACGAACGTCCAATAGATCGGGAAGGCGGTGAGGAAGAGCCAGACGCACAGGCCGACGAGGACCAGCGCCTTGGCACCGCCGGACATCGCGGTCAGCTTGTCTGCCGGGCGGCGAAGGAACCCGCGCCGGGTGACCGTCTTCGCCGCCCTGTCGGGGGTGACGGCGCTCATCGCCGCTTCTCGATCTGCGGGCGCAGCACCGCGAGATAGGTGAGGCCGATCACCGTCACGACGATGAGCATCAGGAAGGACAGAGCCGACGTGTAGCCGAGATTGAACTTCTTGAAGCCCTCCTGGTAGGCGAAGAGCGTCAGCGTCTCGGTCGCGATGCCGGGGCCGCCGCCGGTCATCACGAAGACGGTGTCCATCACCTTGTAGCTCTCGATGAGACGGATGAAGACGACGGCGCCCGAGATCGGCAGCAGCATCGGGAAGGTGATGTCCCGGAATTGCTGCCAGCGCGACGCGTTCTCCAGCTCGGCCGCCTCGTAGATATCGTCCGGCAGCGTCGCGAGGCCGGCGAGCATCAGGAGGATGACGAAGGGCGTCCACATCCACACCTCGACGGCGATGATGGTGCCGAGCGCCCAGGTCGCGTCGGTGAGATAGGGCAGGTTCGCGAATCCGATCGCCGCCATGCCCTCGTTGAGAGGGCCCATCGTGGGGTTGAAGATCATCCGCGCGATGAGCGCGACGGCGACGGGCGCGAGCAGCATCGGCATCAAAAAGATGATGCGGAAGACGCGTGTGCCCGGCATGCGCGCATGGAGCGCGAGGGCGACCGCGAAGCCGATCACGTATTGGATGGACACCGAGATGAAGGCGATGATGGTCGTCGTGCCAGCGACCCGCCAGAAGCGCTCCTGGGTGAGAAGCCGTGCGTAGTTCTCGAACCCTACGAAGCGCGGCGGCGTCGGGGGAATGAGGCGGAAGCTCATGAAGCTTGTCGTCAGCGAATAGATGAGGGGGAAGATCGCGACCAGCAGCACGACCGCGAAGGCCGGACCGATGAAGACGTATTTCATCGGATCGCGGGCACGGATGCTGTCGGGCGCGACGGCGGCCATCAGCCGGACCCCATCAGGGCTTCGATCTCGCGGCGCGAGGGCATGGCCGGCGCGGTGCCGGCCTTGGTGACCGAAAGGCTCGCGCAGGCGCACCCGAACCGCACCGCGTCGAGGGGCGCGCGCCCCTCCGACAGGGCGACGGCGAAGGCGCCGTTGAAGGCATCGCCCGCGCCCGTGGTGTCGACGACCTTCGCGACCGGATAGGCGGGGACAAGCTCGGACGTCTGTCCGTCATGGTAGAGCGCGCCGCGCTCGCCAAGGGTCAGGACGGCCGTCCTGCAGCCCCGCTTCAAAAGCGCGTCGCCGGCAGCGCGGGCCTGGTCGACCGTCTCCACCGGCAGGCCCGTCAGGGCCGCGGCCTCGCTTTCATTGGGCGTCGCGTAGTCGCACAAGGCAAGAAGATCGTCCGTGAGGTCTGCCGCCGGCGCCGGGTTCATCACCGTCGTGACGCCGGCCTCCCGCGCAAGGCGCAGCCCTTCGTGCGCCGCCGGGATGGGCTGCTCCAGCTGCGTGACGAAGACCTTCGCACCGGTGATGGCCGCACGGGCCGCCGTCACGTCGGCTACCGACAGCGCGCCGGCCGCGCCCGCCTCGACGATGATCGCATTGTTGCCGTCCTCGGTCGAGACGAAGATGAAGGCGGCACCCGTCGGGCGTTCCTCGTCGGTGATCACGCCGGCCGTGTCGACACCGGCCTCTTCCCAGGCCTTGCGCGCGATCTCGCCGAACGCGTCGCGTCCGACCCGCGTGATCAGGTGTACCGAACCGCCGGCTTTTGCGGCCGCGACGGACTGGTTCGACCCCTTGCCGCCCGGCCCCATGCGAAAGCCCTGGCCTAGGATCGTCTCGCCCATCACCGGCAGACGCGGGGCCATGAAGGCGAGGTCGGCGACGAAGATGCCGAGAATGCACACATCCGCCATCGCTCAGACCCGTCCGCGCTGTGTGTCGCTCATCCGCGTCTCCGCATCGTTGGCTCGATCCGCGTCGTTCTCTGGAATGGCGTCCTCAAGCATCGGGCGCCACGACGCCCTTGGTGAAGACGAAACAGCCATAGAAGCGCCGCTCGCCCGTCGCCACGACGGCGAAAGCCTTCTTGGCCCGCTCGTAGAAGGCGAAGCGCTCGATGGTCGTCATCGGGCCGGCCGCCGGATCGCCCGAGGCGTCGATCGCGGTCTGCACCTCGGCCTGGACATCCGGCACCTCGTCCGGCGCTCCGACGATCTCCATGCGGTTGGCGCGGTCCTCGACGAAGCTGTCGAGCGGCATCACCGAGAGGATCGCCTCGGTCGCGCGGGCGGCCGATATGCCGTCGAGCCGGATCACGCGGCCGACATGCGTATGGCGCGCCACCGACTCGGCCGGGAAATTGGTGTCGCAGACGACGATCTCGTCGCCATGCCCCATCGCGCGCAACGCGTAGAGGAGGTCCGCGCTCAGCAGCGGATCGAGCGATTTCAGCATGTCACGGACCCTGGCCCCAAAGCGCATTCTCCCACACGGCTCGGCGAGCCGCGAGGCGAGGACCGCCACGGTCTTTGAGTAGCCGTGTTCGTCCCGTCGCCCGTGCGAAGTGTGGAAACGATTTGCGAAGAGTGTCAAGCGGCAATCCGGCCAGCGGCCCGTCAGCCCGGCCGGCACAAGCGATGCGACGCCGGTTCCCGAAACCCTGCCGGGCCTGCGCGAGACCGGTCGTGGCCACGCAACGCGTCTGACCTGCGACGCCATTCGCGAGACGAGGCGTCATTCCGTATGGGGCGTGCCTTAGCGAACTAGGACAGCGGCGCACGGTCCTGCTATGCGTCAGTCATGGAACTTGCCGTTCACCGCCGCCTGCTGCCCGAATGGGGTACGACCTACGGGCCAGCGGGCGGCGGTCCGTTCCCGACCGTCCTCGTCCTGCATGGCTCGGAGGGCAGCCTGTCGGGATGGGCGCATCGCACGGCGGCCATTCTCGCGGCGTCCGGCTTCCTGGCCTACCCGCACGGCTACTCGAAGGGCGGAAACGGTTGGAACGCGGGCTCGATCGAGGATGTCGAGCTGACCCGAACCGTCGATGCCATGCACGCGCTGCGGTCCTTCGGCGCGAGCGACGGTCGGGTGTCGATCTACGGGGTATCGCGCGGCGCGGAACACGCGCTCCTCGTCGCCTCGCTCATGGCGCGCCGCGGTATGGAGGGCGGCCCTGAAGCGGTCGCGTGCCTCGCCGCGCCCGACGTCGTCTGCGGCGCGTTCGATGCGCGCTACTACCGCGATGCAGGCGACGCCGGTTGGAAGGCGTGGGACCCCGCTCGGCGTGCCTGGATGTGGGACGGCTCGTCGAACGATCTCCTTCCGACGACTCCGATCCCGATCGAAGCCTATCCCGGATCGCTATGGCTCGCGGCAGGCCTCGGTGACCAAGTCTGGTCTGCGGAAATGACCCGGCGGCTCGAAGCGAAACGGATCGCGCACGGTCTGCCGGTCGAGGCCCACTACTACGAGGGCGAAGGCCACCTGCCGGGCAGCGAGGGCGAGAACGAACACCACCGACGGCTACTCGCCTTTCTCGCGGCCAATGCCGGCTCGGGCGTATCGGGCAGAGGTTCGCTCACGGCGGCGGGAAGCCCGTGCGTCTCAGCCGCACATTAGGAAAGGCGGCGAACGGTCGGCGCCATTCGGGCGACGCATACGCCATCCGAGCCGCCGCGCCCGCCTGGAAGGCCTTTTGGCAGTCCATCGGCAGGGCCGGATCACACGGGCCTCGCGGTCGCCGGGCCGTGACCGATGGGCACATGTCTCTCGTGCTGGGCATTTGCTAACGTTCGCGGCGACTGGGATGGGCGCGCAGTGCATGCAGCCGTCCGATCCCAGGGGCCATTCCTCCCGATCGTTCGCCGCAGCGCCGCGATCGGAGGAACGAGACTATGTCGATTATCACGGGTAACAATAGCGCCAACACGAGGACCGGCACGGCCGGCAACGATACGATCAACGGCCTCGGGGGCAAGGACACCCTCTTCGGGCTCGGCGGCAACGACCGGATCGACGGTGGCAGCAGCAACGACATCCTCTCGGCCGGCGATGGCGACGATACGGTCCTGGGCGGAACCGGCGCCGACAGCATCACCGGCGGTGACGGGGCCGACAGCATCCGCGGCGGAGGCGGCAAGGACACGATCGACGGCGGCGCCGGCAACGATACGATCAGCGGCGAGAACGGCAGTGACACGATCGACGGCGGTGCGGGCGACGATCGCATCACTGCGGGCAATGGCAACAACACGATCGTCTTGGGTGCGAATGGCGGCGACGATACGGTCGTCGATTTCGACATCAAGCGCGGCGCTGAAGCCAACGGCAACGACAGCCTCGTCATCGAAGGATCGAGCGGCGCGGAGGGCACCTATGCGACGGATGCCGACTTCATCGGGCTCATCACGGCGTTGACCGGACAGGCCGGCGCCAGCGTCACGGTCGCGAATGCCGACCTGGTCTTCAACCTCGCGGACGGACGCTCGGTGCAGCTCCAGAACGCAATCAGCCCCACCGGCAGCCTCACGCAGAGCGAGGTCGATGCGGCCATCGCGGCCGGCAATACCGGCGGCGGCGGAGGCGGTGGCGGAACCGGCGGTGGAGGAGGCGGAACCGGTGGCGGTACTACGGGCGGCGGTACTACGGGCGGCGGAACGACAGGCAGTCTTCCAGGCACGGACGAGAACGACACGATCATCGGCACGCCCGACGCCGATACGATCAGCACCCTTGGTGGCGACGATCTCGTCTTCGCGCGTGAGAGCGACGATCTGGTGCTTCTCGGCACCGGGAACGACGTCGCGGCTGGCGGCGACGGAAACGATCAGATCTTCGCCGGCGCGGGCGACGATGCCGTCACCGGCTCCAATGGCGACGATACGCTGGGTGGCGGCGACGGAAGCGACAGCCTCTATGGCGCACGAGGCCAGGACGTCGCCTATGGCGGCTCGAACGACGATCTCCTCTATGGCGGCCTCGGCGACGACGTGCTCTGGGGGGGCGCAGGGGCCGACACCGTCTTCAGTGGCGCCGGTGATGACGTTCTCGGCGGTGGAGACGGCAACGACATCCTGGGCGGCAACGCGGGCGCCGATACGCTCTATGGCGGCGCGGGAGCCGATACGCTCTACGGCAATACGGGCGCCGATTCCCTCTTCGGCGGCACCGGCGACGACCTGGTCTTCCTCGGCCTCGGTGATGGGGCGGTGGACGTCTACCTGACGGTGGCGGGCAATGGGGCCGACACGCTCTATGGCTTCGAGGGCGGCACCGACATCCTCGATCTGACGGCGAGCGGCATCGCGTCCTTCGCGGACCTCTCCGGCCGGATCGGCAGCGACGCGGATGGCAACGCGGTGATCGATCTGGGCTCCGGCAACGCGGTCACGCTCGTCGGTGTGTCGGCGGATGACATCGAGGCGTCGGACTTCGCCTTCTAGAGCTGCGCCACAGATCGACGCCGGGCCTGGTCGAACCAGGCCCGGCGGAGTGTCGAGGCAAGCTCCAAGGGGGATGATCTGCGGATGGTTTGCGGATGCTTCCCGCCATCCCGCCTATCGGAGAACCCCCTCCCCCCGGCCCTATCCGCCAGCCGTCAGGGGCGCGGACGCGTCCGCGTCGCAGACCGGGGCGAGGAGGGCGTCGCGCAGCCAACGATGGCCGGCGTCGCCCCGCAGGCGCCTTGGCCATGCGAGCGACGTCTCGATCGGTGGAACCTCGAAGGGGAGCGGCGCATGGGCGAGCCCGAGGCCCCTCGCGTCGGCGGCAAGGCCGAGGGGGAGAACGGTCAGCAAGGGGGCCCCCTTGATCAGCCGGGCCGCGCCGAGGATTTGCCGGGTGCGGTATCGAACCTGCCTCGTCCTGCCTCGCTCGGCCAACCACGTATCGACCGGTCCGCTCCCTCGCCCGGTCGGCGCGGCCAGAACGAAGCCGGCCTCGCAAAAGGCATCGACCGTCGTCGGCGGGGCGGTGCAGGCCGGATCGTAGAAGACCACGAAGCGATCGGCGTGGCATCGCCCATGATCGAGCCCGTCCGGCATTCGGCCGCCGGAATGGGCCGCGAGGTCGATGCCCAGGGTCGCCATATCGGAGACCAGATCCGACGATGGCGGAAGGAAGGTCGCCGTCAGACCCGGCCCTTCGGCCAGCGCGGCCACCACCATCGGCGCCAGGATCGCGAGTTGGTAGTCGGAGACCCGTATCTTGAAATCGCGCGTGGCGGATGCCGGATCGAACGTGCCGCGCAGATCGACGAGCTCCATCGTCTCGGCGTGCCAGGCGTCGAGCCGGGTCAGAACCTCCGATGCGAAGGGCGTCGGGACCATGCGATTGCCCTGCCTGACCAGGAGCCGGTCCCCGTAGTGAACGCGCAAGTCCTGGAGGACCGCCGTCACGGAGGGCTGCGCCCGTCCCAACGCACGCCCCGCCGCGCTGACGCTCGCCTGCCGCAATATCTCACGCAGCACGATCAGCTTGTTGAGGGGAACGGGCGGCAAGGTCATAGGCCGATCCTATGTCTGGTATCGAGACTATATATTGGAGACTATGGCCAAGCCAGGCCATGTCGGGGGTGTCACAACCTCGGAGATGCCCGATGCCTACTGCCACGAATGCCGCCCTCGGGCTGGCCCTTCTCTGCCTCGGGTCCGCCGTCGCCGCGACGAGCGCCGCGCAAGAGGCCCCCACCGGACGATGGGAAAGCCTGTCCTGCGAGATGCGGCCGGGCCCTTCCTACCTCACCCGCGATATCGCGATCGCCGATGACGGCACGTGGAGCGGGACCTTCCGCTATTTCCTCGACGACCTCTGCTTGGTGCCGACGATGATCTTCGAGGGCGGCGGCCCGTTCGAGGATGTCGGCGCATCACGGATCGAAGGCGCCCGGGCGATGAACTTCGTCATCGCGACTGCCGCGATCGAGGTCGTGGAGGAGAACACGGCCGGATGGCTCAACTCCGCCGACCCCTGCGGTGCAGAGGAGTGGTCCGTCGGCCTCACCCAAGTCGTCACCGACACGGGCTGCGCGCCGATCGGCATGGCGTTTCCGGTGACCGAGCACGAGATCGTGCTGATGCGGGGCGACGACCTCTTCTTCGGCGCACGCCCGCTCGACGGCTCGGGCCTGCCGACCGCCGAAAGCCGCCCGACGACGCTGCAGGTGCCGATGGTGCGGGCGGATTGAACCCGGGCGACCGGACGCGGCGGAGCTACACGCGTTTCGGCGCTCACTCGAACGACGCGGTACGGCATCGGGTGGGGAATGTCGCCGCCCGGCCTGCCGAAGTCTCGCTCGGTTTATCGGGGCTGAACCCCAACTCTAGAGCCTGAGGACCTCCTACACGGCATACCATTTCCCGTTTCCGCAGCAAGAGCGGCCACAGGCACAGCGGAGAGGAGGGCAAGGCGCGTGATCACTGGACCTCTCCGCCGCCGAAGGGTGCGTCGAGCCCGGCCGTCTCGCCGTCGGAACTCGGCCCGCCGTCCGCAGCCCCGTTCTCGCGCCACCCGTTCCACCAATGCTCGATCTCCTCGGAAGCGGCGAAGGTCTCGCCTCGCGCCGAGCGCGGCACGCAGATCTGATCGGGCCCTTCGTCGAAACGGCCGGACCCCATGGCCCGGCAGACGGCATCGGTGACCTGGCGCCCGTTGACGGCAATCCAATCGCCGCTGGCCGCATGGGCGTAGTGGAGCGTGGGCGCATCGGCGCGAGCGCCTCCGGCGGTCTCGTAGACGAAGGGCTCGTCCAGCGCCCAGCCGGCCGGGATGGGTATGCCGGTGAGCTTCGTTTCCTCGTGGTCGCGAGTGCAGGGGCCCGCCTCGCAGGTGACGAACGCCGCCTCGTCTGCCGGGGCTTCCGCGCCATGCGCATCGGCATCGAGACCGTAGCCGCCGGCCGGCTCCATGATGACGGCAAACGCGCGGCCGCCGCGCATCGGGGTGAGGAAGCCGCGATAGAGGGGGCCGTCGCGCGTCGCCAGCACGCGGAACTCGGCCTCGTCCGTCGCGAAGCCGAACTGGAGGGAGGTCGGCGCAACCACGACATCGCGAAAGGTCGGATCGCCGACACGCCCGAGCTCGGCCATCTCCAGCACGAAATCGCCGTTCGCCTCGAACGCCCCTTCGTCGTGGATGAACTGGGCGCGAAGGACGGAGCGTCCGTCCTCCGTCTCGATGCGCCAGTCTCCATGCAACGCGCCCGTCGGGATCGTGGCGGCCGCCTCGTCGGCGCTCTGCATCGTTGCCGGGTCTTCGCCGCCCATCGCGGGCGGGGCTGCGGCGCGATCGTCAGCGCCTATCGTGGGCTCGGCCGGAGCGTCGGGCGCAACCTCGAATGTCGCGAGTTCGACCGTGCGGCCCTCGCCATTCGCCGCCGTATAGTCCAGCGCGATCGTGTAGCGGCCTGGCTCGCCCGGTGCCGTCAACCGTTCGCCGTCCGACCCTATCGTCTCGCCAAGCCAGATGTCCGACACCCTCTCGCCACCGCGCAGGATGGCGAGCCCGTTGTTGGGATAGCGCTGTCCCGTCAGGACGAAGGGAAAGCGCGCGCCGGGTCGCACGCGGGCCGGCGCCTCGATCGCGGGCGGCGCGTCGGCGAGGACCTCGACGGTGGTCTGCGTGACCACCGCATCACCCCCGTCGACGACCACGAGGTCGTAGCGACCGGCTTGCGCGGGCACCGTCAGGGGCCGGCCGACGAAGCGGGCGTCTTCCGCGTAGACGTAGGTCCAGGCCGCGTCGGTTTCGGAACCCTCAGGGCGGAGGGCCAGGTAGAAGGTCGCGTTGTCCTGCAACGGGCGGTCGTAGCGCACTAGGACGAGATGCTCTCCGCCGGCCTGCATCGGGCCTCGCGGGAGAATGGCCAAGGCCGCAGTCGCGGCAAACGGCACCGCGACGATCTGGTCCGCCGCGGCGACATCCACGTCGATCTCACCGCTGCCGACCGGCCCCTCGGCTGCGATGCGCCAGCGGCCGGGCTCCAGATCGACGCGCAAGCCTGAGATCACCTCGTCGGCGCCTTGGAGCCGGCCCAGTTCGATCGTCTCGCCGGTCTCGACCCGTGTGGCGCGCAAGATGACGGATGCAGGCCGCGCCGTGCCCGCCTCTTCGGCGATGGTGATTCGGGCGGGGAGAACGCCGGGCGCGCCGGGCGGCGCCGGTTCGGCCGATGCGATGTCGGTCTCGGCCAGGGCATCGGCGAGGTCGGCCCCCGTCTGGGGTGTGAGGAGCTTGCCGCCCGTCAGCTGCGGGATGCAGGCGAGCGTGTCGGCCTCCGCGTCCGTCAGCCCGAAACCGACGACATGGGCGCGGATCTCGATGCCCTCTGCGGCGAGTTCGCGGGCGAGCGCGCAAGGGTCCGCGTCGCAGGTCTCCAGCCCGTCGGTCACCAGCACGATGTCGGCGGCCTCGGCGGTGCGCGGTATCTGCGCGGCCGCCATGCGCAAGGCTTCGGTGAGCGGCGTCTTGCCCCTGGGGTTGAGCCCGTCGATCCGATCGCTGAGCGCGCCCGCATCCTGCACGCCGACACCGGCCAGCACTTCGATATCGCCGCAGTCGCCCTTCCGGTTGTGGCCATAGGCGACGAGGCCGAGGGGAACCGACATGTTGCGGCCCGCCAGATAGTCACGAAGGACGCCGCGCGCCGTCTCGACCTTGGTGACGCCATCGGCGAGCTGACCCCACATGGAGCCCGAGGCGTCAAGGACGATCACCGTCGCATTGTCGGGGCTCTGCGCATGAGCGATCGGTGCCAAGGCCAAGCCGCCAAGTGCCAAGGCCAAGCCGCCGAGCGACGAAGCCGCCGCCGAGCGACGAGGCGAGAAATGCGGGGATGAGAGACGCGAGACCTGGACGCATGCGACGACACCGGCTGGGAATGGATCGTCGGCCTTCTTGGCCTAGCGGCTGCGCGGGCGGTATACCCTTTAGAGGGTATTCGCGCTGATGTGGAAGACGATTGGAGGCAGCACGACGCGATGACGGGTCTGGACGCCATCGAGGGCGCCGAAGACGAGGCGCGCCTCTGGGTCGCCTTCGCGAGCGCGATCGAGGCCGAGGGCTTCGACTTCTACATCTATCTCGTGCATCGCCCCGGCGAAGCGGCTCTCTTGCGTACCAACCTGCCGGACGAATGCTATGGCGACCCGCAGGACGATCCGTTCCTGCGATGGTGCTGCACGAGCCATGACGTCCTGTTCACGGGCCCCGCCTTCGCCGAGGGCTACGCGTTCCTGACGAGCCGCGAGCGCGACTTCATCGGCAAGGCAAGCCGTTCCGGCATGGTGAGCGGGCTCGGCATTCCCGTCGTCCTCAAGCGCCACGACGCCTATGGCGGCTTCAACATCGGCTCACGCCTGCCGCGCGAAACCTTCGAGGCCGAGCTCGCACCGAAGGTCGATCGCGTCCGGTCGCTCTGCTTCGTCGCGCACCTGCGGCTACGAACGCTCTCCGCCGCCCGCCAGCGCAGTGCAGACGTAGAGCGGCGCGGCCGGCTGACGGGGCGAGAGAGGGAAATCTTCGCGCTCCTCGCAAGCGGGCTCACCCGGTCGGCCATCGCAGAGGAGACAGGCATCTCCCCGCACACCGTATCGACCCACATCAAGACGATCTACCGCAAGCTCGCCATTCGCTCCCAGAAGGAAGCGATGCGGATCGCGTGACTGCGTTCGCCAGCGTTCGACATATGCCAGAGTACCACCGACGGCAGAACCGGGCTCTACGACTTCATGCGCCGCAGCGGTGGACTTGTCTGATGGCGGTGGAGGGCCCTTGATCCGCAAGGGAGGGTCTGATGCCGAAGACGTACACCGAGGAGTTCGAACGCGAGACGGTGCGTCTGGCGCTGACGAGCGGGCGGTCGCAGAGTTCGATCTGCGAGGATCTGGGCGTCAGCCGCACGACGCTGGTGCGCTGACTGGCCAAGCACCGTGAGGGAGAAGGGGCAGCGGTGGTGTCCGGCGATGGCGATGATCAGGACCACCTCAGCGTTCGCCGCGGTCCTCGCCTCCTCGGCTGCTTTCGGCGCCTGCACCGACATGCCGGCGCGCGATTGGGCGCGAGACGTGGTCTGGGCTCCGGTGTGCGAGCCGAACGGCCCGTTCGACCGGGCGCTCGACCTCCCCCCCCGGCTGCGTCCTGTCGACCATCGACCCAGCGTTCGATGATCAGGAGCCGGCGACACGCCGCCTGCCCGGGTTGCTGCGCAAGTGGCACGAGGAAGACCCTGACAAGAACCCGCTCCACGACCCCGACCAGACGGCGGCCGCCGAATACTTCATCTCCCGAGAAGACCTCGATACGATCGCGCAAGCCTACCGCGACGCTGCGGAATGGCTCGTCGAGCGCTGTATCAGCAAGGCCGCGCTGGCGACCGAACCGCACCCGACCGACGAGCCGGGCGGTCCGTCCGAGCGCTACAACATCATCGTGCGACCGATCGAGGACGCGAAGGACAGCATCCTGGCTGGCTACTCCACCCCTCGGCGGCAGGTCGGCCTCAACGTGCCGGTTCTCGAGGAAGCCGATGCATCGGATCGCATCGCGGTCGACTATACGCCCTGGTACGGATCGTCCGAGCCCCGCCAACTCGCCATGGCTTCGATCATGGAGGCGGTGATCGAAGCGTACGCCGGCCGGCACGAGGGCGACCATTGGCTGTTTCGAGGCCTCGCCGAAGGTATTGCGACGGTCTACGGCGGCGCGCTGCACGCGCCGGGCAAGAAGTCCCTCCATTGGCTCCTACAGAACCATCCTGGCATACGAGATGCCGCTGGGTGGGAGCATCCAACGGATCAGTTCACGAGCGCTATCATGAGTTCGTATATGCGGTTCCAGAACTGCGGACCGTGCCCCTCCTTCATCCGACAATCCGCCGTCTCAAGGTCGGGATCGCCGCCAGCCTCCAACGAAATCGTGAACCAGTTTGCCAATGTCACCTCAGCCGGTCTGCGCCCGAACCCAGACGTTCGCAACACCGCGGGGATGCGAGAACCAGAGCGCCCTTGATCATAGCCGAAGGAACGCCGCTGAACTTGGCGGATTACCTTGGCTATGGCACGCCGAGGACCATGACGAACCAACACCTCCGTTTCTCAGCTCTACACCGTCGGCCGACCGTGTTCGAGGATCGCTTCGACAGCGCTGAGCTCGATCGGTCCAAATGGCTGCCGGCCTACCTTCCGCATTGGACGACGCTCGAAGCTGCGAAAGCACGCTACACGCTGGGGAGCGGGTTCCTGCGCCTTCTCATCGAGGACGACCAGCCGGCCTGGCTTCCGGACCTGGAAGGCGAGTTGAAGGTCTCGAACCTCCAGACCGGGCATTCCTCCGGTCCACTCGGCAGTCCGCACGGCCAGCACCGCTCGCGCGAGGGTCTGGTCGTGCGTACCGAACTTCCCGAGACGCGCTTGTTCGTGCCGACCTACTGCCAGTTGGAGATGCGGGCGCGGGTGCGGTTGAACCCCTGGAACCTGGCGGGGCTCTGGCTCATCGGGTTCGAGGATCGGCCCGAGCGTTCGGGCGAAATCACCGTCTTCGAGGCGTTCGGTCACAACGTTACGTCGACAGTCGCCCGGATCGGGCGGGGCATCAAGGCGATCAACGACACGAACCTGACCGACGAGCTCGACGAAGGCGCACTCACCCTCGCCATCGAGGACTGGCACGACTACGCGATGGACTGGTCGCCGTCCGGCGTCGCGTTCTATGTGGACGACCGTCTCGTCACTCGGACCGCCCAATCGCCGGACTATCCCATGCAGTTGATGCTCAATCTCTACGATCTGCCGAGCGAGCATGATCGAAGCGATGCCGCCGACCCATGGTTCGACATCGACCATATCCGAGCGTTCGCAGCACGATAGCAGAACGCAAAGAATGGACTGTTCTCTACGAATGCGAACGGAGAACGCGTTCGGTCCTGTTTTCGGTAGACGTCATCGCGAACGGCCGTCAGATCACGTCCCGTACCGCCGAGCGGGGGCATGACAGGGCCCTACCAAACGAGCGTTAGCCAGCGCGCTCATGCGGCCACGATGAGGGGGCCGGCCTTGCGGATCGCCCTTGTCGTGTTGGTGTTGGTCCCGCCATCGACCACGATGGTCGTCAGGTCCGCAAGCGGCACGATCAGGTAGGGCGACGCTGCACCCAGCTTCTCGGTGCTGGCCATAACCATCGTCTCGGCCGATCGCGAGGTGATCAGAGCTTTGATCTCCGCCTCCTCGCCGTTCCCGGTCGTCGCCCCCGCCTCCGGGTGCAGCCCCGTGACGCCCATCACGAACAGGTCCGGCCGCACTCGACCGATCGCAATCGCCGCAGCCGCTCCGACCGCAACGACGGAGTGCTTGAACAAGCGTCCGCCAATCAGCTCGACCGTGATGGCTGGATGGTCTGCCAGCGCGACCGCAACCGACGGGCTATGCGTGACGACGGTGATGGCGAGATCGTGCGGCAGGCGATGCGCCAGCTCCACGTTGGTTGTGCCACCGTCGAGGAAGACGATCTGACCGGGTTCGATCAACGCGGCCGCACGGGCGGCGAGCCGGACCTTGCCTTCCGTAGAGACGGACCGGCGCCCCGCGAAGTCGGCGACGGCCGGAGATGCGGGCAGTGCGCCGCCGTGAACGCGCTGAAGTCGGCCTTGCGATGCCAGCTCTCGCAGATCGCGGCGCACCGTGTCCTCGGACAGTCCGAATTCCGTCGCTACGTCCTTGGCGACGAGCCGCCCCTCGCGGACCAGCCGATCTAGCAGCCTGGCCTGGCGTTCCCGGGTCAGCACTTGGTCGTCGCTTGCTCAGCCATCGCTTCGCCCCGCCTGACGCTATCGCCGCTCTGCACGTTATTACTTGACTCTGCACGAACATGCATGATTCATCGTTTCCTGCAAGATGCTTCGTTCCCTCTGGGCGGGACAAGGGCGATGCATAGCCAAAGAGGGGGGAGGAGATGGAGAGATGGCGGACATAGCCGATCGCGTCGAGGTTCGGGACGTCACCGTCCTGTCGGACGACTGGTACACGCTCAAGAAGACGACGTTCGCGTTCCAACGCGCCGATGGTACGTGGCAGCAGCAGTCCCGCGAAACCTACGATCGGGGCAACGGGGCGGTGATCCTGCTCTACGATCCCGACCGGCACACGGTCGTCCTCACTCGTCAATTCCGCTACCCCGCCTTCGTGAACGGGCACGACGACCTTCTGATCGAGGCCCCGGCCGGCTTGCTCGACGAGGCGTCCCCAGAGGAGCGCATTCGGGCGGAGGTCGAGGAGGAGACGGGCTACCGCGTGCGCGAGGTCGTGCGACTGTGGGACGTGTTCATGAGCCCCGGCTCGGTGACCGAGCGCCTGTTCTTCTTCACAGGTCGCTATGAGCCGCGTGACCGGGCCAGCGAGGGAGGCGGGGACGCGTCGGAAGGCGAGGACATCGAAGTCCTGGAACTCTCCTTCGATGAGGCGCTGGCAATGATCGGGGATGGCCGCATCCGCGATGCCAAGACAATCATGTTGCTGCAGCACGCAGCGCTGTACCTGTTTCCTGCCTTGCCCGATCAAGGGATCCCAGCTGACGGGAAAGCCCAAACGTCGTCATGCGCAAACCGCTTGCAATAGGGGCGGGCCATACGTTTGAACCACTGGCCGAACGATGCGCTTTGGCGTGCGTGCTATCGATCATCAACTCGTCCGGCACCTCGCCTTGTGCAGCGACCTTCTCGAACGCGCGATGCCAAATACCGGCCCGAGACCATCGATTGAGGCGGTTATAGATCGTGGTTCGGGGTCCATAGGCATCACGCAGATCGCGCCAACGGCATCCTGTCTTGAGGACATGCAGGATGCCGCTCACGACGCGACGATCATCCACGCGGGGCTGCCGGGCCGACCATAAGGTAGATGCGGTTCGATCATCGCCCTGGCTTCATCAGACAACCAGAAATGTTCCGCCATCGCTATTCTGCCGCCAAAGAACCAGAGCCGTTCCAGCGGAGGTGCGATAGCACCGCAGCGTAAGGAACCGCGCAGAAACAAAGCGCTAGAGCGCGCTCGGCGAATGGATAGGAACCGGACGCGCTCTAGAGCATGCGCCTCCGCACGATGGCTCGCCCCAACGCTGATTTCGCCGGCGGCCTCGGCGAACTGCTGATCCGCGGTCAGCGTCCATGGGTCGGGCTTGACGCGCGCATAGATCAACGAGATGCGTTAGATCGTGGAAAGCCCCTCGGAACAGACTGACAGTCTCATTTATATGGCTGCGTATGCTCCGGCTCAAGCGACCCCGGCAACCCTGTTTCAAGCCCGAACCTTCCTGTCCTATGTCCGAAACATATGCAGGAGAATATACCTAGCGACATTCGCGGAACTGCTCGGCTTCAGCTTCGAGGGACACTCGGCAAACCACTCGCATCATTGAGTGTTTTCGCGATTACAGTTGATCGAGCGGTCAAAATTCCAAACTTCAGCGTCCGCTGACACAAGAGCAATGGTGATCCCGACTGGATTCGAACCAGTGGCCCTCAGATTAGGAATCTGATGCTCTATCCTGCTGAGCTACGGGACCGCCGATCTTGAGCTTAGCAAGGTCGGGGCGGGGCGGCAATTGGTGGCGCGGTGTGGTCGGGGCGGGATGGTGGAGGGTTGTCAGGGGCCGTGCGGGGCCTTAGCGAGGAGGCATTGTCATAGATGCGTAGGCGAGGGCCTGCGTCCTCGATCGTGCCGATGGCTAGCGGAGCTTGCGGGTTGATGTCGTATCGGGTCCTGGCCGTTCTCATCGGCTGCGCGCTAGCGCTGGCGGCGTGCGGGGTGCGCGGCGATCTGGAGTTGCCGCCGCAAACGGTCGCGGCGCCCGGCGCGGACGACATGCAGCAGGTCCGAAAACCGGAGCGGCCGTTCCTTCTCGACCCTCTCCTCTAGGACGCGCTTCGGGTCTCGAAGCGCCGAACTCCGGCAGCCATTCCATGCATCACTTCCCCTATTCCGACGGCCTCATGCTGGCCGAAGGCGTCTCGATGGCGCTCATCGCGCAAGAGGTCGGCACGCCGGCCTACATCTATTCGACCGCCACGCTGGAGCGGCACTACCGCGTCTTCTCGGAGGCCTTCGCGTCCGTCGACGCGATGGTCTGCTACGGCATGAAGGCCAATTCCAACCAAGCCGTCCTTGCCACGCTCGGGCGCATGGGCTGCGGCGTCGATGTCGTCTCGGAAGGCGAGATCAGGCGCGCGCTTGGCGCCGGCATTCCGGCCGAGCGGATGGTCTTCTCGGGCGTCGGCAAGCAGGCCGGCGAGATGGCCTTTGCGCTTGAAGCCGGCATCTACTGCTTCAACGTCGAGAGCGAGCCGGAGCTGCGTCTTCTCTCCAAGGTCGCGTCGGAGAGCGGCGCCATCGCACCCGTTTCAATGCGGATCAATCCCGATGTCGACGCCGGCACGCATGCCAAGATCGCGACCGGATCGGCGGCCACGAAGTTCGGCATCGCCTACGAGCACGCTCGCGCCGTCTACGCGCTCGCGGCCGAGCTGCCGGGCATTGCCGCCCATGGCATCGACATGCATATCGGCAGCCAGATCACGCAGTTGGAGCCCTTCGACCGGGCGGCGACGCGCCTTGCCGAGATGGTCGCGCTGCTTCGCTCAGACGGGCACGACATCCGCCATATCGACGTCGGCGGCGGGCTCGGCATCCCCTATGATGCGAACGCAGAAGTGCCACCGCTGCCGACCGATTACGCAGATGTGATCATGCGCCGGGTCGGCCATCTGGGTGCCAAGCTCGTCTTCGAGCCGGGGCGTCTCATAGCCGGCAACGCGGGCGTCCTCCTCACCGAAGTGCTCTTCGTGAAGGAGGCGGAGGGCAAGTCCTTCGTCATCGTCGATGCCGCGATGAACGACCTCATCCGGCCTACGCTTTATGAGGCCCACCACGACATTCGCCCCGTCACGCCGCGCGCCGATGCGCCGGAGATCGTGGCCGATGTCGTCGGTCCCGTCTGCGAGACGGGCGACTATCTGGCGCTCAAGCGCCGGATGCAGAGGCCGGAGCCGGGCGACCTTCTCGCCATCATGTCGGCGGGGGCCTACGGCGCCGTGCAGGCCAGCAGCTACAACAGCCGTCGGCTCGTCCCGGAGGTTTTGGTGAACGGACCGGACTACGCCGTCATCCGCCCGCGCGAGACCTATGCGGAGCTCATCGGGCGCGACGTGATGCCGGCCTGGCTGCGTCAAGACGGCGACGCGATCCACGCCGTGGCGGGCTAGGCGACGTCAAAGGCGACTGATAGGCTCCGGGCGATCGCCGGCTGTCGTCCGGCCGGCGACAGCCCAGGAGACCAGCGTCATGCGCTTGGGACGCCGCGCTCGCTCGCCAGACACGGACCTCAAGGGTCGTATCGACGCCGTCTCGCGGCGCGCCCGACTGGCGCTCGCCTGGGAGTGGCTCTGGCCGCGTCTTGCGCTGCCGCTTGGCGTCGTCCTTCTTTTCCTTACGGCATCTTTCCTCGGCCTCTGGCGGATGGTGGATGGTGGCGTGCAGATCGCCTGTCTCGCCGGCTTCGCGATCGCATTCCTCGCCGCCGTCTGGCCATTGCGCGGCTTTCGGGCGGCCTCGCGGGATGCCGGCCGGGCGCGTGTCGAGAGGGCCTCGGCGCTCGATCACGCACCGCTGCGCGCGCTTGAGGACGAGGTCGGCACGGCCGACACGCTCACCGCTGAGGGTAGCGCGCTCTGGCGGGCGCATCTGGACCGACTGCGTTCGCGGGTGACTGGGCTACGGGCCGGGCGCGTCTCGCCCCGGCTCGACAGGCGCGACCCCTACGCGCTGCGCGGCGCCGTGCTCCTCCTCTTCGGCGTCGCCGTTCTCGCCGGTTGGGGGGACTGGGCGGGCCGTGTCGGAGACGCCTTCCGCTTCACGCAACCGGTCGAGGCGGCCGCCGCCCGCATCGACGCCTGGATAAGCCCTCCTCCCTATACCGCCCGAGCGCCGCTCGTGATCACCGATGTCGAGGGCACGGTGCTGGTGCCGGAGGGGAGCACGGTGACCGTTCGCAGCGTCGAGGAGATCGCCGTCACGCTTGAGGACGCCATCGGCGCAAGGACGCTGGAGCGCGCCGAGACGCCGGGCGCGCTTCGGGGCTTCGAGGGCCGGGTCGAGGCGCCGGCCCGGCTCGTCGTGTCGCGCGGCGAGACGGAAATCCGCGCGTGGACGATCGACGTGGTGCCCGACGATGCGCCCACCATCGGTTTCATCGAGCCGGGCCTCGCGCAGGCGGAGCGCGGTCAGGGCCTCAGGCTGACCTACGAGATGGCGGACGATTACGGCGTCACGGGCGCGCTCGCGCTCGTCGAGCCGGTCGAGACGGAGCCTCTCTACCCTTGGGCCGCTGGCGAGCGCGCCGCACCGCGCCCGCTCTACGATGTCGAGCCGATCCGCCTCGCGCTGCCGCGCGGTAGGAAGGACGGCACCGGACAGACGGTGCGGGACCTGAGCGAGCATCCCTTCGCCGGAACGCGCGTCCAGGTGCGGCTGGAGGCGACCGACGCCGCCGGGCAGACGGCGATGAGCGAGGCGCGGGAGATCGTCCTGCCGGGCCGCGCGCTGCGCTCCCCGCTCGCGCTCGCCGTCATGGAGCAGGCCCGCACGCTCGCGCGCGATGCGAACGCCGCCGATCGCGTCAGCGACGTCATCGACGCGCTCACCCTCGATCCCGAAGCGGACTGGCCCGAC
Organism: uncultured Alphaproteobacteria bacterium; assembly: GCA_963842125.1. Classification (GTDB taxonomy): domain Bacteria; phylum Pseudomonadota; class Alphaproteobacteria; order Rhizobiales; family CAWCWK01; genus CAWCWK01. Next base: position 1,289,074 of record CAWJFE010000001.1, on the reverse strand, counting down.
ACCAGCGCCTATCTCGGCCTGCGCGCCGCCTATTGGCGTCTCGACAAGGCGGAGACGGACGAGGGCCTGCGCGACGTCGTCGCCTTCCTGCAGGAGATCGCGGTCGGGATCGACGAAGGCAGCCTCTCGGCCGCGCAGCGCGATCTTCTTGCCGCGCAGGATGCGCTCAGGGACGCGCTGGAGCGCGGCGCTTCGGACGAGGAGCTCGCCGCGCTCATGGACGAGCTTCGCCAGGCCATGCAGCGCGCCATGGAGGAGATGCTGGCCAACGCGCAGCCGATGCAGCCCGGCCAGCAGCCTCAATCCCCGCCGACCGACCTCAGCGAGTTCCTCGACCAGCTCGACGACGCGGTGCGCTCCGGCCAGCGCGATCAGGCCGAGCAGCTGCTCTCGCAGCTCGAGCAGATGATGCAGGACCTGATGAACGGCCAGATGCAGGCCGCGCCGCAGAACGGGCTCTCGCAGCAATTCTCCGAGGCGATGGACGAGCTGGCCGAGATGATGCGCCGCCAGCAGGAGCTGATGGACGAGACCTTCCAGTCGCAGCAGCAGCGCCCCGAGGGCAGCCCAGGCGAGCTTGGCGAGGCCCAGGAGGGCGAGCGACAGCTCTCGCCCGAGGAATTCGCCGAGGCGATGGAGGCCCTGCGCGAACAGCAGCAGGCCCTGCAAGAGGCGCTCGAAGGGCTGGCCGAGCAGATGGAGGGGCTCGGCATGGAGCCGGGCGAGCTTGGCGAAGCGGGCGAAGCCATGGGCCGCGCCGAGCGTCAGCTGGGGCGCGGCGAGGCCGGCCGCGCGGTCGGACCGCAGGGCGAGGCGCTCGACGCACTGCGCCAGGCCGGCCGCTCGATGGCGCAGCAGATGCAGGAAATGATGCAGCAACTCGGCCAGGGCCAGCCCGGCGAGGGTCAGCAACTCAGCAATGGCGAGCCGCGCGGCGACACCGACCCGCTCGGCCGCGCCCGGGGCGAGGACGGCAATCGCTTCGACAGCGACGTCGCGGTGCCCGACGAGCTCGATGCGCAGCGCGCGCGCGACATCCTCCAGGAATTGCGCCGCCGGCTCGGCGATATCGGCCGTCCGCGCGAGGAACTGGACTATCTGGAGCGGCTCCTGGAGCGGTTCTGAGCGAGCGTCGCCAGTCTGCCGATCAGGCCGGCTTGCCCTCGGCCAGTGCGCGGGCGACGGCCTGGCGCAGATCGGGCAGCGTGAAGGGCTTGGGGATGACATCCCGCACGACGCCGCGCAATTCGTCGGCCCGCTCGCGCTGGTCGGCGAAGCCCGTCATCAAGAGGATGATGAGCGAGGCCGAGAGCTCGCGGGCCCGCTTGGCGAGCGAGATGCCGTCCATGCGGGGCATCTTCACGTCGGTCAGCAACAGGTCGAAGGCGGTCGGATCACGCTCCAGAATGGCGAGCGAATCCGCGCCGTCCTCGGCCGTCGTCACGGTATGGCCGTCGAGTTCGAGCGCGCGGCGCACGAAGGCGCGCACGGCCTCGTCGTCCTCGGTCAGCAGCACGCGAACGCCGCGCGGCGGCTTGCCGCCGGCCGGTTTGTGCGCGGGCGCGCCATAGGGGCGGTTCGGTCGGCGCGAGATCATGGGCTCTCCTCCGTCACCACGCCGACGAAGGGTAGCTCGCGGTGCGCATGCCCCGCATCCATTCCGTAGCCGACGACGAAGAGGTCGGGCGAGACGAAGCCGACATGGTCCGCCTCGATGGACGTCTTGCGCCGATGCGGCTTGTCGAGGAGGACGCAGGTCATCACGCGATGGGCGCCCCGCGCGGCCAGCATCTCGCAGGCGACCTTGAGCGTGCGCCCGGATTCGAGGATGTCGTCGATCACCAGCACGTCGCGGTCCTGAACCGGGCTCTCGACGTCGCGCAGCACGCGCACGTCGCCGCTCGACGAGAGGTCGCCGCCATAGCTCGACAGGGTCAGGAAATCGACGTGCGGCGTCAGCCCGCTGCGGTGGAGGGCGCGCACGAGGTCGGCGGCGAAGACGAAGCTGCCCTTGAGGAGCGGCACGACCAGGAGTTCGCGCGGGCGCGTGGCCGCGATCTCGTCGGCAAGACCTTGCACGCGCTCGGCGATGTCGCTCTCGCTGAACAGGACGTCGATGGCGGTCATCGGGTCGATCCGATCTGAAGATGGGCAACCGCCGCGCCCGATCCGGCCGACGGAGGGGACGTGGGCGCGAGCCCGATGACGATGTCGCCGACCTCTGACGGGTCGAGCGCGGGTGCCAGGTCGACCCGGGCCTGGAAGGAGGTCTCACCCAACCCGTTGACCGATCCGGCCGGAACGCGCAGCGACCGCCGGTCGAGCGCCGCGCCCGCCCGGTCGAGGAGAACGAGATCGAGTGCGGGTATCATGTGGGGACGCTCGGTCCGGTTTCCAAGCGTGACGGTCACCGTCAGCTGCGCGGCATCGTCGCGCGCGACGAGGCGTGCGTCGCCGGCCGACAGGGCGAAGGGGCTGAGATTGACGGGCGTGCCGAGCGCTTCGTAGAGCGCGGCGAGCCGGGGCTCGTAGCGCACGAAGGCGTCTCGGGCGACGAGACCGGTGGCGCCGACGGCGAAGCCGAGGCAGAGAACGGCCGCTGCCGCCGCCCGCGCGGCCCTGCGCCCGGTCACGCCGACGCCGCGCCTTCGGTCGCGGGCGTCGAGGCCGAATGCCGGTGCGTCCATGGCATCCGTCTCGTCGTCGGTGACGGCCGCGACGGGCTCATCGGAGACGGCTTCGTCGGGTCGGAGTTCCGCCGATTCGTCGGGCGCGTCCGACGCGGCGGCCTCGGCCGGCGGAACATCGTCCGCCTCGGCCTCATTGAGCGAGTCCGCCGACGGTTCGCCCGAGGCAGCGTCCGCTGCCGCGAGATCGTCGCCAGTCTCTACGACCGGCTCCTCCGCCTCGATCTCCGGATCGAGCCCGGGCTCGGGCTCGGGCTCATCGAAACCGTCATCGCTCGCGCTCGTGTCGTCGAGCATCTGCGGCCGTGCGTCATCGAGATCTTCGTCCGGGTCGCTCGCGGGCAGGTCTTCATTCACCGAAGGATCTTCATTCACCGAAGACCGATCTTCATCCGCAGCCGGATCGTCCGGAGCCAGGCCTTCGTCGGCCGGCTCGTCGCCCGCGGCATTCGCCGCCGCGTCGTGATGCCAGACGTGTTCGCACCGGCCGCACCGCAGGCGCGGCGTCTCGTCCGCCCTGTCGGCCGGAACGCGATAGCCCGTCGCGCAGGCGGGGCACTGCACCGTGAAGGTCTCGGCCGTCTCCGGCCCGGTGGAATTCGGCATCGGCGATCCGTCCCTGTCGCGCACCGCACCCGATCGAGGCACGGCGTAGGGCGGAGGTTAATGCAAGGGCGTTGCGAAAGCGTAAGTGGGCAGGACGTTAAGAAACGGGTAACCTTGCCGGACTCTTAATAGGGCGACGAGTGATCGCGCGGGCGGGCGTGGAGTGCGACTCAGCCGCTGCGCCGCCTCGACGCATACGCCGATCGGGCCAGCCCCGGCGACGAGAAAGAGCAGCCGACCTTTCGGGAAGGACGTATCGAGCTCTGATGGCACAGGTCGAGACAGGCACGGAAGGCAATGCGGCGCCCGCGTCCGCACCCGTGCGCCCGGGCGCGGCGGCCCTCGGCTCCGGCCCCGACATCATCGCGTTCGAGAACGTGGGCCTGCGCTACGGGGTGGGTCCCGAAGTGCTGCGCGACGTCTCCTTCGAGATCGAGCCGGCCTCGTTCCAGTTCCTCACCGGGCCGTCGGGCGCGGGCAAGACCTCGCTCATGCGGCTCATCTTCATGGCGCTGCGCCCCACGCGCGGACTCATTTCGGTCTTCGGGCACGATGTCGGCGATCTGCCGCGCGGCGACGTCGCGTCGCTGCGGCGCCGGATCGGCATCGTCTTCCAGGACTTCCGGCTGCTCGATCATCTCACCACCTATGAGAACGTCGCCCTGCCCTTGCGCGTCCTCGGTCGCGCTGAGGACACCTATCGCACCGACGTGATCGAGCTTCTCGACTGGGTCGGCCTCAAGGACCGGATGCACGCGCAGCCCTCCGTCCTGTCGGGCGGCGAGAAGCAGCGCGCCGCCATCGCCCGCGCCGTCATCGCGCGGCCCGAGATGCTGCTGGCCGACGAGCCGACGGGCAATGTCGATCCCTCGCTCGCCACCCGGCTCCTGCGCCTCTTCGTGGAGCTCAACCGGATGGGCACCTCGATCCTGATCGCGACGCACGACATGTCGCTGCTCGATCAGTTCAACGCCCGCCAGCTCGACATCACCGACGGCCGGTTGAGCGTCTATGGCTGACGCGACCGCATCCGCGCCCCCCCTCGACGACGAATACGAGGGCGAGCCCATCGGCGGCGATGGCGCGATCGTGCCGGCGAGCGGCATTGCCGGGCGATCGCTCGCGCTCGTGATCGCGATCATGTCCTTCCTCTCCTGCCTCACCATCGGCAGCGTGATGCTCGTCTGGGGCAGCGTGGAGACGTGGCGCGAGGCGATCGTCAGCGAGGTCACGATCCAGGTCGTACCGACGGAGGGGACCGATACGGCAAGCCTCCTTCGCCAGGCGCAGGCCGCCGCCATCGCGGTCGAGGGCATCGCGGAGGCCCGGATCATCGATCTCGAGGAGACGGCGCGGCTCCTCGAGCCCTGGCTCGGCGCCCAGCCCAATCTCGACGAGTTGCCGCTCCCGCGCCTCATCGCCGTCCGGCTCGACGAGGACGTCGCCGTCGATCTGGATGCGCTCCGGCTCTCGCTCGCCATGCTGCCGGGCGTCGGTCTGGAGGATCACACGCTCTGGCGCGATCAGCTGGGCGCGATGGCGCGGCTCCTCATCGTCATCGGCATCACGCTCCTCGCCCTCATGCTGGCGGCGACGACGCTGACGGTGGTCTTCGCCACGCGGGGTGCGATGGCGGGCAATCGCGACACGGTCCGCGTGCTCGACCTCGTCGGCGCGGGGCGCGATTTCATCGCCTCGGAGTTCCAGCGCCACTTCCTGCGGCTCGGCCTGCGCGGTGGGCTCTATGGCGGCGTGGGCGCTGCGCTCGTCTTTCTCGTCGCCCATTGGACGACGCGGGCCGGCAGCGGCGCGGACGCGCAGGTCCAGCTTCTCTTCGGCACCTTCGCGATCGGCTGGCGCGGCTATCTCGGCCTCGTCGCCGTCGTCGCGCTCGTCTCGGCCATCACCGCCGTCACCTCGCGGTGGACGGCGCTGCGCTATCTCGACGAGACGGATAGCGGCGCATGACGAACGCGGCGCATCACGGGCGAACGGGGCTGGGAAGCGGCCGAGCAACGGGGCAACGAACAGGCCGAGGACCGGGCTTCGGGCCTCGCGGCGAAGCCCGACAGCCGCAAGCACTGCGTCCGCTCGGCTTTGGTGGCGCTTGCCAAACGCAACCCTCCCCCGCTAGCACTGCGGATCGGACGCATTCGCGGCAGGACCGCCCCGAATGGAGAACCGACAGCGGACGGCAGATCTTAGCGATGGCGACCGGGCGCATGCGTTGGACGAGGCGAATCGCGGGTGGCGTGCTGGCCGTCGCGATCCTGGCCGTCTTCCTCGGCTACATCACCTTCGCACGCAATGTGGCGAGCTACGCGCCGGCGCCCCATCTCCAGGCCGACGGCATCGTCGTGCTCACGGGCGGCGACGCAAGGCTGCGCGAGGCGCTCGCCCTCCTCGACGACGACCGCGCCGAGCGGCTTCTCATCACCGGCGTCCACCCCGACGTCGACGCGCGCACCCTCGCCCGTCAATGGCCGGAGCGCGGCGATCTCTTCTCCTGCTGCGTCGATCTCGACTATCGCGCGCTCGACACGTCCGGCAACGCGGCCGAGACCAGGCGATGGGTCGCGAGGACCGGCTACACGTCGCTCATCGTCGTTACGAGCGACTATCACATGCCGCGCAGCCTCCTCGAGCTTTCCTCGGTCCTGCCCGATATCGAGCTGTTGCCGCATCCCGTCTCGGCGGTCGATCGATCGCTCAAGCTCGTCACGTCGGAATACGCGAAATACGTGATCGTCTCGGCGCGCCAGTTCCTCGGCCACACGCTGCCCGGCCGTCTCGACCCGGCTCCGGCCGCCCGCGCCAGCGAAACGCGGCTCTAGGGTCATCGGGCCGTTCGACCCCACACCATCATAACGTCAGGATCGTCCATGCTCGGCACGCTTCGCGCGGCTCTCTTCCAGGCGAGCTTCTATGTCTGGACGTTCGTCCTCTGCCTCTTCGGCCTCCCCTTCATGCTGACCTCGCGCCGGCGTGCCTGGGTGGTGGGCCGTCTCTGGGGCAAGGTCTCGCTCTTCCTCCTCAGGACGATCACCGGCACCCGGCTGGAGCCGCGCGGCCTGCACAACATTCCCAAGGGCGCCTGCCTCGTCGCGTCCAAGCACCAGTCGGCGCTGGAGACGCTGGCGCTCTACAGCTTCTTCGAGGACCCCACCTACATCCTCAAGAAGGAGCTGATGTACGTGCCGCTCTTCGGATGGTGGATGCTGAAGTTCGCGCAGATCCCGATCGCGCGGAAGAAGGGGCGCAGCGCCCTGGAGCAGATGGTGGCGCGCGGTCGCGAAGCGGTCGCCGAGGACCGGCAGATCCTCATCTTCCCCGAGGGTACGCGCAAGAGCCCCGGCGAAGCACCCAACTACAAGTTCGGCGTCACGCGTCTTTACCGCGAACTCGGCGTGCCTTGCGTCCCGGTCGCCATCAACGCGGGCGTCTTCTGGCCGCGCCGGCGCGTCTCGCTGACGCCGGGCGTCACCGTCATGGAGTTCCTGCCGCCGATCCCGTCCGGCCTGACGGAGGCGGAGTTCTCGGCACGGCTGCAGACTGCCATCGAGACCGCGAGCGACGCCCTCCTCGTCGAGGCGGCGGAAGCGGGTGTGCCCCTCCCCCCGCTGGCGCAGGACCGCGTCCGCGTTCTGGCCACGCAGACGTGACGGTCGCACGCGCGATCGAGATGAGAACAAAAGTAGAAAACGGTTGCCCGACCGTCGATGATGTTCTAGTCTTGTTCCATGACCAACGCACTCCCGATCCTCGACCTTCTGGCCCGCATCGAAGACGAGGCCCCGTTCGAACTCTTCGAGGGTCGCTTCGCCTATTGGCGGGGATTTTCCGGCCGGCGCTACATCCACACGATCTATGAACCGGCCGCGCTCGACGACGTGTGCGGCGGTGTCGCCGTTCTCGTGGACGAAGACGGCGCCGTGCTGCATGTGCTGATCGCGGACGAGGGCGCCGCCGCCTTTGCCCTCCGGGAAGGCGCAGTCGCCGTGCACGTCCATTTCCCGAAGAATGCCGACGGCCCCGCGATCCGCAACGACCTGCGAAACGCGCTCGTGAACCGCATCGCGGCCCTTTAGGGTCTGTTAGCGCCGCGCGCTTTTCAGCACCTCTCCGCCGCCGAGACGGCGGGCGATGGCGCCGAGGCCGGGGTCGGTCAACCGCATCTTGGCCAATTGGTCGACGGTGCTGAGGATGTAGTCGCGCGTCGTGCCGGACTGCCCTTCGCTATCGGCGTAGCGCAGCGTCTCTTCCAGATCGAGCTTCCCGGCATATTGCACATGGGTGCGATCGACGACGTAGCAGACCGACGTGACGGTCTCGCCTCGCTCGGTCAGCCGCGTCGGCCGGCGCTGCTCCAGATAGACCGCCGTCGCCTGTTCGCGCTCGCGAAGATAGCGCAGCGTGTCGGGCCAGAGGTGCTCGGCCACCCGAAAGGCCATGCCCCGGCACGCACCGCCCCGGTCGAGGCCGAGCACGAGGCCAGGCCTGTCGGGCGTGCCGCGATGGACGTGGCTATAGATGCACAGCGACCGGTGGACGCCGCGCATCAGCGCAGGCTGCGCCTCCTCGTAGACGAAGCCCGGCCGCCACATCAGCGATCCGTAGCCGAAGACCCAATTCCCGCTCATCGCGCCGCCCCTGACGATCCCGTCCCTCATGGCGGCGGCAATAGACCGGCGGGGCCGCAAAGTCTAAGAGCCTGTCACGAACCTCGGTGCCCGGCGGTCGTCGGGATGCCGACGACGATGGCGCGACGATCGGCGGCGGGAGCGGCCGATACGCCGGCCCGGACACGGCTCGAGACAGGCTTCAAGGAAAGTGCGAAAGGCGGCCCATGCGCGAGACCTCGCCCGACGGACAGGACAGAACGACACACCAGGCCGTCAGCGGGACACCGTCACCATCTCGTCGCGGCCCACCCTGGCGCGCGATGCTGCCGACCCTCGTCGTTCTCGGCGTCGGCGTCGTCTGGTCCGTCGCCTGGTTCGCGGCGGCCTCCTCGCTCGAGGGCGAGATCGAGGACGGCATCGCCCGAATGGCCGATCGCGGCGTGGCGCTGACCTGCGAGACGGGAGGCCTCGAAGGCTACCCCTTCCGCTTCGCCTATGATTGCGAGGGCGCGGACCTCGTCGGTCCCAGCTATCGCATTCGCATGCCGCGCGTGGTCGCGACCGTGCAGGCCTACGATCCGCGCCACATGATCGTGCAGTTCGAGGGTCCGGGCGTCTTGGAAACGGCCGGCCGATCGGTCGATGCGTCGTGGGACGGCCTGCTGGCGAGCGGGCGCACGACGTGGGGGGCCGTGGGCACCGCCATCGAGACCGGTCGCGTCGATCCGCTCCAGGCGATCACCGAGCTCGGCCTCACGGCGACGGCGCTGGAGTTGACCGATGGCGCAGCGACGGCGTCGGCCGAACGGATGAGCGCATTCGCCCGTCCGGCCGCCGAGAGCGTCGGCCGCGATGTCGAGATCGCCGTCGACATCGCCGCGCTGATGACGGCTGGCCTCACGACCGCACCGGCCGACACGAGCCTCCGCGCCCGCCTCTTCGCCTTGCCGGACGACCTCGACGATACCGATCTTCGCGACTGGCTGCGAGCCGATGGCGCGATCGGCGTCACCCGCTGGGACGTCTCGGCAGGCACCGGCACCGTTCGTGCGAGCGGTCGGCTCGACGCCGACGCCGACGGCGCCGCCAACGGCACGCTGACCCTCGCCGCCGCGAACCCGCAAGCGCTTGCCGCCTTGCTCGCCGACCCGGGGCTCGGCAGCCTTGCGGCCACGCTCTCCAATGCCCTTCTCCTCACCGGGCGCGCCACCGATATCGATGGGCGCGATGCTCTGGCCGTCGACATCACCGTCGAGGGCGGAAACGCCAGCCTCGGATTTCTCCCCCTGGGCACCCTGCCCTCACTCTTTTGACCGCACGCGCCCCCCACGCTCCAGGAATCGACGTTCATGACTGACGGCCTCCAGTCCTTCGACGACCCCACGCCCGATCGCCCGGCCGGTGAGAAGCTTGCCGCGTTGCGGGCCGAGATGGCGGCCGAAGGGCTGGACGGCTTTCTCGTTCCTCATGCCGACGAGTTCCAGAGCGAGGACGTGCCGCCCGCCTCGCGCCGGCTCGGCTGGTTGACGGGGTTCACCGGCTCGGCCGGCGCCGCCGTGGTGCTCGCTGAGCGCGCCGCCGTCTTCGTCGATGGGCGCTATACGCTTCAGGCGGACCGCCAGATCGACGGGGAGGCCTTCGAGATCGCGTCCCTCGTCGAGACGCCGCCCGATGCCTGGCTGAAGGAGGCGGGGCTCGATGGCGCGCGGATCGGCTTCGATCCGAACCTCCACAGCCTCGCGGGGACGAGGCGCCTGCGCGAGGCCCTAGACGCCTCGGGGTCGGAGCTCGTCGTGACCGACAATCTCGTCGACCGCGTCTGGACCGAGCGCCCGGCGGCGCCGATGGGTTCCGTCGTACCCCACCCGATCGCGCATAGCGGCGCGAGCGCGACGGAGAAGCTCGGCCGCGTCCGCAGCGCTCTCGGTGAGGCCGGCGTCGATGCGAGCTTCACCAATCAGGCCGACGTGATCGCCTGGACGCTCAACGTTCGCGGCTCCGACACGGCCCGGATGCCGGTCGCCCTCGCCTACATGCTTCTGCCGACCGAGGGACGCGGCACGCTCTTCATCGAGGCGGCCAAGCTGACCGACGCGGCCCGCACCCATCTCAGGTCCCTCATCGATCTCGCCCCCTTGGACGCCCGGCCGGACGCTCTCGAAGCGCTGGCGGGTCGGTCGGTGCTGATCGATCCGCGCTCGGCGACCGAGGCCATGCGCCGGATGATCGCGGACGCCGGAGCGACGCCTCGGGAAGAGACCGATCCGACCGTCCTCATGAAGGCCGTCAAGTCGGAGGCCGAGCTGGACGGGGCCCGCGCGGCCCATGTCCGCGACGGCGCCGCGATGTGCCGCTTCCTCGCCTGGCTCGATCGCGCCGCGCCCGGCGGCGAGATCGACGAGATCACGGCGGCGCAGACCCTGGAGGCCTTCCGCCGCGAGACCGGCCTCTTGAGGGACCTCTCCTTCGATACGATCTCGGGCGCAGGGGCGAACGGGGCCATCGTCCACTACCGGGTCACGCGCGCGACCAACGCCCGGCTCGCGCCCGGCTCGCTCTATCTGGTCGATTCGGGCGGGCAGTACGAGGACGGCACGACCGATATCACGCGCACCGTCGCCATCGGCGAGCCGACCGAAGAGATGCGCCAGCGCTTCACGCTCGTCCTCAAGGGCCATATCGCGATCGCCACAGCGCGCTTTCCGAAGGGCACCTCGGGCGCGCAGCTCGATACGCTGGCCCGGCACGCGCTCTGGCAGGCCGGGCTCGACTATGCGCATGGCACCGGCCACGGCGTCGGCAGCTATCTCGGCGTCCACGAAGGGCCGCAGAACCTCTCCAAACGCGGCACGGTGCCGCTCGAGCCGGGCATGATCGTCTCCAACGAGCCCGGCTACTACAAGACCGGCGAATACGGCATCCGCATCGAGAATCTCGAGATCGTGCGCGATGCCGAGCCGATCGAAGGCGGCGATCTGCCGATGCACCGCTTCGAGACGCTGACACTCGCGCCCATCGACCGCCGGCTCGTCGCGGTGGAGGCGCTGACGACGACAGAGCGGGACTGGCTGAACGCATACCACGCCCGCGTCGTCGCGGAGATCGCGCCGCATGTCGGTGGTGATACGGTCACATGGCTGAAGGCCGCCACCGCCCCCCTCTGAGCCGTCTCGTGTGGAAAAGCCGGGCGAGCGCCCATGAGCCGCCGCAGCCACTGGCCGGGGCGCGGCAAAGGCTGTAGGAGACGCCGCATCGAGCCCATCGACCGCGCCGGAGACGCCTTCGGCCCAGCCTCGCGGACGCCCGTGACCGACCCGACGACCGATCGACCAGGCCTACGCTACGAAGACGCCGGCGTGAGCATCGCGCGCGGCGACGCGCTGGTCGACGCGCTGCGCCCGCACGCGGCGGCCTCGGCCCGGCGGGGCGTGATGGGGGCGCTCGGCGGCTTCGGCTCGCTCTTCGACATCGGCGCTCTCGGCCTGCGCGACCCGGTCCTCGTGTCGGGCACGGACGGTGTCGGCACCAAGCTCCTCGTGGCCATCGAGGCCGGCGCCGCGAACCCTGCCTCGCATGACGGCATCGGCCAGGACTGCGTGGCGATGTGCGTCAACGACATCCTCTGCCAGGGCGCGCAGCCCCTCTTCTTCCTCGATTATTTCGCGACCGGCGGGCTCGATGTCGATCTCGCGACGCGCATCGTCGCCGGCATCGCCAAGGCCTGCGCCGCTGTCGACTGCGCCCTCGTCGGCGGCGAGACGGCCGAGATGCCGGGGCTCTACGAGCCGGGCCATTACGACCTCGCCGGCTTCTGTGTCGGTGCCGCGGAGCGGGGCGCACTGCTTCCCCGCCTCGATGACGTCAGCAAAGGCGATGTCGTCATCGGGGTGGCATCGTCGGGCGCGCATTCGAACGGCTTCTCGCTCCTTCGGCGGCTCGTGTCGGACCAAGGTCTCGCCTGGGGCGATCCTGCACCGTTCGACGCCGACCGCACGCTGGCCGAAGCGCTGCTCATCCCCACCGCGCTCTACGTGAAGCCCGCGCTAGGCGCCGTGTCGCGCGCGGGCGTGGGCATCCGCGCAATGGCGCACATCACCGGCGGCGGCCTGCCGGGGAACCTGCCCCGCGTGCTGCCGGACGGCTTCGGCGCCCGCCTCGACGCGAGCGCCTGGACCCGCCCCCCGGTCTTCGAATGGGTGATGGAGACGGGTCGCATCACTGAGAGCGAGGCCTATAGCGCGTTCAACATGGGGCTCGGCCTCTGCGTCGTGGCCTCGCCCGACGCAGCGGACGCCGTGATCGGCGCCTTTGCCGAGGCCGGCCATACGGCAAGCCGCGTCGGCACGATCGTACCCGCCGGCGACGGCCCCCGCATCACGATCGAGGGCTGACGCGATGACGACGCCTCCCCTCACCGCCGCCATCCTCATCTCGGGGCGCGGGTCGAACATGGAGGCGCTGCTGAATGCCGAGATCCCGGGTGTGCGCTTCGACATGGTCGTCTCCAACCAGCCCGATGCCGCCGGGCTGAAACGGGCCGCATCGCGCGGTATCGAGGCCGTCTGCGTGCCCTCGAAGGGCCGCTCGCGCGAGACCTTCGAGGCCGATCTGACGGCCATGCTCGCCGGCATGGACATGGTCTGCCTCGCCGGCTTCATGCGCGTCCTCTCGGACGGGTTCGTCGCGGCCTGGGCCGGCCGGATGATCAACATCCACCCGTCCCTTCTGCCCGCCTATCCCGGTCTCGAACCGCAGGCCCGCGCCCTCGCCGACGGCGCCGAGACGAGCGGCTGCACGGTCCATTGGGTCACGCCCGAGGTGGACGCAGGGCCAATCATCGCGCAGGAACGGGTGCCGGTGCGCGCCGACGACACGGTCGCGACACTCAGCGCCCGCATCCTCGCCGCCGAACATCGCTGCTACCCGAAGGCGGCCGCGCTCGCCGCCGAGACGATCCGTGCGGAACGCAATCGAGGACCTGTAGGATGACCCGTCTCGCCCCCGGCCGCACCCTTCCCTTCGATCCGTCCGACGACGCGCTCCGTGAGGAATGCGGCGTCTTCGCCGCCTCGGGGCTCGCCGATGCGGCGACCTACGCCGTCCTCGCGCTCCACGCCCAGCAGCATCGAGGCCAGGAAGGCGCCGGCATCGTCACCCGCGAGACCGGTCGCTCCAACGCGCCGTCCTTCCACGCCCACAAGGCGCCGGGCCTCGTCTCCGACATCTTCGCTGCCGAGACGGCCGCCGTGACGGGTCTGCCGGGCGACGGCGTCGTCGGCCACGTGCGCTATTCGACCTGTGGCGGCGACGAGGCGGCCAACATCCAGCCCCTCCTCCAGACGATGCGGCTCGGAACGCTGGCCCTCGCCCATAACGGCAATCTCACCAACGCGGCGACGCTTCGCGCGGAGATGATCGCTCGCGGAGAGGTCTTCCAGACGACGTCCGACACCGAAGTCATTCTCCACCTCCTCGCGGCCGCGAAATCGGAGAACATCGTCGAGGCGCTGCAGGAGGCGCTGGCGCAGGTCGAGGGCGCCTATTCGCTCGCCGTCCTCACCGCCGACGCCGTGATCGCGGTACGCGATCCGGCCGGCGTGCGCCCGCTCGTCCTCGGCCGCATCGGCGAGGCGTGGTGCGTCGCATCCGAGACCTGCGCGCTCGAAAGCGTCGGTGCCGAGACGGTGCGGGATGTCGAGGCGGGCGAGATCGTCGTCATGGACCGCGCCGGCCTCACGACGCACAGATTGGCGAAGACGGCGGCGGAGCGCTTCTGCGTCTTCGAATATATCTACTTCCTCAGAGCCAATTCCGCCTTTGCCGGCCGCCATGCCGCCCATGTGCGCGAGCGCATCGGCGCGCAGCTCTTCCGGGAGAGCCACGAGCCGGCGGACGTCGTCATCCCGGTGCCGGAATCGGGCGTTCACGCCGCCGTCGGCTATGCCGAGATGGCGCGGCTGCCGTTCAAGTACGGAATCCTCAAGAGCGCCTATATCGGCCGCACCTTCATCGAGCCCTCGCAGTCGATCCGCAATTTCGGCGTCCGCCTCAAGCTCTCCGTCGACCGCGCCGCCGTGGAGGGCCGCCGGGTGCTCCTGGTCGACGATTCGATCGTGCGCGGCAACACGATGACGAAGATCGTCGACATGGTGCGGACCGCCGGCGCGCGGGAGGTCCATGTGCGCATCGCCGCCCCGCCCTTCCGCTATCCCTGCTTCTACGGCGTCGATACGCCGAGCCGGTCGGAACTCTCGGCGGCCAATCATTCCATCGCCGAGATCTCCGAGATCGTGGGCGCCGACAGTCTCGCCTACATCTCGCTGGAGGGCCTCAAGACCGCCGTCGCCGGCACCCGCAAGGCGCGCGAGCCCGGGCTTTGCCACGCCTGCTTCTCGGGCGAATACGACATTCCGCTCGGCGATCCGGGCATGCTGGACGAACTCGCCGGGTCAGACGCGCGCGTGGCGCCCATTTTGCCGGTGGCGGCCGAATGAACGTTCTCATCCTCGGCTCCGGCGCCCGGGAGCATGCGCTCGCCTCCGCCTGCCGCCGCTCCCCCCGCGCCGGCCGCATCGTCGTAGCACCCGGGAATGACGGCATGCGGGCCGACGCGGAGATGATGGCCTGCGATCTCGCCGACCACGACGCCGTCGTCTCGCTGGCCCGCGAGATCGCCGCCGACCTTGTCATCGTCGGCCCCGAAGACCCGCTCGTCGCAGGCATAGCCGATGCGCTGGGCACTTCGGGCTTCGCCGTCCTCGGGCCGTCCAGGGCGGCCGCGCGGCTCGAGGGCTCCAAGGCGTTCATGAAAGCCGTCGCCGCCAAGGCCGGCGTGCCGACGGCCGATCATGCGAGCTTCGAGGACGAAGCCTCCGCCATCGCGCATCTCCGGGCGGTCGGCGCGCCGCGCGTTGTGAAGGCCGATGGGCTGGCGGCCGGCAAGGGCGTCACCGTGGCCGAGGATCTCGCGGCGGCGGAAGACGCCGTCCGCGCCTGCTTCGCGGGTCGCTTCGGCGAGGCCGGCGCGCGCGTCGTCATCGAGGAGATGCTGGACGGGCCGGAGATCAGCGCCTTCGTCCTTTGCGATGGTGCGGGCGGTGCCGTCTGGCTCGGCGATGCGCAGGACCACAAGCGGCTCGGCGACGGCGATACCGGCCCAAACACGGGTGGCATGGGCGCCTACAGCCCCGCCCCCGTCCTCACCGATGCGCTGCGCGAGACGGTGATGGCCGAGATCGTCCACCCGACGCTTCGTGCGATGGACGCTCGGGGCGCCCCCTTCAAGGGCATCCTCTTTTGCGGCCTCATGCTGACGGCGGACGGGCTGAAGCTCCTCGAATTCAACACTCGTTTCGGCGACCCGGAGGCGCAGGTGCTGCTGCCCCGGATCGAGGGCGATGTCCTCGCGCTCTTCCGCGCCGCGGCCGAGGGCCGCCTGTCGTCCGCATCGCTCCCCACGCTTTCCGCGACCACGGCGCTCGGCGTCGTCCTCGCCGCACCCGGCTACCCCGCGGCGCCGCGCAAGGGCGATGCGATCGGGGGTCTGGGCGCCGACGGTCAGCTTCGCGAGGCCGTCGAGGGCGCCCATGTCGTCCACGCCGCGACACGCCTGACGGACGGTGAGTGGACGGCGCAGGGCGGGCGCGTTCTCACCGTCGTCGGTGCGGCCGAGACGCTTGCAGACGCGCAAGCCCGCGCCTATCGCGCGGCCGGCATGATCGACTGGCCGCAGGCCCAGATGCGCCATGACATCGGCTGGCGCGCGCTCGACGAGGATAGCCATGACCGATGACCGCCTGATCGCGGCCGGCAAGACCAAGCGCGTCGTTCGCGACGAGGCGCCCCACACCGTTCGTCTGGAGGCCATCGACCGGCTGACGGGCGGGGACGCGGCCCGCATGTCCGAGATCGAGGCGATAGGCCGTGCGAAGACGCGCCAGGCCGCCAACGCCTTCGCGCTCCTCGCCCGCGCGGGCGTCCCCACGGCCTTCATCGCGCAGGCCGGCGACGATGCCCTCCTCTGCCGCGCCTGCGCTATGCTGCCCCTCGAATTCGTCGTGCGCCGCTACGCCTACGGCTCCTACCTGAAACGCAATCCGGAGGCGGCCTCGACCCCGCCCAAGCGCTTCGACGCGCCGGTCTTCGAGGTCTTCCACAAGCACAGCCTCGTCCTCCCGCCCCACATGCCCGCCCCGACGCAGATGGGCGAGGGCGAGGCGCGCGCGCGCTTCCTCACGGATGGTGCATGGCCGAGCGGCGTCCATGCCGACCCCTATATCGCGACGGGCGTGGAGGCCTGGGGGCTCTATGATCCGAAATCGCCCGTCGCCGGTGCGCCGAAGATGACGATCGAACCCATGCTCGACGAGCCCGCGCTCGACATGGCGATCCGCGCCATCATCCTCCCCGCCTTCGACGCGCTCGAAACCGCCTGGGCCGGTATCGACACCGCACACGGGTCGATCGCGCTGGCCGACATCAAATTCGAACTCGGCCATGACGAGGAGACGGGAGAGCTCCTCCTCGCCGACGTCGTCGACAACGATTCCTGGCGTCTCTGGCCGGGCGGCGATCCGACGCGGCGGATCGACAAGCAGGCCTTTCGCGACGGCGCGCCCGAGGCCGAAGTGCGTGACAACTACGCGCTCGTGACACGCCTGACCGAGCGCTTCGGCAAAGGCGCGTCATGACCGACGCCGTGCGCATCGAAGTCCATTCCCGCCTCGATCCCCACCGGCGGATCGACGTCTACACGATCGCGCCGCCACCAAGCGATGCGGCCGCCATCGCCGCGCGGGTGGCCGATCCGGTGACGCAGACCGGCATCGTGTGGAATGGCGCCGCTGCGCCCGCGCTCGACCTCCCCCGTGCCGCAACGCATGCCGTCGAGATCGGCCTCCTGCCGGGCGTCACCGACAATCTCGGCCACAGCGCCGAGGAGATGCTCCGCGATGCCGGCCTGATCACGCCCGGCACCCGCGTTCACGCGAGCCGGCTCTATCTGACCAATGAGGCGCCGGGCGCCTTCGCCGCCCGCCATCACAATCCGCTCATCGAGCATGCCCGCACGCTGCCCGTGGCAGACTACGCCGCATCGGGCTTCCCCGCGCTCGTGCCGGAGGTGCGGCTGACGAGCGTTCCGACCATCATCACCGTGGCGCTGCCGAGCGATGCCGATGCCCTCGCCCGCCTCTCCGCGCGTGGTATCGAGGGACCGGAAGGGCCGCGCGGCCCCCTCGGTCTCTCAGCCGACGACTTCGCCGCCATCCGCACGCACTATGCCGACCTCGGTCGTGATCCGACGGATGTCGAGCTGGAGACGCTCGCCCAGTCGTGGTCGGAGCATTGCAAGCACCGCATCTTCGCCGCCGCGATCTCTGGCGACGTGACCTGCGAGCGCGGCCTCTTCAAGAGCTTCGTCGCCCGGGCGACGGAAGAGATCACCGCCCGGCCGGACAAGGCGGGTTTCTGCATCTCCGTCTTCTCCGACAATGCCGGCGCCATCGCCTTCGACGACGACTGGATGGTCTGCGACAAGGTCGAGACCCATAACAGCCCCTCGGCGCTCGATCCCTATGGCGGCGCGATGACGGGCATTGTCGGCGTCAACCGCGACTGCTTGGGCTTCGGCCTCGGCGCCCAACCGATCGCCAATCGCTACGGCTTCTGCTTCGGCGAGCCCGGCGATACGCGCCCGCTCTACCGGGATGCCGCCCTCGAGAACCCGCTGCCGAGCGTCGACGCGATCCTACACGGCGTCGTGAAGGGCATCGAGGATGGCGGCAACCAGTCGGGCATCCCGACAGTGCAGGGCTTTGTCGTCCACGACGAGAGCTATCGCGGCAAGCCGCTCGTCTTTTGCGGAACGCTCGGCCTTCTACCCCGCACGCTCCCCGATGGGCGGCTGGGGCACGAGAAGAGCGCGCGGCCAGGCGACGTCATCGTCATGGCCGGCGGGCGCGTCGGCAAGGACGGCATTCACGGCGCGACCTTCTCCTCGCTCACCCTCGATGCGGCGAGCCCCGCGACCGCCGTCCAGATCGGCGATCCGATCACGCAAAAGCGCATGGCCGACGCGATCCTCGACGAGGCGCGCGACGCCGGGCTCTACACTTCGATCACCGACAATGGCGCCGGCGGGCTCTCGTCCTCCATCGGCGAGATGGCGCGGGAAAGCGGCGGCGCGCTCATTCATCTCGACCGCGTGCCGCTCAAATATCCCGGCCTCCAGCCCTGGGAGATCTGGATCTCGGAGGCGCAGGAGCGCATGACGCTTGCCGTGCCGCCGCAGCATGTCGAAGCCCTCGTCGCCATCTTCGCCCGCCACGGCGTCGAGGCGACCGCCATCGGCGCCTTCACCGACGACGGCTCCGTCCGCCTGACCTATGGCGAGGAGACGGTCGGCGACCTCTCGCTCGACTTCCTCCACGAGGGCGCGCCACGCCTCGCTTTCCAGGCGGCGAAGCCCGTCGCGGCAGCGCCCGCCGCGTTTCCTGCAATGCCGGACCTCGGCGACGTTCTCCCACGCCTCCTCGCGACACCCGACCTCGCCTCCCGGGCCCGGCTCGCCCGGCTCTACGATCACGAGGTGCAGTCGACGAGCCTCGTGAAGCCGCTCCAGGGTCCGGGCGGCGTGAAGGGCGATGCGACGGCCATCGCGCCCGTACCGGGCAGCGCCCGCGCCGTCGGGCTCACCGAAGCGCTCCTGCCGCATCTCACCGAGGCCGATCCGCACGCCTGCGCGATCCTCACCGTCGATCTCGCCATCCGCCGCCTCGTCGTCATCGGCGTCGACCCCGCCCGGATCGCGCTTCTCGACAACATCTGCTGGTCTTCGCCCGAGACGCCCGAACGCGTCTGGCAGCTGCACGAGACGATGCGCGGCGCCTATGAGGCCGCCGTCCATTTCGGCGCTCCCTTCGTCTCGGGCAAGGACTCGATGTACAACGACTTCAAGGGTTTCGATGCCGATGGCGCGGCCCTCCACGTCGCGGCCCTGCCGACCTTGCTGATCTCGGCGCTCGGCATCGTCGAGGACCGAGCTCACGTCCAGACGATGGACTTCAAGGTGCCGGGCGACGTCATCGCTCTCGCAGGCCGCCCCGGCCCGAAGATCGGCGGCAGCGCCTATGCGCGCCTGATGGGGTGGGGCGGGATCGAGACACCGCGCGGCCTTCTCATCGACGAGACACGCTACCAGGGCCTTCATGCCGCGCTCGGCGAAGGCGCCCTGGCCTCCGCGCAGGCGATCGGGCCGGGCGGCCTCGCCGTCGCCGTCGCCCGGAGCGCGATGGCGGGCCTGCTGGGCGCGGATATCGACCTCACCGATCTCCTCGCCGGCGGGCTCAGGGCCGATCAGGCGCTCTTCTACGAAGGGGCGGGGCAGATGCTCGTATCGCTATCGCCCGGCGCGTTCGAGCGGCACCGAGCCTCGCTCGACCTGATCCGCATCGGAACGGTCGCCGAGGCGCAGCGGGTTGCCGTCGAAGCCGGATACCTTCGTCTCGACGATGCGCTTGGCGCTCTCATGGCGCGCTACGAGGCGCATCCCCTCGGAGGGCCTTCCTGAGGTGATGGCGCGCCCTCTCGCCCTCGTCGTCTCAGGCTTCGGTCTCAACTGCGAGACGGAGACGGCGCGGGCCTTCGCGACGGCCGGCGCCGAACCGCGCATCGTCCATCTGCCCGATCTCGCGGACGCCCCCGAGACGCTTCGCGATGCTGCCATCCTCGCTGTGCCGGGCGGGTTCTCGTTCGGCGATCATCTCGGTGCCGGCAATGCCCTCGCCTCCTACCTTGGAGCCCGGTTGAGCGACGCGTTCGCCGATCACGTCGTGCGGGGCGGCCTCGTCATCGGGATCTGCAATGGCTGCCAGACCCTCACCCGTCTCGGGCTGCTGGGTCCGAAGATCGCAGTCGCCGACAACGCGGCGAGCGGCGGCGCCGATGGTGGCTATCAATGCCGCTGGGTGCGGGTGAAGGTGCGGGTCGGCGTAGAGAGCCCCTGGCTCGCCGGTCTCGATACGCTCGCCCTCCCCGTCGCACATGGCGAGGGTCGCTTCGTGGCCGAGGGCGATGCGGGGCTGGCGCCCGCCCTGGCCTACGTGACCGAAGAGGGCGCGCCCGCCGACGGAGCGTTTCCCGCCAATCCGAACGGTGCGGCGGAGGATGCCGCCGGTATCCTTGATGAGACGGGCCGGGTCCTCGCCCTGATGCCGCATCCGGAGCGCTATCTTCTGGCCGAGCAGCATCCGAGCTGGACCCGGCGGCGCGAACTCGCCCGGCGCGCGGGATCGCCCCTGCCGACGGACGGCGACGGCCTCGCGATCTTCAAGCACGCCGTGGCGTCACTCTGACCACCCGTCGGAGCCGCTCCAACGAAGTTTGGTCCGGGTAGCCGACCTCACCTCATGCCGTCATTCTCGGGCACCGACCCGAGGATGCGGAGGAGAAGGCAGGGGTCGAGCCAACATTTGCAGGAACGGCTCTACAGCCGCTCGAACCTGACGATCACGTTGTTGGCCGGCATCTCGGTGAGATGCGGCGCGCCGAAGCCTGCACGGGCGGCTTCGTTCGCAACAGACGGCAGCTCGCGCAGGCCCCACCGGGGGTCGCGGCGCTTGAGGTCGGCGTCGAAGGCGAGGTTGCTGGGGGCCGTCTCGACGTCGGGCCGCAGGAACGGGCCGTAGAGGAAGAGCGGCGCCCCGCGGGGCAACACGCTCGCCCCGTTCCGGAAGAGCGCCGGCGTGGCTGCCCAGGGCGCGATGTGGATCATGTTGATGCAGATGACGGCATCGGCGTCATCGATCGGCCATGGCTGCGTGACGTCGAGAAGGAGCGGCGCCTGACGTTGGAGAGGCGCATGTCGTCGATGAGCGCGGCCATGCTGGCCAGCGCGCCCGGATCGGGATCGCTGGGCTGAAAGACGAGTGCTGGGCTCTCACGCGCGAAATGGACGACGTGCTCGCCGGACCCGCTCGCGATCTCCAGCACCGTCCCCGTCGCCGGCAGATGGGGCGCGATGGCCTCATGGATGAGCGCTCGGTTGCGCAGGGCAGCGGGCGAACTGCGACGGAGATCGGTCATCGCTTGCCAATACGCTCCCACCGCGCGCCGCACCACGGGGCGAAGTGGACTACCACTCCCGGCCGGCTCAATGCGTCAGCACGGCCTGCACCGCCGCCACGCGCGCCGCCGGGCGGTGCTCGGTGAGGTCGGCGAGCGTATAATCGTCGAGGACGCCGGTGAAGGCGCTCCACGCTTCGTCGAGAATTCGGTTCACGGGCGCGAGCGTGCGGATGGCGCACTCGACCTCGGGGCCCACGCAATCGGCCTCGACACGCGTCGCCTCGGTCGCGCGGACGACGTCTCCGAGCCCGATCTCGTTCGGGCGCCGCGCCAGCCGGAGCCCGCCGGTCCGGCCCCTCATGCTATGGAGAAAGCCTGCGCCGACGAGCATCGGCACGATCTTGGCAACGTTGAAGTCGGTGATGTGGTTCGCGCGCGCGATGGCGCGGGTCGTCACCTGCGCGTCGCCCGCCATGGCGCAATGGGTGAGGATCCGGATGGCATACGCCGTCTGCTTGGTCAGTCGCATGCCATCACTTTAGAAAATGAAGTCGGATGCGTCGAGCGATCCGGCTGCGACACCCTCGACCGTGAGGACGGCGCCGCCGCCAAGCGCGACCGTGGCACTGCCGCCGTTCGTCCCGATCGTGAGACT
This sequence comes from uncultured Alphaproteobacteria bacterium, assembly GCA_963842125.1. Lineage (GTDB taxonomy): Bacteria > Pseudomonadota > Alphaproteobacteria > Rhizobiales > CAWCWK01 > CAWCWK01. The sequence goes on along the minus strand of CAWJFE010000001.1, from coordinate 1,267,439 downwards.
GCCGAAGGAGAGGCCGGTGGTCGACAGGTCGATCTTGTCGAGCCCGTTCTCGAACCCGCGCAGGATGTCGCTGCCATGGCCGGTCGACCAGCCGAAGACGTCGGCCGCGCCGTCCGACGTACCCAGGTTGACCGTATCGTTCCCGGTGCCGCCGTAAACGAGGTCGGAGCCGCGGCCGCCATCGACGTTGTCGTCTCCGGCCGCGGCGAAGACGGTGTCGTTGCCGTCACCGCCATCGACGACGTCGTTGCCGTCCCGCGCACCGATCTCGTCGTTGCCGGCGCCGCCGCGCACGATATCGGCGTCGGTGCCACTGTAGAGAACGTCGTTGCCGTCACCGCCATCGACGAAATCGTTGCCGAGGCCGCCGAAGATGCGGTCGTCATTCGCTTCGCCGTAAAGCATGTCGTTGCCGCCGCCACCGCCCAGCGTATCGTTGCCCCCGCCTGCGCGCACCGTGTCCTCGCCAGCGCCAGCATAGATGACGTCGTTGCCGAGATCGCCCAGGAGCGAATCGTTGCCGGCCGCACCGAAGAGAAGATCGTCTCCGTTGCCGCCGAAGACCAGATCGTTTCCGGTCCCGCCAAAGAGCGAGTCGGCGCCGTCCATACCGACGAGCGTGTCGTCTCCGCCGCGCGCGGAGATGAGGTCGGCCCCGTTGGTGCCGCTGAGCGTCTCCGGCCCGTCCGTTCCCTTGATGGTCGGGTCGGCGGTCGTCGCGCCGGCAGGCGCGCCGACGGGCAGCCCGGCCGGATCGGCCGCCCGGCCGAACCAGACATGCGCCACGCCGCCATGCATGCCGATACCGATCGCCTTCCACGGCGTCGCCCAAATGCCTTCGTTGGTCATGACGGCGTTGTGCGGCGCCGAGTTCTGCCAGAGCGAGAGGGCCTGCGCCGAGGAGAGGGTGCCCGACGAGCCGGCGGAGATCTCGTAGCCACTGTCGGGATAGGACGTTCCGACCCGCGCGGGCGCGTTCCACATGTTGCCGTAGGTCGCGGAGTTGCCGCCATCATAGGGCGCATCGGACCAGGCGTGTCCGCTATAGCCGCCCATGTTGTAGACCTGATCGATGGCGTGCCGGCCCGCCGTGATCGTCAGAGATTGAGACAGCGGGATCTCGGGCAGCCCGAGCGTCGCCCGGTAGGCCATGATGCGGTTGTAGAGATCGAGCTCCTGCGCATCGAGCGTATCCTCGCGCGTATCCGTATAATAGTTGACGGCCATCGTTGTCCCCTTGCGCGCGCATATACTCTGAGCGTGCGGTAAAACCGAGGATTGTGACAGAAAGAAGCCGGGGGGCGCAGGAACCCGCTCCCCCCCACGCAGTCGTCATGCGCTATTCGTAGCCGACCTCGTCGAAGATCTCGACGGCGCGGCGCTGGTTGTCGGCGAGTTCCGAGATGTTGATGCCGTCGGCCTTGAACGCACCCAGCGTCGCCATGCTCTGCGGCGGCTCGATGCTGTCGACGACAGGGTATTCCTGATTGCCGTCGGCGAAATAGCGCTGGGCGCTGTCGGAGGCGAGGTATTCGAGGAAGGCGATCGCGTTGTCGCGGTTGGGCGCATTGGCTGCGACGCCGGCGGCCGAAACGTTGACATGCGTGCCGCTCGTCTCCTGGTTGGGCCAGACGACGCCGATCAGATCGGTCGAGCCGGTCAGTCCCTCGACATCGCCCGCGATGGCGCGACCGAAATAGTAGGTGTTGGCGAGGACGATCTCGCACTGGCCGGACACGATGGCGCGCAGCTGGTCGGTATCGCCGCCCTCGGGGTCGCGCGCGAAGTTGGCGACGAGACCGGTCGCCCAGGCGCGGGCGGCGTCCTCGCCCTCGTTGGCGATGATCGAGGCCATCAGCGACTGCTGGTAGACGTTGGACGAGGAGCGGGCGCAGACGAGGCCCTCATAGGCCGGATCGGCGAGATCGGCATAGGTCTGCGGCGGGGTCTCGACATCCGCCTTATCGAACCAGATCGGCCGGGCGCGGGTGGAGAAGGCGAAGTAATGGCCGTCCGGATGGCGCAGATTGTCGGGAATACGGGCTTCGAGCACGTCGGACGAGACGGGCTGGAAGAGGCCGGCCGCATCGGCGCGGCCGATCCGCGCCGCATCGACCGTCATGAGGATGTCGGCCGGGCTATTGGCGCCCTCGGCCTCCATGCGCTCGATGAGGATGTCGGCATTGTCCTCGATGCGGTTGATCGTGATGCCGGTCGCTTCCTCGAAATCGGAGTAGAGCCGCTCGTCGGTGTCGTAATGGCGCGAGGAATAGAGGTTCACCTCGCCGTTCGGGCCTGCCATCGCGGGCCACACGACGGCGGCGAGGAGCGTCGCCAGGATGAGGGATCGGGTCATGTCGTCATCTCCTTCAGGCAGGGGTCAAGGCCCTGCCGACGGACGTGGCTAAGTCGCCACCGCGCGAACCATTTCGCGCGTGAAAACCGGTAGCCAGAATAACTAGACCTGTAAAGTCGGATTATCGGCGACGCCGTCGAACGCGGCAGACATGAGGGCGCGGGTATAGCCCGTCTTCGGTCTCTCGAAGATGTCGTCGACCGCGCCTTCCTCGACGATCCGGCCGGTCTGCATCACCATCACCCAGTCCGAGAGCGCGCGCACGACGGCGAGGTCGTGGCTGATGAAGAGATAGGTCAGCCCATGCTCGGCCTGAAGGTTGCGCAGCAAATCGATGACTTCGGCCTGGACCGAACGGTCGAGCGCCGAGGTCGGCTCGTCGAGGAGGACGAGGCGGGGGCGCAGCACCATGGCGCGGGCGATCGCGACGCGCTGGCGCTGGCCGCCCGACAATTCGTGCGGATAGCGCCCGCGCATCGCCGGGTCGAGCTGCGCTTCGGCGAGCGCGCCCGAGGCGCGCCGCTCTCGGTCGCGGCGGGAGAGTTCGGGCGCGTGCACGGTCAGCCCTTCGGCGACGATCCCGCCCACCGTCATGCGCGGGCTTAAGGAGCCGAAGGGGTCCTGAAAGACGATCTGCGCGTCTTTTCGCAGGTCGCGCAAGGCCGAGCGCGGCGCATGCGTGATGTCGCGCCCGTCATAGACGACCGTGCCCGCATCGGGCTCGAGGAGCCGCAGCAGCGCGCGTCCATAGGTCGATTTGCCAGACCCCGATTCCCCGACGATGCCGATCGTCTGGCCCGTCCTCGCCGTTAGCGAGACCCGGTCGACGGCCGTGAAGGTGCCGAAGCGCACGACCACGTCCTCGGCCTTCACCAGCACCGGCGCGTCGGCGGGCGGCGGCGCCTTGCGGCCCCTCGGCTCGGCGTCGAGGAGCATCCGGGTATAGTCGTGTTCGGGCGCGTCGAAGACGCTCGCCGTCGGCCCGGTCTCGACCACCTCGCCGCGCTTCATCACGGCGACCCGGTCGGCGATGCGCCGTACGATGTTGAGATCGTGCGTGATGAAGACGAGCGCCATGCCGACGCGCTCTTGGAGCGCCTTCAAGAGCCGCAGGATCTCCGCCTGGACGGTGACGTCGAGCGCCGTCGTCGGCTCGTCGGCGATGAGGACGTCGGGCTCGTTGGCGAGCGCCATGGCGATCATCACGCGCTGGCGCTGGCCGCCCGACAGCTCGTGCGGATAGGCGTCCACCCGCCGCTCCGGCTCCGGGATCTGCACCATGCGCAGCATCTCGATGGCGCGCGTGCGGGCCTCCTTTCGCGACAGGCCGCGATGGTAGATCATCGGCTCCGCGATCTGCTTTCCCACCCGGTAAAGCGGATCGAGCGACGTCATCGGCTCTTGAAAGATCATGGTCAGCTTATCGCCGCGATAGCGGTTCAGTTCGCGCGGCTTCAACGCCAGGAGGTCGGTCCCCCGATAGCGCGCCTGCCCCCGCACCGCCCCGTTCGACGCCAAGAGCCCCATCGCCGCCATCACGGTCTGCGACTTGCCCGACCCCGACTCGCCCACGATGGCCAGCGTCTCGCCCGCGTTCACATGAAGGTCGATCCCCCGCACGGCGTCGATCGTGCCGTCATTGGTGGCGAAGGAGACGTGGAGGCCGCGAATGTCGAGGACGGGATCGGTCATGAGATCGCCGGCTCGGCGGGCGGGACGTGCGCGAGATAGGTTCGATAGAGCACGGATAGGCCGCTCAGAAAGACGAGGCCGCCATAAGCCCAGACGGCGAGGATGACGAGCGCTCCGAGCAAGCCGATATCACGGCCCGTAAGGAACGCCTCGACAAGGCCGGCGAGGAAGACGGCGGGAAGCGAGCAGGCCATGAGCACCAGCGGAATGAACCGGTCGCGGGCGCCGAAGAAGGCGAGGTCGGCTATCGCATGGCGCCCCGACCGCTCGGCGACGGACGCCCGCGCGAGCCGCAGCAAGGCCTCGCCGAAGATGAGGATATAGAGCGCCGTCAGGACGACGTTGATGGCGATGCCGAGGAGGCGCGCGCCGACGGAGCCCGCGTCCACGATGAGGAGCGTCGCGAAGGACGGTCCGACCGCGAGGCCGATGAGGAGACCGGGAATGAAGAAGACGAGAGCGGCCACCAAGCCGATGAGAAGGGACCATCCGATATAGGACAGCGCCCTCAGATCGGGCAGCGCCGCGGTCCAGCGACGGGCGGCATCGAGAATCAGGAAGCGGTGCCAGGCGACGGCGCCCGCCGCCATGGTGATCCAGACGAGGACTGCGGGAAGGAGGCCGACAAGGGGCGTTTCGATCATCACGGCATCCGTGGTCGCAAGGACCGTCAGGGCGATGACGGGCACCAGCGGCCAGAATGCCATGAGGACCGCGCGCGGATGCGCGAAGGGAGCGGTGTAGGCCAGGCGCACCGCGTCTGACGGGCTCTCGGCGGGCGGCATCATGCTAGCGGTCCTTCGGATCGAGCGCGTCTCTCAATCCGTCGCCGACGAAGTTGAGGCAGAAGAGGGTCGTGGTGAGGAAGATCGAGGGAAAGAGCAGCAGCCAGGGGGCGCCCTGGATGTTGCGCGCACCCTCCGAGATGAGGACGCCCCAGGAGGTCAAGGGCTCGGGCACGCCGAGGCCGAGAAAGGAGAGGAAGCTCTCGAGAAGAATGACCTTCGGCACCAGGAGCGTCATGTAGATGACGACGGGGCCGAGCGCGTTGGGGATGACGTGGCGGCGCAGGATAGCGGGGCCGCGCACGCCCAATGCGCGGGCAGCCTCGACGTATTCCTGGCGCACGATGGAGAGCGTCTGGCCGCGCACGATGCGGGCCATGTCGAGCCATTCGACGGCGCCGACGGCGATGAACATCAAGAAGACGTTCCGCCCGAAGAAGACGACGAGGAGGATGACGAAGAAGATGAAGGGCAGCGAATAGAGGATGTCGACGACGCGCATCATCGCATCGTCCACCCGCCCGCCGACATAGCCCGCCGTCGCCCCGTAGACCACGCCTATGACGACGGCGACGAAGGCGGCGAGCAAGCCGATGAGGATCGAGATCTGGCCGCCGACGAAGATACGGGTCATCAGGTCGCGCCCGTTGGCGTCCGTGCCCATGAGAAAGCGGATGCGGGCCACATCGGCCTCGACGATGGCGCCGCGCCCGCCCTCCAGAGTCTCGACGATCCGCGCGTTGGAGAAATCGGCCGGGCGATCGACATAGCGGGTGATCCGCTCGTCGAGCGCGCCGTCCCTTGTATTGCGCAGCGTGACGCGGACGGTCTCGCCCACGACTTCGGTCTCCAGCACCTCGACCCGCGCGCGCCGGAGCGCCGCAGCCATCGTCGCCTCGACGGCGTCCGCGCGGGGATGCGCTTCCAGCGACGGGGCGACCTTGACGTAGTTTCGGTAGACGGTCTGCGGGTCGTGCGGGCTCAGCGCGGGCCCTAGGAAGCAGATGACGGAGACGACGGCGAGAACGGCCAGCGAGACCATCGCCGCCCGGTTGCGCCGCAGCCGAAGCCACGCATCGCGCCAGGGCGAGCGGCCGCGCGGCGGGTCCTCGGCGTCGAGGAGGGATCCGGCAATCCGCACGTCACTCATAGCGGACCCTCACTCATAGCGGACCCTCACTCATAGCGGACTCTTGGGTCGAGCCACGCGTAGATGAGGTCCACGACGAGGTTGAAGAGGACGACGAAGGTCGCGATGAGGACGACCGTGCCCATGACGAGCGTGTAGTCGCGGTTGAGCGCGCCTTGGACGAAATAGCGCCCGACGCCCGGCACCGAGAAGACCGTCTCGACGATGATCGAGCCGGTGAGGAGCGCGGCGGCGGCGGGGCCGAGATAGCTCACGACCGGTAGAAGCGCCGAGCGCAGCGCGTGGGTGACGACGACCGAGCGGGCCGGTAGGCCGTAGGCGCGCGCCGTCCTGACATGGTGGGCGCGCAACTGCTCGATGAGGCTCGCGCGCGTCAGCCGAGCGACGACCGCGATCTGCGGCAGGGCGAGCGTGATGACGGGCAGGAGGAGATGGTCCCAGTCGCCATCGCCATAGCCGCCCGCCGGCAGGATGCCGAACATGACGCCGAAGACGAGGCTGAGGATCGGTCCGACGACGAAATTGGGCACCGTGACCCCGAAGGTCGCGGTTGCCGTGACTGCGTAGTCGGCCGCTTCGTTCTGCCGGACGGCCGCGATGGTGCCGAGCGCCACGCCCACGATGACGGCGAGGATGAGCGCGAAGCCGCCAAGCTGGATCGAGATCGGAAGCCCGGCGCCGATCAGTTCGGCGACCGTCAGATCGCGGTAGATGAAGGATGGACCGAGATCGCCCTGGAAAAGGTTTGACAGGTAGAGGAGATATTGCCGCCAGAGCGGCAGATCGAGCCCGAAGGCGGCGTTGAGATTGGCCCGCACCGTGGCTTCGAGCGGGCGCTCCCCATCGAACGGTCCGCCCGGTGCGACACGGATGAGGAAAAAGGCGATCGTGATGATCGCGAAGAGGGTGGGGATGGCCGTGGCGAGCCGGCGGACGATGTAGCGGAGCATCAGCGCACCCCACCGCTCTCGCAAACGTTGCCGGCAAGGATGGCCCTTCCCCGGGGGCCGGGGAAGGGTTTGCGTTGGGGTGCGAAAAGCGCGCCTGCGCTATGGAGCGAGCGGCCCCGGCCGACGAGGACAGACGATCGACCGAGCGAGCGACACCGTCGGTCGCCCTCGCCGGCCATTCCTGCCGTCCAGAGCCCGTTCACCCCTCCCCGATCCCGGGAAGGGGCATCAGCCCGCCGCCGGATCACTGCCGGCCCCTTTGCGCGGTCTACTCCTCGATACGCATCCAGCGCGTCGCGTGGACGTTCTGGATGTTGTCCTCCCAGCCTTTGAGGTCGTCGGAGACGAGGTTGTTGGTCGTGTAGTAAAGGAGCGGCACGACGCCGACCTCGTCGAGGAGGAGGCGCTCGGCCTGGGCGAGGAGTTCGGCGCGCGCGTCGAGGTCGATCTCGGCGGCGGCCTGGTCCATCAGGCTGTCATACTCCTCGCTCGAATAGCGCGAATAGTTGAAGCCGAGATTGTCCGACTCGTAGAGGAAGAGGAAGTTCTGCGGGTCGTTGTAGTCGCCGATCCAGCCGGCGCGGGCGACATCGTAGTCGCCGCCATCGCGCAGGAGCGCGTAGTGGGTCGCGGTGTCGGAATTGCCGAGCGTGACCTCGACGCCCAGTGGCGCCCACATGTCCGCGATCGCGGTCGCGACGCGCTGGTGGTTCTCCGAGGTGTTGAAGATGATCTCGACATCGAGCGGGTTGTCCTCCCCGAAGCCGGCCTCGGCGAGAAGCGCAAGCGCTGCGTCCTCGCGGTCGAGCATCGAATCCTCGGCGAAGGAGAACTGCGGCGGCTCGTCGACATAGTTGCCGATGCCCGGCGGCACGAAGGAGGTGGCGGTCAGGAAGGACGGGCTGATCTCGTCGGCGAGAAAGTCGCGATCGATCGCCATCGAGAGCGCCTGGCGCACGCGCACGTCCGTGAAGGGCTCCTTGTCGGATTTGATCGTGTAGTAATAGGTCCCGAGATAGGGCGACTGGCGGTACTGACCTTCGAGGTTCTCGCGCATGAACCCGATCTGGTCTTCCGGAATGTCGTTGTTGGAATGGAGCTCGCCCGCCTGGAAGCGGCGGAGCGCCGCCGAGCGATCCTCGGTCGGATAGAAGTGGACCTCGTCGATCTGCACGTTCTCGGCGTCGTGGAACTCGGTGTTCTTGACCACCACGATCTTGTCGTTCGGCACGAAGGACTGGAGCGTGTAGGCGCCGTTGGTGACGATGTTCTCGGGCCGCACGAAATCGCCGCCATGCTCCTCGACTGAGGCCGGATGGACCGGCAGGCCCGTCTGGTGCGTCAGGAGTTCGAGGAAGTAGGGCGTCGCGCCCTCGAGCGTGATCTCGAGCGTCGTGGCGTCGACGGCGCGCACGCCCATCTCATCCGGTTCCATCTCGCCCTTGTTGACGGCTTCGGCATTCTTGATCGGGTAGAGGATGTTGGCGTATTTCGCGCCCGTCTCCGGCGTCATGATCCGGCGCAGCGAATAGACGAAGTCCTCGGCCGTCACGGGGTCGCCGTTCGACCATTTGGCGTCGTCGCGCAGCGTGAAGGTGTAGACCGTACCGTCCTCCGAGACGGACCATTCGGTCGCGACGCCGGGCACGACATTGGCGGCCGCGTCGTAGATCACGAGCCCCTCGTAGAGGTCGCGCAGGAGGTGCGCCTCGTAGGTCGTCGAGGTCTTGTGCTGGTCGAGCGTCTCGGGGTCGGCGGTGTTGCCGCGATGGTAGACGACCTGCGCCTCGGCGGGCGCGAAGTCGGCGGCGCCCAGCCCGATGAGGGCCGCGATGGCGGTGGTGGCGAGCCAATGGTTCATGGAGATCTCCCGTTGTCCTCAGCCGGACCTCGCGCGATGCGGGTCCGTTGGCCTCGACGTTAGACGGGAGTTGACGTTTGCGGCAAGGGGCGCGGCTGCGGAAATCCGCCGGGCCTGCGCAAATCGCGGGCATGCCCGCTCGCTCAGGCGCGGGCGGCGATCGCCATCAGGCGGTAGACGAGCTGCGCCGCCGTGAAGTCGCAATGGGGCTGGGCCGCGTTGGGTGCCAGCTCGACGATGTCGAGCCCGACCACGCGCCGCCCCGCGACGGCGTCTGCGACGAGGCGCAGCGCCTGCTCGAAGCCGAGGCCGCCGGGCACGGGCGTTCCGGTCGCGGGCATGATGCCGGGGTCGAGCCCGTCGACATCGAAGCTGACATAGACCTCGTGCGGGAAATCGTCCGGTAGCGCAGCGGGCGCGTGGCCGGGCTGGGCGAGCGCATAGCCATCCTCGGCTATCACGCCGAAGCGCTCGCGGGCGTCCAACTCCTCGCGGCAAAGCGCGCGAACGCCGTACTGCACGATCCGCACGCCGGCCTCGGCGAGGAGGTTCATCACGCTCGCATGGCTGTGCGGCTCGCCCTGATAGGCGACGCGCAGGTCGGCATGGGCGTCGATCTGGATGAGGCCGATGGGCTTGGCCAGCGCGTCCGCCACGCCCATCGCGGCGCCAAACGTCAGCGAGTGCTCGCCGCCGAGCGTGACGGGGATGTGGCCGGCATGGGCGATCACGCGGGCGCGGTGGCGCAGCTTTCGCATCGTCTCGGAGAGCGGCCCGTCGCAGTCCATCGGCGCATGCGTCTTGATGCCGAGAGCGGCGGGTTCGTCATAGCCGTCAAGGCCTGGGCAGATCCGCTCCAGCTCCTGGCTCGCGCTCAATATCGCGTTCGGCCCGCGCTTTGTGCCGGCGCCGTAGGAGACGGTCTTCTCCAGCGGAACGGGCAGGACGTGGAAGAGCGCGGACGCATCGCGCTCGTCCTCGGTCAGCTCGGACGCGAGGAAGTCCGGGGCTCGGGTCGTCATGAAAGGCGGCTCCGGAAGGTCTCGTCGGTGAACGTGCGGACGATCTCGAGGCTGTCGTCGCGGCTGTCCCAGAGGGCGATGGCGGGGAGCGGCACGCCGTTGAAGGTCGTCGTCTTGACCATCGAATAGTGGGCCTGATCGAGAAAGGCGAGGCGCTGGCCGGGCTCGGGGCGCGCGGTGAACCGGTAGTCCCCGATGATGTCGCCGGCCAGGCAGGAGGGGCCGCCGAGGCGGACCGTCACGCCATCGTCCTGCCCGTGCGCCGGGGGCTGCGGCTCACCCATCATGGCCGGGCGGTAGGGGGCCTCGATGACGTCCGGCATGTGGCAGGTCGCCGAGATGTCGAGCACGGCGACGGGCATCCCGTTATCGAGCACGTCGAGCACCTCGCCGACGAGAATGCCGGCGTCGAGCGCGACCGCCTCGCCGGGCTCGATGATGACGTGGAGCCCGGTCTCGGCGCGGATGCTCTCGATGAGGGCGACGAGATCCGCGCGCTGATAGTCGGCCCGCGTGATGTGGTGCCCGCCGCCGATATTGAGCCATTGGAGGCCCGCGGCGTGTTCGAGCACGAAGGGCCGGATCGCCTCCCAGGTCCGCCGCAGCGGCGGCAGGTCCTGCTCGCAGAGCGTATGGAAATGGAGCCCGTCGACACCCTCCAAGTCGGCCGCCGTCAGCTGGCTGATGGGCGTACCGAGCCGGGAATGGGGCTGGGCGGGGTCGTATTTCGCGACCTCGCCCTCGGCATGCTCGGGGTTGATCCGCAGCCCGATCTCGAACGTCTCGCCAGCCGCGCGCGCGGCCTCGATGAGGGGACGGAAGCGGCGGTGCTGGCCGGGTGTGTTGAAGGTGACGTGGTCGGAAATCGACAGGATTTCCGGCAGATCCGCGGCCTTGTAGGCGGCACAATATGTCGAGACCTCGCCTGGGTAGAGGTCGCGCCCCAGCCGTGCCTCCCAGAGGCCGGACGCGCAGGTGCCGTCGAGATGGCGCCCGACCAGATCGCCAAGCCGCCACATCGAGAACGCCTTCATGGCGAGGAGGACGGTGGCGCCGGACGCATCGGCGACGTCGCGCAGAATGGCGAGGTTCCGCTCGATCGCGGCCCGATCGACGACGAAGCAGGGGCTGGGCACGCGCGCGAGGTCGAAGCGCGCGAAGGCGCCGGGGCCGGCGGCTTGGGTCTGCATGATGGGGGCGGTCATCGGGGTCCGGGTGTCTTGTCGGTCTCGCGCGTCGTAGTCGGACCGCCGCCATCTCGCAAATGCAAGGCGGTGCCCCCTCGCGGGAGAGGGGCAGGGTGAGGGGGCGGTCCGATTGGGAGGCCGTCTTGGCTGGCGAGACGTTCCCCCTCATCCGCCTGCCGGCACCCCGGATGAAGTCCGCGGTGGGCTCTTCTCCCGAGGAGGGGAGACGGCGGTTTCCGTTAAGGTCGAGTGCTAGAAGGGGAGCGGGGCGTCCAACTCTTTCGTCACCCAGGGCAGTCCGTGGCGATTCAGCATGTCCATGAACGGATCGGGGTCCATCTGCTCCATGTTGAAGACGCCCGCGCCCGTCCACGTGCCCTGGAGCATGAGGGCGGCGCCGATCATGGCGGGGACGCCGGTGGTGTAGCTGACGGCCTGGTTGCCGGTCTCGGCATAGGCGTCCTCGTGGTCGCAGACGTTGTAGACGTAGACGGTCTTCTCCGCGCCGTCCTTCTCGCCCGTCGCGATGTCGCCGATGCAGGTCTTGCCCTTGGTGGTCTCGCCCAGGGAAGCCGGCTCGGGCAGCACCGCCTTGAGGAATTGCAGCGGCACGATCTCGCGGCCCTCGTACATCACGGGCTCGATGGAGGTCATGCCGACGTTCTGCAGCACTTCGAGATGCTTGAGGTAGGCGTCGCCGAAGGTCATCCAGAACCGGGCGCGCTCGATCTCGGGGAGATGCGTGGAGAGGCTCTCCAGCTCCTCGTGATACATCAGGTACATGTTGCGCGTGCCGACCTCGGGGAAGTCGAAGCTCTCCTTCGTGGAGAGCGGCGGCGTCTCGACGAAGCGCCCGTTCTCCCAATGGCGGGCGGGCGCGGTGACCTCGCGGATGTTGATCTCGGGGTTGAAGTTGGTCGCGAAATGCTGGCCGTGGTCGCCGCCATTGCAGTCGAGAATGTCGAGCGTGCGGATGCGGTCGAGGAGGTGCTTGCGGATAAAGGTGGCAAAAACCGAGGTGACGCCCGGATCGAAGCCCGAGCCCAGCAGCGCCATCAGGCCGGCATCGCGGAAGCGGTCCTGGTAGGACCATTGCCAGTGATACTCGAACTTGGCCTCGTCGCGCGGCTCGTAGTTCGCGGTGTCGAGATAGTGCGTGCCGGTCTTCAGGCAGGCGTCCATCAGGGTGAGGTCCTGATAGGGCAGCGCGAGGTTGACGAGGAGGTTGGGCTTGATGGCGTCGATGAGGCGGGCCGTCGCGTCGACGTCGTCGGCATCGACCTCGTGCGTCTCGATCGTGACGCCGGTGCGGCTCTTCACGCTCTCGGCGATCGCGTCGCATTTGAACCGGCGCCGCGAGGCGAGGCTGACGCGGTCGAAGATATCGGGGTTCATCGCCATCTTGTGCACGGCGACGGAGCCGACGCCGCCGGCGCCGATGACGAGGGTGTGGGACATGGAAGGCCTTGGGGCTTGTAGGGTGCTAGGAGTCTTCGGAACGGCTCCGCTCGACATCCTTACGGAAACGGGCGTCGAGCCACCAGACGGTCGCGACACCAAACACGGCGACGAAGGCCGAGATCGACAGGATCGCGATCTCGAATCGATAGGCGTCCATCGTCAATCCTCCGAGCGCATGAACCGAACAAGATACACTGCGAGCAGTTCCAACCCCGCAGCCAGCACGAACGCGAGCAGGATGGCGGAATAGTCGACCGCATCGCGGTCTACATCGAAGATATAGCGAAGACCGCCCAAACCCAAGACCGCAAGCGCTCCGGCGTGAAAGAAGCCGACCATCAGGTCGAGCCGCTTGTTGAACCTACTCGCCTTGAGCTTGGCCGCCGAGGATGTCGAACCGCCCCTCGGCGGATCGCTAGCCTTCGTAATAGGTATAGCCCCCGATCGAGTCCTTGTAGGCCGCGATCATCGCGCGCCGCTCCTTGATCGAGAGGTCGCCGCTGGAGACGGCGCTCTCGACCATGCGCTTGAAGGCGTCGAGCATGCGCTGGGGCTCGTATTCGACATAGGTGAGGACTTCGTGGATCGTGTCGCCCTCGACCTCGTGGATGAGGTCGAAGCCGCCGTCGGGGCGGAGCGTGATCGTCACGACGTTGGTGTCGCCGAAGAGGTTGTGGAGATCGCCCAGCGTCTCCTGGTAGGCGCCGACGAAGAAGACGCCGAGATAGTAGGGCTCGCCATCCCGAAGCGCGTGGACGGGCAGCGCGTGGCCGATGCCGTGGTCGAGGACGAAGCGGTCGATCTTGCCGTCCGAATCGCAGGTGATGTCGGAGATGACGGCCTTCCTGTCCGGCACCTCGTCGAGCCTCTGCAGCGGCGCGATCGGGTGGACCTGATCGATCGCCCAGACATCCGGCAAGCTCTGGAAGAGCGAGAAATTGCCGTGATAGATGTCGGCCAACTCGTCGAGCACTGCCTCGACGTCCTCGGGCGTCTCGCCCCCTTCCGCCTGTGCGAACGCCTTGATGCGCCCGATGGCGTGGAGATAGATCCGCTCGCCCCGCGCCATCTGCCGCAGCGAGATGCGCCCGTGGCCGAACTGCGAGCGCAACTCGCCCCGGTAGTAGTTCGCGTCGTTGAGACACTCCTGAACGCGGTTCTTGGAGAGGTAGGACGTGACCGCCGCGAGATCGGTCAGCGTGTGGCTGTCGCCCTCCTCGACGACCGGATCGCGGTCGGTGTCGAAATGGGTGGCCTCCAGGATGTCGAAGAGCAGCATCGAGGAGAAGGCGACCGTGGCGCGGCCCGATTCCGTCACCAGCGTCGGGTGCGCCTCGCCGGCTTCGTCGAGCGCGTATTTCACGGTCTCGACGACGTTCTCGCAATATTCCTCGACCGTATAGTTGATCGAGTTGGCCGTCGATCTGTGCTCGCCCGTATAGTCGACGCCGAGCCCCCCGCCGAGATCGAGATGGGTGAGGCCGACGCCCTCGCGCCGCAGCTCGACGAAGTAGCGGCAGGCCTCGGAGACCGCGCGGCGCACGTCGATGATGTCGGGGATCTGACTGCCCAGATGCGCGTGCTGAAGTGTCAGGCAGTCCAGCATGTCCTCGGCCTTCAGCCGATCGATGAGATCGATGAGCTGGTCGGTCGTCATGCCGAAGGAGGAGCGATCGCCGGACGATTCCGCCCATTTCCCCCCCACCCGGTGGTTGAGCTTGATTCGCACGCCAAGGCGCGGCCTGATTTTCAGCCGGCGCGATTCGGCCAGCACGACGTCGAGTTCCTTCGGGCTCTCCAGCACGATCACGGTGTTGAACGCGATCTTGAGCGACAGGAGCGCGAGGCTTACGAACTCGGCGTCCTTCATGCCGTTGCAGATGAGGAGGCTCTCGGGGTCGAGCGCATGGCTGAGCGCGATCACGAGTTCGGGCTTCGAGCCGACCTCGAGCCCGAAATGATAGGGCCGCCCGCCCTCCACGATCTGGTCGATGACGGCGGCCTGCTGATTGACCTTGATCGGGAAGACGCCGCGATACGCCCCCTCGTAGCCCGTCTCCGTGATGGCCTTGGTGAAGCTCTCGCAGATCTGCGCGATCTGGTGCTCGAGATAGGAGGTGACGCGCAGCACCATCGGCGTGGTGATCTCGCGGGCCTGCAATTCCTTCATCACGGCGATGAGGTCGACCGGCTGCGCATCGGGTGCGCTCGGGTCCTTGAGGCCCAGATGGCCGTTCGGCAGCACCGCGATGTGATCTCCGCCCCAGCGGCGGATGCCGTAGGGATCGAGGGCGGCCGCGTCGAGATTGGCCTCGGTACGGGCCTTGCGGCCGGCTTTGTGATCGTGGTGCATGGAGGAGGGCCTTCGGGGATCGGCGTCCGGCGCGCGGCGGCGCCCTTCGGCCCTGCCACATAAGCCCAAGCGGGAGCAGGGGGAAGTGCTCTCGTTCACGAGCACCCGATCGGCCGCTGCGCTTCGCGCCCGGTCGCGGCCCGTCGCGGCATCGTGCCATACGCTGGGCGATATCGGGCGTTAACGTTTGGGTAGTATTACGGCATTCACGGCAATGACCGTCCCGTGCTTCCTTCTGTCGACGACCTTCGCTCTCTCGAGGACCCGCCATGACCCGCCCGTCCCGCCTTCCCCGCCTGCTGCTGCTGGCCTTGGCCGCCTTCGGTCTCGCCGTCGCGGTACCCGCCGCCGCGCAGGCCAACTTCACCGCCTGCGTCGACGGTCTCGCCCGCACCGCGCAGGGTCAGGGCGTGCCGGCCTCCGTGACGAACCGCGCCCTTCAGATCAACGCGCCCGACGACAAGGTGCTGCGGCTCTCCCGCCTCCAGCCCGAGTTCAAGACGCCGATCTGGGACTACATGACGTTCCTCGTCGATCCCGAGCGCATCAAGACGGGGCAGAAGATGATGCGAAAGCACCGCCGGGTGCTCGACCGGGTGGAGGCGCAATACGGCGTCGACAAGCACGTCGTCGCCGCCATCTGGGGCGTCGAGACCGATTTCGGCGCCGAGACGGGCGACAACTTCCTCCCCCACGCGTTGGCCACGCTTGCCTGCGCGGGCGATCGGCGGCGCGACTTCTGGAAGGGCGAATTGATGAGCGCCCTCAAGCTCGTCGCGCGCGGCGACCTTCGGCTCGAGGATCTCTACGGCTCCTGGGCCGGCGCCTTCGGGCAGACCCAGTTCATTCCCTCGTCCTACGCTCGGCTGGCCGTCGATGGCGATGGGGACGGGCGGCGCGACCTCGTCAACTCGGTGCCCGATGCGCTCGCCTCCACGGCCAACTACCTCAAGCGCTCCGGCTGGACCAAGGACGCTTCCTGGCTCATCGAGGTGAAGGCGCCGGCCAACTATTCGGGGCCGACAGGGCGCAAGAACCGCGCCACGCTCTCCACCTGGGGCTCGCGCGGCATCACTCGCGCCGATGGTCGCCCGCTCGCCGGCGGCGCGCGAGGCGGCCTTCTGCTGCCGGCGGGACCGCGCGGTCCGGGCTTCCTCGTCTTCCCGAACTTCAACGCGATCTACAGCTACAATCTCGCCGAGAGCTATGCGCTCGCCATCTCGCATCTCGCCGACCGGATGGCCGGCTATCCGGGCCTTCGAACGGCCTGGCCGACGGACGATCCGGGCCTGACCCGCAAGCAGCGCCTCGACCTCCAGAAGCGCCTCCTCCGCGCCGGCTACGACATCGGCAAGGCCGACGGCAAGATCGGCCCGATCACCCGCGCCGCGATCAAGCAAGTCGAGGCCAAGGCCGGCATGCCGCAGACCGGCCGCGCCGGCATGAAGGTCTACCGCGCGCTGGGCGGGCGGGGCTGACGGGTGTCTCAGCGCCGCTCCAGGACGACGATGTCCTGATTGCTCTGATTGGCGCCGGGTTCGATGGCGAGCACGCTCCAGTCCTCGGCAAGGCATCTCACGAGCCAGCTGCGCAGGATGTAGGCGTTGCCCCAACCCGTGGGGTCGAGCCCGTCTGGGCCGTCCGCGATGAACTTCTCCTCGAAGACGAAGTCGGCGTTCAGCAGCCCCTCGAAGAGGGCCTTGAGGCGCGTCGGCGGCAACAGGCGCAGGTAGCAGTGCCGATAGACCGAGAGCACGCCGTGCGTCGTGAAGAGGAGCCAGCCGCCGGGGCGGACGAGGCGGGCCATCTCGGCGAACCAGGCGAGCGCCTCCGCCTCGCCGAAATGCGACCAGATGGAAATGGCCGTCGCGCCGTCGAGGCATCCGTCCGGCAGGTCGACCGGCGGTGATTGGGGCGACTGGAAGGCCTCGACCGCCGGCACGTTCTCGCGGATCCACGCGATGGACGCCTCGACGGGGTCCGCCCCGATGAAGCGTGCGGCCGGTCGATAGGCGCTCAGCGTGCGCAAGAGCGAGCCGGAGGAGCAGCCGAAGTCGAGATAGCAGCCGTCATCCGCGAATGCGAGGCCGAGTGCATCGAGCGTGCTGGCGACCATGTTGGCCGCATAGATGTCGCCGATATAGCGCGCATCGCCCTTCTGCATCCGGTGGACGCCCGCCGGCGGATTGGCTGCGACGAGGCCAAGGCGTTCCGCGATGCCGGGAACGTCATGCGTGCCGATGCGGAGCATGTTGAGCGCGAAGGTCGGAACACCCAGTTCGGCGCATCGGGCCGCGACCCGCTTGCGTTCCTCGTCGCTCAGACGATCGAGCAGCACCGATTGGACGAGAAGCTTGTGCTCGCGTACATGGCTCGCCAACGCGATCTCGGGAAAGAGACGGCGCGCCATGGCGAGAACCGCCTCGTGGCTGTCCGCGATACCCTCGAGCGACTGGTGCGCGCCCGCGAGGCCCGGCAGCCAGACGTGCTCGTCGTAGCCGATCTCGCGGGGGTAGGGATTTCGTGGGTTGCTCATCGCGCGCGCCTCCAGGGCCGGCCGAGGCCCTGTCTTGACGTTAGGCGAAGCGAGCCCGGCGGCTCAAGCCGCTTCGGCAATCACGCTGACGATCTCGTCCACGCATCCCTCGACGAGGGCCGCGTCGTCGCCCTCGCCCATGACGCGGATGAGGGGCTCCGTTCCGGACTTGCGGATGACGAGGCGGCCGTGGCCGGCAAGGCGCGATTCGGCGTCGGCGATGACTTCGAGGACGCGCGGGCGCTTCAAGGGCTCGCCCTCGCCGGTGAAGCGCACGTTCTTGAGGACCTGCGGCAGCGCCTCGAAGCGGTGGCAGACCTCGGAGACGGGCTGGTCGAGCTTGGTGACGACCGAGAGGACCTGAAGCGCCGCAACGAGACCGTCGCCGGTCGTCGAATAGTCCGACATGATGATGTGGCCGGACTGCTCGCCGCCGAGGTTGTAGCCGTGGCTGCGCATGCGCTCCGAGACGTGCTTGTCGCCGACCGCGGTGCGCTCCAAGCTGAGGCCGAGCGAGGAGACGTAGCGCTCCAGTCCGAGATTGGACATCACGGTCGCGACGAGGCCCGGTCCCGACAACCGGCTGTCCTCGCACCAGGAGGCGGCGATGACGGCCATCAGCTGATCGCCGTCGATGACGCGGCCCTTCTCGTCGACGATGATGACGCGGTCGGCATCGCCGTCGAGCGCGATGCCGATATCGGCGCGCACCTCGTTCACCTTCGAGCAGAGCGTGTTGACGGCGGTCG
Organism: uncultured Alphaproteobacteria bacterium; assembly: GCA_963842125.1. Taxonomy (GTDB): domain Bacteria; phylum Pseudomonadota; class Alphaproteobacteria; order Rhizobiales; family CAWCWK01; genus CAWCWK01. Next base: position 1,249,337 of record CAWJFE010000001.1, on the reverse strand, counting down.
AGCCGACATTGGCGTTGATATTGGTGCCGTTGGGCTCGATGCCGACGGTGACGACCTCCGCGCCGAGCTCCCAGAGGGCCGAGGGCGCGACCTTGTAGGCGGCGCCGTTGGCGCAATCGACAACGACGCGCAGGCCCTGCAGGGTCGCCTCGCGCGGCAGCGTACGCTTGGCGAACTCGACATAGCGCTCATGGCCGCCATCGATGCGCTTGGCGCGGCCGATATCGTTGGATCCGGCGAGGCGGCGGGAGAGGTCTTCGCCCAGGAGCTCCTCGATCTTGGCCTCCTCGTCGGCCGAGAGCTTGTAGCCGTCCTTGCCGAAGAGCTTGATGCCGTTATCGTAATAGGGGTTGTGCGAGGCAGAGATCATGACGCCGAGATCGGCGCGCAAGGAGCGCGTCAGCATCGCGACGGCGGGTGTGGGGATGGGGCCGAGCTGGAAGACGTCCATGCCGACGGACGTGAAGCCGGCGACGAGCGCGTTCTCGATCATGTAACCGGAAAGGCGGGTGTCCTTACCGATGACGACCCGGTGCTTGTGGCCGCCATTTCGCAACAGAAGCCCGGCCGCCATGCCGACCTTCATCGCGATCTCGGGCGTGATCGGATAGCTGTTGGCCTTGCCGCGAATGCCGTCGGTGCCGAAATACTCGCCCATCTCGAATCCCTATCCTGTCCGCGCCGCCGCTCGCCGGCGGACATGAAGCCCTCATATGGGCGCAAACGTGACAGACCCGCGTTCAGGGCGCGTTGCCGAAGAGGGTTGAGGCTTTGCTATCGCACTGCGCGAGCGACGCTCGAGCCCGAAACGCGAAAGGCCCGCGCGAGGCGGGCCCTTCCAGTGCGAGAGATCGTGCGCTCAGGCCGAGGGCTGCGGCTCGAGGCCACCGCCGGCGGCGTCGCCGCCCTTGCCGACGGAGCCGGCCTTGGGGACCGCCGACGGGCGGCTCGGCATGTCGCCGGTGCCATCATCGCCGCGCTGCGGAGGCTTGCCCTCCAAGAGGTCCTTGAGCTCCTGGCCCGACATTGTCTCGTATTCGAGGAGGCCCTCGGCGAGGATGACGAGCTGGTCGTTATACTCGGTCAGGATGCGCTTGGCCTCGTCATAGCCCTCGTCGACGAGCACCTTGACCTCGGCGTCGACGATCTTCTGCGTCTCCTCGGAGATGTTCTGCGAGCGGGCGACGGAGTGGCCGAGGAAGACTTCCTCCTGGTTCTCGCCGTAGAGGAGCGGCCCCAACTTGTCGGACATGCCGAACTGCGTGACCATGGCGCGCGCCATGCCGGTCGCCATCTTGATGTCCTGGGAGGCGCCCGACGTCACCTTGTCGTAGCCGAAGATCTCTTCCTCCGCGACGCGTCCACCCATGGCGACGGCGAGGTCGGCCTTCAGCTTCCCGCGGGTGAGCGAGACCTGGTCGCGCTCCGGCAGACGCATGACCATGCCGAGCGCGCGACCGCGCGGGATGATCGTCGCCTTGTGGACAGGATCGGAGGCCGGCTTGTGGAGCGCGACGAGGGCGTGGCCGGCTTCGTGATAGGCCGTCAGCTTCTTCTCCTCGTCGGACATGACGAGCGTGCGGCGCTCGGCGCCCATCATCACCTTGTCCTTGGCGTCCTCGAACTCGGCCATCGTGACGAGCCGCTTGGCGCGGCGCGCGGCCAGAAGGGCGGCCTCGTTGACCAGGTTGGCGAGATCGGCGCCCGAGAAACCGGGCGTTCCGCGCGCGACCGTCTTCAAATCGACATTGGGGGCCAGCGGGACCTTCCGCACATGGACCTTGAGAATGCGCTCGCGGCCCGTGATGTCCGGGTTGGGCACCATGACCTGACGGTCGAAGCGGCCGGGGCGTAAGAGCGCGGGGTCCAGAACGTCGGGCCGGTTGGTGGCCGCGATGATGATGATGCCTTCGTTGGCCTCGAAGCCGTCCATCTCGACGAGGAGCTGGTTGAGCGTCTGCTCGCGCTCGTCGTTTCCGCCGCCGAGACCGGCGCCGCGATGACGACCGACGGCGTCGATCTCGTCGATGAAGATGATGCAGGGCGCGTTCTTCTTGGCCTGCTCGAACATGTCGCGCACTCTCGACGCGCCGACGCCGACGAACATCTCGACGAAGTCGGAGCCCGAGATCGTGAAGAAGGGCACACCCGCCTCGCCAGCCACGGCCCGGGCGATGAGCGTCTTACCGGTGCCCGGAGGGCCGATGAGAAGGCAGCCGCGCGGGATCTTGCCGCCCAGGCGCTGGAACTTGGACGGGTCCTTGAGGAAATCGACGATCTCCTCGAGGTCTTCCTTTGCCTCTTCCACGCCTGCGACATCCTCGAACGTCACGCGGCCATTGGCCTCGGTCAGCATCTTGGCCTTCGACTTGCCGAACCCCATGGCCTTGCCACCGGCGCCGCCCTGCATCTGGCGCATGAAGAAGATCCAGACGCCGATGAGGAGCAGCATCGGGAACCAGGAGACGAAGATCGACAATAGCGAGACCGAGCCCGACTCCGGCGGGCGCGCCTCGATCGCGACGCCACTATCGTAGAGCCGGTCGATGAGGCCGGGATCGTTCGGCGCGTAGGTCGTGAAGGTGCGGCCGTTGTCGAGCGTGCCGTTGATCGTGTTGCCAGCGATAGAGACCGCCTCCACCTCGCCGCGCTCGACGCGGTTGAGGAGATCGGAGAACGCGATCTCGTTCGTACCCGCCCGCTCCGATGGAGACTGGAAGAGGTTGAAGAGCGCGATCAGCAAAAGCGCGATGATGACCCAGAGAGCCAGATTGCGGAAGTTGGCGTTCATGCGCGAGGGCACTCCGTGGCACGCGCCGAGCGTGATGCAAGGGGGCGCGCGAGGGGATATCGGCCGGGACGGCGGGCCGAGGCGTTGAAGCCCAAGATAGGCATGCGCGCCCGGCCTGCCAAGCGCGGCGCCATGACTTGGCCGCGCTTTCGTGTCGCGCCATTAATGGCGTCTCACCGCAAGCGCGCCGACCATGACGTATCCCGCGCCCGATTCCACTCTGCGCATTCGCTGCAACCGGCGCTCTTTTATCGGACACGTTGTGTGCGGAGCGGGTCCTACAAGAGCGCGCAAGGCTGGAGCGTGAGGGCCCCGGGGGCGTCGAGAGCCGGGTCGCAGCGAAGGCGCGCGGTGGCGCCGGTGCCTGCGAGAAGGGCGGGGGCCATCGCGGCGGCTGCCCGCCAGGATACGGGATCGATGCCTGATGGCGCGTCTGGCATCGGGCGCGAGGTCGCGCAGCCGATCGTGACCGGGCCATCGGCCTCGACGGTGAACCGTGCGTCCCAGATGCCGCCGCGGCCGCTGTCGAGCCGGAGGTCTGGCGTGAGGGTCCGGCCGGCTTCCCGGTAGACGTGGACGAGGCCGTTCACGCGCGCGATGACGCAGCCATGTAGCGTTCGCCGCAAGGGTTCGTCCCCTCTCCGAATAACGTCTAGAAGCATTTCCAGCCGTTCCACGCGGGGCGGATAGGGTTGGCCGCCGGCGGTCCGCAGCAGCGCCTCGAGCATGCGCAGGGCGATCTCGTCCGGCGCGTCAAAAGCGTCGCGCGGGCAGGTGACGAGGCCGATGGCGTGGACATGTGCGGGACGAAGCCGCTCGGCCACCATCGCATCGATCGCCTGCTGCGCCCGCGCGAGGCGGTGCGCGGTCTCGGACAGTCGCTCGGGCGTGAGGCCGATCGCGGCGAGATCGGGGGCGAGGGTGCGCAGGCGGGTGCGAGCATAGCGCGGGTCGGCGTTGGATGGATCCTCGATCCAGTCCTGCTTCATCGCGCGGCAGGTGGCGCGAAGCCGGAGGGCGGGTACCGAGAGAAGCGGTCGGGCATAGGTGACGCCGTCCCGCTCGCGAGCGGCGGCCATGCCGGTCAGACCGCGCAACCCGCTCCCCCGACCGAGCCGAAGCAGCACTGTCTCGGCCTGGTCGTCGCGGTGGTGGGCGAGCGCGACATGGCGTGCGCCGACATCGTGTGCGATCGCGCTCAGAGCCGCATAACGCGCCTCGCGCAGGTCCGCATGGCCCCTCGTCCCCGAGCTCAGCCGCCGCGACACACCCTGGAGACCGAGAGCCTCGGCCCAGCCCATGACGCGCCTCACCTCGCCCTCGGCATCAGGTCGCACGCCGTGATCGATCGTGGCGACGACCAGGGTGGGGCGGCCGGGGCGCTTCGCCCAACGCGCGAGGAGACGGAGGAGCGCGGCGCTGTCGGCACCGCCCGATACGGCGACGACGAGGGTGCCGATCTCGCCGAGCGACGAGAGGAGTGCATCGGCCTCGGCGTCGCCGATCGGTGTCTCCGCCTCATCAGGCGGCGCCTTCGTCATTCCATCGACGCTACTGCAGCGCCGTCACCGCGCGGCGGTTCTGAGACCAGCAGGAGATGTCGTTGCAGACCGCGACCGGGCGCTCCTTGCCAAAGGAGATCGTCGTCGCGTTGGCCATGTTGACACCGCGCGCGGCGAGGTAGTTGCGCACCGCCTCGGCCCGGCGGGCGCCAAGCGCGATGTTGTACTCGCGGGTCCCGCGCTCGTCGGCATGGCCCTCGATGCGGACCGAATAGCGCCCATATTGCTGCAGCCAGCGCGCCTGCCCATCGAGCGTGGCGCGGCCCGTCGCGGTGAGCTGCGACGAGTCGGTCTCGAAGAGGACCTTGTCGCCGACGATCTGCGCGAATTCCTGCGGGCTGCCGGGCGCGGCGACACCGACACCGCCGCCCGGCAGGGCCGAGTTGACGGCCGGGTTCTTGGCACAGCCGACGATGGCGAGGCCGGTGCAGATGAGGATGGCGAAGGAGCGAAGGCGAAGGGATGTCACGTAAAATCTCCGAGAAAAGGGGCGAATGATTTGGCCGGGCTCAAGGGACGTCCCGGTCGTTTCGTGCGGTGCGGTTCTGTCGAGCGGCGCGTTCCTGCGCCTTCGCGAGAAGGACGAAGCGGATCGCGGTGACGAGTTCGAGGGCGAACCCGAGGCCCACCAGCGTCCAGCCCATGAAGGGTCGCGGCTCTTCCGGCACGAAGACCATGAAGAGCCCCGCGAACATGCAAAGGGATCCGATACCCATCGACACCATCATGGAAAGCGTCATCCGGGGTTCGGCGTTCGGTCGGTCAGGCACGGCGGGCCAAGCTCCGGCGATCAATTCAGCAGCGGCGACCAGGCCGGGTCAGACCCGAACTGGGGCGTCGGCACGCGGGCCTCGTTATAGCCCGTCAGATCGACGGAGAAGAGCTGCGGTCCGGCACCTTCGTCGCGGAAGAACATGAGGACGCGGCCATTGGGTGCCCAGGTCGGGCCCTCGTTGTGGAAGCCCTCCGTCAGGATGCGCTCGCCCGACCCGTCGGGCGCCATGACGCCGATCTTGAAGCGTCCGCCCTCCTGCTTGGTGAAGGCGATGAGATCGCCGCGCGGCGACCATACCGGCGTCGAATAGCGCCCCTGCCCGAAGGAGATCCGCTGCTGACCGCCGCCATTGACGTCCATGATGTAGAGCTGCTGCGAGCCCTCGCGGTCGGACTCGAAGACGATGCGCCCGCCATCCGGCGAGAAGGAGGGTCCGGTGTCGATGGCCTGGGTGTTGGTCAGCCGCGTCGTCGTGCCGGTCGCGATGTCCATCAGGTAGATGTTGGAATTGCCGCCCTGTTCCAGGCTCATCACGATGCGGCGCCCGTCGGGCGTGAAACGGGGCGCGAAGCTCATGCCCGGGAAGTTGCCGACGACCTCGCGCTGGCCGGTGTCGATGTCGAGGAGGTAGACCTGCGGCCGGCCGCCATCATAGGCCATGTAGACGACGTTCTGATTGGTCGGCGAGAAGCGCGGCGTGAGCACGAGCTCGGCGCCTTGCGTCAGGTAGCGCACGTTGGCGCCGTCCTGATCCATGATGGCGAGCCGCTTCACGCGGGCATCCTTCGGCCCCGACTCGTCGATGAAGACCACCCGGGTGTCGAAATAGCCGGTCTCGCCGGTCAGCTGCGCATAGATGGCGTCGGAGATGATGTGCGCCACGCGGCGCCAGTTCTCGGGCGTGGTCGAGAATTGCTGGCCGGCCAGCTGCGTCTGGCTGACCGGGTCCCAGAGGCGGAACTCGGCCCGCACCTGCCCATCGGGCTGGCGCGCGACATTGCCGACCGCGACGGCCTGCGCCCCGATGGCGCGCCAGTCCGCAAAACGCGGGCTGGCCGAGACGGTCGCGTCGTTCTGGAGGAACGAGGCCCGGTCGAGCGGACGAAAGAGGCCGGAGCGGCGCAGATTGCTCTCGACTACCTCGACGACCGGACCGGCGAGATCGGCGTCGCCTTGGAAGCCGGCGATCGCGATGGGCAACGGATCGAGCGTGCCCTCGGTGACGTCGATCTCGATCGCACGCGCTAAATCGAGCGGTGCGGCCATGAGGAACACCGCCACCAAGGCGGCGGGAAGAGTGCGGAAATACGCGGACACGTTCATCCTACCTTTAGAGACCCAGCATCTGGCGCGGGTCGAAATTGATCGTGATGTCCTGCCAGAGATCGTATTTCTCGGGCGGCAGGGCGTAGGGCTGGCATTGGAGGACGGCACGGGTCGCGGCCTGCGAGGCGGCCTCGGCGGCAGGGCCGAAGGGTGCGTCGACCACGCGAGGGGGGCCGCGCAGCGTACCGTCCGGATTGAGCAGCATGTTGACCTTCACCGTCAGCGTCTCGGCACCGCGCGCACCCAATGGCGGCGTCCAGCACTGGGCGAGACGGCGGCGAAGCGCGCCGATCTCCGAGATCGTCAGCGTCTGGCCCGCACCCTCGACGGCGCCGAGGCTCGGTGTCTGGGAGGCGGCGGTCTGCGTCGGCGCGCTGGCCGCGACCGGATCCTGCTTGTTGAGGAGCGCGGCGATCCGGTCGGGATCGAGCGTGTCGAGGAGCGCGTCCTGGCTGATGCTCGGCTGGACCGTCTCGGTCTCGATCGGCTGGATCTGTGGCGTTTGAGGCATCACGGGCGCAGGCATCACGGGCGCAGGTGTGACGGGTGCCGGATCGACCGGGGTCGGCTGCGCGACGGCGGCGACCTGCGTCGGCTGAGGCTCCGGCGTCACTTCGGGCGTCACTTCGGGCGCCACGTCGGCGACCTGAGGCGGCGGCGCGCGCAGGCCTGCGGGGCGGCCGAGCGGGGTCGGCGGAAGCGGAGCCGCCGCCACTTCGGGTTCGGCCGGTGAAGCCGCCAAGGGTTCCGGTGTGGGTTCCGGTGTGGGTTCCGTGGACGGGCGTCGGCTCCGGCGTCCGCTCGGGCACGACCTCGGCCACCTGAGGCTCCGGCGTCGGCTCGACACGCTCCGGCTCGGTCGGCACCGGGCGAACGGGGATCTCGCGCACCGTCGGCGGGGGTGGGGTCTGCGCCTCGCGGGCGACTTCGCGAACGGGCGCATCGCGCACCTCGCCCTCCTGCACGGTCTCGGCCTCGCGCTCGGCCTCGACGGTGCGAACGGCCTCCGGCTCGGCCTCGTCGCCCCGCTCGTCGCCGAGCGTGAGTTCGGTCGCGTCCGCGATGTCGATGATGTCGACCGAGACGTTCTCGATGGGCGGCGCGTCGAGCGCGTCGGGCGTCGTCCAGACGAAGAAGGCATAGCCGAAGACGCCGGCATGGGCCGCGAGGGACGCGATGAGCGCAGCCTTCATCGTCGCCGACGTCTTCTTCCTGGCCCTCGAAGGGCGCTGCGTCGCCGGCGCGGCGGCATCGGTCTCCGGTGTGAAGCTCGGATCGACCCTGGCCTTCCTGGCGCGTCCGAAAGCCATGCTAGCGCACCCCCTCGTCGGGAGCCGGCGCCTGCCCGGTCACGAGGCCGATCCGCGTATAGCCGGCCGTATTGATCGCCGTCATCACCTGCACGACGGCGCCATAGCCGACCCCGTCGGCCGCGCGCACGAAGATGCGACCCTCCAGGCTGTCGGCGCCATTGGCCGCGATGGCGGTCAGCTTGTCGGCGATCTCGGCGAGCGGCACTTCGCTCTCCTGGAGGAAGATGCGGCCTGTCTCGTCGATGCTGACGGTCAAGGGCTCGCTATCGCCCTCGAGATTGTTGCCGCCGGCCGCCGGCAGGTCGATCGGCACGCCGGTCGTCAGAAGCGGGGCGGAGACCATGAAGATGATAAGGAGGACCAGCATCACGTCGACGAAGGGCGTCACGTTGATCTCGGACATCGGCGTGTGGCGACGGCCGCGCCCGCGGCCGCGCCGGCGTCCGCCGCCCATGGCTTGCAGGGAAGCGCCCATCGATCAGGCCCCCACGGGGTAGGCTTGCGCCGGCGCACTCGTCGCCGGGCGAGCGGCCGGAGCCGAGGCTTGGGGCTGAGGCATCGGCCGCGCGGACTGCGAGGCGGCGGCGTGACCGCGCGCGGCCTGGGCTCGTGCGGCCTGCGCCTGCCCGGCCTGCGCATCGATCTGGCGCGAGATGATGGCGGAGAACTCGTCGGCAAAGCCCTCGAGACGCCCCGAGAGCTGCTGCACCCGGGCGGCGAAGCGGTTGTAGGCGATGGTCGCGGGGATGGCGGCCAGAAGGCCGAGCGCCGTTGCGAGCAGCGCCTCGGCGATGCCGGGCGCGACGACGGCAAGGCTCGCATTCTGCGCGCCCGCGATCGCCTGGAAGCTCGTCATGATACCCCAGACGGTGCCGAAGAGACCGACGAAGGGCGCGGCCGAGCCGACCGTCGCGAGGACGAGGAGATTGCTCTCGAAGCTCGACACCTCGCGGGCCAGCGCGACGTCGAGACCCTTCTCGATCCGCATCTGGAGGCCCTGGAAGGCGCGCGCGGCCATCTCGTGGCTGCGCTTCCATTCCTGCATCGCGGCGAGGAAGAGCGCGGCCATGCCGGTCTGCGTCTTGCCGCCTGCGGCCTCGCGCTCGACGCCGGCATAGAGCGCATCGAGCGATTGGCCGGACCAGAACGTGGCCTCGAACGCGTCCATGCGGCGCGCGACACGCCGATAGAGCATCACCTTGTCGAAGATGATCGCCCAGCACCAGACGGACGCCAGAACGAGACCGATCATGACGACCTTCACGATGAGGCTCGACTGGAGGAAGAGGGCGAGCAGCGACACGCTGTGCTGCGGCGCGTCGAGCGCCGTCTGCGTCAGGTCCATCGATGTCTCCTGGTGGTTCGAGCCCTGGGGACTAGGGGGCACGGGCTCGACACCCTTTACGCGTGACGTCTCGGAACAGGCGGCCAGAGCGCCAGAGGCTGGCGAAGGGTCGCCCTTTCGTAAGAGGCAAGGATGCGCGTCAAGTTTGACGAAAGCTTGGCGCATTCGCGCAACACGTCGTGCCAGAGCGGGACAAGACGGGGCGGGGCCGGTCACATCATGTTGATGGAGCGGCGCTCCCGGCCGGCCCGAGGCCATCGAGAATGGCCGGGGTAAGCCGCCTCGGGCGCCCGTCGCGGTCGATGAGGGCGACGGACACTTCCGCGCCGACGAGCAACGCCGCGCCGCGCCGGACCGCCTGATCGAGCACGACCGAGGCACCTCGCAGCGCCGCCACGCGCGTCTCGACGAGGAGCGCATCGTCTATGCGCGCGGCCTTGGCGAAATCGAGCGTCATCCGGCGGACGGCAAAGGCGAGCCCCGCCTCGCCCAGCGCGACGTGAGAGACGCCGCGCAGCCGGAGGAAATCGGTCCGCCCGCGCTCCAGGAACTTCAGGTAGGCGGCATGGTAGACGACACCGGAGAAATCCGTGTCCTCATAGTAGACGCGAACGGGAAGGTGATGCCCGTCCCCGACGAGCCGGCCGGCAAGATCGGGCCAGGCGGACGGCTCGGCTTCGTTCATGGAGACGCTTTAGCGGCCCTGGGCAGGGGATGCAAAGCGATCGAATGCACCGTCCTGCCCCGTTGCCGCGCTTGGCCGAGCGATGCATCGAGCGAAGGCGCGGCCGATGCCGGCAACGAGCGCATGGGCGGCGGCCGAGCGCTCGCGCCGGCCAAGGGCGATCAAGGCGTCGAGGTCGCGCGTGCTGAGCGCGGCGGGATCGATGGTGCGAAGCGAGGTGGCGTTCATCGGTGAGCTCCGTTTGTGTGAGGGCGAGCGGTCTGACGGCTCCATGGTCCGACAATGGCTCGTCTCTCGCGCCTCGACAAACGACGAGTTGTCAGGCATCGGTTGAGGATAAGTAATCCGGGTCTTCGCCGACCGTGAGGCTGACCATGCTGCCTTCCCTCACCTCCCTGCGCGCATTCGAGGCCGCGGCCCGTGCGATGAGCTTCGCCAAGGCCGCCGACGAGTTGGGCGTCAGCGCGGCGGCCATCAGCCATCGGATCAAGAATCTCGAGGATTTCTTCGGCGTCGGGCTCTTCAAGCGGATGAACCGCAAGGTGGAGCTGACCGAGAACGGTCGGCTCCTCTACCCGGACGTCCATGAGGCATTCGAGATGCTGATCCGGGGCGTCGGCCGGGTCCGCCCGAAGGGCATCGAGACCGTGCTCACGGTCGGTGTCGGGCCTGCCTTCTCGGCCAAGTGGCTCGCGCCCCGCGTCTGGCGGTTCATGGAGACGCACCCGGCCATACAGGTGCATATCGCGGCCTTCCTCGGCGTATCGAGCCTCGGGCCGGGCGGCGTCGACGTCTCGATACGGTTCGGGACCGAGGTTCCGCCCGAGACCTATGCCGAGGTTCTGCTGCACGAGACGCTGGTGCCGCTCTGCGCGCCGACGCTGCGCGAGGCGCTGGACCTCTCGAGGCCCGAGGACGTGCTGCGCGCGTCCCTCATCCACGACGATTCGACGAAAAGCGTCCCCGATTGGGGAGAGTGGATGCGCGTCGCCGGGGTGGAGGGCGACACGACCAGGGGCCTGCGCTTCAACCACGCCGACCACGCCATCGACGCCGCCATCGAGGGCGCCGGCATCGTGCTCGGCCGCCGCACGCTCGCCTTGAAGGACATGCGGGCCGGCCGCCTCGTCCAGCCCTTCGAGCCGGCTCTGCCGATCGATCCCTGCTTCCGCTTCATCTGTCCGAAGGGCCGCGAGACCACGCCCGCCATCGCCGCCTTCCTCGGCTGGATGCGCGAAGAGGCCGACGCCTTCGCCCGTCTGGACGAGGCGCCGGCCCCTTTGCTCATCGATGTGGCGGGCTAGAGCGGCCCGGCTTGGTCCGGCAGGCGACCTTGCCTCCGGCCGTCATTCTCGCGCCGACCCGAGACTCCAGAAGGCGCGGTAGATAAGACCTTCGTTCGATGACCCGACCGATCTCCGTCTCTGCGACCGCCCGCTTGCAATCCGAGCGATGCGATCTCCGCTCTGGATCCTCGGGTCGGTGCCCGAGGATGACGAGGAGGAGAGGACGAAGGCCCAAGCCAACGTCTGCAGGGACGCCTTTAGAAAAGCCGCAGCACCGCCTGGTCGGCCTGGTTGGCGAGGCCGAGCGCGGTCGACGAGAGCTGCTGGCGCGTCTGGAGCGCGAGGAGGTTCGCGCCCTCCTCGTTCGTATCGGCCAGCACGAGCTCGTCCGCGCCCTTCCGAAGCGTGTTGACCATCTCCTGCGTGAAGTCCTTGCGGATCTGCACGATCGAGAGGTTGGAGCCGAACGTCTGCTGCTGATCGCGCAGCGTCTTGACGACCTCGTTGAGGCTCTCGATCGCCTTCTCGACGGAGGCGCCATCGGTGAAGGTGACGTCGGACTTGGCCGGCACGCCGAGCGTCTCGGCATCGAAGTTGACGCCCGCGATCTTCAGCGAGGACTGCTTGTCGCCGACCCGCTCGTTGAAGATGACCTTGAGGTCGTCGCCCTCGAGAAGATTGGTGCCATTGAAGCCCGCGTCCTTGACGAGCTTGTCGATCTGGCTGCGCAATTCGTTGAACTGTTTCTCGAGCGCCTTGGCGCGATCGGCCGGGATCGTCGCATCGGGGTTGGCTACGGCGACGAGGTTGGTGGCCACCGTATCGGCGAAGCCGCCGAAATTGGCCGTGTTGCCGGCCATCGTGGCGTCGAAGGTGACGGATGTCGTACCATCGCCGTTGTCCGTCGTCAGCTTCAGCTTGCCGTCGCCGTCGACCGAGGCTTCTGCGATGCCGGACTCGTTGATCGCATTGACGAGGTCTGCGACCGTATCGGTGGCCGCCGCGGTATAGACGAAGGTCTTCGTGGATGCGCCATCGGTGTTGGTGAGCGTGACGGTGTCGCCGACCGCCAGGCCGCCACCATTCGTACCGCTCACGTCGGCGACCAGCGAGTCGAGGACCTGTTCACGGGTCGATTTCGTGGTGTTGGCCTGCTCCGCCGCCGATGCCGTGATGGCCGTGCCGGTGAACGCCGCCTCGTAGGAGCTGCCCTCGGCCAGAGCTTGGCTCGCGGTGGCCGACGCCGCCTCGACGAGCTTGGTGATGGCGCCCAGCGCCTGATCCGCCGCGTTGACGGTGTTGATCGCGCCGCCCATCGAATCGAGAAGTCCGGCCAGGTCGCCGGCGCGGTTGTTGAGCGATTGCGAGGTGAAGAAGTTGGCGGGGTTGTCGAGCGCCGAGTTCACGTCGCGGCCGGTCGAGAGACGCTCCTGCGTGATCTGGGTCAGGTCCGCGGTACGCTGCAGCTGGAGAAGGTTGGCGCGAACGCCTGCGGATAGGGTAATACCGGACATCGAGTTTCTACTCCTTGTGACACGCTCTAGTTGAGCAACCTCAGGATGTATTACCGGTCTTGCTTGTGTCTTAACGCCGGCGCACTTCTGCACCCATTAAGTGTGTTATTGAGGGATTTATGGTTGTATCGATGATGGATGTGGCGCGCCGGCCGGTCGTGCCGGTGATCGCCGTCGGGTCGGTGGAGACCGGCCTCGGCCTCGCGCGGGCCCTCGTAGCCGGGGGCCTCGATGTACTCGAAGTCACGCTGCGGACGCCGGCGGCACTCGACGCGATCGCCGCCATGCGATCGGAACTGCCGGAGGCCATCGTCGGGGTCGGAACGGTGCGCACGCCGGCCGATCTCGATGCGGCGCTGGCGCGCGGGGCGCAATTCGTCGTGACGCCCGGCACGCCGCCCCGCCTCGGCGATGCTCTCGAGGCGATCGACGTCCCCGTATTGCCGGGCTGCGCCACGGCGAGCGAAGCGATGGCGCTCGCCGACCGGGGGTTCCGGACGCTCAAGCTCTTTCCCGCCGAGGCGTCGGGCGGCGTCGCGATGCTGAAAGGTCTGGCCGGTCCGCTCGCCGATCTCGCCTTCTGCCCCACTGGCGGCGTCAGCATGGCCAATGCGGCCACCTATCTGGCACTACCCAACGTGGTATGCGTGGGCGGAACCTGGGTGGCCCCGAAGGACGCGGTCGCGAACGGGGACTGGTCCCGAATCACGACGCTCGCGTCGGAAGCGGCGGCGTTGCCGCGCGGCTAGCGTTTTGCGAGATGGTCGGGACGGCATTCAGACGATCGAGACGAGCCTGGGACCCTTCTCGAGAACCTTGAGCACCTGAGCGAGTTCGTGGCCGCGCTTCACGATCCGCCCGCCCGGGGCGAGGACGCTGTAGGCGCCCTGCTTGCGGGCGAGCTTTGGCGTCTTCTCGACGCGGTAGAGCGGCATCTCGGATGCGTGGCGGAAGATCGAGAAGACGGCCCGGTCCTTGAGGCAATCGATCGCGTAGTCGCGCCATTCGCCGGCGGCGACCTGCCGGCCGTAGATGTTGAGGATGACGCCGAGCTCGCGCCGGTCGAAGCTGACGATCGCGGGCACCGGGCGCGATCCGGATGACGGCTTTGGCGACGAGGCGGGATGAAGCGGCGTGACGGTGGCACCGGCTGCGGACTCCGACGGTTGTCGAGCACCGGTCAATGGACTGGCCAAAGGGCTCGCCATGAAACTGGGTGTCTCGCCGCTCGCCGCATCGCTCATGCGCTCAACCCTCTGCTGCCGTCACATCCCGGTCATGATGGGCGGGCCATTCGCGTTCGGCAAGAGGAGCGGGAACCGGCGCGGCCTTGGGGAAAACTCGGCACGGTCGCGCCAATGACGGTCCGCCACGTTCCTGCCCCTTTTGTGTCGAATTGTTACATCGCTGCCTCGAAGGCCCGGCTGGCGAGCGACTCCGGTTTCATTGCCCCCCAGCCCCCCGGTGTGCTTTGCATGGTCGGGCCGTCAGCATCCCCCGCTTGGGGGCGTGATCGTGGCCTTCCGGTCAGCGCTTCACGTAGTCCGCTCCGAGCACGTGCCCGTCTTCGGCCTGCACGAAGACGGCGGCCCCGCTGTTCGCACCCAGTTCCGGCATCTCGAAATCCAGTCGTGTCGCATCGCCGCTCCAGTCGGCCAGCCGCGTGAGCGCGGTTACGGAATGCGTGTAGGTGACGGTGCGGCCGGTGTTCTCGCCCCGGGCAATCGGTACGGCGTTCACGATGTCGAACGTCGCGAGCCAGACCGACGCGGCGGATGCTTCCTCGGTCTCGGACAAGGCTACAGTCAGGCGACCGCCTTGCTCGTCGCAATCGACGCCGACCTCGGTCGCCATGCGTGAGACGATCCGCTCGACATCGACCCGCGCGCTCCCGACGGCATGTTCGCGCCCGCCGATGACGATCTGCGGCGTATAGACCTCCCCGTCGCCGCGCGCCTGCGCGTGGTCGCGTTGCCGGGCGCTGAAGGCGGGGCTGGCGAGCGTGTCGGGCCAGCCGAGCCGGTCCCAATAATCGACATGGAAGCTCAGGGCGACGACATCGTCCCGTTTGGCGAGCTCCATCATGTAGGCGTCTGCCGGCGGGCAGGACGAGCAGCCCTGGCTCGTGAAGAGCTCGACGAAGACCGGGGCCTGCGCATTCGCGGCGACCGAGGCGGTCGGCGCAGCCAGAAGGCCGAGCGCGAGGGCGGCGAAGAGGGATCGTTTCATGCTGCGGAAGATAGGACGGACCGAGCGCCTTCGCACCTCTGACGGACTGACGATTTCGTGAGAGGTCTCATCCGGCCGCGACAGGGTCAGAGCGTTCGCGCCGCGAGCGCGATGCGGGCGCCCGCCGTGATCGCACAAAGGGCGGCGAAGCCGTAGGCGATCCACACGAAGGCTCCGGGAAAGAGGCACATCGCGACGAAGACGGCGATCGTCTCGGTTCCCTCGGCGAGCCCCGTCGTGAAGAGGAGCGACTTGTCGCCTCGCGCGACCGTCTCGCCATTCTCAGCCCGCTTCTCGGCCATCACGGCGAAGGCGAGGACCGTACCGCCGTTCACGTAGAAGGTCAGGACGAGGGTGCAGGCCGCAATCGCGTTGGCGCTCGGGTCGAGGAGCGCGAAGGCGAGCGGGATGGCGCCGTAGAAGGCGAAATCGAGCGAGATGTCGAGGAAGCCGCCATAGTCGGACGGCCCCTCGCCCGACGCCCGCGCGACGGCGCCATCGAGCCCGTCGCCGAGCCGCCCGAGAAGGATGAACAGCAGGCCGAGGATCGTCGCGCCCGTAGCGATGGCAATGGCGGCGGCCATGCCACAGACGAAGGCCGTCCACGTGACGCCGTTCGCCGTGACGCCGATGGAGACGAGCCTACGGCCCGCCGCATCGAGCGATGGGTCGATGATCCGGCGGGCGATGCGGTCGAGCACGCGCCCGCCCTGGAGGCTAGGCCGCTCTAGGCCGCGAGTCGGCGCAGCACGTAGTGCAGGATGCCCCCGTTGCGGAAGTAGTCGAGCTCGTCCTCGGTATCGATCCGCACCAGAAGCGGCACTTCGCGTGCCGTGCCGTCGGCGCGCTTGACGAGCATGTCGATCCGCTTGCGTGGCGTGAGGTCGGCGATGCCTTCGATAGTGATCTGCTCGGTCCCATCGATGCCGAGCGCCTCCCATGACGCCCCGTCGAAGAATTGTAGCGGGAGAACGCCCATGCCGATGAGGTTGGAGCGGTGGATGCGCTCGAAGCTCTCGGTCACGACGGCCCGCACGCCGAGGAGGGTCGTGCCTTTGGCCGCCCAGTCGCGCGACGAACCGGTGCCGTATTCCTTGCCGGCGAAGACGACGAGCGGCACACCCTCCTTCTGGTAGCGCATGGCGGCATCGTAGATGTCCATCTGCTCACCGGAGGGCTGATGGATCGTCACGCCGCCCTCGACGCCCGGCACCATCTGGTTCTTGATGCGGATATTGGCGAAGGTGCCGCGCATCATGATCTCGTGGTTGCCGCGGCGCGCACCATAGGAGTTGAAGTCCACCGGCTTCACGCCGTGCTCCTGCAGGTAGCGACCGGCCGGCGAGTTGGCTTTGATCGCGCCGGCGGGCGAGATGTGGTCGGTCGTGATCGAATCGGCGAAGAGGCCCATCACGCGCGCGTCGACGATGTCGGTCACGGCGTCGGCGCTCTGCGACATGCCCTCGAAATAGGGCGGGTTCTGCACGTAGGTGCTCTCAGAGCCCCAATCGTACGTGCGCCCTTCCGAGGTCTGGATGCTCTTCCACCGCTCGTCGCCGGTGAAGGCGTTGGAATAGCGCTCCTCGAACATGGCGGGGTTGATCGACGTGCGGACCAGTTCGGCGATCTCGGCCGAGGACGGCCAGATGTCCTTGAGGTAGACGGGGTTGCCGTCCTGGTCGTCGCCGAGGCTTTCGGTCGTGATGTCCTTGAGCATCGTGCCGGCGATCGCGTAGGCGACGACGAGCGGCGGCGAGGCCAGGTAGTTCGCCTTCACGTCGGGGTTGATGCGCCCCTCGAAGTTCCGGTTGCCGGAGAGGACGGAGACGACGGCGAGATCGTTGTCGTTGACGGCCTTCGAGATCGGCTCGGGCAGCGGGCCCGAATTGCCGATGCAGGTCGTGCAGCCATAGCCGACGGTGCCGAAGCCGAGCCTGTCGAGATCGTCCTGGAGACCGGCCTTGTTGAGATAGTCGGTCACGACCTGCGAGCCCGGCGCGAGCGAGGTCTTCACCCAGGGCTTGACGGTGAGGCCCTTGGCGAGCGCGTTGCGCGCCAGCAACCCAGCGCCGATCATCACGCTCGGGTTCGACGTGTTGGTGCAGGCCGTGATGGCGGCGATGACGACGTCGGCATTGCCGAGATCGTGGTTGGTGCCCGGCACGGGGAAGCGCGCGCCGATCTCCTTGCCGTATTCGTTCTTGAGGACGTCCTTGAAGGCCGAGGCCGCGACGTCGAGCGCCACGCGGTCCTGCGGGCGCTTCGGTCCGGCGAGGCTGGGTACGACGTCGGCGAGGTCGAGTTCGACCGAGGACGTGAAGACGGGGTCGGGTGTCGAGGTGTCGCGCCACATGCCCTGCTGCTTGGCATAGGCCTCGACGAGATCGACCTGTTCCTCGCGGCCCGTCGCCGTCAGGTAGCCGAGCGTATCCTTGTCGATGGGGAAGAAGCCGCAGGTGGCGCCGTATTCGGGGGCCATGTTGGCGATCGTTGCCTGATCCTCGAGGCTCAAATGCTCAAGGCCGGGACCGTAGAACTCGACGAACTTGCCGACGACGCCCTTCTTGCGCAGCATTTCGGTGACGACGAGGACGAGGTCGGTCGCGGTCACGCCTTCCTTCAGACGGCCGCTCATCTTGAAGCCGACGACCTCGGGGATGACCATCGAGACCGGCTGACCGAGCATCGCGGCCTCGGCCTCGATACCGCCGACGCCCCAGCCGAGGACCGAGAGGCCGTTGACCATGGTGGTGTGGCTATCGGTGCCGACGAGCGTGTCCGGATAGGCCGTCAGCTCGCCGCCGTCGTCTTTGACGAAGACGACGCGGGAGAGGCATTCGAGGTTGACCTGGTGGCAGATGCCGATGCCGGGCGGGACGACGCGGAAATTGTCGAACGCGCCCTGGCCCCAGCGCAGGAACTCGTAGCGCTCGCCATTGCGCTCGTATTCGCGGTCCATGTTCTTGGCGACGGCGCCTTCGGTCGCGAAGAAGTCGACCATGACGGAGTGATCGATGACGAGATCGACGGGCACCTGCGGGTTGATGGCGTCGGCCGAAGCGCCGAGCTTCGTCGCCGCGTCGCGCATGGCCGCGAGATCGACGACGGCGGGCACGCCGGTGAAGTCCTGCATGAGGACGCGGGCCGGGCGGTAGGCGATCTCCTGCGTCGAGGTCTTCTCGTCCAGCCACGTCACCATGGCCTGGATGTCCTCGGCCTTGACGGTACGCCCATCCTCGAAGCGCAAGAGGTTCTCCAGCAGCACCTTCAGCGAGAAGGGCAGGCGCGATGCGCCCGTGAGCCCGTTCTCCTCGGCGGCCTTCAGGTCGAAATAGGTATAGTCCTTGCCGCCGACCTGAAGCGTCTTGCGGGACTTGAAGCTGTCGAGAGAGGCCTGCGCCATGGGTGGAGAACTCCTGCGGGGAGGTTGCGGACACGCCGTCGGGCGCGGGTTGCCGGCCTTATAGCCGCGCGCTACCCACGTGACCAGAGAGCGGCAGGGCGGCGGATTGCACGAATGGCGGACACAGTGGCCCGAGCCGCGCCAGAACCCGTCGATGCGCGATATGGCGCGGCGCTCGTCCTCGACGAGGTCGCCTGCGCGCGCGGCGGCCGCACGCTCTTCGAGGGCCTGAGCCTGACACTGGCGCCCGGCGAAGCGTTGCGTCTCGTCGGCCCGAACGGGTCGGGCAAGACGAGCCTGCTGCGGCTCCTGGCCGGGCTGCTACCGCCGGCCGGCGGGCGTCTCTCGCTGAGCGATGCGGCGAGCGACAGGCCCATCCGCCAGCGCGCACATCTCCTCTCCCATCTCGATGCGATCAAGCCGAGCCTGACCGTGGAGGGCGCGCTTACCTTCTGGGCGGCCTATCTGGGAGGCAGCCCGGCCAATCTACGCGGCACACTCGCCCGCGTCGGCCTCGCCCATGTCACAAGCGCCCGCTGCGGCGATCTCTCGGCCGGTCAGCGACGACGGCTGGCGCTCGCCCGCATTCTCGCCCTCCCCCGCCCGCTCTGGCTCCTCGACGAGCCGACGGCGGCGCTCGATGCGGATGGGCAGCGCCTTCTCGAAGCCCTCATAGCCGAGCATCGCGCTGCGGGCGGCCTCGTCGTCGCGGCGACCCATCTGCCGCTCGCGCTCCCGGGCGCGCGAACGCTGCGGCTGGAGCTGCGGCTGGACATGGGGTCGTGAGCGCGTTCCGGGCCGCGAAGGCCCTTCTCGTGCGCGATCTTCGCCTCAGCCTCCACGCGGGCGGCGGCGGGGCGGCGGCGCTGATGTTCTTTCTGGCGCTCGTCGTGGTGATGCCCTTCGCGATCGGCCCCGACCTCAACCTTCTCTCGCGGCTGGCCCCGGCCATCCTCTGGATCGGCGCCCTCCTCGCCTCGCTCCTCACGCTGGAGCGGATGTTCCAGGCCGACGCGGAGGACGGCTCGCTCGACATCATGCGCGCCGGCCCGCTGCCGCTCGAAGCGCTGGTCGGCGTCAAGGCGCTCGCGCACTGGCTGACGACCGGCCTGCCCTTGAGCCTCGCCGCGCCCTTCCTCGGCCTCCTTCTCGCCATTCCGGGCGAGGCGAGCGTGATGGTGACGCTCACGCTCATCGTCGGCACGCCCGCGCTTTCGCTCGTCGGCATGGTGGGCGCGGCATTGACGGTGGGCCTGAGACGGGGCGGGGTGCTGCTCGCGATCCTCGTGCTGCCACTCTGCGTGCCGGTGCTGATCTTCGGCGTCGGCGCGTCCAACGCCGCCGTGCTTTTGAACGGCAACACGCGCGCGCCGCTGATGCTGCTGGGCGCGCTCTCGCTCGCCGCGACGGCACTGGCGCCGTTCGCAGGGGCAGCGGCCCTGCGCGCGGGTCTCGGCGACTGACGACCCGGGCGACCTACTCGGCCGCGACCGGCAGTCCGAGATAGGCCTCGGGATCGAGCGCGATCAGCGCTTCGGCGAGTGCCATCAGGCTGTCCCGCACCTCGTCGAACCGGGCGATGGGCACGATGCGGGCCTCGTCCATGTAGAGGCCGCGATTGATCTCGACCTGGAGTACGTGGACGCCTTCGTCCGGGCGCCCGTAATGCTCGGTGATGTAGCCGCCGGCATAGGGCGCGTTGCGGCCAACGAGATGACCGCGCCTCGCGAGTGCCGCATGGGCGGCCTGCATGACGGCGGGCGCGCAGGACTGTCCATGCCGATCGCCGAGCACGAAATGCGAGCGCCGCTCGGCCGTCTGCGCCGCGCTCTGCAGGGCGTTCGGCGCGGCCGCGATCCGGGCGAGCGACGGCATGGAATGACCGTCGACGAGGACGCAGACGCCGAACCGATCCACCGTCGCGGTGATGAGGTCGCGAAGGGCGCGGTGATAGGGCACGTAATAGGCCGCGATGCGCGCCATCGCCTCCTCGATGCTGGGCGGCCGGGCGTAGATCTCCTTGGAATCGGCCACCACCCGCGCGATCGTGCCGAGACCGGCGGCCACGCGCAGGGAACGCGTGTTGGCATAGGGCGGGAGACGGCGAAAGAGGCGGGGATCGAGCTCGAACGGCTCGCGGTTCACATCGAGATAGGCGCGTGGGAAATTGGCCCGTAGCAAGGGCGCGCCGAGTTCGGTGACGCCCTCGAGCAGCGTGTCGACGAAGGCGTCCTCCGATGCGCGCAGATCGCGAAGGTCCAGCCGTGCCTCGGCGAGGAAGCCGGGTGGATAGGCGCGTCCCGAATGGGGCGCGTTGAAGACGATGGGGACGGTCTGGCGCTCGGGCGCGAGGATCTCGAAGGCGGGCGCGATGAGATCGCTCGGCGGCGCGACCGGCGCTGCGTCGCCGGGTCCGTAGTCGGCCGCGTCGTCATGTCTCGCGCTCTCATGCCCCATTCGTGCGCTGCGGGGTGCGCGACCCCACAGGGTTCGTCTGGCCCGATCGTCCGTCACGCAACTCTCCGGCTGGCCCGCGCCGCCCGATGGCGGAGCGCTGCCGGAGAGGAGTTAGCACGGCCGGCGCGCTTTCCAAGAGGAGGTTCATCCAACGTGCGATGAACCCCGACATCCCGGAGCACCGTACAAGATCGTGGCCCGGCGACATCGACCGTTCAGCAAACCGCGCGGCGGATCGCCCTGCCCTCTTGGCACTGTGCGCCTGCCGTGCATGTATGCGCCGACACGCGGGCGGGTCCTCCAAGGCCCCGCCCCTTGCAACTCCACGACCGGCCGCGACCGGCCCGACTGACGAGACGTGACCCATGAGCGCGATGTCGAAGATCCTGCTGGCCGAAGACGACAACGACATGCGCCGCTTCCTCGAGAACGCGCTCGAACGGGCCGGCTATTCCGTCGTCGCCTGCGACAACGGGCAGACCGCCTATGAGCGGCTGCGCGAAGAGCCCTTCACGCTTCTCCTCACCGATATCGTGATGCCGGAGATGGATGGTATCGAGTTGGCCCGGAAGGCGACCGAGCTCGATCCGGAGATGAAGGTGATGTTCATCACCGGCTTTGCCGCCGTCGCGCTCAACGCCTCGTCGGGCGCGCCCAAGGAAGCCAAGGTCCTCTCCAAGCCCTTCCACCTCAAGGACCTCGTCCGCGAAGTGGATCGGATGATGGCAGCGTAGGCGTCGAGCAGTCATGCCCGGTCGGAGGGGTGCGTCACCCCGTCGTTGAAGCCCACATCCGCATAGCGCATGACGTCGACGCCGGGGAAGTTGGCGATGTTGACGCCGTATTCGTTCGGGTTCGAGCGGCGACGGTGATGCGTGTAGATGCCGCAGATCGAGCAGAAATAGTGCTCCGCCGCGCCCGTGCCCCATTGGTAGAGCGTCAGCGCATCCTCGCCGGACAGCACTTCGAGATCGTCGAGCGCCACCGAGGCGACGACGACCGCGCGGCGCCGGCAGAACGAGCAATCGCAACGGCGCGGGCTGAGAAACCGTCCCGCCCACGGAATGCGCAGCTTCACCGCGCCGCAATGGCACTGCCCGGTCAGCGCCTCAGTGGCGCGGGCGGCGGCTTTGGACGAAATCTCGGTCATGGCGACACCTCCGCTTCGTTAAGACGAAACGTCTCGTGAGAATGTGGGTGTGCGGGCGGTCCCGCACTGCCTATCTTGGTCGGTATGAACCTTCTGATCGCGCTCGTCTCCCTCCTCCCCCTCATCATCGCACCGGCCGCCGCGCAGGACGAGACCGCACGCGTGAGCGTCCGCGCGCTCCTCTCCGTGTCGGGACCACCGGCGGCCGGCGATACGCGGATCTCGCTCTCGGGTCCGGAGGGGGTGATCGCGGAGGTGGACGGCCCGGTTCTCGAGGCCGATCTCCCGGCCGGCAACTATACGGTCGAGGCCGTGAGCGGCTTGGCCACGCGAACGGAGCGCCTGCGGGTGCGGCCGGGCGGCCGGGATCAGTCGATACGGGTGAACCTGCGCTCGGGCGTCCTCGCCGTGCGCTCGCGCAGCGCGGCCCGCCTCATCCTGATGGAATCGGAGCCCGACGTCTTCGGCGATCAGAGGGTCCTGGCCGAGACGACCGACGCCACCTGGGCCCTCACCGTACCGCAAGGGCGCTACCGCCTCCTCATCGAAGGCGCGGACGGCGGCAAGATCCTCGATCAGGACGTCGAGATCGTGCCGGCGCGCCGCGAGATCGTCACGACGCGCTGAGATGTCTTGGGGGTCGGGCCCCCAAGGTGCGGACCCTAGGACGCGTCGTCGATCAGCTTCGCCATCTCGTCGAAGCTGCGCGCCCCGCGCACTTCCTCGCCATTGATGTAGAAGGTCGGCGTCGCGGCCACGCCGAGCGCATCGCCGCGATCCTTGACGTCCGTGATGGCGTCGAGAAGCGCCTGATCGCGCAGGCACGCGTTGAACTTCTCCTCGGAGACGCCGATCTGGCGCGACATGTCGAGCAGCGCGTCGAGCGGGCGCTCGGTAAAGGCCCACTGGCGCTGGCGCTTGAAGAGCGCGTCGACGACGGCGAAGTAGCGCTGGTCGCGCTTCATCGCTTCGTCACCCTCCATCGCGGCGAGGGTCGCGACATCCATGCCGGGCTCGTATCCGGCCGCGCAATGGGCCAGCATGAAGGCCGCCATGGCGAGCGGATCGAGCGGAAATTCGCGCATCAGAAGGCGGGCCTTGCCGGTCTCGATATAGGCCTCCTTCAGCTCCGGATAGGTGTCGGTGTGGAAGGACGCGCAGTGGCCGCAGGTCATCGAGGCATATTCGACGATCGTCACCGGCGCGTCGGGCGAGCCGACGGCGCGCTCGCCGAGCGGCCCGGCGACCATGAGCTGACTGCCCATCTGCGCGAGGGCGGGCGAGGCGGCGAGGCTGGCCGTGCTGGCGGCGAGAAGGGCGGCAAAATGGCGGCGGGTCAGTGTCATGCGTCGGCTCTCCAGGGGCATCCTCCCGCGCGTCTCGATCTCGAGATCGGCGGCGGGGCGGTAAAGGGGCTCTGTCTCGGCGGAATATGTCGCGCGAAAGGCCGTAGGGGCAAGTCTCGTCACCGTCGCAGGGCACGCATGAACGGCGGCTGAAGGATCACGCTTTCGTGTCGTGCGGACCTCTTCGAGCCCGTCGGCACATTGGCACTCTTTGGCGGTCCTAGCCGCCGTCGCGATCGTCCAACGACGTGCCGAGGCGGACGAGGGCGCTCTCCAATCGATCGGCGGGCGAGCGAGCGGGATCCGAACTTGCCGGAGCGTGCGCCTCCCCGCGTGGGACTGGCGCCGATGCCGGGCGTGGGCGGCCGGTCTTGAGGCGCACCGTCTCGACGGCGCGCCAGCCGACAAAGGCGTTGATGCGCTCCTTTATGATGTCCTGCTGGTGCTGGACGACGAGCGCATCGCCGCTTGCGCAGCCGAGAATGAGCGTCCCGCCCGCTTCCTTGCCGCGCCGCCAGGTGATCTGCTCCGGCAAGGCCATGGCGGCCAGCTGCGGGCCGACCACCGTCTCCCAATGCGAGAAGAGGCGCGCATTGGCGAAGCCGCGCTTCTTGACCAGCGGGTCGAGCGTCTTCTCGACGAGATCGCCGAGGAGCCGCGCGCGTGCCTGCACCTGCGGCCGCGTTCTCGGCAGATCGTCTGCGGGGGACACCATCCGCCCGCGTGAATGGACTTGCCCACGAGACTGGACTTGCCCACGAGACTGGACTTGCCCACGAAACTGGACTTGGTTGCGCGTCGGTCGCAAAAGCGTGGACCTTTTCGGATAGCTGGCCTTCGTCGTGCCCCATGCCCTCCCCGACAGCAAGCCCGGCGCCGTCGCCGACGTGCTCGCCTGGTACGACCGGCATCGCCGCGCATTGCCCTGGCGGGCGGGTATGGGCGAGGTGTCGGAGCCCTACCCCGTCTGGCTCTCGGAGATCATGCTCCAGCAGACGACGGTCGCGGCCGTGCGCGGCTACTATGCGCGCTTTCTGGAGCGGTTTCCGACGATCGAGGCGCTGGCGGCCGCCGAGCTCGATGCCGTCTTCGAGGTCTGGGCCGGGCTCGGCTATTATGCGCGGGCACGCAATCTCCACGCCTGCGCGCGCGAGATCGTCCACGCGCGGGGCGGCGTCTGGCCGGAGACTGTGGAGGGCCTGCGCGCGCTCCCCGGCATCGGCGCCTATACCGCCGCTGCCATCGGCGCGCTCTGCTTCGGCACGCCCGACGTGCCCCTCGATGCCAATATCGAGCGGGTCGTGTCGAGGCTGGAGCGAATGGAGACACCGCTTCCCAAAGCCCGCGAGCCCTTGCGCCGTCTCGCACAGGCCTACCGTGCGCCGAAGCGGCCGGGCGACATCGCGCAAGCGCTCATGGATATCGGCGCCACGCTCTGCACGCCGCGCAATCCCGTCTGCGCCCTCTGCCCGCTAGCGCCGCACTGCGCCGCCCATCACGCCGGCGACATGACGCGCTATCCGGTGAAGGCGCCTAAGAAGGCCGTCCCCGAAAAGCGCGGCACCGCCTTCGTCGCAAGGCGCGCCGACGGCGCTATCCTCTTGGCACGGCGACCCGAGGACGGCCTCCTCGGCGGTCTCTGGACCGTGCCCGTCTGGTGGCCGGGCGAGGCCGGCGACGATACGCCGCCGCTGGATGCCGACTGGGCGGCGGCGGGCGAGGCGCGGCACGGCTTCACGCATTTCAAGCTGGTGCTCGACGTCCTCGTCGCCACCAGCGATCGCGCTGCACCCGCCGGCCTCGAATGGAAGGACCCCGGCACCGTCGGCAGGTCGACGTTGCTGAAGACGATCCTCGCGGCCGCCGATAGCGGCTAATGCCCGCCCGCGAAGGCTCCCGTGCGCACGCCATAGTCGACCGCGAGCCCGTAGTCAGGGTCGTCGTCGGCATCGACGACAAGCTGGCCGGCCTTGTTGAGAAGCGCGTGGCAGTCGCGGCTGAGGTGGCGGAGCTGGACGGTCTTGCCCTGGCCTTCGTATTTCGCGGCCACGTCCTCGACGGCCTGGAGGGCCGACTGATCGACGATGCGGCTGCGTGCGAAGTCGATCACGACGGTCTCGGGGTCCTCTTCGGGCGTGAAGAGCTCGGAGAAGCCGTCCTTGGAGCCGAAGAAGAGCGGGCCGTCGATATAGTAGACCTTGGAGCCGTCATTGGTGAGGCCGGACGAGGCGTGGATGCGTCGCGCATTGTTCCACGCATAGGTGAGCGCCGAGACGATGACGCCGACGACGACGGCGATCGCGAGGTCGTACATGACCGTGACGACCGTCACGAGGACGATGACGAGCGCGTCGGTGCGCGGGATGCGGCGCATGATGGTCAAGGAGCGCCAGGCGAAGGTGCCGATGACGACCATGAACATGACGCCCACCAGCGCCGCCAGCGGGATCTGCTCGATGAGCGGCGAGGCGACGAGGATGAAAGCGAGGAGGAAGAGCGCCGCCGAGATGCCCGACAAACGCGTGCGCCCGCCCGACTTCACGTTGATCATCGACTGGCCGATCATCGCGCAGCCGCCCATGCCGCCGAAGAAGCCGGTCACGGTGTTGGCGATGCCCTGTGCGAGGCATTCCTGCGAGGCGCCGCCCCGCTCGTTCTTGATTTCGCCGACGAGGTTGAGCGTGAGGAGGCTCTCGATGAGGCCGATGGCCGCGAGGATCACCGCGTAGGGGAAGATGATCTCCATCGTCTCCCAGGTCAGCGGCACCATCGGAATGTGGAAGGCCGGCAACCCGCCCTCGATGGAGGCGAGATCGCCCACGCGCGGAACGTTGAGCCCGAAGCCGATGACGATGGCCGCGACGATGAGGATGGCGGCGAGCGGCGCCGGCACCACCGTCGTCACGCGCGGCGTCAGCCAGACGACGAGCATGGTGACGCCGACGAGGCCCAGCATCAGGACGAGGGGCCAGCCCCACATCCATTCCTTGCCGCCATCGACTGTCGGCACCTGGAACTGGGTGAGCTGGGCGAGGAAGATGACGATGGCGAGCCCGTTCACGAAGCCGAGCATGACGGGATGCGGAACCAGCCGGATGAACTTGCCGAGCCGGAAGACGCCGGCCGCGATCTGCATCAGGCCCATGAGGACGACCGTCGCGAAGAGATACTCGACGCCGTGCTGCGCCACGAGCGCGACCATGACCACGGCAAGCGCGCCCGTCGCGCCCGAGATCATGCCCGGGCGCCCGCCGATGACCGCCGTGATGAGCCCGACGATGAAGGCCGCATAGAGCCCGACGAGCGGATGGACGCCCGCCACGAAGGCGAACGCGACGGCCTCGGGCACCAGCGCGAGCGCGACGGTGAGGCCGGCGAGCAACTCGATGCGGATGCGCGAGGGCGTGAAGTGGTCCCAGCGCGCGCCGAGCGAAGCCGGCGACAGCTGCTCGGCGAATGCCGACAGGGTCGATCGAGTCAAGACGGGATATCCGGATAGGAAAGAGGTTTGGCGCTCCCCTTAGCGTGTTTGTTGCTGCGATGCAAAAAGCTGTGCGTGGGGCGGGTCGCCTCGGCCGCGGCCGCCCGACCGAACCGATCCTTCACCTCCGCCAGCGTCCCCTCTCCCCTCGCGTGAAAGGGTTAGGGGGATGTCTCACTGGTCTCGAAGGCCGGCTCAGTCGTCGATCTGGCCGGTCTCCCAGGTGAGACGCTCCCTCATCTGCCTGCCGGCACCTTCTCCTGCGGAGGGGAGAAAGGCAGATCCTGCTGACCGGTGTCGTCCGGTCGAACCGATCAATGCGCGGCCGCATCGGCCTTCTTGCCACCGAAGAGGCCGAAGAGCGGCTTGATGATCGCTCCGACGATCGGAATGAGGACGAGACCCAGGGCCAGCCCGATCACGCCGTCGATCGCGGCCGTCACCGCCCATTCGACGAAACCCTTGGCCGTCGGCACGGCAGCGGCGGCGACTTCGGCGGCATGGTGGATCGTCTCGTAGGGCCAATGCCAGCCGAGTTCGTGCAGGCCGTGGACGATGATGTTGCCGCCAACCCAGAGCATGGCGACCGTACCGATGGTCGCGATGAAGGTCATGACCGTCGGCATGGAGGCGACGATGCCGCGGCCCAGCGCGCGGGTGGCTGAAAGGCGCCCGTCGAGGCTCATCTTGATGCCGACGTCGTCCGCCTTCACCAGCAACGCGACGGCGCCGTAGACGAGAGCGGTGATGCCGATGGCGACCGCGGCCAACGTCGCGCCCTGGACGAAGACGCTGTCCGATTCGATCGCGTTGAGCGAGATCGTCATGATCTCGGCCGAGAGGATGAAGTCCGTCTTGATCGCACCCGCGACGCGCTTTTCCTCGAGATGCGCGGCGTCGAGCGTCTCGGCCTCCTGCGGGCCGTGCTCCTGATGGGGCACGAAGAGGTGATAGACCTTCTCCGCCCCCTCGAAACAGAGATAGGCGCCGCCGATCATCAAGAGCGGCGTCAGCAGCCAGGGCAGGAAGGCGTTGAGCAGCATCGCGATCGGCAACAGGATCACGAGCTTGTTGAAGAACGAGGCGCGGGCGATCTTCCAGACGATCGGCAGCTCGCGCGCGGCCGGCAGGCCGGTGACGTATTTGGGCGTCACGGCCGCATCGTCGATCACGACGCCGGCAGCCTTCGCGCCCGCCTTCGTCGCCTGCGCCGCGATGTCGTCGAGCTGCGTCGCGGCGAGCCGCGCGATGGCCGCCACGTCGTCCAGCAAGGCCAGCAAGCCGCTCATTCCCGCGCTCCCGTCAACAGTCGGTGATCGCGGTCCTATACCGTTCACGCCGAGGGGCCAATGCAGGAGCCGGGGCTAGGGTTGCAAGCGTCCGCCTAGATTCGTGCCGTCAGACCGTTGGCGAGCGACATCCGATAGGCGCGAATGGCGGGTATGAGGCCGGCGACGAAGCCGCCGAAGACGACGGCCGCGAGCAGCCCCATCTCCGTCGCGCCCGGCCATCCGATGGGAAGGAAGAGACCCGTCGCGCCCTCGATCATCGGGCGGAAGGCGAAGAGCAGCGCGTAGAGAAGCGCTGTACCGAGGATGGCGCCCGCAAGAGCGAGACCGACCGCCTCGACGAGAAGGAGGGCGAGCACATCCCTCGGCCGCGCGCCGACGGCCCGCAGGATCGCGATCTCGCGCCGGCGTGCCTCCAGCCCGGTGAGGATGGTCGTGACGAGACCGATCAGCGCCGTGACGACGACGAGTGCGGAGACGGCGAGGAGCGCCATTTCGGCGGCGCCGACGAGCGACCAGAGCTCGACCAGCGCGACGCCGGGCAGGATCGCCGACAGGGGCTCTTCGGGATAGGTGTTCACCCAGCGCTGCAGCGAGAGCGTCGCGATGGGCGAGGTGAGCCCGACCAGCGCCGCCGTCACGTCGGGCGAGCGGTCCGCGCGAAGCGTCTCGCCGTGGATGGCGGCGATGGCGTCGAGCCCGACATGGACCGTCCGGTCGACGGGCGTTCCGGTCGGCTCGAGAATGCCGACGACGCGGAACGGGTCCTCGTCATGGTCCTGAAAGGAGACCGCGCCGAGGCCGTGCGCCACCACGATCGGGGTGCCGATATCGTATCCGAGCGCCTGCGCCACGGCGGAGCCGATCACGGCATCCTGCGTCTGCGCAAAGGGTGCCCCGGCGGCGAAGGCGAGGGATTGGCCCCGGCCATAGCCATAGCGCTCGAAATAGTCGGGCACCGTGCCCAGCACACGAAAGCCGCGATGGCTGTCGCCGAGCGAAATGGGCACGATCCAGGCGACTTCCGGCCGCTCGGCGATGGCATCGAAGCTCGTGCCGGAGACGTTGTTGGTCGCGTTGCCGATCCTGAAGACGGAATAGAGGAGGAGGTTCACCGAGCCCGAGCGCGCGCCGACGATGAGATCGGTGCCCGACACCGTGCTCGCAAACCCCTCGCGCGCCCCGTTTCGCACCGTCTCCACGCCGAGGAGAAGGAGAACGGAGAGGGCGACGGCGGCGAGCGTGAGCCCGGCCGTCAGGCGCCGATCGAGAAGGCTGGCCCAGGCGAGACGCAGCATCAGGCGTGCCCCGCGAGCGTGGGGAGATCGATCACATGGTCGAAGCGGTCCGCGAAGCGGGTCTCGTGGCTGACCATGAGGAGCGTCGCGCCGGCGGCCTCGACTTCCTGGAAGAGCAAGTCGAGAAAGCCGTCCTGCCGGTCGCGGTCGAGCGCCGAGGTCGGCTCGTCGGCGACAGCGAGGGCGGGTGTGCCGATGAGCGCCCGCGCCGCCGCGACGCGCTGCTGCTGCCCGACGCTGAGCCGCGCGACCGGCCGGTCGATCAGCCCAGGGTCGAGGCCGAGGCGGATCAGCAGCCGCGTCGCCTCGGCATGGCCTCCACCGGCCTGTGCCACGCGATCCCGTCGCTCGGGCGCGAAACGGAGCGGCAGGGTCACGTTCTCCACGATGCCGAGATAGGGCACGAGATTGAACATCTGGAAGACGAGCCCGATGCGCTCGGCGCGGAACCTGTCGCGCGCGGCGCCCGACAGCGTGGTGATGTCCGTCCCGTCCACCACGATCCGCCCGCGATCGGGCGCAAGCGTGCCGCAGAGGAGGTTGAGGAGCGTCGACTTGCCCGAGCCGGACGGCCCGACGAGAAGCGTGCGACTGCCCGATCCGAGCCGGAGCGCCGGAAGATCGAGCCGGAAACCCTCACGATGGCCCTCCCAGGAGAAGCCGACGTCCTCCATGAGAACCATCGGGTGCGCATGCCGGTCGTCCCTCACACGCACGCTCAAAAGCGTAGACCGGGCGCCGAGCGCGTGAGCGTTCCGCCGGTCTGCAGATCCTCGGTCACCACCACGACGGCCAGTTCCTCCGCATTGGAAAAGCGCGCGAAATAGGTCGCCTCGATGCCCTTGAACGCATCCGGGGTCTCGCAGGTCAAGCGATAGCTGGCCTCGAGGTCGGCATGGCCATCGCCCTCGGCGTGTTCGTGCTCGTGCTCGTCGTCATCCGCATGGTCGTCGTCATGTGCGTGATCGTCGTCGTGCTCCTGCTCGTGCTCGTCGTCGTGCTCGTGATCCCCGTCGCCCTCCACGCCGATATCGATATCGGCGTCGGCAATCGTGCATTCCGCCTCGGCAGGCAGTCCGAAGAGGGCGAGCGGGTCTGCGAGAATGGCACGGGCCTCCGCGATCGAGGCCTTCTCCTCCTCCGTCTGCGCCGCGCGCTCGAAGCCGACGATGTCCGCCGCCGGCGCTTCCAGCGTCATCTCCACCGTCGTGCCTTCGACGGCGATCATCAGCGTTCCGGCCCCATGGACATGCGCCTCGCGCTGCCGGTCGGTGGCGTGGGCCCCCGAGGCGAAGGACGCGAAGAGGGCACAGGAGACGAGGGGCAGGGCCGAGCGCATGTCGGGAGACTCCGATAGAAAGAGATGGGATCCAATGCGTAATACTATTACACACGAGATGAAACTGTGGAAGGGCGGACGTTGGAAGAATCGAGCCGGGGTCGCGGACACATTCCGACGGCACGACCAGGTGGCGCACTCATACCCGCCAATACTTGAGGCTTGAACGATCGGGGCGAAGGACGCTACCGTCCGGCTCATCGCCGCCTCGCTCTCGCGAGACCTGCGGCGCGAGAGGGGTAGCGGCATGACGAACGGTCTGGACATCGCGGTCGTCGGCGGCGGCATCGGCGGGCTCACGCTCGCACTCGCGCTGCACGAGAAGGGCTTCGCGCCGACGGTCTACGAGCGCTCCAGCGAGGTGCGCGAGTTGGGCGTCGGCATCAACATCCTGCCGCACGCGATCCGGCATCTCGCCAGCTTCGGACTCCTCGATGAGCTCGACATGATCGGCATCCGCACGCGCGAGCTGATCTACAAGACGGCGGACGGGCGCGACATCCTTCGCCAGCCCCGCGGGCTCGATGCCGGCTTCACCGTCCCGCAATTCTCGATCCACCGCGGCAAGCTGCAACGACTGCTCCTCGACGCGGTCACCGACCGGCTCGGGCCCGGTGCCGTGCGGACCGGGCACACGCTTCTACGCCACGAGCAGGATGCCGATGCCGTCGAGGCCGGTATTCGACACCGACAAGGGCGAGCGGTCGGTACGGGCGGACGTCCTCATTGGCGCGGACGGCATCCACTCCGCCATCCGCCGCGCGCGCAACCCGAACGAAGGGCCGCCCTCGTGGAACGGCGTCGTGATGTGGCGCGGCGCGAAGTGGACGCCGCCCTTCCTCGACGGCCGCACGATGATCATCGCGGGGGGCATGCGCTCCAAGCTCGTTCTCTATCCGGTCCACGACGATCCGGCGCGGCCGGGCGAGACGCTGATGAACTGGGTGATCTGCGCCAAGGTCGCGGGGCCTCACGATCCCCTCCCTCATCGCGACGACTGGTCGGGCGCCGGCGCGCTCGCAGACGTGATGCCCTATGTGCGCGGCCAGATCGACATTCCCGAGGTCGACATTCCGGCCCTCGTCGAGACGACGCCCGATTTCTGGGTCTACCCGATGTGCGACCGCGATCCGCTCGACCATTGGACGGAGGGGCGCGTCACGCTCCTCGGCGATGCCGCGCATCCGATGTATCCGGTGGGCTCCAACGGCGCGAGCCAGGCCATTCTCGACGCCGTCTCGCTCGCCGGTCATCTCGAGCGCGCGGGGGTGGAGGGCCTCGTGGCCTACGACGCCGAGCGCCGGCCCGCGACGGCCGAGATCGTGCGCACCAACCGCGTCGGCGGGCCGGAGCGCGTCATCGACCTCGTCGAGGCGCGAGCGCCCGATGGTTTCGAGAGCCTCGACGAGGTGGCGACGGAGGCCGAACTCACCGCCATCGTCGGCAGCTACCAGACGATGGCGGGCTTCGAGACGGCGCGCGCCGCCGGCTGACGGTCAGGCGTCCGGCGGCGGCAGGAAATCGACGTCGTGCTCGGCCGAAATGCGAACGAGTTCGGCCGGATCGGTGACGCCGTCGAGGTTCTGGAAGAGCGCGAAGAGCTTGCCCGCCGGCGCGACGCCGAAGACGGCGTTGGCCTCCTTGCCGGACCGGTTGAAGATGCCATGCGGCTCGCCCATCGGCATGCGCACGACGTCGCCGGGCCCGGCCTCCACCTTCTCCGCTCCGAACTCGATCTCGAGATTACCATCCAGCACCGTGATCCACTCGTCCTGCGTCGTGTGGATGTGCGGCGGCACGAAGGTATCGGCCGGCAGCACGGCGTGCCAGACGAACGCGTTGTCGCTCAAGAGCTTGGGCGTATAGGTGTGGCCGACCACGCTCCAGGGCTTGTCCTTGAAGCCATCGGAGGCGGCGGTGACGCCGTGTTCGAGTTTCATGTCCGGGGTCTCCTCTAGAGGTGCAGATGCGCTTCGACGGCCTTGGGATCGGCTGCGAGATCGGCGGCGCTGCCGCGCCAGACGACCTCGCCCTTGTCGAGAACGACATGGGCGTCGGCGATGCGGGACAGCGCGTCGAGATTCTTGTCGATGACGAGGATCGAGAGCCCGTCGCGCTTCAGCTCGGTCAGTTTCTCCCAGATCTCGGCGCGGATGAGGGGGGCGAGCCCTTCCGTCGCCTCGTCGAGGACGAGGACGCGCGGATTGGTCATCAGCGCCCGGCCGATGGCGAGCATCTGCTGCTCGCCGCCCGAGAGCTGCGAGCCGAGATTGGGCTTGCGCTCCGCCAGTCGGGGAAAGAACTGGTAGACGCGCTCCAGCGTCCAGCGCCCAGCCTTCGTGCCGCGCGACGTGGCGACGAGATTCTCCTCGACCGAGAGCGTGGGAAAGACCTCGCGGCCCTCGGGCACGAGACCGATGCCCGCCTTGGCGATGGCGTGCGGGGTCGCGCCCGTCATGTCCCGCCCCGCCACCGTGACGCGGCCCTGGCGCGGCTTGATGAGGCCCATCAGGCTGCGCACCGTCGTCGTCTTGCCCATGCCGTTGCGGCCGAGAAGCGCGGTGACGGCGCCCTCCTCGATCGTGAGGTCGACGCCGAAGAGGACCTCGGCGACGCCATAGCCGGCATGGAGGTCCTCGATGGTGAGGAGCGCGCTCATGCCGCGATCTCGTCGTCGCCCAGATAGGCGGCGCGGGCGCGCGGATCGGCGCGGACTTCTGCCGGCGTACCCGTCGCAGCGATCGCGCCGTCGACCAGCACCGACACGCGATCGGCCAGCCGGAAGACGGCCTCCATGTCGTGCTCGACGAGAAGCATCGGCACCCGTGTCTTGAGGTCGATGAGGATGTCGGTCAGCCGGGCGCTCTCGGCGCGGCCCATGCCGGCCATCGGCTCGTCGAGGAGGAGGGTCTTGGGCTCGCCCGCGAGGGCGATGGCAAGCTCCAGCAGCCGTCGCTCGCCATGGCTCAGGGCGGCGGCGGGTGTGTCGGCACGGGGCCCGAGATCGACGGCACGCAGGCACGCATCGGCCCGATCGTTGAGCGCCGTCTCGGACGAGGCCGGGCGGAGGAAGCGGAAGGACGAGCCGGCCCGCGCCTGCGCCGCGAGCGCGACGTTCTCACGCGCCGAGAACCCGGGAATGACCGACGTGATCTGGAACGTGCGCCCGAGACCCGCCCGAGCCCGGCCCGGCATGTCGAGCCTCGTCACGTCCCGTCCGGAGAAGGTGACGCGGCCGGCATCCGATGTCAGCAGACCCGACACCTGATGGATCAACGTCGACTTGCCCGCCCCGTTCGGCCCGATGAGCGCGTGGCATTCGGCCTCTTGCAGATCGAGGCTCACGCCGCGCGTGACGTGAAGCGCGCCGAAATGCTTGTCGAGCCCCTCGAGGGTGAGAACCGTCATGTCATGATGCCCTCGCGCCGGGGGGCTGGGATGCCCTCGCGCCGGAAGGCTGAGATACCCTCGTGCCGGAGGGCTGGAGGTTCGCCGCGCCCGTGGCCACTTCCCGCGGCTGTCGACGGCGTGGTCCCGGACGTCGTCCGGCCTCCGCCCGGCAGCAGGCTGACGAGGCCGCCATGGGCGTAGAGCGCGATGAGGACGAGGATCGGCCCGAAGATCAGTCGCCAGTCGTGGACGATCGAGGAGAGCACCTCCTCCATCAGGACGAAGAAGAGGGCACCGAGAAGGGCACCGTTGCGGGCGCCCATGCCGCCGATGATGACGACGAAGATGAGCTCGCCCGAGCGTTGCCACGTCGCGGCGGCGGGGCTGACGAACTCGGCCTGGTTGGCGAGGAGGAAGCCCGACATGCCGGCGAGCGCCCCGGCGATGACATAGGCCACCAGCCGATAGCGAAAGACGGAATAGCCCATCGTCTCGACCCGGACCGGGTTCTCCTTGGCCGCCCTCAGCACGCGCCCGAAGCGCGAGCCGGCGATGCGGTCGACGAGCCACCAGGTGACGACGAGGCAGACGAGGATGACGAAATAGAGCCCGCCGCCGTTCTGCAGCCACCCCGTGCCGTAGAGCTCGGCCGTCGACCAGAGCGTCAGCCCGTCGTCGCCGCCATAGGCGCTGAGCGACGAGAAGGCGAAGTAGATCATCTGCCCGAAGGCGAGCGTGATCATGATGAAGTAGACGCCGGACGTCCTGAGGCTGATCGCGCCCGTGACGAGCGCGAAGGCAGCCGAGGCGAGGACAGCGAAGGCGAGGAGCGCGAACCCGTTATAGATGCCCTCCTCCAGCCCGATGCCGGTCGCGTAGGCGCCGATGCCGATGAAGGCGGCGTGGCCGAAGGAGACGAGCCCGCCCTGGCCGAGCAGCAGGTCGAGCGAGATCGCGGCGATCGCCAGCAGCATCGCCTTCATCAGGAGCGACAGGATGTAGGAGCCGCCGAACGCCTCGGCCACGAAGGGCGCGAGGCCGAGTGCCGCAAAGACGATGACGGCGAGCGCCGCGTTGCCGACACCGGCCCGCTTCATCCGCACACCATCCCGCGCATCGTCGGCGACCGCGCTCATCGGGCGCCCGTGGCGGGGAAGAGGCCTTGCGGGCGGAAGAAGAGGATGGCGGCCATCAGGATGTAGATCAGCATCGACGCGATCGCCGGGCCGATCTGGTTGGCGGCCGAGGCGTCGAAGACGAGGCGGAGCCCATCGGTGACGAGGGATCGGCCGAGCGTGTCGATGAGCCCGATGATGAGTGCGGCGATGAATGCGCCCCGAACCGAGCCGACGCCGCCGACGATGATGACGACGAAGGCGACGATGAGGAGATTGTCGCCCATGCCCGGCTGGATGGCGAAGATGGGCGCCGCGATCGCGCCCGCGAAGCCGGCCAGCATGGCGCCGAAGCCGAAGACGATCATGAAGAGCCGACGCACATCGACCCCGAGCGCCGAGACCGTGTCGGGATTGGTCGCGCCGGCGCGGATGAGCATGCCCACCCGCGTGCGGGTGACGAGATACCAGAGCGCCACCGCGACCCCGAGCCCGGCCCCGATGGCCGCGATCCGGTAGACGGGATAGCGCAGCGTCTCGGTCAGCTGGATCGAGCCCGACAGCGCGTCCGGTACCGCGATCGTCAGCGTCGTCGGGCCGAAGAGCACCTTGGCCGCTTCGTTGAGGAAGAGGATGATGCCGAAGGTCGCAAGCACCTGGTAGAGATGGTCGCGATCGTAGAGGTGCCGAAAGATCAGGAATTCGAGCACCAGCCCGATGACGAGCGCCCCCAGCATCGCCAGCACGAGCGCCAGCCAGAAGGAGCCCGTCAGCTGGTCGAAGGCATAGAGGAGGTAGGCGCCCACCATGTATTGCACGCCGTGCGCGAGGTTGATGAAGCCCATCACCCCGAAGACGAGCGTCAGCCCCGCCGCGATCAGGAAGAGGACGACCCCGTATTGCAGGCCGTTGAGGCACTGAATGAGGAAGAGCGAGGCCGACATCGCGTGCGTCTCGGGTAGGCGCCGCGCGGACTACATGCGGCACTCGCCGGCGTAGCTGTCGGCATAGTCCTCGAAGACGACGCGGTCGATCGAGGTCGCGAACTTGGCGTCCTCCCGCTTCACGACCTTGAGGAGGTAGAAGTCCTGCACCGGGTAGTGGTTGTTGTTGAAGCTGAACTTGCCGCGCACCGAATCGAAGTCGGCCGCCTTCATAGCCTCGCGGACCGCGTCCTTGTCGGAGAGATCGCCGCCGACGGCCTCGACGGCGCTGTCGATGAGAAGGGCGGCATCATAGGCCTGGGCGGCGTAGGAGCCGGGAACGTAGCCATACGCCTCCTCGAAGGCGGAGACGAAGGCCTTGTTGGCCTCGTTGTCGAGATCGGGCGCCCAGGAGCCGGCGGCATAGAAGTCGAGCGCCGCGTCCTGCTGGCCCGGCAGCGTCGTCTCGTCGGTGGTGAAGGCGGACATGAAGTCCATCGAATCGGCCAGCCCCGCCTCGCGGAACTGCTTGACGAGCCGCACGCCCATGCCGCCCGGCATGAAGGTGAAGAGCGCATCGGCGCCCGAATCGGCGATCTGCGCGAGTTCGGCCGAGAAGTCCTGATGGCCGAGCGGCGTGAAGATCTCGTTGGCGATACCGCCCTTGAAGTTCTTCTTGAAGCCTTCCTGGCTGTCGCGGCCGGCCTGATAGTTGGGCGACATCATGAAGACGTTCTCGTAGCCCTGCTCGGTCGCGAACTGGCCGAGCACCTCGAAATTCTGGTTGTTCTGGTAGGAGGTGACGAAGAAGTAGGGGTTGCAGTTGCGGCCCGCGAAGGTGGACGGCCCGGCATTCGGGCTGATGAGGAAGGTCTCCGATTCGACGATCGGCTTGAAGATCGCCTGCAGCATGTTGGAGAAGATGGTGCCGACGACGAAGTCGGCCTCGTCGCGCTCCACGAGCGAGCGGGCCTTCAACTGCGCGACGTCGGGCTTCAACTCGTCGTCCTCGACGATCAGCTCCACCTCGCGGCCGCCCAGCTTGCCCTCCATCTGGTCGAGCGCGAGCTGGAAGCCGTCGCGCGCCTGGTTGCCGAGCGCGGCCGGGGGACCGGACAGGGTGAGCACCATGCCGACTTTCAGCGGCCCGTCATGCGCGGCGGCCATGGCCTCGTCGACGATGGCGGACGTGGCGAGCATGGTCGTGCCGAGAAGGGCGAGGGTTGCGACTGTGTTGCGGATCATATCGAAGCTCCCGTAAGCGTGTCTCGAGGGCCGCCAGGCGACGGATCGACAGTCCGCCCGGTCTCACGGCCCCTTGCGCGGATCGCGCGATGCTAGTGTCCTCTGCGCCCGGCTTCGAGGCCTGGTCTTTTGCAAGGTTGCGGCGACACTTGCATAGCGGGCGGGGTCGCCACAAGAGCCGATGCTTTCGATTTGAACTATTGAAGCTCAAAGTATATTCGACTGTGAACGAAAGCGAGGGTTCGGCCATGCTCTATCGTGTCGAGGACTGGGACGATGCCTATGCCAACGGGGCGAACATCCCCCGCGGCGAGCGCTGGCCGGACGCCTGGGTGGAGCCCGCGCGCGCCTATCGGGACGCGATGACGGCACGCGGCGCCCTCGACGCCGACATCGCCTATGGCGACGCGCCGCGCGAACGGCTCGATCTCTTTCGCCCCGAAGGCAAGGCGAAGGGTCTCGTCGTCTTCGTCCATGGCGGCTTCTGGGTGCGGCTCGACAAGTCCTATTGGTCGGACCTCGCGGCGGGCGCCATCGCGCGCGGCTGGGCGGTCGCGATCCCCTCCTACACGCTGGCGCCCAAGGCGCGGGTGGCCGAGATCGCACGGCAGATGGCGCGGGCCGTGACAGTCGCGGGCGGGCGCATCGGCGGGCCGATCCGGCTGACGGGCCACTCCGCCGGCGGTCATCTCGTCTCTCGGCTGGCGGTCGACGATGGCATCCTCGGCGACGCCATCGCGCGCCGCTTGGAGCGCGTCGTCTCGATCTCCGGTCTCCACGACCTGCGCCCGCTCTTGAACGCAAAGCTCAACGACGACGTCCGGCTCGATGCGGCGGAGGCGGCGGCCGAAAGCCCGGCCCTCCTCACCCCCCGCACCGATATCGACATCGTCGCCTGGGTCGGCGGGACGGAGCGCGAGGAGTTTTTGCGCCAGTCCGCGCTGTTGCCCAATATCTGGCGCGGGCTGGGTGCCCGCACGGAGAGCGTCGTGGAGCCCGACCGGCACCATTTCGACGTCATCGACGGGCTGAAACGCCCCGACAGCCCGCTGACGGAAACGCTGCTAGGATAGCATCGCGACCGTATCGAGAAAGCGCTCGCGTACCGCGTCGAACTGCGCCTCGACGGCGACCGACGTGGCCCCGCGCCCCGCGCCCGGCGCCGCCACCGTCGCGCCCATCGCGTCGCCGTCCAGCGTCACGTCGAGGGGATGGTCTTCCCAGGTGAAGAGTTCGGGCGCCACGCAGGCGATGACGGCGGCGGGGTCGTGCAGCGAGCAGCCGTCGAGCTGGCGGACCTTGCGGTAGAAATCCATGTAGAAGCCGCTCATGCCGTTGAGAAAGCCCCCGAATTTCGGCGAGGCTTTCGCCAGCGCCTCGAAATGGTGCGGACGGCAGAGGATGCGGTCGGTCACGTCGAGCCCGACCATGGCGAGCGTGCCGCCGCTGGCGAAGACCTCCGCGCCCGCATGGGGGTCGTGGTAGAGATTGGCCTCGGCATGGGCCGTGATGTTGCCGCCGGCCCGCAGCGAGCCGCCCATCAGCACGATGCGCTTGCAATTGGTCGCGAAATCGGGGTCTAGCCGGATGGCGGCGGC
The DNA here is from genome assembly GCA_963842125.1 of uncultured Alphaproteobacteria bacterium. Classification (GTDB taxonomy): domain Bacteria; phylum Pseudomonadota; class Alphaproteobacteria; order Rhizobiales; family CAWCWK01; genus CAWCWK01. The sequence goes on along the minus strand of CAWJFE010000001.1, from coordinate 1,210,477 downwards.
GATGTTGGTGAGCGGGCCGACGGGACAGAGGACGAGTTCGCCCTTGTGCTCGCGCGCCATGCGGACGAGGAATTCGGCCGCCGGCTCGTCGACGGCGCCGCCCTTCGGCGTCTCGGCCGGGATCGGCCCGAACCCTTCGTCGCCATGCACTTCGGAGGCCGGCGGGAAGGGCGGCAGGTCCTGCGGCTTCGGCGCACCTTCCGCGACCGGTATGCCGAGCCCCGCCATCTCGACGAGACGGAGCGCGTTGCGCGTCGCGGTCGGGGTCGTCACGTTGCCGAAGATGGTGGTCAGGCCGAGGAGCTCGATCGAAGGCTCGGCGATCGCGTAGAAGATCGCCATCGCGTCGTCGATGCCGGGGTCGGTGTCGATGATGAGCTTGGTCATGAAGGGTCCGTTTGCGGTATTGAGGATCGATCGCACTGATAGGCGCAGCCGCCACGCGGCGCCAGGGTCCAAACCTTAGGGTGACGCGCGATCGCCAAGGAGCACCAGGCAAGGAGAACGCCATGGACGACCTCTTCGCAGCGCGCGATCTCCCAGACGCGAAGGGCGAGACGTCGGCCCGCCTCACCATCACGGGGGACGGCTTGGGGGCGGTCTTCGAGGCTTTCATGGCGGAGCGTGCGCGGCGTCTCGACCTCGCCTTGCGGATCGAGCCGGCGCACGGTTCGGCGGCCCGGACCCGCCACATTCATCTGACCGGCCACCCGACCCTGATCGACATGTTCGAAATGGCGACGATCCTCGGGCCCATCGAGAGCCGCGTGGAGAGCGTCCAGGTCCACTGGACGAGCAATCGCTGACATGTCGGTGCTCGGGGCCGTGATGGGATGGCGAGCGGCGCGCCCAACTTTTAGGCAAATTCTCTGTGGGCGACCGCGCCCCTCCCCTGCCGCGGCGCCATCACTCGGGCTAGCTTGGGCGCGAACGGGGCCACGGCCTCGCCTGGACGCGCCGGGGGGCGACGAAGAGCCGACATGTCCGTGACGCCCGATCCCGCCTTGCGGCGCTGGACGCCGCTCGTCCTCTCCGCCGACGTTCCGCCCGAGACGCCCGTCCCTGTGCGGGCCGGGGAGCGCGAGCTTGTCGTCTGGCGGGGCGATGACGGTGCGGCGCGCGTCTGGGCGGACCGATGCCCGCATCGCGGCATGCGGCTTTCCTTCGGCTTCGTGCGCGCGGGCTCGCTTACCTGCCTCTATCACGGCTGGCGTTATGGCGGAGACGGCGCCTGCCGGGCGATCCCCGCCCACCCCGACCTCGACCCGCCCACCAGCCTACGCGCCGAGACGCTCGAGGCCGCAGAGCGCGTGGGGCTTATCTGGCTCGCTGGAGACGGTGAGGCGCCGAGCGAGCGGCCCGTGACGAGCGTCCGCAGCCTCGCCCTGCCCCTCGGTGTAGACGCGGCCCGCAAATATCTGGGGCTCGACGAGACGCCCCTTGCAGCCGTCTCCGTCGAAGGGCTGCCGCGCCTTCTCATCGCGGTCACACCGCGCGGCCCCGCCGATTGCGCCGCGCATATCGTAATCGATGGTGAGGCCGGCACGGACGCATGCCGTACCGTTGCCGTGTGGGCGCAAGGGCGCCTTCGCGCTATCGAGGCTTCGATGGAGGAGACCGCCCATGCCGCCTGAAAAACTCGAAGACGCCGCCCTCGACGCCTGGTACGTCGTCGGCCGCCCCGAGGACGTCGCCGGCACCCGCGCCACACGCCTCCTCGATCGCCCGATCACGCTGCGCCGCGAGGGCGAGGCGATCGCCGTCACGGGTATCGACGGCGCGCCGCTGCGATCGCAAATCCGCTACGGCCACATCTGGGCGAGCTTCGGCAACCCCGCCCGCGACCTCTTCCCCATCGACGAGTTCAGCGAAACCGATCGCCGCCTCGCCACCTGCGGCGCGGTCGAGGTGCGGGCCTCGGGCCTCCGGCTCATCGAGAACTTCCTCGACATGGCCCACTTCCCCTTCGTCCACACCGGCATCCTGGGCGCCGTCGAGCGTCCGGAGGTCGAGCGCTACGAATGCGAGATCCGGCGCGATGTCGACGAGGTCTGGGCCACCAATTGCCGCTTCTTCCAGCCCCAGGCCGCCGCCCATTCCGAAGGCGGCCAGATGACGGACTATACGTATCGGGTCGCGACGCCCTTCAACGTCCTCCTCTACAAGACCTGCCCGAGCGCGCCCGACCGGCTCGACGTCATCGGCCTCTTCGTCCAGCCGCTCGCCCCTGCGCTCAGCCACGCCTACGCCTTCGTGCTCGTTCTCGACGATGCGTCGACCCAGACCGACCTCATCCATTTCCAGCAGACGATCTTCCTTCAGGACCGCGTCATCTTGGAGAACCAGCGCCCGCGCCTCCTCCCCATCTCGCCGGGCGCCGAAATGCCGACCCGCGCCGACATCTCCTCCATCGCTTATCGGCGCTGGCTGAAGGAGAAGGGGTTGCGTTTCGGCATTCACGAATACGCCGCGCCGATGGCGGCCTGACGCGCGACATGGGGCTGGTGCTGCACGACTACGCGCTGTCAGGAAACGCCTACAAGGTCCGCCTCTTCCTGGCGCTGAGCGGGATGGCGCACGAGACCGTGCCCGTCGACGTCTTCCCCGGCCGGGAGACGGAAGGCACCGCCTTCCTCGCCCGCGCGCCGATGGGCGAAGTGCCGGTGCTCGAAGACGATGGGGTCGTGGTCGAGACGGCGGACGCCATCCTCCTTCATCTGGCCGAGACCCGCGCGCCGGACTGGCTCCCCACCCGCCAGCCCGCCCGCGCGCAGACCCTCGCCTGGCTCGTCTTCGCCGCCCGCGACCTCGCCTCCGCCGATGCAGCGCGAACGGCCGCGATCTTCGGCGCGCCGATGGGTGATGCGGAGGCAAAGGCGACGCGGGCCTTCTCCACGCTCGAAGACCATCTCGTCCGGCAGAGCTTCGAGAATGCGCCTTTCCTCGCCGGCCCCGCCCCGACGATCGCCGACATCGCCGCCTTCCCGCCCGCCGCGCTCGCCGTGGAGTACGGCGAGGATCTCTCGCGCTTCCCCAAGCTTCGCGCCTGGACGCGCCGCGTGCGTGCGCTGCCGGGCTTCATCGGCATGCCCGGCGTGCCGGACTTCGTCTGATGGCGCTTCTCGCAATCGACGGCATCACCAAGCGCTACGGCCAGACACTGGCCAACGACGCCGTCAGCCTCGACTTCGAGGCCGGGCGCATCCACGCGATCCTCGGCGAGAACGGCGCGGGCAAGTCGACGCTCGTCAAGATCGTCTATGGCGCCGTGCAACCGGATGGCGGGCGCCTCCTCTGGGAGGGCGAACCGTTCGCCGTCGCTTCCCCGGCCGAGGCCAGAGCGCGCGGCATCGGCATGGTCTTCCAGCACTTCTCGCTCTTCGAGACGATGACGGTGGCCGAGAACGTCGCGCTCGCGGTGCCCGAGAGCGCCTCGGCGGTGAAGGCGCGCATTCGCGACCTCGCCTCAAGGCTCGATCTGCCGGTCGACGCCGATGCGCCCGTCCATGCACTCTCGGTCGGCGAGCGCCAGCGGGTCGAGATCCTGCGCTGCCTCCTCACCGATCCCAAGCTCATCATCCTCGACGAGCCGACGGCGGCGCTGGCGCCGAGCGCCGTGCCCGCCTTCTTCGCGCTCCTTCGCACGCTGAGAGACGAAGGCCGCGCCATCGTCTTCATCAGCCACAAGATCGAGGAGATCCGCGCGCTCTGCGACGAGGCGACCGTGATGCGCGGCGGCAAGGTCGTCGCGCGGATCGACCCGCGCGATCATGCGCCCGATGCCATCGCCGCCCTGATGATCGGCCACGAAGTGCCCCGCACCGCGCGCGCCCCAAGGGCGGCCGGCACCGAGCCACGCCTCACCGTCACCGATCTGACGGCGCCGGCCGAAACCCGCTTTCAGACGGCGCTCGACGGTGTCTCGCTCGCATTGAAGGCTGGCGAGATCGTCGGCGTAGCGGGCGTTTCGGGCAACGGGCAGGCCGAGCTCGCCCGCCTCCTCTCCGGCGAGCGCCTCAGCCCCCGCGCCGACATGGTGCGGCTCGGCGATGCAGCCGTCGGGCGCGAGCATGCCGGCCGGCGCCGCAAGCGCGGGCTCGGCTTCGTCCCCGAGGAGCGGCTAGGTCGCGGCAGCGTGCCCGGCCTCTCGCTCGGCCTCAACGGTTTCCTGACGGGTGCGCGGGATGGGCTCACCCGCGCCGGCTTCATCCGTGCGGGCGCGGTACGGACCTTCGCGGACGGGGTCATCGCCCGCACCGACGTGCGTTGCTCTGGAGAGACGGCGACGGCGCGCAGCCTGTCGGGCGGCAACCTTCAAAAATTCATCATCGGTCGCGAGATGCGGCTCGCCCCGTCCGTCCTCATCGTGTCGCAGCCGACCTGGGGCGTCGATGTGGGCGCGGCGGCGGCCGTGCGCCAGCGGCTCGTCGACATGGCGGGCGACGGCGCCGCCATCCTTATCATCTCGGACGAGCTCGACGAGATCCTCGACATCGCGGACGGGCTGCACGTGATGTTCCGGGGCCGGCTCTCGCGCCGGGTGCCGGCCGACACGCCCCGTGCCCGCATCGGCCTCGCCATCGCCGGTGATTTCGGCGCGCTCGACGACCCCAACCCGGAGCGGGCCGTTGCTTGAACTGCGCGTCGAGCGGCGTGAGGCGCCGAGCCGAGGGGCGCAGTTCGCGGTGCCCGTCATCGCCGTCGCGCTGACGCTTCTGGCCGGGCTGACGCTCTTCACGGCATTGGGCAGCCCGCCCCTCACCGTCGCACGCGCCTATTTCGTCGCGCCCTTCGCCAGCCTCTACGGCTTTGGCGAGGTGCTCTTGAAGATGGCGCCCCTCCTCCTCATCGCGCAAGGGCTGGCGATCGGGTTTCGGGCGAGCGTCTGGAACATCGGCGCCGAAGGCCAGCTCATCGTCGGTGCCTGCGCGGCGGCCTGGCTGGCGCTCCTCTTCGAGGGCACGACGACGCCGCTCCTGCTGCCCGGCATGATCCTCATCGGAGGGCTCGCGGGCGCCGGCTGGGCCGCCATCGCGGCCGTGCTGCGCATACGCTTCAACGCGAGCGAGATCCTGACCACATTCATGCTGAGCCAAGTGGCGCTGCAGCTTCTCTACTATCTCGTCACCGGTCCCTTGCGGGACCCGATGGGCTTCAATTTCCCACAATCGGCCATGTTCGGCTTCAACGCGATGTTCGATCCGCTCATCCAGGGCATGCGGGCCAACACGTCGCTCATGCTCGGCCTCGCCGCGACGCTCATCGCCTGGATCGTCATGGGGCGGACCGCCTTCGGCTTTCGCCTCATCGTCGGCGGCGAGGCGCCGATGGCGGCGCGTTATGCCGGCTTCTCGGAGCGGCGCGCGATCTGGGTCGGGCTCCTCGCCGGCGGCGTCTGCGCCGGGCTGGCGGGCGTCGGCGAGGTGGCCGGGCCGCTCGGCATGCTCCAGCGCAACATCTCGCCGGGCTACGGCTTTGCCGCGATCATCGTCGCGTTCTTGGGCGGACTGCACCCCTTGGGCATCGTCGCTGCGGCCTTCGTGATGGCGGTTCTCTATGTGGGCGGCGACTTCGCGATGGTCTCGGCCGGCGTGCCCAACGCGTCGGCGACGATCATGCAGGGCCTCCTCCTCGTCTTCTACCTCGCCGCCTCGCTCCTCCTCACCCACCGCGTCGGGCGCCTCGCCCGTCCGAGCTTTGCGGGGGCCGCGCCGTGACCGGCACGATGGTCTTCATCCTCGCCGGCATGCTCTCGGCCGCGACGCCCATCCTCCTCGCGGCGTTGGGGGAAGCGGTGGCCGAGCGCTCCGGCGTCCTCAACCTTTCGGTCGAGGGCATGATGGCGACGGGCGCCGCCGTTGCCTTCGCGACCGCCTCGCTGTCGGGCAGCCATCTCTTCGGCTTCGCCGCTGCGGGCATGGCCGCGATGGTGCTGGCGGCGGTCTTCTCCGGGCTCGTCCTCGTCTTCCTCGCCAACCAGGTCGCGGCGGGCCTCGCCGTCGGCATCCTCGGCCTTGGCGCATCGGCCCTCGCCGGCCGCGCCTTCGAGGGGCGGACCTATGCGAAGATCGGCGATATCGACTGGCCGCTCACCGACATGCCCGTGCTCGGTCCCATCCTCTTCAGCCACGACATCGTCGTCTATCTCGGCCTCGCCATGGTCGTCGCCGTCAGCCTCGTCCTCACCCGAACGAAGCTCGGCCTGCGCATCCGGGCCGTCGGCGAAGACCCGGCCGCGGCCCATGCGAACGGCATCCCCGTCCAGGCGATCCGGTTCGGCTGCGTCCTCTTCGGCGGGCTGATGGCGGGCCTCGGCGGTGCCTATCTCGCGCTCGGGCTGACAGGCCTTTGGGCCGAAGGGCTCGTGGCGGGGCGGGGCTGGATCGCGGTCGCGCTCGTCGTCTTCGGCGCTTGGGTGCCGTGGCGCATCCTCGCCGGGGCCTATGTCTTCGGCGCCATCGCGCTTCTAGAGCTCTCGGTCCAGGCCTTCGGGCTCGCCGTACCCTCGCAGCTCCTCTCGGCCTCGCCCTACCTCGTCACCATCCTCGTGCTCGCGCTCATCTCGCGCGACCCGGCGCGCCTGCGCCGCACACGGCCGCTCAGCCTCGGCCAGACCTATGATTCCCACTAGGAGAGACCTTATGGATTGGACACGCCGCACCACGATCAAGCTGGCCCTCGCCGCCAGCGTTCTCTCGACGAGCGTTCTCGCCGGGGGCCATGCCTTCGCGCAGGACGGGCCGAAGACGATCGGCTTCATCTACCCCGCCCCCGTCGGCGATGTCGGCTGGGCCAAGGAGCTCGACCGGGGCCGCGAGGCCGTCGAGGCCGAGTTCGGCGATCGCGTCCGCACCGTCGTGGCCGAGAACATTCCCGAGGGCCCGGATGCCCAGCGCGTGATGAACCAGATGGTCGCCGAGGGCGCCGACATGGTCATGCTCGGCTCGTTCGGCTACATGAACGACGGCCTCAGGCTCGCTCAAGCAAACCCGGACGTGGCCTTCATCCACGCGTCGGGCTTCAAGCTCGCGCCCAATCTCGGCAACTTCCAGACCCGGAACTACGAGAGCGCCTACATTGCCGGCATCGCGGCCGGCGATGCATCGGAGACCGGCACGCTCGGCGTCGTCGCGGCCTATCCGATCCCGGAGGTCGTCGGCATCATCAACGCCTTCACGCTCGGCGCCCGCAAGATCGCGCCCGAGACGGTGGTGAAGGTCGTCTGGCTCAACTCCTGGCTCGATCCGTCGAAAGCGCAGGATTCGGCGCGCTCGCTCTATGCGCAGGACGCGGACGTCATCTTCTCGCTCTATCAGGACACGCCCTCCGTCGTCTCGATCGCCGAGGAGACGGGCTTCAAGGTCGTCAACACCTCGTCCGACATGAAGGCCTATGCCAACGACAACTATATCGGCGGCCTCGGCATCGACTGGGCGCCGCATTTCCTCACCCAGGTCGGCGCCATGCTCGACGGCTCGTTCGAAGGCACGGCCTATTGGGGCGGCATGAAGGACGGCGCCGTCACCGTCCGCTCGCTGACCGACGACCTCTCCGACGAGGCCAAGGCGATGATCGACGAGGCCATGGCCGGCCTCGAGGACGGAAGCTTCCATCCGATGACCGGCCCGATCGTCGACCAGGACGGCGCGGAGAAGCTCGCCGCCGGCGAGACGATCGCGGATGGCGACTTGCTCGGCATCAACTGGCTGGTCGAGGGCGTCGAGACGCGCATCCCGCAATAGGATGGGACCGGCCGCGCAAACCTCGGCGAGCCTGCGCGGCCAAACTCTGCGCGACCCCCCCCGCCGCTTCGCCCACGCCCCGGTGCGCGGCGCGGTCGAGATCTGGGAGGACGCGCTCGTCTCGCTCGACGGCGCGGGCGCGATCGGCGCCATCGCGCTGCCGAACACCGAAGCGCATGACGACACGCTGCGGGAGGCGCAGCGGACGGGGCGCCTCCACACCGTGCCGGACGTGGCGACGGTGCTGCCGGGCTTCGTCGATCTCCACATCCACGCGCCGCAATATCCGCAGGCCGGCCTCGCGCTCGACGCGCCGCTGGACGTCTGGCTGGAACGCTACACCTTCCCCCTCGAAGCGCGCTACGCCGACCTCGCCTTCGCCCGCGCGGTCTACACCCGCCTCGTCGCCGACCTTCTCGCCAACGGCACGACGACGGCGCTGATATTCGCCACCGTCCACGCCGAGGCGACCGAGGCGCTGATCGACATCTGCCTCGATGGCGGCCTGCGCGCCATCGTCGGCAAGGTCGCGATGGACGACCCGGTGAGCTGCCCGCCCGACTGCCGCGACGCCTCGGCCGACGCCGCCATCGCCGACACGCGCCGCGTGATCGATTATGCCGCCCGCCATCCCCGCAATGGCGAGGGCCTCGTCGCCGGCGCCATCACGCCCCGCTTCCTCCCCTCCTGCACCGATGCCGCGCTCGAGGGGCTGGGCCGGCTCTCCGCCGAGACGGGCGCCATTGTCCAGACCCACGTCTCGGAGAGCGACTGGCAGCACGGCCACGCCTTCGCCCGGTTCGGGCGCTCGGATGCGGCGAGCCTCGACGCCTTCGGTCTTCTCGGGCCCCGCAGCGTTCTCGCCCACGGCGTCTTCCTGTCGAACGCCGACTTCGCGCTCCTCGTCGCGCGCGGCGCCGCCGTCGCGCACTGCCCGTGCTCCAACGCCTATTTCGCCAATGCCGTCTTCCCCCTCGCTCGCGCGCTGGACAGATGCGTCACCGTCGGCCTCGGCTCCGACATCTCGGGCGGCCCGAACCTCTCCCTCCTCGATGCGCAGCGCCACGCCGTCATGGCCTCGCGCATGCTCGCCGACGGCGTCGATGCCAACGCCCCGCGCGACAGACGTGGCACGGCCAACGCCCCCGTGACCTGGAAGGACGCCTTCCACCTCGCGACCGCCGCCGGCGGAGACGCGCTCGGCCTCCCCATCGGCCGGTTCGCTCAAGGCCAGTCCTTCGACGCGATCGTCGTGCGCGATCCGGTCGCCGGTGCGTGGGCCGACATACCGGGGCACGGGGCGGAAGACGCCCTCGCCCGAATCCTCCACACGGCCTCGAAGGCCGACATCCTCGACACCTACGTGGCCGGCCGGCGGCGAGGCGGGGTCGTGGGCCAGGCTCCAGTGGGGCAGCGGGTTTGAGATCGGCACCGTCGCCGGAATACGCCCGGGCCGACCGTCTCGTCACCGAGGCGCTCAGGGCGCTCGGGCGGGGAGACATCATGTCCGCGCTCCGCGCCATCGACGCGCGGTGCCGGATGGCGCTGCAGGCCGAGGCTCAGCATTTCACCCTTCGCGCGGAATGCCTGCGCCATCTCGGGCAGACCGACCGCGCCCTGGCGGATTTGAGGCGGGCGCAGCATCTGGACCCCTGGAGCGTGCAGACCGCCGTCAGGCTCGCCCGGCAAGGCACGCCGGCCGAGCGACGGCGCGCGGCCCTCGTCCTCCTGACCGATCCCGATCCCGCCTCCCTCGAACTCGGCGCGCAGACGCTCGCAGCGCTCTCCACCGCCGGGTGGGTGGGACTGACCCGTGCCCGGCACCCGCGCGTCCGCGCTCTCCTTCCGACCGACACCCCGCCGCGCCTCATCATCGACGGCGAGGTGGCTTTGGACGCGGTTGCCGAGCCGATCTGGCAGGAAGAGACGGCCCATCTCTGGGAGTTGGCTTTGCCGGAGAGCACCGGGCGGACGCCGCGTGTCGTGGCCTTGCGCGAGCCTGCCGACGTTCTGATCGCGTCGAGCGCCGACAGCGCCGACGACGCCGATCCCCCCATCGAGGCCGGCGTCGCCATCGTGATTCCGATCTACGAGGACGCGGCCGCGACCGAGGCTTGCCTGCGCGCCGATCTATCCGCAGGTCGTGGCCGAGCCGGACGCCCATCTGATCCTCATCGACGATGCCTCGCCCAACGCCGAGATCGCGCGGCGCCTCGCGTCCCTCACCCCGCATCCCCGCGTGACCATCCTGCGCAACGACCGGAACCGCGGCTTCATCGGGGCGGTCAACCGGGCGCTCGCCTGCGCGGCCGGCGGCGATGTCATCCTTCTCAACGCCGACACGATCGCCCCGCCCGGCCTCATCAAACGCCTGCGCAGCACGGCCCGAGCCCATCCCCGCATCGGGACGATCACGCCGCTCTCCAACAATGGCGAATCGACCAGCTTTCCCCTCCGCGACGAGAGCCAGCCGATACCGCCTTGGACGAGTTTGGAGGCCATCGACCGGATTGCCGTTTCGGTGAATGCCGGCCGCGTGGTCGACATGCCGAACGGGATCGGCTTTTGCCTCTACATCACCCGCGCCTGCCTCGATGCCGTGGGCGCCCTGCCGACCGATCTCGAGCGGGGCTATCTCGAGGATGTCGAGTTCTGCCTCCTCGCCGCCCGGCACGGGCTGCGCAACGTGTGCGATCCCTCCGTCTTCGTCTTCCACGAGGGCACCCGCTCCTTCGGCGAGGAGAAACGCGGCCTCGTCATCCGCAATCTCGCCGAGATCGAGCGGCGCCACCCGGACTATCGCGAACGCTTCGCCGTCTTCAACGCGAAGGACCCGCTGGCCGGGGCGCGTCACAGGATCGAGGAGGCGCTGGGCGCCGGGCCGGGGCCGGTCGCGCTCCTCGTCTGCGGCGAAGGGCTGGCGCGGGACGTGGCGGTGGAGCGGGCGAAGGATCACACGAAGACCGCACCCCATGGCGCGCGCCGCCTGCTGATCCTCTCGGTCGAGGGCGTCGCCGGCGAGATGCGTGTCACCCTGCGCGCCGTCGACGACGCGCCGCCCGCCAACCTCGTCTTCCGCGCACCGCTGCCATCCGTTCCGGCCGCGCTCGACGCCTATCTCGGCACCCTCGACATCGCCGCCATCACCGTCCTCGATCCCGCCGCCTGCCCGCCGGACCTCGCCTCCACGCTCGCCCGACACCTGGCCGGTGGCCGCACCATCACCGTCGATCCCGTCGATGGCGGCGCGCTCTGCCCCCGGCGGTATTATCTCGATGGGTCCGGCGGCCATTGCGGTATTCCCGAGCCGGCGGCCTGCGAGGCCTGCATCGCCACGTCCGGTGCGGAGATCGGCCTCGTCGGCAGCGTCGCGGACTACCGGACCTTCTGGCGCAAGAGCGGCGCCCACGCCGTCACCAGGCTATCCGCGCCCGACCGACAGACACGAGGCGAAGTGGCGCCCGCCCATCGGGTGCGCATCGGCTGGCTCCTCCCGTCCCGGTCCATCGAGGATACCGAACTCCTACGCGAGGTCTGCGCAGCCTGGCTCGCAGCCGGACGAGACATCGACGTCATCGCCTTCGGCGAACCCTTCGACACCGCCCATCTCGACGGTCCGGACGACCTGGCCGTCGCCGGAGCCTTCGCTCGCGACGACTGGGCCGACCTCCTGTGGACCTATGATCCGGATGGTCTCGTACTTGGCACGCGCAAGACGATACGAACGCACCCGATGATCGACCTTATGCAGCAGTCGGGCCTGCCGCGCGCCGCCGTCCGACCTGCCCCCGCCGAGGACGGCTGGTTCGCGTTGGACCCCGCGTGGACGTCCGATGAGATCGCAAACCGCCTCCTCGAAGCCATGGTCCCATCCGCCGCAGAGAAAAGGGCCGGTCATGCGTGACGGTGAAGAACGGACCATCCGAGGCGCGTTCACGCGAACGGCTGAAGGCGTCTTCGAGGGTTGGGCGCTGGACGCGGACGATCCGGGCGTGCGGCTCATCGTCGAGATCGTCCTCGACGGCCGGTCGATCGAGACCGTCCGCGCGGACCGGCCCCGGGCGGGACGGTCCGGGGCGAACGGCTTCGTCTATGTCTGCAATCCGCAAGGTCTCTCCGGGCAGGATAGGATAGCCGCGCGGGTCGCCAACACCGGACAACCGATCGGCACCCCGATCGACCTTCGCCGCGATGCGATCGACACGACGGACCTCGCGCTGACGGCCGGCTCGGTTGCCTGGCATGGCGGGCGTCGTCTCGGCGGCTGGGTTCGCGACGAGGAGGGCGCCGTCATTGTCGCCCGCGTAGACGGTGAGGAGATCGCCCGCCTCGCGCCCGATCCTTGGACCCTCCACGATCGGCCTTTCGGCGCCATCAACGCGGAGCGCGCCTTCACGCTCGATCTGCCGGAGACGGTCGAGGACGGGCGCTTTCGGCTGGTCGAGGTGACCGACGGCCAGGGCCGCCCGCTCGCCGGCAGCCCTGTCGGCGTGGTAGCCTATGCGGACGGTCTCGCCACCTTCCTCGCCGAAGCGTCGGGCGACCTGCTCGAAGACCCGCGCGTAGCGCTCTTCGACCGCCTCCTCGGACCGACGGTTCCCTTCTCCGACTATGAAGCGTGGCGATCGCGCTGGCTGGGCGACACCGGCGATGACGATCCCCCGCGCGTCGCCTTCGTCTTCACCGATGGCCACCCGCCCGACGACAGCATCCGCTCGCTCGGCGAAACGAAGCTCGACTGGGTCGCCGCCGTCCTCGATCGCGATCCGAGGACGGGCGCATTCGAGCCCGCGCGGCTCCGCGCATTCCTCGAGAACGAGGTGGAGCCGGATCGCCCGGTCGTCTTCGTGCGATCGGGAACGCGCCTGACGCCCAGCGGCGTGACTGCGCTCATAGGCGCGCTCGGCAATCCCGACGTGGCGCTCGCCTATGCCGATGTCGAGATCGAGCGGGATGGCCGAGGCCGGCCCTGGCTGATGCCGGCCTTCGACCTGGAGCGCTTCCTCGAACAGGGCTATGCGGCGCAGGCCTTCGCATGCCACCGGGAGACGACCTCAAGCGCCCTGTCGGACGGCGCGACGAGCGTCTACGACATCATCCTCGCCGCGGCGGAGCGGCACGGCTGCAGCGCCATCGGCCACGTCGCCGGCGCGCGCCTTCGCTGCCCGCCAGCGGACCCGGAGCAGGACGCACCGGCCCGCCTTCGCGCCACGCGCCGCCATCTCGTGCGGCAGGACGGTGCCGCGACCGCGTCGCTGGTCGATGGACCGGACGGGCCGGTGATCCGCGTCCGCCGCGAGCCGGTGGCGCGGGCGATGAGCGTGATCGTGCCGACGCGGGACCATGCGGACCTTCTCGAGACCTGCGTGACCTCCCTCACCCGCCAGCTCGGCCGTATCGCCATCGAGCTGATCGTCGTCGACAACGGCTCGCGCGACCCCGATGCGCTCGACTATCTCCGCAACCTGGAGCGAAACGGCGCCCGGATCGTCCGCGACCGCCGTGCCTTCAACTACGCGCGGATGAACAACGAGGCGGTCGCCATCGCCTCCAACGCCGTCGTCTGCCTCCTCAACAACGACACCGAGTTCGTCGAGCCCGTCTTCGAGGAGATGCTCGGGCGCCTCTCTCCGCCGGATGTCGGCGCGGTGGGCGTGCTGATGGCGCGCGAGACGGACGTGATCCAGCATGGCGGCGTCGTCCTCGGCCCCTGGTACGGCGCGATGCACGCCTTCGAGGACCGGATGCTCGGCGATCCGGGCTATGGCGGGCTCCTGACGACCGCCCATGAGGTCAGCGCCGTCACGGCGGCCTGCATGATGTTGCGAAAGGCGGATTTCCTCGATGTCGGCGGCTTCGACGCGCGGCGCTTTCCGATCACCTTCAACGATGTCGATCTCTGCCTGAAGCTGCGCGCGGCCGGCAAGCGGATCGTGATGACGCCGCACGTCCACATCCGCCATCACGAATCGGCCAGCCGGGGCCACGACGCTGACCTTGCGAAGCGCGCCCGCGCCGCGCGCGAACTCGCGATGCTGCGCCAGCGCTGGGGGCACGTCCTGACGGACGATCCCTCTTACAACCCCTATCTGTCGCTCGGCACCTACCCCTATACGGGGCTCGCCGCCGTGCCGCGCCCGGCCGGCCGCGTGCGCCGGAACATCGGGCTACCGCCATTGGACGAGCCCTTCCCGACATAGGCGGGCCGGTCAGGCCGCCTTGGCGACCTGATACTCCTTCACATCCTTGAACGAGACCTGCGGCCAGCGCTCCGCCTCGTAGCCGAGGCCGAAGGCGCTGTCGGCGAGGTAGACGAGAGCGCCGTCGAGATCGCGGGCCATGTCGCCGCGATGGGCGTCCGAGAAGCGCTCGATCTCTTCCGCAGCACCCTCGACCCAGCGGCAGACGTTGAAGCGGGCCATCTCGAAATCGATGGGGAGCGAATATTCCGTCGCCATGCGCTGCTTGAGGACGTCGAGCTGCAATGCGCCGACGACGCCGACGAGCGCGGGCGAGCCGTCGACGGGCTTGAAGACCTGCACGACGCCTTCCTCCGCCAGTTGCTGCAGCGCCTCGTTCATCTTCTTGGCCTTCATCGCATCCTGGAGGTGGATGCGGCGCAGGATTTCGGGGCTGAAGCTCGGCACGCCCTTGAAGGCGATATCCTCGCCCTCCGTCAGCGTGTCGCCGATACGCAAGCTCCCATGGTTGGGAATGCCGACGACGTCGCCCGCCACCGCTTCCTCCGCCAGGGCCCGGTCCTGCGCGAAGAAGAACTGGGGCGTGTGGAGGCTCATCGGCTTGCCGGTGCGCGACAGTCTCGCCTTCATGCCCCGGTTGAGGGTGCCCGAGCAGACCCGCATGAAGGCGATGCGGTCGCGGTGCTTGGGGTCCATGTTGGCCTGGATCTTGAAGACGAAGCCCGTCATCTTCTTCTCGTCGGGCTCCACCCGGCGCGAGCCCGCCTCCAAGGGCTGCGGCGGCGGCGCATGGGCCGCGACGGCCTCGATGAGGTCGCGCACGCCGAAATTCCTCAGCGCCGAGCCGAAGAGGACCGGCGTCAGCGAGCCTTCGAGGAAGGCGCCGAGGTCGAAGGGGCGCGCGGCCTCCTTGGCGAGCATGACGCTCTCGAGATACTCGTCCGCCTCGTAGGGCGGCAGCGCCGCGCGCAGGCGCTCGTCCTCCGGGCCTTCCATCTGGACGCCCCGGCCCTCGACATCGACGGCGCGGAAGATGTCGGTGCCGAGCTCGTAGACGCCGGCGAAGCTCTTGCCCATGCCGACCGGCCAGGTGAGGGGCGCGGTATCGAGCGCCAGCGTCTTCTCGATCTCGTCGAGAATGTCGAAGGGGTCGCGCGCCTCGCGGTCGAGCTTGTTGACGAAGGTGATGATCGGGATGTCGCGTAAGCGGCAGACCTCGAAGAGCTTGCGCGTTCGCGCCTCGATGCCGCGCGCGGCGTCGATCACCATGACGGCCGAATCGACGGCCGAGAGCGTGCGGTAGGTGTCTTCCGAGAAGTCCTCGTGGCCCGGCGTGTCGAGGAGGTTGAAGACGTTGCCCTCGTATTCGAACGTCATGACCGAGGTCATGACCGAGATGCCGCGATCCTTCTCGATCTCCATCCAGTCGGAGCGGGTGCCCCGCCGGTTGGCCTTGGCCTTCACCTCGCCGGCGAGCTGGATCGCGCCGCCGAAGAGCAGCATCTTTTCCGTCAGCGTCGTCTTGCCGGCGTCGGGGTGCGAGATGATCGCGAAGGTGCGGCGGTTGTGGTGGTCTGTCTGGGGCATGGCGATCGGATGGGTTCAGGGTCGGCGCCCCATATGGCACCTCGGCCGGCGCGGCGAAAGGCGCGCGCTCAGCGGCGCAGGCTCGCCCCCGCCTCCCCGAGGATCAGCGTGCCCGCCCCGCCGATCGCGCAGGCCGCGCCCCGGTTGAGACGGCGCAGAGCCTTTGGTGCGCGAAAGAGGCCCCGGGCCCGGGCGGCGAGCAGGATGTAAGGCGTCAGCGTCGCGAAGAGGACGAGGAAAGTCAGCCCGGCCATGACCGCCCAGGACGCCGGCCCGACGGTGCGCAGATCGAGCACCGTCGGCAGCAGCGCGAGGTAGAAGACGACCGTCTTCGGATTGCCCATCGTGATGACGTAGCCGAGCGCGCCGGCGCTCCACGAGGAGCGCGCACCCGTCGCCTCGTAGGCGGTCGGGCCGACATCCGCCGTCCAGAACCTCCAGGCGAGGTAGAGAAGGTAGAGCCCGCCCGCGACCTTGATGACGAGGAATGCGCCCGAGAAGACCTGCGCGAGGAGGGCGAGACCCAGCACGGCGAAGGTCAGGTAGGTCACGTCGCCAAGGGCGAGCCCGAAGAGAAAGGCGAAGGAGCGCCTCGAGGTCCCCGCCCAGCGCCTGCCCGACCAGAGCCGCGACGCCCGGCCCCGGAATGACGGCCGCGATGGCGAGGGCGCCGGCATAGGCGAGGAAGGGGGTGATCGTATCCATGGACGTCCCGGCGATTACAAGATTCTGCGCTCGATGACGTTGCGCCCGAAACCCATCACGCGGCAAGGGCTCCTTACCTCACCCCAGCGGCGCCCCGGCGAGGGCAGCGATGTTGATCAGCCCGCGCACCGTGATGCTCGGCGTCACGATATGCGCGCGGTTGCCGAGGCCCATGAGGATCGGGCCGACCTCGACGCCGCCCGATACCGCCTTGAGCGTGTTCCTGACCGCGCTCGCCGTCTCGGCGCTGGAGAAGACGAGGGCCTTGGCGGGACCGTCGAGGCGCGAGCCGGGGAAGACGCGTTCGCGATATTCGGGGTCGAGCGCGGCGTCGAGCGTCATCTCGCCTTCATAGGAGAAGTCGCGGGGCTCGGCGTCGAGAAGGGCGATGGCCTCGCGCATCCGGGCGGCCGAGGGCGTGTCGAGTTCGCCGAACTGCGAATTGGAGCAGAGCGCGACGCGCGGCTCCAGCCCGAAGCGGCGGACATGGGTCGCGGTCGAGATCACCGTCTGCGCGATCTCGACCGCGCTCGGCTCGGCATGGACATGCGTGTCGGCGATGAAGAGCGGACCGCGATCGAGGATGACAAGGGAGAGCGCGCCGTCGGGGCGGTGGCGGTCGCTCGCCAGCATCTGCTCGATATAGCGCAGGTGCCAGCCATATTGGCCGAACGTGCCGCAGATCAGGCTATCGGCCTCGCCCCGATGGACCATGACGGCGCCGATGGCGGTCGTGTTGGTGCGAATGACGGCCTGCGCCAATTGCGGCGTCACGCCCCGGCGCGCCATGGCGGCGTGGTAGGTCTCCCAGTAGTCGCGGTAGCGCGGATCGTTCTCGGGGTTCACGATGTCGAACGCATCCGAGATCGAGGCCGGGATGCCGAGCCGCTCGGCCCGGCTCGCGATCACCTGCGGGCGGCCGATGAGGATGGGACGGTCGGCGCTGTCCTCGATCATCGCCATCGCGGCGCGCAGCACGCGTTCGTCCTCGCCCTCGGCAAAGGCGATGCGCCGCGTGGCCTTGGCCGCCGCCTCGAAGACGGGGCGCATGACGTTGGCCGAGCGATAGACCGAGCGGTTGAGGGAGGCGCAATAGGCGTCGAAGTCCGGCAGCGGGCGCGTGGCGACGCCGGTCTCCATCGCCGCCTTGGCGACGGCGCCGGCGACGATGCCGAGGAGCCGGTTGTCGAAGGGTTTGGGGATCAGGTAGTCCGGCCCGAAGACCAGCGCCTCGCCGCCATAGACCCGCGCCGTCTCCGCGCTCGACGTCTGGCGCGCGAGCGCCGCGATGGCCTCGACGCAGGCGATCTTCATCGCATCGTTGATCGTCGTCGCGCCGACATCGAGCGCGCCGCGGAAGATGAAGGGAAAGCACAGGACGTTGTTGACCTGATTGGGGTAGTCCGACCGCCCGGTGGCGATGATGGCGTCGGGTGCGGCCTCTCGTGCCACGTCCGGCATGATCTCCGGGTTCGGGTTGGCGAGCGCGAGGACGATGGGGCGAGGCGCCATCGCCGTCACCATCTCGGGTTTGAGGAGGTTGGGGCCCGAAAGGCCGAGGAAGAGGTCGGCGCCGCCGATGACGTCGGCGAGCCCGGCGGGCGCATGGTCCTGCGCGTAGGCGGCCTTCTGCTCGGTCATCGCCTTGTCGGACGGATCGTTGGCGCGGGCGGTCGTGACGAGGCCGCCAATGTCGCAGAGCCAGACGTTCTCACGGCGAACGCCGAGCTTGAGCAGCATGTCGAGGCAAGCGATGCCGGCCGCGCCGCCACCCGTCGAGACGAGCTTGATGTCGGCGAAATCCCGCTTCGTCAGCCGCATCGCGTTGACGGCGGCCGCGCCCACCACGATGGCGGTGCCGTGTTGATCATCGTGGAAGACCGGGATCTTCATCCGCTCGCGGCAGATGCGCTCGACGGTAAAGCAGTCGGGCGCCTTGATATCCTCGAGGTTGATGGCGCCGAAGGTCGGCTCGAGGGCGATGACGTGCTCGGCGAAGGTCTCGGGGTCGGACGCGTCGAGCTCGATGTCGAAGCAGTCGATATTGGCGAACGCCTTGAAGAGCACCGCCTTGCCCTCCATCACCGGTTTCGACGCCAACGGGCCGATATCGCCGAGCCCGAGCGTGGCCGAGCCGTTGGAGACGACGGCGACGAGATTGCCGCGCGACGTGTAGAGCGCCGCGTTGGCCGGGTCCTCCGCGATGGCGAGCGAGGCGAAGGCGACGCCGGGGCTGTAGGCGCGGGCGAGATCGCGCGGGGAGGAGAGCGGCTTGGTCGGCCGGATCTCCAGCTTTCCGGGGCGCGGCAGCGCGTGATAGTCGAGCGCCGCCCGGCGGGCCTGCGTCTGGAGGTCGTCGTTCACATCGTCCTGCGCCAAGGCTCGCGCCCTCCCCCGATCGTTTCTCCGTCTGTCGCACGGGCGGAGCGAAATGCAAAAGAGGGCGGCGGACGCGAAAAGGGGCCGCCTTGCGGCAGCCCCTTCCCATACCCCCCGAATTCTTCGAGGCGAACCCGAATCCTTCGGGCCTTGTGGCTTTGCGACCTAGAACAGCTGCAGCACGGCCTGGTCGGCCTGGCTCGACAGCGAGAGCGCCGTCGAGGAGAGCTGCTGGCGGGTCTGGAGGGCGAGCATGTTGGCGCCTTCCTCGTTGGTGTCGGCCAGCGTGAGCTTGGCCGAGCCCGTCTGGAGCGTGTTGACCATGTCCTGGGTGAAGTTCGAGCGGATCTCGACGACCGAGAGGGCCGAGCCGAACTTGGCGGCGGTCGAGCGCAGCTCGGATAGCGACAAGGTCAACTGGTTGAGGGCATCCTCGAGGCCGCCGGTCGCGCTGTCGGACTGAAAGTCGATTTCGAGCGGATCGGGATTGTAGGCGCCCGACGAGCCACCCCAGACATGCGCCTTGCCAACCCCGAGAGCATCGGTATCGGTGTAGGTGCCCTTGATCTCGATCATGGACTGCTGCGCGCCGGTCAGCTCGTTGAAGACGACCTTGAGATTGTCGCCCTGAAGCAAGTTGACGCCGTTGAAGGATGCGTCCTCGGCCAGATCGCCGAGCTGCTCGCGCAGTTCGTTGAACTGCTCGGCGAACTCGCGGCGCTTCTCGTTCGGCTCGGAACGCTCGATCTGGAGATGCTCGTCGATGGCCGGCGGGCCGACGACGGCGGCGACGAGCTTGGTGTTGGCCGGCTCCGCACCAGCGGCCGGCAACGCGCCCAGGATGAACTCGTTCGAGTTGGTCTGTACCACCGGCGGGCCAGCCGTGGGCGTCGTACCGGTGGCCGCGTCGCTGGCGACGATGCCGAGGGGTCGCCCGCCCACGGCCGAGATTTTGACATTGCCCGACGTGTCGAGCTCGGCGCGAACGTACTGGCCATCGTCCTTCGCGGTCCGGGCGGCGTCGTTGATGCCGTCGACGATGTCCTGCGCCGTCAGCGTCTGGGGAGAGCCGGTGTCGTTGGTATAGGCGTTCAGCATCACCTGGCTGTCGCCGACGCGAACCTCGAGGTTGACCTCTTCGCCGTTCGCGATCGGAGTGCCGAGGGCCGGGGCGGCGGCGCCCATGTAGCTGGCATCGGCGGCCTTGACCTGCATGGCCTGACGAACGGTGGCCTGCATCTGCTCGGTGATCTTGGTGATCGCCGTCAGGCCCTTGTCGGCGGCCTCGATGGTCGAGATCGCGTTCGACATCGCGTCCTGCAAGCCGTTCAACTCTGCGGCACGGGCGTTGAGGCCGGACGCGGTGAAGAAGTTGATCGGGTTGTCGAGGGCCGAGTTGACCTTGTTGCCGGTGGCGAGACGCGTCTGCGTGCGGCTCATCATCTCGGCGGTGTTCTGAAGCGAGAGGAGGTTCGAGCGAACGGCCTGGGAAAGCTGAATATCGGAGGCCATGGTAATATCCCGTTCCTGGGTGGGCTGGTTGCGGACGATCCTCGTCCCCGGCTCCATGAGAGAAGCTTGGGTTAACCATGCCGGATCGGCGTTTAGGTCTCGTAAACGCTGGAACGGGCCATTTTTGCCGGCCTCCGCAGAATCGCCCCAGATCGAGACGTGTGAGCGCGGCGATCGTTCACCATGACGAAAAAGGGGTTCGGGAACGAGAAAAGGGCGGCCCGATGGGCCGCCCTTCTCCGTCTCTGAGGTACGCGAGGTACCCTACGCGGCGTCCTAGAAGAGACGCAGCACGGCCTGGTCGGCCTGGCTCGACAGCGAGAGCGCCGTCGAGGAGAGCTGCTGGCGCGTCTGGAGGGCGAGCATGTTGGCGCCTTCCTCGTTGGTGTCGGCCAGCGTCAGGTCGGCGGCGCCGGACTGAAGCGTGTTGACCATGTCCTTCGTGAAGTCCGAGCGGATCTCCACGACCGACAGCGCCGAGCCGAACTTGGCAGCGGTCGAGCGCAGGCTCGACAGCGAGTTGGTCAGCTGGTTGAGGGCATCCTCGAGACCGCCGTCATCGCTGTCCGACTGGAAGTCGATCTCCAGCGGGTTGGGGTTGAAGGCGTCAGTACCACCCCAGATGTGCGCCTTGCCGACGCCAAGGCTATCGGAGTCCAGGTACTCGCCCTTGATGTCGAGCTTGGACTGCTGCGAGCCGGTCAGCTCGTTGAAGACGACCTTCAGGTCGTCGCCCTGCAGGAGGTTGACGCCGTTGAAGGACGCGTCGGACGCCAGATCGCCGAGCTGCGCGCGCAGATCGTTGTACTGCTGGGCGAACTCGCTTGCGCTTCTCGTTGGCTTCCGTGCGATCGATCTGCAGGTTACCACCGATCGACTGACGTATTGCGGGATCGTGAGACCAGCAGGGTCGAGCGCCGAAGATCATCTGGTTGGTCTGGGTCGTAGCGTCGGTGGCTGTCGTGGCGGCACCACCGCCGGTCTCGATCGAGAGCTCACGACCGCCAACGGCCGTGACCGTAATCGTGCCATCCGTGTTCAGCGACGCACGGACATACTGAGCGTCAGTCGTGGCCGTACGAGCGACGTCGTTGATGCCGTCAACGATGTCCTGACGCTGTCACGTCGTCGCCCGTGTCGGCAGTGACCGCGTTCAGCACGAAAGCGTTACCGTCGACGGAAACACCGAGGTTGACGTTCTCGCCGTCGGCGGTTGCAGTGTAGTCGGCGCGGCGCGACCGTGCCGGTGAACGACAGGTCCTCGGTCGTCACCTGCATGGCCTGACGGACGGTGGCCTGCATCTGCTCGGTGATCTTGGTGATCGCCGTCAGGCCCTTGTCGGCGGCCTCGATGGTCGAGATCGCGTTCGACATCGAATCCTGGAGACCGTTCAGCTCGGCCGCGCGGGCGTTGAGGCCGGACGCGGTGAAGAAGTTGATCGGATTGTCGAGGGCCGAGTTGACCTTGTTGCCGGTGGCGAGGCGCGTCTGCGTGCGGCTCATCATCTCGGCGGTGTTCTGAAGCGAGAGGAGGTTCGAGCGAACCGCCTGGGAAAGCTGAATATCGGAAGCCATGGTACTCATCCCGTTCTTGGGTTGCCGACCCATCCCGCGAGGCGTCGATGCGGGTGGAGGACCGGCGACTATACGACCCGGCGATACGCACCGGGCTGCTTCGTCCTGAAGCTGTTCGTAGAATGCGAGGACGGGGGGAAACGGGGAGTTAACGCCGTTATTGACCGGCGTTCGTGGTTAATCAAGCGTTCGCGACGCGTCTCAAGTGAACGTAGCGGCTTACTTGTTCGAGTACTCCAGACCCATAGCGGTGTAGCGCTCCGGGTCGCTCAGCCAGTCGCGCACCTTGACGAAAAGGAAGAGCTGGACGTCGGTATCGAGCATCGCCTTCAGTTCCGCGCGCGCTTCGGCGCCGATCGCCTTGATGGTCGCGCCGCCGGCACCGATGACGATCTTCTTGTGGCCGTCGCGGGTGACGTAGATCGTCTGGTCGACACGCGCGGCGCCGGAGCGCAGCGTCTTCCAGCTCTCGGTCTCGACATGGATCTGATAGGGCAACTCGTCATGGACGCGCAGCATCAGCTTCTCGCGCGTGATCTCGGCCGCGAGCTGGCGCATGGGAAGGTCGGAGAGCTGATCGTCGGCATAGAACCAGGGGCCGGGACGGGCGGCCTTCACGAGGGCCGTGCGCAGGTCGGCCACGCCATCGCCGGTCAGCGCGGACACGAGGAAGGTCTCGTCGAAGGGCAGCGCCTCGTTGAGGCTAGCGACGAGCGCGAGCAGACGATCGCGGGGCAGGAGGTCGATCTTGTTGAGGACGAGATAGCGCGGTTTCGCGACGTCCCTGAGGCCGGCGATGAGCCGCGCGTTCTCCTCGTCGAGCCCGCGCCGTGCGTCGATGAGGAGGCAGATGAGATCGGCGTCCGATGCCCCGCCCCACGCGGTTCGCACCATCACCTCGTCGAGACGGCGCTTGGGCGCGAAGACGCCGGGCGTATCGACGAGGACGACCTGCGTGCGCCCGTCCATGACGATGCCGCGCGTCAGTGCCCGCGTCGTCTGCACCTTGTGGGTCACGATCGCGACCTTGGCGCCGACGAGCGCGTTGACCAGCGTCGACTTGCCCGCATTGGGCGCGCCCAGCATGGCGACGAAGAGCGAGCGGGTGCCCTCCCCGTCCGGCGTGGCCGTGTCGGCGCTCGCGGTGTCCGTCTGCGCCTTGGTGATGTCGCCGTCCTCGATGGTCATTCCGATCCTTTGTCCGATGTCTTGTCCGGCGCCTTGCCCGATGCGCTGCCCCGCAGAACGCCCTCGCGCCTGAGGAGCGTCTGCGCCGCCGCCTGCTCCGCCTCGCGCTTCGAGTGGCCCGCCGCCTCGGCCGGCGCGACGCCCTCGACGGTGGCGCTGATGACGAAGACGGGCGCGTGGTCCGGCCCCTCGCGCGAGACCTCGTCATAGACCGGGATCGCGCGGCCCTTCGCCAACGCCCATTCCTGTAGCATGGACTTCGCGTCGGTGAGACGCCCTTCGCCTTCCATGCCCTTGGGCCAGTGGGCGAGAACGAGCGCGCGCGAGGCCTCGTAACCAGCGTCGCGGTAGACGGCTCCGATCAGCGCCTCGACCGCGTCGGCCAGGATCGTCGCCTTGATCGCGCCCGCACCGCCGCGCCGCTCGGCGGCGGCCACGCGCATGTGGGGTCCGAGATCGAGGGTCTGCGCGACGTCGGCGCAGGCCTCGGCGCGGACCATCTGCGTGTGCCGTTTGGCCAGCTCGCCCTCCGGCGCGTTCGGAAAGGCGTCGAGCAGCGCGTCGGCGACGACGAGGCCGAGCACGCGGTCGCCCAGGAACTCGAGCCTCTGATAGGTCGATCGCGCGCCGCCGCGTACCGCGCTCGGGTGCGTGAGCGCGCGCTCCAGGAGGTCGCGGTCGGCGAACGTGTGGCCGAGCCGGGCCTCGAGATCCTCGTCGCGAGCGCCGGACATGGGGCGCGGGCGGGCGCCCTTGCGGCTCGGGCCGCGCTTCTTCGTCATGATGGAAGGTCTGGCGTTACGAGGTCATGGTATCACGAACGCGCGATGCGGCTCACGCGCCGCTCTGCGCGCTGTCGAGCAGGCGGTCCCAGCGGACCGTCCACGGCCAGCGCCAGAGTTCCCACGCGCGGGCCCCGTTGCGGACGGAGAAGAAGATCACGTTGGCGCGGCCGACGAAATTGTCGAACGGCACGAAGCCGACCGCGCTCAGGACGCGGCTGTCCGTCGAGTTGTCCCGGTTGTCGCCCATCATGAAATAATGGCCCTCGGGCACGACGTATTCGCGCGTGTTGTCGCTCATGCCGTTGGGCGTCAGGTCGAGGACCTCGTAGGAGACGCCGTTGGGCAGCGTCTCGATATAGCGCTGCACGGTCTGGACCCGGCCGGAGGCGCTCGTCTCCTGAAAGTCCTCGACGCGTGACTTGTCGACCGCGACATCGTTGATATGGAGGATGCCCTCGCGCATCTGCACCCGGTCGCCCGGCAGACCGATGACGCGCTTGATGTAGTCGATGCGCGGGTCGGCCGGCAACTTGAAGACCGCCACGTCGCCGCGCGCGGGCGTATCGCCGAAGACCCGGCCGTCGAAGAGCGGCAGGCCGAGCGGCGCCGAGTAGCGGCTGTAGCCGTAGGAGAACTTGGAGACGAAGATGTAGTCGCCCACGAGCAGCGTCGGCTTCATCGAGCCCGAGGGGATGTTGAAGGGTTGGAAGAGCAGCGTGCGCACCACGAGGGCGAGCAGCAAGGCCTGAAGGATCACCTTGACGGTCTCGCCAAGGCCTCCCTTTTCGGCCTTCACCTCTTTGTGCGTACCCACAGCCACCGGCCCTGCCTCTCGTCCCTTCGATGAAGCGAGGACGGGGGTCTGCCCGTCGGTGTCCGCCGCGTCGATGCTCGTCGTGATATCCGCCATGGGTCGCGTCGCCTTTCGGAGCGAGCGCGCCTGCGCCGCCGCCGGAGAGCCCGCCAACCTCAGCCATCAAGGCGGGACGGCACCGCCGAAATTATGACGATCGCCTGCGCGAGCGGATGATCGTCCGTCATGGTGACATGTATGCGTGGACTGTGGCCGTTCAACAACAAACCCTCCGCCTCCCCGCGCGCCCAAAGCCGATCGAGCGCGGCCTGGGCACCGCCGGTCAGTCGAATCGTCGGCCCCTGCCCGCGCGGGCGCGCCACGCCGATCTCACGCCACGCCACGCCCTGCGCGATTCCCGTGCCCAACGCCTTGGAACAGGCCTCCTTGGCGGCGAAGCGGCGGGCATAGGGCGCGGAGGGGTCGGCCGCGCGCTCGCAGCGACGGCGTTCCTCTTCCGTGAAGACGCGATGCGTGAAGCGGTCGCCGAACCGATCGAGCGTCGCCTTGATGCGACGCAGGTCGATGAGGTCGTTGCCGATGCCGAGAATCATGAGGCTAGCTTCACGCGCACCGGATCACGCCGCCTCGGAGCGTTGGAGAAGCCCGTCCTTCATCACACCGCGCATCCGCGCGATCGCATTGCCGAGACCCATGAAGACGGCCTCGGCGATGAGGAAGTGGCCGATATTGAGTTCGGCCACATGCGGCAACGCGGCGATCGGCCCGGCCGTCTCGAAGGTGAGGCCGTGCCCGGCATGGACCTCGATGCCGGCCGCGTGTGCAAGGTGCGCGGCCTCGCGCAGACGCGCCAGCTCCGAGGCTTCCAGCGCCGCGTCGCCGGCGAGGATGGCCTCGCAATAGGTGCCGGTGTGAAGCTCGACCACGGGCGCCCGCAGGGAGGCTGCCGCCTCGATCTGCCGGGCCTCTGGCGCGATGAAGAGCGAGACGCGAATGCCGGCATCCGCCAGGGACGCAACGAGCGGCGCCAGGCGGTTGTGCTGACCGGCCGCATCGAGCCCGCCTTCGGTCGTCCGCTCCTCGCGCCGCTCCGGCACGAGGCAGGCGGCGTGGGGCTGCGTCTTGAGCGCGATCGCGACCATCTCGTCCGTCGCCGCCATTTCGAAGTTGAGTGGCAGATCGATCTCGGCGACGAGGCGCGCGATATCCTCGTCGCGAATGTGGCGGCGGTCCTCGCGCAGATGCGCCGTGATGCCGTCGGCACCCGCCTCCGCCGCCTGCCGCGCCGCGCGAACGGGATCGGGATAGGGCCCGCCCCGCGCATTGCGCAGCGTCGCGACGTGATCGATGTTCACGCCGAGCCGAATGCTATCGGGCGATGAGGTCATGTGCAGCAGTCCGATTCGATCGCGTAGGAGCGATATAGGCGGGCCCCATCACCAAGGCCAGCGATCAAGGTCGGGCCCCGGCGAGGCCGGTCGCGCCGAAACGATGTTCTCAGACAAGAGCGAGGGAGGGGATCGCGCCTAGCGCCGTTCTCACAAGCGTTGGCCTGACCTCTCCCCTATCCTCCTCGTCATCCTCGGGCACCGACCCGAGGATCCAGAGCGTCGATCGCATCGCCCAGATCGTAGGCGAACCTGGGCGAGCCGTGCGATCGGGCGGAAGGTCGGACAGAGGTCTGCATACTGCGCCCCTCGATCTCGGGTCGGTGCCCGAGAATGACGGCAGGACGTAACGTCGCCTACCGAATCGAGCGTTGCAGAAGCCGCTCTAGCGAGGCCGCACCCGACTCGAGCGCTAGGGCGCGTCGATCACGACCTTGCCGAGCCGCTCTCTGCGCTGTCGCTGGAAGGCGGCGACGGTGCCGCGCGCGACGATGTAGACGACGAGCGCTATGGGCAGCCCCATCACCAGTCCGCCGACCAGCATCGGCCAGAGCATCGGGCCGACGTTGAAATAGGAATCGCGCAGCAGGTTGACGGGCTCGCCCACCAGTTCCTGCCCGCCCGGCTCGCCCAGCACCCACCGCCCGAGTTTGAAGGACGCGGCCCAGATGAGCGGGAAGGTCAGCGGATTGCCGATCGCGGTACCGAGCGCCGCCGCCAGCATGTTGCCGCCCAGCAGCGCCGCCAGCGCGAAGGCGAGGAGAAAGTGCAGCCCGAGAAACGGCGTGAAGGAGGATAGCGCCCCCATGGCGAGCCCGGCCGCCACGGCGTGCGGCGTCGCGGCGATGCGAATCGCGCGCTTGGCCAGATAGCGCGAGGCGCGCGCCCAGCCGGCCCTCGGCCAGAGCGCATGCCGGAGGCGCCCCCGGACGGGCTGTATGCTGCGACGCTTGAACAGCATTGCGGCCGTCGCGACTCCTCGGCTGATGTCAGCAGGAGCCCCATGCCCCCCAATCTCGGAACTTGGGATCGCAGACAATTTTGACCATGCAGTGAAGACGGTCGGCGGCATCATGACCCTGGCATTCCCCAATGAGGAAAGCGCAGGCGTCCGGCCCGTCAAGACGTGGCGTCTTTCGCTTGTGCGAGATCGATCTTCCGCTTATGTAGAAGACTTCGCTTGAGCTTTAGGGACGACGCGCGTTTTCTCGCCAGCCTCCTCGCACGTGATCGAGGGTCCGGCCTGATCGTCGCCGCACGATGTCGCTTCAGCCGGCGTGAAGGACCAAGGCGGCGGGACTGGTGCGAGACCATCACCCGACCGCGACACCGAGGAGCTATTCCATGGCACGCGTCACCGTCGAGGACTGCGTCGACAAGGTCGACAACCGGTTCGACCTCATCCTTCTCTCAGCGCACCGCGCGCGCATGATCGCGTCGGGCGCGCCGCTCGCCGTCGATCGCGACCGCGACAAGAACACCGTCGTGGCGCTGCGCGAGATCGCCGACGAGAAGCTGCAGCCCGATGATCTCAAGGAGGATCTCATCCACTCGCTGCAGCGCTATGTCGAGGTCGACGAGCCCGAGCCCGCACCGGCGCCCGAAGAGGCCAAGCCGATGCAGCCCGGCCCCGACATGTCCTTCGAGCGCATGAGCGAGGCCGAGCTGCTGCGCGGTCTCGAGGGCCTCGTGCCCCCGCCGGAGAAACGCGAGGATTGATCGCGAACGCCGCACCCATGTCGAGGGACCGACGACACGAACCGCACCGGGCGCGCAGGCCGCGCCTGGCGCCGTGTCGTCCGGCCTTCCGCACTGCGGCCTGGAGCCTTCGCCGATGACGGCTTTCCAGCAGACGTCTATCGAGCCTTCTCCCGGAGAGCGTGTCGCGGACGAGACGTCTGGGGACGGCGACGAGGCCGGTGTGGCGGCGGCGCTCGCCGCAGCCGAGAAAGCGCTTGCCGAGCATCGCCGCGCTCCGAGGAAGCCCGTCGATCCCCATCCGCCGATCATGCGGCAATACGAGCTCGTCGAGCGGGTTCAGCAATACAATCCGAATGCCGACGAGGCCTTGCTCAACAAGGCCTATGTCTACGCCATGCGCGCGCATGGCCACCAGCGGCGCAAATCGGGCGCGCCCTATTTCTCGCACCCGATCGAGGTCGCTGCGATCCTCACCGATCTCCATCTCGACGACGCGACCATCGCCGCCGCTCTCCTGCACGACACGGTCGAGGATACCGAGACGACGGTGGAGGAATTGCGCGAGCTCTTCGGGCCGGACATAGCCCAGCTCGTCGACGGGCTGACGAAGATCGGCCAACTCGACCTCGTCTCCAAGAAGGCCGAACAGGCCGAGAACCTGAGGAAGCTCCTCCTCGCCATCGCGACCGACGCGCGCGTCCTCCTCATCAAGCTCGCCGACCGCATGCACAACATGCGCACGCTCGGCGCCATGCCCGCCTATAAGCGCGAGCGCATCGCGCAGGAGACGATCGACATCTACGCGCCGCTCGCCGGCCGCATGGGCATGCAGAGCGCGCGCGACGAGCTGGAGGAGCTGTCCTTCGAAGTCCTACAGCCCGACGCGCACGCCCGGATCGTCGAGCGCCTCGCCCGCCAGCACACCCGCAATGCCGAGGTGATCGCGGAGATCCGACAGGATCTGGCCGACCGGCTCGCCGCCAACGGCATCGAGGCGCACGTTATCGGGCGCGAGAAGAAGCCTTATTCGATCTGGCGCAAGATGCAGCGCAAATCGATCGGCTTCGAGCAGCTGTCCGACATTGTCGGCTTTCGCGTCGTCGTGCCCGATGTCGCGTCCTGCTACCTCGTCCTCGGCATGGCCCATACGACCTGGCGCGTCGTCCCCGGCCGGTTCAAGGACTATATCTCGACGCCGAAGCAGAACGACTACCGCTCGATCCACACGACCGTCGTCGACACCCACCGCCAGCGCGTCGAGCTTCAGATCCGCACGCGCGAGATGGACGAGGTCGCCGAATACGGCATCGCCGCACATGCGCTCTACAAGGAGCGCGCGAAGAATGACGGCGCCTTCGGCGAAGCCCCTTGCGCCAACACGCTCCATGGCGGCGTCAAGCGTGAGGGCGGCCGCCAGGACGATGCCTACGCCTATGCCAACCTGCGCCGCACGATCGACCTCCTCGCCGAGGGCGCGAGCGCCGAGGAATTTCTCGAACACGCCAAGCTGGAACTCTTCCAGGACCAGGTCTTCTGCTTCACGCCCAAGGGCAAGGTCATCTCGCTGCCGCGCGGCGCGACGCCGATAGACTTCGCCTATGCCGTCCACACCGGCATCGGCAACGCCTATGTCGGCGCCAAGGTGAACGGGCGGCTCTCGACCATCAACGCCGTCCTCACCAATGGCGACGAGGTGGAGGTGCTGACCTCCGAGAGCCAGCAGCCCCTCCCCGCCTGGGAGGCGATCGCGGTCACGGGCAAGGCGAAATCCGCCATCCGGCGCGCCACCCGCGCCTCGGCACGGGCGCAATTCAGCGAGATCGGGCGCGGCATCTTGGAGCGCCGCTTCGCCAATGCCGGCAAGGTCTATGCCGATTCCGACATCGAGGCCGTACTGCGGCGCCTCGCGCGGTCGAGCGTCGAGGACGTGTTGATCGCCATCGGACGGGCCGAGATGCGCCCCGCCGACGTTCTGCGTGCCGTCCATCCCGACTACGCCGCCGGCCCGAAGCCGGGCAAGGATCCGACGGATGAAGGCTGGTTCTCGCTGAAGGACCGCAACGGCATCGAGTTCCGCTTCGCCGAGAACGAGGATGGCGGCCTGCCGTTGCGCGGGCTGAAGCGCGACGCAGAGGTCCGCTTCGCACCGGGCGGCGCCGTGCCGGGCGACCGCATCGTCGGCATCGTCTCGGACGATGCGATCGTCGTCTACCCGATCCACTCGCCCGACCTCGCGCTTCACTACGACACGCCCGATCGCTGGCTCGACCTCCGGTGGGACACCGATGTCGCCAAGCCGATCCGCTTTCCCGCGACCATCGTCGTGACGGTGGAGAACAGGCCGGGCGCGCTGGCCGAGATCGCCCGCATCATCGCGGATGGCGATGCCAATATCGACAACATGTCGATGACCAATCGCATGACCGGCTGCCACGAGATGCGGATCGATCTCGAGGTATGGAACCTGCGCCATCTCAACACGATCCTATCGCGCCTACGCACGCAGGATGCCGTCAGCGAGGCGCATCGGTTGGAAAACGCGGCCGCGACCGAAACACAAACGCCATGACCAAAGTTCGCATGACCGAAACAGTCCTCGACATCTTCCGCGAGGCGGGCGCCCTCATGGACGGCCACTTCATCCTGTCGTCCGGGCGGCGCAGCCCGATATACATCCAGAAGGCCTTCGTCTTCATGCGCCCCGATCTGACGGAGCAGGCGTGTCGGCTTCTCGCCCAAGCCGTCGAGGAGAGCGGGCTCGGGCCGTTCGACGCCATCGTATCCCCGGCCCTTGGCGGCCTCATCCCGGGCTATGAGACGGCGCGCCACATGAAGCTGCCCGCCATGTGGCTGGAGCGCGTCGGAGACGACTTCGCATTGCGCCGCGGCTTCACGATAGGGTCGGGCCTGCGCTGTCTCGTCGTCGAGGACATCGTCACGACCGGATTGTCGATCCGAGAGACGATCGCTTGCATCGAGGCCCATGGCGGGACGGTCAGAGCCGCCGCGTGCCTCATCGATCGCTCTGATGGACGGGCCGATGTCGGCGTGCCGCTCGTCTCGGCCGCCAGCATGCTCGTGCCGGACTATGCGCCCGATGAACTTCCCGCCGACCTCGCAGCCATCCCACCCGTAAAACCGGGAAGCCGCCCCGTACGATAGCGCTGGACCCCGTCGGTCAGACGTCAGCATCCGAACGTTTGACAACGTGCCGCTGCTCGCGGACGACCGAGAGGGGCTTGCCGGGCACGCCTACCGGAAACGATGGACCCGTCCCGGCCTTCTCAGCTATGCCATCGCCATGAACACTGTCCCAATCCCGCTCCATCCAAGCGATCCGCCTCTGGACTGTCCTGCTTGCCCGCGATTGGTCGCCTATAGGCAGGCGAACCGGGCAACTGCGCCGGGCGCATTCAATGCGCCGGTCCCATCCTGGGGGCCGCTGGACGCGAGACTGCTCGTCGTCGGGCTTGCTCCAGGCGTGAAAGGCGCGAACACGACCGGGCGCCCCTTCACGGGAGATCACGCCGGCTGGCTTCTCTACGAGACGCTCGTTCGTCATGGCTTCGCATCGGGTACGTTCGATGCGAAGCCGGACGACTCGCTAGAGCTACGAGATGTCAGAGTTACCAATGCCGTCCGCTGCGTGCCGCCCCAGAACAAGCCGACGGCGGAGGAGATCAAGACCTGCACCACGTACCTTTCCGCCGTCATCGGCGAGATGACGAAGCTTGAATCGATCGTCTGCCTGGGCAAGATCGCGCACGATGCCCTATCGCGAGCGTTGGGCATCCGCCTGTCAGCGAACCCGTTCGGCCACGGCGCGGTGTACGGTCATGATATCGCCGGCTGCAGTATCTCCGTTTACGACAGCTATCACTGCTCTCGCTACAACACGAACACGCGGGTTCTGACGCCCGCAATGTTTAGCGATGTTTTTGCGCGTGTCGCGGCTGACCTGCTTTGAAGGTTTGAGCAGATCATTGTTTCGTTATGGTTGGGTTTTTTGTTCGTGATCTGCGCCGTTCTTTATGTTCGAATGCAGTTACGCCCGGCGTGGTTTCATCCATGCCGGGCGTTGTGTGTGTTGTATTGCGAGGGTGTTCTGTTGCTTGTGGGCCTGGCGGCGACCTACTCTCCCGCGTCTTGAGACGGAGTACCATCGGCGCTGGGGGTTTTCACGGCCGAGTTCGGGATGGGATCGGGTGGGGGTCCCCCGCCATAGCCACCAGGCTGACGAGCAACAGTTAGATGAAGCATTATTGCCTTGCGCCGGCGGGCTGGGATGTGCTTCGCGCGGGTTTGTTGGCAGTTGGTCTGATGATGTTTCGTCATTTGCCGTCGCTTGCCTATCGGGCTGGCGGCTACTGGCATGCGTGCGTCGGCACGTCATTCCAGCCCGCCGGCGCGAGGCAAGACGATCATCACCGGCCTTGGCCGGTGATGTGATGGGCATTGGCAAATGAGGGTGATCAAGTCGATCGAGCTATTAGTATCGGTAAGCTTCACGCATTGCTGCGCGTCCACACCCGACCTATCGACGTGGTGGTCTTCCACGGCTCTCATGCGAGACCTCGTTTCGAGGTAGGCTTCCCGCTTAGATGCTTTCAGCGGTTATCCCTTCCGAACTTAGCTACCCTGCTATGCGGCTGGCGCCACAACAGGTCCACCAGAGGTTCGTCCATCCCGGTCCTCTCGTACTAGGGACAGATCCTCTCAAGTCTCGAACACCTACGGCAGATAGGGACCGAACTGTCTCACGACGTTCTAAACCCAGCTCACGTACCACTTTAATTGGCGAACAGCCAAACCCTTGGGACCTGCTCCAGCCCCAGGATGTGATGAGCCGACATCGAGGTGCCAAACACTGCCGTCGATATGGACTCTTGGGCAGTATCAGCCTGTTATCCCCGGCGTACCTTTTATCCGTTGAGCGATGGCCCATCCACGAGGGACCACCGGATCACTATGACCGACTTTCGTCTCTGCTTGGCCTGTCGGCCTCACAGTCAGGCGAGCTTATGCCATTGCACTCAACGAGCGATTTCCGACCGCTCTGAGCTCACCATCGCGCGCCTCCGTTACGATTTGGGAGGCGACCGCCCCAGTCAAACTGCCTGCCATACACTGTCTCGGACCCGGATAACGGGCCGCGGTTAGACATCCATGTGATCAAGGGCGGTATCTCAAGGGTGACTCCACATGAGCTGACGCCCACGCTTCAAAGTCTTCCGCCTATCCTGCACATGATGACACGAATGCCAGTGTAAAGCTGCAGTAAAGGTGCACGGGGTCTTTCCGTCTAACCGCAGGAACCCCGCATCTTCACGGGGAATTCAATTTCGCTGAGTCGATGTTGGAGACAGCGGGGAAGTCGTTACGCCATTCGTGCAGGTCGGAA
>CAWJFE010000001.1:0-1172500 GCA_963842125.1 uncultured Alphaproteobacteria bacterium | reverse complement strand
CCGGCCTCGCGATGAGCCGGTCCGACCTGACGGCCGACCTCGAGCCCTTCAATCCGCTCAGCGTCTATTCGCAGGGCAAGGACACACCAGCGCGCCGTGCGGCGCCCGATGACGACCCGAACGCGCTGCTCGAATCGGCCGCCCTCGTGATGTCGCCGCTCGACGACGCGCTCCTGAGCGACGACGAGGCGGACGATGCCGCCGACACGCGCGACATGGCCGAGATCATGGCGCAGGTTCGCCAGATCGCCGCCTTCGATACCGCGCCGCGTCGCCAGACCGGTGAGGGCATGGTGCGCGTCGCCAGCCTGTCGCCGTCAGCCAATCCGGTCGCGGCGAGCCTTGCCGCAACGGACCTTGCCGCAACGGACCTTGCCGGCACGAACCTTGCCGGTACGAACCTTGCCACGGCGAACCTTGCCACGGCGAACCTTGCCGCGACGGCCGGCGCACCGGGCCTCACGACGAGCGCGAGCGCCTTCGCTCCCCTGCAGCCGGTCTCCCTGGGGCTCGACGCGCCCTTCGATCCGCTCAACCAGTTCGGTCCGACCGAGCTCGACGCCTACGCCGCCATCGTGCGCCCAGGCCTCGCCGAGAACATGACGGCCGTCACGAAATCGGGCGCCGTCCATGACGGGGTCGAGGAGAACGAGCCCGTCATCGTCGAGGTTCGGGCCGGTGATACGATCGCCTCCATCCTCGTCGCGGCCGGTGCCGAGCCGTCCTCGGCGCGCCTGGCCGATACCGGTCTGGAACTCGACGCGCTGGTGCCCGGCGATCAGATCGAGATCGCCTTTGTGCCCGGCGACGAGATCGCCTTTGCGCCCAGCCTTCGCCTACGCCGCGTCAGCGCGTTCCGCGAGGGCGCCCATCTCGGCACCGTCGTGGCCTCGACGGCCGGCGCCTTCCTCGTCGTCGGTGTGCCGGACGATGTCGAGTTGGCCGCGCCCACGCGCGGCGGCTCGGGCGGCACGCAGCTCTATGCCAGCCTTTACGAGACCACGCTGAAGCACGGTCTGCCGCGCGATCTCGCCGAGGAGCTCGTCGGCATCTTCACCTTCGACGTCAATTTCCGCAGCGCCGTCACGGCCACCGACGCGCTCAACGTCTTCTACGAGGTCGATCCCGTCACGCGCGAGCCGCAGGACATCGTCCACGCCTCGCTGACCGTCGGCGGCACCACGCACCGCTACTACCGCTACGAGCTCGAGGACGGTACCTACGGCTATTTCGACGAGGACGGCCGCAGCGCCCGCAAGTTCCTGATGCGCAAGCCCATCGCGTCCGGCAAGTTCCGCTCGCCCTTCGGCATGCGCCGGCACCCCGTATTGCGCTATAGCCGGATGCATAACGGTATCGACTATTCGGCGCCGCGCGGCACGCCCATCTTCGCGTCCGGCGATGGCACGGTCGAGAAGGCCTCGTGGGCAGGCGGCTACGGTAATCAGGTCGCGCTGCGCCATGCCAACGGCTATGAGACGACCTATAGCCACATGACCCGCTACGCGTCGGGCATCAAGCCGGGCGTTCGCGTCCGCCAGGGTCAGATCATCGGCTATGTCGGCTCGACCGGCCTCTCGACCGGCCCGCACCTTCACTACGAAGTCCACGTCAACGGCCGCCCCGTCGATCCGATGCGCATCAAGGTGCCCCGCACGGTCGAGCTTTCGGGCGAGCAGCTGGCCGAGTTCGAGGCCGAGAAGGCCCGGATCGACGGACTGATGCAGCCGGACGAGCGAATCGCCCAGCTCGCCGGTCGGTAGCGCGTTTCAGGCCACGTCCGAATCGCATCCGTTCGCCGAACGCCCTCGAGGCTGGGCCTGGAAACGCCGGCTCGTCCGTCACTCTCCCCGCCTCGTCCTCGGGCACCGACCCGAGGACGACCAGCGACGATCGCATTGATCTGATCGTGGCGGACCGTTGCAAAGCGTTCGATCGGTCGGGAGGTCGGACGTAGATCCTGCCTATTGCGCCCCTGGATTCTGCGCCCCTGGATTCTCGGATCGGTGCCCGAGCATGACGGCCGGGGGCAGGGACGCCTACCAGACCAGACGGTCTCGAACCGGGTCACTCGTCACGTCCTGCCGCAGGTCCTCACGCTCCGGCGCGTTCTCGCCTTCGCCGGACACATTTCAGAGCACGTCCGGTTCCTATCCATTCACCGAACGCGCTCTAGCGCATTGTGTTGTCGCGGTTCCCTACGCTGCGGTGCTATCGCACCGCCGCTGGAACGGCTCTAGGCGAACGGGTCGGGCGGCATGCGGCACCCCTCTTCGGCCTCCACCTTGTCCTCCATGTCGGCGAGGCTCTGGCCGGGCTCGATCGGATAGCGCTCGCCGGTCGCCGTGACGGCGGCGATGCGGTCGATGCGGAACATTCGAAAATCGTCGCGCAGCTCGCACCAGGCGACGAGCGTCCACGTCGCGCCCCAGAACCAGAGCCCGAGCGGGCGCACGCGTCGCTCGCTCGCCGTCCCGTCTTCGGTACGATAGGCGAGACGAACGGTCTCCTGCCGGGCCACCGCCGCATCGAGGAGATCGAGCCGGATCCGCTCCGCGTCGCACAGGGCGTAGTTCGGCGCATAGAGGCGGGCGAGCGCGGCGCGGGCCTCGCCGGCATCGGGCAACACCGATTCGATCTTGGAGAGCGCATCGCGCGCGGCCGTAACGGTCCGCGTTCCGCCCCAGGCCGCCGCCATGCGGGCGCCGAGAACGAGCGCGACGATCTCCTCTTGCGTGAACATCAGGGGCGGCAGGTCGAATCCCGAACGCATCACGTAGCCGACCCCGGCCTCGCCCTCGATCGGCACGCCGCTCGCCTGGAGATCGGCGATGTCGCGATAGATGGTGCGGACCGAGACTTCCATTTCGTCGGAGAGGCGCGCGGCCGTCGTCAGCCGGCCGGCGCGCAGCGTCTGCACCAGTCGGAAGAGCCTGTCCGCGCGCCGCATTGTCGGCCCTGCCCCTACGACTGCGCCGGGTCGGACGGGGCTTCGTTGAACTGGAAGAAGCCGATCGAATTGCCGTCGAGGTCGAAGCAGTAGGCGAAGCGGCCCGAGGGGATGGCGATGGGCGGCGAGAGCACTTCGCCCCCCGCCTCGCGGACGCGCTCCATCGTCGTCTCCAGCGCGTCCGGTGCGGCCAGATGAACGGTCGCCCCCTCCCCGCGCGGTGCCGGCTTGCCGGGATAGAGATGGCCGGCAATGCCCGTCTGCGGACTGACGTTGGGCAGAATCGCCATCGGGTTCGGACCGTCCGTGTTGTCGACGAGCGGATGGCCCAGCACCGCGCCGTAGAAGGCCCTGGCCCGGTCCATGTCGGTGACCGGGATTTCGGCCCAGACGACGGCGTGTTGCGGTAGTGGGAAATCGGTCATGTCAGCGTCCTCCTATATGCGAGCCCGCACGCTTGCAGGCCGATGGGAGGATGTGTCGCACACCCCTCCTGACACCCTTCCGTCAGGAGTGTTGCCGACACAAGGAGAAGGGACGGGGCCGCCATCCGTTGGTGCCCCGCCCGCTCCTGTCGACCGGCCCGCCCCGTCAGGCCGCGACCGAGAGTCCCGGCCCCGTCTCGAACGTCAGCGCACCGTCCTCCACGCCGACGCGCACCATCGCGCCATCGAGCACCCGTCCGTCTAGGATCCGCTCGGCAAGCGGGTCCTGCACCTCCTTCTGGATGACGCGCTTCAAGGGCCGGGCGCCATAGGCGGGATCGTAGCCCTTGTTGCCGAGCCAGGTGCGGGCGTCGGCATCGAGCTCGAGCGTGATCTTGCGCTCGTCGAGGAGCCCTTGGAGGCGGTGGAGCTGGATGTCGACGATGGCGTCCATCTCGGTCCGCTTCAGCCGGTGGAAGAGAATGATCTCGTCCACACGGTTGAGGAACTCGGGCCGGAAATGCCCGCGCAGCGTGCCCATGATCGCATCGCGCACATCGTCCACCTCGCCTTCCGGACCGAGCGCCGTGAGATGCTCCGAGCCGAGATTGGAGGTCATGATGATGAGCGTGTTGCGGAAATCGACCACCCGGCCCTGCCCGTCCGTCAGCCGCCCGTCGTCGAGCACTTGTAGGAGGACGTTGAAGACGTCGGGATGCGCCTTCTCGATCTCGTCGAAGAGGATGACCTGGTAGGGCCGGCGCCGCACGGCCTCGGTCAAGGCACCACCCTCCTCGTAGCCGACATAGCCCGGAGGCGCGCCGATGAGCCGCGCGACGGCGTGCTTCTCCATGTATTCCGACATGTCGACGCGCACCATCGCCGACTCGTCGTCGAAGAGGAAGGAGGCGAGCGCCTTGGTCAGCTCGGTCTTGCCGACGCCAGTCGGCCCAAGGAACATGAAGGAGCCCATCGGACGGTTCGGGTCCTGCAGCCCCGCCCGCGCCCGCCGCACGGCCGTCGCGACCGCGCGCACGGCCTCGGCCTGTCCGACGACGCGCTGGCTAAGGAGGTCCTCCATCTTGAGGAGCTTGTCGCGCTCGCCCTCCAGCATCTTGTCGACCGGCACACCCGTCCAGCGCGAGACGACGTGGGCGATCATGTCGGGCGTCACGGCTTCCTGGACCATGTCACCGGCCTCGCCCGTCTCCTCGGCCTCGGTCAACTGGCGCTCGAGATCGGGGATGAGGCCGTAGGCAAGTTCGCCCGCCTTGGCGAGATCGCCCGAGCGCTGCGCCTGCGCCAACTCCGAGCGGGCCTGGTCGAGCCGCTCCTTGAGGTCCTGCGCACCCTTCAGCGAATCCTTCTCCGCCTGCCAGGCCGCAGTCAGCGCGCCCGACTGCTCCTCGAGATCGGCCAGTTCCTTCTCCAGCCGGCCGAGCCTGTCTCGCGAGGCCTCGTCGGTCTCCTTGAGGAGGGCTTCGCGCTCGATCTTGAGCTGGATGATCCGCCGATCGAGCTCGTCGAGCGCTTCGGGCTTCGAATCGACCTGCATCCGCAGCCGCGAGCCCGCCTCGTCGACAAGGTCGATCGCCTTGTCGGGCAGGAAGCGGTCGGTGATGTAGCGATTGCTGAGCGTTGCCGCCGCCACGAGCGACGCATCCGCGATTCGCACGCCGTGATGGAGCTCGTACTTCTCCTTCAGCCCGCGCAGGATCGAGACCGTGTCGGTTACGGTCGGCTCCGACACGAAGACGGGCTGGAAGCGCCGCGCGAGCGCCGCGTCCTTCTCGACGTGCTTCCTATATTCGTCGAGCGTCGTCGCGCCAACGCAATGGAGCTCGCCGCGCGCGAGGGCGGGCTTGAGGAGGTTGGACGCGTCCATCGCCCCGTCCGCCTTGCCGGCGCCGACGAGCGTGTGCATCTCGTCGATGAAGAGGACGATGCCGCCCTCGGCCGCCTCGACCTCCGACAGCACGGCTTTGAGCCGCTCCTCGAACTCGCCGCGATATTTCGCACCCGCTATCAGCGAGCCCATGTCGAGGGCGAGCAGGCTCTTCTCCTTCAGCGATTCGGGCACGTCGCCATTGACGATGCGGAGCGCTAGCCCTTCCGCGATGGCGGTCTTGCCGACACCCGGCTCGCCGATGAGGACGGGATTGTTCTTGGTGCGTCGCGAGAGGACCTGGATCGTGCGGCGGATCTCCTCGTCGCGCCCGATGACGGGATCGAGCTTGCCGTCCCGGGCGTCCTCCGTGAGGTCGCGTGCGTATTTCTTGAGCGCGTCATAGGCGTTCTCGGCCGTGGCCGAATCGGCCGTCCGGCCCTTTCGCAATGCCTCGATCGCGTCGTTGAGCCCGTTCGGCGTCACGCCCGCCTTGGCGAGGACGCGGCCCGCGTCCGATTCCTTCTCGACGGCGAGCGCGAGCAGCAACCGCTCGACGGTCACGAACCCGTCGCCCGCCTTCGTCGCAGCCTTCTCGGCGGTGTCGAAGACGCGCGCCGTCTCGGGCGCGAGGAAGAGCTGGCCCGCGCCCCCGCCCGCCACCTTCGGCATCTTCGCGAGCGCCGTCTCGACGGCCTGCAAGGCATCCGCCGCCCGGCCGCCCGAGCGCTCGATCAAGCCGGCCGCGAGCCCCTCGCCATCGTCGAGCAGGACCTTGAGGATGTGCTCGGGCGTAAAGCGCTGATGCCCCTCGCGCAGGGCCAGTGATTGCGCGGACTGCAGGAAGCCCCGTGCCCGCTCCGTATACTTCGAGAGATCCATCATCCGTCTCCATATCGCCAAGCCGGACGCTGGCAGCCCTCCTCTGGCGGCCCTCATGGAGGCACCGCCGGCGTCGAGAAAGGGCTCGGGTCCGGCTCGCAGGGTCAATTTGGAAGGCGCCGGACCATCCCGCACGCCTTCCGACTGCACCGGATGTAGTGTGGCGGATGAGCAACAAAAAGGGGCGCCGAAGCGCCCCGTTTCATTCCGTCGTTCCCTCAGTCCGCAGCCCGGTCAGGCATCCTCGGCCGAGAGCGCTGCGTCGGGGGCATCGTTGAGCCCTTCCTTGGGCTCGGCCTTGCGGCGCGGCGCGGCGCGGCGGCGGCGCGGCTTGGGCGCCTCCTCCGGCGCCGCATCCTCACCCGATGCCGTCTCGGCAGGCGGCGGCGCACCCGGGAGCGCATGGGCGATGCTCTGGCCGTCCGGCGTGTCGGAGATCGCTGCCGCATCGACGGGCTCGGCCGCCTTGCGCGTCCGGCGACGGCGCGGCTTGGGGGCGTCCTCGGCCGTGTCCGCAGATGCCGCATCGGTAGCGGCCGAGCCGGCGGGTGTCGGCTGCGCCGCCGTCAGATCCGGCTGCGGCAGATCGGCTGGCACGGATGCGTCAGCCGCACTCACCGATCCGGACTGCATGGCGGCCTCGTCGACCGAACCGTTCGCACGGCGACGACGACGCGGGCGTTCCTCTCCGCGCTCGTCGGAGCGTTCCTCGCCGCGGTCCTGCTGCGCACCCCGATCCAGGCGGCCATCGCCATTGGGGCGCGGGGCGGCGTCGCGATCGCGCATCTCCGCGGCCTCGTAGCCGCCGCGCTCCTGACCGTTACGGTCCTGATTGCCCCGCTCCTGATTGCCCCGATCCTGGCCGTTCCGATCCTGGCCATTTCGTTCGCGGTCATCCCGATAGCGATCGTCGCGATCCTGACGATCAGGACCACCACGCTCTGGCCCGCCGCGCTCTTGGCCACCACGCTCTTGGCCACCGCGCTCTTGGACGCCGCGCTCCTGGCCACCCTGGCCACCACGCTCCTGACCGTGCCGCTCCATGCGGCGACGCTCGTCTTCCTGGCGGCGACGGTCCTGGTTCTCGCGCCAGCGCTCTTCCTCTTCGCGTCGGCGCTCGTCCTCGATGCGGCGGCGCTCCTGGAACTCGGCCTGGCTGGCTTGCGCCGCGGCGATGATCCGGAGGTAGTGCTCGGCGTGCTGATAGTAGTTCTCGGCCGCGACCCGGTCGCCGGACGAGGTCGCATCGCGCGCGAGCTGCTGGTATTTCTCGGCGATATGGTGCGGTGTGCCGCGCACCTTCACGTCGGGGCCGTTGCTCTCGTAGGAACGGTTGAGATTGTTGCCGGGGGTAGCGCCATTGTTGCCGCCACCCTTGCGGGGGCGGTTGCGCATCCGATTGCTCTTCTGGTTCTGTCTCATAGACGGTGAAACTCCATCCCCTCGTCCATCGCCGACATCCCTGGATGTCCGCGACGCGGAAGGACACATCCGTGCCCTCGAGGAACCGCCCGGCACGTTTGAATATCCGCCCCACGGCGCATTGCGCTCATGGACAAGGACCGGGTGCGGAAGACCCCGACACCGAAAAAGCGGCGCAAGTCTCCGTCCTGATCCGATGGCGGACCGTGCTCTCGGTTCCGATAAACCTTGAGTTCGCTGCGAGCCCGAAGTGTGTCTTGCCCGACCGGGCCGACACATCCCTCTCTCGCGGCGGCCACGCACGAAGCTGCGGCCACGACCTTTACATATCATCAATTGGCCCGATGCCAAGCGCTTTCCTCGAAAGGCCATGTCCGGACAGGCGGCTTTTCCACTTCTCTCGCCCGGAATCCCGCTTCAGGCGCCCTCGCGCCGCCCCATCACGACCCGGGTGATGCCGGCCAGATCGTCGCGCATCTCGATATCGGCGAAACCCGATGCCGTGAGGAGGTGCGCGACCGACACGTCCTGCCCCCGCCCGATCTCGAGACAAAGCCAGCCGTCGCGCCTGAGCGCCGCGCGCGCCGAGGGAATGAGGGCGCGATAGGCGTCGAGACCGTCCGCGCCGCCATCGAGGGCGAGCGCAGGGTCGCGCCGCACCTCGGCGGAGAGGTGTGCGAGATCGCCGGTCTCGATATAGGGCGGATTGGAGACGACGAGGTCGAAGCGCCCCACTGCCAGCGGTTCCGCCCAGCGCCCGCGCGCGACGAGCGCCCGGCCGGGCGTGAGACGGGCGAGGTTCCGGGCCGCCAGGCGCGCGGCATCCGGCGAGAGATCGACCCCGAGGCCGGCGGCGCCGGACCGCTCGCTCAGGATCGCGGCGAGGATGCAGCCGGTACCGGTGCCGAGATCGGCCACGCGCCGCCCCGCGCCCGGTGCCAATCTCTCCAACGCCGCCTCGACCAGCGTCTCGGTATCGGGTCTCGGCACGAGGGCGTCAGGACCCGTCTCGAAGAGGAGCCCCCAGAACTCGCGTCTGCCGGTGAGATGCGCGACGGGCGCACCGGCCGCGCGCCGACCGATCAGGGCCCGATAGGCGTCTCCAGTCGCGGGCGCTACCGGATCGTGGGAGGCGGCGAGGATGTCGGCATGGGTCAGACCGGCGACATGCTGGAGGAGAAGGCGCGCATCGAGGCGGGCGCTTTCCACGCCGGCCCGCCGCAGACGCGCCTGTCCCTCGCCAAGGAGCGCCGGGATGGACGGATCGTCCTCGCTCAAGCCGCGATCACGCGGTCCGGGGGAAAGACGACCTGTGTGATCGTGCCCCGCCCGGCCTCGCTGTCGATGGTGAAATCGGCACCGTTGGCCTGCGCGAGGGCGCGGGTGAGGGGCAGGCCGAGGCTCGGCGCGCCGTCGGCCGGCGTCGTCTCCAGTTCAAGGTCGAAGGGCGAGACGGCGGCCTTGAGCGCGGCTGCATCGAGACGCGCGCCGTCGCGCACGCGGACCGCGACGCCGCCATCGTCGAGCGGGCGCGTGGAGACGATCACCTGACCGCCCGGCTGGGTGAGGCGGACGCTGTTGTCGAGCAGGTTGGCGACGATCTGCGACAGGCTCTCGCGGTCGGCCCGCACCGCGGGCAGCCCCTGCGCCAAGCTGCAGCGGATGATCACTCGCCGCTCGCCCGCCCGCGCGTAGACGTTGGATACGCAGGCCGTGACGATCTCGTTGAGGCCGATGCGCGCGTCCGTCTCGTCCGCTTCGCTCTCGTCGGCGTGGCCTTTGTCGGCCTGGCTTTCCTGAAGGCGCACCAGATCCATCAGGTCGCCGATCATCCCGATCAGCCGCCGCCCGCTTTCCTGAATGTCGTGCGCGTAGTCGCGATAGCGCACGCTGCCGAGCGCGCCGAAGCGCTCCTCCATCATCACCTCGGAGAAGCCGACGATGGCGTTGAGCGGCGTGCGCAACTCATGGCTGATTCGCTTGAGGAACGCACCGCGCTCCTGATGGAGCCGCGCGAGTTCGGCTTCCGCGCGGCGGCGGGCGTCGCCCTCGGCCTTGCGCTCCCGGGCATCCTGAAGAAGGGCGACGAGACCGTAGCCGCCGCCGAGATCGATCCTGCGCAGCGTCAGATCGAGGTCGGGCGCCGCATGGTGTGTGGCAGGGGGGACGCAGCCGCCACGGCGATCGCCGGCGCCGTCATCCGAGCCCGAAGACGGCCCAAGGACGTCCCCAAGGACGAACCAAAGGACGAACCGAGCCCGATCACAGGCCGCGCCGGGCGCAACTCGCCCCGCATCAGCGCGTGAAGATCGTCGAGCACGTCTCGGCGGTGCGGCTCGCAGAGGAGCGCCGTCAGGGAGGTGCCGATCAGCCGATCGACGTCGAGGCCCAGGAGCGCGGCCGCCTGCGCGTTGGCGCTATGGACCGCGCCGTCGCCGCCGAGCGAGAGCACGCCGAGCGGCAAGACATCGAGGAGCGCGTTGGCCGGCAGGGCGAGCGGCGCGCCATTGTCGCCATCCGAGACGTCGGGGCGCCGTATCGTCAGCAGGAACGCGGTCGCGCCCTTCCAGCGAATGGTGCGCAGCGCGGTCACGAGATCGAGCGCCGTGCCGTCTGCCCGGAGGATGCGGCGGGTCGGAACGCCCGCGCGGGAGCCGGCCGGTTGCGGGTCGCGGCCCACGCCGTTACCGGCCTCGAAGAGGGCCTCGACGCCGCCATGCAGCGCCAGCTCCTCGGCCGAGCCGTAGCCCAGCATGCGCCCGGCGACCCGGTTGAGGAAAAGCACCTGATCGTCCCGGTAGACGACGAGCGCGAGCGGCACCGCGTCCAACTCCTCGTGGAAGGCCCGGTTGCCCCCCTCCCCGGCCGCATCCCGCGCCAGCATGGCCTCGAGCCGGTCGGCATCGGAGGCCGGATCGAGACGGCGCGAGGTCTCCTCGGTTCGCACCGCGACTTCGGGCTGCGCGTCTCTATCGAGCCGGTCGGCGCTCGACGCGGGGCCGAACGAGCCGTTCTCGTTCCGTCGCAGGAGCGAGGCGATCTGATCGAACGCGTCCCGCTCGTCGGAGGAGAGGGCACCCACCTCGCCGGGAGCCTCTTCCTCATCGCCGGGACGCGACGATGATATGGCAGGGACGGCGGCGCCTTCGATCTCCATCGGCGAAGACAGGGTGGCGCTGACCGTATAATCAGGCGTCTCGACGAATGAAGGCGGGTTGGTGTCGACGGGATCGGCAGCGATCCCGTCTCCTTCCCGCGCCTCGGTCGGTGCGGCGTCGGCAACGGGGGCCTCGCTCGCGGTTGGCACGACCCGATCCGGCGCCGTTTCCGGCGCTGTCGCAATGGACGTAGACACATCCTCCGCCGGCGTCGCGTCGTCGATTTCGTCGGGAATCTCCGCGAGCATCTCGGCGAGCCGGGTCTTGCCCCGCAGACCGCGATAGCGACCGTCCGGGCGGAAGATGGGGCGAGCGGAAACGCGGGCTGGGGCGGTCTCGCCCGGGCCGACCGGCCAGCGACAAGCGAGATCGAAGAAGGCTCGGCGGCTTCGGATCGCGTCGGCCAGCGCGGTATGGCCACGTACGGCGCCGGGATCGGCTTCGTCCGACAGCCAGTCGGGCAATGCCCGATCGCCGAGCACCGCCATCAGGGCGTCTGGCCCGCGCATCACGCGGTCGTCCGGATCGAGACGCCATGCGACAGGTTCCGATGTCACCTCCGGCCCATCGTCGCCCGCCGCGTCAAGGCGGATACCGAAGGCGAGGACGCCGCGCGGCGTGGCCAGCGCGACATGGGTGTCGGTGCGCACGGCACCGTCGCGGCGCGCCCGGTCCACGAGCGCGTCCATGCCTCGAACACCCTCCGAGGATCCCACGATCAGCGTGAGCGGGCCGAGACCGAGCCGGACTTCGAGGTCGGCAAGGGTCGGGCCATCGCGCAAGGGACCACTGCCCGGCCCGTCCGCCTCCAGCGAAAGCCGCGCGGGGAGGCCCGGCCGGCGCGTGATGCGAAAGGCGCCCGCACGGACGCCCTGGCCGACACGAAGGCCGCGCGCGGCCTGGAGAACGGCCCTCAGCTTGGGCGCGAGGGTGAGGAGGGGCCGCTGCATCGCCTCGTGCAACGCCTCGCGGCGCAGGACGCGCAATCCGGCGACATTGGCGAAGAGAACGCGCCCGCCCGCGTCGATCTCAAGCCGTGCGCTGCGCGAGAAGAGGCCGTCGCGCACGTCCGCCTGTCTCAGGATGTGCCAGAG
The DNA here is from genome assembly GCA_963842125.1 of uncultured Alphaproteobacteria bacterium. Lineage (GTDB taxonomy): Bacteria > Pseudomonadota > Alphaproteobacteria > Rhizobiales > CAWCWK01 > CAWCWK01. Next base: position 1,160,684 of record CAWJFE010000001.1, on the reverse strand, counting down.
CGCATCCGGGATCGGCGGAAATGTCGGCTCGGAAGACGGGGGAAGCTGCGTCATATCACCGGCATGCGTGTCGTAGCGGGACGGTCCTGCTAACGTCTGGTTCATCGGACGCCCTTCTAGCCCGTTGCCGATGGGGTGAGAAGCGCAGCCCTCGGCGAAGATGCCGTCATCGTTAGCGTGCGGCGCAACATCCCCGGACGCCTCGACATCGACATCGTCTTTATTGCCGCTAAGGTATTGACGATTTGATGTTGCAGTGCAACATAAGGCGAAGACATACGCGAGGCGACCGTCACGTCGTCCCCCCACCATCATCCAGGAGTGCAGACGCCATGGCCGACGACAAGACCGTCAGCAAGCCCATCCTCGCCGCCACCGTGAAGACGGCGGACGCAAAGCCGTCTCCCGCTACGAAGGCACAGGCCGCGGTTCCGTCCAAGAGCCTGTCGGAGACGAGCCTGTCGGAGAAGGGCCTGCCGGACAGCGGCACCAAGACGCCGGTTGCTGCAAAGACTGTCGCCATGCCTTCCACGTCGGGGGCCGAAGCCGTCAAGGCGGCAACGAAGGCCGTCGCTGCGGCCGGCTCGGCGGCGACCCCCAAAGCGGCCTCCTCCGCGCCGATCGTCGACGCGGCGGCCAAGACGGCCGGTGCGGCACCGGCCGCCATCGCACGGGCCACGAAGGTCGCCCCGGTCGCCAAGGCCAAGCCGAAGGCGGGCAAGGCTGCGCGCCCCGTGATCGCGAAGGCTGCGACACCCAAGGCTGTGACCCCCAAGGCTGCGCCGGCGAAGGCTGCACCGGCGAAGGCGTCCCCTGTAAAGGCATCGCCGGCCAAGCTATCGGCCGTCAAGGCTGCGTCTGCCGCCATCGCGGCGTCGGAGACGGCCGCCAAGACGACGGTGAAGGCCGTGACGGGCATCGTCGATCAGTCCACCGAGGCGACCGAGGCCGTCGTCGCGAAGGCTGGCGTGGCGGGCCTGCGCGTCGCCGACGAGGTTCAGTCGGGCGCCTATGAGGCGATCGACCGGGCCGAGACGGCGTTCAATTTCGGCGCTCCCGACACGATGGGCGGCTTCGATCCGTTCGCGCTCTACCCGTCTGCCCTGCGCAAGGCGAGCGAGACAGCCGCACGCAGCCTGTCGGACGCCATGGCGACCGTTCGCACATCCGGCCAGACCGCCAACGAGACGGTCGAGCAGACCTATTCCGCCGCCAACACGGTGCTCGACCGTGGGCGCGGCCGGGCGCTCGGCCTGATGCGGGCACAGGTCGAGGCGGGCCACGCCTTCTGGCGCAGCGTCCTGACGGCCTCTTCGCCGACCGAGATCCTCGAGGCGCAGCGTGCGCTCGCCGAGGCCGGAACGAAGGCCGTCACGCAGGCGACGACCGAGACCGGCGAAGACGTACGCGGCTTCTTCGACCGCGCCGCCTGACCACGGAGGGCAGCGAGCGGGCGACAATGCCCGCTCCGACCCCTGCACCCTGCTGCGCGGGTCTCGCGCAGCCCAGCCCGTCATTCGCCCGCACCATCTTGCGAACCCGGCCGAGCGGATGTATGCAACCCGCCTGAACGGGCCCGGCCGGCATCGACACCGCCCGCCCGCCATCGGATGCAGCTGTAGCTCAGTAGGTTAGAGCGCTTGATTGTGGATCAAGAGGTCGCCCGTTCGAACCGGGCCAGCTGTACCAAGAACACTTAGCGTCCACAGTGCCTTTCGGGACGGCTGCCGAGATGCGGCTCGTCCCGCTTCCGTCTTGGGGAACAGTTGGGGCACGACCCTGATCGTTTGCTGCCTGTCCGTCGCCCCCGGGCAAGCCCGGCTTGGCCCGATAAGCGACCGGATGCTCAGCAGTGGAATGGCTCGATCGAGCCCGACCTCCGCAGGACAGACATGTCGCAGTCTTCACCGATCCCGATCCTCGGCACCCATCTTCTGGCAGCAGGCTGCACGAGCACCCCATCGGTCTCGCCGCAGGTGATGGCCGAGTATCGAGGCCTGTCCTGCGCTCAGCTCGAGGACAGGCGGCGCGCTGCCGCGATAGCGTTCAGATCGTTCATGACGACGAAAGCCCGTGTTGGCGCCCAAGGCGGCCTTGTCGTCTCGCCGCCGGACGACCCACGCGGAACGACCCTACATCGCCAGGGGCTGGCACTTCAGCGCGTACGCGCATCCAAAGGGTGCCCGCGCGACCGACGGCCTCCCGATGCACTGCCCGTTCGCCGCGTGCCATAGGCTATATCGTTGGAGATCGTGTCGTTCTCCCGATCTGGACGGTAGGAAGTGCGTCCGCCGAAGGACCACCACGTCCGCCCGCGCGAAGGCGTCCCCACGACCGACCGGCGAGCTGGCGAAGCATCTGAACTGCGCCCCTCTCTCGCCCTCCATGCTTCTCGTAGAACTGCCGCTCGACATCCCGCCGCGCTCTGGCCGACGTCGAACGGGGATCGAGCGGGTCTCGCACAAGCAGGCTGAAGAAGCATGTCATCGCAGTCATCCTGTCGTCTGATCGAGCTGTCGAACGACGCTAGACGCTATGACGGGGAGCACGGAACGACATGATTTGAAGACGTCGTTTCATGGATGAACGGAACGCGTCCGAGCTCGCGAAGCGCTGCGCCCACATCCGGACGCCGACCATCGTTAACCCTCCGGTGCGTTTGATCGGCGCGTCGGCATGATCCTCGAGCACCACCATAGGGTGGCCACAAGTCCGGCTAGGAAGGGGCTTCCAGCGTACAGTTCGAAACGGTAGACATCTGATGACACAGACGATTTCCTTTGCCGCGACAGAAGCTTCAGCGGTCGAAGGGCAGTCCGGACGCATCGATGTCCGCTTCGATCTCGTGCGGTCCGATGGCGCGGGCGTCATCAACGTCTGGTATGAAGTCCGGCCGTCCGGGGAGACATCGTCCAACGGTAGCGATCACGGGGCCTGGCCGAGCGGGCGAGTGCGTTACGGCGAGGGCGTGACGGAATTTTCGTTCGGCATTCCTGTCGCGGGCGACACGAAGGCCGAGGCGAACGAGACATTCAGCGTCGTTCTCACGCGTGCCACGGTTGATGGCGTGCCGATCACGATCGTCAACGGAACGGCCACGGGCACGATCATCAACGACGACGCCGGTGCTGTGCCGAGCTATTTCGTCGGTACAGCCGATGCCGACACGCTGATCGGATCGGACGGCGACGATGAACTGGGCGGTTTCCGAGGCGACGACGTCATATTCGCGTCGGGTGGCAATGACGAGGTGTCGGCGGATGACGGCAACGACATCGTCTTCGGGGGCCTGGGCGACGACACGCTCGCCGGTCACCGCGGGGACGATCAACTCTATGGCGGTGCCGGCGACGACAGCCTTCTCGGCATGGAGGGGAACGATTCGCTAGGCGGCCGCGAGGGCAACGACTACGCCGTCGGCAGCTTCGGAGACGACCGTCTCTTCGGCAAGGCCGGAGCGGACACGCTACTGGGCGGCAGCGACCAGGACATCATCTACGGGGGTGCGGACGACGATCGTCTCTTCGGCAACGACGGGAATGACGAGGTCGGCGGCGGCTCGGGCAATGACAGCCTCAGCGGCGCGGAGGGGGACGACGTTCTCTATGGCGGTGCCGGCAACGATATCGTCGTGGGCGGGACCGGGGCCGACACGCTCTATGGCGGCAGCGGCGACGATGTCGTCTACTTCGAAGCGAATGACGGCGCGCGGGACGTCTACGGCGCGATTGTCGGCAATGGCCACGACACCGTCTGGGACTTCGAGGACGGAACCGACGTCCTCGACCTGAGCGCGCTCGGCTTCTCGTCCTTCTCGGATCTCTCGAGCCGCATTTCCGCGCGTGGGACGAGCAATGTGCAGATCGATCTCGGGAGCGGTGACGCGATAACGGTCGCGAACATCACGCCATCGCAGTTGGACGCGTCGGATTTCGTCTTCTAGAGCCGTTCCAGCGGAGGTGCGATAGCACCGCAGCGTAAGGAACCGCGCAAAAAGCCCTATAGCGCGCCCGGTGAATGGATATGAGCCGGACGCGCTCTAGCGGCGGGAGATTCGAGGGAGATTCGAGGCGGTCATGCTCTGCTGACGGCCGCCGCGAACTGGGCCGCCAATTGATCGTGGATCAACAGGTCGCCCGTTCGAACGGAGCCGGTTGGACCAATCCCCTTCTCATGATGCCCCTACGAAGCCCGACTGCGTGAGGGGCCGGCGGCTGCGTCACCCTTCCGGCAAGGTCAGCCGTTCGCCGGCGCGCGGGTGCTGCTCCGGCAGGCCCCATTCGCCGCCGGCATGGGCGAGGAGGCACCAGACGTAGTCGGCGTAGGAGCGGCGCGCCGTGAGGCGGAAGGCCTCGTCGGCGACGCACCACAGATAGGTCGTCGCCGCGCCGAGGACGGTGCCTTTCACGGTACCTGGTCGAAACGACCGGGGGTGCGTGTCGAGCGGGACGAGCTTGGCCAGCAGATGCCGCGCCTTCGCCCCCCGCAGCTCGATGAGCGTATAATGGTCGGAGACCTCGACGCGCTGGTGGTGCGCGTCGATGGCGTGGTCGAGCCCCGCATGGCGCGCGCCCGTGTCCGGACCGGAGATGAGCATCCACTCGTCGGGGCCGAGCCAGAGGCAGGCGGCGGCGTCCGTCTCGCTGGCCGTGCACGCCTCGCGCGGCAGGTCGAGGGCCAGCGCCTGATGCACCGGCCCGGCGAGCCTGTCGGCCTCGCCCCTCAAGATGGAAAGCGTGGCGAGCCGGATTTCGGCCATGCGAACGGTGTCGTCCGCGCCGATGGGTGCGCGGTGGGCGAGGGCCGAGCGGGGCTCGACGAGGGCGGCTTCGATCATTCGGCGGCCTCGGGCAGGACGGCGGGCAAAGCGACGGGCGAGGCGCCGAGCACGCCGGCATCGCGCAGCGCCAGGAAATCGGTCTCCGAGATGCGGGCCGCGCGCGGCGCCTCGCCCCTGACCGAGAGATGGACGGTGCTCCCCATCCGCGCCTGCCCGTCGTCGATGAGGGCGAGCGCGATGGAGCGGCCGACATTGGGGCTGTGATAGGCCGAGGTAACATGGCCGATCATCGGCGTGGCGCGCGCGCCCTCCGCCGCCTCGGCGATGACCTGCGTGCCCTCCATCGGCACGAAGCCCGGATCCTCGGTGAGGAGGCCGACGAGCTGGCGGCGGTCCTTGCGCGCAGTGTCGGCGCGGTCGAGGGAGCGTTTGCCGACGAAATCGGGCTTCTTGGCCGCAACGCCCCAGGACATACGCAGATCGTGCGGCGTGACGGTCCCATCCGTGTCCTGGCCGACGATCACGAAACCCTTCTCGGCGCGCAGCAGGTGCATCGCTTCGGTACCGTAAGGCGTCAGGCCGTGCCGGGCGCCGCGCGCGACGATCTCGCGCCAGACCGAGAGGCCGTAGCGGGCCGGCACGTTGATCTCGTAGGAATTGGGCTCGCCTGTGAAGGAGATGCGGAAGACGCGGGCCGGCACGCCCAGCAGCTCGGCCTCCTGCCAGGCCATGAAGCCGAAGCGCTCGGGGTGGGTGTCGGCGTCGGTCAGCTCTTCCATCAGCGCCGGAGCGTTGGGGCCCGACAGGGACATGACGGCCCATTGCTCGGTGACGGTGGTCAGGTGGACGCGCAGATCCGTCCATTCGGTCTGGAGATAGTCCTCGAGATGCGTGAGGACGTCGGCCGCGCCGCCCGTCGTCGTCGTCATGTGGAAATGGTCGTCGGCGATGCAGGCCGTCACGCCGTCATCCATCACCATGCCGTCCTCGCCCAGCATGAAGCCATAGCGGCACTGGCCGGGTTTCAGCTTCAGCCAGGCATTGGTGTAGATGCGGTGGAGGAACTCGCGCGCATCCGCCCCGCGCACGTCGATCTTGCCGAGCGTCGAGGCGTCGAGCATGCCGCATCGGGTGCGGGTGGCGAGGCTCTCGCGTTGGACGGCCTCGTCGAAGCTCTCGCCGGGGCGCGGATAGGCCCTCGCGCGGAGCCAGTCGCCGACGGGCTCGAAGACGGCATCGGCCTCCATGTGCCAATCGTGCATCGGCGTCGTGCGGCGGGGCGCGAAATGGTCGTGCACGTGGGCGCCGGCCAGCGCGCCGAAGGAGATCGGCTTGTAGGGCTGGCGGAAGGTCGTGATGCCGACCTCCGGCACGCGCACCCCCCCATGGTCGGCCATGTAGGAAAAGGCGTTGAGATTGACGGTCTTGCCCTGGTCGGTGCCCATGCCGGTCGTCGTATACCGCTTGAGGTGCTCGACCGAGGAGAAGCCCTCCTGAAGGCTGAGCTTCAGATCCTTGGTCGTGACGTCGTCCTGCCAATCGACGAAGGCGCGCCGGTCTTCTGGCGCCACGTCGGACGGGATGTCGGCGATGATGCGGAGGCTACCCTGCGTGGTCTCGTCGGAGGTGACGGTGGGGCGGGACGTCTCGCCGGCGAAACCCGTCGCCTCGGCGGCCTCCGCCCCCGCCTTCGCGCCGGCCGCGACGACCTCGGCGAGCGTCATCTCCCCGTTGCAGGCGCCCGCGCTCGCCTGCGGCTGCCAAGCCTTGCCGGGCACGAAGGCCTGCAAGGCCTCGTCGAAGCGCAGCGCGCCGCGCGATTGGGAGAAGAGTGCGACGTTGGGCGACCAGCCGCCGGCCATGCCGAGCGCATCGCAGTCGATCGACACGGGCTCGCCCGCGACGCTCCGGCCATCCTCTGAGAGACGCGCGACACGGATGGCGGAGAGGCGCATCCGGCCCGACGTGCCGACCACGGCACTGGCGAGATGGACGGGTATGCCCCGCGCCGTCGCGGCCTCCACGAGACCGGCGCCGACCTCGGCGCGCAGATCGACGATCGCTGCGATCTTGGCGCCCGCATCCGCGAGGTCGAAGGCGGCGTCCCAACCCGTATCGTTATTGGCGAAGATCGCAGGGCACGCGCCGACGAGCACGCCGTAGCGGTGGAGGAAGGTGCGCATCGCGCCGGCCAGCAGGATGCCCGGCCGGTCGTTCTGATGGAAGACGAGCGGGCGCTCGACGGCCCCCGTCGCGAGGACGACCCGCTTCGCCCGAATCCGCCAGAGGCGCTGGCGAGGCAGGCGCGGATCGCGCGCCTCGGGCACCAGATGGTCCTGCACCTGCTCCCAGAGGGCGACGAAATTGTCGGAATAGTAGCCCGTCGCCGTTGTGCGCGGCAGGATGGTGACCTCGTCTCGGGCGCGAAGCGTCTCCAGCGCCGCCTCCGCCCAGGCGACGGGCGCCCGTCCGTCGATCGCCCCAAACGTGTCGGCGCGCCCGAGAGTGGTGCCGCCGAAGCGGTCGGTCTCGTCGCACAGGATGACGCGCGCGCCGCCGGCCGAGGCATCGAGCGCCGCCGCGAGGCCGGCCGGGCCACCGCCGACGACGAGCACGTCGCAATGCCGGTTGACGCTCTCGTAGGCGTCGGGGTCGCGAGCGTCGGGGTCGGGCGCGATGCCGAGGCCGGCCGAGCGGCGGATGAACCCCTCGTAGAGGCCCCAGCCCGGCAGCGACACCCGGCCGAGCCAGGACGGCAGGCGCGAGCCCATGAAGGTCTTGTAGTAGAAGCCGGCCGCCAGGAAGCGCCAGGCGAGATCGTTGACCGCGCCCACGTCGCGCTCGAGCGAGGGCCAGCAATTCTGCGCATGGACGTCGAGCCCCGGATAGGCCGCCTGCTCGGTCGCGCGCGTGTTGGGCAGCGCGTCGGCGCCCGTGCCGTGAAGCTGGACGAGCCCTGCCGGATCCTCCGAGCCCGCGCCGACGATGCCGCGCGGGCGGTGATACTTGAACGAGCGCGTGACCATGTGCGTGCCCTCGGCGAGCAGCGCCGAGGCGACCGTGTCGCCCTCATAGGCCTCGACCTCGCGCCCGTCGAAGGTAAAGGTGAAGCGCCGGGAGCGGTCGATGCGGCCGAGCGCCGGGTGCCGGTGGACGGGGTCGCGGGTCTCGCTCATGCCGGTCCCTCCGCCTCGGAGCGCCTGGTGCCGAGCGGCGTGTCGTCGCCCGCATTCGCGACGGGCCGGCCTTTATGCCTCGCGCCGGCGGGCTGTTCCGCCGTATCGACGGTCTGGTTCTCCACGTGCCCGCCCTCCATCACGAGCTTGACCGCGTCGTTGCCCGAGCCGTGCGCCTCGCCGGACGGCGTGAGGGGCAGGTCGGCCTCCACCTCGGGGCGTGGCTCGCCGATCCTGTAGGTGGCGAGGAAAACGTCCGTTGCGGTGTTCCTGAGCGCGTTGAAGAAGCGGCGGCAACCGGCGGCGTGCACCCAGCGCTCGGCGTGCACGCCCTTCACGTTGGCGCGCATGAAGACGAAGGCCGCCCACGCCTCGTCCGAGCGCTCATCATCCCAGTCCGGCCGGGCGCGGTGCGCCTCGCCGGCATAGGTGAACTCGGACTGGTCGCGCGCGCCGCAATAGGGGCAGTCGATGACGAACATGGGGGCCGGCGGTCTCCGGTTAGAGGGCTATCGCGCCGCGCCGGAGGGCGAGACGGCCTCCACGGCGGTGAAGGCCTCGTGGATGGTGTACTTATGCGGCGCGTCGGACGGCACCTGCCAGGACGTGCCGGGCGTCAGCTCCAGCGTCTCCTCACCGATATGGAGCGTGGCGCGTCCCGAGACGGCATAGCCGACGACCTCGTAGGCATGCGCATGCATCGCCTTGCCGTCGGTCGGCGCCTCGTCCTTCCAGAGCCGCAGCGAGACGTGCTCGCCGGCGACGAGGTGGTGCTGGCCGTGCTCGCCCTTGGGGGCGTCGGCGGCGGAGACGGTGTTGATGGTCATGGGGATGGGTCCTGTTCGTTGATGTCGCACGCACAACCACATCGGCCGGCGGGAACGGGGAACGGCCGGCGACGGCGTTCGGTTCGACAGAGGCCGCACGTCCGCATCAATGCGCCACCGCCGCCGCGCCGTGTTCGGCGACGAGCTTGCCAGTGGCGAAGCGCTCGAGCGCAAAGGGGGCGGCGATGGCGTTGGGCTCGCCCCGGGCGACGAGATCGGCCATGGCATGGCCCGACGCCGGCGTCGCCTTCCAGCCGCCGGTGCCCCAGCCGCAGTTGACGAAGAACCCGTCGACCGGGGTGCGGGAGATGATCGGCGAGGCATCGGGCGAGACGTCGACGATACCGCCCCATTGGCGCAGCATCCGCAGGCGGGACACGAAGGGAAAGAGCTCGATCAACGCCGCCATCTGATGCTCGATGATGTTGATGGCGCCGCGCTGGGTATAGCTCACATGATGGTCGATGCCGGCGCCGATGACGAGTTCGCCCTTCGACGACTGGCTCATGTAGACGTGGATCGCGTTCGACATCACGACGCAGGGCATGACTGGCTTGATCGGCTCCGAGACGAGCGCCTGCAAGGGATGGCTCTCGATGGGAAGCGCCACGCCCGCCATCGACGCGATGATCGAGGAGTGCCCGGCGGCCACGCAGGCGACGCGCGGCGTGCGGATCGTGCCGCGCGATGTCTCGACGCCCGTCACGCGCCCCCCCTCGGTGAGGATGTCGGTCACCTCGCAGCGCTCGACGATGTCGACGCCCATCGTGTCGGCGGCCCGCGCATAGCCCCAGCAGACGGCATCGTGCCGGTTGACGCCGCCCGAGCGCTGCAAGGTGCCGCCGATGACGGGATAGCGGATCGTCGGGGCGGTGTTGAGCGGCGGGCAGAAGGTCTTGATCTCGGTAGGCGAGAGATAGTCCGAATCGACGCCGTTCAGCCGGTTGGCCTCCGAGCGGCGCTTGAGGACGCGCGCCTCGCCCTCGTCATGCGCGAGGTTGATGACGCCCCGGTGGCTCATCATGATGTTGTAGTTGAGCTCGCGGCCGAGCCCGGTCCAGAGGTCGAGGGCGTGCTGGTAGATGCGCGCGCTCTCGTCGTAGAGATAGTTGGAGCGGATGATGGTGGTGTTCCGGCCCGAATTGCCGCCGCCGACCCAGCCCTTCTCGATGACGGCGACATTGGTCATGCCGTGGACCTTGGCGAGATAGTAGGCCGTTGCCAGCCCGTGCCCGCCCGCGCCGATGACGACGCAGTCGTAGGACGCCTTCGGCTCGGCCTTCCGCCAGGCCGGCGTCCAGCCCGTCTGACCGCGCAAGCCCTCGCGGATCACGTTGAAGACGTTGTAGCGCGGCTTCGGATGCCGCTCGGGATGGACGGGTTTCGAAGTCGTCTCGGCGACGAAGGCTGCCATGGTGCGGGTTCCGTGTCTGACGCCACTCCCAGTCTGACGTCCCTCTCATGTCCAACGGATCGCGCGCGCTGGCAAGATGCGCATCGCGTCGCGGACGGGACGGCGCGCCTCTACTTGGCTGGCAGCCACGTCTGTCCGCAGGCGAGCGCCTCTCTTCGCTGGCAGGCGTATCCCTTCGCTGGCAGGCGCCTCTCGTCGCTGGCAAGCGCCTTCGCCTTGAAAGCCGGCGCCCGCGCCCGATCCTTGCGACAAAGCCTTTCACGCATCCTCCAAGGAGCCTCCTCCATGTCCGAATACGATGTCGGCCCGCTCGCCGACCTGACCGAGAACGCCCTCGTCAAGGCCGAGGCCGGCGATGCCAACGCCGACGGCACCGTGCTCCTCCTCATCCGGCGGGGCGACGAGGTCATCGCGCTCCAGCATGCGTGCAGCCATTTCAAGCTGCCGCTCTCCAAGGGCCATCTCGATGGCGATCGTCTGGTCTGCGCCTTCCATCACGCCGCCTTCGACGTGAAGACGGGCGCGCAGCTGGAGCCGCCCGGTTGCCGCGGCATTCGGCGCTACGAGACGCGCATCGCGGACGGGCGCGTGCTGGTGACGGTGCCCGAGGGCGCCGATCCGCATCCGCTGCCCGAGATGGTGGGGCAAGGCGCCGACGATCGCCATTTCGTCATCCTCGGCGCCGGTGCGGCCGGGGATGCGGCGGCGCTCGCATTGCGCCAGGAGGGTTTTTCCGGCCGGCTCACCCTCGTGACGCAAGAAACGGAGCGTCCCTATGATCGCACGCTGCTCAGCAAGGCCGCGTTGAAGAAAGGCGCCCTCCCCGACGGCCTACCGCTCGAGAAGGCCGACGTCTACGCCTCGGCCGATATCGCGATCGAGACCGGGCGGCGCGTCAGCGCGGTCGACGTCGCCGCACGGCGGATCACCTTCACCGGCGGCGATACGCTCGGCTATGACGCGGCCCTCGTCGCGCTTGGCGGCGAGGCCCGGCGGATGGGCGTCGAGGGAGAGAGCCTGCCCGGCGTCTTCTCGCTACGCTCCAAGGACGACGCCGCCGCCATCGCCCAAGCGAGCGGCACGGCCAAACGCGTCGTCATCGTCGGCGGCGGCTTCATCGGGCTGGAGGCGGCGGTCGCGCTGAGCGATCGAGACGGTCTCCACGTCACGGTCGCGATGCCGGACGATGTGCCCCTCGCCAAGGTCGTCGGGCCCCGCATCGGGCGGCAGTTGATGGCCGAGATCGAGGAGGCCGGCGTCACCTTCGCGACGGGTGCCAAGGCCGCGTCCTTCGAGGGCGAGGAGCGATTGGAGCGCGTGCGGATGGAGGACGGCACGGCGATCGAGGCCGACATGGCGCTCGTCGCCATCGGCATCGTGCCGGCGCCCCAATCGGTCGAAGGTCTGCCGGCCAACGAGGACGGCTCGCTCAGCGTCGGCGCCGACATGGCGGTGGAGGGCGCGCCGGGCCTCTGGGCCGCCGGCGACGTCGCCAGCTTTCCCTCGCGCTGGGGCCGGGTGCGGATCGAGCACTGGCGCCTCGCCCGCCAGCTCGGCGCGGTGGCTGCAAGCGCGATGATGGGCCAGCCAAGCGCCTATGAGGACGTGCCCTTCTTCTGGACCGCCCTCACCCGCCAGCTGCGCTACACGGGCCACGCCGAGGACTGGGACGAGATCGTCTATGACGGCGTCCCCGAAGACGGCCCCTTCGTCGCCGCCTACGTGAAGGACGGCCGCATCATGGCCGCCCTCGGCGCGGGCCGCGACCCGGACATCGCCCGCATCGAGGCCCGGATGCGGCGGGAGGGGCCGCTATCGACCAGTCTGGCGAACGCGATCGCACCCGATTGATGTTTTCGTAAAACAATAAGTTGACTCCGTCTTTCGTTCTGATATTTCTGTTTTTCAGTAATCACTCAGCGAAGGCCGATCCATGTACGAAACCTCCATCGACCCCTACCGTCCCGTCCTCCTCGACGACCGGTGGCGGCGGCGCTCGCGCCTTGCGGCCGGCGTCAGCCTCGGCCTCGCCGCACTGATCCCGGCCTGCATCCTCGTCGCGCTCGCGGTCGATCCGGGCGCGATGGTGCCCTCGGGTGCGGGCACGCTCCAGGTCGTCGGACTCGCCCTCGGCCTCGCGCTCCCGATCGGGACGGCCTCGTTCGCCCTGGTGCAGTTGCACGGTCTCCTGGAGCACTACGCCCGGGGCGAGGTCTTTACCTACGGCACCTTCCAGGCCATGCGCCGCTTCGCCTGGGCCTCGATCGGCGCGACGGTGGCGCATTTCCTCTCCGTGCCGCTCCTCTCCGTCCTCTCGACGCTGCATTTGCCGGACGGCGAACGGGTGGGGAGCATCAGCGTCAGCACGTCCATGCTGCTAGGGCTCCTGATCGGCTTCGTCTTCCTCCTCACGGCCTCCGTCATGGCCGAGGGGCGGCGGCTGGCGGACGACAACGCGAGCATCGTCTGATGCCGATCGTCGTCGAGCTCGACATCATGCTGGCGCGCCGCAAGGAGACCTCCAAGGCGCTCGCGGCCCATGTCGGGATCACGGAGGCCAACCTCTCGCTGTTGAAGCGCGGCCACGTGAAGGGCGTGCGCTTCGAGACGTTGGCGCGGATCTGCGCGTTCCTGGCCTGTCAGCCGGGCGACCTCCTGCGCTTCGAGCCGGGCGACGTGCAGACCGCCGATTCGGAGGCCGCCGAGTGAGCCGGCTTTTACAACGCCTCGCCCTGGCAAGCGCCCTTTGCCTCGGCCTGCCGGGCTGCCTGGCCGGCATGTCGGCGGCGACGCTGGTGGAGCTGGCGCGGCTCGATCCGTTGGAGAGCGATCCGGCGGCCATGCGTTTCGCGCTGCGCGTCCCCGAGGGCCTGCGCGTCCGGGACGGAGACGCCTCGGTCTTTCTCGGCCATGCGGAGGCGAGCGGCTTCGCCATCGACGGTCGCTGGACCGTACGGCGTCTCGAAGGCCGGCGGCCGGCGGACGATGCGCTCGGCCTTCCATCGCCGGGACCGATCTCGGCCTCTTCGCCCTCAGCGCCTCGGACGCGGCCGACATGCGCCGCGTCCAGACGGAGATCATCGCCCGCCGCCGGGCGGGTCACGATGACGAGGGCACGCTCAGCGTCGCCGTGACGGGGTGCCGCGCGGGGCCACCCCTCACGGGTCCGATCCTCGCCTCGGCCTATCTCAGCACCGGCCCCGGCCGGCGCTTTGTGCCGCTCTTCATCGATCTCGATCTGACCGAGACCTTCGGCGACGGTCCTGGCAGCCTGTCCGAGGCCCCGCCTTGCGGCGAGGACTAGACCGCTTCAGACTCCCGAGACGAGCCCGCCATCGATGCGGATCTTGGAGCCGGTCACGTAGCTCGCCTTCTCGGACGCGAGGAAGACCGCCATGGCGGCGAACTCCTCGGGCGTGCCGTAGCGCCCGGCGGGGATCGTGGCGGCGGACTTGGCGGCCGCTTCTTCGCGCGTCACGCCGAGCCGCTTGGCGGCCGCGTCGTCGAGCTCGGTGATCCGGTCGGTCTGAACCCGGCCCGGCATGATGATGTTGGCCGTCACGCCGTCGGCCGCGACCTCGAGGCTGAGGCTCTTCGACCAGCCGAGAAGCGCCGAGCGGATGCCGTTCGACAAGGCGAGGTTCAAGATCGGCTGCTCGATGCCCGACGAGGTGACGGTGATGATCCGACCCCAGCCCTTCTCGCGCATGGCCGGCACGAGCCGGGTCGTGAGGTGGATGACGTTGGCGGCCATGGTCGAGAAGTTCGTCACCCATTGCTCGCGCGTCGTCTGGGTGGCGGTCGCGGGCGGCGGGCCGCCCGTGTTGTTGACGAGGATATCGACGCCGCCGTCGGCCAATAGCCGATCGACGAGCGCATCGATGGCGGCGAGGTCGGAGATATCGAGCGCCTCGGCGTGGATGGTGCCCCCGGTCGCACTTGCCGATTCGGCCGCATAGGCTTCGATCCGTTCGCGCGTGCGGGCTCCGGCCCAGACCTCGACGCCCTCCTCGGCCAGACCCTCTGGCGATGGCCGCGCCGAGGCCCCGGCTTGCGCCCAGCACCAAAGCCCGCTTGCCTGTCAATCCGAGATCCATGGGTCGTCTCCTCGTTCGTCGATCGCCAGCATACGCCCATCTGGACGCCGCCGACGCGATGTGGTGTGTTCCGCCCGCAACAACACGGCAAAACCCCCGCGCGTCAAGCGAGGGGAAGAAGACCGACCGGAAACGACACGCGACAAAGGGAGCGCCTCCATGCTCAAGACCACGACACTTCTCAAGACGACCGCCGCCTCGCTCGGCCTCCTGGCTGCCGCAGCCGTCACTCCTGCCGCCGTCACCCCCGCTGCTGCGCAGGACGCCGAGGACTATCTCCTCTCGACCGCATCGACGGGCGGCACCTACTATCCGGTCGGCGTCGCGCTCGCGACCCTGGTCAAGGTCAAGCTGCAGCCGAGCGACAAGATCGGCATGAGCGCCATCAACTCCGCCGGATCGGGCGAGAACGTTGCCTTGCTGCGCGACAACGAGGCCCAGTTCGCCATTCTCCAGGGCCTCTACGGCGCCTATGCGCGCAACGGCTCCGGCCCACTCGAGGCCGAGGGACCGCAGGAGAACGCCTGCTCGATCTCGATGCTGTGGCAGAATGTCGAGCATTTCGTCATCGACGCCGAGCATGTCGACACCGGCACCGTCGCCGACATCGCGGCCCTCGCCGGAGAGGCGGCGGCGCTCGGATCGCAGAACTCGGGCACGATCGGGTCCAACACCGTCCTCCTCGCCAATCTCGGCACGCCGATCGACGAATTCGAGCTCGTCTATGGCGGCTACACGCCGGCCGCCGAAGCGCTGCAGAACGGCCAGGTCGAGATGATCTCGACGCCGGCCGGCGTTCCCGTCTCGGCCATCACCTCGGCCTTTGCCAACATGGGTGAGGGCATCGCGCTTCTCGGCTTCACCGACGAGCAGATCACGCAGGCCAATGGCGATTTCGGCGATCTCTGGACGGCCTACGAGATCCCGGCCGGCACTTATCCTGGCCAGACCGAGGACGTTACGACCATCGCGCAGCCCAACTTCCTCGCCGTGCGCTGCGACCTGCCCGAAGAGACGATCTACAAGATCACAAAGACGATCTTCGAGAACCTCGCCTTCCTGCAATCCATCCATCCGGCCACCAATGCCATGAGCCTCGAGGCCGCGCTGCCCGGCCTGCCGCTGCCGCTCCACCCTGGCGCCCAGCGCTATTTCGAGGAAGCCGGGCTGACCATCCCGGACAGTCTCGTCAAGGGCTGAGCCCGACCGGATCGACCAGAATGACGCGGGGGCCGAGAGGCCCCCGTTGTCGTTCGGCCAGCTGATACGAAACGCGACAGGGACGGCATTCACCCGCGACGCGAGACGCCTATCGAGACGTGGCGCCAGGGCTCATCGCCCTCTTCCTCGCCCTCGACAGGACCCTTCCATCATGCGCCGTCCCCGCACCTCCGCCCTTCTCGCCTCCTGGGCTCTCCTCACCCTTCCAGCGCTCACACTCCCCGCCGCCGCGCAGAGCCCCGGCCCGAACGCGATCGAGATCTCCGTTCGGGGCGGCGAGCGCTGCTTCACCGGCAACGGCCTGCCCGACCACCCGACCGGCCGCTTCCCAAGCCGCGGCAACCCCAACGGCATTCGCGCACAGACCGTGCGGCTCTGCGTGCCGGTGGACCCCGTCAAGGGCGAGACGGCTCAGGCGATGCGCGGGGCCGTGGGCCTTGCCGTCAACGGCGTCCAGTTCCGCCCGACGACGGCCGGCTTCTGGGACCCCGACGCGCGGCGCGGGCACAGTCGGAACGGGGACCGAAACTGGAGCCTCGACATCTTCGGCGCGCCGGGACGGCTCGGCCTCGACGACAGCAACGCCCATGTCGGCCCGAACGGGCTCTATCACTACCACGGCATCGCGAAGAGCCTGACCGAGACGTCCGGCAGCTCTCTCGTCGGTTATGCGGCCGATGGGTTCGAGATCCACTACATCGGCGGCACCGCGCAGTCCGGCTATCGGCTGAAGGACGGTCCGCGTCCATCTGGTCCCAGCGGCCGTCATGACGGAACCTATAACGAGGACTACGAATATGTCGGCGGGCGCGGTCTGCTCGACATCTGCAACGGCGGGGTTCTGAACGGTCGATACGTCTACTTCGTCACCGAGACCTATCCCTTTGTCGGGCGCTGTCTCTGGGGCGACGTCGCACGCGGCTTCGGCGAGCGGGAACGAGGGTGATCGAACAGTCCTTCGGATCCGTAGCGCAGCAGCCCGAGAGGCTCAGGTCGGATTCGCGCGCAGCCAGTCCGTCGCAGCGGCCGCGCTCTCGCCGGGCGGGAAGACGGGATAGAGCGCGTGCTCGATCGTCCCGTCGCGCAGGATCAGCGTCATGCGCCTGAGGAACGTGAGACCGCCGGTCTCGAAGACCGGCAGGGAGAGCGCGTGGGTCAGTGCGCCTTCGGCATCGCTGAGGAGGGCGAAGGGCAGATGGAGGCGCTGGGCGGCTTCGGCCTGCACCGGCGTCGTCTGGCGCGAGAGGCCGAGGACACCGGCGCCGAGGTTCGCCAGCTCCCGATGATGGTCCCGGAAGGCGCAGGATTGCGGCGTGCAGCCCCGCGCGCCCGGAATCGCGTCCCAGTCCTCCGACGGGAGCGGCTGGCCGGGTACGCCGGTCGCCGGATAGATATAGAGGACGGTGCGACCGGAAAGGCTCGAGAGATCGACCGAGCCGCCGTCCGTCGATGGCAGCGCGAGCGCGGGTAGCGCGTGGCCGGGCAGGTGATCGGCCGCGCCGTCATCGACCGGCACCGGCAGGTTCTCCGGCAAGGTGCTCGCGTCAGCCATCGTCGTCCCCGTTTGGTCGGCGTAGTCGATCAGCCTTTCTCGCGCATCAGCCGTGCCTTGTCGCGCTGCCAGTCGCGTTTCTTCTCGGTTTCGCGCTTGTCGTGGTTCTTCTTGCCCTTGGCGAGGGCGAGCTGAAGCTTGGCCAGCCCCCGATGGTTGAAGAAGAGCCGCAGGGGCACGACCGTCATGCCCTCGCGCTGGATGGCGCCGGTCAGCTTCTCGATCTCGCGCCGCTTGAGGAGAAGCTTGCGGGCCCGCTTGGGCTCGTGATTGTTGCGATTGCCCTGGAGATAGACGGGGATGTTGGCGTTGATGAGCCAGAACTCGTCATGTTCGGCACTGGCATAGGCCTCCGCGATCGTCGCCCGCGCGCTCCTGAGGCTCTTGACCTCGGTGCCGGTCAGCGCGAGGCCGGCCTCGAAGGTCTCGCCGATCTCGTAGTTGTAGCGCGCACGGCGGTTCTCGGCGACGAGGCCGTTGGGCGTCTTGTCCGTCTTCTTGTCGTTCTTGGCCATCGCGGCATGCCTTGTTCGGGTCGCGTCATATGCGGCTTCGAGGCCGAAGGATCAACTGGCGAGAGATCGACTGGCGAGGGATCAACCGTCCAGAAGACCGGCCGCGACGAGCCCCTCGCGCACCCGCGCCTTCGTGGCGTCCAGAATGGGCACGAGCGGCAGGCGGACATCGGCTCCGCACTTGCCGAGAAGGGAGAGCCCGTACTTCACCGGGCCAGGGCTCGCCTCGAGGAAGAGAGCGGTGTGGAGCGGCATCAGCCGGTCCTGAATGGTGCGGGCGGCATCGAAGTCGCCGGCGAGGCAGGCCGTCTGGAACTGGGCGCAGAGCGCGGGCGCGACATTGGCCGTCACCGAGATGCAGCCCATCCCGCCATGCGCCATGTGGCCGAGCGCGGTCGCGTCCTCGCCCGAGAGCTGGACGAAGTCCGTACCGCAGGCGAGGCGCTGGGCGCTCACGCGGGCGAGGTCGGCCGTCGCGTCCTTCACGCCGACGATGCGCTCCAGCATAGCGAGCTCGGCCATCGTCTCGACCGTCATGTCGATTACCGAGCGGCCGGGAATATTGTAGATGAGGATGGGCAGGGTCGTCGCGTCGTGGATGGCGGTATAATGCGCGACGAGGCCCCGCTGCGTCGGCTTGTTGTAATAGGGCGTGACGACGAGGAGCCCGTCCGCGCCGGCCTCCTGCGCGTGGACGGCGAGGTCGATCGCCTCGGCCGTGTTGTTGGACCCGGCGCCCGCGATCACCGGCACCCGGCCCTTGGCGACCTGACTTGCGACCTCACTGGCGACCTCGATGACGACCTCGACGACGCGCTTGTGCTCGGCATGGCTCAGCGTCGGGGATTCGCCCGTCGTGCCGACCGGGACCAGGCCCGATGAGCCCTCCGCGATCTGCCATTCGACGAGCGCGCGCAGCGCCGCCTCGTCGACGACGCCGTTGGAGAAGGGCGTCACCAACGCCGGGATCGAGCCTTGAAACACCATGTCATCCGTTCCGTATTGAGACCCCGAGCGGCGGGACGGCGCGTGCCTTGCGACAGGCGCTCGCGCTCGGGCGGCGCACCATAGGGACCGGGCGGCGATCCGGCAATCGATCGGATCGGCCGCGCGCCTCTCCTCCATCGACCGTCACCCTGTCGCCGCATTGGCAGTGATCTCTTGGAGCCGTGGTCGGGCGGCACCACCCGGCCTTTTGGGCACGGGAAGGCTCTGGACCGCGCGCCGGTCTTGTCTGTCTCGCGTATCAGTCTGGGGAGCCTTGCCAATGCCTATGTCCAACGCCCGTCTCGAAAACCGATCGAAGAGCGATCTCGTATCGGGGCCGACCCGCGCGGCCACGATCTGGCGGCGCTCGGTCCTGACCGGTGCGATGATGGCGGGTGTCGTGATGGCGGGCGCGCTCGCGCCGGCCGGTGCCGCGACGCAGCTTCCCCCTCCCCGCCCCGTCATCGACGGCGCGACCGGACCGGCGCCCGAACTGACCGCCGAGGCGCGCCTGCGGATCGCGCAGGCCGCACTCGTCGGGAAGACGCTCACCGCCGCCAAGGCCGGACGCCGCGGGGAGGCGCTCGATCTCGCCAAGCGCCATGGCGATCCGGCGCTCGAAGCCGCCGCCGACTGGATCGCGCTTCGCGCCATCGAGCCCCGCTTCGAGACGATCGAGGCGTTCGGGAGAGACCATCCCGACTGGCCGGACGCACGGCTTGGCGCCCTTGCCGAGCGCGACCTTCACCGCCGCAAGCCGGACGCCGCCACCGTCCTTGCCGCCTTCGAGACCGCGCCACCCCGGACCGAGGCCGGCCGGCGCGCCTATGCCCGCGCGCTGATCTCGGACGGTCGCCTCGACGAGGCCCGCACGCAGATCGCCACGCTCTACGCCGAGGCGCGCATGAGCGCCGAGGACGAGGCCGGTTTCCTCAACGTCTATGGCGCCGCGCTCACGGCCGAGGAGCATGCGGCCCGTGCGACCTATCAACTCTATTTCGAGCGCGTCACCGCCGCCGAGCGCGCGATCGAACGGGCCCCGGGCCATGCGGCCGGTCAGCGCCGCGTCGCGGTCTGCGGCGCCGTCATCCGCAAGCGGGCCCTGCCGGCGCTGACGGATGCCGACCGGGCCGACCCCCATATCGCACATTGCCTGGCCGAGAGCGCGACGCCGCTCACGGCCGCCCATCACCTCGCCCGCGTGACGGGCACCGGCGACGCGATCGGCCCGCGCTCGCGCTGGTCGCAGCGCCGCGAGGTCGCGCGGAAGATGCTCGATGCCGGGCAGACGACGCTCGCCTACAAGGTCGCCGCCCACCACGGCATCACCGCCCCCGCCCAGGCCTCCGAGGCCGAGGCGATGGCCGGCTGGATCGCGCTGCGCGGCCTTGGCGAGCCCGACCGCGCCGAGCCCCATTTCCGCCGCGTAGCGGAACTGACGACCCGGCCCATCAGCCAGGCGCGGGCCGCCTATTGGCTCGGGCGCACCCATGATGCGCGCGACGAGATGGTCTCGGCCGTTCGCGCCTACCGCGCCGCCGCCGCCCACCCGACGACCTATTACGGCCAGCTCGCCCACGACCGGCTCGGCCAGCGCACGCTCTCCTTGCCCGCCCCACCCGTCAGCGATGCCGGCGATCGGCATGCCTTCGACCAGCGCCTCGTCGTCCGCACCGCGCACCTTCTCGCAGGTGCCGGCGAGACCGGTCTCGCGACCACGCTCGCCGCTGGACTCGCCAACGCCGCGGCCGACCCCGTGACGGCGAAGCTCGCCGCCCGGCTCGTCACGGCCTTCGGCAGCGCGAAGTCTCAGGTCGGCGTCGGCAAGCGCGCATCCTATCGCGGCCTCGCGCTCGACGCCTACGCCTTCCCGACGCTCGACGTGATCTCGGCCGAGGCCGAGACCGACGGGGTCGGCGCCGCAGTCCTTCACGGCGTCGCACGACAGGAAAGCCTCTTCGATGCGACGGCCGGCAGCCATGTCGGCGCCAAGGGCCTGATGCAGCTGATGCCGGCGACGGCGCGCGAGGTCTCCGGCCAGCTCGGCCTTCGCTACACCCGCAACCGGCTCACCCAGGACCCGACCTACAACGTCAAGCTCGGCAGCGCCTATCTCGCCGGCCTCGACCGACGCTTCTCGGGCG
Source organism: uncultured Alphaproteobacteria bacterium (assembly GCA_963842125.1). Classification (GTDB taxonomy): domain Bacteria; phylum Pseudomonadota; class Alphaproteobacteria; order Rhizobiales; family CAWCWK01; genus CAWCWK01. The sequence goes on along the minus strand of CAWJFE010000001.1, from coordinate 1,139,971 downwards.
CCATGCCCATGATGTTCGCCGGCTACAATGCCGGCCCTGGCCGGGTGAACCAGTGGGTCCGTCGCTATGGCGACCCGCGCGACAGCGTCGAGATCGCAATCGACTGGGTCGAGCGGATTCCCTTCGAGGAGACGCGGAACTACGTGATGCGCGTCATGGAGAACGTGGCCGTCTATCGCGCCCGGCTGGAGGGCGGCACGGCCGAACTTCGCATTGCCGACGATCTTCTCGGCCGCAAGCGCGATTTCGTCGCCATCGCAGGTTCGCGCCGCGCGGAGCGCACGAGCCGTGTATTGCAGGCGGTCTCAGGTCCGGCGCAGGCCTTCACCGGCGTGCCGCCTCTGCCGCGCGAGCGCCTGCACGCGCTTGGCGGGCCGGCCGCGCGCCTCGTCGACGGCGCGGTCTCGAAGGACTGACGGCGTTGGATGGCGGACAGCCGAGCGAGCCGGCCTTCCGGCCGATCCGGATCGCGGCCCGCGACGGGCTGCGGCTCGCTGTCCGGGACTATCGCCCGCCCCGACCGATCGACGCGCCGCCCGTCCTCTGCCTCGCCGGGCTGACACGCAACGCCAAGGACTTTCACGCGCTCGCACTCGATCTCCAGGCGCACGGCTACCGGGTGGTCTGCCTCGATTCGCGCGGGCGCGGGCGGTCGGAGCGTGATTCGGACTGGCGGCGCTACCATCCCATTCAGGAGGCCAACGACGTCGTCGCGGTCACCGATGCGATGGGGCTCCACCACTATGCCGTCATAGGCACGTCACGCGGCGGCCTGCTGGCGATGGCGCTGACGGCGATCCGGCCTGGACCGATGACGCGGGTCGTTCTCAACGACATCGGACCGGTGATCGAGGCGTCGGGTCTCGCCCGGATCAAGGCCTATCTCGGCCGCGCCGTCGCGCCATCCGACTGGGACGATGCGGTCCGCATCGTCCGCGAGGCCGGGGCCGGCACGTTCCCGAACCGCGGCGAGCAGGACTGGCGCGAGATCGCCGAGGCGACCTTTGCCGAGACGCCGCGCGGCCTCGCTCCCGACTTCGATCAGAAACTTCTCAAGACGTTGGAAGACCTCGATCTTTCCGGTCCTCTGCCGTCGCTCTGGCCGCAGTTCATGGGCCTGCGCGGCCTGCCCGTGCTCGCCGTTCGCGGCGCCCTCTCCGACCTTCTCGGCGCCGACACGCTGAAGGCGATGGAGCGCCGCCACCCGCATTGCCGGACGCTCACCGTGCCGGGTGTCGGTCATACTCCGAGCCTCGTCGAGCCAGGCGTACCGGACGCCATTCGAGCCTTTCTGGCCGGATAGCGTACCCGGCCCGAAACGCGCTGCGGCGAGCGTTCTCAACGATTTTTGCCAGGGAAGCCGGGAACGATCGGAGGCGATCACCGTTCACGATGTGGCGGCAGACGACGACGGGACCCTTGCGGAATCGTCATTTGATGTCGAAAACATCGACTTAGCTCGTGCACCGGTTCCGGCGCGCCGAGCGGATCGACCTTTAGGAGAGACTTATGAACAAGCTGATCACGACCACTGCCCTCGCCCTCATGCTCGCCACGCCGGCTCTCGCGCAGTCCGATACCGATCCGGGCACGGCCTCGATCAACGACAACAACCGCGACCGCATGAACACCGACGATCTGCGCATGGAAGGTTCGGACGGCGAGTTCTTCATCTTCCGCGACCGCAACAACCGCCGCTTCCGCATGCCGCGCTCGTTCTTCCAGGAGGACGATGTCGATCCGGGCACGGCCTCGATCAACGACGACAACCGCGATCGCATGAACACGAACGCCACGGGCAACTAAGCCCCTCTGGGTTCCGTATTGCCGAAGGGCGTCGTGGTGAAAGCCGCGGCGCCCTTTTTCGTATGGTCCATCGAGGTTGATGCCGTTGGCCTATCCGGCATAGGACCGAGGGATCGGTGCCGGTGGGCACCGGCCTGGCAGTGCCACCCAGGCTTCCGGCGCGTTCGCTGCGATATGGCCGACGCTTTGTCGTTAGGCGTGGGGCGTGGGACTCGACGGGCACGCTGGTGCGGTTCGAGCGAACGCCGCGCCGAGCGTCTGGCAGACAGGTTTTCGAACAGGTCGTGCTGCAGCCTTCGCGCTTGATGTTCCACCAGTCGGTATCGGGGAACCGGCCTGCTCGACATCGATCGATGGGTGGATCGATGGGTGGATCGCCGGGCACGTCATCCGCTGCCGCAGTTCCGACATGGGCATCCGCACGGAGATCCATGAGTTCGCTTTTGGATGGCAGGGTCCGTAGGCGGCCGAACGGGCGTTGTCGAGCGCGCCGCTACGACATCTATCCCGCAAAGAAAAAGGGCGCCGGGGTTTCCCCCGACGCCCTTCTTTCAACTGAGGCTGTTCGACTTAGAACGAGCGCTCGATGCGGAAGATGGCACCGAACTGGTCGTCGTCGTAGCTACCGTCGCGGTTGCTGAACTGAGCAGCGGCCGTGTTCAGGTTACGGTCGACTTCGACGTCCGAGTAGTAGACCTCACCCGTGATGCGCAGACCCTCGACCGGCGTGACCGAAGCGTTGAGCGCCACGGTGTAGGCCTCGGCCTTGTCGCCACCGTTGATGACCGACGCGTTCTGGAAGGTCGGGTACTCGATCTGACCGTAGGTACCGATCAGGTTGACGGAGACGGCACCGACGTTGGCACCGATCTGACCGTAGAACGAGTAGGCCTCGACCAGCTCCATGTCGAGCTGAGAGAACGCACCAGCCGACGTCAGAGCGACCGGGGCACCGAAGGGCGTACCGATGCGGTAGTCGGCGGTGAAGCCGTCCTGACCGAAGTCGGCGATACCCTTGGCGTAGGACGCACCGGCCTTGACGCGGAGAGCGGCGACATCGACCTGACCGGAGATGGCGGCACCGTAGCCGACTTCGTCGAACTCACGGGACAGCAGGACACCGGTGGCGGCGTCGAACGCCTGGACACGACCCTCGACCTGACCAAGAGCGAAACCGGTGTCGATGGAGACCGGACCCAGATCGAAGTCAAACGCGGCCTCGAGGTAAGGCAGGTCCTTGGACAGGCCGTTCTGCGAGGTGAAGGTCGTGAAGTTCGCCGGGTTGGCGGCGAAGACGCCCGGGGCGACGACGAAGCCGTCGAAGACCTGCGTGCCGACCGTGGTCTGCGGATCGGAGATGGCGATCGCGGCCGAGACGGGGCCGAAGTCGAAGGCAAAGGCGAGCTGGATGGTCTCACCGAGGCCCGACTCAAAGGCCGTGGCGTCGCCGAGCGTGTCCGGACCGGAAACACCGGAGATCGAGGCGGCAAGACCGGCCGTCATGATCGTCGGCCCAACCTCGAACTGGATGAAGGCCAAGTCGATGTCGACATCGTCAATCGAGCTGACGCCGAAGGTGGTGCCAGCGTCGAACTGGATGAACGAGCGGAGCGTGCCGAGCTCGGTCTCGGTGCGGGCGTCGATGTTGAGGCGACCGCGAGCACCAAAGGCGAAGTTGTCGCCGTCGGCCTCGAGAACGACCGGCAGACCCGTAACGGGATTGATCACCACCGTCTGGTTCGGCGTGGCGAGCTGCGAAGGGCGCACCGTTGAACGTATCAGTCGGAGCCTCGTCACCGTTGAAGCGCGCCTCGAAGCGGGCAAAGCCGGAGAGCTCGAGGCAGGTGTTGGTGCCGGGGATGTAGAAGAAGCCGTCGCCGTACAGGTCGCAGATCTGGACGTAGTCGACGGGCTCGACCACCGGGAGATCGGCGGCCTGGGCGGTGGCGGTGGCGGCGACGATCGCGGCGCCGGTTCCGAGCAGGATGCTCTTCAAGTTCGTCATCATGACCTCCAAAGTCATTTCGTGTCTTGGGAGTCGGATGACTTGAGAACCCCTCTCAAGCGCCCCGCTTATCCCCCACTGTCTGCCGCTTTCGAGGTCCCCCCTCTTGGCGGTGAGCGTCGATTGCGTCGATCGCTTGACCGGACAATTGCCGAACCAATCGAGGCCGGCAACGAAAATCGCTTGGCGGAGGGTGCGACGGTTTCCAGTGTTGCATCGGAAGCACGAAATCGGGGTTGCCCCCCGATTCTTAGGGTTTCCGACTCATGACACTGTGGCGGGAAGGACACGAAACGGAGATTGGCCCGCTCCGCTCCATCAGGATGAGGCCGGAATCAGGCAGCCCGTCCGGCCGATGACGACGACGGCGCGGCGCTCGCCGGACGAGGCCGGTCTCAAGCCGCGCGTTTGAGCGTGTTGAAGACCGCGAAGGGCGCGCCCGACAGGAAGAGGTCGAGATAGCGCAGGTCCTGATAGTCGCCGTTGAGCGAAACGCGCGGCAAGCCGTGGAGCGCGCCGGCATGTTCGCGGGTGATCCGGTCCGGTCTCGTCGTGACCGCGGTCGCGAAGCCGGCCTCGCGGGCAAGCGCGAAATCGCGCGGGCCGGCCGAGCCCGGATCGCCATAGGGGAAGGAGAAGTGGCGGGGGCGTCGCCCGAGCCGCTCTTCCAGCCGGTCGGCGCCCGTCACCATCTCATTGAGCGCACGCTCCGCGCCCATCCGCGCGACGGCGCGGTGGCTGATCGTATGCGCCCCGATGGTGACGAGCGGGGAGCGGGCGAAGTCGGCGAGCTGGTCCCAGTCCATGATCAGCTCGGCGCAGGGCTGCTGAATGTCGCACCGCGCGTCCTTGCAGGCGAGGCGAACGGCGCGGCGGGCCTCGTCCTCGTCGGCGGCGCGAAGCCGCCAATATATGGTGCGCCAGGCGATCCACTTCTCCGCCACCGATTCGCAGGCGAGGTCGAGCGTCTCGCCCGCGATGGTGATCGCGATCCGCGTCCGGTGCGCGATCAACCGCTCGAGCGCCACCCACCAGAGCTCGCCCGTTCCTTGCGCGAAGTCGGACGGCACGTAGACGGTATAGGGGCAGCCATGCGCCTCGAAGACCGGGGCGGCATGGATGGCGTTGTCGATATAGCCGTCGTCGAGCGTCATGCAGGCGAAGCGCCGGGTCGAGCCGCCGCGCATCCGCCGCACCGCCTCGTCGAGCGAGACGAGGTCGACGCCGCTCGCCGCGATGCGCGAGAGCGCGGCGTCGAGAAAATCGGGCGTGACCTGCAAGATGCGGTTGGGCGAGAAGGGTCCCGGCGCGCCGGGCAGGACCCGGTGCAGCGTGAAGATGACGCCCTGCCCGCGCGTCCACGGCGCCATCACGGCATGAGCGCGGGTGGCGTGCATCGCGCCCAGGCCCATCTGGAAGGCGCGTGTCTTGAGATCGACCGGGCGAATGTCGGGGGAGGCGCTGGACGGACGGGTCATGAGGGCTCGCAGGCTTTGCGGACCGAGGTGCCCGCACGCCCTGGAGACTACCCGCGCCGTCTGGCGGACGGCTGAAATCACCTGTCGGCTTTTCATCGGCCGCGACAAGCCTTCGTTAACGACGCGACCTCAGGCCGCTTCGTCGAGCGCGATGATGGCGGCGTCGGAGGTCACGACCGTCACGTCCTCCACGCCTGCCGAGACGAGGTCGCTCAGCGTCGCCTCGACGAGTTCGGGGTCGCAATCGTCGGTGATGACGAGCGCGCTCGTCAGCCCGAGGCCTTGACCTGCGAAGAGGTCGCGGGCCTCCGCGAGGAGAACCATCGCATCGTAGGTCTCGTCGAGCAGACCGACCGTTTCGCGGGCGAGCGCGAGGCTCGGGCGGTGCGTGCCGCCGGTGATCGCATGGGCCGACGATCCGGGGATCGCGCGGAGCGCTTCCTCGAACTCGGCGCCCATGGCGAGATCGGAGAGGCCGATCTCGTCCGCACCGCTGCGCCCATTGTCGGTCAGAAGGTCGATCAGGCGCCGGCCCGGCGCGTGCGTTCCGGCATCGACGCAGACCGTCGCATTGCCGAGCCGGGCGAGATGATCGGCCAGGACGAGGCCCGTCAGGGCTGCGACCGGCACGCCGGGTGCGACGACGACGACACGCGGGCACGCGCCGACAAAGCCGCCGATACGATAGGCGATCTCGGCGAGGCTGTCCGATGTGCTCGGGCGCGGGATGGGGCGCGGGGCAGGCGTAGGCTCGCCCGACGCCAGTTCGTTCGCGACCATCTCCCCTGTCGCCATCATCCCTGATGTCGTCGCCGTCGGCGCGGGGTCATCGGCCACGGCCGGGTCGGCATTCGGAAAGGCCTCGGCCAGTCGCTCGTCGAGACGTGGACCACCCAAGGTCCCGAGATCGGCGTCGGAGGGGCGGGATACGCCCGCGATCGCCGGCGCACCGTCGGCCAGAGGCTCCGTCCCGGTGCCCACCGGCCGGGCATTCTCATCGAAGGCCGCCACTCGGTCGTCCAACGGTGCTCCCGGCATCATGGGGGGAGCGTTCGTGATCTCCTCGTCGGCCCGGCGGGGCCTCGCCTGGTCCTCGGCCTCGTTCTCGCGCCTGCCTTGCGCGAGAAGCGCGGACGCCACGACGACGCCGCAGGCGGCTATCAACGCGCCGACGATGACGGCCATCAGCGTCGATCCGGTCTTCGGGAAGGCGGGCTCGAGAGGGGCGGAGGCGGCCGAGATGACGCGGGCGTCGGCCGGCTGCGCAGCCGGGTTCTGGCGGGCGCTCGTCTCCCGGTAGCGTCCGAGCAAGGTCTCGAGGAGATCACGCTGCGCCTTGGCCTCGCGCTCCAGCGCGCGCAGTTCCACGTCCTGGAACTCGGCGTCGGCGGCCTCGCCCTGGAGCGCCTGGAGTTCGGCCAGAAGCGTTTCCTCGCGGGCCTGCGCGGTGCGGGCGTCCTCGTCGCGCGCGGCGGCCATGCGCCGGGCCTCCGAGCGGACCTGCGCACCGACGTCGGTAAGCTGCGCGTTGAGCTGCTTGATGCGCGGGTGCGCCGGGCCGAGCGTCGTCGAGGCGTCGGCGAGCTGGGTGCGCACGTCCGCCAGCCGCTCCAGGAGACGCTGCATCACGGGCGCATCGACGGCGCCGACGAGGCCGTCCTCGGCGTTGGTGCGCAGAGCGCGGCGGATCTGCTCGGCATCGCCTTCGGCATCGATGCGCAGCGCGCGGGCCCGGGCGATCTGGCTGTTGATCTCGGAGAGACGCTGGGCGGGGAGCGTCGTGTCGTTGGCGCCTCGGATGAGCCCGGCTTCGGCCCGGAAGGCCTGCACCCGGCGCTCCGCGACCGCGACGCGCTCACGCAGGCGGTCGATCTCGGCGCCGAGCCAGTCGCTCGCCGCCTGGTTCGCATCGCTCTTCCCCGACACCTGGAGCGCCAGATAGCTCTCGGCCACCGCGTTGGCGACCTGGGCGGCGAGGTCGGGATCGTAGGAGCGGAAGGAGACGCCGAGAACGCGGGTCTGGGGAATGTGGAAGACGCTGAGGTTCTTGCGATAGGTCTCGACCGCCTGTTCCAGCAGCGAGGCCTCGTCGGGCGCCGCGCCGAGGATCGCCATCAGGCTCTCCAGCGCACTCGGACTCGCGAACTCGAGACGGCTGGTGAGGTCGAGCCGCGCGATCACCCGGTCGGCCACGGCGCGCGAGCGCAACAGCTCCACCTGGCTCGCGATCGCCTCGGCATCGAGGATGACGCGCTCGCGCGATTGCGCGGTCCCGTCGCGCAGTGCGTCCGGCACGACGGAGGCGGCCGGCTCGATGAGGAGGCGCGTGCCGGCCTCGTATTGCGGGCGCATGGAGAGAAGGACGCCGAGCGCGATGACCGCGCAGATGCCGGTGAAGGAGACGATGCCGAGCTTGCGCCGCCAGAGCGCGGCGAAGATGCCGCCCAGCGTGAGACCGGCCTCGGCCGCGTCGTCCTGACCCTCGTCGCTGCGCTGCGCCAGCCCTCGGAACGGCGCGCCGAGAAAGGGCTCGGTCGTGCGTTCGGGCTGGGGGGGCGTCGCCGGCTCGACCGTCATGGGTTCGGCAAGCATCATGGGTTCAAGGAGGGCATCGCCCATTGCCGGAGACGGGTCCGCATCGGCCATCGCTTCCGCAGACCCTTCGTGGTCTGCGCCGGGCTCATGAGCCACGGCCGGCTCAGAGCCGGATGACCGGGAGAACCAGCGCGAGAGGAATGTGCCCGACTTCGCGGTCATTGCGTTAAGCTCCGTCAACCTTATCGAGAGGTTAGCGCCGAAGCGTTAAGCAACATGAAACGAAGGCGACCGGCCGCCAATACGCGTCGCCCCGGGCGACTGCATCTGTTCCAGACCGGGAGAGCGACACCGGATGTCTGGCCCATCCGTCCCACTTCGAGCCGGACGGGCGACGCCGGCCGAAGCCTTCCTTAACCCTGTTCTGCGATTCCTTGGCGATACGGTCCCGGTTCCGCACCGAGGCTCCGGTTCTTGCAAGCCGGCGCCGGTGGCGATGCCGACAGTCCGCAAATCCCGCAGTCCGCAGGTCCCCGAAGGGTTGGAACGATGCTCCCTCGAACGATGCGCCATCGCGAGAATGAAGGTGGAGCCACACGCTCGAACCGCAGCGGCGCGGCGGTGATGCGCGGCGCGCGCTTCGCCCTCGTCTTCCTTGCCGGCGCCGTCCTGTCGGCCTGCGCTTCAGCCCCGCCGGCGATCGAGAACGTCGCGGCCTATTACGAGCGGCCCTATGCATTGGGCGGCGGCGACACGGTGCGGGTGGCCGTCTACGGCGAGCAGGAACTGTCGCAGACCTATCGGATCTCGCAGTCGGGCCACATCTCGGTGCCCTTGATCGGGGACGTGCAGGCGGCCGGACGCAGCACCAAGCAGATCCGCCGCGAAATCTCCGAGCGCCTCGCCAATGGCTATCTGCGCGATCCCTCGGTCACCGTCCAGGTCGCCGATCCGCGCCCCGTCTTCGTGCTCGGCGAGGTCGGTGCGGCCGGCCAGTACCCCTATGCCGAGGGCATGAGCGGCATGAAGGTCGTCGCGCTCGCCGGCGGCTACAGCACCCGCGCCAAGCGCGATCGCATCCTCATCACCCGCGTCTACGACGGGCGCCCCGTCACCTTCCGCGCCAATCCTTACGATCCGATCCATCCCGGCGACGCCGTTCGCGTGCCCGAGCGGCTCTTCTAGGCATGCCGGGCGGCACGCTTCGCATCCTTCACGTTCTGAGGGCGCCGGTCGGCGGCCTCTTTCGCCACGTCGTCGATCTGGCAGGCGCGCAGGTCGCGACCGGCCATGCCGTCGGGATCGTCGCCGACAGCCTGACGGGCGGCGAGCAGGCGACGGAGACCCTGGCCGCGCTGGCGCCGAAGCTCGAACTCGGCCTGACGCGCACGCCGATGCCGCGCGTCGCGGGCGTGGCCGATCTCGGTGCCCGGGCCCACGTCGCGGCCCGCACCGCCGAGACCCGGGCCGACATCGTTCACGGGCACGGCGCCAAGGGCGGCGCCTATGCGCGAAGCCTGCCTGCCCGATACACGCGCATCTACACGCCGCATGGCGGCAGCCTCAACTACGACCCGGGCTCGGCGAGCGGCCGCGTCTTCCACACGCTGGAGCGCTGGCTGCTGCCGCGCACCGATGCCGTGACCTTCGAGAGCGCGCACGCCCGCGCCATCTTCACGGACGTCATCGGCCCCCCGCCGGCGGCCTCGGCCGTCGTGGTCAACGGTCTGCTCGACGCCGACTTCGCGCCGATCCCCTTCGCGCCGGACCCCGCCGACTTCGTCTTCATCGGAGAGCTGCGGCATCTGAAGGGTGTCGACGTCCTCCTCGCCGCCATGGCCGAACTCGTGGCGGGCGGGCACGCGCCGAGCCTCGTCATCGTCGGAGACGGGCCGGACGAGGCGACCTTCCGGGCGCAGAGCGAGACATTGAAGCTAGATGCCCGCGTCACCTTCGCGGGCCGGCGCGCGGCCACGGATGCCTTCTCGCGCGGGGCCTGTGTCGTCATGCCATCGCGCAAGGAATCGATGCCCTATGTCGTGCTGGAGGCGATCGCTGCCGCGCGCCCGCTCATCGCGACGCGGGTCGGCGGCATTCCCGAGGTCCTGCCGCCCGAAGCGCTCATCGCGCCGGGTGACGTCGATGCGCTCGCCGACGCGATGGCCCGCCACCTCGAAGCGCCCGATGCCCGCCTCACCGAGGCGGAGGCGACACGAGACCGGGTTCGGGACGCCTTCTCCGCCGGCCGTATGGCGCGCGAGATCGAGGCCGTCTACCGCAGCGCGCTCCGATGAGCGATGCCCTGGACGACCCGGCACACACGTTTACCACGCCGCGTGACCTACCCCATCAGGCCTGGGGTGTGGTGCGTTCCTCCAACCCTCCGTTCACCTTTCTCGCCCATGGTCCGGTGGGCAATGATGGCAGGCTAGGGATTGATCATGAGTGACGGCATCGGCGTTCGCGAGATCATGGCCGCCAACGCTGCGGACAGCGCGGCCGGCGCCCCCTCGCGCAAGCCCAGGGTCGAGCGCCCGCTCTCCGGCCTCGCCGCCGAGGCCGCCGCGGCCGTTCGTCGCCGCGCGGACGCCGCCGTCTCGCCGATCTCCGTCAGCATGGGGCTGCGCTTCGTCGATGCGCTCGTCGTCGTCTGCTCCGGCCTCCTCATCGCGCTGGCCTATGTCGAGGGACGCTTTCCCTGGGACTACTACCTGCCGATGGTTCTCCTGGCCGGGCTCGGCACCATCGTCGCCTTCCAGATCGGCGGGCTCTACGAGATGGGAACGCTGCGCACCACGACCCGCCAGCTCGGCCGGGTGACGCTCGGCTGGGGAAGCGTCCTCGTCCTCGGCGTCCTCGCCCTCTTCCTCCTCAAGATCGGCGACGCCTATTCGCGCGGTTGGTGGGTGATGTGGTTCATGGGCGGCCTCGCGGCTCTCTGGACGGTCCGCCTCGTCACCCGCCACTATGTCGACCTTCTCATCGCGGCCGGACGGCTCACGCGGCGCGTCGTCGTCGTCGGCGGCGGCCAGGCGGCCCGCGATTTCATCACCGCCATCGAGAAGGGCCGCGACCACGACATCGAGGTCGTCGGCATCTTCGACGATCGCGACGAAAGCCGCGTCGAGCCGATCGAGGGCTATCCCCGGCTCGGCGATGTCGACGATCTCGTGACCTTCGCCCGCGTGGCGCGGGTCGAGATGCTCATCGTCACGATCCCGGTCTCGGCCGAGGCCCGCCTCCTCCACATGCTGAAGACGCTCGCCGTGCTGCCGGTCGACGTGCGCCTCTCGGCCCATGCCAACAAGCTGCGCTTTCGCCCGCGCGCCTATTCCTATGTCGGCGACGTGCCGGTCTTCGACGTCATGGACCGCCCGCTCACCGACTGGGACCAGCTCCAGAAGCGGATCATCGACCGCGTGCTCGGCGGGCTCCTCCTCGTCGCCTTCGCGCCCGTCATGGCCGCCGTCGCCGTCGCGGTGAAGCTCGACAGCCCCGGCCCCGCGCTCTTTCGCCAGAAGCGCTACGGCTTCAACAACGAGCTGATCGAGGTCTTCAAGTTCCGCTCCATGTATGTCGACCAATCGGACGCCAAGGCCGCCAAGCTCGTCACCAGGGACGATCCGCGCGTCACCAAGGTCGGCCGGTTCATCCGCCGGACCTCGCTCGACGAATTGCCTCAGCTCATCAACGTCGCGATCAAGGGCAATCTCTCCCTCGTCGGGCCCCGGCCGCACGCCGTCTCGGCCAAGGCGGCGGGCCGGGTCTACGACGAGGTCGTCGACAGCTATTTCGCGCGTCACAAGGTCCGCCCCGGCATCACCGGCTGGGCGCAGATCAATGGCTGGCGCGGCGAGACCGACACGGACGACAAGATCCAGCGCCGCGTCGAGCACGACCTCTATTACATCGAGAACTGGTCGGCGCCCCTCGACCTCGCCATCCTCGCCCGCACGCCGCTCTCGCTGCTGAAGACCGAGAACGCGTACTAAACTCATGGCGGCGACCTTCCCCGCGGGCCGCGCCCTCCTCGCCGCGCCCCTCAGCCACCGCTCGCTCGGCTGGCTGGTCGGGCTGACGGCGGCCTGCGGGGCGCTCGTCTTTCGCGAGCCCTCGCCTTACGAGCTCCTCTTCCTGCCGACGACGGTGCTGCTCTTCGCGCTCGGTCTGCCGCTCCATCGCAGGCTCGCGCCCCTCGTCCTCATCGTCGTCCTCATCAGCGCCGGTGCCCTTCTGGGGCTCGGCGCGGTGCGCTACGAGACGGGCAAGGCGATCCAGTTCGCCGTCATCACCGCCTATCTTCTCGTCACCTCGCTCGTCTTCGCGGCCTATGTGGCGGACGATCCGCTGCGCAACGGGCGGATCGTGCTGATGGGCACCGTCGCCGCCGGGCTCATCGCGAGCCTTGCCGCCTTGGCCGGCTATGGCGCGGGCATCGACACGTTCATGCTCTATGGCCGGGCGAAAGGCACGTTCGAGGACCCGAACGTGCTCGGCGCCTTCCTCGTCCTCCCCGCCTGCACGCTCCTCGCCTGGAGCCTGACCCGACCGGTCACGCGCGCGGCGGTCCCGGCGGCGCTCCTCGGCATTGTCGTGATCGGCCTCTTTCTCAGCTTCTCGCGCGCGGCCTGGGGGCTCCTCGTCATCTGCGGTGCGCTCACCGCCTTCTTCACCTATGCGACGAGCGCGGAGCGCGCGGAGCGCCGGCGGATCGGCGCGCTGACGATGGCCGGCCTCGCGCTCGCCGTCATCGGCCTCGCCATCGCCCTTTCGCTGCCCTCGACAGCCGCCCTCATCGCCGATCGCGCGCAGCTGTCGCAGTCCTACGATAGCGGCTATCTCGGCCGGTTCGATCGCTATTCGAGCGGGCTGATGCTGGTGCTGGAGCATCCGCTCGGCTTCGGCTCGATCCAGTTCCGGCAATATTTTCCGGAAGAGATTCACAACGTCTATCTCAACACGCTTCTCGGCTATGGCTGGCTGGGCGGGGGGACCTATTGCGTCGCCGTGCTCTGGTCGCTGGCGAAGTGCCTGCGCCTTCTCCAGCGCCGAGACGCGCTGCGCACGCTCACCATTCCCGTCGCCGCGGCCTTTATCGGCATGGCCCTCGAAGGCCTGATCATCGACACCGATCACTGGCGCCACTGGTTCCTGCTCTTCGGCCTCGTCTGGGGCCTCGATGGCGCGGCCAGGGTCGCGCCCGAACGGACGGTACCACTCAGCCGCTAGACGCCGCCCGGTGGAGGCTCGCGTGCCGGCGCGCCAACACGTCGACATCGTCCGCATAGCCCCCGCCGATCACGCCGACGAAGGGAATGCCGCGCCGCCGCACCTCGCCGACGACATAGGCGTCCCGCGCGGCCAGCCCCGCATCGCTCATCGCCAGCCGGCCGAGCTTGTCGTCCGCATGGGTATCGACGCCGGCATTGTAGAAGACGATGTCGGGCCGCACGTGGTCGAGCAGCCCGGGAACATGATCCTCGAGAACCGCGAGATAGCCCGCATCGCCCATGCCGTCGGGCAGACCGACATCGAGATCGGACGGGACCTTGTCGGACGGATAGTTCTTCTCGGCGTGGATCGAGCAGGTGAAGAAGGCGGCATCCTTGAGGATATCGGCCGTGCCGTCGCCCTGATGGACGTCGACGTCGATGACGGCGCAGGTGCCGATCTCGCCGGCCGCCTTGAGGTTGAGGACGGCGACGGCGACGTCGTTGAAGACGCAAAAGCCCCGCCCGCCGTCGCGCCGCGCATGGTGGCTCCCGCCCGCCGTGGTGCAGGCGATGCCGCGCTCGAGCGCGAGGCGGCCCGCCAGCAGGGTCGCGGCGCAGGACGTGCGCGTCCTCAGCGCCATGGCGGGCGTGATCGGCAATCCGATCCGGCGCTCGACCTCCGGGGGGGCATCGGCTGCCAGGACCTGATCGACATAGGCACGGTCGTGCGCGAGGGCGAGCCACTCCGCCGGCGCCTCGGCCGGCTCGATGAAGCCGCCGCGCGGCACGATCCCCTCCTCGACCAGCACCTCGGCCAGCCGGCGATATTTGTGCATCGGAAAGCGGTGCCCGGCCGGCAGCGGCGCGTGGAAGGCCGGATGCGCGACGACGGCGAGCGCGCTGAGGGGCGGCGAGGATGCGGTGGGGTTCATCCCCTGCCCATCTGGAAGCCGGGCACGCCAAAGGAAGGGCGGCAGGTCGTCCCGCCCGGGCTCGCCGCCTCCTAGAGGCTGTTATGGACCGGTCTTCACGAACCGGAAGCCTCTTTGCCTCACGATCCGCTCCACCCCTCCTCACCCGAATGTGAGCGAAGGCCAGCGCTGCGTGTTTGGACGAGAGCCTGCGCTTATGGTCCAGTGAGGTGGCATTCAAGACCCGCGCAACAGCCGCACAGGATCAGAGGATCGATATCATGACCAGCAAGACGACCACCGCCTCCGCCCTCACGCTCGCCGGCGCCGTCGCCGCCGCGCTCACCCTGACGGGCACGGCCGGCACGGCCGAGGCGCAGGGCAAGGAGAAGTGCTACGGCATCTCGCTCGCCGGTCAGAACGACTGCGCCGCCGGCCCCGGCACCACCTGCGCCGGCACGTCCAAGGTCGACTATCAGGGCAATGCCTGGACGTTGGTGCCCGCCGGCACCTGCGAGAAATACGGCGTCGAGGAGACGACCGCCCAGTTCGAGCTTCCGGGCGACCGGGCGGGCAGCCTCGACGAGTTGAAGCGCGACCTGCCGGCTTAATCCCGGCGGGACTTTCACGCTAAGCTGGGGGCGGGCCGCGCGCGGCCCGCCTCAGCCCTCCAACACCGGAGCGATCCGATGTCCGCCAGCCGCCCACTCCAGGTTCCCGCCGCCCCCGGCGTCGGGCTGAAGGCGCAGCACATTGCCGCCATCGAGGCGGGCCCAGGCGCCGTCCGCTTTCTCGAGGTTCATGCCGAGAACTACATGGGCGAGGGCGGGCGTCCGCATCACGACCTCACCCGGCTTCGCGAGCGCTTCCCGCTCTCGCTGCACGGCGTCGCGCTCTCCATCGGCGGCGAGGGGCCGCTCGACGGGGCGCATCTGGCGCGGCTGGCGGCGCTCGACGCGCGCTACGAGCCCGGCCTCTTCTCCGAGCATCTCGCCTGGTCGAGCCATGACGACGCCTACCTCAACGATCTCCTCCCCGTCGCCTATGACGAGGCGACGCTGGCGCGCGTGGCGGCCCATATCGACACCGTGCAGACGGTGCTCAAGCGACCGATGCTCCTAGAGAACCCGTCCACCTACATCGCCTTCGAGACGAGCACGATGGGCGAGATCGACTTCCTCGCCGAGCTCGTGCGCCGCACCGGATGCGGCCTCCTCCTCGACATCAACAACGTCTTCGTCTCCTGCGCCAACCATAGCGAGGACCCGCACGCCTATCTCGATGCCTTCCCGCTCCACGCCGTCGGCGAGATCCATCTCGGCGGCCACGAGGAGCAGACGGACGACGAGGGCGCACCCCTCCTCATCGACACGCATAGCCGGCCCGTCGTCGATCCCGTCTGGGCCCTCTACGCCCGCACGATCGCACGCACCGGCCCGCTGCCGACGCTGATCGAATGGGACAACGACGTGCCGGACTGGCCGACACTCTCCGCCGAAGCCGACCGTGCGGCGGCTCTCCTCTCGGACGCTCGAGACGAGCAGGCGCGCGACGGGCAGGTCTGCAATGTCGCGGCCTGAACCGCAACCGGGCAGCACCGGCGCCGTCAGCGCCGCCATCCGCGATCCGAGCTTGCCCGTTCCCGCCGGCATTCGCGCCAGCCGCGCCCGGCCGGACGCGCCGACCGACAAGCGCTTCGCCGTCTACCGCAACAACGTCGTCGTCGGCCTCGTCGATGCGCTGGCCGCTCGGTTTCCCGCCACGCAGGCACTCGTCGGCGAGACCTTCTTTCGCGCCATGGCCCGCGCCTTCGCGCTCGGCAATCCGCCGCGCGTGCGTGTCATGACGACCTATGGCGACGATCTCCCCGACTTCATCCGCGCCTTCCCGCCCGCCGCCACGCTGCCCTATCTCGGCGATGTCGCGGCGCTGGAAGCCAGCCTCGCCCACGCCTATCACGCCCCTGATGCGGAGCCGATCGCTCTCGATGCGCTGGCCGCGCTCGCGCCCGAAACGCTGGGCTCCATCACCCTCACGCTCCACCCTTCGGCGCGCATCGTCGCCTCGCCCTATCCGATCGTGACGATCCGCGAGCAGAACCTCGGTGATGCGGCCGACGCGAGCCCGCCCGAAATGACCCGGGCCGAGCGCGCACTCGTCGTGCGACCGCGCTTCGATGTCGCCGTCCACCGCCTGCCGCCGGGTGCCGACACGTTCGCGCTGGCCCTTCAAGACGGCGCGACGCTGGGCGCGGCGGCCGAGCGCGCCTCGGCGGCGGACGGTTTCGACCTCGGGCCGACGCTCGCCACCCTCTTCTCCGCCGGCGCGATGGCCGACATTCACGCCCCAACAGACACGAACCGACCGGAGACGGCGACATGACGACGCTCGACAGCCTCTATGACGGCACGGCCGACGACCGCCACGGCCTCCACCCGGTGCGTGCGCACAACGCCGCCTTCGAGCGCGTCGACGAGACGATGGACGGCGCGGTCGGCCTCGGAGCGCGCTTCGCCTTCCTCGCCGTCCTCGCGCTCTACTACTGGAACTCGGCGCTGACCAAGGTCGGCTCCGGTTTTCCGGGCATCCTCACCCCGACGGACGGCGCCTATGTGCAGATCCTGCCGCAGGTCATGGAGGCGGTCGGTTATGATTCGACGCAGATCGGTTTCTTCGGCGATCTCGTCGTCTATGCCGGCACCTATGCCGAATTCATCCTCCCGGCTCTTCTCGTCCTCGGTCTCTTCACCCGGCTCGCGGCGCTGGGCATGATCGGCTTCGTCGTCGTCCAGTCGATCGTCGACATCGCCTATCATCACGCCGACGAGGCCACGATCGGCGCCCTCTTCGACCGCGCATCCGATTCGGCCATTCTCGACCAGCGCCTCCTCTGGGTGACGCTTCTCGCCATCCTCGTCGTCAAGGGCGGCGGCTGGCTGTCGCTCGATCGACTGTTCCGCATCCGGTAGGAGACGTCGCGCACCCCCGCCGCCTCTGCTAACGCTTGCGCGAACGCATGGGCGTGAGGACGGAAATGACGGTCGGATCGAGAAGCGAGGGCGCACCGCTCCCCGTCACGCACCGCGCGGTGCTGGCGATCGCGGTGCCGATGATGCTGGCCAATCTCTCGACGCCGCTGCTCGGCCTCGTCGACACCGGCGTCATCGGCCGCCTCGGCCAGGCCCATCTCATCGGCGCGGTGGCGGTCGGGAGCCTCTTCTTCAGCTTCCTCTTCTGGGGCTTCGGCTTCCTCAAGATGGGGACGATCGGCCTGACCGCGCAGGCGCAAGGTGCGCTGGACCGGGTGGAGGAGCGGGTCGTCCTCGCCCGCGCGGCGCTCCTCGCGCTCGCCATCGGCGCGTTCTGCGTCCTCCTCCGGGCGCCCCTCGCCGACGCCCTATTCGCGCTCATGGACGCCTCGCCGGCCGTCGAGGAGGCGGCGCGCACCTATGTGGCCGTGCGCATCTGGTCGGCGCCCATGGCGTTCCTCAATTTCGTGCTGCTCGGCTGGTTCCTGGGGCTCGGCCGCGCGCGGGTCGCGCTCGGGCTCCAAGTCCTCCTCAACCTCGCCAACATGGCCCTCAACCTCTGGCTCGTCCTCGGGCTCGGCATGGGCGTGACGGGACTGGCCCTGGGGACCGTCCTGGCCGAGACGCTGGCCGTCGGCGTCGGCGCGGTGCTGGCCGGGCGCCAGCTCGGATGGCACTGGAACACGCCCCGCGCCCGCCTGCTCGACGGCGCGGCCTTCCGGCGGATGATGGCGGTCAATCGCGACATCATGATCCGCACGCTGGCCCTCGTCTTCGCCTTCGCCTTCTTCACTCGGCAGGGCGCGCAGGGCGGAGACGTCATCCTGGCGGCGAACGCCATTCTGATGAACCTCTTCCTCTTCGCCGGCCATTTCCTCGACGGGGCGGCGGCGGCGGCCGAGCAGCTGGGCGGGCGCTCCGTCGGCGCGCGCGACCCGGCGGGCCTGCGCCGGACGATGCGGCTGACGGTGCTCTGGGGCTATATGCTCGCGGCCGCGCTCGCTCTCGTCTACTGGATCGCCGGCCCCGCCATCATCGCCCTCCTCACCACGGCCGAGGACGTACGGGCGCAGGCGCAGGGCGATCTCTGGTGGGCGATCCTGACGCCGCTCGCCGGCACGCTCGCCTTCCAGCTCGACGGCCTCTTCATCGGCGCCACCTGGACGGGCGCGATGCGCGACATGATGCTCGCCTCTCTCCTCGCCTATCTCGGCCTCTGGTGGCTCCTCACCGGACCGCTCGACTGGGGCAATGCCGGGCTCTGGACGGCGCTCAACGCCTTCCTCCTCGTGCGCGGGCTCACGCTCCTGTGGCGCTATCCGATCGAGGAGGCACGAACCTTCCCGTCAATGGTCCCGGCGCCCCGCCCAGTCTGACGCGCGCCGGCCGACAAGATCGGCCACGCTCTCCAGACCCTCGGCGTCGAGCTTGGCGAGGAGGCCGCGCTTGATCGCACCCAGAAGGCCCAGACCCTCGTAGACGAAGCCGGTATAGGCCTGGACGAGGTTGGCGCCCGCCTCGATCTTGGCGATGGCGGTCTCGGCGCTTTCCACGCCGCCGACGCCGACGAGCGCGATATCGGGTCCGAGAGCGAGGCGCGCCTCGGCCAGCATCCGCGTCGAGCGCGCGAAGAGGGGCGCGCCTGAGAGACCACCCGTCTCCGACGCATGGCGCGAGCGCAGCCCGTGGCGGGCCAGCGTCGTGTTGGACACCACAAGCCCGTCGAGCCCCGTCTCGCGCGCGACATCGAGCACGGCGCCAAAGCCGTCGGCGTCGAGATCGGGCGCGACCTTGACGAGGACCGGGCGGCGCGGGCCGGCATAGGCATCGCGCGCGCCGAGCGCACCGTCGATGAGGTCGCGTAAAGCATCCGCCCGCTGAAGGTCGCGCAGGCCCGGCGTGTTGGGCGACGACACGTTGATCGACACGTAGTCGACGACCGGGGCGAGCCGGGTGACGACGGCGGCGAAGTCCGCCGCCATGTCGGTGCTCGCCTTGTTGGCCCCGACATTGACGCCGACGATGCCGCCACCACCGGAGGCCTGACCGCGGCGCCTCGCGAGCGCGTCGTAGGCGGCGTCCATGCCGGGGTTGTTGAAGCCGAGCCGGTTCACGACCGCGCGGTCCTCGACGAGGCGAAAGACGCGGGGGCGCGGATTGCCGTCCTGCGGGCGGGGCGTGATGCCGCCGACCTCGTGGAAGCCGAAGCCCATCCGGTGCGCCGCATCGACCATCTCGGCCGCCTTGTCGAACCCGGCCGCCAGCGCGATCGGGTTCGGGAAGGCGAGGCCCATGACGGTACTGCCTAACCGCGCATCGTCCGCGCCGCGAGCGGTGAATTGCGGCGGCGCGAACGGCATGGCCTTGAGAGCCAGCGCGTGCGCCGTCTCCGGCTCCAGCACCCGCAGCGCCCGGAGGACGCGTCGGCCGATCATGAAGGGGCGCCGGGCGGGGTCGAGTCGGGGATATCGGCCGGAAAGACGTGCGCGACGCCATCCCAGGGCAGCGCCACATCGGAGCGGACGGCATCCATCGGCAGATCGCCATGGACATGCGGGAAGAGATCGCCGCCACGCGACGGCTCCCATCGGAGCCCCGTCAGCCCCTCCTCCGCGATGCCGACGAGGCGAAGGTCGGTCTGACCGGCGAAGTGCCGGCGGGCCGTCTCGCGGACCTGGGCCGCGCTCGACAGGTGAATGAAGCCATCGGCCCGGTCGATCGCGGCGCCCTTGAAGACGCCGGCCCGCCGCGCTTCATCCCACAGGCCTGCGGGCACGATCTTGTAGAGCATCCACGGATCCTTCCAAAAATGGGCCTGACACCGAAGCGAGCCTCGAAGCGAGCCCAAGGCCGTCGCTTCATGCAGCCTCGGGGCGGGCGGGCGCAAGACGACGGCGTATCGTCTGGGTCTGCGCCTGTGGTCCTATGCTCGCCAGGGTCGTGCGGCAATCCGTCAAGCTGCTTGCGACCGTTTGGCACCTCGCAAGTCTAGATCGGCATTGTAGGATAAGTTTCCGGGTCGGTTCGACCCATTCTCCTTTCGTCCGGACGGCGCACAATCGGGCTTGAGCTACTGCGTGCACCGTCATAGAGAATCGCACGGACCTGCCCGTGCGCATTAGAAGAGACTTATGTTTACACATAAACAGATCTGGGCAGCGCTCGACCAGCTGGCGGAACGAAACGGATACAGCGTCTCCGGTCTCGCCAAGACCAGCGGACTCGATCCTACGACGTTCAACAAGTCGAAGCGCACCACCGTAGATGGTCGCAAGCGCTGGCCGAGTTCGGAAAGCCTCGCCAAGGTGCTGACCGCGACGGGCACGACGGCTGGTGCCTTCGTGGGCCTGATGGTCGGCGAGGGTGCGCCCGCCGAGCCGCAGCGCCCCATGCCGCTCATGCCGCTGGGCCGGCTGGGCGATGTCGGCGTCTTCACCGAGGAAGGCTATCCGAGCGGGCAGGCATGGGACGAGCTCGATTTTCCCGAGATCGACGATCCCAATGCCTTCGCCTTCGAGATCGACGGTTCGGAGGAGCATGCACCCTTCTACCGCGAGGGCGACGTGATGGTGGTCTCGCCAGCGGCCGTCGTGCGTCGCTCCGACCGCGTGGTCGCGCGCATCAAGGATGGGCGGGTGATGGCCTGCACCCTGCGCCGGCGCACCAACCGGACGGTCGATTTCGGCCCCCTCGGCCCGGAGGGCGACGTCAAGACGTTCGATACGCTCGACGTCGTGTGGATGTCCCGCATACTCTGGGCGTCGCAATAGGCGATGCGGGCCATGGCGCGCGGACGGCCGACACGCTAGGCTGGAGGCCTCCTTCGATCCAGGCCCGCTGACCCCCATGACCCGACGACCAGGCTGGACGGCATCGACGAGGACCCTTCGGCTCGCGATCGGTCTGTCGCTCCTCATCGGGGCCGGTGGCCCGGCGTGGGCACAGTCGGCATCCGCGCCAGACGTCGACGGGGCCGCCGATAGCGTGACGCCCGGCGGGGACGAACCGCCCGGCTGGACGCCCATCGAGGCCATTCGCGCCGCACCCGGCGCGCCCATGCGGGACGTGACGGGAGGGCGCCTGCTGCGCGTCGCCCCCCGTATCGACCCCCGGGACGGCATCGGACCAGACACGCCGACCCTGCGCCGTCTTCCCTCGCGCGTTCGACTCTCGCCTACCCGCTCTGCTGCCACCGCCGGCACCGAGGCCGAGCGCTTCCACCGCGTCGTCGTCGAGGACCCCGGCCATTTCTCGGCCGGCACGCACCGCATCGCGCTGGCCGGCGTGATGGCGCCGACGGCCCGAACCCGCTGCACGGGCACGGGCGGGGCCGTGTGGCCCTGCGGGCGCCACGCGGTGGCCGCGGTCCGAAAGTTCGTGCGCACGCGGGCGCTCGATTGCACGGCGCCGGTCGGAGCGACACCGGTCGGAGCGGCATCGATGGATGCGGCGGATGACGACGCCTCCGATAGGGCGTCATCGCCTGCGGGACGCATCTGCAAGGTCGGCGGCACGGTCCTCAACGCCTGGGTGGTCGCGCAGGGCTGGGCCGTCCCGACGGACGACGCGCAAGGCCGGCGCTGGCAAGGCCTCCATGCCATGGCACGGCGCGAGGGCCGTGGCATCTACCGGGACCTGGGGCAAGGCGATCCGATCGACGGCGGCGTCGCCCGGGAGACCGTTCTCATAGCGGAGTAGGCGGTGCGGCGGGTGGCACCACAAGCCCGGCCCGGCATGTTTTCGCGACGCGCCGACGAAACTCTCCGCCGCCGCCCGTGTTTGCCTTGCGGGCGGGCTCCATGAGGGAGGCCCGATCAGACGCACGGGTCGGCTATGAAATGGCGCGGATATAGACGCAGCTCCAACGTCCAGTATCGCCGGGGCGGGCGTGGCGGGCGCGGGCGCGGCATGGCCGTCGGTGGCGGCCTCGGCATTGGCGGGCTGATCATCGTCGGCCTCATCTCGATGTTCACCGGCCTCGACTTCCGGACCGTCATGTCCGGTGCCGAACTCGTCACGGGGTCGCGCTCGGGCGGCGGAGCGGTCGTCGAGGAACGCGTGACGGCGGATGCCTCCAACGACATGGAAGCCTTCATCGGCGCCGTGACCGCGCAGACCGAGGACACCTGGCGCGTCGTCTTCGAGGAGCAGGTCGGCCGCGCTTACGAGCCGCCCCAGGTCGTCGTCTTCGAGAACGCGACCAACTCCGCCTGCGGCGGGGCGCAGGCCGCGATGGGCCCGCACTACTGCCCCATCGACAAGACGGTCTACATGGACCTCACCTTCTTCGAGAAGCTCTCGTCGCGCTACGGCGCCCCCGGCGATTTCGCGATCGCCTACGTGATCGCGCACGAGGTCGGCCACCATGTCGAGAACATCCTCGGCATCCTCCCCCAGGTTCAGGCGCAGCAGCGGCAGGTCTCGCGCGCACAGTCGAACGAGCTTTCGGTGCGCGTCGAGCTGATGGCCGACTGCCTCGCCGGCATCTGGGCCCGCACCAATGACGAGCTCAACGACGTGCTGGAGCGCGGCGACATCCAGGAGGCGCTGACGGCCGCCGCCGCCGTCGGCGACGACACGCTCCAGCAGCGCAGCCAGGGCCGCGTCGTGCCCGACAGCTTCACCCACGGTTCGGCCGAGCAACGCCAGCGCTGGTTCACGAACGGCTTCGAGACCGGCTCCATCGAGGCTTGCAACACGTTCGAGGCCGCGCGCATCTGACCGCATCATGAGCCGCTATCCCGAGACGCCGGATGGGCGCTATTTCGTCGCTTCCCACGTCCTCTGGCGCAAGACCGACCCTCGCCTGCCGGAGGAGGAACGCCAGACCCATGTCAGCGCGCTGATGGCCGCGCGCCGCGCGGTACGGGACGCAAAGGACGACGCCGCGACCAAGGCCGCGCGCGAGCGCGTACACGCCGCCAAGGTGAGCCTGGGCGAGCGCGGCCCCGTCTGGTGGGACGACGGCGCGCCCGACTACACGCGGCACGCGCCGAAGAACACACCCTATGCCGGCTGGTGGGCCGCATTGGACAGTGAGAATGATGATGAGCGCCACGTCCGAGCACCGGGCGCATGAGCGCTGAGAGTCTGCCCGACGGCGTCGCGATCGGCGAGGCCGCACCGCAAGACGCGGCCGCCGTTCTCGCTCTCTACTCGAGCGCCTTTCCCGAAGAGGAGCTTCGCCCGCTCGTCACGCGGCTGATCGCGGGCGACGTGCCCGTCCTCTCCCTCGTCGCCACGAGGGCCGATGCGATCGTCGGTCACGGCCTCTTCACGCACTTCGAAGGAAACCGGGCGGCCCTTCTCGGCCCCCTCGCCGTCGCGCCGGAGTGCCAGCGGGCGGGCATAGGCGCCGCCCTGATCGCGGACGGATTGCAGCGGTTGGAAGGGGAAGGCGTCCAGCACGTCTTTGTCCTCGGAGACCCCTGCTACTATGTACGCTCCGGCTTTGCTCCCGAGACCCGGGTGCTGCCGCCCTACGATCTGCCGGAGGAATGGTTAGGCGCATGGCAGTCCCTCACGCTCGGCGACGCGGAGCCCCTTGCCAGCGGGCGCTGCCGCCTTCCTGCCCCTTGGATGGAGCCGCGCTACTGGGCGCCGTGACCGAGATGGGCGGCGCCTGACGCCATGTCCGTCCTCGACGCCCTCCCCACGCCGGCCCTGCGGTCCGTCCTCGGCAGCGCTCAGCTCGCGGCCCGCTCGACGCTCGATTTCGCCGCCAACGTCTTCGATCCCACGATGCGGATCGGCGTGACGGGCCTCAGCCGCGCGGGCAAGACGGTCTTCATCACGGCGCTCGTCCACAATCTCACCAAGGGCGGGCGATTGACCGGTCTGCGCGCCTCGGCGGAGGGGCGGATGCGCGAGGTCACGCTCAGCCCGCAGCCCGACGATGCCGTGCCGCGCTTCGCCTATGAGGATCACCTCACCGCGCTGTCGGGCGACGATCGCGTCTGGCCCGAATCGACCCGCCGCATCTCGCAGCTCCGTCTCGTGCTCGACTACGAGGTCGCCGGAACGTTCGGCACCAGCCGGCGCCGGCTCAATCTCGACGTCGTCGACTATCCGGGCGAATGGCTCCTCGATCTGCCGCTCCTGTCGATGAGCTATGAGGATTGGTCGCAAAAGGCGCTCGCGCTCGCAGACGGCCCGACCCGCGCGCCGCTGGCGATCGACTGGCGCACCCATGCCGCGGCGCTCGACCCGGCCGCGCCCGCCCGCGAGGAGGACGCGCGCCGGGCGGCCGAGCTCTTCACCGCTTACCTGCGCGCCTGCCGGGACGAGAAGGTCTCGCTCTCGATGCTGCCGCCCGGGCGCTTCCTGATGCCGGGCGACCTCGAAGGCTCCCCGGCCCTCACCTTCGCACCGCTCGACGTCGGGGATGGCGACGCGATGTCGGGCAGCCTCCATGCGATGATGGCGCGGCGCTACGAGGCCTACAAGGCCGTCGTCGTGCGCCCCTTCTACGCCGAGCATTTCGCCCGCCTCGACCGGCAGATCGTCCTCGTCGACGTGCTTCAGGCGCTCAATGCCGGCCCGCGCGCGCTGGCCGATCTCGAAGGCGCGCTCGCCGACATCCTCGCCGCCTTCCGGCCGGGCGCCAATTCCATCCTGTCGCGCCTCTTCGCGCCGCGCATCGACCGCGTCGTCCTCGCCGCCACCAAGGCCGACCACCTCCACCACCGCGATCACGACCGGTTGGAGGCGATGCTCGCCTGGCTGGCACGGGATGCGATCGGGCGCGCCCGCGCGCGAGGCGCCGAGGTCGACACCGTCGCCCTCGCCTCGGTGCGCGCCACCCGCGAGGGCACCGTCACGCGCGATGGCGAGGACATCCCCGTCATCATCGGCACGCCCCGCGCCGGCGAGCGCATCGGCGCGCGCACCTTCGACGGTGCGTCCGAGACCGCGGTCTTCCCCGGCACCCTCCCCGGCGATCCGGAAGCGGTGCTGGAGGCCGGCTACCGCTTCACCGGCGAAGAGGACGGCGACGAGCAGGCCTCGACCGGAGACTTCCGCTTCGTGCGCTTTCGCCCGCCCGCCCGCGAACGCGGCGCCTCCCTCCCCCATATCCGCCTCGACCGCGCGCTGGAGCGCCTGATGGGAGACCGGCTCTCGTGACGAATAGGAGCCGCGCCCCCGAAGCCTTCGATCTCGACGACCCGCATCTCGCGATCGAGCCCGAGATCGTTCTCGACGAGACGGAAGAGGCCCTGCCCGCCCTCATCGCGACCAAGCGTCGCGCCGTGCCGTGGGGCCGGCTCTTCTGGGGCGGGCTTGCCGGGCTCGTCTCGCTCGGGATCGGGCTTTGGGCCGACACGCTCATCCGCAACCTCTTCGCGCGGGCCGAAGCGCTCGGCTGGGTCGGCGTCGGGCTCGCGGCGATGGTCCTCGCGGCCTTCCTCGCCATCGCGGGACGCGAAGTCGCGGGGCTGCTGCGGCTGCGGCGCATCCACACGCTGCGCGATCTCGCCACCGAGGCCCACACGACGGACGCGCCCGGGATCGGCCGCCGCCTCGGCGCCCGGATCCTCGACCTCTACGCCGACCGCCCCGAGACGGCGGCCGGGCGCAACGCGCTGGAGCGCGAGCTTCGCGAGATCGTCGACGGGCGCGACATCGTGGCGCTGGCCGAGCGGGACGTGCTCGGGCCGCTCGATCAGGCCGCGCAGGCCCTCGTCCTCGCCTCCGCCAAGCGCGTCTCCGTCGTCACCGCCGCCTCCCCCCGCGCCCTCATCGACCTCGCCTTCGTCGGCTGGGAGGCGCTGCGCCTCGCGCGGCGGGTGGCGACGCTCTATGGCGGCCGGCCGGGCACGCTCGGGCTGCTGGCGCTGGTGCGGGAGATCGTCGCGCATCTCATCGTGACGGGCGGTCTTGCCGTCGGCGACGGCGTGCTGGCGGGCGTTCTCGGGCACGGGCTGGCGGGGCGCATTTCGGCCCGGCTCGGCGAAGGCGTCGTCAACGGCGTGTTGACCGCGCGCGTCGGGGTCGCGACGATGAGCGTATGCCGTCCCATGCCCTTCCTCACCGCGAGGCCGCCCTCGATCCGCGACATAGCGGCACGGCTCGTCACGCGCGGCGACGGCAAGCGGCCCGTGGAAGCATCATGACGCCGGCGCTGCGGACCCTCGTGATGGCCCTCGCGGTCCTCTGCCTCGCCGCGACGGACCCGCGATTCGCCGCTGCGCAGGAGGTGCCGGCCGAGGCTTCGGAAGGGGAAGCCGGCGAAGGCGAGAGCGAAACGGACGGTGCGGCCGAAGACGCGGCTGAGAACGCGGCCGGGATCATCTCCCAGGCGGCCTATGACGAGAGCCTCAACCGGCTCGGCGAAATCCACGGCGCGCTCTTCCATCTCGACGCCCTCTGCCGCCCCGGCCGGGAAACCGTCTGGCGCACGCATATGGAGGCTTTCCTCACTGCGCAGCGCCTTGGCGACGAGCGCTCCGGTCGCCTCATCGCGCGCTTCAACACGGGCTATCGCGACTATGCCGCCACGCACCGCGCCTGCACGCCGGCCGCGCGCGAGTTGAGCCGGCGTTTCGCCCGGGAGGGCATCACCATCGCCTCCGACCTCGCCGCGCGGTATGGCGACTGATGGCCGAGGACGATCCCAGCAAGGCCCCCGTCGAGGCCCCTGCCGACGACGAGCCCCTCGATGCGGATATCCTGCGCAAGCGCATCGCCGACGCGCGGTCCCGGCACAACACCCGCATCGGCAAGAAGCCCGATGGCTCGGCACGGCCCGAGCCGCAGTCCGGCAACGCGATGGGCGTCGCCTTCAGCATCTCGGCCCAGCTCGTCGTCGCCATCGGTCTCGGCACCTGGCTCGGCTGGCAGATGGATGCGTGGTTCGGCACCAAACCGCTCTTTCTTATCGTCATGATGCTGCTCTTTGCCGCCGCTGGGTTCTTGAACGTCTTTCGCGGGGCTGATAGAGCCCACCGGCAAGCACGACAGGACGAGGCCGGGAAGCGCTAAGGCGCGGCCCAGGCTCCGTCCCCTGACGCCGTTCGTACTCTGGTGGGTGCGGCGGCGCGTTTGGAGACAATGAGCCAGTGACACAGGCATTCGCCGCAGAGACGGTCGAGGGCGCGGTCCAGCAGGCGGCCATCGACCCGTTGAGCCAGTTCGACATCGATCGGCTGATCGAGCTGAACTTTCTCGGCCTCGACATCTCGTTCACCAACTCCGCCCTCTTCATGGTCATCGGCACGGCGCTGGTCGGCCTCTTCATGATGCTCTCCATGCGAGGCCGCGCCCTGGTGCCGGACCGGATGCAGTCGGTGACCGAGCTCTCCTACGAGTTCGTCGCGGGCCTGGTGCGCGACAATGCGGGATCGGAAGGGCTGAAATATTTTCCCTTCATCTTCACGCTCTTCATGTTCATCCTCTTCTTGAACCTTCTGGGTCTCTTTCCCTATTCGTTCACGTCGACGAGCCATATCATCATCACCCTCGCGCTCGGCCTCCTCTCGATCACCGTCGTCACGGTCATCGGCTTCATCAAGCACGGCACGGGCTTCTTCCGCCTCTTCGCGCCGTCGGGCGTGCCCGGCTGGCTGCTGCCGATCCTGGTGCCGATCGAGGTCGTCTCCTACCTCATCCGCCCGTTCAGCCTCGCCGTGCGGCTTTTCGCCAACATGGTCGCGGGCCACATGGTGATCAAAGTCTTCGCGAGCTTCGTCGTCCTGATGGGCGTTGCGGGCATCCTGCCCTTCTCGCTGATGATCGCGATCAACGCGCTCGAACTCCTCATCGCCTTCCTCCAGGCCTATGTCTTCGCGCTCCTGACGTCGATCTATCTCAACGACGCGCTGCATCCGCATCACTAAAGCACGCCTTCCCGACCGGCCCGGCCTTGCACCGCAAGCCGTGGGCCGATAAGGGAGCGCGTCACGTTTCACGGCAGGCCGACTTTACGAGGCACGCACAGGCCCGCCGCATCCCACCTTTCGCCTCACACGATAAACTCGGAGAGTTTCCATGGACGTTGAAGCCGCACGCATGATTGGCGCTGGCATCGCTACGATCGCGCTCGCGGGCGCTGGTCTGGCCATCGGCAACATCTTTTCCAGCTACCTGAGCGCCGCGCTGCGCAACCCGTCGGCCGCCGACGGTCAGCGCACCAACCTGCTGCTGGGCTTCGCCCTCGCCGAGGCCACCGGCCTCATCGGCTTCGTCGTCGCGATGCTCATCCTCTTCGTCTAGACGCGCCTTCGCGCAGCGGCATCACCGAAGCGCCCTCGGGCGCTTCGGCGCTACAGCCGTCACGCGTTCGCAACCAGTCTCGATCAAGGATCCGATGATGCCGTCCCGCCTTCCTCACCTCTCGGTCATGGCCCTGGCCGCCGGCCTCGCCTTCATCGGCCCTGCCTTCGCGCAGGATGCGGTGATCGTGCAGGATGTCATCGTGCAGGACACGGTCGAGGAGTCGGTCGAGACGATCGTCGTCCCGGCCGACGAGGTTCTGCACGAGACGGTGGACGTGGCGATCCATGCCGAGGACGCCGGCGGCATGCCGCAGCTCGACGCAGGCTCCTGGCCGGCGCAGCTCTTCTGGCTGTCGCTGATCTTCGCCGCCTTCTACTTCTTCCTCAGCCGCGTCGCGCTGCCCCGCGTGGCGACGGTGCTCGAGGAGCGCCGTGACCGGATCGCCAACGATCTCGATCAGGCCGCCCTTCTCCAGAAGCGCGGCGACGAGGCGCTGGCGTCCTACGAGCAGTCGCTCGCAGAAGCCCGCTCGCGTGCTTCCGGCATCGCCCGCGAGATGCGCGACAGCGTCTCGGCCGAGAACGACCGGCTTTCCAAGTCGCTGGAGGCCGATCTCTCGGCCAAGGCCGCCGAGGCCGAGGCGCGCATCGAGGCCTCGCGCGATGCCGCTATGGCGAGCGTGACGGAGATCGCCGGCGACGCCGCCCAGGCGATCGTCGCGCAGATCACCGGCCACGCGCCCGATCGCGCCCGCGCCGAAGCCGCCGTCGCTTCCGCGCTCAACTAGCCTTTCTCGCCCCTTCAGAAGGGGGCACGACCAGGACGCACGATCATGAACCGCGATGTCATCAACGGCCTTCTCGTCGCCATCGTCGGCACGTTGGCCGTCCTCGTCCTCGGCGGCTTCTACACCGGCACGGATTTCTGGGTCGGTGCCGCGTTCTTCTCCTTCTGGGGTCTTTTGACCTATCTGCGCGTGCCGCAGGCGATCGCCGGATCGCTCGACCAGCGCCGTGCGCGCATCGAGAACGAGATAGAAGAGGCCCGCGTGCTTCGCGAGGAGGCGCAGAAGACGCTCGCTTCCTACGAGCGACGCACCCGGGAGGCCGAAGCCGAGGCGAACGCCATCATCGCCTCCGCCAAGCGCGACGCCGAAGCGATGGCGGCGGACGCCAAGGTCAAGATGAACGAGACCTTGGAGCGCCGCACCCAGGCCGCGACGCTGCGCATCGAACAGGCCGAAGCCCAGGCGCTCAGCGATGTCCGCCGCGCTGCCGCCGACGCCGCCGCCAAGGCCGCCGAGGCGATGCTGCGCGAGGAGATGCGCGGCGATACCGGTGCCCGCACCATCGACAACTCCATCGACATGGTCCGCGCCCGCCTCGGCTGACCCTGCCTCCACGTCGCTCTCGCGTGGGCGGCCCGGCGACCGGGCTTCGGAGCGGGCAAGGGCCCGCTAGGATTTTCGCGGTATCATGCGTTGAGCCGGATATGGCGGCCCCATCCTGCAGGCAGAACGCGTGACAGACAGATCCCCAGACCCGCATCCCTCCGGCGCGCGCAGGCAGGAGACGGAGACGCCCGTAGAGGCCGTCATCTTCGACTGCGACGGCGTGCTTATCGATTCGGAGACGATCTCGGCGCGCATCTGGGCCGAAGAGGTCGCCCGCTTCGGCTACACGCTGACCCCGCAGGAGTTCGCGCGCCGCTTCGCGGGCCGCCCGGCCGCCGACACGGCCAAGCTCATCAATCAGGCCGCACCCCGAAAGCTACCCGACGACTTCGCCCGCACGACCGACGAGAAGGTCGCCGCGCTCTACGCGAACGAGTTGGAGACGGTCGAGGGCATCGAAGCGCTATTGGCCGCGCTCGATCACATGCCCAAAGCCGTCGCGTCCTCGTCGGGCATTCCGAAGCTGCGTCAGGGTCTCGTCGTGACAAACCTGATCCGCACCTTCCACGGCCATGTCTATTCGGCCGAGCAGGTGGCGCGCGGCAAGCCGGCGCCCGATCTCTTTCTCTTCGCGGCCGAGAAGCTCGGCATTTCGCCGGAGCGCTGCGTCGTCATCGAGGATTCGATCGCGGGCGTTCACGCAGCCAAGAGCGCCGGCATGATCCCGATCGGTTTCACGGGCACGTCGCCCGAACCCGACATCCATGCCAAGCGGCTGGAGCAGGTCGGCGCCCGCGCCATCGTCCACGCCCATGCGGACATGATGGACGCGATAGCCGTCTTCGATCCCCGCATCCGCGGGGACGGGTGATAGCGCGCGTCTATCTATGCCCACCAAGCCTTCGGAGCGGGGGCGACGCCGGCGGCATCCTCGATCACCTGACCGACGCGTAGCAGTGTCTCCTCGTCGAACGGGCGGCCGATGAGCTGCAGACCGAGCGGCAGGCCCTTCGCGTCCTGACCGGCGGGGACCGAGAGGCCCGGCAGGCCGGCCATGTTCACCGTCACGGTGAAGATGTCGTTGAGATACATCTCGACCGGATCGGCGGTCTTCTCGCCGATGCCGAAGGCCGCCGACGGCGTGGTCGGCGTCAGGATGACATCGACATCCTCGAAGGCTTGCGTGAAGTCGCGTGCGATGAGCGTGCGCACCTTCTGGGCTCGCAGGTAGTAGGCGTCGTAATAGCCGGCCGAGAGGACATAGGTGCCGATGAGGATGCGGCGGCGAACCTCGGCGCCGAACCCTTCGGCCCTCGTGTTCTCGTACATCTCGGTGATGTCGCCGCCCGGCACGCGCAGCCCGTAGCGCACGCCGTCATAGCGCGCGAGATTGGACGAGGCCTCGGCCGGGGCGACGATATAGTAGGCCGGCAGCGCGTATTTCGTATGCGGCAGGCTGATCTCGACAGGCTCGGCGCCGGCCTCGCGCAGCCATTCGACGCCCTTGTCCCAGAGCGCGTCGATTTCGGCACTCATGCCGTCGATCCGGTATTCCTTCGGGATGCCGATCCGCAGCCCCTTGATGGATCCGCCGATGGCGGCCTCGTAGTCGGGGACCGGCCGATCGATGCTGGTCGAATCCTTGTCGTCGACGCTCGCCATCGATTTCAGCATGATGCCGGCGTCGCGCACCGTGCGCGTGATCGGGCCGGCCTGATCGAGCGAGGAGGCGAAGGCGACAATGCCCCAGCGCGAGCAGCGCCCGTAGGTCGGCTTGAGGCCGACCGTGCCGGTGAAGGCGGCGGGCTGGCGGATCGAGCCGCCCGTATCCGTTGCCGTCGCCGCCGCGCAGAGCCGCCCCGCCACCGCCGCCGCCGAGCCGCCGGACGAGCCGCCCGGCACCAGCTTCGCATCGTCGCCCGCACGCCGCCAAGGGTTCACGACATCGCCGTAGTGGGAGGTCTCGTTGGAGGAGCCCATGGCGAACTCGTCGCAGTTGAGCTTGCCGAGCATGACCGCGCCGTCGCGCCAGAGATTGGCCGTCACGGTCGATTCGTAAGCCGGCACGAAACCGTCGAGAATGTGCGAGCAGGCCGTCGAGCGCACGCCCTCGGTGCAGAACATGTCCTTGACGCCGAGCGGGATCCCGTCGAGCGGCTTGGCACCGCCGGCCGCCAGGCGCGCGTCCGATTCGCTCGCCATCGCGCGGGCCTTGTCGGGCGTCGGCAGGACGAAGGCGTTGAGGGCGCCGCCGGCATCGACCGCGTTCAGATAGGCATCGGTCAACTCGAGCGCCGAGACGTTCCGCTTGGCGAGTGCGTCGCGAGCTTCGGCAATGGTGAGGGCGGTCAGATCTGACAAGGCACGTCTCTCGGGTGGGGTATCGTCTGGTCTATGGTATGGCCGGTCTACTGGGTCGCCGGCGGATCGATCCGGCAGGGCACCATCTCGACGGCATCGGCGCCGTCGCCGAGGCGAATGCGGTAGCGCTCGGCCTCCAGGCGCTCCAGCGTCATGACGGCGGGAAAGAAATCGTCGCCGCCATCGCAGGCCGCGATCGCCATCCACCGATCGCCCGCGCGCACCTCCCAGACCTGCGGGAAGGTACAGGACCAGCCGCCGGGGCCGGAGATGCGCGAGGCGTCCATCAGCACGCCATCCTCGACGGCATCGCCGAGGCGGTCGCGGTCCTCGTCGGACAGGGCGTCGGGGTCAGGTGCATCGGAGCCCTCGACACCGACCGCGTCGGCCGCCGCCATCGTTTGGACGGCCTCGCAGCTTCCCGCATCGCGATAGCTGCCCGTCACCGGCAATTCCTCACCGGCGGCCGCCCCGACGCAGAGCAGCGAGACGCCGCCTGCGAGGGCGAAGCGCATCGTAACATTGGCAAGGCGGGCGGGAGCGGAGGCCATGGACAGGGCTATTCGACGACCTTGGGGACCATGAAGAAACGGTCCTCCGAGGCCGGCGCGTTGGCGACGATCACATCGGCTTTGGCGCCATCGTTGATGACATCTTCGCGAAGGCGCGGGCTGACCGCGACGACCGACGTCATCGGCTCCACGCCCTCGACGTCGACTTCGTTCAGTTGCTCGATCCAGTCGAGGATCTGGTTGAGTTCGCCGGGCAGGCTGGCCGCTTCGGCCTCGCCGAGCCGGATCCGCGCGAGCTTGGCCACGCGGCGGACGGTCGTCTCGTCAACGGACATGTGCTGGGCCTGTGATTGCGGTGGTCGATCTCGACTTGGCTATAGCGGTGTGAGAGGGGAGCCGTCCAGCCGCGAGATGGCAGCACGAGGCTACCCGCTCATCATCGCGCTTCTCAGAAGCCCGTACGGGCTCTCAGATATCCCTCAAGGCGACCCGCCGGCCCGTCCGCTCGATCCGGCCGGACAGCTCCAATTCCAAGAGACCGACGCGAAGCTCGGGCAGCGAGAGCTCGGCCGTGCGCAGAATGTCGTCCATGTCGGCGGGCTCGGGGCCGAGCGCTCGGAGGAGCCGCGTCGCCGCGTCGTCGCCGACCTCGACTGGGTAGTGCTCGCTCACCGGCGCCGCATAGGGCTCGGCGCGTTCCTCGATGGCGGGCGCATCCATCGGGTCCTCGCGCAATTGGGGGCCGAGGACGTCGAGAATGTCGGCGGCGCTCGTCGTCAGCGTTGCGCCGTTGCGGATGAGGCGGTTCGTGCCCTCGGCGCGCGGATCGAGTGGGAAACCCGGCACGGCGAAGACCTCGCGGCCCATCTCGTTGGCGAGCCGCGCGGTGATGAGCGAGCCGGAGCGCACCGCCGCCTGGACGACGAGCGTGCCCAGACTCATGCCGGCAATGAGACGGTTGCGGCGGGGAAAGTCCTGCGCGCGCGGGCTATGGCCGAGCGGCATCTCGCTGATGAGGACGCCCGTCTCGGTGATCCGCCGGGCGAGGTCGTCGTGTTCGGGCGGATAGATCCGGTCGAGACCGCCAGCGAGCGAGGCGACCGTGCCGCGCTGCAGGCTGGCCGCATGGGCCGCGCCGTCGATGCCGCGCGCGAGGCCGGAGACGACGAGAAGGCCGGCCTCCGACAGCTCGGCCGCGATCTGGCCGGCGAACTTGATGCCGACCGCCGAAGCGTTGCGCGGACCGACGATGGCGATGGCGGTACGGCGCAGAGCCTTGGTCTGCCCGAGCACGGCGAGAAGCGGCGGCGGGCTCGGCATGTGGCGCATGGCCGGCGGATAGTCTGCCTCGCCGGGCGCGACGAGCGCGATGCCGAGCCGGGCGCACGCCTCCATCTCGGCCCGGGCCGTCGCCTCCGGGCAGATGCGGATGCGTCGCTTCGCGCCGCGCCGGGCGGCGAGGTCGGGCAGGGCATCGAGCGCCGCGCGAGCGCTGCCATAATGATTGAAGAGGCTGCGAAACGTCGCCGGGCCGATACGCTCGGACCGGATGAGACGCAGCCAGTCGAGCCGTTGCTCGTCGGTGAGGCGGATCGGCCAGGGGCGGGACTCGTCCCAGTCCACGAGATCGGTCTGCTCGACGTCCCTCACGCGCCAAGAACCTTCCATGCATGAAGGACTTTCGTAGCCACCCGCATCATTTCGCGCCGATCCGACTCTCCGTTCCGGCGAGGAGACGAGCGATGTTCTCGCGGTGCTTGGCGAAGAGAAGGACGCTGAGGGTGGCGAAGAGGAGCGCCGCCACCGTCTGCCCGAGAAGGAGGAGCGCGATCGGCGCGCCCAGCGCCGCCACAAGCGCCGAGAGCGACGAGAAGCGCGTCAGCGCCGCCGTCCCGATCCAGAGGACCGCGAAGACGAGCGCGGCCCATCCGCTGAAACCGAGAAGGATGCCGAGATAGGTCGCCACACCCTTGCCGCCCTTGAAGCGCAGCCAGACGGGGTAGAGGTGTCCGAGAAAGGCGCCGATACCGGCTGCGACCATCGCGGCCATGCCGCCATAGAGCATCGCCAGTTCGACCGCGATCAGGCCCTTGCCGGCATCGCCCAGCAGCGTGAGGGCGGCCAGATCCTTGCGGCCGGTCCGTAGCACGTTCGTCATGCCGATATTGCCGGAACCGATTTGGCGAATGTCGCCGTGGCCGCCGAGCTTGGTCACGACCAGACCGAACGGGATGGAGCCGAGCAGGTAACCCAGCACGAGGAAGACGATCAGGGTGGTGACCGAAGCGGCCGCGAAGGCATCGTTCATCCCTCCGGCCTAGCTCGCGCCTCTGTGGGGTGCAATGCGATCGATCGATCAAGGCGGAGTTGTCACCAGATGGTTGATCGAAGGTTGCCGAATGCGGTTAACGCACCAGGGGCGGCTCGGCATCGTGCAACCGCCTACCTCGCAAAGACCTCCTGACCGGCGACGAAGGTGCGCAACACGCGCCCCTGGAGCCGCGCCTTGTCGAAGGGCGTGTTCTTGGAACGTGAGCGCAAGGTCTCGGCATCGAGAACGAAGGGCGCGCCGAGATCGACGAGCGCGAGATCGGCCGGAGCGCCCCCGGCGAGCCGACCCTGTGGGAGGCCGAGCCGCCGGGCCGGGTTGATCGTCAAGGCGGCGAGGAAGCGCACGAGGGGCACCGAGCCGTCCTCGACGAGCCGAAGCCCGACGCTCAGCAGCGTCTCCAGCCCGACGGCGCCGTCGGCGGCCTCGGCGAAGGGGTGGCGCTTGGTGTCGGCGTCCTGCGGATCGTGGGCCGAGACGAGAATGTCGAGCGTGCCATCCGCCAGACCCTCGATCATGGCCTGCCGGTCGTCTTCGGAGCGCAGAGGGGGCATCATTCGGAAGAAGGTGCGGTAGGCGCCGATATCGTTCTCGTTAAGGGCGAGATGGTTGATGCTCGCGGCGCCCGTGACGTCGAGACCCTCAGTACGGGCATTGCGCAAGAGGTCGAGCGAGGCGGCGCAGGTGAGGCCCGAAAGATGGAGCCGCCCGCCGGTGAGGCGCGCGAGCGCGATGTCGCGCGCGGCCATGATCGTCTCCGCCTCGCGGGGGATGCCGGGCAGGCCGAGCCGGGTGGCGACCTCGCCCTCGTTCATCACCCCGTCGCCGACGAGGTCGGGATCGTGCGGCTGATGGTCGACGAGGAGATCGAAGGCGCGGGCATAGGTGAGCGCGCGCCGCATCACCTGCGCACTTCGCAGCGCCCGCTTGCCCTGCGAGACGAAGGCGGCGCCGGCCTCCTTCATCAGGCCGAGGGAGGCGAGCGCCTCGCCCGCCAGCCCTTCGGTCAGCGCGCCGACGGGGAGGATGCGGACATGCGCCGTGTCGCGCGCACGGCGCAGGATGAAGTCGACCATCTCGGGCTGATCGATGACGTGGGCGGTATCGGGCATCACGCAGAGCGTCGTCACGCCGCCGGCCGCCGCGCTCAAGGAGGCCGTCTCCAGCGTCTCGCGGTATTCGGCGCCGGGCTCCCCGGTGAAGACCCGCATGTCGATGAGGCCGGGGCAGAGGAGATGGCCGCGGGCGTCGATGACGTCCGAATCGTCGATCTTGGCGAGCGTCACCTCCGGCCCGACCGCCTCGATGGTCTCGCCGCGCACCAGAACGCCGCCGCGCGTGTCGAGACCCGTCTCCGGATCCACGATGCGGGCGTTGACGAAGGCGATGCGGCGCGGCGCGCGGGGAAAGGCGAAGACGGTCATCGGGATGCCTCCGGCGCGGCGGCGGCGCGGGCGCACAGGCTCTCCAGCACGGCCATGCGGACGGCGACGCCCATCTCGACCTGGGCGGCGATGACGGAGCGCGACGCCGTCGGCGGTCGCCGAATCGATCTCGACGCCCCGGTTCATCGGGCCGGGATGCATGACGATGGCGTCGGGCGCGGCATGAGAGAGCTTGTCGGCGTCGAGGCCGTAGAAGCGGAAATATTCCTGCGGGCCGGGAATGGCGCTGCCGCTCATCCGCTCGCGCTGGATGCGGAGCATCATGACCACGTCGGCGCCCTCCAGGCCTGCGCGCATGTCGGTGAAGGGCGTGGCGCCGAGGCGCTCGACCTCGGCGGGCAGCAGCGTCGGCGGAGCGATCACGCGGACCTCGGCGCCCAGCAACTGGAGCGAGAGGAGATTGGAGCGCGCGACCCGGCTATGGGCGATGTCGCCGCAGATCGCGACCTTCAGTCCCTCGATACGGCCCTTGGCGCGGCGGATGGTGAGCGCGTCGAGGAGGGCCTGCGTCGGGTGCTCGTGCGCGCCGTCGCCGGCATTGACGACCGGGCAGTCGACCTTCTGCGCGAGGAGCGCTGGCGCGCCGGCCGCCCAATGGCGCACGACGAGAATGTCGGGCCGCATGGCGTTGAGCGTCGCGGCGGTGTCGAGCAAGGTCTCGCCCTTCTTGGCGCTCGACGTCGCGATCGACATGTTCATCACGTCGGCGCCGAGGCGCTTGCCGGCGAGCTCGAACGAGGCCTGGGTCCGGGTCGAGGGCTCGAAGAAGACGTTGACCTGGGTGCGGCCCCGCAGCACGTCGCGCTTCTTCACCGGCGCGCGAGAGAGCGCGACGGCCTCCTCGGCGGTATCCAAGAGGGCCTCGAGGTCGAAAGGCTCGAGCCCTCGCAAGGTGATGAGGTCCCGGACGGGATAGGGGCGGCGATAGCGCATGGCGGTCCGATCAGCGCAAGGCGAGCGCGAGGAAGAGGGGCATGGTGAGAAAGGCCACGAGGGTCTGGATCGTGACGATCCGTGCCATCAGGGGGGCGTCACCGCCCATCTTCTCGGCCAGCACATAGGCGCCGGACGCCGTCGGCACGCTCGCCGCGATGAGGACGATGGCCATCTCGGTGGGCTGAAGGTCGAGGGCGAGGCCAGCCAGCCAGGCGAAGACCGGCACGAGGAGGAGCTTGATCGCGCAGGCGAGAAGGAGGCCGATCTCCGGTCTGGCGAGCGCGCGCATCTGCAATCCGGCCCCGACCATGACGAGCCCCGCACCGAGGGCCGCCCGGCCGAGAACGTCGATCGTCGTGTCGATCACATCCGGTATCGCCGCATCGACGGGGGCGAGGAGAAGGCCGATCGCGAGCGCCCAGATGAAGGGGTTGGACGCGATGTCGCGCAGCACGTGCGCCGGCTCGGCCTCCACCGCCCGTGCGCCGTCCCGCGCCAGCACCCAGACCGAGGCGATGTTGAGCCCCGGCATCAGCGCGACGAAGGCGATCGCGGTCAGCGAGAGCCCCGTGCGGCCGAAAAGCGCTTCCGCGACGGCCAGGGCGACGAAAGCGTTCCAGCGCAGCCCGCCCTGGAAGACGGAGGTGAAGGCGGGCCCGCCCACGCGCGCGATCACCCTTCGCCGCGCCAGCAGCAGGAGACCGCCCGCCGCCCCGACGGCGAGCGCGAGCGCCTCGCCGACGCCGACGAGGCTCGCGAGCGTGAGGTCGGCGCCCTTCAGCGTGTCGATGATGAGGGCGGGGAAGAAGACGTAATAGGTGACGTGCCCGAAGCCGCGCCACCCCTCGGCCGAGAGCGGCGCGACGCGCTTCAGCACGACGCCGGTCAGGATGACGAGGAAGACCGGAACCAGCGCCGCGAAGGCCGCGCTCATGCGAGTTCGTCCAGCGCCCGCCTCAGGATCTCGGCGGCGGCGGCGGCATCGACATGGCGGATCTGGCGGGCG
The DNA here is from genome assembly GCA_963842125.1 of uncultured Alphaproteobacteria bacterium. Taxonomy (GTDB): domain Bacteria; phylum Pseudomonadota; class Alphaproteobacteria; order Rhizobiales; family CAWCWK01; genus CAWCWK01. The sequence continues at coordinate 1,101,798 of CAWJFE010000001.1, read as the reverse complement.
CGGGAGAGGCCGGCCTCCTCCATCACGTCCTCGGCGGCGACGCTGGAGAGCCGTTCGTCGACGAAGGCGAGCGGGCGCAGGAGCCCGGCCTCGTCGAGCGTGCGCAGCAGATTGAGCGCGAAGCTGCGTGTCGATTGCGCGCGCGATCCCTCCGACCCGTCCATGTTGAGCGGCAATCCTAGGACGAGGCCGCCGATCGCCTCACCCTCGACGAGGCGCGCGAGGCGCCGCGCATCGGCGGAGAACTTGGTGCGCCGGATGGTGTCGAGCGGCGTCGGCAGCTGGGTCTCGAGACTGGTCAGCGCGAGGCCGATCGTCTTGGTGCCGAGATCGAGCGCGAGCAGGCGCCCGCGCCGCCCCGCCATCTGCGCGAGCGCGGGCATGGAGACGCCGAGATGCGACGCGATCTGGGGAGCGATGGCCATCGCCACCGCCTATCACGCGATGGTGGCGGCGAATATGGCGCCGGGCCGGACATCCACAGTGCGGCGGAGGAGGCGAGGCACCGACCCCGATTTCCCGGTTCCGTCAGGCAACCGAAGGAGATGGTGGGCGCGAGCGAGCGATCACCCGGCCTCCCCTCCTTGGCCCTCCCGGTTTGACACGCCCTCGCGCCGGTCCCATCTATCGCCCGCACCACCGTCTGGTGTATCTGCCCCACCTCCCCCGCTATTCGAGAGCGCCCGCATGGACGTCGTCGTCGTCGAGTCTCCGGCCAAGGCCAAGACGATCAACAAGTATCTGGGGTCGAACTACACCGTTCTCGCCTCCTACGGACACGTCCGCGACCTGCCGGCCAAGGACGGCTCGGTGCGCCCCGACGAGGACTTCGCGATGTCCTGGGAGGTGCCGCGCGACTCGTCTAAGCGGCTCACCGACATCGCCAAGGCCGTGAAGGGCGCCGGCCGGCTCATTCTCGCCACCGACCCCGACCGCGAGGGCGAGGCGATCTCCTGGCACGTGCTGGAGGTGTTGAAGAACAAGAAGGTGCTGAAAGACGTCGACGTCTCCCGCGTCGTCTTCAACGCCATCACCAAGGACGCCGTCACCAAGGCGATGGCGAACCCGCGCGAGATCGACACGCCCCTCGTCGACGCCTATCTGGCGCGCCGCGCGCTCGACTATCTCGTCGGCTTCAACCTCTCGCCGGTGCTGTGGCGAAAGCTGCCGGGCGCGCGCTCGGCGGGCCGCGTGCAATCGGTCGCGCTCAGACTCGTCTGCGAGCGCGAGGCCGAGATCGAGCGCTTCCGCCCCCAGGAATACTGGTCGCTGGCAGCGTTGCTGGCGACGAAGGACGCGGCCGAGTTCGAGGCCCGGCTCGTCGGCGCGGACGGGAAGAAGATCACCCGCCTCGACATCGGCACCGAGGCCGAGGCGAAGGATCTGAAGGCCGCGCTCGAGGCCGCCAGCTTCACCGTGGCTGGCGTCGAGGCCAAGCCCGTCCGGCGCAACCCGCAGCCGCCCTTCACCACCTCGACATTGCAGCAGGAGGCGAGCCGCAAGCTCGGCTTCGCGCCGAGCCGCACCATGCAGGTGGCCCAGAAGCTCTACGAAGAGGGCCTCATCACCTATATGCGGACCGACGGAGTGCAGATCGCGCCCGAGGCGATTCAGGCGGCGCGTGCGCAGATCGGCAAGGATTACGGCGACCGCTACGTGCCGGGCAAACCGCGCGACTACCAGACCAAGGCCAAGAACGCGCAGGAGGCCCATGAGGGCATCCGCCCGACCGACATGGGCAAGCGTCCACGCGACCTCAACCGCGCCAACGATACCGAGAACGCAAAACTCTACGACCTCATCTGGAAGCGCACCATCGCGAGCCAGATGGCCTCGGCCGAGATGGAGCGTACGACCGTCGACATCGACGCGGTCGCAGGCCCGCGACAGCTCGCCTTGCGCGCCACCGGCACCGTCATCCGCTTCGACGGTTTCCTGACCCTCTATCAGGAGGGCCGCGACGACGATGGCGAGGACGAGGGTTCGCGCCTGCCGCAGGTCTCGGCCGGCGACACGCTCTCCAAGCGCGAGATCAAGGCCGACCAGCACTTCACAGAGCCGCCGCCGCGCTTCTCGGAGGCCTCGCTCATCAAGCGCATGGAAGAGCTCGGCATCGGGCGCCCCTCGACCTATGCCGCGACCATGGGCACGCTGCGCGACCGCGACTACGTGCGGATCGACAAGCGCCGACTGGTGCCGCAGGCCAAGGGGCGGCTCGTCACGGGCTTCCTCGAGAGCTTCTTCACGCAATATGTCGGCTACGACTTCACCGCCGACCTCGAGAAGCAGCTCGACCTCGTCTCGGACGGTCAGCTCTCCTGGCAGCAGATGCTGCGCGATTTCTGGGAGACGTTCACCGCCACGATCGACGGCACCAAGGAGTTGCGGGTCTCCGAGGTTCTCGACGCGCTCAACGAGATCCTCGCGCCCTACGCCTTCCCCGTCGCGGAGGAGGGTGTCGATCCGCGCAAGTGCCCGGCTTGCGCCGACGGCCAGCTCTCCTTGAAGGTCTCGCGCTACGGCGCCTTCATCGGCTGCTCGAACTATCCCGACTGCAAGCACACCAAGCAGCTCGACATCGAGGAGGGCGCCGAGGCCAATGCCGCGACGCCGGACGGAACGGTACTTGGCCAGCACCCCGAGACGGGCGAGGACGTGATCGTCAAGGCCGGCCGGTTCGGCCCTTACGTCCAGCTCGGCCAGGAGGCGAAGGACGGCGAGACCCTGCGGCGGACCTCGATCCCCAAGGGCAAGGACCCGCGCGGCCTCGACCTCGACTACGCGTTGAAGCTCCTCTCGCTGCCGCGCGAGATCGGCCCCCATCCCGAGGACGGCGTGATGATCACGGCCGGGCTCGGGCGCTACGGGCCGTTCGTGAAGCACGACAAGACCTATGCGAACCTCGAGAGCATCGAGGACGCCTTCGAGGTTGGCATCAATCGCGCCGTCGATCTCATCGCGCAGAAGAAGGCCGGCGGCGGCCGACGCGGCGGCGCGGCGGCCTCGGGCCGCAATCTCGGCGAGCACCCGACGGCCGGCGGCGCCGTGACGGTGCGGGCCGGGCGCTACGGGCCTTACGTCAACCACGCCAAGATCAACGCGACCCTACCCAAGGACAGCGACCCCGACGCGCTGACGCTCGACGAGGCCGTCCAACTCATCGAGGCCAAGGCGGCGGCTGGCGGCAAGACCGTGAAGAAGGCGGCAAAGAAGCCGGCAGCCAAAAAAACGGCCGCGAAGAAGACGGCTGCGAAGAAGGCACCGGCGAAGACGGCAGCCGCTAAGAAGCCCGCGACGAGGAAACCGGCGACGAAGAAGGCGCCCGCGAAGACGGCCGACGCATCCTGATGTCGAACGCCTGGAGCGGCTTCACCTCGCTTCGCCGCGACGTTCGCTTCCTCGAGCGTGTCCGCCGAAACGGCGCTAGCTGGCGATGGCCATAGCGGCCTCGGCAGGGTTCTCCAAGGCAGGTTCGGCGGCCGGGAGGATGACGACGGAGCGGCAGAGGCTCGCGATGCGGGCGCCGCGGCGAAGGGAGAGGGAGAAGAAGGTCAGCGTCCCCGCCTTCGCCCTGGTCTCGACGACATCGAGCCACGCCTGGCCTTCACCGCGCGAAGCTTCGTGGTCCCCGGCCTCGCCCCCCGTTCGGCCCTGGCGCCCGAAGGCGAGCCAGGCGGCGGCGCGCACCGATGGGCCGGTGCGGACCTGGACGATCGCGATCGTATCGGGCCAGTCTTCCCGGTCGGCCTGTATGATGCGCACGCCTTCCAGCTGGATCGCGATGCGCTCTCCGTTCGTCAGACGGCAGATCAGCCGCGCGTCGCCGCCCTGCGCGTCCACGGCCTCCAGCATGGCCCGGTCGAGCGTATAGGTCAGGATGTCCTGCAAGATGTCCGCCGGCATGCCGCCACTCTCCTCAATCGCTCGCCGTTATACAACCTATAGTTATATGACGACTTAGGCCGCCGCCCCGAACTGGGACGTTTCCGGTCGAAAGCGTGGCGGCGGAGGGCCGGCCCGGGTCCCCGCATCCGAATGCTCGGTCGCCAAGGTGGTCTCCGGTTGGTTTCGAATGGCTTTAGAGACCGAACGTTTCGAGCAGGTGCGTGAGGGCTTCGGCATCCGCGAAGACGAGCGAGACGGGCAGCACCGCGCTTCTCTTACGCAAAGCCCCTAGATCGAATGTTCGGGCGGTCTCAAGCCGGACCGCGTCCTTCTCGGTCGTCACGAGAGCCGCGCCTTCCCCGTCGGCAAGCCGGAGCAGCGTGCGGGCGTCCTCGTCGGTATAGGCATGGTGATCCGGAAAGGCGCGGACGGCGCGAATGTCGGCGCCGAGAGCGTCCAGCGTATCGAAGAATTTCTGTGGTCGACCGATACCCGCGTAGGCGACGAAAGGCCGCGTCTCCAAAGCCTCGGCCGGGCGCGCCATCAGCGCCGCCGGCAGGATCGGCTTGCCGAGCCGACCGGCCGCCGCGACGAGGCCGTCGCCCGCCCGCCCCTCACCGATCACCACCAGCGCGTCGGTCCGAGCCAGTTGTTGAGCCAAGGGCGCGCGTAGCGGACCGGCCGGGAGAACGCGCCCATTGCCGAGCCCGTAACCGGCATCGACCGCGATGATCGAAAGCGTCTTCGCGAGCGAAGGGTTCTGGAAGCCGTCGTCGAGAACGAGCACGGGCGAGGGAAGTCCGAGCGTTTCGGCGAGCCGCGCGCCCGCCACCCGGTCGCGGGCGACGATGCAGGGCGCGGCCTTGGCCAACAGGAGGGGTTCGTCGCCCACGTCGGCGGCCCCATGCGCCTCGGTCACGACGAGCGGCCCCGTGAGGCGCCCGCCATAGCCGCGGCTGAGGAAGACCGGTTCGTGTCCACCCTCTCGAAGCCGGGCGGCTAGCGCCAGCGCGAGCGGCGTCTTGCCCTGCCCGCCGGCCACGAAATTGCCGACGCAGACGATCGGCATGGCGGACCGATAGTTGGGCGCGCGGCCCATCCGCCGCGCTGCGATCCGGCCGACGAACGCGCCGAGCGGTGCGAGCAGGAACCCGAGCGGGTGGCCGAGCCTCGACCAGAAGGCGGGGGGATGCGGCAAGCGCAGCGGCTCAGGCGGCGACGACGCCGGCGGGAAGGTGGCCGGCCAGGAGCTTCAACGCCCGATCGGTGGCGCCTTCGCCCCCGGCGACGACGGTCTTGGCGGCCATCGCCATCGCCTTCCGGCGCGGCTCGTCCTGCAACAGCTCGACGACTGCGCGCGCGAGCTGATCGGGCGAGCCGACCTTGAGCGCGCCGCCGGCCGCGTCGAGCGTCGCGTAGGCATCGCGAAAGACGCGCACATGCGGGCCGTGGAGGATGGGTACGTCGAGCTTGGCCGGCTCCAGCGGGTTCTGGCCGCCATGCGGCACCAGCGAGCCGCCCACGAAGGCGATGTCGGCGAGGCCGTAGGCGAGGCCCATCTCGCCGATCGTATCGAGGAGGAAGACGTCGGCGCCCTGCGGCGAGACACCGGCCGTGCGCCGCGCGACCTTGAACCCTTCCGCCCCCATCAGCGCCTCGACCTCGTCGCCGCGTTCGGGGTGGCGGGGGGCGAGGACGAGGAGCGGAGGGCGGGTGTCGATGTCGGCGCGGATGCGTCCGAAGCTCTGGGCGATCATGGCCTCTTCGCCCGGATGGGTGCTGGCCGCGACGAGGACCGGGCGCGGCCCGATCGCCGCCCGGAACCGCTTGAGCATCGCGGCGTCCGCACGGGGCGCGGGCGCATCGAACTTGAGGTTGCCGGTATTGTGGACGCTGTGCGCGCCCAGCTGCGCGAAGCGTTTCGCGTCGCCATCCGACTGCGCGGCGACGAAGGCGAAGCTCGACATGACGGCCCGCGCCGCCTTGGGGGCCCAGGCCCAGCGCGCGGCAGAGCGCTCCGACAGGCGCCCGTTGACGAGCGTCATCGGCAGGCCGCGCTTATAGGCCGCGCGAATGAGGTTCGGCCAGAGCTCCGATTCGACGAGAACGCCGAGATCGGGCCGCCAGTGGTCGAAGAACTTCGCGGCGGCGCTCGGCAGGTCGAGCGGGGCGAACTGGTGGATGGTGCCGGAAGGCAACCGGTCCCGCGCGATCCGCGCCGAGGTGACGGTGCCCGAAGTGACGAGCACGCGCGCACCCGGCCCCGCGACGGCGAGCCGCGAGACGAGCGGCAGCACGGCATTCAACTCGCCGACGCTGGCGGCATGGACCCAGGTGAGAAAACCGTCGGGCCGCGCTTCGCCGGCCTCGCCAAGCCGCTCCCCGATCCGCCAGCGATCTTCCTTGCCGCGCCCGAGCCGGTGCTCGAGGAGACGCGGTGCGAAACCCTCGCCAAGGCTGGCGAGGCGACTGTAGACCGAGAGGGAAAGCGGATCTGACGCAGCCTGCGCGTCGTCGGGCGAATGCGTCATCCGCGCCGGGCCCGGGCCGCGAGCGCAGGCGCGGACGCGATCGACGGGGGGCGAAGCAATGAGACTCGACGCATACAAACCTCGAATGAGTTCTCAGTCCCTGCATGAATCAGACCCGGGCGGCGGCGTCAATCGACAGGCAGGGTCCGCGACGACGTATTCGGCCTCCCAGCCGGAGCCGGCAAAGACGGTGGCCACGCGCCGGCCGCCATCAGATAGGCGTCCTCATGGACGGCGTTAAGGCGATCCTCGATCACGTTTCGTAACCGCTCCCGCTCGGCCGCATCGGCATCGCGCGGCACGAAGACCGGGTCGGCCGGCAGGAAGACGAGCCGGGAGAAGGGGAGGCCGATGGCAGCTCGGTCCCAGGAGCGCAGCCGGATGTGGCGCCGGCTTACGACGGCGAAGGGAACGACCGGTCGCCCGGAGAGGCGCGCGAGCGTGACGGTCCCTTCCCCCACGCGCTTGGCGACCTTGGGCACGTCGGCGGTCATCGCGATCGATGCGCCTTCGCCGAGCGCGCGCAGCAGAGCCCTGAGCGCCTCGACGCCGCCGCGCTTCTTCATCTTGGCGGCCGAGCCGCCAGAGCCCCTGACGAGGCCGAGGCCGAGCCGGCGCGCGGCGACGGCGTTGATCTCGCCGTCGCCATGGCGCGAGACGAGGACGCGGAAATCCTCACCCGGCTGACGGGGAATGTGGTTGAGGAAATGCTCACCATGCCAGGTGACGGCGATATAGGGCGCGAGGTCTTCCGCCATCACGCGCGCGTGGAAGCCCGCCGATCCATCGCGCCGCGAGCCGTCGACATAGGCGCTCGTGCGCGCGATGAGGCGCAGGTAGCCGGCCAGCGCCTCCCCCGCCCAGCGCAGCACGCGCGGCGAGCGGCCGAGCCGTTTCAGCCAGGACATGTCGGACCTCGGCTGCCGCAGATCTGCACGCGGCGATCGCGGATGCGCCAACCCGTCACGCCGCGTCCGACGCCGTCTCGCGCATCTGCGCCGCGTGGAAGCGGGCGTAGCGCCCGCCTCTGGCGAGGAGCGCGTCATGCGTGCCGGTCTCGACCACGCCGCCCTCGTCCATGACGACGATGCTGTCGGCCTGGCGCACGGTGGCGAGGCGGTGCGCGATCATGAGGACGGTGCGGCCCGTGGCCAGCGTATCGAGCGCGTGCTGGACCTGCGCCTCGGCCTCCGAATCGAGCGCCGAGGTCGGCTCGTCGAGAAGGAGGACGGGCGCGTCCTTGAGGAAGGCCCGCGCGATGGCGATGCGTTGCTTCTGCCCCCCTGAGAGCCGCGCGCCGCCCTCGGCGACCGGCGTGTCGTAGCCCTTGGGCAACCGGGTGATGAAATCGTGCGCGGCGGCGGCGCGGGCGGCGGTCTCGATCTCGGCCTCGCTCGCGCCCTCCGAGCCGTAGGCGATGTTGGCGCGGACCGTGTCGTCGAAGAGGACGGGGTCTTGCGTGAGGAGCGCGAAGGCCGAGCGCAGGCTGGCCAGCGTCACGGTCGAGATGTCCTGACCGTCGATCGTGATCCGGCCCGAGGACGGGTCGAAGAAGCGAAGCGCGAGGTTCATCACCGTCGACTTGCCGGAGCCCGAGGGGCCGACGAGCGCCACGCGGGAGCCGGGCGGCAGGTCGACGTCGAAGCCCGTCAGCACCGGCTCCCCGGTCTCGTAGGCGAAGGCGACGCTCTCGAAGCGCAAGTGTCCCTCGGTGAGGGCGAGCGCGGGCGCGCCCGGCCGCTCGACCACCTTCGGCACCCGGTCGACGAGCGCATAGACGCGAGCGGCGGCGCCGACGCCCTCCTGCATGCCCGTCTGCAACGAGGCCAGCGCCTTCAGCGGCTGATAGGCGAGCATGGCGGCGGCGATGAAGCCCATGAACTCGCCGAAGGTGAGGACGCCGCGAATACCCTGGAGGCCGCCATAGAAGATCGCGCCCGCAAAGCCGATCCCGGTCAGCACCTCGACGGCGGGGCCGGACGCCGCCTTGGTGCGGACCGACTGCATGACGGACGTATAGGCCCCCTCGATGACGGTGCCGGCCCGGGCGACCTCCTCCTCTTGCCGGCCATAGGCCTGAACGACGCGGATATTGCCGAGCGTCTGCGCGGTCAGGCGACCGAGATCGCCGGTGGCCGTGAGATTGCGCGCGACGCTGGAGCGCATCCGCCGACGCTGACGCCCCATGAGGAGGATGCCGACCGGCATCAGGACGGCGGCGATGGCGGCGAGGCGCCAGTCCATGACGAACATCGCGCCCGTCAGCACAAGCACCTTCAGCGCGTTCGACCCCAGCCCGACGATGGCGCCCGACGCCGCCTCGCGAACCAGGTTCACATCGTTGAGAAAGGACGAGACGAAGCGGCCCGAATGCGTGTCCTGCAGCCAGGCGAGGTCGGCCCGGGTGACGGCCTCGAACATCCGCACCCGCAAGTCCGCGACGACGCGATTGCCGATCTGGGCCTCGGAGACCTTCGAGACGTATTCCGCGATGCCCTTCGTCGCGATCACCGCGATGACGACGAGCGGCAGGACGTAGAGAACCGTGCGGCTCTGGCCGACGAAGACATCGTCGGCCGCGCGCTGAATGAGGAAGGGAAGCGTGCCGGTCGTCAGCGCGACGAAGACCATCGAGGAGAGGCTCAGGGCGAGCAACTTCCAGCGATGGCGCAGATGCTCGCGGTAGATGCGGGCGACGAAGGTGCCGGTGTCGAGCGCGCTCGCGTCGGTATCGCGCTCCAGCCCATCGCGCGGGCGCGGGGCGAGCGGGGCGTCTGGCAACGCCAGGGTGGAGAGCTTCGCGGTCATGATCGCCCGCGCAGCTAGACCCCCAACGTGGTCGATTTGAGGACGCCTCCCGCGTCGATGCGGCTGACCGGGAAGAACCTGCTGAGGCGGACTCGACACGGCCCGGTCTGCGATCCGATGCCACCCCCGACCGTCATTCTCGGGGCGGTGCCTAAGGATGACGAGTGGGCAAGGGCGGTCGTCGAGCCGAAGATGACGGGAAGCCTAGCGCGAGCCGCCGAGCAGGCCACGGTCCATCGCGATCTCGAGTACGTTGAGCGCCGTTCGATCCCGTGTCGCCGCGATCGCGAGGGCTTCGGAGGCGAGGTCGCGTCTCGTCTGCGCGGCCAGCAGCTTGGCGCCTTCCGCGTTCGGATCGGCCAGCGTCAGGTCGTCGGCTCCGGCGCGCAGCGTCTCGATGGTCGCGATCGAGAAGATACGGCGGCTCTCCAGGATCTCCATAGTCGAGCTGACTTCGATGGAATGGATCTTGACCGTCTCGCGCGCTGCATCGAAGAGCCCGGCCATCAGGTCGGCATCCTCCAAATCGGCATCCGTGAGGCTGCCGAGGCCGAGACTGTCGGCATCGATGGCGGTAAAGGTCTTCTCCAGCCGTGTGCCGCGCTCGTTGAGGAGGGTGCTGAGGCGGTCGCCCGACGCGAGGTTCGTGCCCCCGAAGCTGGCATCGCGCACCAAAGCGTCGATCTGATCGCGAACGCCGCGAATGTCTTCGATGAGGGCGGCCTTCTCGGCGGCCGTATCGCCGCCGGCACCGGGAGGCGGCGCGAGGGTCGTGGCGAGGGTCGGCGTCTCGCCCGTGTCGAAGAGGACGGACGTGTCGAGCATGCCGCCCGTCAGCGAGCTTTCGACCTCGATGCCGCGCTGGCCGCCCGATTCGTCATAGTAGACGATGCGGATATCGTGCTCGCCGGCCGTGAGAGCGACATTGACGTTGAAGAACCCCAGCCCGGCCTGATTGACGATATCGGTCCCGTCGATCGAGATCTTCGTGTGCTCGTTGATAAAGCCGGAGAACGTGTGCGTGCCGGCCGTCGCGACCTGGATCTTGCCCTCCAGGACCATGACGTCCTGCACCATGACGTCGCTCGCCTGCGCCGGGTCTGAGAGGCTCGCGGCATCGGTGCCCAGAAGCTGGCCGAGATTGTAGAAACCGTCGTTCTCGTTGCCGTTCGGATAGTTGATCTCGGTCGCTGTGAACGTCGTCGTCAGGTTCGCGGGATCGACCAAGGCCTCGGCCGCATCGACCGAGCCGTAGGAGAAGCTGCCCTCGTAATAGGAACCCTTGAGCCCGGTGAAGGCGAGGCGCGCCGAGCCGGTGCGGAAACCGATCGCATCGCCGGTGACATCGGCCGTCAGCGAGATCTGCCCGCCGACGAGACTGGCCGTCACGCCGGCGCCGCTGCCGTTGATCGTCGCCAGGAGATCGCCGACGGTATACCCGTCCTCGCCGAAGCGATGCGCCGTCGGCGTGCCGCCCTCGGCGAAGGCGTAGATGTAGCGCTCATCGGTGATGCCCGCGCCGCCGATCCCGCGAAGATCGGTCGCGAGCGTCAGACCGGTCGCATCGAGGATGGCCTGCGCGCCCGCATCGGCCTCGGGCGTGGCGGGCGTCGGCGGCGCTGGGGGCGGCAGGGCGTTGAGCTTGCCGACGAGATCTTCCATCTCGCCGAGCAGGCTGGCGATCGCGGTCGAGGCGTTGCCGGAAGCCCGCAGGCCGCTATTGGCGCTCGAGAAGCCGTCGAGCAGTCGGTCGAGCGCATCGGAGCGCTGGCGCACCGTGGCGGCCGTGAAATAGGCGTTGGAGCCGTCGAGCGGCGTTGCGACCCGCAGGCCCGTGGCGAGGCGGCTCTGGGCCTGCGCCATCTGGGCATCGTGCGCCCGCATCGACAACAACATTCCACGCGACGTCGCATTCAGCGAATCCGCGGCATTCGTGATGGACAAGACCATTCTGGCTACCTCCCGATGGGGGGAGAGTAGGCTGAGGCGATGGCCGCTCCTTTGGACATTCCGTTAAAAGTCTAACGATCCGCCGCTTTTCCAGGCCGCGACGATGAAGGAGGGCTCGCCCGTTCGCCATCACCCGTCGCTTTCCTGCGGCGCGGCGCCGTCGAGAAGGTCGTTGGTCGTCGCACGCTCCCGGTCGACCCGCGCCTTGATATCGCTTTCCACGTCGAGCGCCACGTCGGCACTCGTGGACGGCGGCTGTGTGCTCTCGGGCGCCTTGCCGGGCGACGGTGCGGACGGTGACGGTCTGGCCGGAGACGCCTCGTCGCCGTCGGAGACGCGGATTTCTGCGCCTGACCCGTCGAAGCGCAGGCGATAGATCGGCTCCGGTACGCCGATATCGGCCGCCTCGAAGGCCTGCATGACGACGCGGATCGCCTCGCTCTTGGCTTTCGGCCAGCTCGTCACGCTCTGGTCGACCCAGCCGCCGAAGAAGAGGATGACGGCACTGTCGCCGACCTCCTCGATGAAGCCGATGGGGTTGGGATCGTCGAGCACGAAGTCGAGCCGCTCGATCGTCTCCAGCCCGAGATCGACGGCGCGTTTGAGATCGTCCGTCTCCACGCCGACGCGAAAGTCGAAGCGGCGCGAGGGCTCACGCGAATAATTGGTGATGACGGCCTTGAAGACGGTCGCATTGGGGATGCGGACGTGGTTGCTCTCCAATGTCGTCAGCACCGTCGCCCGGCTCGTCATCGCCGTCACATGCCCCTCGATCCCCTCGATGAGGACGAGATCGTTCGGCCGGAAGGGCTGCCGCAGGCTGAGGAGAATGGACGCGATGTAGTTCTCGACCGTATCGCGCACCGCGAAGCCGACCGCGAGGCCGACGAGCCCGGCCGCGCCCAGAACCGTGCTGATGAGCGCGGTCGCACCCAGCACATCGAGCGCCAGCACGAGCCCGAGCGCGATGAAGGCCAGCCGCACGGCCTGCCGCATCAGCTGCGCGATGAAGGCGTTGGGCGCCAGCCGATCGAACGGCCAGCGGCGGCGGGCGAGAAAGAGACCGATGACGAGAACGACACCGAAGACGAGCAGCGCGACGAGAACGAGCGGAAGCGTGCCGAAGAGGTTCCAGAGCCGATCCTCGGTCCGCTTGAGAACGGGCGCGAGGCGGCGCTGTACGTCGGTGTCGAGCGTGACGGCGTTCTCGACGGCGGCGACGTCCGCCACACGGTTCGCCAACTCCTCCGCCTCGGCCTGCGCCTCGGCATCGACGACGGTGCCGGACAGCGTCACGACGCCGGCCTCGACGGAAACGCGCACCGTCTCCAGCCCCTCGATCTCTCGATAGAGGGCGCGGATGCGATCGCGAATGGCCGAATCGCTCGCCGCGTCCGACTGGACGGCGATCGCCTTGTCGCCGCTTTCCTGCGTCTCGGCGGGCGCGTCCTGCGCGGCGCCTGGTGACGCGAGGCCGATCGCGAGACCGACGATCAGGCAGACCGCGACGCGCGTCGCGCCCGCGCGCGGCATCAGATCTGCTCGTGGGCCAGGTTCGTCTCGGGGTCGAGCAGGCGGTGGAGATGAACGATGAAATAGCGCGTATGCGCGTTGTCGACCGTCGCTTGCGCCTTGGAGCGCCAAGCCTTCTTGGCCTCCTCGAAGCTCGGGTAGAGGCCGACGATATCGACGTCCTTCAGATCGCGGAACGTGATGCCGCGCACGTCCTCGAGCTCGCCGCCGAAGACGAGGTGGAGGAGCTGCTTGTCTTTGGGCTCGCCTGCGTTGTCGGTGTCCATGGACGGTCTCCGCGTTGTCTATCGGGAAAGAAGGGCGCGCAGTTTCTCGCGCAAGGGGGCGTGCAAGTCCATGCCGGCAGGGTCGATGCCGGCCGCGATCACGGGCGGATGGCGCACGTCCTCGCGATTGTAGACGAGGCCGCCGCCCTCCGCATCCGTGACGAGACCGCCGGCCTCCGACACGATCAACTCGGCCGCGGCGAGGTCCCAGTCCTTGGCTCCGCCATGCGCGATCGCAGCGTCGAGCCGGCCCGAGGCGACGAAGGCGAGCCGAAGCGCGAGCGAGGGCACGTAATCGACGATCGTCGCGCCAAGATCGCCCAGCCGCTCCACCGCGCGCCGGGTGCCGGCGAGGCGCGCGCCGGCGAGATCGGACTTGGCGGCGATGGTGAGCGCGACGTCGTTGAGATAGGCGCCGTCGCCAAGGCAGGCCCGGTAACGCTCGCGCCGTGCCGGAGCCTCGATCGCCGCCAGCACCGGCCGTCCGCCCTCGACGATACCGACGCAGACGCACCAGTCGCCGCCGCCGGCCAGATAGCCGCGCGTTCCGTCGATCGGATCGACCACGAAGGTGCGCGCGGCCGCGAGGCGTTCGGGTGCATCCGCCGTCTCCTCGGAGAGCCAGCCATAGTCGGGGCGCGCGCGGGTCAGCGTCTCCCGCAGATACCGGTCGGCGGCCATGTCGGCCTTGGAGACGGGCGAGCCGTCGCCCTTCGACCAGCTCTCGACGTCCTCGCCCTGCATCGCGAGTGCGAGCCGTCCGGCCTCGGCGGCAGCCTCGCGGATGAGCGCGAGGTCGGCCGAGGCATCCGGCGTGTCGGCTGCGTCTGGGTCGGGCGCGGCGGTCAGGCGGGACATGCGATCAGGATCATGCGGTCGGAATCATGCGGGAGAGCACTCGGTCTATGAAGGCGCGGCACCGGTCTGGAGCCAGCACCCGGCAGGACAATGCGAGGCGCGGGCGTTCGTTCGCTACCGCCTCTCGCGAAGCCGATGATAATCAGTCGAAGAGACTCGGGACCGTATCGGGGCGAGGCGTGCGGGTCGGCTTTGGCGGCGTCTTCGCGCGCGGCTGCGCCGAAGTCCCGCCTTCGCCGGCCAGGGCCGCGACGGTCCCGTCCGCGAATTCGAGCATCAGGCGTTCGCCGGCGGCGATGGCGCCGGCCTCGCGCAGCGGCTGGCCGGCCTCGCCGCGCACGACCGCGTATCCGCGCTCCAGCACGCCGCGATAGCTGAGCGCGTGAAGGAGCTTGGCGCCGGCATCGAGCTGGATGCGGCGACGCTCGAGACGACTGACATGCGCCGTCGTCCGGCGGGCGTCGAGGGCACCGAGCCGCTCGGCCCGTCGCTCGAGCGCGGGGCTGAGGAGGGTCGGCGCAAGGCGCGGCGCGATGCGGGCGAGGGCGAGGGCGCGTGCGCGCATGGCCCGGTCGAGCGCGCCATCGAGCCGGGAGGCGCGATCGGCCAGACGGTCGCGCTGCCTCGTGGCGGGGCGGAGGGCGAGTTCGGGGCGCAGGCGTCCCGCGATACCGTCGAGGCGTTGCCGCATCAGCCGCAATGCCGCCTCCGGTCCGCGCGCGGCAAGGCGCAGGCCCGCCCGCTCCACATCGACGCGGCGCTCGCGCAAGGCGCGGGAGACGGTGCGCGGCAACTCTTCGGCCACCGCGTCGAGGCGCTGGCGGGGCACGACGAGCACGTCCTCGGCTCGCCCAAGCCCGCGTGCGCCGGAGACGAGGGCCGCCCTCGCCCGCTCCAGCCCGAGCCGGAGCGCACGGGTCTGCGCGAAGCCGGCCCGCTCGATCGCCTCGATGAGGTCGGACCGCATGGGCGCGGCGATCTCGGCGGCGGCCGTCGGAGTCGGCGCACGCCGATCGGAGACGAAATCGATGAGCGTCGTGTCGGTCTCGTGGCCGACGGCGGAGACGAGCGGGATCGCGCTGTCGGCGGCGGCGCGCACGACCACCTCCTCGTTGAACGCCCAGAGATCCTCGAGGCTGCCGCCGCCGCGCGCGACGATGAGGAGATCGGGCCGGGGCCAGAGATCGACGCCGTCCGCATCGACGGGCGCCTCGGCGTTGAAGCCCCGGATGGCCCGCGCGATCTCCTCGGCCGCGCCCTCGCCCTGCACGCGGACCGGCCAGACGAGCACGCGCTCCACCAACCGATCCTCCAGCCGGTGGAGGATGTCGCGGATGACGGCGCCCGTCGGCGAGGTGACGATGGCGATGGTGCGCGGCATGCGCGGCAGCGCGCGCTTTCGCTCCTCGGCGAAGAGGCCTTCGGACGCCAGCTGCTTCTTGCGCGCCTCGAGGAGCGCCATGAGCGCGCCCTCGCCCGCCGGCTCCAGCGCCTCGACGACGATCTGGTACTTGGAGCGGTTCGGGTAGGTCGTCACCTTGCCCGTCGCGATCACCTCCAGCCCTTCCGCGAGGTGCTGGCGCACGCGTGGGTAGACGCCCTTCCAGACGATGGCGTCGATGACGGCGCGCTCGTCCTTGATCGAGAAATAGCTGTGACCCGGAGCCGTGCG
This sequence comes from uncultured Alphaproteobacteria bacterium, assembly GCA_963842125.1. GTDB lineage: Bacteria > Pseudomonadota > Alphaproteobacteria > Rhizobiales > CAWCWK01 > CAWCWK01. The sequence continues at coordinate 1,086,295 of CAWJFE010000001.1, read as the reverse complement.
GCCCGCGAAAGCCCGAGATCTCGCCCCTCAGCCGCACATGGCCGTAAGCGTCCTCGACGGTGCGCTTCAGCGAGCCGGCGAGTTGGGTGACGGTGTATTCGCCGACATTGGAGACGGCGTCGGCTTTGGGCGGGAGGGGACGGAGGGCCATGGGGCGGTTAGAGCAAAGGCGGAAGGGTGGGGCAATGCGTCAAGCGATCAGGGACGGCCAGTCGTTCCCCAACTGGTCGTAGAACGCCTTCTTGTCGGTCCAGTGAAAGCGGGACACTCGATCGAGGAGACGTGCATCGGTGAACATCATGTCAGGATTGATTTCCGCCACGTGGCTCGCGATCAGCCGCATGACCTCCGGATCATCGCCAAGACGGCGCATGTGGGAAGGCTCCGGATCGATGCGCTCCAAGATGTCAAGGTCCTTCAGGATCGATGCGATCCGTTCGTCCATCTCACCGAACTCGATACAATCGATCAGCGACATGACGACGACGTCGCGGTCGCAGCCCCGCGCCGCGTTAGCCGCGATGACCGCCCTGAACTCCCGCGGATCGCAGGTGAACTCGCATCGCCTCGGGATATCGTCGAGCGGCCGCAGGATATCCACCTTTAGGAGGATCCCGGCCATGATCTGAGGCGCGGACGAGCACGCGTTGTCGAACGTCATCACCGAGACCGTCTCGCCGTCCACGATCTTCGGCTCCGGCTTGTACCAGACCCGATGCACGTAGCGGGCGAGAGCCTCTACGAGGTCGACATAAGTGTAGGGCATGTCGGCAGTTCCCCCTCAAACGAGAAAGGCCCCGAACGGGGTGCGTCCGGAGCCTTTGCCTGGGGGACGCGCGGATCGCTCCGCGCTCCGCCCCTAGCGTGCCTCATGCGGCATCAGTTGGGCTACTCGCGGTTGCCGAACAGGCTCAGCAGCATCATGAACATGTTGATGAAGTTGAGGTAGAGCGAGAGGGCACCCATGATCGCCTTGCGGCCCATCACCTCGGCGCCGTCGCCGGCGAAATACATCTCCTTGATGCGCTGCGTGTCGTAGGCGGTGAGGCCGGCGAAGACGAGGACGCCGATCACCGAGACCGCGAACTGGAGCGCCGAGGACTGCAGGAAGATGTTGACGACCATGGCGATGATGATGCCGAAGAGGCCCATCATCAGGAACGAACCCCAGCCCGACAGGCTCTTCTTCGTCGTGTAGCCATAGAGGCTCAAGCTGCCGAAGGCGGCGGCGGTGATGAAGAAGACCCGTGTGATCGAGGTGCCCGTGTAAACGAGGAAGATCGACGAGAGCGAGAGACCCATGAGGCCGGCGAAGACCCAAAAGGTCGTCTGCGCGCCGGCCACGCTCATCTTGCCGATGCGGGCCGAGAGGAAGAAGACGATGCCCAAGGGCGCCAGCATGACGACCCACTGAGCGGGCTCGCGTAGAGGAGCTGGCCAAAGCCGGTCAGCTGCACCGTCCTGCACGGCCATCATGAAGGCACCCAGGGCCGCGACGCCGGTGACGGCGAGGCCGGTGGCCATATAGTTGTAGACCTGCAGCATGTAGCTGCGCAGACCCTGATCGATGTCGGCGGACGCAGCGCCCGAACGGGAGACAGCGGCATCGCGCGCGTAACGCGTGTCGAAGTCGGCCATTAGATAAAACCCCATGAGAGTCCGGACGCCCGGACGGTCGTGTTGAGCCCCGCCGAAAGACTTGGGCGGGATCCGCGACTATCGCGATGGAAGGAATATGGGGCGGCGAGCGCTGCGACACAAGCACCGCCGCGTCCCTACCCGCGCCCGTTTGTCGCAGACAGCGAGCGGATCGGCACTATCGTCAACGCCTTATGCCGCGATGCCAGGCTAGCGACGGGCCCCGACGGCATGGAGCGCGGCTCCGTGCGCTTTCAGCCAGTCGCTGGGCTCCCGGTAGTCGGGACGCAGGTCCGCGACATGGGCCCAGAAGGCCGGACCATGGTTCATCTCGCGCAGGTGGGCGACCTCGTGCGCGGCGACATAGTCGAGGACGCTCGGCGGTGCGAGGATGAGACGCCAGGAATAGCTGAGCGTACCGCTGGTCGAGCACGACCCCCAGCGGCGCGTCGGATCGCCCACCCTCATGCGCGCGTAGCCGACGCCAAGGCGTGCCGCATGGCGCTGCGAGGCCTCGCCGAGATCGCGCCTGGCTTCGGCCCTCAGCCAGGCTGCCATCCGGGCGGAGAGCGTGTCGGCAGGTCCGGGCAGTCGGATGGCCTCTCCGGCGACGGTTGGCTTCAGGGCGCCATCATCGATCCCGATCCTATGCGCCTCGCCCCGCAGCGGGATCGTCGCGCCGTCCCGAAAGGGCATCGGCTCGGGCAGCTCGGCGAGGAGGCGGGAGAGCCAGAGCCCGTTCTCGGCCAGCAGCCGTTCGGCCCGCCCGACATGGCGGCGGGCGGGCGCCGTCACCACCGCCTCGCGCCGGGTTTGATCGACGCGCAGCGTGATGCGCTTGGCCCGCGGGTCGAGCCGCAGCCGCGCGGTGACGGGCCGGCCCTCGACCTCGACGGTCAGCGCTTCGGGAACGGGCGCGCGTCTCGGGAACGGCATGGCGAACGATTCGTCGGAGCGCAGGGGCGGTCCTATTCGGCGGCGACGGCCAGGGGTGCGGCCAGGGGTGCGGCCATACCGTCATGCTCGGCGATGAAACCCGTGATGCGGGGCGCGATCTCGGCCCGGAAGCGCGATCCGTTGAAGACGCCGTAATGGCCGACCTTCTCCTGCAGGTAGTGGCTCTTCATCGCGGCCGGCAGATTGGGCGTCAGCGTCTGCGCCGCCTCGGTCTGGCCGACGCCGGAGATGTCGTCGCGCTCGCCCTCGACGGTGAGGAGCGCGATATCGGTGATGGCGCCGGGGCGCACGGGGCGTCCGCGATAGGTCATCGTGCCCTTGGGCAGGCTGTGCGCGACGAAGACGGCCTCGACCGTCTCCAGGTAGAACTGCGCGTCGAGGTCCATGACGGCGAGATATTCGTCGTAGAAATCGCGATGCTTCTCGGCCGAATCGCCGTCGCCGTCGACGAGGTGCTGGAAGAGGTCCTTGTGAGCCGTCACGTGCCGGTCGAGGTTCATCGACATGAAGCCGGTGAGCTGGAGGAAGCCCGGATAGACGCGGCGCATCGCGCCCGGATGCGGGAAGGGTACGGTCATCACGACGTTGCGGCGGAACCAGTCGGTGCCCTTCTCCTCGGCCAGCCGGTTGACGGCTGTCGGGTTGATGCGCGTGTCGATCGGGCCGCCCATGAGGGTCATCGAGGCCGGGCGGTCGGGGTCGTCGTCCTCGGCCATGATCGCGGCGGCGACCATGACGGGCACGCTCGGCTGGCAGACCGCGACCGTATGCGCGCGCCGGCCTTTTGGATCGCTTGCCCGCAGGTGGCCGAGGAAGGCGCGCACGTCGTCGACATAGTCGTCGAAGCCGAACGTGCCCTCGCTGAAGGGCACCTGGCGGGCGTCCGTCCAGTCGGTGATGTAGACGTCGTTATCGGGCAGCAGCGCCTCGACGGTGCCGCGCAGCAGGGTCGCGTAATGGCCCGAGAGCGGCGCGACGATCAGGAGCTTGGGCTGATCCCGGCCCGCGTCCTCCGCCTTCTCGAAATGGAGGAGCGTGCAGAAGGGGTGCCTCAGCGCCGCGCGCTCGGTGATCGCGACCGTGCGGCCGGCGATCTCCACCGTCTCCAGGCCGAACTCGGGCTTGCCATAGCGGCGCGTGGCGCGCTCGAAGAGCTCGGCCCCGGCCGCGACGTTGCGGCCCATCGGCGTGTCGGAGAGCGGATTGAGCGGGTTCTTGTAGGCGAGCTTCGTCGCACCGGCCATGGCGCGCAGGGGCGCGAGGGCGGCGTGGTTCATCTCGTACCAGAAATAGGCCGGCATGACGTCTCCATGACAGCGCGGCCGGCGGCACCCGCCCGCTCGCGCGAACGCCATGATAGCGCGGATCGCGGCAGTGCAGCAAACGGCGCCATCCCGAATCGCGCCGGCCTGTGCGTTCGATGCCGCAATGGCGGGATGGCAGGGCGGAGATGGCAGGGCGGAGATGGGCAGAGATGGGTTGGGTCGCGGATGCCGCGTTGCACCACACGGGCCGCTCGCCTAAAGCGTGGCCGCATGGCGCATTCGCACGATCATCACGACCACGACCATTCAGGTGACCATTCATCTGGTCATTCGCACGGCCATGCCCACAACCACACTCATGGCGCCAGCGAGCGGCGGGTCGCCATCGCGGCGGTCCTCATCGGCGTCTTCATGCTGGCCGAGGTCGCAGGCGGCATCGTGTCGGGCTCGCTCGCCCTCCTGGCCGATGCCGGGCACATGCTCACCGATTTCGCCTCCCTCGTCCTCGCCTGGATGGCCTTCCGCCTCGCCCGCCGCCCGGCCGACGCGGCGCGCACCTACGGCTTCGACCGCGCGCAGGTGCTGGTCGCCTTCGTCAACGGGCTGACGCTTTTTGCCATCTGCGGATGGATCGCCTACGAGGCCGTCGCCCGCCTCTTCGAGCCGCAGCCGGTGCTGGGCGGTCTGATGCTCGTCGTCGCGGTCCTCGGCTTTCTCGTCAACATCGCCGCCTTCGCCGCCCTCCACGGCGCCGACCGGAGCAACATGAACGTGCGCGGCGCGATGCTGCACGTGATCGGCGATCTTCTCGGCTCCGCCGCCGCCATCGCCGGCGCGCTCGTCATCCTCGCCACCGGCTGGATGCCGATCGACCCGATCCTCTCGCTCGTCGTCGCCGGCCTCGTGCTGCGCTCCGCCTGGGGGCTCGTCGCGGAGAGCGCGCACGTGCTGCTGGAGGGCGCACCGGCCCATGTGGACGCCGCCGCGATCCCCGCCGACCTCACCGCCCATATCGCCGAGGTCGAGGACGTTCACCACGTCCACGCCTGGTCGATCACGCCCGAGCGCCCCATGGTGACGCTTCACGCCCGCATCCGGGACGGCGCGGACGCAGGCCCCGCGATACGCGCCATCAAGGAGCGGTTGCGGGCCCGCTTCGCGATCGACCATGCGACGGTCGAGATCGAGCACGGACCCTGCGCGGACGAGGGCCTGGCCGAGGGCTGCGGCGCCGGGGCCCACGCCTGACGCGCCGCGCGTTCGAATACGCTCGCATACGCTTGCCGTCCCACGCGCCCCGCCGCACTCTTTCCAATCCGAAGCGCACCGTCGCTCCTCGACCCCGCCATCCACGGACACAGCCTTGTTGCCCCAGACACTGACACCGGAGCAGACGCAGTCGTCGCGCCAGATGCGGCGCAATACGAGCCTGCGTCTGCGCTGGATGGCGATCGCGGGCCAAGTCCTGGCCATCGTCTTCACGGTAAGCGGGCTCAACTTCGACCTGCCGCTCTTTGCCGCCGGGCTGGCGGTCCTCGCCTCGATCGCGCTCAATGTCGGGCTGACATACGAGCGCCGGCTCCGCCTGACGGATCGCATGACGATGGCGCTCCTCACCTTCGACACCGCGCAACTCGCGACGCTTCTCTACCTGACCGGCGGCTTGCAGAACCCGTTCAGCATCCTCCTCCTCGTCCCCGTCGTCGTGGCCGCCGCGACGCTGCCGCTGCGCCATACGCTGCGCCTTTGCTTGCTGGTGACGGTGCTCTCGACCGCGCTCGCCTTCTACCACTTCCCCCTGCCCTGGTACGAACTCCACCCCTTCAGCCAGCCGGTGCTCTACATCGCCGGCATCTGGGCGGCCCTCGTGCTCGGCATGGCCTTCACGGTCACCTATGTCTGGCGCGTCGCGCGCGAGAACCGCACGCTGTCCGAGGCCCTGGCGGCGACCGAACTGGTGCTCCAGCGCGAGCAGCACCTCACCCGGCTCGACGGTCTGGCGGCGGCGGCGGCGCACGAACTCGGCACGCCGCTGGCGACGATCGCGCTCACGGCCAAGGAGCTGAGCCGCGACCTCCCGCCCGGCCTCAACGCCGACGACGCCCGCCTCATCGTCGAGCAGGCGGCGCGCTGCCGCACCATCCTCGCCAAGCTCTCCTCGCTCGACGACGAGGGCGACGTCATCGGCTGGCTCAAGGTCTCCAACCTCCTTGCCGAGGTGAGCGATCCCCATCAAGACGCCGGCCCCCGGATCGCGATCGACGTCGCACCGGGCCCCCAGCCCTTCATGCCCCGCAACGCGGGCGTCCTCTATGGGCTCGGCAACGTCGTCGAGAACGCGGTCGACTATGCGCGAACGCTCGTCAGCGTCGAGGCGCGCTGGGGCGCCGGGCGGGTGACGATCGTCGTGCGCGACGACGGACCGGGCTTCTCTCCCGATGTGCTGCGCCGGATCGGTGAGCCCTATCTCGGCGAGCCCTACCGGGAGAGCGGGCGCCGCGCGCGGGGCACGAGCGGGCTCGGCCTCGGCTTCTTCATCGCCAAGACGCTGCTCGAGCGCTCCGGCGCCGAGGTCTCGATCCGCAATGCGGGTGGGGCGGAGGTCACGGTCAGCTGGCCGAGCGACGCCTTCCGCATGCCGCGCGGCGATCCGTTCGGCACGGCGACATCGGCGATCATGGAGGGCATGGCCGGATTGGAGCGACCGTCCGTGCCAGCTGAGACACGATCCGGGAGCGATCGGCCGGTCTGAACCAAGACCGCCCGGCCGAGCGTTTCGGGCTGCGACCCCGCGTCCCGCTGCGACCCATAGTCCTGACGGGTTCGCCCCCTATATCCTGCTCATAGAATGATCGATGGAACGAGGATCGAAGGGCCGCACGCCCGGGCTCGCGACAAGCGGCCGAGCGGCGGAACCCCACGGCATTCGGTTCCTGAACGCCCTGGATTGGAGCCGAGCCATGAGTATGACCGACATGCCGAGCGCCGACGAGACCGGCCGCCTTCCGGACGGCGCCGAGCGCAGCCTCATGATCGTCGAGGACGATCGCCCGTTCCTCCAGCGCCTCTCGCGCGCCATGGAGGGCCGCGGCTTCGAGGTCACGCCCGTCGAGACGATCGCCGAGGGGCTTCGCATCGCCGACGCGGCGCCGCCCGCCTATGCCGTGGTCGATCTGCGACTCGAGGACGGCAACGGGCTCGACGTCATCGCCAAGCTGCGCGAGACCCGGCCCGACGCCCGCGCCATCGTGCTGACCGGCTACGGCAACATCGCCAGCGCCGTGACGGCCGTGAAGGCCGGCGCCGTCGACTATCTCTCCAAGCCCGCCGACGCCGACGACGTCTTCAACGCGCTCATGGCACGCTCCAACGACAAGGCCGAGCCGCCCGAGAACCCGATGTCGGCCGACAGGGTTCGCTGGGAGCACATCCAGCGCGTCTACGAGCTGTGCGGGCGCAACGTCTCGGAGACCGCGCGGCGCTTGAACATGCACCGCCGGACCCTGCAGCGGATATTGGCCAAGCGCGCCCCGCGCTAGAGCGCTTCGTTTCTGCGCGGTTCCTTGCGCTGCGGTGCTACCGCACCTCCGCTGGAACGGCTCTAGAGCCGTTCCAGCGAAGCTTAGTCCAGGCGACGACCTCACCTCCTACCGTCATTCTCGGGCACCGACCCGAGAATCCAGGGGCGTCGTGCGCGGGACCTTCGTGGGCCTTACGACCGATCGCAGGACTTGCAGGGGTTCGCCTCCGATCAAGGGGACGCGATTGCCGCTCGTCATCCTCGGGTCGGTGCCCGAGGATGACGAGGGGGAAGGTCGGGGTCGGGCCGACATTCGCAGGAACGGCTCTGGGTGGAGCGGGCGCGTTCTCATGCCGGTCTAGCGCAGCCGTCGCCCGCCCTGCGTCTCGAAGGCGAGTGCCTTGGCGGGATCGAAGCTGACGCGGAAGACTTCGCCTTCCTTCACGCCGCGCGCGTCGCGCGATTCGATCACCATGGGCGGCTCCTCGGTGGCGCCCCGCTGTGCGCTGCCGGCGGCCTCGGCATAGATGAAGCTGGCGCCGCCCAGATGCTCGACCACATCGACCCGAAGATCCATCTCGGCCGAGCCGCCATCGGCGAAGTGCTCCGGGCGCACGCCGATCGTGACCTCGGTGCCGGCGGCCGGCGTGTCGGCAAGGGGCAACGATATCGTGAAGGCGTGCTCGGGCACGTCGATGGTGGCGATCCCACCCTCGGCCGCGGCCACGCGCCCGGCCATGAAGTTCATCCGCGGAGAGCCGATGAAGCCGGCGACGAAGAGGTTGTCCGGATCGTCGTAGAGCTCGAGCGGGGCGCCGACCTGCTCGATCCGCCCGTCCCTGAGCACCACGATCTGGTCGGCCAGCGTCATCGCCTCGACCTGGTCGTGGGTGACGTAGATCATCGTCGCGCCGATCTCCTGATGGAGACGGGCGATCTCGACGCGCATGGCGACGCGCAGCTCGGCGTCGAGATTGGACAAAGGCTCGTCGAAGAGAAAGACCTCCGGCTCGCGCACGATGGCCCGGCCGATCGCGACGCGCTGGCGCTGGCCGCCCGAGAGCGCTTTGGGTTTGCGCTTGAGGTAGGGGTCGAGCTTGAGGATGTTGGCAGGCCTCGGCCACCCGCGCCTCGATATCGGCCTTCGGCACGCCATTCATCTTGAGCCCGAAGCCCATGTTCTCGGCCACCGTCATATGCGGGTAGAGCGCATAGGTCTGGAAGACCATGGCGACGCCGCGCTGGGCGGCCTCGACATCGTTGACCGTTCGCCCGCCGATCTGGAGCGTGCCCGACGAGATTTCCTCCAGCCCCGCCACCATGCGCAGCAAGGTGGACTTGCCGCAGCCCGACGGGCCGACGAAGACGGTGAACGCGCCGTCGGGGATCGTCAGGTCGACGCCGTGGATGACCTGGACGGGCCCATAGGCCTTGTGAACGTCGGTAAGCTCCAACCCGGCCATAAACGTCTCATCCCTCATGTCGAGGCCCCGTCTGGCGCGGTGCTCTCACGGTGCGATTCCTTGACAGGCTTAAGGGGGACCGCGATTGATTTCAAACGGCGCACCCTCTAATCGGCGTGCCGCGATGCAAAAAGCGGGCGGCCGGACAGGCACGCGCGCGCTTCGGGAGAGAGACATGAGACTTCGCATCACGCTGGCCGCGCTCGCCGCCAGCTTCGCCGCCGCCACCATGATGACCGTCGCCGCGCAGGCCGCCGAGCACAGCGAGGCGCTCACGGGCGACCTCGTCATCAACTTCGACGACCTCAACCCCGACAAGAAGGCCGCCTTCGACCGCGTCGTCGAGATGTTCCGGTCCGAGAACCCGGATCTCAACGTCACCACCAACGTACAGGACCGCGAGGCCTACAAGACAGCCATCCGCAACTTCCTGACCGCCGACGACGCGCCCGACGTCGCCTCCTGGTATGCCGGCAACCGCATGCGCCCCTTCGTCGACGCCGGCCTCTTCGCCGACGTCTCGGACGTCTGGGAGGAGAACGGGTTCGACGAGACGCTGGCCTCGACCATGTCCGCGATGACGGTGGACGGCAAGCAGTACGGCGTGCCCTATACCTACTACAACTGGGGCCTCTTCTATCGCGCCGACCTACTTGAAGAGAACGGCGTGACGCCGCCCGAGACGTTCGACGAGTTGCTGGCCGCCTGCGAGACGCTCCGCGCCGCCGGCATCACGCCGATCACGACGGGCTCGCAGTTCCTGTGGCCGCTCGGCGGCGTGTTCGATTATCTCAACCTGCGCACCAACGGCTACGACTTCCACAACCAGCTGACGGCTGGCGAGGTGCCCTATACGGACGAGCGCACCCGCGCGACCTTCGCCAACTGGCAGCGCATGCTCGACGCCGAGTGCTTCGTCGACAATCACGCGACGATGGACTGGCAGGCGGCGCTGGCAGGCTTCAACGCCGGCGAGGCGGCCATGTACGTCATGGGCAACTTCGCCGTGAACGCCATGCGCGAGGGCGGCTTGACCGACGACCAGATCGGCTTTGCCCCCTTCCCGACGATCGATCCCGCCATCCCGCGCGCCGAGGACGCGCCGACGGACACGTTCCACCTGACCGCCAACGCCACCAATGTCGAGAACGGCAAGGCCTTCCTCGCCTTCATCGCGCGGCCCGACGTCAACGGCATGTGGAACGAGGAGATCAAGCAGCTGCCGATCAACTCCGAGGCCAGCGTGGGCGACGACAAGTTCATCCAGGCCGGCTTCGAGCTCTTGAGCGGCGCCGAGGGCATCGCCCAGTTCTACGACCGCGACGCCCCGGCCGAGATGGCCAAGGCCGGCATGGAGGGCTTCCAGGAGTTCATGATCAAGCCCGATCGCCTGGACGCCATCTTGGAGCGCCTCGACCGCATCCAGGAGCGCGCCAGCAACTAGAGCCGCTGGCTGCAGACGCTGGCTTCACCTCTGCCCCTCAAGGGCAGTGTTTGGCCGAACCTTTCGGCGGGCGGCCTTCGGGCCGCCCGTCTCGTTTCCGACCGACGAAAGCCCCGACCCTTGAGCCTGATCGACATCCTTCTCCTGCTCGGCGCGGGCTTCGTCTCGGGCGCCATCAACGCCGTCGCGGGCGGTGGCACCTTCATCGCCTTCGGCGTCCTCACCTTTGTGGGCCTGCCGCCGATCACGGCCAACGCCACCTCCTCGATCGCGCAGTTCCCTGGCTACGTCACCTCGACGCTCGCCTACCGCAAAGAGCTCGCCGGCATGGGCCGGGCCGTGCTGCCCTTCGTCGTCGTCACCGCGCTCGGCGGCGTGGCCGGCGCCTTCATCCTCCTCGCGCTCGACAATCCGCAATTTCGCGCGCTGGTGCCCTGGCTCCTCATCGGCGCGACGGCGCTCTTCGCGGCCGGGCCCGCGATCACGCGGTTCCTGAAGGCTCGCCAGTTCCAGGCGCCGCCGCCGGTCGCCTGGGCCATCCAGTGCGTCGTCTCGATCTATGGCGGCTTCTTCGGCGCCGGCATGGGCATCATGATGCTCGCCTCATTGGGCCTGACCGAGGGCGACGACTATCACCACATCAACGCGATCAAGGCCCTGCTCTCGATCGTCGTCGCAGGCATCGCCGCGCTCATCTTCGCCGGCAGCGGCATCGTCGCCTGGCCGCAGGCCATCGTGATGCTGGTCTCGGTCGGCCTTGGCGGCTATGGCGGCGTCGCGGCCGCCAAGCGCGTGCCGCAGGCGATCGTGCGGGGCTTCGTCATCGCGATCGGGCTGGTGCTGACGGTCTATTATGCGGTGACGTAGGGCCCGCACGCCTTCGCCGGCGCCGCATCGTCCCCTCCCCTCTCGTGGGAGAGGGCTAGGGTGAGGGGCGGGCCTTGACGGGATCCCTCGCCCAGTATCGCCCCCTTCCGCCTGCCGGCACCTTCTCCCACGAGGGGAGAAGGACGGCATGGGGCGAGCGCCGTCTCTGGACAAACGGCCCCGCTTTGCGCCACGCTTGCCGCAACGGTCTTGCGCCAAGACAAGACGAGACCAGCCGGGAGGCCACCCATGTCCGTCAACGCCGAGGCCGGCATCGTCGCCGAGCAGGCACACGGCAATGCGCCGCGCGCGCGGCGCAACCGCGATTCGATCGCGCCCTGGCTCTTTCTCGCCCCGGCGCTGGTGTTCTTCGCGATCTACGTGATCTGGCCGATCTTCGCATCGTTCCGCCTCAGCTTCTACGAATGGGACGGGCTCGGCCTCGAAAGAGTGGGTCGGGTTCAGGAACTACGAAGACCTCTGGTACGACGATCGCTTCTACACATCGCTGAAGAACAACGTCATCTGGCTGGCGCTCTACATGCTGGCCGTGCCGGCCGGGCTCTTCGTCGCGCTCTTCCTCAATCAGACGACGCCCGGCATTCGCATCTACAAGTCCCTCTTCTTCTTTCCCTTCGTCATCAGCCAGGTCGTCGTCGGCCTGATCTTCGCCTGGTTCTACAACCCCGATTTCGGCATCGTCGGCCTCGTTTGGGGCTGGTTCGGGGCCGATCCGCCGCAGATCCTGGGCGATGAGCGGTATGTGACCTACGGCATCATCGTCGCCGGCCTCTGGCCACAGATCGCCTATTGCATGATCCTCTACCTCACGGGCCTCAACAACGTCTCGCCCGACCAGGTCGAGGCCGGGCGGCTCGACGGCGCCAAGGGCTGGCGGATGCTCTGGTACGTGGTGCTGCCGCAGCTGAAACCGGCGACCTTCATCGCGGTCGTCGTCACCGTCATCGGCGCGCTTCGATCCTTCGATCTCATCGCCATCATGACGCAAGGCGGGCCCTACGGCTCATCGAACGTGCTGGCCTACTACATGTACGAGACCGCGCTTTCGGAATACGGCTATCGCTACGGCTACGGCTCGGCCATCGCCGTCGTCCTCTTCACCATCATGATGGTCTATATCAGCTACTTCCTCTACCGGATGTATCTCGACGAGCGGGAGGCGAGATGATGTTTCCCTCACGCCGGGAGGCTCTCTGCCCCTCATGCCGGGAGGCTCTCTGCCCCTCACGCCGGGAGGCTGTTTCTCCCTCACGCCGGGAGGCTGGATAATGTTCCCCAAACCGATCGACAACGCCCCCGCCGGCACCCGCTTCGGCTATCAGCTGGCGCTCCCAATCGCGCTCTTCGTCTGGCTGCTGCCGCTTCTGGCGATCGCGGTCACGTCGATCCGTCCGGCCATCGATATCAACCAGGGCAACGTCTTCGGCTGGCCCTCCGCCTTCCAGCCGGTCGAGAACTACACGGCCATCTTCGTGCGCTCGGACGCAGGCCTCTACCTTCTCAACTCGGTCTTCATCACCGTGCCGACGGTCGTGATCTCGGTCGGGCTCGCCTGCTTGGCCGGCTATGCGCTGGCGATCTACAAGTTCCGCCTCGCGCTGCCGCTCTTCTTCCTCTTCGTGGCCGGCAACTTCGTGCCCTTCCAGATCCTCATGGTCCCGGTCATCGACTTCTCGCGCCAGACCGGCACCTATGACACCATCCTCGGGCTCGTCCTCTTCCACGCCGCCTTCCAGACCGGTTTCTGCACGCTCTTCATGCGCAATTTCATCAAGGCGCTGCCCTTCGAGCTGATCGAATCGGCGCGCGTCGAGGGCGTGACGGAGTGGCAGATCTTCTGGCACATCGTCCTTCCCCTCATGCGCCCGGCCATCGCGGCGCTCTCGGTGCTCATCTTCACCTTCATCTGGAACGATTTCTTCTGGGCGACCGTGCTCCTCCAGAGCCAGGACTTGCTCCCCATCACGGCCGGCGTGCGCACGCTCAACGGCCAGTTCGTCAGCCAATGGCAACTCGTCTCCGCCGCCTCGATCCTCGCCGCCATGCCGCCGGTGCTGATGTTCTTCCTCATGCAGAAGCACTTCATCGCGGGGCTGACGCTGGGCGCGGTGAAATAGGGGCCCGGCCGAGACCGAGCGACAGGTCTCGAGCGGCGCATGGCGCCGCGCAGTCACGCCACGCTTCCGACGAGAACGCCCCCCGACGAGAACGGCTCCGATGATCGACTGGACCCGCCGACGCCTCGGCGTCTGCTACTACCCCGAGCACTGGCCGGAGGAGATCTGGGCGGAGGATGCGGCGCGCATGACCGCGACCGGCATCTCTGTCGTCCGGATCGGCGAGTTCGCCTGGAGCCGGCTCGAGGCCTTGCCCGGCCGGCTCACCTGGGGCTGGCTCGACCGCGCCGTTGAGACGCTTCGCCTCGCCGGCCTTCACATCGTGATGGGTACGCCGACCGCGACCCCGCCCCGCTGGATGGTGACGAAGCACCCCGACATGCTCGCCGTCGACGCCGAGGACCGCCCGCGCCGCTTCGGCTCGCGTCGGCACTACGATTTCTCGCACTTGGGCTATCGCGAGGAAGCCGTCCGCATCACGCGCGCCATGGCCGAGCGCTACGGGCGGAACGAGGCCGTCGTTGCCTGGCAGACCGACAACGAATACGGCTGCCACGACACCACGCTTTCCTATTCGCCGGCCGCCGAGGCCGGCTTCCGGATCTGGCTGGCCGAGCGCTATGCGACGATCGACGCCCTCAACGCGGCCTGGGGCAACGCCTTCTGGTCGATGGATTACGCAGACTTCGGCGAGATCGAACTGCCGAACCTGACGGTGACGGAGGCCAACCCCTCCCACGTCCTCGATTTCCGCCGCTTCTCGTCCGATCAGGTCGTCGCGTTCAACCGCGCACAGACGGACGTGCTTCGCGCGCTCTCCCCCGGCCGGACCTTGCTGCACAACTACATGGGCCGGATCACCGACTTCGATCACTATATGGTCGGGGCCGATCTCGACGCGGCCTCCTGGGACAGCTATCCGCTCGGTTTCCTCGAGGACCGCTTCGGCGCCGACGACGCCTGGAAGCGTCGCTTCGCCCACCAGGGCGACCCCGACTTCCAAGCCTTCCATCACGACCTCTACCGCGCCGTCAGCGGCTATGACCGGACCGCCGAGGTAGCGGACGACGCGGCGCAGGACGACGCCGCCACGGCCACATCGACACAGCCCGCCGACGCTGGGCAGGACAACGCCCCCGGGACGACATACGCGGCAACCCACGACGGCAAAGCCGATCCAGAACCCCAGCCCGCCGGCGCGAGGCAAAAGAATGCCGCGAGGCAGAAAAGATTCTGGGTGATGGAGCAGCAGCCAGGGCCGGTGAACTGGGCACCGCACAATCCGGCGCCGCTCGACGGCATGGTCCGGCTCTGGTCGTGGGAGGCCTTCGCGCATGGGGCCGAGGTGGTCAGCTATTTTCGCTGGCGCCAGGCGCCCTTCGCGCAGGAGCAGATGCATGCCGGCCTGCTGCGCACCGATTCGGAAGCCGCGCCCGCGCTTCTGGAGGCGAAGGCGGTGGCCGACGAGATCGCGCGCCTGCCGGATGTCGAGCGCGGCCCCTCCCCCGTCGCCCTCGTCTTCGACTATGAATCGGACTGGGCCTGGCAGACGCAACCGCAAGGCGATTTCGCCTATTTCAGCCTCGTCTTCTCCGCCTATTGCGCCTTGCGCCGGCTGGGCCTCTCGGTCGACATCGTCGGCCCCGAGCTCGACGGTCTGGCTGACTACAAGCTCGCCGTCGTACCAGGCCTCATGCACTGGACCGAGGGCGCGCGCGAGAACCTCGCTGCCGCGCGGGACACCGAACTCGTCATCGGTCCCCGCGCGGGCTCCAAGACGCGCGACTTTCACATTCCGGCCGCCTTGCCGCCCGATCTCGGCGCCCTGCTCGACGTCAAGGTCACCCGCGTGGAGAGCCTGCGTGCCGACATGCCCATCACCGTTGGCAATCACGGCGCGATCAAGCTCTGGCGCGAACATCTCGAGATCGGCCCGGCGGCTGAAGCCGGTGGCACGGTGGCGGACGGTCGCCCCCTCTTCGCCCGCCAGAACCGGCTGACCTATCTGGCCGGCTGGCCCGACAACCCGCTCTGGTCGGACATTCTGGGCGACGCCGCCGCGCGGGCCGGGCTGGAGACGCAAGCCCTGCCCGACGCCGTGCGGGTGCGGGATGCCGGGCCCTATCGCTTCGTCTTCAACTATGGCAGCGAGCCCGCCGTCATGGCGGGCCTCGCGGGCGACGGCGAGGTCCTTCTCGGTACCGACACGTTGCCGCCCGCCGGCGTCGGACTGGTGCGCCGCGAAGGGCGAGGCGAACGCGCCCTTGATCACGCAGGCCGGAAAGCGCATTTGGCGACCTGACCCGCCCTTCCCGAGGACATGCCATCATGCTCGAAGCCCTGCGCGCCTTTCTCCTCGGCGACGATGCGACGGGAGAGGCCAGAGCACCGATCGACACCAAGCTCGCCTCCGCCGTCCTCCTCGTTCAGGCCTCGTCGGTCGACGGCACGGTCGCGCCCGAGGAAGAGGTGGTGCTGCGCGAGCTTCTCGGCCGGCGCTTCGCTCTCGATGCAGATGCCGTCGACGCGCTCATCGCGGAGGCGCGGGTGCAGGACCGGGAGGCCGTCGACTTCTACGCCTTCACCAGCATCCTCAAGCGCGATCTCGACGAGGACGGCCGGCTGGAGATCATCGAGATGCTCTGGCGCATGGCCTGGGCGGATGGCGAGGTCCACGCCTTCGAGGACAATCTCATCTGGCGCGTCTCCGAACTCCTCGGCATCTCGGCGCGGGACCGGGTGCTGGCCAAACGCGAGGTCGGGCGCGAGGTCGGGCACGACATGCGACCCGCCGACCACAACGCGCCGGCCTCGGCGACGGACTGAGCGCCAAGCGCTTGCCGAAGGCGGCAAAACTGGGGACATTATGCCCATGCTGACCGCGCCCGACCCAGAACTCCGCCCGGATCGACCGATCCTCATCGTCCTTCATCAGGAGCACTCGACGCCGGGCCGCATCGGTCAGCGCCTCGCCGCACGCGGCTTCGCGCTCGACGTGAGACGTCCGCGTTTCGGCGATCCGCTGCCCGAAACGATGGCCGATCATGCGGGCGCCGTCGTCTTCGGCGGCCCGATGTCGGCCAACGATCCCGACGACTTCGTGAAGACGGAGATCGACTGGATGGCGGTGCCGCTGGCCGAGGGCGCGCCCGTCCTTGGCGTCTGTCTCGGCGCGCAGATGCTCTGCCGGCATCTCGGCGGCACGGTCGGCACGCACCCGGACAGCCTCGTCGAGATCGGCTGGTACGGTCTGGAGACGAGCGAGGCCGGACGCGCGCTGACCGGAGGTCATTGGCCCGAAACCATCTATCAGTGGCATTCGGAAGGCATGACCCTGCCCGGCGACGCGACCTGCCTCGCCTCCAGCGAAGCCTTTGGCTGCCAGGCCTTCTCCTATGGCGACGCGGCTTTGGCGATCCAGTTTCACGTCGAGCTGACGCAGGTGATGATCCACCGCTGGACGACGCGCGGCGCGCACCGCTTCGCCCTTCCCAACGCGCAAGGCCGCGCCGACCATCTGCGCGGCCGGCTCGTCCACGACCATCACACCCGGGCCTGGCTCGAGACCTTTCTCGACACGTGGCTAGCGCTCGACACGCGCGAGGCCAAGGTCGCGTGCGCCGCCTGAACGGGGTGGTGCGCGGTCGGATCAGGCAAGCCATCCGGGCATAGAATGCCGGTGCGACCCGCGTCACATCGCTCTACCGATGAAACCTTCGCGGCCTGTGCGGAACCGGTTCCGGGGCGGCTCGTTGACAGGGGCACGGTGGCGTTCAGGTATCGCGTCGTCATCGGGCCCGTTCCCTCGCACCCGCACCACTCCTCATTGGTTCAGCGACGACGCTAGCTGAGGCGCGGTGCGGGGGATGGGGCGGGGCCTCGCCGATCGGCCCCGATCGTAGAGCACGCGTGAGGAGCCTCCATGTCCGATCTCACCTCGCAGACGACCGCACGGACGCCGGTCTCGACCCGCCGTCCGACCGTCGTCATCACCGGCGCGACGGCCGGCATCGGCCGCGCGACGGTGCGGCTTTTTGCCCGCGAGGGCTGGCGCATCGGTCTCATCGCCCGCGACGAGGACCGGTTGAAGGCGACCGCCGACGAGGTTCGCGCGCTCGGCGGCGAGGCGATCGTGTGCCCGGCCGACGTTGCCGATGCCGAGGCCGTCATGGCGGCCGCCGACAGGGTGGCCGAGGCCGGACACGGCATCGACGTGTGGATCAACAACGCGATGACGACGGTCTATTCGCGCGTCGTCGATCTGACACCGGCGGAGTTCGCCCGGGTAACGGACGTGGTCTATCACGGCGCCGTCCACGGCACGCTCGCGGCCCTCAAGCACATGCGCGCAGCCGATTCGGGTACGATCGTGCAGGTCGGCTCGGCGCTCGCCCACCGCGCGATTCCACTCCAGTCGGCCTATTGCGGCGCCAAATACGCGCTGCGCGGCTTCACCGACAGCCTTCATGCCGAATTGGAGCACGAGGCGAGCCCGATCCGGCTCTCCATGGTCCAGTTGCCGGGCGTCAACACGCCCCAGTTCTCCTGGTGCCGCTCCAAGCTGCCGCGCCGGCCGGAACCGGTGCCGCCGCTGTTCGAGCCCGAAGCCGCCGCCGAGGCGATCCGCAAGGCTGCCGACGAGGCGCCGCGCGAACTTTGGGTCGGCGGACCGTCGCTCCAACTCATCCTCGGCGGCGCCGTCGCGCCCGGCCTCATGGACAAGATGCTGAGCGACCAGGCCTGGGGCGGCCAGATGACCGACGAGCCGCAGGACGGCGTCAACGACGGCAATCTCTTCGAGCCGGTTCCGGGCGATTATGGCGCGGCCGGACGCTTCACCGAACAGGCCCGGCCCGACGCCGTCTACGTCAACCCGGCCACGCTTCGCACGGCCGGCATCGCGGCGGTCGGCACGCTCGCGGTCGGCGCGCTCTCCCTCCTCCTGTCGGGCCGCCGGCGAAGGGCTTGAGCGATGCGCCGACAGGGCGCTTGAGGAACGGGCGCCGACGCGGTTGAAGGAGCGATGTCGCTTCCGTCCGATTCCTCCACCGATACCTCTCCGCGCGCCGTCCCCGAGAGGCTCCGGTGATCGCGGATATCGCTGCCGCTGAGCGAAACCTTGCGGCCCATCTCTCCGCGATCGGCGAACCCGTGCGATCGGCAGCGCTGCGCCGGCTGGACGGCGGAGCCGGTCCCGAAAGCTGGGCGCTGACGCTGGAGCGGCGGGATGGCGGGTGCGAACGCCTCGTTCTCCGCACCGATGCCGCGACGCGGCTGGAGGAGAGCCGGTCCCGGAGCGTGGAGTTCGCCGCACTTCGGGCCGCGTATGACGCAGGCGTGCCGAGCCCGCGCCCTGTCAGGATGGAGCGAGACCCCTCTATCGTGGGCGCACCGTT
Source organism: uncultured Alphaproteobacteria bacterium (assembly GCA_963842125.1). GTDB lineage: Bacteria > Pseudomonadota > Alphaproteobacteria > Rhizobiales > CAWCWK01 > CAWCWK01. The sequence goes on along the minus strand of CAWJFE010000001.1, from coordinate 1,067,607 downwards.
CTTCCTGATGACGCAGGAGAGCGGCACTGCGGACCCTCACACGGTTCTGGATGAGGCCCGCCCCGACCTGCTGACCGCATGCGCGGCGGCTCTCGCACGCATACACGCCGCGCGCCTCGATGGGGCCTCGGCGGTGCAGCGGAATACCGTCTCGCAGGCCCTCCGCTCCGCGCGCCGACGCCTGCGTGATCTCGCGCCGGAGCGCCCCGCGCTCGCCTATCTCTTCAACTGGTGTAGCTGGAACGCCCCCGAACAGGGCCCGGTGGTCTTCGCCCACCGCGACTTTCGCGTCGGCAATCTCCTCACCCGAGATGGCCGGCTTGTCAGCGTGCTCGACTGGGAGTTCGCCGGCCCGTCCGAGCGCGAGGCCGATCTCGGCTGGTTCTGCGCGCCGGCCTGGCGCCACGGGCGCCTGCATCGGGAGGCAGGCGGGCTGGCCGATCTCGCCGACTGGCTGGCCGCCTACGAATCCGCATCCGGCGTGTCTGTCGATCCCGCTCGCGTGCGGTGGTGGATGGTGATGGGCCAGCTGCGCTGGGCCCTCGTCGCGCTCGAACAGGTGCGCCGTGCGCGGACCGCTCAGCCCGACCTCGACCTTGCGCTGACAGGCCACCGCCTGCCCTCCATCGAGCGCGACGGGCTCGACTGCGTGCGGCCGGGCGGCGCGGATGACGCGGCTCGGATCAACCGGCTCTTCACGCAGGATGGTCCGACAGCCGACACCCTTCTCGCCATAGCGGAGCGGGCACCGAGATCGAACGCGGTCCATCTCGGCGATTTGCACGCGATCGCCGCCCGCCTGGGCCTTGGACCGACGCGCGATGCGAACCGCGCCCGCGACCTCATGCAGCGCGCCGCCCGCCCGGAGGCTCTCGAAGACGTCGCGTTATGGTCGACGCTGCGGGCCGAGGCCCGCGCGCGTGCGATCATCAGTCGAAGACCGTCGGAGAGGGAGCGACGCTGATCGCGACGTCAGTCGAGCCGCACCACCCGGCCGCCAGCCCCCTCGGCATCGGCTTCGTCATGCGTGACGAGGAGCGTCGGCAGGCCCCGCGCCCGGACGCGGCCGAAGACGAGATCGCGGACCGTGTCGCGCCGGGCCGCATCGAGCTTGGAGAAGGGCTCGTCGAGAAGGAGTGCGTCGGGCTCGGCGAGAAGCGTGCGCAGGAGCGCCACGCGCGCGCGCTGACCGCCCGACAGCGTGGCCGGGTCGCGCGGGCCATAGCCCTCCAGCCCCACATCGGCGAGCGCGCCGGCCACCGCCGCGCGCCGCTCGGCCCGCGTGCCGGTGCGGCAGCCGAAGAGGAGGTTCTGCGCGACCGACATATGCGGGAAGAGGAGATCGTCCTGGAAGAGGATGCCGAGACGGCGATCCTCGGGCGCCGCGTCCGTGATGTCGCGCATACCGCAGAAGAGCCGGCCCGACGCGGCGAAGCCGGGGGGGAGCGTGCCCGTCATCCAGGCGAGGAGCGAGCTCTTGCCGGAGCCCGATGGTCCCATCAGCGTGACGACCTCTCCTGGCGCGACGGCGAGCGAGATGTCGATGAGGGTGCGCCCGCCCACGCGGATGCAGGCGTTCTCGATCTTTAGACCACGCGCCTCGCCCGTCATGCGCCGAGCCCTCGCCGGTTGCGATAGAGCAGCGCGGGGACGGCGAGCGCCGCGGCGAAGACGAGCGTCGGCAGAGACAGCTGCAGAAGCGCCCAGACGCCGATGAGCCGGCGGTTGCCGCCCGATGCGAGCGCGACGGCCTCGGTCGTCAGCGTGGCCATCCGACCCCCGCCGACGAGGAGCGTCGGCAGGTATTGCGCGGTGCTGACCGCGAAGCCGAGCGCCAGGGCGGCGAGAACGGGCCGGGCCAGCATCGGCAGCCGCACCCGCCAGAGCGCCGCCGTCGCCGAGCGCCCCAGGGTGCGCGCGACCGTGACGTAGCGCGCATCGAAGGCCCGCCAGGGATGGCCGAGCGAGAGGAAGACGTAAGGCGCGACGAAGGTGAGATGGGCGAGGAGGACGGCCCCGAACGTCGCGCTGATCCCCAAGGTCAGAAAGAGCGTGTCGAGGCCGAAGAGGAGCGAGATTTGCGGCACGAGGAGCGGCAGGTAGATCAGCACCATCGCACCCCGCCCCCAGCCCTCGGACAACGCTTCCCTGATCCCGGGGCTTCCGGTGCCGGTCGTGGCGTTATGGGAAGCCTCATGGGAAGCGGCGAGACGGCGGCGCACGTGCTGGCGGAACTCGTTCTCGAGGACGGCCACCGCAAGGACGAGGGCGAGACCGGCCGAGACGATGCCGAGCCAGAGCGTCGTCTCGGTCGCGGCGAAGGCATCGCGCCCCGCCCCCATCCAGTGGGTGAGGGTCGCGGTGCGCGGCAACGCGTCCGGAAAGCGCCAGGGTCCGGCGAGGGACCAGAGGGCGAGGACGACGAGCCCCAGCCCGATCGCGGCGGCCGAAAGCCCGGCCAGCACCGGGCCGGCCATGATCAGCACGCGCCCCCCGAGGCCCCGCCCGCGTCTTCCGCCGGCGATCATGTCCCGCCCGATCCATAGGACGATCCGCTCGCCGGCGAGCCAGACCGCCATCAGCGCGAGAACGAGGGCGAATTGGAGGAGCGCGCCGCAGGCGGCGACACGGCGCAGCGCAAGGTCGGGGTCGGACGTCCATTCGACGATCCGCACGGAAAGCGTCGGCGGCGTCGTCGGCCCGAGGATGATCGCCATGTCGACGACGGAGGCGGAGAAGGCGAGCGTGGCCAGCACCGGCAGGCGGATCTGGCGGTAGACGCTCGGAAAGACCGTCAACAGCCAGCCTCGCACCCGGCCGTAGCCGAGCGAGGCGGCGAGGCGGCGGCCGCGCTCGGCGTCGGCCTGGCCGAGCGCGGCGAGGGTGACGAGGAAGAGGAACGGCACCTCCTTGACGACGAGGCCGGCAAGAAGCGTCAGGCCAAGCGCGTCGTTGACGATGAGGGCATCGGGTGGCCGCTCCCAGCCGGTGAGACCGGGCGAGACGAGGCGCGCGATCCACCCTGAGGGCGCGATGAGGAAGGCGAGGCCGAAGGCCGCCGCCGCGTGGGGCACGGCGAGGAGCGGCGAGAGGACGCGCCGCAGGGCCGCAAATGCGCGTGTACCCTGCCAACCGGCGGTGAAGAGGGTCGTGATGAGAAGGGAGAGCGCCGTCGCGGCCAGCCCGGTGAAGAGGCTGAGCGCGCACATGGTGTGTAGCCCGGGCGTCGCCAGCAGTTGGCGCAGCGGCGCGCTGTCGAGCGTATCGAACCCGAGAGCCGGCATGTAGCCGAGCGCGGGACCGATCGTGCCCGCCAGTCCGGCGACGACCGGACCGGCGAGCACGAGCACGGCGACGAGGGGCGCGAGGCGCATCATGCCGGTCGGCGCGGCTGGCGCTAGCCGCCGTAGCGGCGCTGCCACTCCGTCTCGATCGCCTCCAGCCAGGAGCCGTGCGGCTCCGGGATCGTGACGGCGAGTTCGGCCGGTGCGGGGAAGCCCGGCACCGCGTCGGCGCCGGCGAAGGCCTCGGCCGCCGCGCCGTCCAGCGACGCGATGTCGAGCACGCTCGGCGCGCCCCAGACGGCCGGGTCCTGCATGCGCGCCTGCGCTTCGGGCGAGAGGAGGAAGTCGCTCAGCACCATCGCGCCCGCCTTGGCGCTCGCGTTGAAGGGAATGGCGATGAAGCTCGCATTGCCGATCGTGCCGCCGTCGAACGTGTAGGCGATGGTGGAGCCTGGCAGCTCGCCGGTCGCGATGGCGCCCGCGGCCTCCGAGGGGTTGTTGGAGAAGGCGACGTCGATCTCGCCGTCGGAGAGAAGCGCGCGCAGCGCCGGCGCTCCGGCCGGAAAGGCGCGCCCGCCGCGCCAGAGATGGGGGTGGAGCGCATCGAGATAGGTGAAGAGCGCGTCGAGCCGCGCCGCGTCCTCCGGCCCGTCGAGCGGCGAGAGGAAGGGCTCTGTCTCACCCTCGAGCGAGATCAGCATCTGCTTGAGGAAGGTGCCGGCCGTGAAATCCGGCGGCTGCGGATAGGTCAGCCGGCCGGGGTTCTCCTCGGCGTGAGCAAGCCAGGCTGCCGGCGTGCGCGGCGGCGCGAGCACCATGTCCGCATCGTAGTAAAGGACGAATTGACCGAGCAGCCAGGGCGATTCCATACCCTCGACGGGCTCCTGGAAGTCGGTGACGATGACGTCGTTGGCCGTGTTGACGGCGCCGTAGTTGGGCAGGCTTTCGGCGAAGGGGCCGAAGAGCAGGTCCTGGTCCTTGAGCGCGATGAAATTCTCGCCGTTGATCCAGATCGCGTCGACCGCACCGCCATCCACCTGGCCCGCTGCCTTCTCCGCGATCACGCGGCTGACCGCATCGGCCGTATCGGAGAGCTTGACGTGCTCCAGCGTGACGCCGTGATCCTCGCTCAATCGATCACCGGCCCAGGCGATGAAATCGTTGATGCGCGTATCGCCCCCCCAGGCATGCCAGTAGACGGTCTGGCCTTCGGCCTCGGCGAGGACGGCGGGCCAGTCGGCCGGATCGGGCTCCTGCGCGAGGGCAGGGGCGGCGAGCGACAGGATCCACGCGAATACGAGACCGGTAACGATCTGCGTAGAGGCGTGCGGTTTCATCGATAGAGTCATCGGCGGCGGGGTTCCCTCAAGCGGCCGGGCGCGCTGCCCGAGTGGGCACGATCGGCAATGCGGACGCAGCCCCTCCCTCCCCCGAGTGACCGGCGGGTGTCAACTCGCGGGCCGCGTGTCTCACGGGGGCGTGATCCGCCGTGTCGGGCGGGTTCAGAAAGCCCGGCCGGGCCGTCTCAGGAGAAAGGTGAAGCCGATCAGGATCGCGGTGACGGAGGCCCCGATGAGCGCCCGCCAGGCGCGGGGCGCATCGTCGTCGAGCGCCACGTCGTACCATGTCTCGTCGCCGACGATCTGGTGCGAGAAGGCGAAGTCGGTCAGCCAGGCGGCCGAGGCGAGGACGAGCGCGATCCCGACGATCCAAGGACCGGTCAGCGGCTGCGCGAAGAGGGCGGTCTCGCGGTTGAAGGCCGAGCGGAACGGCCAGAGCAGCACCGCCATCGCGAGTATCGCGCCGATGCCGTAGACCGAATGCCCCTTGATGGTCGCGAGGCCGGCCGCGAGGAGGAGGGCGACGATGGTCAGCCCGAATGCGGCGTCGAGGCGGCGGATGAGGCCGACGCCGAGGAAGAGGAGCGTCGAGGCGACGACGCTGGTGAGGAAATGCGCCGTCTCGACCAGCGGGTAGGGGATGTCGGCGCCGAACACTTCGCCGCGCGGCGCACCGGCCGGCGTCACGCCGAAGGCGAGGAGGGTCGCGCCCGTGCCGATTGCGATGATGGCGCCGATGAGGGGCGCCATGCCGTCGGCGATATCCTCGAACCGGGCGAGCGGGGCGAGCCGCGAGTTGTCGCGGTGGCGCGCGATCTCGACGAAGGCGAGGACGATCGCGGCGATGAGGAAGGGCGCGATATAGTAGAGGATCCGGAAGGCGAGGAGCGCCGCCAGAGCCTCGGCCGCGCCGATCCGCCAGCCATAGGCCGAGAGGATGATCGCATCGAAGACGCCGACGCCGCCGGGCACATGGCTGAGAAGCCCGGCCGTCAGCGCGGCGCAATAGACCGCCAGGAACTCGAAATAGCTAATCCCGGCATCGGTCCCCGCGCCGACCAGCACGTAGAGCGCCCCGCCGGCGAGGCAGACGTCGATGACGGAGAGGATGAGCTGCGTCACGGCCAGCTTGAAGCCCGGCATGGGCAGCACGAAGCGCCCGATCCGGATCGGGCGGCCGAGCGCGCAATAGAGCATCACGACGAGCGTCGCGACGACGAGCCCGGCGCCGATGGGGCGGATGAGGCGGGCGGGCAGGCTGACGAGATCGGAGACGGCATCCGGCGCCATCAAAAGGCCGATGCCGCCCAGAAGCGTGATGCCGACGACGAAGGCCGTGGAGGAGAAGAGCGCCACGCGCCCGGCATCGAAGAGCGTCAGCCCGCCGGCCGCGTGGATGCGATGGCGGGCCGAGGCGCCGGTGATGACGGCGAAGCCGGCCGTATTGGCGATCGCATAGCCACAGAAGCTACCGAGCGCGAGACGCCCGATCGGCGCCGGCAGCTTCAGATAGCGAAAGGCCGACCAGTCATAGCCGATGAGCGTGACGTAGGAGAGCGCGACGAGGAGGCCCGAGAGCATCAGATCGCCTTTGGAGATGCCACCAAAGGCCGCGCCGACATCCTCGAGGCTGACGGCACTCAACTCGTGCTGGATCGCCCAGGCCGCCAGCGCGAGCGCGAAGACGAGGACGAGGATCGGCACCGCCTGCTTCAACCATCCGACGAGGCGCGCGCGGCCGACGGCGCGCACGGGTGCCGGGCCCGGCGCGGCAGGCGCGGTCGGCATCGGATCGGAGGTCTCGGAGCGGTGCAGCATCTCGCCTGCGCGGTTAGGCCATCATCAAGGCCGCAGCAAGAACGCGGCGGCGAGACGGTTCGTGATCCAGCGTGGGGCCGAGACCTTTCGTCCGAGCTAACGATGCGAACACGCGCCGAGATACCCGGAATCGCATCATCGGCCCGTCCATGCTATGCGAGTCGCTGCGGGCAGGCGTCCGCGCGAAAGAATACGCAGGGGAACACGACGGTACGATGCGCTCGACCCGCTTCTCGAATCCCGGCCGCCGCTGGGCCTGTCTCATCGCGGCCGGCCTTCTGTCAGGAAGCCTCGATGCACCCGCGCAGGCCGCCGACGAGATCCTCGTCACCGATCTCGACGGCACCGACGTGATCATCGAGCTTGGCCTGCGCTCCTCCGCCCGGCCAGCCTTCGAGGGGTCGGACGACGTGCTCTTCGCCGTCGCGCCTCTGGTGAAGCTCGAATATCTCGACCTGCCCGGCCTCATCACGATCGGCGGCGGGCCGAAGCGCGCCTTCTCGTTTCGCCCCTCGTTCAACATCCTCGGCGAGCGCGAGGGCGACGACATCGCGATCGGCCTCAGCGACGTCGATACCGCCGTCGAGGTCGGCTTCGGCGCGTCCTACCGGGTCGGCGCCTTCCGGGCCGTCGGTGAGGTGCGCAAAGGGTTCGGTGGGCATGACGGGATCGTGGCCGAGGCCGGCCTCGACGTCGTGCTGGAACCCAGTTCCGAATTCTCGGTCAGCTTCGGCCCGCGCGCGTCCTTCGCGACCGAGTCCTATGCCGACACCTATTTCACCGTCGCGCCGGATGACGCTGCGGCATCGGGGCTGCCCGTCTTCGAGGCCGATGGCGGCCTCAAGGGCGTCGGCATCGCGGCCGAGGCGCGCTATGCGATCAACGCGGACTGGACGGCTTATGCCGATGCGAGCTGGACCCGCCTCGTCGAGGACGCCGCCGATTCGCCGATCACGCAGAACGACGACCAGTTCGAGATCGGCCTCGGCCTGACCCGCAAGTTCCGCTTCGATCTCTTCGACTGAGACGCTCGAACCGGCCTGCCCGTTGGGGCAGCGCCGGATGCGCTTCAAGCTTGGGCATGATTCTCACGCGCTCTCCCCGTTCCGACCGATCTGTGCCAGGCCCTAGCTCGAGCGAGCCGGTCTCGTGAGGAGCCTCGGCCTCGGCCTCGATCTCGGCACGTCGGGCGTCAAGGCGCTCCTCATCGACGACGATCAGCGCGTGATCGCGAGCGCGGCGACGCCGCTCGACGTCGCCTACCCCGCCTCCGGCCATGCCGAACAGGATGCCGGCTCGTGGGTTGGCGCGACGCGGGACGCGATCCTCGCCCTCAAGGCGGACATCGGTTCGCTGGACGGCGTGGGCGGCATCGGGCTCTCGGGTCAGATGCACGGCGCGACGCTTCTCGGTGCCGACGATGCGCCCCTCCATCCCTGCCTCCTCTGGAACGATAGCCGCGCCCATGCCGAGGCCGCGCGGATGGATGCCGATCCGCGCTTTCGCGCCGTCATGGGCAATGTCGTCTTCCCCGGCTTCACCGCGCCCAAGGTCGCATGGCTGGCCGAACACGCACCCGAAATCTTCGCCGCGACGAAGCGCGTGCTTCTGCCTAAGGATTGCCTGCGCCTCTGGCTGACCGGCGAGGCCGTCTCGGAGATGTCGGACGCATCGGGCACGTCGTGGCTCGACGTCGCCGGGCGCGACTGGTCGGACGCGCTTCTGGAGGCGACCGGGCTGACGCGCTCGCACATGCCGCGGCTCGTCGAGGGGACGGAGGTGTCGGGCGCGCTGCGCACCGACCTCGCGGCCGAGCTCGGCCTGCCGCGCGGCATCCCGGTCGCGGGCGGCGCGGGCGACAATGCGGCGAGCGCGTTCGGGGTCGGCGCGCTGGCAGATGGCGACGCCTTCGTCTCGCTCGGCACGTCGGGCGTCCTCTTCGTCGCCAACGAGACCTATCGCCCGAACCCTGCCTCGGCCGTCCACACCTTCTGCCATGCGCTTCCCGGCACCTGGCACCAGATGGGCGTCATCCTCTCGGCCATGGCTTCGCTCGAATGGCTGGCGCGGCTGACGGGCCGGAGCCCGGCCGATCTCTCCGCCCTGGCGGGCAAGGCCGACGCGGCATCCAGCGTGCGGTTCCTGCCCTATCTCTCCGGTGAGCGTACGCCGCATAACGACGCCGCCACGCGCGGCGCCTTCGTCCAGCTCGACCAGGCCGATGGTCCGGCAGAGCTCGCCCGCGCGGTTCTCGACGGCATCGCCTTCGCGCTGGCCGACAATCAGACGGCGTTGCGGGAGGCGGGCACCCAGATGACCCGCATCTTCGCCGTCGGCGGCGGTGCGCGGTCCGACTATCTCCTCCAGCGCATCGCCGACGTAACCGGCTGCGCGATCGATCTTCCCGAGGGTGCCGAGCTCGGTGCGGCCTTCGGCGCCGCCCGGCTCGGCCTCATCGCGGCCAGCGGCGCCGATCCGGCCTCGGTCGCGACCGCACCGACCGTCTCACGCGCCATCGAGCCGAACGAGACGGGCGCCGCCCGTGCGGCGTATGCGCGTTGGCAAACGCTCTATCCGGCCGTCAGGAGCGTCGACGCCTAGGCGATCTCCACGAGGCGCCACCGCCGCATCCCCTTGAAGCGCCGCTGTCGCGCGGCAGATGAGGCTCACGCGTGCCGCCTGGTCCGCGACCCGATCGGACCCTTTGCCTTGCGCGCCTTCCTCCTTCGAAATGCCAACGCGATCCGTGCCAGCTACTGGTTCATCCCGAGCCTGATGTTCTCGGCCGCCGTCGCCCTCTCCTTCCTCACCCTCTGGGTCGATGCGATCTGGGGGGCGAAATGGATGATGTCGCTCAAGATCTTCGAGCTCACCGACGTCGAGAGCGCGCGCAACGTGCTGAGCGTCATCGCCCAGTCGATGATCGGCGTCGCAGGCGTCACGTTCTCGCTCACGCTCGTCGCCGTCACCAACGCCTCGTCGCAGTTCGGGCCGCGCCTCGTCGGCAACTTCATGCGGGATCGGGGCAATCAGGTCACGCTCGGCACGTTCATCTCGACCTTCATCTACGCGCTCATGGTGCTGCGCTCGGTCAGCGCGTCGACGCCGGACCAGATCGCCTTCGTTCCCCATATCTCGGTCCTCCTCGCGATCGGCGCAGCGGTGCTGAGCGTGGGCGTCCTCATCTATTTCATCCACCATGTGCCGGCCTCGATCGATATCGGCACCATCACATCCAGCGTCGGACGGGCGCTGCGAGGGCGGCTCGGCGAGACCTTTCCGCAGGCAGGCACGTCAGCGCCGCGCCCCGAAGGCCTCACGTCGGAGCGCTTCGCGCAGGCCGCCCGGGTGAGGGCCGAACGGACGGGCTATCTCCAGAGCGTCCATGACGATGCGGTCATCGCGATCGCCGCCAAGGACGACCTTCTGGTGCGACTTCAGTTCCGGCCGGGCGACTTCGTGACAGCCGGCGACACGCTTCTCCACGCCCTCCCCCGAACGGAGCGGGAGGGCTTTTTCCTGGGCTTGCCCAACGAAGGCGCGCTGCGCGACTGCTTCGTCATCGGCGACGACAAGACGGCCGACCAGAACCTTCTCTTCCTCGTCGAGGAACTGGTCGAGATCGCCGCGCGGGCGCTCTCGTCGGGCGTCAACGATCCCTTCACGGCCATGACCTGCATCGACTGGCTGACCTCGGCGCTGTGCGAGTTCGCCGCCTTGGAGACGCCCTCCGCCTACCGCGCCGACGAGACCGGCGAGGTGCGCCTCATCGCGCATCACATCGATTTCGAGCGTCTGCTCGACGAGGCTTTGCCGCGGCTCGTGCCCTATGTCGCCACGGACTACATGACCTCGATCCATCTCCTCCGGCGTCTGACGACGATCGCCGCCGCCATAGGGGATGCGCCGGACGCGCCGGCCTCGCGCGCCCAGTTCGCCCGCCACCACATGGACATGCTGATCGACGCGTGCGCCGACATCCTGACCCCGGCACCCTCGCGCACGCGCTTCCTCGAGGCGGCGAAGGAGGCGAGGCACCTGCTCGACGATCCCGAAGCGGCGCGCGACCTCGCCTTCGCCCAGTCCTGGTACGGCGGCAGCGCCTAGGAGCATCGTTCCATGCGGGATGATGAAGCGGCCGGGCGATCCGGCACGCGCCGTTCAGACGACCCTTGCCGAGCGCTCTTGCCTATGAAGCCGTGGCCGGCTCGAACGGCGCCGTGGGTGCGCATTGCGGCGGCGCGCGACATCCCGTATCGCAGGACCCGCACCTAGGACATGGACGATCGTATGACTGCACCCTCCGCTCCGTCTGTTCCCATGAACGACCTCAGCCGGATCGTCGGGCCGGGATCGGGGGACGTGATCGAGGCCGCGACGCGTGCGCTGCGCTCGGGCTGGTGGCTGAACGGGGGCGAGACGCGCGGGTTCTGCGAGGCGTTCGCGGCCTATGTCGGCACCGATCACTGCACCGGCGTCGCCAACGGCACGGACGCGCTGGAGATCGCGATGCGCGCGCTCCTCGTGACGGGGCGGAACGAGGGGCGGGAAGTCGTCACGGTCGCCAATGCGGGCGGCTACACGTCCATCGCCGCGCGGCTGATCGGGCTAACACCGGTCTATGCGGACATCGAGGAGGGCTCGCAGCTTTTGGACGTCGGCTCGGCCGTGGCCGCCTTGACCGACGAGACCGCCCTCGTGGTCGCGACGCATCTCTATGGCGGACTGGTCGATGTGCCGGCCCTGCGCGCCGCGATGGACGCGGCGGGCCACGCCCATGTCCCCATCCTCGAGGACTGCGCGCAGGCGCACGGGCTGCGACAGAAGGACGGCCGGATGGCCGGCTCGCTCGGCGACATCGCGACCTTCAGCTTCTACCCGACCAAGAATCTCGGGGCCTTCGGCGATGGCGGCGCGATCGCGACCTCGGACGCCGATCTCCTCAAGGCCTGCGATGCGCTGCGCCAATATGGCTGGGCCTCGAAATACACGGTCGCGATGCCGGGCGGGCGCAACTCGCGCCTCGACGAGGTGCAGGCCGCGATCCTGCGCCGAGATCCTCCCCGGGCTCGACGAGGCCAACGCGCGCCGCGTGGCCATCCTCGCGGCTTATGAGGAGGCCGCGCCAGAGGGCGTTGCGCGTCGTGCGCGCGGCCGACACGGTGGGCCATCTCGCCGTTCTCCTCGCCGAAGACCGGGAGGGCCTGCGCGCCCATCTGGAGGCGCGCGGCGTGCGCACCGACGTGCACTATCCCGTCCTCGACTGCGACCAGCCCGGCTGGTCGGAGCTCGCCCAGCGCCTCGCGCCGGGCGGCGTGCCCGTGTCGCGCGCAAGCTTGCCGCGCCTCCTCAGCCTCCCCTGCTTCCCGACCCTGCGCGAGGACGAGGTGGCGCAGGTCTGCGAGGCGCTGGGCTCATGGCGGGCCTGAGCGTGGCGGGCCTGACGGTGGAGGCCGCCGACGCCGCGAGGGCCGGCCTCGACGGCGAGGCGGCAACCCTGCCGGCGCGCGCGCGCCGCTCCCTCGTCATCCCCGTCTACCGCAACGAGGACAATATCGACGCCCTCGTCGCGGCGCTGGAGGCTCTCAACGCCGCTTCGCCCGCCCCGATCGAGGTCATCCTCGTCATCGACGGCTCGCCCGACCGTTCGGGCGAGCTGCTGGTGGCGGCGCGCGCGACCTTCTCCTTTCCCTCGCGCATCGTCTTCCACAGCCGCAATTTCGGGGCCTTCCCAGCCATCCGCACCGGGCTGGAGCACGCATCGGGAGACATCGTCGCCGTGATGGCGGCCGACCTGCAGGAGCCCCCCGAACTCATTTTGGAGTTCTTCTCCGTCCTGGAGGGCGGCGAGGCCGAGATCGTCTTCGGCGAACGGCGCGACCGGCATGACGGCCTCCTGCGCGACGCGGCCTCCAACGCCTTCTGGTGGCTCTACCGCAAGATGGTCATCCCGGACGTGCCCAAGGGCGGCGTCGACATCTTCGCCGTCAACCGGGAGGCGCTCGACACGGTCCTGCGGATCCAGGAGCCCAACAGCTCGCTGATCGCGCAGCTCTTCTGGATCGGCTATCGCCGCCGCTTCGTGCCCTATACGCGGAGGGAGCGCGCGGCCGGCGAGAGCGCCTGGAGCTTTGCGCGGCGGCTGCGCTACATGATGGACAGCATCTTCTCGTTCTCCGACCTGCCCATCCTCCTCGTGCTCTGGTTCGGCATCGCCGGCTGTTTGCTGAGCCTTCTCTTCGCGATCGTCGTCGCGGTCTCGCGCCTTCTCGGCGTCATCGACGAGCCCGGCTACACCTCGCTGGCCGTGCTGATCGCCTTCTCGGCCTCGGCCTCGCTGGCCGTGCAGGGGATCATCGGCTCCTATCTCTGGCGCACCTTCGAGAACACCAAGCGCCGCCCCTTGCGGATCGTCAGCCGGGTGGTCGGGGAGGGAATCGTGGAGACATCCTGAAACCGCCACGCTTGGTTCCCATAGGGACCCCGATCCAGGGGGGCGAACATGCCGAGCGATGCGCCTGAGGGCGTCTTTGTCCATCCGCAAGGGCTTTGCGAGAGTGAGACTGTGGGCGAGGGCACGCGCGTGTGGGCCTTCGCGCACGTGCTGCCGGGTGCGCGTCTGGGGCGCAATTGCAACGTGTGCGACCATGTCTTCGTCGAGGGCGACGTTCGCATCGGGGACGACGTGACGCTCAAATGCGGTGTGCAGCTCTGGGATGGCCTACGCCTCGGGAACCGCGTCTTCGTCGGCCCGAACGCCACCTTCACCAACGATCTGCGCCCCCGCTCCAAGCAATATCCGGACGCCTTCCTGGAGACGGTCCTGGAGGACGATGTCTCGGTGGGCGCCAACGCGACGATCCTGCCGGGCGTGCGGATCGGGCGGGGCGCGATGGTCGGCGCCGGCGCCGTCGTCACCCGAAATGTGCCTCCTCACGCGACCGTGGTCGGCAATCCGGCCGTGATCGTCGGCTATCAGGACAATGCGGAGGGCCAGGGCGCGCCGTCCGTCGCGCCGCCCGCGCGCGGCGAGGTCGGCCTGCCCGCCGAGATCGGCGCGCGGCAGGATCTGGGCGTGCGCGATTGCTGGATCGAGCGCCTGCCGCACTTCTCCGACATGCGCGGCTCCCTGACGCCGCTGCAGCCCGGCGGCGGCTTTCCCTTCGCTCCGCACCGGATCTTCCTCGTCCATAGCGTGCCCAGCGACCACGTGCGCGGCGAGCACGCCCACCGGGTCTGCGAGCAGTTCCTCGTCGCCGCCCATGGCGGGCTCTCGGTCGTCGTCGACGACGGCGCGCGCCGGCGCGAGGTGCGCCTCGCCGACCCCACGGTCGGCCTCTACCTCGCGCCCATGGTCTGGGGCATCCAGTACAAGTTCGATCCCGACACCGTCCTCATGGTCGCCGCCTCGCACCCCTATGACGGCGACGACTACATCCGCGACTACGCCGCCTTCCGCGCGTTGGTGGAGGGTGGGGCCAGTGTCGAGACCGGGACAAAGGACTGACGCCCATGGTCGATCTGTCCGCCCCCACGGGCGTGGCGCGCGACGCCTCGCGCTTCCTGCTGGCCGGCCTGACCAATGCCGCGCTCACCTTCACCGCCTACCAACTCCTCCTCTTCGTCCTGGCGCCGGGCCTCGCCTATACCGGGGCCTGGGTCTGCGGGCTCGCCTTCGTCGTGGCGGTCTACCCGTCCAAGGTCTTCCCGCAAGGGCGCACCGGGCGCGGGGCGCGGATCGGCATGGCGCTCTCCTACGTCCTGGTCTTCGTCATCGGGATCGTCAGCCTGGAGGCGCTGGAGCGCATGGGCGTGCCGCCGCGCTTCGCCATTATCCTCGTCATGATGGTCACGACGGTCGCCAACTTCGTGTTCGGGCGCACCCTGCTGCGCGGTGCCGCCTTCGGACGCCTGCTGGACCGGCTGGGGCGATGAGCGCGCCTCGCTCCAGTGCCGGCGCGTTGGGCTACGCTCTTCTGAGCGCGGCCTATGTGGCGCTCGTCATCCTCTGGTCGCTCGTCATTCCCTTCAACGGCGCGCCGGACGAGTTCACGCATTTCTTCCTGATCGAGTACCTCTTCCTCTTTAGAGACATGCCGGTGCCGGGCCTCGATCCGGCCGCGACCTTCACCGGGATCCTGAGCGACTACGTCTACCATCCCGACGCGTTCTGGTATTACGGCCTGCCCTATCTGAACGCGCTGCTCGGCCTTGCCTCGGCCAGCGTGCTTGTCGACTACCTGTCGGCCGAGCTCGCCTTTCTCGCGCCGAGGGCCGTTAACTGGGGACTGGCGGGCGTCTTCTTCCTCTCCCTCCTCGCAATCGGGCGGGGGCTGGAGGTCCGCCCCGCGGCGCTCGCCCTCCTGGCGATCATCCTGGCGGCCGTGCCGCAGGTCACCTTCGTCTTCGCCTATTTCAACGCCGACGGCTTCGCACTGGCCACCACGACGCTCTCGCTGGCCGCCTTCGTATGGATGCTGCGCACGCGATCGACGCGCGCCGCCATCCTCCTCGGCGCCGCCTGCGGGCTGGTGCTGTGCTCCAAGCTCTACTACTTCCCGGCCTTCGTCTTCTATGGGACCGTCCTGGCCTTTCTCGGTCTTCTCGACCGTGGTCCGGTCCTGCGTCCGGTCTTGTGGGCCGTCGGCACCGCGCTTCTCGTGGCCGGCCCCTACCTCGCGCTCGTCTACTGGCAGTTCGGCGAGATTACCGGCATGTCCGGACAGGTGGACTTCACGGAGTGGTATCGCGGCAACGCGGACCAACGCGCCGTCTGCTTCGTCCTGTGCGAGGGTCGGATCATACACTGGACCAACATGGAGGGTTGGCTCGGAACCACGTTCCGAAGCTATTTCTACGGCCTGGGCTGGATGACGCTCTTCCTCGAAGCGCACCACTACCGCGTCTTTTTCTTCCCCCTCGTTGGCCTTCTCTTCCTGGTGTCCCTTGCAGTGGCGGGCCGGGATCTAGTGGCACGGGCCCTGCCCTGGCCGGAGCGGTTGTGGCGCCCTCTTCTGGTCGTGCTGTTCTGGAGCATGGCCGTCTGCGTCGTGCTCGCCAACGCCTATGGCTCGCAGGAGCTCGTGCCCCAGCCCCAGGGCCGCTACCTCTTCGTCACGATCCCCTTCGCCTTTCTCATGGCCTGCGCCCTCGCCGGTGCCCCCCGCGTCCTGCTTCGGACGGGCCCGGCGGCGCGAGGAGGCCCGGAGGGCGCACACAAGGACGCGTTCGAGTGAACCGTCGCAGCCTGCCCCTCTACCTCGTCCTCGCCGCCATCGCGGCCGCGATGCTGGCCTACAACCTCGCCGGCGCACGCCATCTGCTGCGCTCCGCGGGCGACCCGGCGCGCATACCGCTGGTCCGCGTCCTGGCCCTCGCCGCCGACATCGAGGCCGACGACTTCGGCACGTCCCTGCGCGTCGATCTCGCGGAACTCGTCGAGCGCGCCCGGCTCGGGAACGCGGGCCTCGTCCTGACCTTGCCCGACCGGGACGAGGCGGTTCTGGGCGTGATCGACACGCTCACCCGATACGAGCGGGGCGCCACGGTCCGCGGCTGGGCCGTCTCCGAGGCGGAGGACGCCGAGATCGCCTTCGTCGGCGCGACGCTCGGCAACCGGATCGTCACGGTTCTGGAGCCCAACGTCGCGCGGCCCGACGTGGAGGCTCACATAGAGCGCGACCTTCCCTACGAGGCCGGCTTCGAGCTCTGGATCAAGCTGCCCGAAGGCTCGCGCGCCTGCGGCCTTGGCATCTTCGCGATCACCTCGGAGATGACGATCGACTGGCTACGACCCAGCGAAAGCGGCTGCCTGGAGGGGCCTCGCTAGCGCTTTGTTTTTGCGCGGTTCCGTACGCTGCGGTGCTATCGCACCGACGCTGGAACGGCTCTAGGGCCGCGGGCCGGATCCGCGTCAGTCCGCGATCGTTCGGGCCGCGACGCCCCAGGTGTCGCTGAGGCGATAGCCTGCGGGGAAGGGATCGTCCGGGTCGAGGAGGTGCTGATGGGTGCCGGTGACCCAGCCGCGCCCGGCGATCTCGGGAACGATGGCGGGGCGTCCGCCGACCTCGGCCTCGCCGACGATCCGCCCCGTGAAGCGCGATCCGATGATCGAGACCGCCTCGAAATCCCGACCGGCCGCGATCTCGCCCCGCGCGGCCATCAGGGCCAGGCGCGCGGAGACGGCCGTGCCGGTCGGCGAGCGATCGACCTTGCCCGGCCGGATCGCGACGGCCGAGCGACCCGTCCAGCCCGTTTCAGTCGCCGTGAGCGGGCCCTTGAAGGCGCAGAACGAGATGTGGCTCCAATCGGGATTGTCGGGATGGGAGAAGCCGATCTGGGCGTTGGCCGCCTCGGTGATGGCCATGCCGATCCGCGCGATCTCGGCCGCCTCGTCCTCCACGATCGCAAAGCCCAGCGCCGCCGCGTCGACGACGACGAAGCTGTCGCCGCCATAGGCCGTATCGACACGAAGCGTTCCGACCCCCGCGACCTCGAGGGCGACGTCGAGCTTGTCGGCAAAGCAGGGTACGTTCCGGACGCGGATCCGCTCGGCCTTGCCGCCCCGGCATTCGGCCGTGACGTGGACGAGGCCGCCCGGCGCCTCCAGCACCATCTCGGTCACCGGCTCGCGCATCGGCACGATGCCGGTGTCGAGGAGGACGGTCGACACGCAGATCGCGTTCGAGCCGGACATGGGCGGCGTGTCCTCCGGCTCCATGATGATGAAGGCGGCGTCGGCCTCGGGATGGACGGGAGGGACGAGGAGGTTGACGTGCCGGAAGACGCCGCCGCGCGGTTCGTTGAGAACAAAAGCGCGCAGCGATCCGTCCTTGGCAATGAAGCTGCGCTGCTCCCAGATCGTATCGCCCGGCGGCGGTCTGACGCCGCCGACGATGACGTCGCCAACCTCGCCTTCGGCATGGCAGGAGACGACGTGGATGGTCCGGGTGCTGCGCATGGGCGGCTCGTTTCAGTTGTAGCGCGCGACGGGATCGCCGAGCGCGTCGAAGATCGGGGTGATGCCGAGACCGGGGGCGTCGGGGGCGGTCATGCGCCCGTCGACGCGGCTGGGCGCGCCGTCGGCGATGGCGACCGTGCCGTAGCTGTTGAAGTCCGTCGCCGAGAAGGTGAAGTCGGACGGCGTCGAGCGGGCGAGATGGGCGATGGCCGCCGTCACGATGTCGCCGCCCCAGGTGTCCTCGATCGTCATCGGGATGCCGTGCGCGACGCAAAGATCGCGCATCAGCTTCGCCCGCGTGAGGCCGCCGACCTTGGAGATCTTGAGGTTGATGACATCCATCGCGTCCTCCGCCATGCCCCGCACCAGCGTGTTGGGCGTGTCGATGACTTCGTCGAGGACGAAGGGCAGGCCGGTGCGCCGGCGAACGGAGACGCATTCCTCATAGGTCAGGCAGGGTTGCTCGATGTAGACGTCGAGCCCGGCGACGGCGCCGACCACGCGGGCGGCTTCGTGGCGGGTCCAGCCGGTATTGGCGTCGGCGACGAGGACGTCGCTCGGCTTGACGATCGCGCGGGTGGCGTGGATCCGGTCGATATCGTCATTCGCATCGCCGCCCACCTTCAGCTGGAACCTGGTGTAGCCCTCGGCCGCATAGCCCTCGATCTTGGCGGCCATCGCATCGGGCGCCTCCTGGCTGATCGCGCGGTAGAGGGCGACATCGTCCTGCATCGCACCGCCCAGCAGCGTGTAGACGGGCAGGCCCGTCGCCTTGCCGAGAATGTCCCAGCAGGCGATGTCGATGGGGGCCTTCGCATAAGGGTGACCGCGCAGGGCCGCATCCATGACCCGGTTGACCGCGCCGATATTGGTCGGGTCCTGCCCGATGAGATGCGGGGCGAGCTCGGCGAGGCCGGCGCGAACGCCGAGCGCGAAGGACGGCAGGTACGCCGACCCCAGCGGGCAGCACTCGGCGTAGCCCTTCAAGCCTTCATCCGTGACGACCTCGACGACCGTGCTGTCGAAGACCTCGACGAAATTGCCGTTCGACCAGTTGTAGCGCCCTTCCCGAAGCGGCAGATCGACCTGAAAGACGTTGATGGCCGTGATTTTCATGAGACATGTCCTTTATCGAAAGCGGCGCGCGGAGAAGGCGCGTATCGGTATGGGCGGCGCGGCATGGCAGGCGAGCGCGGCGACGAGTTCGGCCGTGCCGGCGGCCTGCGTGAGGCCGAGATGGCCGTGGCCGAAGGCGTAGATGACGTTTGGAGACCCGGGCGCATGGTCGATCACGGGCAGGCTGTCGGGGAGCGACGGGCGAAAGCCCATCCACCGCGTGCCGCCGGACGTGTCGAGCCCGGGCAGGAACCGGTGCGCCTTGCCGAGAAGCGCGTCGGCGCGCCGGTAGTTCGGCGCGAGGCCGAGCCCGCCGAACTCGACGGCGCCGCCGACGCGCACGCCGTCGCCGATCCGGCTGACGACGAAGCCGTGTTCGGAGAACGTGAGGTGGGTGCGCAGGCGAAAGGCGCCCTCGGGCAGCGTCGTGTTGTAGCCCCTCTCGGTCTCCAGCGGGATCCGATCGCCAAGCGTGCGGGCGAGCCGGTGCGACCAGGCGCCGGCCGCGACGACGACTGTCTTGGCCAGGATCTCCGTCGCCGAGGTTCCAGCGTCTGTGCGAAGGCGGACGCCGTCTTCCATGTCCACGAGAGCCGTCACCTCGCCGGCTTCGATCCGCCCGCCCCCGGCGCGGAACGCCTCGAGGAGATGGGCGAGCCAACGCCTGGGATCGCACGTGTTGATCCAGTCGGGCGTATAGCCGGCGCGGGTGAAGCGGGGGTCGAGGCCGGGCTGGATGTCGGCGATCGCGCCCGCGCTCTCCAGCATCTCGAACGCGACGCCATGCGCCTCGCGCAGGCGCCAGACCGGCAGGCTCGCCCGGTAGGCGCCCTCGGTCTCGAAGAGCTGCAGCTGTCCGCCGCGTTGGAGAAGATGTTCGGCGCCGAGCGCGCGCACCTGCCGGGCCAGGGCGTCCTGCGACAATCGCATCAGGGCGCCCTGCGCCGCGAGCGCGGCATCGAACCGATCGCGGCGGCTCGCACGCCAGAAGCGCAGCATCCAGGGGGCGAGGCGCGCGGCGTAGGACGGGCGGATCGACAACGGGCCGAGCGGATCGAGGAGCCAGCCGGGCGCCTTGGCGAGAATGCCGGGGGTCGCGAGAGGCACGATGTCGGCAAAGGCGAAGGCCCCCGCATTGCCCTCCGATGCGCTGAGGCTGTCGGACGCGCGGTCGATCATCACGACAGACCGGCCGGCGGCCTGAAGGGCCAGCGCGGCGTTGATACCGATGATGCCGGCGCCGATGACGACGACGTCGTGCGTCTCTTGTCCCGCCATCATACGCGTCCGGCCGTTCTCACGCGGCGCTCCCAGCTGCACCGATACCGCCCGCATAGGGATCGGCCGGATCGAAGAGGAGCGTGACGTCGGCCGTCACGAAGGCCTGGCCCGTGATCGTCGGTATCACGCCGCCGGAGGCGCCTCGCCGATAGCGCAGCCGATAGGTGCTGCCGATGACGCTCTCCTGCACCCAGTCCCGGCCGGGCGCCAGCGCGCCGTCCGCGGCGAGGCAGGCGAGCTTGGCCGACGATCCCGTGCCGCAGGGCGAGCGGTCGTAGGCGCCTCCCGAGCAGAGGACGAAGTTGCGGCTATCGGCATCCGGCGCGCGGGGAGGCCCGTAGAGTTCGACATGGTCGATCGAGGCACCGTCCGTGCCGGTGATACCGCTGTCGGTCAGCGCGGCGCGGATCGCGAGCGCCGCGTCGGTGAGGGGGCGTATGTTGGCCGGCACCAGATCGATGGAGACGGAATCGGTCAGGAAGAACCAGTTGCCGCCCCAGGCCACGTCTCCGGTCACCGGCCCTATGCCCGCGACCTCGACGGTGACACCCGCCTGCAGCCGGTAGCTCTCGACGTTGACGACCGAGACGGTGTTCGCATCGGTCAGCGTCACCTCGACGATACCGACAGGGGTCTCGATGCGATGCGTGCCGATCCCGATCCGGCCGAGATGGGCCAGCGTGGCGGCCAGCCCGATCGTGCCGTGGCCGCACATGCCGAGATTGCCGACGGGGTTGAAGAAGACGACCGCGGCGGCGCAGTCCGGATCGTCCGGCTCGGCGAGGAGCGCGCCGACGATCGCGTCATGGCCGCGCGGCTCGTCGAGAATGGCGGCGCAGACGGCCGCATGCTCGCGCTCCAGCCGCGCCGCGCGCTGCGCCAGCGTCCCGGACCCGAGATCGGGTCCGCCCTCGATCACGACGCGGGTCGGTTCGCCGGCCGTATGGCTGTCGATCACGCGCACGGCTAGCCGCCCGTCGCGGCGACGACCTCGTCGCGCTTCGACCAGGCGGCGTACCAGTCGGTGAAGAGCCTGTACTGCGCCTCGACATAGCCCTTCTGCGCGGCCGACAGCGCATCGTCCTCGTTGAAATGGAGGCGGTGGTCCTCGTCGCCGTTCAGCACGAGGAGGTATTTGTAGTAGAGGACGAGGTCGGGCCCCTCGTCGAAGCTGGAGAGGACCTGGAACGCCTCGTCGAGCTCCCGCGCAAGACGGCGTGCCGCGACGTCTCCCTTGGCCGCCCGCTCGCAGAGCGCGACGAGATGAAGGACCTCGCGCGGCAGGGCGTTGCCGATGCCGGTGATGGCGCCCGTCGCGCCGCAATTGACGAAGCCGTGGTAGACGGCGGTGTCGACGCCGACCATGAGCGTCACCGCATCGTCCTGGGCGGTGATGGTCTCGGCCGCGTAGCGCAGATCGTCGAAGCCGCCGAACTCCTTGAAGCCGACGAGGTTGGGATGCTCGGCGCGCAGCGCGAAGAAGAGGTCGGCCTTGGTCGCGAAGCCGTAATAGGGGCTGTTGTAGATCACGGCCGGCAGATCGGGCGCCGCCGAGAGGATGGCCTTGAAATGCGCGCGCTGCGCGGTTGCCGACGGGCCACGAGAGAGAACGCGGGGGATGACCATCAGCCCGTGCGCGCCCGTGGCCTGCGCGTGCGCGGCGTGGGCGACGGCGGCCTTGGTGTTCATCGCGCCAGTGCCGACGACGACCCGCACGCCCGCCTCGACGAGCCGCGCGACGCCCTCCATGCGGGCCTCGTCGGTCAGGAGCGGCCAGTCGCCCATCGAGCCGCAGTAGACGACCGCCGACATGCCCGCCTCCATCAGCTCGCGCCCGCGCCTCACGAGCGCATCGTAGTTGGGACGGCGCTCGGCCGTGCAGGGCGTCATCAGGGCGGGCATGCAGCCGGTGAACACGTTCGCGGACATTGGTGACACTCCTTGAGGTCTGGACGGTCGGGCAAAGTTGCGAGGCGGGAGGCCTCGGGAAGACATGAGATCGCGGATCGGGCCGCTCGGCCCGGCTCAGCGCACGTTGGCGAGGAACTTGGCGGTCCTCTCGGAGGTCGGCTGGCCGAAGATCTGGGCCGGCGGCCCGATCTCCTCCATCACGCCCTCGTGGACATAGGCGACGCGGTCGGAGACATCGCGGGCAAAGCCCATCTCGTGCGTGACGCAGATCATCGTCATGCCCTCCTCGGCGAGGAGACGCATGGTGTCGAGCACCTCGCCGACGAGTTCGGGGTCGAGCGCCGAGGTCGCCTCGTCGAAGAGCATGTAGGCGGGCTCCATCGCGAGCGCGCGGGCGATGGCGAGGCGCTGCTGCTGGCCGCCCGAGAGCGCGCTCGGATAGGCGTGGAGCTTGTCGCCGAGACCGACATGCTCCAGGCGCCGTGCCGCGATCTCCCGCGCCTCGGCCTTCGACTTGCCCTTCACGATCCGGGGCGAGAGGGCGACGTTCTCGAGCGCGGTCAGGTGGGGGAAGCTGTTCCACTGCTGAAAGACCATGCCAAGCGTCTGGCGCAGCGCGTTGATGTCGACGCCCTTGGCATGGACATCGGTGCCGTCGACCGTGATGCGGCCCTCCTGGATGCTCTCCAGCCCGTTGATGCAGTAGAGGAGCGTCGACTTGCCCGAGCCCGAGGCGCCGATCACGGAGAGGACCTCGCCTTTCGGCACGTCGAGATCGATGCCCTTGAGGACATGGAGCTCGCCGAAATACTTGTGAAGATTGCGGATCTCGATCATTGGGCCCACGTTTTCTCGAGCCGCGCGGCATAGCGCGAGATCGGATAGGACAGCGCGAAATAGAAGGCGCCCGCGATACTGAGGACCAGGAAGGGCTCCTGCGTGCGCGTCATCAGGATCTGGCTGGCTTTGAGCAATTCCACGTAGCCGAGGACCGAGACGAGGGCGCTGTCCTTCATCACGCCCAGCGCCACGCCGACCCAGGCGGGAAAGACGGCCCGCCCACCGATGGGCAGCACGATGTAGCGCAGGTCCTGCCAGTAGCTCATGCCCAGCGAGCGCGCCGCGCGCCGCATCGGCAGGCCCACCGCCTCGATGCCGCCGCGCACGACGCTGGCGACGAGGGCGGCGGTGTAGATGGTCAAGATGACGGTTCCCGACCCGAAGGCGTCGAGGTCGAGGCCGACGATGGGCGCGAAGTTGTAGAAGAGGACGAGCTGAATGATGAGCGGCACGGAGCGGAAGATGTCGAGCACCGGCCCCAGCAGCAACGTCGCCGCGAGCCGGCCCTCGTAGAGCAGCCACCCGAAGACGGCGCCCAAGAGCGTGCCGATACCGACCGAGAGCACCGAGATGAGGAGCGTGCGCAGCGCCGCCTCGCCCATGAACCATAGGTCGTTCGGGGTGAAGCCGCTGAAGAAGCTGATCGATTCGCGCACCGGACCGCCCCTAGTACCGGAAGAGCCGGGCCGCCAGGAGGCGGGAGGCGCCGAGGATGATCTTGACGATGATGTAGTAGAGCACCGCCGCGACCGCGAAATATTCGAAGATGCGGAACGTGCGGCTGGCGAAGAACTGCGTCTCGCCGCTCAACTCGCGAAAGCCGACCAGCATGCCGAGCGAGGACATCAGCACCGCCCAGACCATCTGGTTGGTGATCGGGTGGTAGACGATGCGGAAGACCTGCGGGATGACGATGCGCGTATAGGCCTGCCAGGCCGTCATGCCGAGGCTGCGCGCGGCGCGAAGCTGGGTCGGAGGAATGGCCTGGAATCCGCCGCGGAAGTTCTCCGCCAGATAGCCGGCGCAGTTGAAGCTGAGGCCGGCCAGCACGACGACATAGGGCGACAGATGGAGCCCGAACGCGCCGAGCCCGAAGCCGAAGAAGAAGAGCTGGAAGAGCGCCGGCGTGTTGCGGGCCAGTTCGATCCACGCGGTGGCGAACCAGCGCAGCGGTCCGGTCATGTTGAGCCGGATCAGCGCGAGGCCGAGCCCGATGGCGATGCCGATCACCATCGCGAGCGTCGCGACCTGCAGGGTCACGAAGCTGGCCTCGATGAGGTCCGGCAGGCTCTTGAGGACCGGCCGCCAGTGGAAGTTGTAGTCGAACATCGGGCGCCTTGAGGCTCACGCCCGCCCGGCGGTCTGCCGGACGAGCGCCTGTCCCTTTGCGGGGTTGGCGAAGGGCTAGTAGAGGGCTAGAGCGCGTTCGGTTCCTATCCATTCACCGAGCGCGCTCTAGCGCTTTGTTTCTGCGCGGTTCCTTACGCTGCGGTGCTATCGCACCTCCGCTGGAACGGCTCTAGTAGAGCACGCCGGGAATGCGCAGCTCGGGCGCCTCGCCGCCGACATAGGTGTCCCAGAGCTCGGCATAGCGCTCCGAGCGCACCTGATGGGTGACGAAGAGGTTGAGATAGTTGAGCCACGTCACGTCCTCGCGCTTGGCGACGACCGACGTGTAGTCGGTCGTCCAGGGCATGCGCGGGCCGGGATCGATCGTGTCGTATTCTTCGGTGATCGGCTTGACGGCCGTATTGGTCGTGATGCCGATATCGGCCTTGCCCTGCGCGACGGCGAGGAAGACCTCGTTCTCCGACTGGTAGCCCTGATAGAGGTTCTCCTCGCCCCATTCGGCGGCGATCTTGAGCCATTCCTGCTCCGGCACGGTGCCGACGGCGGCCGCGACGCGCTTGCCACGGATGTCCTCGAAGGTCTCGATACCGCTCTCGGCGTTCACCACGCCCTGCGCGTAGTAGATCGCGTAAGGGATCGTGAAGCCGACGGTGCGCGCGCGGGCGAGACTGTCCGACGTCGCGCCGAAGACCACATCGGCGCGGCCCGTTACGATGACCGGCAGGCGCTCGGCCCAGGTCAGCGGCAGGATCTCGTGCTCGACCTCGAGCGCGGCGGCGAGGTCCTTGCAATAGTCGACGTCGAACCCAGCCGGCTCGTTGTTCTCGTCGCGATAGCCGATCGGCGGGAAGTCGAGCACGACGCCGCAGCGCAGCGTTCCCCGATCCACGACATCGTCGAGCGTGTCCGCGACCGCGGGTGCGGCCAGCATCAGCGCGGCTGCGGTTGTGACTGCCAGTCTCTTGATCATCGATCTTTCCCCTGATGGTGACGGGCCGGCCGCGTTTCTGATGACGCGATATCCAGCCCTTAGGCCTTCACGCCTACTGATATTGGATCCAATATGCAATATCCCTGTTTGTGCCCTGGCCGCAGGTGGGCTATCGACCGGCGCCGGGACGAGGACGTGATGAAACTGAAGTCGATCGACATTTCGCAGACGGCCTCCGCCTCGGAGATCGTCTTCAACGCGCTGAGGAAGGCAATCGTGGAGGGCGAGCTCGGCGACGGGGCGCCGCTGCGCCAGGACGAGATCGCGCGCCTCTTCAACACGAGCCGTATACCGGTGCGCGAGGCGATATCGCGTCTGCAGGACAGCGGGCTGGTGCGCAGGCAGCGCTACAAGGGCGCCGTCGTCGCTGGACTGTCGGCGATCGAAGCGTCGGAGGTCTTCGACCTGCGCGCGCTTTTGGAGGCCGAGATCCTGCGCGACGCGGTACCCCGGATGCATCCCGCGCAGTTGAAGGAGGCGAGACGGTGCTGCGACGCCTTCTCGTCCTGCGACAATCCGATGGAATGGGGCGATCTCAACCGGACGTTCCACGATGCGCTCTACAAGGCGAGTGCGCTCGGCTATTTCATCGAGGTCGCCGACAACGCGATGGACCGGGTCGATCGCTACATCCGCGCCCAGCTCGTGATGAGCGACGGCCTCGGCCGCGCCAGCCGCGAGCATCTGGCCATCCTGGAGGCCTGCGAGGGCGGCGACGCCGATCTGGCCTCGGGCCTCGTACGCGACCACATCCTCGGCGCGAAGCAATCGCTGCTGGAGCACTTTCCGATGGCATCGCCCCGGGCCGAGACGGTGCAGGGCGCGCCACGGGAATAGTCGAACCCGCGCGGGGCGCATCGCGAGGACGTGTGCGCGGCTACCGGCCCTCCCTCGCCGCCCGCCAGGCCTCGAAGGCATCGACGCTCTCCTGCCTCGTGGCCGGATAGAGGCCTATGATCGTCTCGCCCGCCCGCACTCGCTCGGAGACGAAGGTCTCGAAGGCCGTCATCTGGGTGGCCTCCTCGGCGACCTCTTCGGCGAGATGGGCCGGCACGACGATTACGCAGTCGTCGTCGCCCACGACGATGTCGCCGGGAAAGACGGGGGCGTCGCCGCAGCCGATCGGCTCGTCGATGGCGATGGCCTCGTGCAGCGTGAGGTTGGTCGGGCTCGACGGGCGCGTGTGGTAGGCGGGCATGGCGAGCCGGCCGATCTCGGCCGCATCGCGCAAGCCCCCATCGGTCACGAGGCCGGCGCCGCCGCGGACCATGAGGCGGGTGAGGAGAATGTCGCCGGCCGAGGCCGCCCGCGCGTCCTTGCGACTGTCGATGACGAGGACGTGGCCCTCCGGGCAGGTCTCGATCGCCACGCGCTGCTTGTGCTCGGGGTCGCGGAAGACGGCGAGCCCATTGCGGTCCTCGCGGGCCGGCATGTAGCGCAGCGTGAAGGCCGGACCGACCATGTTCCGACGCTTGGGCATGACGGGCCGCACGCCCTGGATGACCTGGTTGCGCAGGCCCCGCTTGAAGAGCGCGGTGGCGAGCGTGGCCACGGAGACCTGCATGAAGCGGTCGCGGAGTTCGTCGTTCATGGCAGATCTCGCATGGGACGTCTTGGATGGCGGATTCGAGGGATGACGCGCTGGGCTCCTGAGTGGGAAAGCGCGGTCAGAGGAGGCCGTTGGCGGCGAGGAACGCGTCGAGGCACGCCTCTTGGTCGGCATCGAGCGGCCAGGCGGACGGCGGGCGGGTGGGTCCGCAATCGTGGCCGATGGCGTGCAGCGCGGCCTTCACGGCGGTAACGTTGGTGCCGTTCTGCTCCTCGGCGCGCACGTCCTCGAAGGGTCGCATCTCGTCGATGAGGGTGGCCGCGCGCGGGTAGTCGGCCGCCTCCAGAGCCTGATGGATGGCGACCGAACGCTCCGGCCATACGTTGATCAACCCCGAGGTGAAGCCGCGTGCGCCGACGGCGTAGAAGGGCGGCGCCCAGGTCTCGGCCAGACCGCCGACCCAGACGATGCCGGGATCGCTCAGCGCCATGGCTCTGGCGAGGGTCATCGGGTTGGGCGTCGCCCATTTGACGCCCTTCACGCCCGGCACGGCACAGAGGTCTGCGATGGCGCGCGGGCCCATCGCGTCGTTGCGAAGGTAGAGCATCATCGGCAGACCGCCGCCGGCCTCGGCGATGGCGCGAAGGTAATCGAGCGTTCCGCGCGGCGAGACGAAGGGGTCGGGCGGCTGGTGGACCATCAGCACCGCGGCGCCCGCGTCGGCCGAGGCGCGTGCCAGCCGGCAGGCATCCCGGATGCCGCGCCCGATCCCGGCGACGACCGGCGCGCGCCCATCGACGAGGCCGACGACCTCGCGCACCATCACCTCCGCCTCGTCGGAGGTCAGCGCGTAGAACTCGCCCGTATTGCCGTTGACGACCGGCAGGTGGACGCCGGCGCCGATCGCCCGGTCGATGATGGGGGCGAGGCGCATCGGCGCGACGTCGCCCGCCTCGTCATAGGGCGTGACGAGAATGCCGGAGATGCCTCGGAGGGCCGTATCGAGGTCTGGCGTCATGGTGTCGGTCACGAAGCCCTCAGAAAATGTCCGGCTCGCCGGCGGCGGGGCCGTGGGCGCGCTCGAGGAAGTCGAAGTCGCAGCCCTTGTCGGCCTGGGTCACGTGGCGCGAGAACATCCAGCCCCACCCACGCTGGAAACGCGGCTCGGGCGGCACGAGGGCAGCGCGCCGGCGTGCCAGTTCATCGTCGTCGACCTGCATGTCGAGGCGCCGGGCCGGCAGATCGAGCCGGACGATGTCGCCCGTGCGAAGGAGCGCGAGCGGGCCGCCGACGAAGCTTTCGGGCGCGACGTGCAGCACGCAGGCCCCATAGGACGTCCCCGACATGCGCGCGTCGGAGATCCTGCAGCATGTCGCGGTGCCCCTGCGCGATGAGCGCCTTGGGGATCGGCAGCATGCCCCATTCGGGGAAGCCCGGACCGCCGAGCGGGCCGGCATTGCGCAGCACCATCACGTGATCCGGCGTCACGTCGAGCGTCTCGTCGTCCACGGCCGCCTTCATCTCCGGATAGGAGTCGAAGACGAGGGCCGGCCCCTCATGGACGTGGAAGCGCGCGTCGCAGGCCGCCGGCTTGATGACCGCGCCGTCGGGGCAGAGATTGCCGCGCAGCACCGCGAGCGAGCCCTCGGCGTAGACGGGGTCGGACAGCGGGCGGATGACGTCGGCATCGTAGACCCGGCGCCCTCCAGGCCCTGGCCGAGCGTGCGGCCCGTCACCGTCAAGGCCTCGCGGTCGAGCCGGTCGCCGAGTTCGGCCATCAGCGCGCGCAGGCCCCCGGCCAGATAGAAATCCTCCATCAGGTAGTCCTTGCCGGCCGGGCGGACATTGGCGATGAGCGGCGTCGTGCGGCCCAGTGCGTCGAGATCGTCGAGGTCGAGATCGACGCCGGCCCGGCGGGCGATGGCGATGAGATGGACGACGGCATTGGTCGAGCAGCCGGTCGCCATGGCCACGACGGCGGCGTTCCGCACGGCCGTATCCGTCACGATCCGGTCGGGCGTCAGGTCCTCCCAGACCATGTCGACGATGCGCCGCCCGCAGGCCGCGCCCATGCGTTGGTGCTCGGCATCGACGGCGGGAATCGAGGACGCGCCCGGAAGGCTGAGGCCCATCGCCTCCGCGATCGCGGTCATGGTCGAGGCGGTGCCCATCGTCATGCACACACCGGCCGAACGCGCGATGCCGCCCTCGATGCCCCGCCAGTCCGCGTCCGAGACCTTGCCCGCGCGTCGCTCGTCCCAGAACTTCCACGCGTCCGAGCCGGAGCCGAGCGTCTGGCCCTGGAAATGTCCGCGCAGCATCGGCCCGGCCGGCAGATAGATCATTGGCACGCCGGCCGTGATCGCGCCCATCACGAGGCCGGGCGTGGTCTTGTCGCAGCCGCCCATCAGCACGACGCCGTCGAGCGGGTGGGACCGGATCGTCTCCTCCACCTCCATGGCGAGCATGTTCCGGTAGAGCATCGAGGTCGGTTTGGTGAAGCTCTCGTCGACCGAGAGCGTCGGTAGCTCCAGCGCGAACCCGCCCGCCTGGAAGACGCCGCGCTTCACGTCCTGCGCCCGCTCGCGGAAATGGGCGTGGCACGAGTTGATCTCCGACCAGGTGTTGAGGATGCCGATCACCGGCTTGTCGCGGAAATCCTCCTCCGCATAGCCAAGCTGCATCAGCCGCGAGCGGTGGCCGAACGAGCGCAGATCGTCCGGCCCGAACCAGCGCGCGCTGCGCAAAGCGCCCGGCGACTTTCTATCCGCTACCACCACCGCACCTACCGAAAATACGATATGGGATGTATGCGTAGTCATAGGGTCGCTGTCAAATGATGGCCGTAGGCCGACACTGCACCGTAGCCACTGACAGACAGGTCGAACGCGAAAGGTTGACAGTGACGCCTTCTTTCCCCGATGTTGATGTGAGCGCAAACATGCGCTGCGCTGCGGGTGCTTCGACCTGTTGGAACGATCACGAGGGGCGATCGATGATCCGGCCCCATGGGAGGACTGCATGACCTATTCTCGCAGAACCACGTTGGCGGCCCTCCTGGGTGCGACGGCCGTCTTCGCGGCGCCCGTGATCGCCGCTGCGCAGCAACTGCCAGGCAACGTGCGGCTCGTCATCGGCTCGAAGTCGACGGGCGGCGACACCTATCAGAACTCGGCGATCATCGCCGAGGCGCTGTCCGACAAGCTCGGCATCAACGTGAAGGTCGACGCCGTCGGCGCGAGCGAGGCCTTCAAGGCGCTGGAGCGCGATGCGCGCGGCACGACGCTGATGATGTTTCACGACCAGGCCTATCTCGGCGACCTCTACGGCCAGGCCGGCTACGACGATCCCTTCGAGACCTACAAGATCGGCCCCACGGTCGCGATCAACCCCGGCAACGCCTATCTGGCGACCGGCGCCTCGCCCTATGGATCGATGGACGACATCCTTGCCGCGGCCGAGGCCGGAACGCGGGTGCGCGTCGCCATCCAACCGGGCGGCGTCTCCGAGATCGGATTCTCGGCGATGAAGAACGCCGCCCGCCTGCGCGCGCCGGGGTCGGAAGAGAACATCGTCGCCGTCAACACCGGCAGCCAGTCCGACAAGAACCAGGCGATGTGGGACGATCTCGCCGACGTCATCAACGGCTCGATCCAGGCCAACGAGCAGTTCACGCAATTGCCGGCCGACGACCAGAAGGCGATGAAGTTCGTCTGGATCACGGCCAGCCCCGACGTGCTCGCCGACGCGCCCGAGGCCGGCATGGGCGACACCACGCGCGACCAGCTTCTTCGATATGCGAGCCCCAACCAGTCCGTGCCGCTCGGCGACGCGGGCGACTTCACCTTCGATAAGGAATTCTACTTCCTCTACAATCCGGACATGGACCAGGCCATCGTCGACCAGATCGACGAGGCGCTGACGGAGATCTTCGCCGATGGCGCGATCCAGGAGCGCCAGAAGGCTTCCTTCTTCATCCCCAACTTCCGCCCCTCCACCGAGGCGGAGGCGCACCTGAGGGCCAAGCGCGACACCTATGAGGGCGTCATCGCCGAGATCGGCGGCTAGGCCGAGATCGTCAGCTGGAGCCGTTCCAGCGGAGGTGCGATAGCGCCGCAGCGTAAGGAACCGTGCAAAAACAATGCGCTAGAGCGCGTCTGGTGAATGGACATGAACCGGACGCGCCTCAGGGAGGGCCGCACCCGTCGCGGCATCGATCGTGGCGAGCCGAAGGGTGAAGGGATGCGCGGATGAACGGCCTGACCACCGTGATGATCGACTTCGATACGTCGCACCTTCTCTTCCCGGCCCTCGTCGCCGGGGTGCTTGGCCTTCTCGGCCTGGCGATCCTGGTTCGCGACCGGCGGCGCATCCTCGCCGCCGGTCCCTATTGGCGCAGCATCGTCGGGGCGATGGACAAGCCGCGCTTCGTGGGCACGCTTGTCCTGACGGTGGTCTACTTCCTCGCCATGGTGCCTATCGGCTACCGGTTCCCGAACACGGGGCTCGGCTTTCTCATCTGCTCGGTGCCTTACGTCTTCCTCACCGGCGTCCTCTTCCTCCACGAGCGCGGCGCGCGCGCGATGCTGCCGGTGCTCGTCACGGCCGTGGTCGCGCCGACGCTGGTCTGGTGGCTCTTCACCGAACTCTTCTTCCTGACGCTCCCTTGAGCGTCGCCACCACGGTGACGATCCGATGGACCTCCTCAGCATTCTGACGCCCGCCTTCGTCGGCCTGGTGACGGCCGGCACGCTGGTCGGGATCGTCTTCGGCGCCGTGCCCGGAATGACGGCGACGATGGCGGTCGCGGTCTGCCTGCCGCTCACCTATTCGCTCGGCCTCGAGAACGGGCTGGCGCTGCTGCTCGGGCTCTATGTCGGCGGCATTTCGGGCGGGCTCGTGCCGGCCATCCTCCTCGGCATTCCGGGCACGCCGTCCTCGATCACCACTACGTTCGACGGCTATCCGATGGCGCGGGCCGGCGAGGGGGAAAAGGCGCTCAGGATCGGCATCTGCGCCTCCTTCGTCGGCGGTCTGGTGAGCCTTCTCATCCTCGCGCTCTTCGCCCCGACGCTCGCCGATTTCGCGATCCGCTTCTCCTATGTCGAGAAGTTCCTCATCATCCTCTTCGCCCTCACCGTGATGGCGGCGCTGAGCCGCGACCTCCTCATCGGCATCTTCTCGGGTGTGCTTGGCATCTTCGTCAGCCTCATCGGCGCCTACGACGTCAGCCGGGGCGGCAATGGCGAATACCGGCTCATTCCGCCCGGCATGGAATACTGGCTGGAGGGCGGCTTCTCGCTGCTGCCCGTCCTCATCGGCCTCTTCGGCCTCGCGGCCATATTGGAGGAGGCCGAGCGCGGCATACCGCGGGGCCAGAGCGCGGGCGACATCAAGGTCGGCGGCGCGTCGGGCTTCTCGTTCGAGGTCTTTCGCGGACAGGGCGTTAACCTCCTGCGCTCGTCGGGCATCGGCACTTTCGTCGGCATCCTGCCCGGCGTCGGGGGCTCGGCCGCATCCATCCTCGCCTATTCCAACGCCAAGACCTTCTCACGACACCCCGAGCGCTTCGGCAAGGGCGAGCCGGCCGGCGTCATCGCGTCGGAGGCCGGCAATAACGGCCTGACGGGCGGCGCGCTCGTGCCGCTCCTGTCGCTCGGCATTCCGGGCGATTCGACGACGGCCCTCCTCATCGGCGCCTTCACGCTTCAAGGCGTTCAGGTCGGGCCGCTCTTCATCGGCAACAATCCCGAGACCTGGAGCGCGATGATCGTCGCCATGCTGCTGGCCAACGTCGTGATGTTCGCGGCCATGTTCCTCGCCATCCGACACGTGGCCCGCATCGTGACGGTGCCCAAGCACATCCTCTTCCCCATCATCTTGATGATGTGCGTCATCGGGGCCTACACGATCAATTACGGCGTCATGTTCGACGTCTGGACGCTTCTCGTCTTCGGCGTCTTCGGTTGGCTGGCCGTCAAGCTGCGGCTCGAGATCGCGCCCTTCATCATCGGCTTCATTCTGGGGCCCAGCGCCGAGATCTATTTCGTCAAAAGCCTGGAATCGTTTGGCGACCTGACCATCTTCTTCACCAAGAGCTGGATTGCGGTGGTGCTCTGGCTCCTTATCGTCGGCTCCCTCACGGCCTCCGGCCTGATCGCGCGGCGCGAGACGGCGCGGGCGCGGGCGGATTAATCGAGACGAAGGGTGGATGACGCGTGGGCGCGAGAGACGACGAGGGTCGAGCGGTCACCATGGCGGCCGTCGGCCGCATGGCGGGCGTGAGCCAGATCACCGTCTCGCGGGCCCTGCGCGAGCCGTCCAAGGTCTCCCCGGCGACGATGGCGCGGATCGAGCGCGCCATCGAGGCGACGGGCTACGTTCCCAACGCCGTCGCCGGCGCGCTCGCCTCCCGCAAGAGCCAGCTCGTGACCGCGCTCGTGCCCTCGATCGCCAACCCGATCTACTCCAACCTCGTCCAGGCCTTCACCGAGGCCATGCGCGAGGCGGGCTACCAGATCCTCCTCTCCGAGACCGGCCATGACCCGGCCCGGGAGGAGGCGCTCGTCGCGGCCCATCTCTCGCGCCGCCCGGACGCCATGCTCCTGACCGGCATCCACCACACCCCCCGCGCACGAAAATTGCTCTTGGGCGCACACATCCCCGTGGTCGAGGTCTGGGACATCACCGACACGCCGATCGACATGTGCGTCGGCTTCTCCCACGCCGAGGCGGGCCGGCGCGCGGCCGAGTTCGCGCTCGCCGCCGGCCATGCGCGCATGGCGACGATCTCGGCCAACGATACCCGCGCCCGCCGCCGCGCCGCCGCCTTCGCCGCGCGCATCCGCGAAGACGATGGGCGTGTCATCGGCCTCGATCTCGAGGGCGCGGCCAGCATCGCGGAGGGGCGCCGGTCGCTCGGCCGTCTCATCGCCGATCACGGCTTCACGGACGGTCTCGTCTTCTGCTCGTCCGACCTCCTCGCCCACGGCGTCCTCATCGAGGCCGCCGCGCGCGGCATCGCCGTGCCGGACCGGCTGGCCGTCATGGGGTTCGGCGATCAGGACTTCGCGGCCTCCGTCGAGCCCGCCCTCACGACCATCTCCGTCGATCGGCAGGCGCAGGGTAACGCCGCCGCCAGCGCCGTCATCGCGCGGCTCGGCGGCGCCCGCACCGAGCCCGTCCACGATCTCGGCTTCACCGTCATGCGCCGCGCCTCGGCCTGACGAGATGGCGCAGACGTGACGACGTGCGGCCCGCCGAAGCCTTGACCGCCGGCGCGGGCGCGGCGCAGAACGGAGAGGTCAACGAAGGGGTCGCGACGGCCTACATCCGTCAGCGCCCGTCTCGAGACGCAACGTTCCCCCCTCACGCTGAAGGATCCGCCGCCATGGGACTCGCGACGGATAGCGCCCCGCCACGCCCGGCCATCGGCCCGTTCGCGACGATCCGAGGCTGAAGGCGTTCGTGGTCGCCGTTCTCGCCCGCAAGCTCATCCGGCTCGCGCTCACGCTCTGGGTGGCGGCGACCTTCGTCTTCGTGACGCTGCGCCTCTCCGGCGACCCCGTTCTCGCCTTCGCCCCGCCGGACCTGCCCGATGCGATCCTCGACGTCTACCGCGCCCGCCTCGGCCTCGACCGGCCGCTCATCGAGCAATATCTGGGCTATCTCGGCGGGCTCTTGCAGGGCGATTTCGGGTATTCGTTCCGGACCTCCGGGCCCGCGCTCGACCTCGTGCTGTCGCGATTGCCGGCGACGCTGTTGCTGGGCGCCGTAGCGCTCGTCGTTGCTGTCGGCGTCGGCATGACGCTCGGCATGCTCGCCGCCCTCAACCGCAACTCCTGGATCGACCGGGCCGCGATGGGATTCGCCGTCTTCGGGTTCTCGATGCCGAACTTCTTCTTCGGCATCCTCCTCATCCTTCTCTTCACGCTGTCGCTGAACTGGCTGCCCTCGGCCGGCGCGGGCGACTGGCGCCATCTCGTCATGCCGGCGGCGACGCTGGGTCTGGCGGCGTCGGGCGCGTTTGCGCGCTACACCCGCTCTAGCCTTTTGGAAGTGCTGCGCCAGCCCTTCATGCGCACCGCCGCGGCCAAGGGGCTGGGGCCGGTGCGCCGCCTCGTCTCCCACGCGCTACCCAATGCCGCACTACCGCTGGTGACGCTGCTCGGTCTCTCGGTCGGCCAGCTCATCGCGGGCGCGGTGGTGACCGAGCAGGTCTTCGGCTATCCGGGCGTCGGGCGCCTTCTCGTCACCTCCGTCTCGGAGCGCGATCTGGCGGTCGTGCAGCTCCTCGTCCTGATGACGGCGCTGGCGATGGGGCTCGCCAATCTCCTCACCGATCTCAGCTACACGCTGCTCGACCCGCGCCTTCGGGACCGCTCCGAATGAGCGTGGCCGCCCCCGTCCCCGATCCCCAGCCTCGCTCGAAGCGCCGAACGGCCGCGCTCGGCCCCGTCACCTGGATCGCGCTCACGCTTCTGGCGGCCATCGTCCTCTTCGCACTCCTGGGCGGCATGCTGACACCCTACGAACACGACGCGTCGAACCTTCTGGCGCGAAACCGACCGCCCGTCGGCCTCGGCGGCACGTGGGACCATCCGCTCGGCACCGACCCGCTAGGCCGCGATACGCTGGCCCGGCTCGTGCTGGCGACGCGGATCAGCATTCTCGTCGCGCTCGTCGGCACGTGCTTCGGCGCGCTCCTCGGCACGAGCCTCGGCATTCTCGCCGTGCGCCAGGGCGGCTGGGTGGACGATCTCGTCATGGCCGCCGTCGACGTGCAGGCGAGCCTGCCCTTCATCGTCATCGCACTCGCCGTCGTCGCCTTTGTCGGCAACAGCCTGACGCTCTTTTTCGTGCTGATGGGCGTCTTCGGCTGGGAGGTCTATGCCCGCCAGGTGCGGGCCGCGATCCTGGCCGAGACGGCCAAACCCTATGTGACGGCCGCCCGCGCGCTCGGGCTCGGCGACATCGCGCTCTACCGCCGCCATCTCCTGCCCAATATCGCCTATGTGCTCATCGTCCAGTTCACGCTCAACTTTCCCCAGACGATCCTTCTGGAGACCGGGCTCAGCTTTCTCGGCCTCGGCATCCAGCCGCCGCTGACGAGCCTGGGGCGAATGCTCGGCGATGCGCGCGACGGCCTCGTCGACGCCTGGTGGGCGGCCGTCATCCCGGGGCTGGTGATCTTCCTGACCGCGCTCGCCGTCAGCATTCTCGGCGACCGGCTGCGCGATCGGCTCGATCCGACCTTGGACGACTGACGAGCGAGGACGCCAAGCGCCCTCGCGACGTCTGCCTATTCGATGCTGAGGAAGCCCGGCCCGAGATTCATCTGCACGCTGGCGATCGGCGTCCAGTCGAGTTCGGCGCGTACCACCCAGGAGGCGATGTTGCGCCACAGGATGAGCGCCGGGGTGACCTCCTCCCAGGCGTCGACCATGGCGCGGAACTGCGCGTTCTTCTCTTCGAACTCGGTCGCGGCGAGATAGGCGCGGCCGGCCTCGAGGAATGCGTCCGGCGGCGTCCAGGAGCGATCGCGCTCGCGGGTCGCGCGGGCCGAGTCGGGGCCCCAGAAGCCCCAGATGGCGCGCGTCGGCGTGCCGTCGAACTGGGTCGTCATGGACATGTTGAGGAGCCCGTAGGGGTGCTGGAGCGCCAGCGCCCAGCTGTCGACGATGTTGAGACGCACGTCGACGCCGAGATTGCGCCATTGCTCGCCCAGATACTCGACCGCGAGATCGAAATTGGGGAAGGCGCCGCGCGTGACGTTCACCACGACCTCGGACCCGTCATAGTCGGCGGCCTCCAGGAAGGCCGCGGCGGCATCCGGGTCGTAAGGGAAGCGGGGCGCGATGCTCTCGTCGTAATAGGCGCCGAACTCGGGGAAGTTGAAGGGCGCGGGCGCGAAGGTCGCCTCGCCCCACAGCGCCTCGACGAGGGCATCCCGATCGATCGCGCTCACCATCGCATAACGCAGGTTGGCGTCGAGGAGCGGGTTGGAGCCGTCGCCCTCGATGTCGAGCGTGTTGAAGGCGAGCATGACGTAGTTGTCGAAGCCCATCGTCTCGAGGCGCAGCTCGTCATAGCGTGCGATGGTCGAGAGCTGGTCGGCCGGCACGTTGACCATGATGTGGTACTGTCCGGCGACCGTGCCCGCCAGCCGCGCCGAGAATTCCGGTACGATCTGGAACGTGACGGAGGCGGCGGGCGGCGTGCCGCCCCAATAGTCGTCATTGGCCTCCATCACCACGCGATCGGAAGGGTCGAACGCCGTCACCGCGTAGGGGCCGGTGCCGATGGGTGCCTGGCCGAAGGCCTCGAAGCCCATCTCGAGATAGGCCGCCTTGGGCACGATATAGCCCAGCGGCGTGATGAAGCGGTACATGAGGTTGGGGTCGGGCGCTTCGGTCTCGATCTCGACCGTGAGCGGCCCCGTCGCCTCGACGCGCACGAAGCCCTCCGTATAGCGGGTGCCGGCGGGCACGAGCGCATCCTCGCCCCAGATGCGCTCGGCCGAGAGCGAGAAGGCGACGTCCTCGGCCGTCATCGGCGCGCCGTTGTGGAACGTGACGTCGTCGCGCAGCGCGATCGTCCAGACGGTCGGGCTCGTCTGCTCCCAATCGGTCGCGAGGCCGGGAGCGAGCTCGGTGCCCTCGGGGTCCTCCAGCCAGTTCCGCCCGACGAGCGGATCGTAGATGTTGGGATGCATCCGCGAGCCGTTGGTCGAGTTGCCGTCGATCGGCTCCAGCGTGCGGTAGAGGCCGTCGACGGCGACGACGAGGTCGGGACGGGCCGCATCCTGCGCGGCGGCGGGGCCGGTGAACGTGAAGGCGCCGCCGATCGCGGCAGCGGCGAGCAGGGTGCGGCGGGTGGCGCCTCGCCGGTCCGCGTCTCCGGGGAGCGAGCGGTCTTGGTGGCGCGCGAAATCGGATCTCTCAGGCACGGCGTGTCCTTCCCTGGCGCGCCCCGGATGGGGTCGCGCGGCTCGGCCCGGGTTCGGCCCGGGCTCCTGGTGCGGTGCCGACCCTGTGGCCGGGGTCGCACCGGCGCCGTCATGAAGCCGGCGCGCGGACCGAGCGTGCGACGGCGCGCGTGAGGGCGTCAAGGCTCGGCGCCGCCTCGAGACCGTCGATGGCGGCGAGAAGAGCTGTCGCGCCATCGCTTTCGCCCGCGTCCCCGCGCCCGAGAAGCGCGTACGCCTTGTCGCGCACCACGCCGGCGCGGGCCGCTGCGTCGAGCCCGTCCCAGACGTCGTCATGCGCGTGTTCGTAAGTGGTGCCGTCCTCCGCCACGGCGCGCAGCCGGGCGGGGAAGAGGCCGTGCGCCGCGTTCATGGCCTCGAGCGCATCGTCGCCGACGATCTCGACCCGCTCCATCATCGCCAGCACCGATGCGTCGTGCAGCGCCTCGCCCTCGAAGTCCTCGAGCCGGCAGCGCCCGCGCACGAGGCCCGACGCGACGGCGAAGGGCAGCGAGAAGCGTGCCGAAAGCGGCCCCGTGATCGCGCGGTTGGCGAGGCTGGCCGCGCTCGACGCCTTGACCCGCACGGTCACGCGCGCCAGCGAGCCGTGAGACACCGCCGCCGCGCAGTCGAGCGCGGCGCGGATGGCGGCCTGCGTGCCGTAATTGCTCGGATAGGGCTTCATGGCATAGGCGAGGAGATCGATCTCCGGGAAGGGGATCGCATCGAGCGGGCGCCCGCTCTCGAAGCCGAGCGTCGCGAGGAGCCCGCGCGCGCCCGAGATCGCACGCGGCGCGGCGCTCACCCCGGCGCGCGCCAGCTGCACCGACAGTACGGCGTGCCGCGCCGAGAGGCCGACCGCGACGTCCTTGTCCTGCGAATAGGCGCCCTCGCTGGGTGCCATCGCGGCGAGAAGCCCGAGAGGAAGGGCACCCGCCGCGTGGTTCGCCGCAGCCAGGCATGCGTTCTCGCCAAGACCGAGCAGGACCGCGCCCCCGAGCGCCGCCGCGATGGGCGCGCCGAGCGCCGTCGTGCGCACGCCGCGCCCCTCGGCCCGGTGCGCGCGCCCGAGCGCACGCAGGAGCCGTACGTTCACGCAGAGCGCGGCGGCGAAGGCGGTGAGGAGCCGGGCACCCGAGACGGGTCGTCCGCGCGCACCCGCCTCTTCGGCCAGTGCCAGCAATGCCGGCAGGACGACGACGGCCGCATGGCCATTGTTGCGCCCGTCGAGCCAGACCTCCTGGAAGTCGAGAACCTCGGCCAGCGTCCCGTTGACGAGGGCCGTCTGGGCCGCCTCGGCGCCGCGCCCGTCGAGCCAGAGCGTCGCCGGCCCATCGGCCGCGCTCGTGCCGGCGAGGGCGTCCGCGACCCCGTGGTCCCGTCCGACCGCGCCGAGCCCGACCGCGAGCGTGTCGAGCACCAGCATCACCGCATGGTCGCGCGCCATTGCGGGCAGCGCCACCCATCGCATGCCCATCGCGTCGCGCACCAGCGCCCGCTCCGGATCGTCGGCTCGATCGTCCTGACCGCTCACGGCGTTCTCCTCGGCTTCAGAGCGATGTCGCGGCAACCGCCGTCACACCCCTGTCTACGCCGAACTCAGCCGCTCCCGATAGCGCCCCGCTCCACCGCCCTCAGGCCGGTGGTTCGGCTCCTATGCGACGTCCCGCAGCGCCTCGACCTGCTCGCGGGTCTCGCCGATGAGGGCGGCGATCTCGGTCGAGAGCGTCGAGGAGCGGCCGGCGAGTACCTTGACCTCGGAGGCGACGACGGCGAAGCCGCGGCCGGCCTCGCCGGCCCGCGCCGACTCGATGGTGGCGTTGAGGGCCAGGAGGTTGGTCTGGGCGGAGACGCCCGAGATGTCCTGCGCCGTCGTCTGGATGCGGTCCAGCACCTCCTTCATGATCGTCTGCGCCGCCTCGCTGGCCCGGCGCCGGGTCGTCACGTCGGTCGCGTAGACGACGATGCGGCGCAGATCGCCATTGACGTCGTGCAGGGGCTGGACCGTCGCGGCGAGATAGCTGTGCCCGTCCTGCCCTACGGGAAGTTCGAGATCGGTAGAGAGCGCCTGGCCGGCCTTGAGGCGGGCCCGCTCCTCGTCGCTGAAGACCGCGCGATAGGCGAGTGCCGCGTGGCCGCTGGCCGCCGAAATGCCGGCAAGACCGAGAACGCGGGAGGCGACGTCGTTCAGGACGACCAGCCGTCCCGCCCCGTCCCATTCCAGCACGACGTTCGAGGCTTCGATCGCTTCGATGCGGGCACCCGAATCGATTGCCTGCAGCTTGGTCTCGGTGATGTTCGCCTGAACCGAGATGAAGCGCTCCAGCGTGCCGTCGGAACCGAAGACCGGGTTGATGGAGAGCGAGATCCAGTAGGGGTCGCCGGTGCGCGAGTAGTTGAGGACTTCCTCGTAGAAGGGCTCGTGCCGGCGAAGCTTGTCGCGAATGCGCTCCCGGGTGCCGGGGTCGGTGTGCTCGCCCTGGAGGAGGTCGCCGGGCTTGCGACCGATCGACTGCGCGG
The DNA here is from genome assembly GCA_963842125.1 of uncultured Alphaproteobacteria bacterium. GTDB lineage: Bacteria > Pseudomonadota > Alphaproteobacteria > Rhizobiales > CAWCWK01 > CAWCWK01. The sequence goes on along the minus strand of CAWJFE010000001.1, from coordinate 1,027,681 downwards.
CGCTATGGCCGGTCAGCCGCTCGAAGCCCGGGTTGACGAACTCGATCAGACCGTCCGGACAGGTGATGATGACGCTGTTGTCCGTCTCGTCGGCGACGAGGGAGAGGAGGTTGAAGCGATCCTGCTGGCGCATGCTCTCGGTGATGTCGGTCGCGTATTTGACGACCTTGAGGACCCGGCCCGCCGGATCGAGGATCGGGTTGTAGCTCGCCTCGATCCAGACCTCCCGCCCGTCCTTGGTAATCCGGCGGAACTTGGCCGCCTGATACTCACCGCGCGCGAGCGAGGCCCAGAACGCCTTGTAGGACGGCGCGTCTCGCTCGGCCTCGTCGACGAAGAGGCTATGGTGCCGTCCGGTGATTTCGCCGAGCTCGTAGCCCATGACATCGAGAAAGTTCGCGTTCGCGTCGAGGATCGTGCCGTCCACCGCGAACTCGATCACGGCCTGGCTCTTGGAGATCGCAGCGATCTGACCCTCGAAATCGGCCTGGCGCAATTTCTCGGCCGTGACGTCGGATGCGAACTTGACGATCTTGAAGGGGCGCCCTTCTAGGTCGAAGATCGGGTTGTAGGTCGCCTCGATCCATTTCTCCCGCCCGCCCTTGGCGAAGCGGTGGAACTGGCCGGTCTGGTAGGCGCCGTCGCGAAGCGCCGCCCAGAAGTCGCGATAGGCCTGGCCGGCGGCTTCCTCGGGCGCGACGAAGAGGCTGTGATGCGCGCCGATGACCTCGTTCCGCTTGTAACCCATCGCCTCGAGGAAGTTGTCGTTGACCTCGAGGACGGTGCCGTCGAGGTCGAAGGCGATCACGACCTGGCTCTTGTGGATGGCGGCCGACTGTCCCGCGACGTCGGCCCTCTTCAGCGTCTCGGCCGTAATGTCGGTCGCGATCTTGACGATGCGGGTCACGCGGCCCGTCGGACCCTTGACGGGCGTGTAGGTCGCCTGCAGCCAGACGACGCGGCCATCCTTGCGCACGCGCGGGTACTCGGCCTGCTGGCCCTCGCCCGACTGCAGCGCCGTCCAGAACGCCGCATAGGACGGGCTCTCCGCCATGCCGGGCTCGACGAAGAGGCGATGGTGCTGGCCTTCGATCTCGGCGGCCTTGTAGCCCATGGTCCGCAGGAAGTTCCGGTTCGCGCGAAGCACGACCCCGTCTGGCGAGAATTCGACCACGGCCTGCGAGCTGTCGAGGGCCTGGAGGACGGACCCGGTGTTCCGGCTGAAGAAGGAGACTGTCATGGGATCTTTCGCAATCGGACGGGAGCGACCTCGAAGGGGCATTGCCCCTTCAAGCGTGGGACATGGGACTATTGCTGGTGGGAATACCGCCGGGACATCATCGTCGCCGAGGACCGTGACCCGCCCGGGGGCGGGATGCCGATCGATGGAGGGCTTGGCCCGTCGGGCGATCGCGCCGGCTCGTCGCCTTCCCGCAGATCCGGCCCGGCAGACCGGTAGTCGCCACGCGTGAACGGGCTCTGAATCCGCGCATATAAAGCCCCCCCCTACTGGCGTCTCCAGCAGACAGCAACGCGAAAACACTTGTTTCTAGGTTAAGACAGCCATCTGCGAAGCGTCGTGCGGCTTCGCAGGCCCATTGGCGGCCGCGGCGGGAGGGGTTCGGGATAGATTGGCAGGCGACGGCTTCGCCTTCGCCCGACCGTCAGCCGAAGAGGACGTTGGCCTCGCCGAGGCTCGCGATCGCGACGTTGAGCTGGACGCTGGCACCGCCGCCGAGATCGAGAACGGTGCCGCTGGCGGCGGCCTGAACGTCGGCGAGGGAGGCAAAGCGCGTCGCGGTGCCGGTGAGCCAGAGCACGTCCGCACCCGCCGAGAAGTCGAAGATCGTGTCGGTGCCGGAGCCGCCTGCGAAGCCGAAGACGTCGGCACCGCCAAAACCCTGCATGGCATCGTTACCGGCACCGCCCCAGATGGTGTCGTTGCCGGCGTCCGCGTCGATCGTGTCGGCGCCCGCGCCGCCGAAGAGAAGATCATCGCCAGCCCCGCCGCCAAGGCTGTCGGCACCAGCGCCGGCATAGACCGTGTCGTTGCCGGAGCCGCCGTCGATACGGTCGTTCTCGAGCGCCTCGGCGCCGCGCCCGCCAAAGACGAGGTCGGCCCCGGCGCCGGCCTCGATGACGTCGGCGCCCGCGATGCCGCCCGCCTGGCCGCCAAAGACGGTGTCGGCGCCCGCGCCCGCCATCAGCACGTCGTTGCCGACGCCGCCGCCGATCACGTCCGCGCCGTCGTCGAGCGCGGCCGAGACGGTATCGTCGCCCGCGCCCATGTAGATCGTGTCGGCCCCAGAGCCGCCCGTCACGCTGTCGGCGCCCGCTCCGGCCAGGATGACGTCGTCGCCAGCCCCGCCATCCACCTTGTCGGCGCCCTCGCCGGCGAAGACCGTGTCGGCGCCGAGCGAGGCGTAGACCGTGTCGTCGCCGGCGCCGGCGCGCAGCACGTCGCGCGAGAAGACGCCGAAAAGCGTCTGCGCCCCGTCGCCCGCCGCCTGGCTGAGGACGCCCGTGGCCGCATCGAAGCCGTGGCCCGTGAGGTGGCTGCCGAAATCGGCCGACGTTCCATAGAGCTGGCGCAGCCCGTCGAGGTCCATGTGCTGCCAGGTCGGCACGTCCGGGCCGTTATAGCTCATCACCGTGTTGGAAGACGTGTCGAGGTCCTTGGCGAGAATGCGCTGCCCGTCATGCGGGTGGTCGAAGCCGAGCGCGTGGCCGATCTCGTGCATCACGGTCGTCAGCCAGGTGTCGTTGGGTACGGTGTCGTACTCGCCCGTGTTGAGGAAGACGTCGCCCCAGAAGGCATCCTCCGCGATCGCCGGGTCGAGCAGCGCTTTGATCTGCGTCGAATAGGCGAAACCGCCCTCGTTCGCCGATCCGGAGGGCACGAAGTCCATCAGATGGAAGGCGAGCGTGCCGCCCTCGGCGACCTCGAAGAAGCGCACGCCGATGGCGGCCTCGAGCTGCGAGAAGGCGTTGGCGACATCGGCGCGCAGGCTCGGCGCGAAGGGCCGATAGCTCGGGGCGGACGCACCGAACTCGCCGAGGAGATAGAACGGCATCGTGTCGGGAAAGCTATAGGTGAAGAAAGCCGACTGGCCCGACATGCCCGTCCAGCTATCGTCGCTGATGAGTGCCGTGAAATCCCTGACCGTCGTCGCCATCGCCATCGTCCCCAGTTCCAAGCCCGCCGGGCCATCCAAGGTGTGCCCGAGGCCGCGTGCCATCATGGGACATCGAATGTGACAGAAACGTTGACGATGTCTTTACGCCGCTCAGGAGACGGACGGCGGGTGGGTGCCGCCAGGTTCAAAGGCCGGCGAAGACGGCGTCGACCCGCTCGGCGATCACGCGGTGGTCGGCCCGCCTCGAAATCACAGGCCACCATCGTCTTTTGATTCAACTATAGATTGATAGTGACGATAGCGTATTGCGTGGCGGTGGAGTTCACCGATCGCATCTGCATCAAACTCGACCGATTCGAGACTGATGTGGCATTGCCGATCGAGAGATCGGTGGCGGAGAACGCCCCCGCTGGCGACCCGTAGAGCCTTAACCGAGGATTAACCACCCGCCGACCATTCTCCCAACCGCAACTTTTGGTTTAGAGAAGTACTATGGCCTTCCTAGCCCTATCCCGCATGAAGTCCCGGCAGGCCACCGTCGACTTTCGCCAGGTCATCAATGCCCTGCCGGTCGCGGTCATGACCTGTGATATCAGCACGTTCCGCATCGACTATGCGAATCTGGCATCGGTCACGACGCTCCATGCGATCCGGCACGTCCTCAAGATCGATCCCGAGGAGATTGTAGGCACGTCCATCGATGTCTTCCACGCGAGGCTCGGCCATCAGCGTGCGATGCTCGCCGATCCCGCCAACCTGCCGCATTCCACGCGCATCACGGTCGGCGAGGAGGTGCTCGACCTCCAGATCGATGCGCTGCACGATCAATCGGGGTGCTATACCCATGCCGTGCTGTCCTGGAGCGTCGTGACGGAGAAGGTCGCCGAGGAGCGCCGCGTGAGACGCCTCATGCAGATGATCGATGCCATGCCGATCAACGTCATGATGGCCGACCCGGAGAACGAGTTCCGCATCGGCTATATGAACGCGACGAGCCTCGCGACGCTGCGGGACGTGGAGAAGCATCTCGACGTGTCGGCCGACGACGTTCTCGGCAGCTCGATCGACATCTTCCACAAGAACCCCACGCATCAGCGCCGCATGCTGGCCGACCCCGACAATCTGCCCCACCGGGCGAATATCCGCGTCGGGCCGGAGGTGCTCAGCCTCGATGTGTCGGCCATCGTGGAGGGCGACCACTATATCGGCCCGATGCTGACCTGGTCGGTCATCACCGATCGGATCACGATGGCCGAGAGCGTCACCGAGGTCGTCGAGCACATGTCGGAGGCGGCGTCCGAAATGGACACCTCGGCGCGGGCCATGCTCGATTGTGCGGAAGAGGGCGAGCAGCTGGCCTCCAGCGTTCTCGGATCGGCCGAGGAGCTCTCGACGGCGATCGCGGACATCTCGTCCCGCGTCTCGGAATCGTCGACCCGCACGACGGAGGTCTCGCGGGAGATGTCGACGGCGGACGAGTTGGCGCAACAACTGGGCGCGACGGCCAAGGAGATCGGCACCGTCATCCAGGTCATCGACACCGTCGCCCGGCAGACGAACCTCCTCGCCCTCAACGCGACGATCGAGGCCACCCGCGCCGGCGATGCGGGACGGGGTTTCGCCGTCGTCGCCGAGGAGGTCAAGAACCTCGCCATGCAGACGACACGCGCCACCGACGACATCCGCCGCCAGATCGGGACCGTGCAGACCATGACCGGATCCGTCGTCGAGGCGATCGGCCGGGCCCGGCGGAACGTGGCGAGCATCGACGAGATCGCCGCGCAGATCGCCGCCGCAGTCGAGGAGCAGAGCGCGACGACGGCCGACGTGACCCGAAACATCGGCGGCGTCACCAAGGCCTCGCGCGACACGGGCGCGGCCGCCAAATCGGCCCGAGGCCTCGCCCGCAGCCTCAGCGAGTTCTCGGGTACGCTGAGCGACGACGTGCGGACCTTCGTGAAGACCCGGGGCTGATCGCGAGGCGGGAGACGAAGACCGCGCACACGAAGACGAGCGCGCCAAAGACGGGCCGCATTTACGGCCCATGGGAGGCGCCATGTGTTGCGAGAGCCCGCTTCGGATGGGCCCCCGGCAGGCACCGAAAGGTCTTCGATCGATGATCCCCGAGCTTACCATTGCGGACCCTATCCGCCCCTCGTCCTCCCGTATCCGGACGCTCGCCCTACGCATAGCCGCGGCCGCGCTACTGGCCGGCACGGCGGCGTGTCAGACGATCCAGAGCGGCGGCCTGGTCGACAGCGCGGCCGGCTCGCCCCAGAACATCGCCTCGTTGACCGACGTCGTGGAGAGCAATCCGAACGACGCGTCGGCGCTCAACGTGCGCGGCACGGCGTTCGCCCGCGCGGGGCGCAACGAGCAGGCGCTGGCCGATTTCGGCCGCGCGATCCAGATCAATCCCAACCTGCGCGAAGCCTATGCCAACCGCGCCCTCGTGTTGCGGCGCCAGGCCAACTTCCCGGCCGCCCTCGCCGACTACAACCGTGCCGTCCAGATCGATCCGGCCTATCAGCAGGCCTATATCGGTCGCGGCGACGTCTACCGGCTCAACGGCCAGCTCCAGCTCGCCATCAACGACTACAACCGCGCCCTGGACATCAAGGGCGACCCGCAGGCCTTCCACAGCCGGGGCCTGACCTATCAGGCGCAGGGCCAGCACCAGTTGGCGATCGACGATTTCTCGAGCGCCATCTCGCTCGACGCCGGCACGCCCGAGCCCTTCAACGGGCGCGGACAGAGCCGTCTCGCGCTCGGTCAGACGCAAAAGTCGATCGACGATTTCAATCAGGCCGTCATCATCGACAAGAACTACTATCAGGCCTGGTCGAACCGGGGCGACGCCTACACGGCGCTCGGTGATCGCGGCAAGGCGCTGGCCTCGTTCCAGAAGGCGCTGTCGCTCAACGCGAACTACGCGCCCGCCAAGCAAGGCCTGCGCGCGCTCTAGTCCGCCTCGCGCTTCGATACGCCACCGATATTGGATACGCCGTGACCCTCGCTCTCTCGCCAGACGCCTCCCCGACCGATGATCTCTCCACCGACGATCTGCGCACGCGCATTCTCGACAGTCTCGCCGCCCGGGAGTCGCACGCGGCCCCCTACCCCTATGCGATCCTCCACGACATGCTGACGCCGGAGGCGATCGCGGCCATCCACGCTGTGCCGGCCGACGTGCCGGATCTCGCCGGTGAATCCGGACGGCGCGAGATCCACAACAAGTCCCGCAGCTATTTCGACGTCGAGACGCGCCGCGACCAGCCGATCGCGGAGGCGCTGTGCGCCGCCTTCCAGGCGCCCGAGACCGTCGCCGCGATCGCGTCCGCCTTCGGGACCGACCTCGACGGAACGAGCCTCCGGGTCGAGTATGCGCTCGACACCGACGGGTTCTGGCTGGAGCCCCATACCGATCTCGGCGTCAAGCGCTTCACGCTCTTGCTCTATCTGTCGAGCGGCGAAGGCCACGACCAGCTCGGGACCGATATCTACGATGCCGACGCCGCGCCCGTCGCCCGCTCGCCCTTCGGCCCCGGCACCGCGATGGCCTTCGTGCCCGGAGACGACACCTATCACGGCTTCGAGAAGCGCCCGATCCACGGCGTTCGCCGCTCGCTGATCGTCAACTACGTCACGCCAGATTGGCGCGCGCGCGAGCAGCTGGCCTATCCCGACACGCCCGTCACGGCCGGCTAGTCTCTCCCAGACCCAGAGTTCCCGAACGCACGGACGCCGGCTGGAGGTTAGGCCGGGCTAGCACTGGAGCGGGACTGGCACCTTCGCAGGGCCTGCGCTATCGAGGCCGGACCCGCCGAGGAGACCCCGTGGACGACGCGACGAAGCCCGACGCCCCGACGACAGCATCCGCGCCTTCCGAGGCGACGACACGCACCGTCCCTCAGGACACGCGAGCCCTGCGCCGTGCGCTCGGCCAGTTCGCGACCGGCGTGACGATCGTGACGTGCCGCGCGCCGGACGGCACGCCAATCGGCATGACGGCCAACTCCTTCTCCTCGGTCTCGCTCGACCCGCCGCTCGTCCTCTGGTCACTCGACGACCGAGCCAAGTCCTACGACATCTTCGCCAAGGCGGAGCACTTCGCCTTCTCGGTTCTCGGTGTCGATCAGATCGACCTCTCCAACCGGTTCGCCGGCCGGGGCATCGCGCCAGGCGACGACAAGTTCGCCGGGCTCGACTGGACGGCAGGCGTCGGCGGCGTGCCGTTGATGCCGGATGCCGCCGCGACCTTCGAGTGCCGGCTGGAGCGAACCGTTGAGGCGGGAGACCACCTCATCATCATCGGGCGGGTGGCGCGCTTCCAGCGGTATCGCCATTCCGTCCTCGTATTCGCCGAAGGGCGCTACGGAACGGTCGCCCCGCATCCGATGGAGCGGGAGACGGTGGAGAACGGCATTCTCGCCGCGCCCGACGAAGGCTTGCTGCTGCCGCTTCTCTACCGGGCCTATGCCAAACTCTTCAAGGGCTTCTCCGCCGCTCTCGCAACGCGAGGAACGAGCGAGGCGCAGATGCGGCTGCTCGCGATCCTGACGGCGGCCGGACCGACGGAGCGGGACACGCTGCAGCGCGCGACGCTCCTCTCCGAGACGCGTCTCGAAGCGGCCTGCCAGGAGCTCGCCGCTGCCGGAGACATCACGGACGGCCTGCGTTGCGAGATCACGCCCGAGGGCCGTGCCCGCCTGGGCAACCTGACAGCGCTCGCCTTGGAACATGAGCGCGCGGGCACGCAGGAACTGGATGAGGCCGAAGTGCTGAACCTGCGCCGTCTTCTGCAGAAGCTCGGACTGAGCGATCGTTAGCACGAGAGTTTGTGGCGCTCCCAGGCCATGGGGCGCAACCACATTCGCACGCTTCGATTGTCACCTGACGCTACCGATTGGCCTGACGGAGAGCCACGCCCGACAGTAGCGCTCTACTGGAACCTCAGCGCCAGCACTCGATGGCGACCGTGTAGGCGCGCGCCTCATCGGCGACGTCGACGGCGTCCAGGCGAGGGGCGCTGTCGGTGGGGGCCACGGCGACCGCGTGCTTGCCGAGAAGGTCGTAAAGGGCCGGCATCTTAACGGCGAAGTTTACGTTCTGCGGCACCGCTCCGGCGCCGGCGAGGACGATCTCGTCGCGAATACGCGCCGCGACAATGCCGACGACGAGACCGGACCGGTCGATGAGCGGTCCGCCCGAATTGCCGGGCTGCACGGCAGCCGAAATCTGCATCTGGCCCTGATCATCGGAGACGCCGGCCAGGGCGTTGACCATGCCCTCGGTCATCACTGCGCCCTTGGAGAGGAGGGTGCGCAGCGGATAGCCGTAGACATAGACCGATTCGCCCTGTCGGGGGTCGCGGTCACGCAGTCGCGCGATCCGGTCGGGGGTGTGATCGACTCGCAGGAGCGCGAGATCGGCGGCCGGGTCGGTGCCGATCGTCTGCGTCTCGCCCAGGCCCTCGATGCGGACCTCGCGGCAGGCCTGGATGACGTGATTGTTGGTCACCACCACGCCGTCGGCGACGAAGAATCCGGTCCCGTAGGAATAGAGCTGACGCTGCGCGGCGTTGAGATCGTCGAAGCCGCGCGGCAGATCGACGGGCGTGCCCGGATTGTAGGGCCCCGACGCGAGACGGGGCTCGCCGATCTCGCGGCCATGCGTCTGCAACACGGTCGCGACGATGGAGAGCGTGAGCTGGTTCATCCGCGAGGACGAGAGGCCATAGGAGGCGAGGAAACGGGTCACGGCCTCGTGCGTCGCGTCTCCCATCAGACCGTCGATCGCGCCCGGCGAGAAGCCGGCGGCGGCGAGGCCTTCCTGCAGGCGGTGCGTGAAGAGCGGGCCAGGGATGAAGAGCGCGCCGCGCTCGTCCGCGATCGGTTTGAAGGCGCGCACGAAGGCCTCGGCCTGGAGCGTTTCCGCCCGGCTCAGGCCGCTAAACAGACGCTTGTAGTCGTCCGCGACCTCGTCGTAACCGACCATGCCGCGCAGGCCCTCGCGGGCGAGGTTGACCCAACCGAGCGACTGCACCCGGTCGAAGGGCAGGTGATAGCCGTCCGAATAGGCGATGCCGACGAGGTGCTGGGCGTGCGGGTCGCCGCGATGCGCGGCCTCGAGGAAGAGCTCGAACGCATGGTCCGTCTCCTGCTCGACGCCCTCGCCTTCGAGATAGGCGAGACCGAGCAGCCGGTAGGCCTCGGCGTCCCCCTGGAGGGAGGCGCGCTGCCAATAGGAGACGGCCTTGGCCGGCTCGTAGGTCGCATCGAACCCGTCATAGTGGAGCCGGCCGAGGAGGATGAGGGCGAGGCTGTCGCCCTGGCCGGCGGCATCGGCGAGAAGTGCGAGCGCGCCTTCGATGTCCTGGCCCTGCTCGATCCGGCGCGAGGCGACGATGGCGCGGGCGCGGGGCACCCCGGCCTCGGCCGCGAGGTTGCAGTCGCTGGCGCCCGGCAGCCCGGTCGAATCGACACAGCGCACGAGCTGCGCGAGCGGATTGCTGTTGGCGGCGGCGCGCGAGAGCCAGAGCGCGGCCTGCACGGGATCGCGCGTGGTGCCGATGCCCTCGCGATAGAGAAGGCCGAGAAGGTGCTGCGCGTCGATGCCGCCGCGCACGGCCTCTTGCCGCGCCGCGACGAAGAGCGGGCCTGCATCCTGCCGGCTGAGGGCCGCCAGCGCATCCGGCGCCTCGGCCCAGAGCGGCTGCACGCCGGAGGACAACGGACCGGAGGACAGGGCTTCGCCCACGCCGCCGCCCATGCCAAACGACCTCTGAGCATCGATGGCCGCGAGATCTTGAGCATGGTTCTGGACATGGCCCGGCGTCGTGAGCACCGGCGACGTCTGAGCGCGCGCGAGCATCGGCACGCCGAAGGGGCCACCCAGCACCAGGCCGAGCGCAATGGCTGAATTCGCGATCACTTTCAGAAGCATGTCTGAGGACCCCTCCCGTCCACGTTAACAAGTTCTAAACGTCTTTTGAAGTTCCACAATACGAACGCATTCGTGTTCAGCCATGGGAGGTGGGTGCGAATCACCCGGCACGGTCGCTCTTTCCGTTACCTTTCCTTGGGTTAGGTCACGTTAAGACCGCGGCTGAAAGTTTACCGTTTCGAATGGGGTGCGGGCTCGCGGACCGATTTCGTCCCGGCTTGGGACGGAAGGCTGGCTTTTCAAACCCCTTCGTTAAGGTCGTCGGGCGCCGAATCGATGATGCGGCGCGCCGTCTCGAAGGCGAAGCCGCCGCGTGCGAGGGCGGCGAGATCACGGTCGCGCTTCTCCTCGCGGTCGGCGCGGCGATAGGGACCGAGGCGGCGGCGGCGCGCGAAGGCGCGGGCGGCGGTCTCGTCCGCATCGAAGCCTGTATCGGCACGCTCGTCGACGGTCTCAAGCGCCGTGCGGGCGAGATCCGCGGCGACGCCTTTCTCGGCCAGCTTGGCAAGGATCATCCGGGTCGAGAGCCCGCGGCGGCGCAGGGTCTCGGCGCGCATCTCGGCATAGCGCGCGTCCTCCAGATGACCGACCCGCAGGCAGCGCCCGATGACGGCCTCGATCTCGGCCTCGTGCGCCTCGGGCGGCGTGCCGTGATGGAGGCAGGAGCGGCGTACCTTGCGGCGAAGGACGCGGCGCAGGTTCTCGGCCGACGACGCATAGCGCTCCAGATAATAAAGGGCGGCACGCTGGAGATAGTCCTCGGTGATCGGCCGGGGAGGACGGCGCTCGCGGCGCTTGGCCGACGCCGCGCCCTGAGGCCGCGCTTCGGGGATGGGTTCGTCGGACGGTTCGGGGTCGAAGACGGGCATGGCGTCACTATGGCCACGGTGAGCGCCCCGGTCCACGCCTTCGGCTGGCTCGTCTTACGTCCGACGGCTCCGGCGGCGCGCCTACCCCGCTTCGGCCCGCAAAGGCCGGCGCATGAGCGCATCCATGGCCTCGGCCGGACTGACACGGCCCTCGAGGATCGCCAGGACGGCATCGATGACCGGCGTATCGAGACGGTGACGTGCGGCGAGCCGAGCGGCGATACCGGCCGTATGAACGCCCTCGGCCAGCGTCTCGCCCCAGACCTCGCCCCGGCCATAAGCCTGTCCGCACCGGAAGTTGCGCGATTGGGGCGACGAGCAGGTCAGCATGAGGTCGCCGAGGCCGGACAGACCGTAAAACGTCTCCCGCCGCCCGCCGAGTGCGACGATGAGCCCTGTCAGCTCGCTCGCGGCCCGCGTCGCCAGCGCGGCTTCCGCACTCGCCCCCAACGCCAGCCCCCGCGCCATGCCGCAGGCGAGCGCCGCGACGTTCTTGAGCGCGCCGCCAGCGGCGACCCCCGTCGGATCGTCGGACGCGTAAAGCCGGAAGCGCGCATCGCTCAGCTCTTTGGCGAGCGGCAGCGCCGTTGCGAGATCGTCGGCCGCGAGCGTCATGGCGGTGGGGAGCCCGCGTGCGATCTCACCGGCGAAGCCCGGCCCCGACAATACGGCGAAGACGCGCCCCGCCGGCACGAGATCGGGCAGGAGGGCGCCCCGTTCCCGGTCGATGCCCTTCGCGCAGATGATCCCCGGAACGCCCTCCGCCGCCGGATAGGCCCGCACGATGTCGGCGAAGGTCTGTGCCGGCGTCGCATAGGCGACGAGGGACGGCCGGCCGATCTCGGTATCGATCTCAAGCGAGGGCGGGAAGGCGATGCCCGGAAGATCGCGTGCGTTCTCGCCATCCGACAGCGCCGCCACGCGATCGGCGTCGCGCGCTACGAGCCGAACCCGCCGGCCACCCCGCGACCAGACGATCGCCAACGCCGTCCCGAACGCACCCGCCCCTATCACGCTGATCATCGCCGTGCCGTCCCTCGATCCGATCCACACAGGTCCGTCGTTCGGCAAGCGCTACGATGGCCAGCGACTGGCGTCGAGACCGGTTGCCGCCCGCCGACGTGGCTCACGTGCACCTGCCAAGACCGTCATTGGTCTCAATCGTCCACGGAGAGCACCATTCCAGCAAACCTTGGTTCGGTGATCGAGAACGACGGATGGAGGCAGGCTCGCGAACCAGGCCAGACGTTGCCGGAGTCGCTCTGGGACCTTGTCGGCTGCCGCCCGGTCGCCGATACGCAGCGTGACGGGTCTCAGGTCAACCGAAGTCCGCCCCGATCGCTGGTTTGGCGACGATCCGAATGGCGCGGCAGGCCGAAAACGAAACGGAAGGACCGGTTGCTCGACATGTGTCGGCGGCCTGGCTGGAGCGACGGGCGCTCGCGGTGCAACCGACAAGCGTTGGCAACTCTGAAACGTCGATCGCGATGCTGGAGTTCAGCTCGGGCTGCGTGCCGCCAAGGGAGATCGTGCCGCCGCCGTCGAGGACGGTGGTGTCGAACGTGATCTGGTCCTTGCCCGCGTCGTTCGTTTCATCGTTCGTTTCATCGTTCGCCAGCGCGATGGCCTTGCGCAGACTCAAGAAAGCGTCGTTGGGATCGAGGAACTCGCTGGCGGTGTCGACGCCGAATGTTGCCATGGTCAAGCGTCCTATGGGAATCGAAGCCGCAGCCCCACGTCTAGACAACAGTCTGTCGCGCAGTCGCCGGGCCGTCATCACTGAGGCCCCTTGAGGCGAGGCGGCAAGGCTGGTTGGAATTACCGCGCACGCCTCGTTCGTCCGGCGGTAGCAGGTCAGCTTCAGGCGGTGCCGTGAACGCGCTCACACCTTGGAAACCATTAGACCGTCAGCGTTAATCCCATCGGGTCGCCCCAGGGGTGCCAGGACCCGGGACGCCGCAGGGCATGCGCCGACGCGGGCATTCGCGCGATCCAAGCAGAGCGGCCGGCATGGGCGCGGCCTCTTGAGGGCAGCGCGACCTCCGATAGAAAATGGCAACTGGCGAGGTCGACCGGCCGATCACCCGGCGGGGTGGTCTCGGTGCGGGATTGCGCGATGAAGCCCCGCCGGTGGCGATAATCGGAGCCGTGGCTGTGACACGGATCACAGCCAAGCCGCGCCGGACCCGGTAGATCGCTCTTCAGGCCGAACGAGGGAGCCGCCATGGACGTCCGGTTCAGCATCCCGGCCACCAATGTCGCCGCATCCCTGACGCCGGCGCAGGATATCGCCCTGATCGGTGGAGCGGCGCCGAGCGACGGGTTGCGCGCCGTGACGCTTGTGAAGGCCGAGCCCGACGACGCCGCGTGGACCGGCAGGCTCGGCATATGGACCAGCGATTCGAGGAAGGTCGGCGTCGGGCGCCCCAGCGCCACGATCGGCGTCCACGCATCGCGCGCATCGACGGTGAGCGTGTCAGCAGCCTGCTCGCCTGCCGCGATGGCCTCGGCACCGCGCACGGCGAAGAACTGGCTGGCGAAAGGCGCCGCGGTGGCGGGGTCGAGGAGGCGCGGGAAGGAGAAGACGAAATCCGACGCCGTCGACGGATCGCCATTCGACCAGCGCGCATCGTTCCGGCCAGGAGCATGGCCCGCAGGACGATCTGGTTCCTGAAGAGACAGGCGGCCGCCTAAAGCGCGCCCCCGGGCGATGATCAGCCAACCGATCGGATCGCTGAGTTGCGCGACGATTTCGGACATTCAGGCGCGTTCCCCATCGCCGGCGCCCGGCGCGCCAGTCCCTATGGTGGGACGTCGCACGGGTCCGCCCGCGGACGCGGGCCGAATGAGACGCACACACTGAAGCCGCTCGAGCGCCGGCTGCAGCGCCTCGGTCAGGAGGACGCGAGCATCACGCCGTCCCGCGTCTCGCCATCGCGCCCTGCCGACCCCTCGAGAACGGTCCGCGTCAGCTCCTCGATGAAGAGCGCCCGGCGCGCTTCGCCCCAGAGGCGCACGAGCCGACCGCGTTCCATCCTGCGTCCGACGGGCGGCGCCAGCGCGTCGCCCGATCGCGGAGCGCACGCGTCCCCGCCGCTGCGTTCCCCCTCCACCCGGTAGATGGGCCGAGCGCCTTTGAAGCTTGCGAGCGGCTTTGGCCCCATGTCGGCGAGCGCGAAGGCGTCGCCGATGAAACGCCGCGTGGTGTCGGCGCCGCCCATCGACGGTCGCAAGGGCGGCGCGAGCGGAGGGTTTGGGGACGGCATGGACGGAAGTGTCGCACCCCTAGGGTCCGTTGGAGAACCGGAGACGCGCGACGTCGCGCTCCGCGATGCGCGCCTTGCCGAGCCCTACGCGAGAGGTCGACCTCGGCCGCTCTCGGCAGGGTCACGCGGCAGGGTCACGCCGAGGGGTCATGCGGCGGGGTCCGCCACCGTCTCAATGGTCGAGGGGGTCCAAGGGTTCATTCCGCCGCACCCCAATCGCGGGCGACGAGGGCCATGCCTTGATGAGGAGGCGAGCCGCGCGGGAGTCTCCCATCGCTTCCCGAGAGCGCCGTCTCATGCAGGACCGGGAGGACGACCGGCACGACCCGGGCGCGGCAGTCTTGCGCGATCGCGGCGGCCGGACTTGTCGTCCACGGGGAAGGACGCCTATGGGATCGACGTGGCCGGTGCGGGAGCGCGCCGGCGGGGGAGGTCTTTTCACGATGCTGACTGTCTATCTGTCCGGCGAGATCCACACCGACTGGCGCGACCGGATCGTGTCGGGCGCGACGGATCTCGACGTCGTCTTCAGCGGCCCGGTCACCGACCACGCGGCCAGCGACGATTGCGGCGTCGCGATCCTCGGGGCCGAGGAGAGCAAGGTCTGGCACGACCGCAAGGGCGCGCAGATCAACGCCATCCGCACCCGTAAGGGCATCGCGGACGCCGATATCGTCGTCGTGCGGTTCGGTGAGCAGTACAAGCAGTGGAACGCCGCCTTCGATGCCGGCTATGCGGCGGCACTCGGCAAGTCGCTCGTCATCCTGCATGGGCCCGACGACGCTCACGCGCTGAAAGAGATCGACGCCGCCGCGCTAGCCGTCGCCGAGGAGCCCGAGCAGGTCGTCGACATTCTGCGCTACGTGATCGGCGGCGAGCTTTCCGGAGCGCGGACGGACGGTGTCGGCGTAGAGCGTCGCGCCGACACCGACCCGGCGCACCGACCCGACCGAACGGGATCGGAGCGGCGCTACGCCCGGTCGCATGGCCGGGCGATAGGGTGAAGGGCAGCGCCCGGCAGTCTTCTGGAGCCACCAGGTCGCGGTTCCTGACGCCTCTATGCGTTTAAACCTTCGCTGGAATGGCTTCAGACGCCGGGCGGCGCGGGGATCAGATCCCGGTCTGGCAACGCTCGCGGTTGTTCTCGTTGATCGACGTGCAGTCGTCGGTGTCGGGTAGCGCACCGGAGGTGGACTGGCAGGCGGCCAGCGTCATGAAGAGCGCGGCGAGAACGGCGAAGCGCGCGGATGTCTGTCGTGTCATGGGTCGTCTCCGATGGATCGCCGGCGGCGATCGGGGGGCTGTGGCGCGATGCGGACCGGGCGAAAGCCCCGGATTCGCCCGTTTGATCCGCTACGCTTCTCTCACATCGGGCGGCGCGCCGTTTCGGCAACCGGTAGATGCACGACCTTTATCGCCTTGGCCGTCGCCCCAGCTTGCGGGCTTGCCCCCCGCCATGGCATGTCGCGCCCGAGGCCACCCGACCGGTCGGCCCTTTCGCCAGCCCGTCAGCCAGCCACGGACCCGTCCCCCATGATCGACTTCAAGCCCGATGGCCGCGCCCTCTGCATCGGCGAGGTGATGGTCGAGCTGGCGCGCGAGGCGGACGGGCGCTATGCGCCGCGCTTTGGCGGCGACACGTTCAACACCGCCGTCTACCTCGCCCGCTCCGGCGCCGCGTCGTCCTACGCGACGGCGCTCGGCGACGACGAGTTCTCCAACGACATTCTCGCCCTGGCCGAGGCCGAGGGCGTGGGCACCGAGACGGTGCTGCGCGCCGCGAACCGCGTGCCGGGCCTCTACCTCATCCACACCGATGGGCGGGGCGAGCGCACCTTTCTCTACTGGCGCGATACGTCGCCCGCGCGCGAACTCTTCCGGCTCGATGGGCAGGCGCGGGTGGTGCGCGGCATCGAGGACGCGAGGCTCGTCTATCTCTCGGGCATCTCGCTCTCGCTCTATACGCCGGAGCAGCTGGAGACGCTCTTCGGCGCCATCGAGACGGCCCGCGCGAAGGGCGCCGTCGTCGCCATCGACACCAATTACCGCCCGCGCAACTGGGCCGGCGACCGCGAGCGCGCGCAGCGCACCATCCGCCGCGCGAGCCGCCTCGCACAGATCGCCCTCCCGACCTTCGAGGACGAGAGCATGCTCTGGGGCGACACCCGGATCGAGGAGACCCGCGCGCGCTTCGAGGCAGCGGGCTGCGAAGAGATCGTGATCAAGGACGGGCCTGGCGGCGCCCACGTGTCGGTCGGCACGCTGCAGGACCACGTGCCGGTGCCCGATTCGATCAAACCGATCGATACGACGGCCGCCGGCGACAGCTTCAACGCCGGCTATCTCGCCGCCCGGATGCGGGGGGTGGACCCGTTCACGGCCACCCTTGCCGGCCACCGGCTCGCCGGCGTCGTCATCCAGCACCCCGGCGCCATCGTGCCGCGAGAGGCGACGGACGCGATCGTTCTCGCAGGCCTCTAGGGTCCGCGAGATGACGCTCATACCGCCCGATCTCCCGGCCGGCTTCGCCCTCCTTCTCGTTGCCGTCAGCTTCCTCACGTCCGCGCTGACGGCGGGGCTGGGGATCGGGGGCGGCGTCGCGCTCCTCGCCGTGATGGCCTATGGGATGCCCGTCGCGGCGCTCATACCGGTGCACGGCGTGGTGCAGATCGGCTCCAATCTCGGACGCCTCGTCGTTCAGCGCCGGCATGTCGACTGGCGGGCGATTGGCTATTTCGTCGTCGGGGCCGTCGTCGGGGCGGGGCTCGGCGGGCGCTTCGTCATCGCGCTGCCCGAGGCGTGGCTCGGGCTGATGCTGGGCGCCTTCGTCCTCGTCATGACCTGGGTGAAGGTCCCCAAGCTCGCCGTCGCCTCGCCCTGGAGCTTTACCGGCGGCGGGCTCGTCGGCTCCTTCCTCACCATGTTCTTCGGCGCGACCGGCCCCTTCGTGGCCGCCGTCTTCGGTGCCGCCTTTCCCGAGCGGATGACGCTGGTCGCGACGCATGCCGCCGCCATGGTCATCCAGCACGGCCTCAAAGTGATCGTCTTCGGCCTCCTCGGCTTCGCCTTCGGCCCCTATGTCGTCCTCATCGCGGCGATGATCGCGACAGGCTTCCTCGGCACGCTCACCGGGACCGCGCTTTTGAGGCGATTGCCGGAGGCGCGATTCCGCATCGCGTTCAAGGCGGTCCTTACCGTCCTCTCGCTCGACCTCATGCGTCGGGGCATGCTCCAGATCTAGCATCAGACCGGCAGCGTCACCCGGACCCGCAGACCGCCTGACGGTGCGTCTTCGAGAGCGATATCCCCGCCCTGTGCGCGGACGAGCGAGCGGGCGATTGCGAGGCCGAGACCGGTGCCGCCGGTCTCGCGGCTGCGCGAGGTCTCCAGGCGCACGAAGGGCGTGAAGACGCGCTCGCGGTCCTCCATCGGAATGCCCGGCCCATCGTCGTCGACGAGGACGGTGATGCCGGCCTCCCTCTCCTCGACGGCGATCCGCACGCGGGTGCCATAGGCGACCGCGTTGTCGGTGAGGTTGCGCAGGGCCCGGCGCAGCGCGTTGACGCGGACCGGGGCCACAACCCGCGCCGTGCCCGTCACCTCCGCCTCGGCGCCGCGTGCCCTGAGGTCGTCGGCGAGGCTTTCGGCCAGCGCCGTCAGGTCGAGTGGGCGGCGGGCCTCGCGCACCGCATCGTCGCGGGCGAAAGCGAGAGCTTCCTCGGTCATGGCGCGCATCTCATCGAGCGTCTCGACGATGCGCTCGCGCGTCTCTTCGTCCTCGACGAACTCGGCCCGAAGCCGCAGGCTCGTGATCGGGGTGCGCAGATCGTGGCTGAGGGAGGCCAGCATGATCGTGCGGTCGCGGATGAGGCGCTCCAACCGGTCCCGCATCTCGTTGAACGCAGCCGCGGCGCGGCGCACCTCGTCGGGACCCTCCAGGGTGAGCGCACCGACGGGCTCGCCCCGCCCGAAGCGCTCGGCCGCCCCCTGAAGGCGCCGCAACGGCCTGGCGAGACGGCGGGCGGCGAGGGCGACGACGGTGCCGATGGCAAGCGCGTTCATCGCGAAGACGATGAGGAAAGCGCGCCCGATCGGCGGCGGGCTAGGCGGTCTGATCTCCGCGACGAGCCAACCCGGGCGAGGCCCCTCCAGGCGCACGGCGAAGACAAGCGTGCGAGGTCCGCCCCGCCGGCCGATCCGAACGGCCCGAACGTCCTCCGCCGGCCGCGACAGGGCGCGCGCCAGCACCTCGGCCTGTCCGCGCGCGGTGCGGGCATCGGGTGGCGGTGCGGGCAGCGTATCGCTCAGCCGGACCCGAAGGCCGGGACCGGCCCCGGTGCCCCGCACGATACGCTGACCGAGGCCGCGAGGCGCCTCCTCGACGAGGCGTACGAGCCCGGCGACGCGCAGGGCCGCCCCATCCGCGAAGGTGCTCCTGAAGCTCTCCTGTCGCTCCTGAAGGAAGAGGATGGCGGACAGGAGCTGCGCGACGAAGAGGGCCCCGACGAGGAGCACCGTCATCTGCCCGGCGATCGAGCGCGGCGTCAGCCGGCCGAGCCACGCTCGCGCGCTCGCCCCCTCGCTCGCCCGCTGGCCAGCGCTCACAGCCCCTCCGCCTCGCCGGCGCGGGTCACGCGGGCGGTGAAGCGGTAGCCGTCGCCCCGGACCGTCGTGATGAGCGACGGATTGGCCGGGTCGGGCTCGATCTTGCGGCGCAGGCGGCTGATCTGATTGTCGACCGAGCGATCGAAGGGCACGGCGGCCCGCCCGCGGGTGAGGTCGAGCAACTGGTCGCGGGTGAGGACGAGGCCGGGGCGCTCCAGAAAGGCGGCCAGCATGCGGAATTCGCCCGTCGAGAGCGGCACCGCGACACCGTCCTCGCCGATGATCTCGCGCCGGTCGAGATCGGCCGTCCAGCCCGCGAAGCGCAGGGCGTTGAGGGTCTGGGCGGCGACCGGCTCGCGGCTCGCGGGCAACGCCTGCGCCCGGCGCAGCACGGCGCGGATGCGGGCGAGGAGTTCGCGCGGATTGAAGGGCTTGGTCACGTAGTCGTCCGCGCCGACTTCGAGCCCGACGATCCGGTCCGTCTCCTCGCCCATCGCGGTGAGGAGGATGACCGGCACGCGGCCCTCCTCGCGCAGGGACCGGGTGAGCGAGAGACCGTCCTCGCCCGGCATCATGACGTCGAGGACGGCGAGGTCGATCGCCGAGGCGGCGAGCGCCTGGCGCGCGGCCGCCGCGTTCTCGGCCGTCGTGACGCGCAGGCCGTTCTTGCGGAGGTAGCGCGCGAGGAGATCGCGAATGTCGCGCGTGTCGTCGACGACGAGGATGTGGGGCTGGGACATAGCGCGAGACTAGCGGCACGCGCGAGCGCGAGGAAGCGGTGCGACGCGGCGCATCCCTCGGCGATGTGTATCGCTCCGTATCAGCGAGGCGCGGCGAGACGCGGCGCGACCGAATGGTGCCGGACCCGGTATCGTACTGCGACAGAGCATAGCCATCTTGCGTCCATCGACAGCCCCCTGATCGATGGAGATCGAAGATATGACACGCAGTATTCGAAACCGCCGCCTCCTGGCTCTTACCTCCGCCGCCGTCGTCGCGACCACCGTCGGCCTACTCGCAATCGGCGGCAGCGCCTTCGCACAGGGCCGAGGCCTTGGTGGACATGATGGCGGCAGGCACGGTGGTATGGAGATCCTTCGGAGCTTCGACACTGATGGCGACCGTGCGCTCACCCAGGCCGAGATCGATGCCGGCATCGCCGCCCGCGTCGCCTCGGCGGATGCCGATGGTGACGGCGCGCTGTCCCTCGCCGAATTCGGAACCGTCTGGGAGGACATGACCGAGACCCGCCGCGTGCGCGCCTTCCAGCGCCTCGACCCCAACGGCGACGCGAGCATCACGGCGGCCGAGCTCGAAGAGCGCTTCGACGGCATCGTCGAGCGTATGGACCGGAACGACGACGGCAAGCTCGATCAGTCCGACCGGGGCCGGCGCGGCCGGGATGGCGGACGGCGGGGGCACGGTCATGATCGCGGCGGCGACGAGCGCGGGCCCGAGCGCCGCGGTGGATCGGAGCGTCCCGAACAGCCCCGTTAACCGGGACGCGCCGGATGGCGGTCGCCTACATCCCCCCGGCCGGGCGGCCGCCAATGTCTACGAGTTCTCCGCCTCCTCTCCCTCCACCCCGGTCTCCGGCGCGTGGCGGGTGAGGAGCGGGGTGAGGCCGATGGCGAAAACGAAGGTGATGGCGGGCGAGCCGAAGGTCTTGAACGTCACCCAGGCGTCCGTGCTCATGTTGCGCCACAGCACCTCGTTGAGCACCGCCATGGAGACGAAGAAGAGGGTCCACGCCAGCGTCACCCGGCGCCAGCCGAGATCGGTGAGGTCGAAGGCGCCCTCGAGCACGACCTGCAGCAGGGGTTTGCGAAGCAAGAGGCCGATGCCCAGCGCGGCGGCGAAGAGGCCGTTCACGATGGTCGGCTTCATCTTGATGAACGTCTCGTCCTGGAGCCAGAGCGTGAGACCGCCGAAGACCAGCACGATGACGCCCGTGACGAGCGGCATGATCGCCAGCCGCCGCGTGAGCGCCCAGAGCACGCCCAGCGAGATGGTGGACGCGACCATGAAGGCCGCCGTCGCGACGAAGAGATCGTCCGCCGTCGCATTGGCGACGAAGAAGACGCCGAGCGGGCCCATCTCGAAGACGAGCTTGAGGAGCGGATTGATCTTGGGTGTGTCGGAACCTGGCGTATCCGAGCTGGGTGTATCGACGCTGGGCGTATCGGGCCCGCGGGTCTCGTCCAGCGCCATGTCAGCCCCGCTCCGCGATGCGGGCGAGGAGCGCCTCGACGCTCGGCAGGATGTTGGACACGATCACGTCGACCCCTTCGGGGTTGGGATGGATGCCGTCGGCCTGGTTGAGTTCGGGCAGCGCGGCGACGCCCTCGAGGAAGAACGGATAGAAGAGCGTGCCGTAAGTCTCGGCCAGTTCGGGAAAGATCGCGTTAAAGCGCGCGCCGTAGTCGTCGCCCATGTTGGGCGGGGCGAGCATGCCGGTGAGGAGAACGGGGACGCCCCGCGCCTGCAGCCCCTCGATCATCCGCGAGAGCGCCGCGCGGGACGCATCGGGATCGACGCCGCGCAGCCCGTCATTGGCGCCGAGCTCGATGATCGCGCCGTCGATATCGTCGCCGCCGCCGAGCGCCCAGTCGAGCCGCGCCGCGCCGCCCGTCGTCGTATCGCCCGAGACGCCCGCGTCGACGACCTCGACATCGTGACCCGCCGCCTCCAGCGCCGTCTCCAGGCTCTCCACGAACCCGTCCGCCGGATCGGCGAGCCCGTAGCCGGCCGTCAGGCTGTCGCCGATGGCGAGGATGCGGACGGGCGCGGCGGCGGCGGGCGCGACGAGCGATGCCGCAAGGAGCGCCGTCAGGGTCAGCACGGCGCCGGGCAGGCGGGCGATAGACCGGCCGAGGATATGACCGAAGAGACGCCCGACCGACGAGCGCGGCGCGGGCGGCATCGGTTGGCGGAACGGATCAGAGTGTGGAGCCAACGGAAAACCTCGCAGAGGGTGTCGTGATCGAGAGAACGGATCGGGCGCGGCGGCGACTGTCAGAACATCGGCCATTCGGGCACGCCAGGCATCGGCGCACCGCATCGGCGCACCGCATCGGCGCACCGTTGCGGCTTGCGCAGCCAAATGTCGCACGCGTCCACCGCCGGGCCGAATCCCAAAGCCGGCGGAACGGGTGCCAGACGTCGGTTCAATCGGCGTTCCGAAGGATGCCAGCCTGACGACTATCGATACCATCGATGGTTTCCATCACCATTTTGCCGTGTCGCGCGGGACCCGTCGGCTGGACCGACCGCGTTCGCTCACCATATGGCGAGGGGAGAGGCTGCACGCCAGCCCTGCCCCTAGCCCTGCCACCGACCGTTCTACACCGTCCCGCCCCATCCGCCCGCCTCCTCGCAAAGCCCTTCCGCCCTATAGAACCCTTGCCCGCCACAGGATCGCCCGCCTTGACCGACCCCGCACCCGATATCGCCCTCACCGGCATCGACCTCAGCCTTGGCCAGGGCGCGAGCCGGGTGCACATCCTCAAGGACATCTCGCTCGACGTGCCCAAGGGCCAGTCGGTCGGCCTTGTCGGGCCGTCGGGCTCGGGCAAGTCGACGCTGCTCATGGTGATGGGCGGGCTGGAGCGGGTCGATGCCGGGCGGGCTGAAATCGCCGGCGAGGACGTGACCGCCATGGGCGAGGACGCGCTGGCCCGCTTTCGCGGCCGCCATGTCGGCATCGTCTTCCAGTCCTTCCATCTCATCCCCAACATGACGGCGCTCGAGAACGTCGCCGTGCCGCTCGAACTGGCCGGCGACGGCCAGGCCTTCGAGAAGGCCGCGACCGCGCTCGGCGACGTGGGGCTCGGCGATCGCACCGGCCACTATCCGACCGAATTGTCGGGCGGCGAGCAGCAGCGTGTCGCGCTTGCCCGCGCCCTTGCCCCTGCGCCGCGCATCCTCCTCGCCGACGAGCCGACGGGCAATCTCGACGAGGCGACGGGCGC
This sequence comes from uncultured Alphaproteobacteria bacterium, assembly GCA_963842125.1. Classification (GTDB taxonomy): domain Bacteria; phylum Pseudomonadota; class Alphaproteobacteria; order Rhizobiales; family CAWCWK01; genus CAWCWK01. The sequence goes on along the minus strand of CAWJFE010000001.1, from coordinate 1,004,888 downwards.
GCAGATCGTCTCGCTCATGTTCCGGCTGGCGGCCGAGCGGGGCACGACGGCCGTCCTCGTCACCCACGATACCGAGCTCGCCGAGGCTTGCGACCGCGTCGTCCGTCTGCGCTCCGGGCGCATCGAGGAGGACCGACCGTCGCGCCGCCATGCGCCTCTTCACGCGGCACTTGGCGACACGACGCCCGATACGACGGCGCTGGAGGCGGCGGAATGAGCGTCGCGGCCGATCTCGCCGCGCCCGCGACACCCGACCGACGCAACCGTTCCCTCCGTCTCACGGGCCTGCCCGTGCCGCTGCGCCTCGCCTTGCGCGAGATGCGGGGCGGATTGTCGGGCTTCGCGATCTTCCTCGCCTGCCTCGCCATCGGCGTCGCCTCGATCGCGGGCGTCGGCTCGCTGGCGGGCGCGATGCAGGACGGGCTCGCGCGCGAGGGCCGCGCCATTCTCGGCGGCGATCTCGGCGTCTCGCTCATCCACCGCGAGCTACCCGATGCGGCGATCGACGATCTAGGCGCCGAGGGCACCGTCGCCCGCTTCGCGACCCTCACCGGCATGGTCCGCACGCCCGACGGCGAGAGCGCCGTCGCTTCCGTCAAGGTCGTAGGCGAGAACTATCCCCTCTTCGGCGCCTTCACGCTGGAGGGCGGCGGCGGGCTCGATGCCGCGCTCATGGGCGAGAACGGCAGGCCCGGCCTCGTCGTCGAGCCCCTTCTCGCCGCGCGGCTCGGCCTCGTCCTCGGCGACCGCGTCTCGCTGGGGCGGCAGGATTTCGTGCTCACCGGCCTTATCGACACCGAGCCCGACCGGCTCGGCTCCGGCTTCGGCTTCGGGCCGCGCGCCCTCTTCTCGCTCGACCAGTTGGAGGCGACCGGTCTCGTGCAGCCCGGCAGCCTCATCCGCTACCAGGCGCGACTTGCCCTCGACGATGCGTCCGGCGCCAATCTCGCCCTCGTCAAGGACCGGCTCGAGACGCGCTATGCCGACCTCGGCTGGCGCATCCAGACGCGCGACAACGCCTCGCCCCGCCTCACCACCCAGATCGAGCGCTTCAGCCAGTTCCTCGTCCTTGTCGGGCTCACATCCCTCGTCGTCGGCGGCGTCGGCGTCGCCAACGCGGTGCGCGCCTACATGGACGGCAAGCGCGAGGTCGTCGCGACCTTGAAGAGCCTCGGCGCGCCCGCCGGCACGGTCTTTGCGACCTATCTCATCCAGATCCTGCTGATGGCGCTCGTCGGCATCGCGATCGGGCTCGTGGTCGGCGCGGCCTTGCCGACGCTCATCGACGCGGCCTTCGGCGATCTCCTCCCCGCCCGCCTCCAGACCGGGCTCTATCCAGGTGCGCTCGCGCTCGCGGCTGCCTTTGGCGTGCTCACCGCCCTCACCTTCGCCATCCTGCCGCTGGCCCGGGCACGGCGCATGCCGGCGCAGGCGCTCTTCCGGAACCGGGCCGAGGCGGGATCGCTCGCCTGGAGCGACCTCGCGCTCGCCGGCATCGCCGCTGCCGCGCTCGGCGGGCTTGCCGTCCTCCTCTCCGACGATCGCATGCTGGCGCTGAGCTATCTCGGCGGCGCCGTCATCGTCTTCGGCCTCCTCAGGCTTCTCGCCTGGGGCATCATGGCCGCCGCGCGCCGCCTGCCGGCGCCGAGGGGCGTCGCGAGCCGGATGGCGCTGGCGAGCATCCACCGGCCCAACGCGCTTACCCCCACCATCGTCCTCTCCATGGGGCTCGGCCTCGCGCTCCTCGTCGCCCTCGCCCTCATCGACACCTCGATGCGCCGCCAGATCGCCGACGTGCTGCCGGCCGAGGCGCCGTCCTTCTTCTTCCTCGACGTGCAGCGCGACCAGACCGGCGATTTCCTCGCCCTCATGGAGCGCGAAGCGCCCGAAGCCGTCCTCGAGACGAGCCCGCAGCTCAGGGGCCGCGTCGTCTCGCTCGCCGGCGTTCCGCGCGGCGAGATCGAGGCCACGCCCGATACCGAATGGGCGATTCGCGGCGATCGGGGCATCACCTATGCCGAGACCATTCCCGACGGCGATCGCATCATGTCGGGCGACTGGTGGCCGGCGGACTATGCGGGCGAGCCTCTCGTCTCCTTCGACGACGAGATCGCGCAAGGCGTCGGCCTCGCCGTCGGCGACGAGGTGACCGTCAACGTGCTCGGCCGCGAGATCACCGCCCGCCTCGCCAACACGCGCGAGGTCGAGTGGGAGAGCCTGGGCATCAACTTCGTCATGGTCTTCTCGCCCAACACCTTCGCCGGCGCCCCCCACGGCGTGCTCGCGACGCTGGCCTATCCAGATGGCGGCGACGCGGCGCGCGAGGGCGCGCTCCTGAGGCGCGTCGGCCAGGACTTCCCCACCGTGACGGCGGTCCGGGTCAAGGAGGCGCTGGAGACGGTCAACGACATCGTCGGCCGCCTTGCCTGGGCGATCCGCGGCGCGTCCGGCGTCACGCTCCTCGTCAGCGTGCTCGTCCTCGCCGGCGCCCTCAGCGCCGCCCACCGCCACCGGATCCGAGAGGCTACGATCCTCAAGACGCTCGGTGCCACGCGTGCCCGGCTCCTGGCGACGTTCAGCCTCGAATACGCGGTGCTGGGCGGCATCACGGCGATCTTCGGCGTCGGGCTCGGCATGCTCGCGGCCTGGGTGGTGACGACGCAGGTCATCGACATCGCCTTCGCGCCCTCGCCCCTCATCGCCATCGGCGTCGCGCTGGGCGCGACCCTCACCACCATCCTCCTCGGCCTCGTCGGCACCGGCCGTGCCTTAGGCCACAAGCCCGCAAGCGTGCTGCGCGATCTCTAGTACTTAGCATTTTTTGCCTCGCATTTTTGCCTCGCGCCGGCGGGCTGGTTGCCTCGCGCCGGCGGGCTGAGTTGCCTCGCGCCGGCGGGCTAGTTGCCTCGCGCCGGCGGGCTGGTTGCCTCGCGCCGGCGGGCTGGTTGCCTCGCGCCGGCGGGCTGGTTGCCTCGCGCCGGCGGGCTGGTTGCCTCGCGCCGGCGGGCTGGGTGGGTTCGCGTCGTTGATCGAGAGCCGTCTGCTCCAGGCGCGAAGCAGCCACAAGGGCCGTTCTTGCAAACGCTCGCTCGCCCTCCGCCCTCGCCTTCTCGTCACCCTCGGGCACCGAGCCGAGAATCCAGAGCGGCGATCGCATCGCTTCCGTCCTGGGCGAACCGAGCAGAGAGGGCGATCGGGGGCGAGATCGACTGTGGGGCTACGCGTCGCGCCCTGGTTTCTCGGGTCGGTGACCGAGACTGACGGCTGGCGGTGGGGGGCGCAAACCTGGCCGGACTTCGCTGGCGCCCTACCCTGCCAGCCGCACGTCTTCGCCCGCGCCGCCCAGTCCTGTCGCACCAGTCCTGTCGGCCCCGGCCTCGACGACGAGCCTGCGAAACGCGGGTTCGGGCATCGGGCGCCCGAAGAGATAGCCCTGCAACTGGTCGATCCCGAAGCCGATCAGCGCCCGGGCCTGCTCGGCGGTCTCGACGCCCTCGCCGGTAACGGAAAGGCCGAGTTGGCGCGCGGCGATGATCGTCGTGCCGACGATGACCGCGGCGTCGCGATCCTCGGTCACCTCCTGCACGAAGGACTGGTCGATCTTGATCTCGTCGAGCGGCAGGCGCTTCAGATAGGTGAGCGACGCGTAGCCGGTGCCGAAATCGTCGAGCGCGAAGCGGATGCCTGTCGCCTTCATCACCCGCATGGTCTCGGCGACGGACGCGATATCGTTCAGCATGGCGGCGCTCGGTCACCTCGAGGACGAGCCGGTCGGTCGGCGCGCCGGTCTCGGCGGCGATCGCGGCGACCATGTCGGCGAAACCCTCGGCCTGGATCTGCATCGGCGCGATGTTGATCGAGAGGGTGAGCGCGCCGAGGCCGACCGTGCCGCGCCAGCCCGCCGCGATCGCGCAGGCGCGGCGCAGGATCGAGATCGTGGAGGCGCCCGGAGAGACCGATCCGATCGGCGTCTCGAGCAACGCCTTGGGCGCGACGACGCCGCGCTCGGATGGAGCCAGCGCAGCAGCGCCTCGCCGCGACGATGCGACCGTCCCGATGCAAGGAGAGGCTGGATCGAAGAGATCGATCGCGCCGGTCTCGATCGCCTCGCGCGCCTCGCGGCGATCAGGGCGGTCTCGCGCCTCCACCGTGCCTCGCGGCGCCACCGGCGTCTCCATCTCGGCGCCCGGGCGCGCCTCCGATCGGCATCGAGCGGCACCGAGAAACGGCGCACGCGTACGGCCGCTCGACTTGGACCGGTACATGGCCATGCTCGGCCCGCTTCAGAAGTGTGTCGAATTCGATCGCGCGGCCCCGGAACATCTCCACGCCGATGCTGGGAGACGTCTGGAAGACGATGGCCTCGCCGACTCGTCCTCGGTCTCGCCAGGCGTTTGGCCAAGTGTCTCGGCCAGGCGTTTGGCCAAGTGTCTGGCCAAGTGTTTCGCCGCGTTTCTGGCCAGGCATCTGGCTGAGTGTTTCGGTAAGCGTAAAGGTCGGTCGATCGTCGCGCGCAGCTTCTCGGCGACCGTGTCGGCCTGCTCGGACGCCTCGCCCCGATCCTGCGAGAGCTGCGTGAGGAGGACGACGAACTCGTCGCCGCCGAGCCGCGCCACGAGGTCGTTGGCCCGCAGGCAATCCTCCAGCGCGCCGCGCGACCTCGACGAGAAGCCGGTCGCCGACATGATGGCCATGCGTGTCGTTGAGCGTCTTGAACTTGTCGAGATCGATGAAGAGGACCGCGCCGTACTGGCCCGACCGATCGCTCGACGCCAGTTCCTGACGGGCCCGGTCGCGCAGCATCTGGCGGTTCGGCAGCCCGGTGAGCGTGTCGTAGAAGGCGAGGTCGTGGATCTTGGCATGCGCCATGCGCGCCTCCGTCACGTCCTGCATGAAGCCGTGCCAGACGATCGTGCCGTCGACCAGGCGCTCGGGCAGCGCGGCACCGCCGACCCAGATATCGACCCCGTCCGTGCGGCGCACGCGGAACTCGTTGCGCCAGGGCTGTAGCGTGCGCCCCGACTCGAGAATCGCCTCCATAAGCGCGGCCCGGTCGTCGGGGTGGACCCGGCGCTCGAAGGTCTGCATGTCGGCAATCATCTTGGCCGGTTCCAAACCGCAGAGCGTCTTCAGTCCGGCACTGGCATAGCTGACGAAGGGCCGCGCGCCCGGCGGGAAGCGCGACTGGAAGAGGCAGCCGGGGGCCTGGGCGGCGATCTTGTCGAGCTTCTCCTTTTCCTGCAGCAACTCGACCGTCGTGGTCACCTCGCGGATCGTGCCCTCGTAGCATAAGGGCTCGCCGCTCTCGGGATCGCGCACCAGCCTGGCGTTCTCGGAGATCCAGATCCGCTCACGCGTCTTGTGGCGATAGATCTCCGAGACGAAGTCGCGCACGAAGCCCTGCCGGTGGAGGAGTTCCTGGAAGGCGTCCCGCCGGGCGGGATCGACGTACCACTCGCCTGCGATGTCGCCGACCGCCGTCAGCATCTCGGCTTCGGAATCGTAGCCGTTCAACCGCACAAGCGCGGGGTTGGCGCTCAGTTGCACGCCGTCGAGGCTGGAGCGGTAGATGCCCTCGACGATGTTCTCGTAGATGTCCTTGTAGCGGATCTCCGCCGAGCGGACCTCGGGCTCGTCGCGCGGACCGACGCCGCAGCCCTCGGTGATGTCCACCATGGAGAGCGTCACGCTGGCCGGCCGGCCGTCCTCGTCTAGCGACCTTGCGATGACGCCGATCTCGACCTGGCCGATGCAGCAGCCATCCGCCCGGCGATAGTCGATCGAGCGGGACGGTACGATGCCGTTCTCCGGATCGAAGCGCATGAGGAGGTCGAGGAGGACGGTCGCATCGACAGAGGGGTCGAGCATGTCGTGGAGTCGCATCGGCGCACCGCCGGCTTCGAAATCGGGCGCGATGCCGGTCATCTCGGTGAAGGCGTGGTTGACGCGTAACAGGCGCGCCTCGGGGTCCACGACGACGATGCCGATCGTGCCGCGCGCGAACGCGCCTTCGCCGTCACCGATGGAGATCGCGGTCATCCTTCACCCCTAATATCGCTAAAAATTAGGGGGAAGAGTTTAAGACTTAATTGTCGCAGAAGGCTCGTAGCGACATTGTCGGCAAAGCTTCCTATTCCGTCTTCGATTGAGCCGCCACCCAGTCGACATAGCTCGGCCGACCGAGCCGGAACCGGTCCGCCTGCCGCGCATAGAGCGTGCCGAAGAGGCGCCCGACTGGCCGGTAGGCCGCTTCATCGACGCGCATCGTCTCGGGGTCGAGCACGTCGGCGCGCGCATGGATGCGCAGCACGTCGCCGACGATGAAGCCTCGGTCCGCACCGTCATGCGTCCCCAGATCGACGATCTGGCGCAGCCGGCATTCGAAGGCGATCGGCGCGGTCGCGATACGCGGCGCATCGACCGTCTCCGCGTCGACGAGGGCGAGGCCCGCGAGCGCGGCCTCGTCGACGCCGGCCGGCGCGTCGATGGCCGTCAGGCTCATCGCCTCGGCATGAGCCTCGTCGACCAGGTTGACGACGAAGTCCCGCCGCTCGGCGATGTTCGCGCCCGTATCCTTGGTCTCGAAGCCTTCGCCGATGGGGCGCGGGGCGACGCCGATCACGATGACGGGCGGGGTCGCGCTGACGGCGTTGAAGAAGGAGTAGGGGGCAGCGTTCGCCCGGCCCTCGCCGTCGCGCGTCGTCACCCAGGCGATGGGGCGGGGCACGATGGTGCCGGTGAGGAGCTTGTAGCGGGTCGCGGGATCGAGCGTGTCGAGATCGAAGGCGTGACCGGCGGAAGCATGACCGGTGGGGACATCGCCCGCCGAGGCCGCGTCATCCATCGTCGGTCACGTCGTGGATCGAGGGTGCGGGGACGGAGCGGGCCATGTCGATATAGATCGCCCGCAGACGCTTCGTCATGGGGCCGGGCACGCCCTCATGGCCGCCCCCCCCTATGGCGCGCCCGTCGATCCGCACGATGGGCATGACGAGGCTCGATGCGCTCGTCATGAAGGCCTCCGAGGCGTTCATCGCCTCCTCGACGGTGAAGCGGCGCTCCTCGACGTCGAGGCCCTGCTCGGCGGCCAGTTCCAGCAAGGCGCGGCGCGTCAGCCCGGGCAGGATGTCGTTGCTCAAGGGGCGGGTCACGATCGCGCCCGCGGCCGTGATGATGAAGGCGGTCGAGGACGAGCCCTCGGTCACGAAACCGTCCTCGACCATCCAGGCCTCGTAGGCGCCGGCCGCGTGTGCGGCCTCCTTCGCCATGACCTGCGCGAGAAGCGAGATCGACTTGATGTCGCGTCGGCGCCAGCGGATGTCCGCGACGGTGGCGACGTCTATGCCGCGCTCCGACTTCTCAGAGCGCGCGACCGGCGCGGCCTGCGTGAAGAGGACGAGCGAGGCCTTCGTGCCCTCCGGCGGATGGGCGAAGTCGCGTTCGGCGACGCCGCGCGTGACCTGCAGATAGACCCGCCCCTCTTCGAGCGCGTTGCGCCGCGCGGTCTCAACGATGATCCGGCCGATCCGCTCGATGGGCACCGGCGGCTTCAGGTCGATCTCGTCCATCGAGCGCTGCAGCCGCTCCAGCGTGCGCGGCATGGTGAAGAGCCGGCCATCGAGCACCGGGGCGACCTCGTAGACGCCGTCGCCGAAGAGAAAGCCCCGATCGAGGACCGAGACCTGCGCCCGGTCGAGCGGCACGTAGGCGCCGTTCACATAGGCCGTCCTTCGCGCCCCCAAGGGCCGCGCGCCCGCCTCTTCGTCTGCCGTCATAAATGCCTCGTCCCGCCGCATGTTTCGGACGATCGAGTGACATGGGCGAGGGGGCAGCGTCAACGGTTCGTAAGGGAGCGGCTGCACGCGCCTCGTTCAGATCCGGCCTCCGGGCGCGGCCTCCCAGGGGCGCTCGGGCCAGTCGTGCTTCGGGTAGCGCCCGCGCATCTCGGCCCGCACGGCACTCCACGAACCCCGCCAGAACCCCGGCAGGTCGCGCGTCGTCTGGAGCGGGCGGCGGGCGGGCGAGAGGAGGGTGAGCGTGACCGGCGCGCCAGCGAGCGTCGGGTGCGTATCGAGCCCATAGAAGGCCTGCGCACGGGCCGAGACCGCGGGCGCCCCCGCGCCATAGTCGACCGACACCCGCACCGCCTTGAGGGCGAGCTGCGCGGGCGCCTCCGCGTCGAGCCGTCTCTGCTGCTCGAAGGTCAGGCGGGCGAGGAGCGCCTCGCGCAGGAGCCCCGGCGTGATCGCATCGAGGCGAAGCGCATCGGCGGGAAGGAAGGGCGCGAGCCAGGTGTCCAGCGCATCGCCAAGGGCGTCGTCGGACACGCCCGGCCACCCCTCGTCTCCCGGCTGGCCTTCGAGGAGCGCGATCCGGGCGCGCAGCCGCTCGGCAGCCGCGTCCCAGGGCAGGCGCGCCACGCCGATGGCGCGCAAACGCCCCATGAGAACGGGCACGCCGGCGCCGATCGGCACAGGGGCGGGCGCACTGTCGAGGACGAGTGCGCCGATAGCCCGGACCCGGCGAGCGCGCACGGCGCCCGCCGTCTCGTCCCAGGCGACGTCGGTGCGGGTCCCGATGCGGTCCGCGAAGAGCGCCTCGATAGCGCCTCGCGACAACGGCGCGGCGAGCGCGATACGGCCCGACGCGCCCGCACCCGTCAGCTCGGCGATGGCGAGGCCTTCATGGCGGGCCAGCGGCGCATCGGCCTCGATGATGGCGCCTCGGCCAGACACTGTCGCGTAGTCGGCGCGGGGGACTGTGCGGGTTCTGGGACTGCCATTCCGAGGCGCAGACTGAGGCCGGCGCAACGCGACACGCTCCGGATAGGCGAGCGCGACGAGGGCGCCGACGCGGTCCGCGCCCGGCGCCGCCCGCATGGTCTCGGCCTGTGTCTCCCGCCCGATATCGGCCTGCGATCCACCCTCCCCCACCATCGCGGCCTCGGCCATCCGGACCCAGCGCTTCGCCATGGCTTGCGCCTCGCGTGCGCGAGGACTGCCATCGCGCGTCCAACCGTCGAGCCGATGCGTGATGTCGGGCGCCGCGCCGCCGAGGCCCCGCTCGGTGAGGAGGACCGCGACCCGGCCCGCCAGCCCGCGATCGCGCTCCGGCGCGCGCAGCAGCATGTGCGCCAGCCGGGGCGGCAGCGGCAGGCGGGCGAGCGCGCGGCCGTAGGCCGTGATGCCGGTCTCGCCGAGCGCGCCGAGCCCGGAGAGGAGCGCGCGGGCCTCGGCGAGCGGCCCCGCAGGCGGCGTCGTCGCCCAGGTCAGCGCGTTCGCATCCGCCACCCCCCATTCGGCCAGCGCGAGGGCGAGCGGTCCGAGATCGGCGCTCACGATCTCGGGCGGATCGAAGGGGACGAGGGCCCGCGTCTCCGGCTCGTCCCAGAGCCGATAGCAGCGCCCCGGCCCCAGCCGCCCGGCCCGGCCGCGGCGTTGATCGGCGCTCGCGCGCGAGACCCGGCCCGTCTCCAGCCGCGTGATGCCCGTGCTTGGGTCGAAGCGCGGACGGCGCGAGAGGCCGGCATCGACCACGGCCCGCACGCCCGGAATCGTCAGGCTCGATTCGGCGATGGCGGATGCGAGGACCACGCGCCGCCCGTCGCCCGGCCGGACGGCGCGATCCTGCGCCCGCCGGTCGAGCCCGCCATGGAGGGTGACGACCTCGGCCTCACCAAGATCTCTCAAGGCGTCCTGCGCCCGCGCGATCTCGCCCCGGCCCGGCAGGAAGGCGAGGACGTCGCCCGCCCCATCGCGCAGCGCACGCCGGACGCCGGCCGCGACGGCCATCTCCAGCCGCTCGCCCCGCTCGCGCTTCGGGCGCCCGAGATAGTGCGTCTCGACGGGAAACATCCGCCCCAGCGATTCGACCACCGGCGCATCGCCGAGGAGCGAGGCGAGACCGCCCGCATCGAGGGTCGCGGACATGACGAGGAGGCGCAGGTCCTCGCGCAGCGCCCCTTGCGCATCGCGGGCAAGCGCGAGGCCGAGATCGGCATCGAGCGAGCGCTCGTGAAACTCGTCGAAGAGGACGGCCGCGACGCCCGTCAGTTCGGGATCGTCGAGGATCATCCGGGTGAAGACGCCCTGCGTGATGACCTCGATGCGCGTGCGCGCAGAGACCGCGACGTCCATGCGCGCGCGAAGGCCGACGGTCTCGCCGAGCCTCTCGGCCAGCGTCTCGGCCATGCGCTGCGCGGCGCCCCGGGCGGCGAGCCGGCGCGGCTCGAGGACAAGGATGCGCCCGTCGCCGCGCCAGTCCGCGTCCATGAGCGCGAGCGGCACCCGCGTGGTCTTGCCCGCGCCCGGCGGCGCGATGAGGACGGCGGTGTTGGACGCGACCAGCGCCGCCATCAGGTCCGGCAGCGCCTCGTCTATGGGGAGCGAGGGCTCAGTAATAGGCCTTCTCGGCATAGAGAGGCGCGACCGATTCGCCCCAGTCGCCCCTATAGCTCGCCAGCAGGCGCTCGGCCGCCGTGATGCCGCTCTCGGCCACTTCCGTCGCAGGATCGAGGAAGCTCGTCTCGTCCTCGCCCGCCCAGCCCATGCGGGCGCGCCGCGTCAGCCCCTCGCGGGCGATGGCGACGGCGCGCTTGGCCACCGCATGAACGTCTATGCCGGCGACCGTGCCCTTGAGGCCCGTCTCCGGCACCGCGTCCCGCAGGGCCTGGCGCTGCTCGGTCGTCCAGCCGGAGACGAGTTCGAGCGCCTCGCCGAGGCTGTCCGCATCATAGAGGAGACCGACCCAGAAGGCGGGCAGCGCGCAGATGCGGCGCCAGGGCGCGCCGTCCGCACCGCGCATTTCGAGGAAACGCTTCAGGCGGACTTCTGGAAAGATGGTCGAGACGTGGTTCGTCCAGTCGGAGCGCGTCGGCCGCTCGCCCGGCAACTGATCGAGGCCGCGCTCGAAGAACTGACGGAAGGAGGCGCCGGCCACGTCGTGATAGGTGTCGCCGCGCTTGACGAAATACATCGGCACGTCGAGCGCGTAGTCGACATAGCCCTGATAGCCGAACCCCTCGTCGAAGACGAAGGGGATCATGCCGGTGCGGGCCGGATCGGTATCGCGCCAGATACGGGAGCGCAGCGAGAGGGCGTCGGCGGGATGGCCCTCCTTGAAGGGCGAGTTGGCGAAGAGTGCCGTCGCGATCGGCTGCAGCGCGACCGAGGCGCGCATCTTGTCGACCATGTCGGCCTCGGACGCGAAGTCGAGATTGACCTGCACGGTGCAGGTTCGCAGCATCATGTCGAGCCCGTGCTGGCCGACGCGCGGCATGTAGGAGCGCATGATCTCGTAGCGCCGCTTCGGCATCAGCGGCACGTCCTCGCGCTTGCGCAGCGGGTCGAAGCCGAGGCCGAGAAAGCCGATGCCCATGGGCTCGGCGACCGTACGCAGATGCTTCAGATGGTCGTTGGCCTCCGAGCAGGTCTGGTGGATGGTCTCCAAGGGCGCGCCCGACAGCTCGAACTGCCCGCCGGGCTCCAGACTGATCGCGCCGCCGGGGCCCTTCTCCGTCGCCGCCTCTGCCAGTCCGATGATGCGCCCTCCGTCGAGAATCGGCTCCCAGCCGTCCAGATCGCGCATCCCCTCCAGCACGGCGCGTATGCCGGGGCGGCCCGTCGCATCGGCCTCGTAGGGCACGGCGCCGAGATCGTCCTGATAGAAGGGGAACTTCTCGTGCTCGGTGCCGATCCGCCACCGATCCTTCGGCTTCTCGCCGGCCTCGATGTCGGCGGCAAGCTCGTCCCAGGATTCGATCGGGATCGCATCGTCCGAATCACGTGCCATGAATCGCGCCACCTTCGTCTTGCGGCGCGGGGGCGCCCGGTCGAGCGGACTTAAGGTCTGCACACGAGAAGGGAAAGGGTCGTTCGTGTGATGGCACCTGTGTGATCGGGTGATGGGTCGCGCCGCGACCGCCGGGACGGAGGTGGAGACCGACGCCTAATCGGCCGGCTTGCGCAGGATCGCGGCGAACTCCAACCGAGGCCACGGCGTCTCATGGACGATCTCGGGCACGAGGCGGATATAGCCGAGCCGGCCGAGGCGCCGCAGCAGGCCTTCGAAGCCCTGCGGCGTGAATTTCCATGCGTGGACGTCGATATAGCCGCCCTCGCTCGCCCGATAGACCGCGAGAGCGCCTTCCGCGCGCTCCCGCGTCTGCGCTAGGCGGCCCGCGTCCCAGCTGTCGCCGCGCCAGTGCCGGGTGGCGTCGTTATGGCTCGTGAAGGCGATGTGTTCGAGCACGCTCTCCAGCGTATGGACGCGTCGCTCCTCGTAATGGGCCGTCAGCACCTGCGCGATGCGGGTCGGAGCGAGGAGTGCATCGAAGCAATAGCGCATGTCGGGCACCATCAGATAATAGCGCCCTCCAGGCTCGAGGAGGTCCGCGACGCCCTCCAGATGGCGGATGAGATCGGGCTGATGCTCGATGACGTGCGACGTGAAGACAGCGTCGAAACGATCGGGCACGATTGCGAGGTCGCCTGTCGGCGAGACGTAGTCGATCTCCGGCACGCCCGCAGGGTCCTGCCCATGGGCGACGGCACGCGCACGAAGGCCGTCGGCGTCGAGGACGTCGAGATAGCGCGCATGGGCGATGGCGGGATTGGCGAAGGGGCCGATCTCCAGCACGCGGGCATGGGCTGCCACTAGGGGGAGGAAGCCCTCCCGCGTCGCCGGATCGGGTGCGTCGCCCAGACCATCGACGCCATCGGGTGGTATGGGAATGCCACCCGTCATCTCGCCCGCTGCCGATCTCTCGTCCACAGCCTTCCCTCTCGTATCGCCTCGGCAAGAAGGCTGCTTGCTGACCATGGCGCGCCGGCGATCGCCTGTCGAGGCGGGCGGCGTCATCGTGCTGACATGTGCGGGGGGCTTGGCTGGGGGCCATGGATCGCGAGTCGCCCAGACCCAGCTTTGCCGAGGCGGCGCGCGTCTTCGCGCGCATCGGGCTCCTTTCCTTCGGAGGGCCGGCGGGGCAGATGGCGCTGATGCATCGCGAGCTGGTGGAGCGGCGCGGCTGGCTCTGCGAGGCGCGCTATCTCCACGCCCTCAATTTCTGCATGCTGCTGCCCGGCCCCGAAGCCATGCAGCTGGCGACCTATGCCGGCTGGCTCCTGCACGGCGTGCGGGGCGGGCTCGTGGCCGGGCTTCTCTTCGTCCTGCCGGGCGCGGCCCTCGTGCTCGCGCTCTCCATCCTCTATGCGCTCATCGGCGACGTCGCCCTCGTCGAGGCGCTCTTCCTCGGGGTGAAGGCGGCCGTCCTCGTCATCGTCGTCGAGGCGCTCCTCAAGATCGGGAGGCGCGCGTTGACGGATCGGGGCAGCGTTCTCATCGCCGTCGCGGCCTTCCTCGCCATCACGCTCGCGGCGGTGCCCTTCCCCGTCATCGTGCTGGCCGCCCTTCTCGTCGGCGCTGTGAGGCATTGGCGCGATGGAGGTTTGGGCGATGCACCCGAAGAGGCGCCCCCGGTCGCCCTGTCGGCCACCTTGCGCACGCTCCTCGTCTGGTTCGGGGTCTGGCTGATCCCGCTCGGCCTCCTCGCCCTCACCCTCGGGCCCGACCACATTCTCGCCCGGGTGGCCGCGCTTTTCTCCGTCCTCGCCGTCGTCTCCTTCGGCGGTGCCTATGCGGCGCTCGCTTGGGCCGCGCAGGCCGCCGTGGAGCGGGAGGGCTGGCTGACGGCGGGCCAGATGCTCGACGGGCTCGGGCTCGCCGAGACGACGCCGGGGCCGCTCGTCCTCGTCATGGAGTTCGTCGGCTTCCTGGCGGGCCACGGCGCGGGCGGCGTGCCGATGGGCGTGGCGGCTGCCATCGTGACGCTCTGGGCGACCTTCGCGCCCTGCTTTCTCTGGGTCTTCGTCGGCGCGCCCCATGTGGAGCGGCTGCGCCACGCGCCCCGGTTCGCCGGCGCGATCCGGTGCGTGACGGCGGCGGTCGTCGGCGTCATCGCCCATCTCGGCCTCTGGTTCGGCCTCCGGGTCCTTTTTGGGACGGTGCTCGAGCACCGGCTCGGACCCTTTGCCCTCGACCTGCCGGTGCTGGCGACGCTCGACGGGCGCGCCGCCCTCATCGCCGCCGCGGCCGGTCTCCTCCTCTTGCGCTGGAAGATCGGGGTGGCCAAGGTGCTCGCGATCGCGGCCCTACTCGGGCTCGCCCTCGGTTCGCTCTAGGACACCCGCAGATACCCGCAGGACACCCGCATGACGCTCGCGCTCGAACTCAAGGGCATCTCCAAGGCCTTCGGCCCCGTCCGGGCCAACCGCGACATTGCGCTGGCCGTCGAGAAAGGCACCATTCACGGCATCATCGGCGAGAACGGCGCGGGCAAGTCGACGCTGATGTCGATCATCTACGGCTATTACCAGGCCGATAGCGGTCAGGTGATCGTCGACGGGCAGGTGCGCCTCATCCGCTCGCCGTCGGATGCGATCGCGGCCGGCATCGGCATGGTCTTCCAGCACTTCCACCTCGTCGGCCCGTTCACGGTCTTGGAGAACGTGGTGCTGGGCGTGGAGGGCGGCGCGCTCCTCAAAGGCGGCCTCGCCAAGGCGCGCGAGGAGCTGCGGCGGATCGAGGAGGAGTACGAACTCCATGTCGATGTCGATGCGCCCGTCGAGCGCCTCGGCGTCGGCATGCAGCAGCGGGTCGAGATCCTCAAGGCGCTCTACCGGGGCGCGCAGATCCTCATCCTCGACGAGCCGACGGGCGTCCTCACCCCATCGGAGGCCGACCACCTCTTCCGCATCCTCGAGACGCTGCGCGCGCAGGGCAAGACGGTCGTCCTCATCACCCACAAGCTCCGCGAGATCATGGCGGCCACGCAGTCCGTCTCGGTCATGCGCCGGGGCGAGATGGTCGCGACCCGCACGACGGCCGAGACGAGCCCGCAGGAGTTGGCCGAACTGATGGTCGGCCGCTCGGTGCTGCTGCGCGTCGACAAGGTGGAGGCGACACCGAAGGCCCCCGTCCTCGAGGTCGAGGGCCTGAGCGTCACCGACGGGCAGGGCGTCGTGCGCGTCAAGGATGTCTCCTTCGGAATCCGGGCCGGCGAGATCGTCGGCATTGCGGGCGTGGCCGGCAACGGGCAGTCGGAGTTGCTGGAGGCCTTGTCGGGCATGCGCCCGGCGACGGGCCGTGTGACGCTCGACGGGCAACCGCTCGATCTGGCCGAGCAGGACCCCGCCGCCTTGCGCCGCCGCAGCCTCGCCCATGTGCCCGAGGACCGGCAGCGCATGGGCCTCGTCACCGCCTTCACGGCCTATGAGAACAACGCCCTCGGCTATCAGGACGATCCGGCCTGGAACCGGATGGGGCTGATGGATTTCGCCGCCATCCGGCGCGATGCCGAGATCAAGATCGCGGACTACGACGTACGCCCGCCCAACTGCTACCTCAAGGCCGCCAACTTCTCGGGCGGCAACCAGCAGAAGATCGTGCTGGCGCGCGAGATCGAGCGGGACCCGAGCCTCCTCCTCATCGGCCAGCCGACGCGCGGCGTCGATATCGGCGCGATCGAGTTCATCCACCGCCGCCTGATCGAGTTGCGCGATGCCGGCAAGGCGATCCTCCTCGTCTCCGTGGAGCTCGACGAGATCCTGTCGCTATCGGATCGGATCCTGGTGATGTTCGACGGCCGCATCGTCGGCGAGCGGGTGGCGGCACAGGCCAATGAAGGCGAGATCGGCCTGCTGATGGCCGGCGTCAGCGAACCGGGCGCCGGCAGTCGTCGGAGCGGCGCGATGGGTGCCGGCGACGCACGCCTCACCGACCCCTCGCCCCTCGTCTGACCGTCGCTATCGGCCGGCCACGCAGGAAAGCCGCCACGGGTCGCCCCGCGCGGCTTTGATTCTGTCCGGAACCGGCTTTTCTCGAGGCCGCCGGATGCGCGGCTAGCACCACCGCGCCCTCGAGGGAACAGGCGCGCCTGATGGCGCGGCGGCCTTGAGGGAAATGCGCGCCCTAGCGGCGCGGCTTGCCCTTCATCGGCAGCAGGCCCTCGCGCTGCATCTTCTTGCGGGCGAGCTTGCGGGCGCGGCGCACGGCCTCGGCCTTCTCGCGGGCGCGCTTCTCGCTGGGCTTCTCGTAATAGTTGCGCAGCTTCATCTCGCGAAAGACGCCTTCGCGCTGCATCTTCTTCTTCAGCGCCTTGAGCGCTTGATCGACATTGTTGTCACGGACCAGAACCTGCAAGGGGCAACTCCTAAAGACGGCGTATCGGGCGGGCGCACGCGGCACGCGGCCAAAGCGTAGGGTTTCGAGATGAGATCGCTCGACCCGCCCCGTGAAGGGCGGTGCGCCGGAATGGCGCGCGCAAGCGACGTCACGCGGGACGAAGCGTCCTGCGAATGGCGCGCGGCATATCATGGGCCGGCGCACCTGTCCACGCCGGATGACGGATCGAGGAGGCAGTGGAGAGGGATCGAAGGGCGGTCGAGCTGGCGCGCGGTGCGGTGCTCAGGCGATGATGTCGGGCAGCAGCCGGTCTTCCAGCATGGCGATGCGATCCTTCAGCATCAGCTTCTTCTTCTTCAACCGCTGCACGGCGAGCGCGTCGGTGACGGGCGAGGCAGAGAGCGCGGCGATGGCGGCGTCGAGATCGCGGTGCTCGTCCTTGAGGCCGGCGAGCGCGACCTCGAGCGCGGCGTCCGAGCCGTCCGTGTTGTCCTGATCGGGATCGGCCTGCCGCTCGTCCATCTGCTCGACTCCTCAACCGGCCCGTTGCGGCCCATCGCGGACCGCACTATCGCCGCCGCAGCCGGGCCGCGCAACGCGAGTGCGGGCCCGCGCCGGGGCCGGTTCCCCGACCATCGTGCCGACCGGTAAAGGATGCGGAAACGCTGACACCGATTCGAATGGCCGTGGGCGACGTTTCCTTGTCGACGCCGGCCCCGTGTCATGTCAAACTCATGACATCGCTCCCAGACCCGTCGTCGGGTAGCGCCGATACCGACCTTCGCGCCATGCGTTTCGTACCATGCGTTTGGTACCATGCGTGGAGGCCGTGATCGGGGGCTCCGACATCGGGGTGGGATCGTGTCCCTCTCTGGATAGGAGCTTGTGCATGCTGACGAGAACCAAGCAGATCGCGAAGCTGGAACGCCGCCACCGCGCCCTCGATTCCAAGATCGAAGGATTGCAGAGCGGCCGGATGCTCGGAGACGACCTCACGGCGCTGAAACGCGAGAAGCTCAAGCTCAAGGACGAGATTCTCCGATTGCGCACGCGCACGATCCACTAGGGCGGACGCCGGGTTCGGCAAACACCCGGCACTTGAGATCAAGACACAAGACCGACGCCGCCCGGCCCAGCCGGCGCGGCGTTTTTCGTACCCGGCCTCTCTCCCGCGAAGCCACCATTCCAAAGGCAGAATGACGGGCCCACACCGTGCACCCTTGTCCTCCACCGCCCCGATGCGGCAGGTTGCACCCCAAGCGGCGCGCGAGACGCCCGCATCAGACCTCGGGGTCGGGATCGCCGGAGAGCCATGAACGCCTATACGAACGCCTATGAGGCCTGGGGCCGCGATCCGGCCGGTTTCTGGTCGAGAGCCGCCGGAGCGCTCGACTGGTTCGACGCGCCCTCGATCGCGTTCGATCCCGAAGCCGGCGTCTATGGTCGCTGGTTTCCGGACGGGCGGCTCAACGCCTGCCACAACTGCATCGACCGGCACGTCGCGGGCGGGCGGCGCGGCCAGCCGGCGCTGATCTACAATTCGCCCGTCACGGGCACCAAGCGCAGCTACACCTACGAGGACCTCCTCCACGAGGTGCAGGCCATGGCCTGGGTGCTGCGCGACCATGGCGTCTCCAAGGGCGACCGGGTCGTCCTCTATATGCCGATGGTGCCCGAAGCGATCTTCGCCATGATGGCCTGCGCCCGGCTGGGCGCGATCCATTCGGTCGTCTTCGGCGGCTTCTCGGCGGCCGAGCTCGCCGCGCGGATCGACGATGCGAGCCCGAAGCTGATCGTCTCGGCATCCTGCGGGCTCGAAGGGGCGAGGGTCGTGCCCTACAAGCCGCTCCTCGACGCTGCGCTCAGCGCGGCGAAGCACGCCCCCGACGCCTGCCTCATCCTCCAGCGCCCGCAGGCCGAGGCCACCCTGACGGCGGGCCGCGACCAGGACCTCGCACCCCTTCTCGCCGAGGCGCGGGCCGAGGGCCACCACCTGCCCTGCACGCCGATGCTGGCGACGGACCCGCTCTATATCCTCTACACGTCCGGCACGACCGGCCGGCCCAAGGGCGTGGTGCGCGACACAGGCGGCTATCTCGCAGCCCTCCAATGGTCGATGGAGAACCTCTACGGCCTACGCCCCGGCGAAGTCTTCTGGACGGCGTCCGACATCGGCTGGGTGGTCGGGCATTCCTACATCGTCTACGGACCGTTGCTGGCCGGCTGTGCGAGCGTTCTCTATGAGGGCAAGCCCGTCGGCACGCCCGATGCCGGCGCCTTCTGGCGTGTCGCGGACGAGCACGACGTCGCCGCCCTCTTCACCGCACCGACGGCGCTGCGCGCCATCAAGAAGGAGGACCCGCAGGCCCTCCTCGCCGAGGACCACGACCTCACGACGCTGCGCACGCTCTTCTTGGCCGGCGAGCGGGCCGACCCCGACACCGTGCGCTGGGCGGGCGAGCACCTCGATGTGCCCATCGTCGATCACTGGTGGCAGACCGAGACCGGCTGGGGCATCGCCGGCAATCCCGTCGGCCTCGAGCGCCTGCCGCAGAAACCGGGCTCGACCGCCGTCCCGATGCCGGGCTTCGACGTGCGCGTCCTCTCCGAAGCCGGCGAGGAGATGCCGGCCGGCGAGATGGGCGCCCTCGCCATCAAGCTCCCGCTGCCGCCCGGCTGCCTGCCGACGCTCTGGCGGGACGAGGCGCGGTTTCGCGAGAGCTATCTCGCGACCTATCCGGGCTATTACGAGACATCGGACGCCGGCTACCGGGACGCCGACGGCTATATCTTCGTCATGGGCCGCACCGACGACGTGATCAACACCGCCGGCCACCGCCTCTCGACGGGCGCGATGGAGGAGGTGCTGTCGGACGATGTCGATGTCGCCGAATGCGCCGTCATCGGCGTCCACGATGCGCTGAAGGGCCAGGTGCCGGCCGGCTTCGTGGTGCTGAAATCGGGCCGGGACGTCGACGAGGCCACGCTGCAGGCACGTCTCGTCGCAGCGGTACGCGAGCGGATCGGGCCGGTCGCGGCCTTCAAGACGGTCAAGGTCGTGAGCCGGCTGCCGAAGACCCGCTCCGGCAAGATCCTGCGCGCCACCATGCGGGCGATCGCCGATGGCGAGACCTACCGGATGCCCGCCACGATCGAGGATCCGACCGTCCTCGATGAGATCGCGGCGGTGCTGAAGCCCACCGAGGCACCGTGATATCCTCTAGCCGACGACCGGGCCGCCGCAGATGCCCATCGGCCCGCATCCCCCATCGAGAACTGGAGCGCCCATGTCGCTGACCGGCAAGACCGCCATCATCACGGGCGGTGCCAAGGGCATCGGCTATGCCATCGCGCGCCGCTATCTCAGAGAGAACGCCAACGTCGTCATCGCCGATACCGACGACAAGGCGGGCGAGGCGGCCGAGGCCGAGCTCGCCTCCATCGGCGATGTGCGCTTCGTCTCCTGCGACGTCTCGGACCGGCTCGACGTGCGCAACATGCTGGCCGAGACGCTCGACGTCTTCGATCAGGTCGATGTGCTCGTGAACAATGCCGGCATCGTCCACACGGCCGACTTCCTCGACTGCAAGGAGGCCGACTTCCAGCGCGTGCTCGACGTCAACTTGAAGGGCGCCTTCCTTACGGGCCAGGCCGTCGCGCGCCAGATGGTCGAGCAGGTCGAGGCCGGGGCCGAGCCTGGCGCCATCGTCAACATGTCGTCGGTCAACCAGCAGCTCGCGATCCCCAACCAGGTCCCCTACACGGTCTCCAAGGGCGGATTGCAGCAGCTGACGAAAGTGATGGCCCTCGCCCTCGCCCCGCACGGCATCCGCGTCAACGCGATCGGGCCGGGCTCGATCATGACCGACATCCTCGCCGCCGTCGCCGACGACGAGGAGGCCCGCGCCCGCATCCTGTCGCGCACGCCGCTGGGACGCATTGGCGAGCCGCAGGAGATCGCCGGCATCGCCGTCTTCCTCGCCTCGTCGGACGCGTCCTACGTGACCGGACAGACGCTGATGGCCGATGGCGGCCGCACGGCGCTCAACTACACCATGCCCGTCGTGTCCGCCGGGGCCTGAGGGCTGCGCTTCCAACGCCGGCTTCAGGGCCTTCCTCGCGGCGCCGTCGGCAATGTCGCAGCCCCTCCCGCGGGGCGGAACCCTGCCGTATTTGCAAGAGTTGTCGGACCTTGAGAAGATGGGTGACGGCGCGGTCCTATCGGGATCGGCATCGTTCGGGCGCGGCCGACTTGGCCGATCGCTGGCCGATCGCGTCGTTCGCGCACCGCTGCGCCGATCCCCTCGCCGTCTATCGAGTCGTTGCGTATCACAGGAGTTCTCGACATGGCCCGGATCCCCGACGCCCGCATTCTCATCATGGCCAGCGATGGGTTCGAGCAGTCGGAACTGATGGTGCCGCAAAAGCGGCTCGTGCAGGAGGGCGCGACGGTGCGGATCGCGAGCCCGGACGGCTCCGCCATCAAGGGCTGGGACGGCGACGACTGGGGCACGACGGTCCGCGCCGACGCCTCGATCGAGGATATCGACGCCGCCGACTACGACGCGCTCGTGCTGCCCGGCGGGCAGATCAATCCGGATACGCTGCGCATCAACGGCACGGCGCTGGCGCTCGTCGCGGCCTTCGCCGAGGCGGACAAGACGATCGCCGCCATCTGCCACGCGCCCTGGCTCCTCATCGAGGCCGGCCTGATCGAGGGCCGGCGCGCGACGTCCTACAAGTCGGTGCGAACCGATGTCGTCAACGCCGGCGCGACCTGGGTCGACGAGGCCGTCGTCATCGATGGCGGCCTCATCACGAGCCGTAGCCCAACCGATCTGCCGGCCTTTTGCGATGCGATCGTGGGCGCGCTCGCCGATGAGGCGGCGGCCCGCGCCGCCTGAGGCGCGCCTTCACCGGTGTCCTTCGGTCATCGGTGCTCTTCGATAGAGACCTGAACGAGGGCCCGGTTGAAGGCCGCGAGCGCCTTGACCTGATGGGCCCAGGCGACGAGCCGTTCGGGATCGTGCGCATCGACGACCGGCAATCGCTCGCGGCCCGTCTCGTCGAACCGCTTGAGCGCCGTCGAGAGCGTGTCGCGCGGCGTCAGCGTCTCCTTGGCGCGCTCCGGATCGAAGGCCTCGGCGTCGAGGTCGTCCACCGTGTGGAAGTCGGAGACGCGAATGGTCCGGAGCACGACCTCGTGCGGGCCGCGATAGGTGAAGATGCCGCGCGTCTCCAGCACCCATTGGAAATAGCTGCGACCCAGCATCGCCTGGCTGAGCCCATAGGCGAGGCTGACGGCGAGGAGGACTGCGATCGTCATCGCGTAGCCGCCCGTCAGCTCCAGGACCATCACCGTCGTCGAGACCGGCGCGCCCAGCACCGCGCCCGCCACAGCCCCCATGCCGACGATCGCGTAGACGCCCTGGCCGGAGGCGAGTTCGGGGAAGACCATGGCGGCGATGATGCCGAAGGCGCCGCCCGTCATCGCACCCAGATAGAGGGAGGGCGAGAAGACACCGCCGCCGAAACGGGAGGCGAGCGTGATCGCGGTCGCCACCGTCTTGGCGAGGAGGAGCCAGAGGAGGATGTCGAGCTCGAAGAGGCCCTGGAGCGCCTGGTCGGTCGCGGCGTAGCCGACGCCGAGCACTTCCGGGAAGACGAGGGCGATGACGCCGATGAGCGCGCCGCCAATCATCGGGCGGCTCCAGACCGGCAGCGTCACCCGCCGTGCCGCCCAGTCGGCGCCCGACACCATGACCTGAAACCCGACCGCGACCACGGCGCAGACGAGGCCGAGAAGGATGAAGGCCGGGAACTCCCAATAGGACGTGATCGCGTAGTCCGGGATTACGAACGCAGGAAAATCTCCGAACCAGAGCCGTGCGATGAGTGCGCCGACGACCGAGGCGAAGACGACCGGCACGAAGGCCGAGAGCGCATAGTGATGGAGGATGATCTCATGGGCGAAGAGCGCGCCGGCGACCGGTGCGTTGAACGACGCCGAGACGGCCGCCGCAACGCCGGACGCGACGAGCATGCGCCGTTCGGCAGGCCCGAGGTCGAGACCGCGCGCAAGCGTGCCGGAGAGTGTCGCGCCCAGATGCACGACCGGACCCTCGCGCCCCGCGCTCGCGCCAGCGCCCAGCGACAGGATGGCGGCGGCGGCCGAGACGAGCCCGTCCTTCAGCGGCAGCTGACCGCGTCGCAGGGCTCGCGATTCGATCACGTCGGCGACCGAGCCCGCCCGGCGCGAGGCGAGGCCGTGCTGGAGGATCAGGCCGACCGCGAGACCGCCCAGCGTCGGCACCGCGACCCGCAGCCAGAGCGGCACGTCGCGACCGAGGCTGACGATCTGCTCGATCTCGGTTCCGAGCCACGGCGATTGCAGGGCGTCGACGGCGATCCGGAAGGCGATCGCGGCCATGGCGGCGAGGACGCCCACCGCCAGCGCCGCCGCCCAGAGACGCAGCTGGCCCGAGGTGAGGAAGTTCGAGACGTTGGGCCAGATCAGCGCCCAGGTCGCCCGCAGCGGCAAAAGCGTGCCCCGCCGCGTCTGCCGCGCCGCCCAGCGCAGCCGGCGAACCCGGCCCGAGCGGGGAAACGACCGACCCGAATCGGACCCGCCGGACGCCGCGCCCGGCGAAGCGGAGGCTGGCCTCGCACCTGACGCGCTGGTGTCTGACGGTTCGGCGCCCGAAGGTTTGGGATCTGGAGACACGAGGCTCGGAGCGCGGGAGGAGGCCGAATG
This sequence comes from uncultured Alphaproteobacteria bacterium, assembly GCA_963842125.1. Lineage (GTDB taxonomy): Bacteria > Pseudomonadota > Alphaproteobacteria > Rhizobiales > CAWCWK01 > CAWCWK01. Next base: position 981,955 of record CAWJFE010000001.1, on the reverse strand, counting down.
GCACTGCGGATTCGCTCCCATCCTGCCATCCGGCGTTCCCGCACGCCAGCGGGGTTCTGTTCCCTCACGCCCGGAGGCTGGGTCCCTCACGCCCGGAGGCTGGGTCCCTCGCGCCGGGAGGCTGGGTCCCTCGCGCCCGGAGGCTGGGTCCCTCACGGACCCGAGCACATCGCTCCACTCGGGCGGCCTCCGTCCCGCGCTATCCACAGACTGTCCCCAACGGACCGCCCGGTATCCTGCGGCTCCTCCCCTCGATGGCGCTTCGCCGCGAGCCGGCCTATGTTGCCAAGGGCGAGAGGACGCGGGACATGCTGGCTGGGCTCGGCCTGATAGAACGGGAGCCTGCCGGGGCAGGCCACGCCGCGCGCGGCCGCGGCGATGGCCGACCCGTGCGCGGTCTCCCGTCGGCCTTGATCGGCCACGCACGGGCCGCTGACCGACCGTGTGCGGGCCTCGTCGCCCGATGAACCGATTTCTTCTCGTTCTCGGCAGCATGCTCGCAATGCTGCTCACGGCCGCGCTCATCCTGCCGGTCTTCGTCAACTGGAACGGCTATCGCCCGCTCGTCGAGGCGCGGCTGGAGACGCTGCTGGGCCGCGAGGTCTCGATCGAGGGTGATCTCGACATCGCCCTCCTCCCCCGACTGCGGCTCGATGCGGCGGACGTCGCGGTCGGACCACCGGGCGCGCCGCTCATGACCATCGCCTCGGCCGGGATCGTGGCGTCGATCGTCGCGCCGCTCTCGCCCGACCTCGCCATCCAGAGCCTGACGCTGCGAGGCCTCGACGCAGCGCTTCGATTCGGGCCGGACGGAACGCTCGTCCTCGGCGACGGGGCGCCCGAGACGACGGACGCGACGACGCCGCGCGAGACGGCCGGCGACATCGACCCGGGCACCGTCTCCATCGACGCCATCGTCCTCGACGGCGCCCGGCTCAGCCTCGCGACCGAGGCGGGGGCCGAACCGCTCCTCCTGGAGGATGTCGATGCGACCGGCCGCGCGGGCCGCCTCACCGGCCCGTGGGACCTCGAAGGCGTTCTCGCCAGCGCGGGACGACGCTTCGGCTGGCGCATCAACACCGGCGAGGCGCTCGGCACGGAACTGCGCATCAAGGCCCGGCTCGCGCCGCTCCGCCCCGCGACGCAGCGCTCCGACGTCGCCGTCGTCGACGCCACGCTCGCCTGGGGCCGCTCGAGCGCGACCGAGGGGCCCGTCTCGCTCGACGGTCAGGTCAGCCTGACGTCGATGCCGCCGCGCGCGGCGGAGGACGCCGGCCTCCTCGAGGGTCTGCCCTGGCGGGCCGAAGCCCGGCTGCGGCTCGACCCCGCCCGCGTGCTCCTCCAGGACCTCGCGCTCCGCCTCGGGCCGGAGGAGATCGCGGCCAATCTGACCGGCACGGCCTCCTACGCCTTTGGCGGCGCGCGGGCCGACATGGTGCTCTCGGCCCGGCAGGTCGATCTCGACCGGCTCTTCGGCGAGGGCGCGCAGGGCGCCATCGTGCCCGCCGTGCTCGCCCGCGCGATCCTCGACGAGATCGGGGAGCGGGATGGGGACGGACGGCCTGCCCCGAATGCCGACGCGTCCAACGACGCGGCGGGTCTGCGCGTCGACCTCGGCCTCGACATCGATGGCGTCGTCGCGGGCGGCGAGGTGCTGCGCGATATCGCGCTCGAGGCCCGCACGCTTGGCGACGGCCGGGTTCGGATCGCGCGGCTCGGCGCCCGCCTTCCCGGCCGCGCGACCTTGCGCCTCGCCGGCACCGGCAGCGTGAGGGGACGGCCCGAGACGACCGCCGAGCGGGGCGGCGCGGCCGCGACGGGGGTCGTGGGGCCGACATTCCGGGGCACCGTCGCGATCGAGGACGCCCGGCCGGACGTGCTGCTGCGCTGGGCGAGTGGTGAGAGCGCTGCGGAGACCGGCCCGGCCGCCTTTCCCCCACTCTCCCAGCCGCTGGGGCTCACCGGCGACCTCGTCCTCTCGCCGGACGCGATCCTCCTCGACGAAGCGCGGATCGATCTCGCCGAGGGCGGCGACCTCACCGGAACGCTCGCTCTCGGCCTGACCGGCGAGGCCGGAGCGAGGCGCTGGGCGGCGCGCCTGTCGGGCGAGGCGTTGCGGCTCGATCGCCTCTCGCCCGCGCCCTTGGCCGACCTTCGCTCAGCGCTCGCGCGCCCCTTCGAACTCGACCTCGATCTCGGACGGCTCGATCTCGGCCCCGTATCGGCGCGCGGCGTGCGCGTCGCGGCCCGCTATGACGGCGCGACGCTGACGCTCGATGAATTCGCCCTGGCGGATGTGGACGGCGCACGCGTATCGGCATCGGGGACGCTCGAGACGACCCGTTCGGACGGCACGATCGCAATCGGCCTCGCGGCGACGCGTCTCGACGGCCTGCTCGATCTCGGCCGCGCGCTCGATCTGCCGGACGCCCTTCTCGGCCCGATCGCCCGCCGGGGCGAGGCGCTCGTGCCGCTCGATCTCGAAGGCGCGATCGCCGCCACGCGCGACGAAGCGGGGGCGCGGGCGAGCCTGCGCCTGGAGGGCGAGGCCGGCGGAACGCGCACGGTCCTGCGCGTCCAGCGGCTCTCGGCGCCCGGCGAAGAGGTGCGGCTGGCCGGCTTCCTCGACGCCGATGCGACCGACAGCGCGGCGCTCCTCGCCCAGATCGGCCTGCCGATACCCGAAGACGCGCACACGTCCGTAGGCATCGATCTCTCCGCCGTCGATATCGCCTATGAAGGCACGCTGACCGGCGGCAGCGTCGAGGGCGCGCTCGACGCGCTCGGCGCGCATCTCGATTTCACCGGCACGGTCACCCGCGTCGGTCGCGGTGACGGCGAGACGGATACGATCCTCCCCGACACCAGCCTCCCCGCCGTCGCTCTTGCCGACACCGTCTTCGCCGACGCCACCCTCGATCTCGCGCTTGGCTTCGAGGCCAACGACATCACGCGCCTCGCCTCGGCTCTGCCCGGCACGCTCGGCCTCGGCCCGGCGGGATCGGGGGCGAGCGGTCCCTCGCTGCGCGGCGAGGCCCGTCTGCGGCGTGGACCGGACGGGTACGGCCTCACCGACATCGCGGCGAGCGTCGACGACATACGGGTTTCCGGCGACCTCTCGGTCGAGACCCGAGAGCGCCGCCGCGAGATCGACGGGTCGCTCGACATCTCCGAGCTCTCGCTGCCCTGGCTGGCGGCGGCCGTCCTCGGCGTGGAGGGCACCGCTTCCGACGATGCCCGCGATGAAGGCGACCCATCGCTTCCCACAAGCAGCTTCGCCCCGGCCCTTCTCGCGCGCTGGAGCGGTGAGGGCGTGCCGACCGGCGGCGGCGTCGACGTCGAGGTCGAGGCGCTCAAGCTCTCGCCAGCCGACGAGGCGGGCGGCCGGGCCCGATTCAGGCTCTCCTGGCCGCGCGATGGCTTGCGCATCGGCGATATCGACGCCCGCCTCCTTGCCGGACGCCTGACCGGCCGCGCCCTCGTCGGCCGCCCGGCCGAGAGCCCGCAGACCGATCTCTCGCTCGATATGGCGCTGGAGGGTGCGCGGCTCGGTGCCGGTGAGGCGAACGCGCCCCTGCGCGGCGATCTCGACGCGCGGGTCTCGCTCGAGGGCTCCGGCCGCACGCCGGCCGCGCTCCTCGCCTCGCTCTCGGGCGATGGCTCGGTGCTGGCGCGCAACCTCCTCCTGCGCGATCTCGCGCCCGTCGCCTTCGCCCGCACCGTGGAGGCGCTCGAGGGATCCGACGACCTCATCGAGGAGGTCGTCGCCGAGGCCTTTCGCGAGAGCCTGCTCGGCGGTCTCGTCGAGATCGACGCGCTCGACGCGGCGCTCACCATCGAGGGCGGCATCGTGCGGGTGCCGGGCGTCGCCGCGGAGGCGGATACGCTGTCGCTGCGCGCGCGGGGCGCCTACGATCTCGCGAACGCGGCCCTCGATCTCGCGCTCACGCTGACGCCCAACGAGCGCACGCCCGATCTCGGCAATCCGGTCGCCCGCGCCGTCCTCGATGCCGCGCCGTCCGTCGGCTTCTCGATCGCGGCCGATGCGCCCGGCGAGATCGCCATCGACGCCTCCGCGCTCACCAACGCCATCGCCGTCGTCGGCTTCGAGCGCGAGATCGAGCGGTTGCGTTCGGTCGAGGAGGAGATCCTGGAGCGCGCACGGCTGGGGCGCGAGCTGACCCGTCAGGGCGAGGCCCGGCGGCGCGAGGACGGCGGAGAGGAGGGCGACGAGGCGGGTAGCGGCGAGGGCGGCGCCTCCGTCTTCGAGCGCGACGACACCGTCACGACGATCGAGCGGTCCGACGAGGCGCCGCCCGTCGATACGGCGCCCACCGATGCGTCTCCAGTGACAGAAGCACCGCCGCCCGCCCCTGCTGCCGTGCCCCGCGTGACGCGCCGCGCCAACGCAGCGCCGGCGACCCCGAGCACCAGCCAGCGCGACCGTATCGGCGACGTCCTAAGGGACGTCCTTCGCTAACGGTCCGGCGCGATCCCTGAAGCCGCGCAGCGCGTGGACCCTGAGCGCCGAGGAGAGCGAGGCCTCGCCCCGCCCCGCATCCACCCGGGCGATGAGGGCCGGCATCGTCTCGTCGCCCGCCTCGGCGAGCGCCCGCAGCGCATCCCAGAATGCGTCCTCGAGGGAGACGCTCGTGCGGTGGCCGTGGAGGCTGACGGAACGCTTGCGCACCGGACCGTCGGGCTGTCCGCTCACCGCGAGGGCGTCTCGTCGCGATCGGACCCCTCGTCGGTCCGCTCCAGGCGATGACCCTCGACATGCGCAGCCTCCCGCGCGGCTGTCCGCGCCGCCTCCGCCGTCTCCGTCTTCGAGCGCCCGAAGCGCACGCGGTTCTCGACCGCGTGGGCTTTCCTGTCGGCCCGCGCCTTGGTCTTCCGGGCGGCGCGGAGATTGACGACGTCGCCCATCAGGCCGGCGAGACCATCTTGGAGGGATCGACGATGACGTCGAATTCGGCGTCCGTCACGTAGCCGCCGCCCACGGCTTCTTCCCGAAGCGTCGTGCCGTTCTTGTGCGCCGTCTTGGCGATTGTCGTCGCGGTGTCGTAGCCGACCTTGGGGGCGAGCGCCGTCACCAGCATGAGCGAGCGGTTCATCAGATCGTCTATCCGCGCTTCGTCGGCCCGGATGCCGGAGACGCAATTGTCGGCGAAGGAGATGGATGCGTCGGCCAGCAGCCGGATCGACTGGAGCATGTTGTAGGCCATGACGGGCTTGTAGACGTTGAGCTCGAAATGGCCCTGGGAGCCGGCCACGCTCATCGCCGTCTGGTTGCCGAAGACCTGGGCGCAGACCATGGTCAGCGCTTCGCACTGGGTCGGGTTGACCTTGCCTGGCATGATCGAGGAGCCGGGCTCGTTCTCCGGCAGGATCAGCTCGCCCAACCCCGAGCGCGGGCCCGACCCGAGGAAGCGGATGTCGTTGGCGATCTTGAAGAGCGAGGTCGCGACCGTGTTGAGCGCGCCGTGGGCGAAGACATAGGCGTCGTGCGCGGCCAGCGCCTCGAACTTGTTGGGCGCCGTGACGAAGGGCAGGCCGGTGACCTGCGCGACCTCGCGCGCGAAGGCCTCGGCAAAGCCTCGTCTGGCGTTCAGCCCCGTGCCGACGGCCGTGCCGCCCTGCGCGAGCTCGCATAAGGCCGGCAGTACCTGATCGACGCGGTGCAGCCCCATGTCGACCTGGTGGACATAGCCTGAGAACTCCTGGCCGAGCGTCAGCGGCGTGGCGTCCTGGGTATGGGTACGGCCGATCTTGATGATGTCGGCAAAAGCCGCGCGCTTCTCCTCCAGCGCGGCCTTGAGGTGCTTCAGGGCCGGGATCAGCTGATGCGTCATCGCCTCGGCGGCCGCGATGTGCATGGCCGTCGGGAAGGTGTCGTTGGAGGATTGCGAGCGGTTGACGTGGTCGTTGGGGTGCACCGGGTCCTTGGAGCCGACCGTGCCGCCGAGCAGCTGGATCGCGCGGTTGGCGATGACCTCGTTGGCGTTCATGTTGGACTGGGTGCCCGAGCCCGTCTGCCAGACGACGAGCGGGAACTCGTCGTCGCGCGCGCCCTCGATCACCTCGTCGGCGGCCTCGGCGATCGCGTCGGCGAGGCGCGGCTCCAGATTGTCGAGGTTCTTGTTGGCCAGCGCCGCCGCCCGCTTGACGACGCCGAGCGCGCGGATCATCGGCGCCGGCATCGTCTCCGAGCCGATCTTGAAATTGCCCAAGGAGCGCTGCGTCTGCGCCCCCCAGAGCCGGTGGCTGGGCACCTCCAGCGGTCCGAAGCTGTCGGTCTCGGTGCGGGTCTCGGTCATGCAGGCGTCCTGACGGGGATGAGGAATGGCCGGCGGTTTAGCATCGAAGCCGGGGAGCGTCATCCGGGCTCTCCAGCCGGAACGCATCGCCCCCGTACGCATTGAACGGGATGCGCCATCGCGGACCCCTCCCCGGCCCGCCCGCATCGCCTCAAGGTCCCCCATGCTCCGTCGTCTCAAGGTCCTGCACCGCACGACCTACGCCTATTCCGCTCCCGTTCGCCCGGGTGAGCACCGGCTCATGGTGCGCCCGCGCGACAGCCACGATCTACGCCTCGTCTCGGCGACCCTGGCGACGGCGCCCGACGTGACGACGACATGGGCGTATGACGCATTCGGCAATTCGATCGCCAAGCTCGATTTCGGCGGCCTGGAGACGGACCGGGTCGAGATCACGTCCGAGGTCGTCGTCGAGCAGTTCGCGCTCGACGATATCGACGTCGCGCTCGCGGACTGGGCGCACGAGCTGCCCTTCACCTATACGCCCGAGGAGGCGCCCGACCTCGCGCCCGTCATGCGCCGGCACTATCCCGATCCCGACAACCGCATCCTCTCCTGGGCGCGCGACGTGACGGGCGAGGCCGACACGATCGCGGCGCTGAAGCGTCTCAACCACGCCATCCGCCAGTTCGACTACTCGGCCCGCTACGAGGAGGGCACGCAGGAGCCTCTCGTCACGCTCGACACCCGCTCGGGGACCTGCCGCGACTACGCGCTCCTGATGATGGAGGGCGCGCGCGCGCTCGGCCTCGCGGCGCGCTTCTGCACCGGCTATCTCTACGACCCCGCGGCCGATGGTGCGGGCGACGGCACCCAGGGCGCCGGCGCGACCCACGCCTGGGCGCAGGTCTATCTGCCGGGCGCGGGCTGGCTGGAGTTCGATCCGACCAACGACATCGTCGGCGGCGACCGGCTGATCCGCGTGGCCGTCACGCGAGACCCGGCGCAGGCCGTTCCCCTTACGGGAAGCTTCGCAGGCCCTGACGGCGTGACCTCCTCGCTCGACGTCGACGTGCGCGTCAACGCCGTCTGATGCGGCGGCGAGATGTTGATAAGCGCTTGCCGGCGCACCGTACGGCGCCTGCGGGCTGGACTTCTGCCCGCAACCTGAACACTCTCCCATCCCGAGACGCGCCGCTGCGGCGCCAGCTGATTCGGGACCCTGAGACCATGGACGCATTGATCGCCAATATCGCCGAACGCGTCGGCGTCGACGAGGAGACGGCCCGGAAGGTCGTCTCGATCATCCTCAACTTCATCAACAAGGAAGGTCCGGCCGCCGAGGTCAAGGATCTGATGGCCAAGCTGCCGGGTGCGGAGGGCTACCTCGCGGCGCCTCCGGGCGAGGTCGCCGGCCCCTCGGCCGGAGGCGGCATGATGGGCGGTCTGGGCGGAGGCTTGGGCGGAGGCTTGGGCGGCATGATGGGCGGCGGAGGCGGCGCCATGGCCGTCATGAACGAGTTGACGGCGGCCGGCCTCGGCATGGGCGACGTGCAGACGGTCGCCCAGCAGTTCCTCGGCTTCGCCAGGGAGCATGCCGGCGACGAGACGGTCGCTCAGGTGGTGGGCCAGATCCCTGGCCTCGACCAGTTCCTCTAGAACCGGACATCCTTCACTCGCGGGGCGCGGGGCGTCCCGCCCTTCAAGTCAGAGCCCCGCCGCAGTCAAGGAGATCGTGTTTTCATGCGCTACACCATCGAGAAGATCGAAGGCATAGGCCCGGCCTACGGTAAGAAGCTGCGCGATATCGGCATCCGCACCACGGCCGCGCTTCTGGAGAAGGGCGCGACGCCCTCAGGGCGCAAATCGGTCGCCAAGGACAGCGGGATCGACCCCGACTACATCCTCAAATGGGTCAACATGTGCGACCTGATGCGGATCTCCGGCGTCGGCGAGGAATATTCCGAACTCCTGGAGGCCGCCGGCGTCGACACCGTGAAGGAGTTGCGCAACCGCAACCCCGACAATCTCGCCAAGATGATCGCCGAGGCGAACGAGAAGAGAAAGCTCGTACGCCAGGTGCCGGGCGCCAAGCATTGCCACAAGTGGGTCGCCGAGGCCAAGACGATGGAACCAGCGGTCAGCTACTAGCCGACGCGCGCTCCACATCCGAGCGTGGCCTGGCCCGATGAGCCGCTTTCCAGACGGTTTTGGGGCGCAGCCCTCGCTCGCCGGCGATGGGCTGACGCGGGAGCGCCTGGGAGACGGCGCGTGGCCGGAAAGGCTAGGCGCCCCTCCCCTTGTGCCGACAGTTTTGCCGTCCTATGCCGGGTCGCCCCCCTTCCAATGGTGGGTAGCCCGACAGCCAGGACCACGCCATGCCTCAGACCATCCAGGACCTCGTCGCCGACGCCGCCCAGCATGTCGAACTCGTCGATCTCGACGAGGCGCGCCGGCGCTACGATGCCGGGGCCGTGATGGTCGACGTGCGCGAGCCGGCCGAATGGATGCAAGGGCGCGTGGCGGGCGCCGTCCATGTGCCGCGCGGCCTGATCGAGTTCCAGTTGCCGACCGTGCTGACCGAGCGGGCCAAGGCGGGCGAGGATGTCGAGCCACTTATCCTCTATTGCGGCGCCGGCCCCCGCGCAGCGCTCGCGGCGCAGGCGCTCGGAAAGCTCGGGCTGGAGGCTGCCGCCCTCGCCCCCGGCGGCTACAAGGATTGGCTGGACGCCGGACATCCGGTCGAGGAATAGGCCGCTCGCCGTCGGGGCCGGACCTTGCGCGAACCTCCGCCTTCGCCTGACCGCGAGGCCGATCCCGCACGCCGCACCGTCGTCCTCGTCGGCGCCGGCCACGCCCATCTCCATGTCGCCGAGCAGGGACGTCGGTTCGCCGAGGCGGGGATCGACCTCGTCCTCATCGATCCCGGCCGGTTCTGGTATTCGAGCATGGCCACCGGCCTTCTCGGCGGCGAATACGAGGCCGAGGACGACAGCCTCGACCCGCACGCCCTCATCGAGACGCGCGGCGGGCGCGGGGTGCGTGACCAAGCCGTCGCGATCGACCGGGCGACCCGCACTATCACGCTTGGTGACGGCGGGGTGGAGCGCTACGACATTCTCTCGATCAATATCGGCTCGCATGTTCCGCGAGATCTCGTCCGAGAGGACACACGGAACGTCTGGTCGGCCAAGCCGATCCCCGCGCTCCTCGACCTGAGGCTCGCGCTGGAGGCGGGTTGGCGAGATGCGCCGGGCACGGCGCCTGCCGTCCTCGTCGTCGGCCTCGGCCTCGGCGGTGCCGAGACGGCGCTCAATCTCGACGCCCTCGCCCGCCGCCGCGGCGGCGCCATCGCCGTCACCGGTCTCGGGGGAGGTGGGCCGGAGACGCGGACGACACGGCGCCTGACGACGCTTCTTCGCGAGCGCGGCATCACCGTCCTGCCCGGAGCCCGCGTGGACCAGATCGACGAGGGGCGCGCGTCTCTGGACGACGGCACTTCGCTCCCCTTCGACCATGTCGTCCTCGCGACGGGGCTGGAGGCCCATCCGCTCGTCGGCACGCTCGATCTGGCGCACGACGCGAAGGCGGGGCTCCATGTGACGGCGATGCTGAACGCACCGGACGATCCGTCGGTCTTCGCCGTCGGCGATTGCGCGAGCATCATCGGCGCATCGCGCCCCAAGGTCGGCGTCTTCGGCGTTCGCGCTGCGCCGATCCTCTGCGACAACCTCCTCGCCGCCGCGCAAGGCGCATCGCTTCGCCCCTACCGCCCGCAGATGCGATGGCTCTGGGTCGCCAATCTTGGCGACGGGACGGGTCTTGGCGCCTGGGGCGGCGAGATCGGGACGGCGACTGACGCCACCTTCAAGCCCGGCATCGTCTGGCGCGGCCGCTCGGCGCTCCGGCTCAAGGAGACGATCGACCGGCGCTTCATGGCCCGCTACCGCGTCGCGCACTGACCGGCCTGCCGCAGGGTGCGACACGAAACCGCCATATCGCGCCTCGACAGTCCGCAGGCCTGCGCCTTCGGGGGGCGTCCGCGCCTTCGACGGGTGCCGGGAGCCGTCTGGACAAGTGAAAAGATCGACCATGACGCCGAAACGCAAGATCGTCCTCGTCGACGACGACCCCTCCCTCACCGACGCGTTGGTCGAGCAGCTGGAACTCTACGAGGAGTTCGACGCCGAGGCGCTCAACGATCCGGCCGAGGCCATGCGCCGCCTGCAGAGCGCGAGCGCGGATGCTTCGGCGGTCCCCGTCGATCTCCTGATCATGGATGTCGATCTGGGCTCCATGGACGGGCGCGAAGCCGTGCGGATGCTCCGCGCCAAGGGTTTCTCGGCCCCCGTCATCATGCTGACGGGGCATGATTCGGACGCCGACACCATTCTCGGGTTGGAAGCCGGCGCCAACGACTACGTCACCAAGCCCTTCCGCTTCGCCGTGCTGCTGGCCCGCATCCGCGCACAGCTGCGCCAGCACGAGAGTTCGGAAGACGCCACCTTCCGCGTCGGCCCCTATACGTTCAAGCCGGCCGCCAAGCTTCTCCTCACGGACGATGACAAGAAGGTGCGGCTGACCGAGAAGGAGGTCGCGATCCTGCGCTATCTCTACAAGGCCGGCCGCAAGCCCATCGCGCGCGACACGCTCCTCAAGGAGGTCTGGGGCTACAATGCGGGCGTGACCACGCATACGCTCGAGACCCATGTCTACCGCCTGCGCCAGAAGATCGAGCCCGATCCCGCCAATGCCCGCCTCCTTGTGACCGAGGCCGGCGGCTACAAGCTGATGCCGTGAAGAGCCTTTCGAAGGTTCTGGCGTGAGGCGTCCGGCGTCGTCATGCGCCTAGAGGATACGATGACGGTCCTGCGGGGCCTCCCCCTCTTCTCCCGCTTTCCCGAGGAGCCGCTGCGGCTCGTCGCGTTCTCGGCCGAGCGGGTGCGGCGACGCGAGGGTCAGAAGCTCTTCACGAAGGGCGCGCCGGCCTTCACCGCGCTGATGCTAGTCGAGGGGATCGTCGCCTTCGAGGACGAGAACGGCGCCGAAATCGCCCGCGTCTCGCCGCCCGCCCTCATCGGCGAGCGGGCCCTCATCGCGGACGCGACCCGGCCGGCGACCGCCATGATGGTCGAGGGCGGTCAGTTGATCGAGATTCCCCGGCTCCTGATGCGCCGCGTCCTCGAGGAATACCCTGAGACGATCACGCTCGTGCGCGATCACCTCACCCGCTCGCTGGATACGCAACTGCGCGCCTTCGAGGGCGTCGCGGCCAAGCTGGACGCGTTGGACGGCGCGACCTGACGCGCGTAGGCCGGAGCGGCGACAAGGCGCGTCCGGTTCCTATCCATTCACCGAACGCGCTCTAGCGCCTTGTTGTTGCACGGTTCCTTACGCTGCGGTGCTGTCGCACCTGCGCTGGAACGGCTCTAACCGCGCGCGAGCACGCCGTCGAGGATGGCGGCGACGTCGCGGCTGATCTCGAGATTGCGGGCCGAGCCGTCGACCGCCGCCTTCGTGTCGACCTGCAGCGCGTCGAGCTGACCGACGAGATCGGCGATGGCGTCGAGATTGCGGGCCGAAACACCGGCGCGGGCCTCGGCCTCGTCGGCGGAACGGCGCAACGTCTCGCGCATATCGTGGAGGCCCTTCAGATTGTCGCGGCCCTGTGCGGCGCTCGTCGTCGCGTCGGAGACGAGGCCCTCGCAAAGACCGCTCATACCGTCGACGGCCTGGTTGAGCGCCACGACGACCGAGGCGATCGCATTGGCCGATTCGGCCGTGTTGGAGGCGAGCGACTTGACCTCGCCGGCGACGACCGAGAAGCCGCGCCCGGCCTCGCCGGCCCGCGCCGCCTCGATCATCGCGTTGAGCGACAGCAGGTTCGTCTGGTGGGCGATGGCCGCGATGCGCGACGAGATCGCATCGACCTCCTCGAAGCGCTTGCCGAAATCGGCCAGCCGGCCGAAGAGCTCGCCGATGCCCGTCAGCGAGGCGTCGAGCGTGCCGACGATGGCCTCGACCTCGCCGACGATGGTCGCGGCGGCCTCGGCAGTGCCGCGCATCTCGCCCTGGCCCGCATCGGCCGTCGCCTGCAGGCGCGCGATGTCCTCGTGCAGCCCGCGCGAGCGGTTCGTCAGATCGGCGATCGTGCCGGCCCGCTCCGAAGCGGCGGCGTTGACCCGGGACGCGTTGGCCGCGATCTCGTCGATGAGCGCTCGGCCCTGACGGAGGCCGGGATCGCCCCCCTGTCGCGTGGCGCGGGAGGCACCGGTGTCGGAAATGGAATTGGCCGCTGATGCCGTCATGGTGTCCGGTCGCCCTTCGCGCAGGAAAAAGACCGCACGCAAGCGCGCCGATCCTTCGCGCACCATGGTCGAAACGTGGTTAACCAAGCCTCAAGAGGGCGCGGAATTCGCCTTCAGCCGGACGGTGACCGGCACATGGTCGGACGGCTTGTCCCAGCTGCGGGCCTCGCGCAGCACATGATAGGAGGCGATCCGGTCGGCGAGGTCGGGCGTCACCCAGACATGGTCGAGGCGGCGACCCTTGTTGGCGGCCCGCCAGTCGCGGGCGCGATAGGACCACCACGTGTAGAGCTTGGCGTCCGGGCCGACGAGGCGGCGCCCGACATCCTGCCAGCCGCCGGCCGCGATCGCGGCGCGCATCGCCTCGACCTCGACGGGCGTGTGACTGACGACCTTGAGGAGTTGCCTGTGCGACCAGACATCGTGCTCTTCGGGCGCGATGTTGAGGTCGCCGACGAGGATGGAGCGCGGAGCCGAGCCGTCATGCGCCGCGGTCAGCTCGGCCATGAAGTCGAGCTTGTGTCCGAATTTCGGGTTCTCGTCCCGGTCGGCCACGTCGCCGCCGGCGGGCACGTAGAAATTATGCGTCCAGGTGCCGGCGAGCGCATGGCCGGCATCGTCGGCAAAGCGGACGGCGACGTAGCGCCCGTCCTGCAACCCGCAAAAATCGCGCCTGGAGACCTCCGCGAAGGGATGGCGCGAGAGGATCGCGACGCCGTGATAGCCCTTGTAGCCGTTGACGGCCACGTGGTCGTAGCCGAGGTCGGCGAAGGCCTCGTAGGGGAACTGGTCCTCCAGGCACTTAATCTCCTGGAGGCAGAGCACGTCCGGCGCCTGCGCCTCGAGGAGCCGGCGTACGATCGGCGCGCGCAGGCGCACCGAGTTGATGTTCCAGGTCGTGACGGAGGCGGGCGGTATCGACATGGCCGCCGTCTAGCACGGGCGGGGTGACGAAACCCTCAATGCCGGGCGGGCGCGGGCGATAAAGCGCGGGACATGGGGCATGGGGACTTGAGGATGGGGACTTGAGGATGGGGGGCACGCCCGATCGGGCTGGGGGGCTTGGATCGGGCGCGCCGGACCGCGACGGCGAGGCCGGCGCGGCACGCGGGCGCATCATCGGGCCGAAGGGGGGGCGAACCCGTACGCGATACGCCGTCGCGTGTGCGGTAGGTGGTCGCGCCGATGGCCGCTCGCAAGGGGTCGAGCACCGCACGTGACGCAGACGTGATCGGCGCCTGGCGGGCAGGTCGGTGGCGAAAGAGGGACCGCGCTAGTTAGTTCTTGATGCGCGGGATGCGGAAGAGGCGGTCGGGCAGGCCGTCGCCCGACTGCATGGAATCGAGAACGACGGTGGTGTCGAGGCCCTGTGCGTCGGTGACCGTCCACTGCTTGAGTTGGAAGTCGGGACCATCGAAGGTCAGGCTGAGGCGGCCGTCGCCGCTCTTGGTATCGGCGAGGACGACCGTGGTCCGGGCGGGATCGGCATAGACGCCAAGCACCTGCGCGTCGCGCGCCAGATCGACATTGCCGCTGACGAGGAAGCGCAGCGGCGTGCGGCCGAGCGGATAGGAATCATGCGTGTTCTTCCGCTTGTTGCGCACGGCGACGAAGCGGCCGTCTCCGATGATCTGAAGCGTGGAGGGGTCGTCGTAGTCGAAGCGGATCTTGCCGGGCCGCTCCAGATAATAGGTGCCGCCGACGCGCTGCCCGTCCGGGCCGGTCTGCGTGAAGCGGCCGGTGATGGCCTTGATGCCGTTGACATATTGGCTGGCGCGCTGGACGGCGGCCTGCTCGTCTGCCGTGAGCGCATGCGCCGTCGGCATCACGACGAGGCTCGCGGCGATGATGGCGAAAGCGGTCGCGAGACCGCGTAGGGAGCGGGCGAGGAAGCGGGGGATCGGCAAGGCCAGGTCTCCGTGAAGCGCAAAATGATGGTTGGTGGGCACGGGACGAGCCTGCGCCGGGCTGGGGCCTGTCTAGCAGACATCACAGCCCGAATGTATGGCGAATGAACGACCCCGCCGCCGGGCGCGCCCAGGGCCTGCCTCGCAAGCCCCTCGACGACGTGCAGCGCCCCATTCGGTTAACCACACGGCGTGCTCCCGCCCCATCTCCCGCCTCCTTCGCCGGCTTGGCTAAAATGTGAGCCTTTTGTCTCAAGCCCCCTTAGCGCGGCGCCCGCATGGTGAGGTCACTCCGGCGAAGATCGGAGGATGTCACAGCACTAGAATGGAGCGTCAGACGCACATGCAGCCCACCCTCACCGCCCCCGTCCGCCAGAATCTTCTGGCCATGCAGAACACGGCCAAGATGCTCTCGCAGACGCAGACGCGCCTCGCGACCGGCCGGAAGGTCAACTCGGCCCTCGACAATCCGTCGAGCTACTTCCAGTCCCGCGCGCTCGACAGCCGGGCCCAGCAGCTCACCCAGCTCCTCGATTCGATGGCGATGGCGCAAAGCACGGTCGAGGCGGCCGACAACGGGCTCTCCACCATCACCGACCTCGTCGGCCAGGCGCGCGGCCTCGCACAGCAGGCCCTCCAGGCCGAGGGCGCGGTCAGCACCGCGACTGCCGCCAACGCCTTCGATTCCACCAATGCCGGCAGCCTCGACGTCACGATAGACGGTGTGACGACGACGGTCTCCTATGCGGCAGGCGCCGCCGCCTCCGAGTTCGCCTCCGCGATCACCGCGCAGGTCGACCATGCGAGTGCCAGCGTCGATGGCAGCGGCAATATCGTCATCGAGGCCGGTGACGGACATGCGCTCGCCGTCGCGACCGGCTCCGGCGCCAATGGCGGCTTCACGGGCGGCGAGACCGTTGCGGTCGAGCAGAGCGAGACCCGCCGCGCGCTGGCCGAGCAGTTCAACGCCATCCGCACCCAGATCGACGAGGTGGCGCGTGATTCGGGCTTCAACGGCGTCAATCTTCTGGGCGGCGACAGCCTTACCGTCGCCTTCAACGAGAAGTCGTCCGGCTCCGGCGACCGCTCGTCGCTGACGCTCGACGGCCAGACCATCGATTCGATCAGCCTCGGCCTCTCCCGGATCGAGGGCTACAATGCCGGCACCAATCCGGGCGGCGACTTTCAGCTCGACAGCGCCATCGAAGCCGCGATGACCGAGCTGACCGGCGCGATCTCGGAGCTGGAATCGACGGCTTCGTCCTATGCCTCCAATCAGGCCGTGCTGCAGATCCGCGAGGACTTCACCAACGACATGATCAACACGCTCCAGGCCGGCTCCGACAGGCTCACGCTCGCCGATGCCAATGAGGAGGGCGCCAAGATGCTCGCCCTCCAGACCCGGCAGGAGCTCGCCTCGACCGCGCTCGCCCTCTCGGCCCAGGCCGAGCAGAGCGTGCTGCGCCTCTTCTAGCGCCCTTCCGGCGCTCACGAGACCCGGCTGCCGCGTTCCGTCCCCATCTCGACGCGACAGCCGCCGGCGGCGGGGATCCCGCCCCGCCGCCGACCCTTTCACAGTCCGCTTGGGACGGGTGGAGAGCCCGGCAAGATGTGCAGGGTCGGAGCGTCGGGCCGCGTGTCATTCTGGCACGAGATCGGCGTTGCTTAAGCGCTCGTTAAGGCGGCCTAACGTAATCTTGCCTACCATTGGTGGGTAGGGCGGTGGTTGCCTGTTCCTTCCAGATTTCATCCAGAAGGAAGGCAGACATGGCCCTCAAGGTTGAGCTCAAGCCCGGCGAGCGGATCATTCTCGGCGACTCCGTCGTCACCAACGGCAACCAGAGAACCCGGCTGACCATTCAGGGCCATTCGCCGATCCTTCGCGAGAAGGACATCCTGACCGCGGAGACGGCCGACAGCCCCGCCAGACGGCTCTATCTCGCGGTCCAGCTGATGTATCTGTCCAACGATGTCGCCAAGTTGAAGGACGACTATTTCGCTCTCGTCAGGGACATCGTACGGGCGGCGCCGAGCACGCTTCCCATCGTCGACCGCGTTAATCATAACATATTAACGGGCGCGCTCTACAAAGCTCTCAAGGAAGCCAAGACGCTTATTGCGTACGAGGGAGAGTTGCTCGATGATGCACAGCGCTGCACAGATGTACACGCGGACGGCCAAAGTTACGGTCGCGCCGCGAGAGCTTGAAGCCGAGCTTCTACTCAAGGCCGCCGCCCGGCTGGCCGAGGCCAGCGTCGAGGGTGCGCCCAAGCAGCCCTACCAGGAGGCGCTGCACTACAACCGCAAGCTCTGGAGCGTCTTTGCCACCTCGGTAACGAGCGACGAGAACCCGCTGCCGACGCCGGTGAAGCAGAACGTGGCCAATCTCGCCATCTTCGTCTTCAACCGCTCGCTCGAGGCCGAGCGAGAGGTCTCGCCGGCCTCCGTCGCCCCGCTGATCAGCATCAACCGCGAACTGGCCGCCGGCCTTCGGGGATAAGACATACGGAGGCCGCCGCGCCGCCGATCACGTTCGAGAAGGCCCGGCCGCATCCACGCGACCGGGCCTTTCGCGTTTTCGACGCGTCGATCAGTCGTACGGGGCCTGCGAATACTGTGACGCGCTTGCCACAGACAGTCGTTCACCAGGCAAACCCCGCCCGAATGTGCCTCAAAGCCCGGTTAACCTTAAGGGCCGTTTAACCAAAACCCCTCATGGTCCTCCCCAAGAGACCGCGCCAGCGGCGCCCTTGGTGAAGGAAGACGACCATGATTGCACGCAAAGCGGCCCTCCTGACGGCCACCACCTTGATGACGGCCGGCATCGGCTCCGGCGCGGCGATCGCCGCCGATTTCCCGCAGGTCATAGACGTTCCCCAGATCGTCGAGCCGCCCCGCGCGGTCGCCGTCGGCGGTGGCTGGTACCTGCGCGGCGATGTCGGCGTCTCGGTCCATAACGACGCCGAGTTCTACAACCGCACGCTCTTCGACCATAACCCCAAGCGGCCCGTGCCAGGCGGCCTGTATATCGACACCCAGCTCGACGAGGGCGTCTCGATCGCCGTCGGTGCCGGCTATCGCTTCAACAATTATTTCCGTGTCGATGCGACCGCCGAATTCCGCGGCTCGATCGGCTTCCACGTCGTCGACAAATACGACTACATCACCACCCAGCAGGTCTGCGTCGGCGGCTACGACCATACCGGCACCTGCATTCAGGGCGGAACCCAGACCAACACGACGATCCGTAACAACTTCTACCGCGGCTCGCTCAACTCCCAGGTCTACATGGCCAATGCCTATGCCGACTTCGGCACGTTCGGCAAGCTGACGCCCTTCATCGGCGCCGGCATCGGCGGGGCCCGGCACTCGATCTCGGGCGTCCACGACATCGACCCGGGCGGCCTCGACGGCGGCGCCTACACGCTCGGCAAGTCGTCCAACTGGGACCTGGCCTACGCGCTCCACGCCGGTGTCGGCTTCAAGGCGACCGACAGCCTCACCCTCGAGGTCGGCTATCGCTACCTCAACCTCGGCGATGCCGAGGGCCAGGACTTCACCGAAGTCCAGCCCTGCCCCTGCACGCCGGCCGGCACCTTCGACGGCCACGACCTCAAGAGCATCGACAGCCACGACGTGCGCGTCGGTATGCGCTGGGAGTTCGGCGGGGCGGACTATTACGAGGAGCCGATCCCGGTCCACTATCCGGAGATCCCCTACAAGCGCTAGACGCTGCGGGACTCCCGCCGATGGCACGTTGCGAATAGGGCGCCCCTCGCGGGCGCCCTTCTTCGTTTCGGGTCGGCGACGATGCCAGTTGACGCCCCCCCTCCTCTCCCATAGACCCCGCTCCGGGACATCTCGCCCCAACGCGAGACTTTCTATCTGAGAGGATAGCCAGATGGCTTCGAAGCCCCTTCCTGCGAGCGATGTCGCAGACGATCACGTGCCCGTTCCGGGGGCGACCCCCAACAATCCCCAATTCTCGTCCGGCCCCTGCGCGAAGCCGCCCGTCTGGCAGCTCGATGCGCTCTCGGGCGCCGTCCTCGGCCGCTCGCACCGCTCCGCCGACGGCAAGGCCAAGCTGCAACGCGCGATCGACCTCACCCGCGAGGTCCTGCGCGTGCCGGACGACTACCGCGTCGGCATCGTGCCGGCCTCCGACACCGGCGCCTTCGAGATGGCGATGTGGACGATGCTGGGAGAGCGCCCCGTCGATCTTCTCGCCTGGGAGAGCTTCGGCGCCGGCTGGGTGACGGACGGCATCAAGCAGCTGAAGCTCGACGCCCGCCGCATCGAGGCGGACTACGGCCATCTGCCCGACCTCGCGCAGGTGAACCCCGCCCACGACACCGTCTTCACCTGGAATGGGACGACATCGGGCGTGCGGGTGCCCGATGCGGACTGGATCGCGGACGATCGCGAGGGCCTCACCCTTTGCGACGCGACCTCGGCTGCCTTCGCCCAGGATCTCGACTGGCCCAAGCTCGACGTCACCACCTTCTCCTGGCAAAAGGCGATGGGCGGCGAGGCACAGCACGGCATCCTCATCCTCTCCCCCCGCGCCGTCGCGCGCCTGGAGAGCTATACGCCGGCCTGGCCGCTGCCGAAGATCTTCCGCCTGACGAAATCCGGCAAGCTCATCGAGGGCATCTTCAAGGGCGAGACGATCAACACGCCCTCCATGCTCTGCGTCGAGGACTATCTCGTCGCGCTCGAATGGGGGCTCGCCGTCGGCGGGCTCGACGGGTTGATGGCCAGAGCGGACGCCAACACCAAGGCGCTCTCGGACTGGGTGGAGGCGACCGACTGGATCGACTTCCTCGCCGTCGACCCCGCGACCCGCTCCAACACGAGCGTTTGCCTCAAAATCGTCGATCCCGCCGTCACGGCGCTCGATGCCGCCGCGCAGGCCGCCTTCGCCAAGTCCCTCGCCAAACGGCTGGAAGCGCGCGGCATCGCGCTCGACATCGCCTCCTATCGCGACGCACCGGCGGGCCTTCGCATCTGGTGCGGCTGCACGGTCGAGACCTCCGACGTCGACGCGCTCGTGCCCTGGCTCGACTGGGCGTTCGAGATCGGCAAGGCCGAACTCTAGAGTCGAACCGGCATGCCATACTCCCCTTGATGGAGAGGGTCGAACGCCGGCCTAGCCAAGGTTCGGGGCGGGATGAACGTCTCACCAGCCGCCGACATCCGATCGATCGAACGTCCAGGGTGCCACCCCCCCCCTAGCCCCTCCCCATCGAGGGGAGGGGGACGTGGCTCGCGCACCGCTCCTTACGTCAATTCCCACATCAACGGCCTCCGCGCCGCCGCCAAAGGACCCTCCCCATGACCGCACCCCGCGTTCTCATCTCCGACAAGCTCTCCCCCACCGCCGTCCAGATCTTCAAGGACCGCGGGCTCGACGTGACCTACGAACCCGATCTCGGCAAGGACAAGGAGGCCTTCCTCAAGGCCATTCCGGACTATGACGGCCTCGCCATCCGCTCGGCCACCAAAGTGACGGCCAAGGTGCTGGAGGCGGCGACCAACCTCAAGGTGATCGGACGCGCCGGCATCGGGGTCGACAATGTCGAGATCTCGGCCGCCTCGGCCAAGGGCGTCATCGTGATGAACACGCCTTTCGGCAATTCGATCACGACGGCCGAGCACGCCATCGCGATGATGTTCGCGCTCGCCCGCCAGATCCCCTCGGCCGATGCCTCGACGCAAGAGGGCAAGTGGGAGAAGTCGAAATTCATGGGCGTCGAGATGACCGGCAAGACGCTCGGCCTCATCGGCTGCGGCAATATCGGCTCCATCGTCGCCGACCGGGCGCTGGGCCTGCGCATGAAGGTGATCTCCTTCGATCCCTTCCTGACGCCTGAGCGGGCCGTCGATCTCGGCGTCGAGAAGGTCGAGCTCGATGAATTGCTGAAGCGCGCCGACGTCATCACGCTCCACGTGCCACTCACCGACGGAACCCGCAACATCCTCTCCAAGGAGAACCTCGCCAAGACGAAGAAGGGCGTGCGCATCGTCAACTGCGCGCGCGGCGGCCTCGTCGACGAGGCGGCGCTAAGGGACGCGCTCGATTCGGGCCATGTCGCCGGCGCGGCCTTCGACGTCTTCGCGGAGGAGCCGGCGACCGAGAACCCGCTCTTCGGCCACCCGAACGTCGTGGCCACGCCGCATTTGGGCGCCGCGACCACGGAGGCGCAGGAGAACGTCGCGCTCCAGGTGGCCGAGCAGATGTCGGACTATCTGATGACGGGCGCCGTCCAGAACGCGCTCAACGCGCCCTCCATCACGGCCGAAGAGGCGCCGCGCTTGAAGCCCTTCGTCGATCTGGCCGAGAAGCTCGGCTCCTTCGCCGGCCAGCTCACCGAGACCGGGCTGAAGGGCATCCGGATCGAGTATGAGGGCGAGGTCGCCGAGATGAACCTCAAGGCGCTGACCTCGGCCATCGTGGCCGGCGTCATGCGTCCGCTTCTCGCCGACGTGAACATGGTGTCGGCGCCCATCATCGCCCGCGAGCGCGGCATCCGCATCGAGGAGACCCGGCGCGCGCAGGAGGGCGCCTACGAGAACTACATCCGCCTCACGATCGAGACCGAGCGCCAGTCCCGCTCCGTCGCCGGTACGGTCTTCTCCGACGGTCGTCCTCGCATCATCCAGATCAAGGGCATCGGCATGGACGCGGGCTTCGCCGAGGACATGCTCTACGTGACCAACGAGGACAAGCCGGGCTTCATCGGCGCGCTCGGCACGCTCCTTGGCAAGGCCGGCGTCAACATCGCGACCTTCAACCTCGGCCGCGCCAGGCCCGGCGAGGACGCCATCGCCCTCATCGAGATCGACGGCGCGGTGCCGGAGGCCGCGCTAGCCGACCTCGCCGCATTGCCGCAGGTCCGTCAGGTCAAGGCGCTGCGGTTCTAGAGCCTACCGAAGAGGGGCGCCGTGCCTGGATCGAGCCCGATGATCTCGGCTCAGAGCCGTCGGACCTCGCGGCGGCCGTCAGACCTCGCGGCGCATGACGATGGCGTCGGCGCCCGGCGCGTAATAGCTCGGGCGGCGTCCGACTTCCGAGAAGCCGAAGCGCTTGTAGAGGGCGAGGGCGGCCGCGTTGCCGCCGTCGACTTCGAGAAAGAGGCGGCGGGCCTTGTGACGCGGCAAGCGCTCGAGCGCATCGCGCAAGAGTGCCGCGCCGACGCCGCGACCGCGCGTGGTCGGCAGCACGCCGATGGAGAGGATCTCGGCCTCGTCCGCCGCGCTCTTCAGAATAGCGAAGCCGACGGGCTTGGCGGCGCCTATCCGTCCGCGCAGCATCGCCAGGAGCCCGATCGCGCCCGGCTGCGTCATCAGCGCCTCGCATTCCTGCTCGGACCAACCGCGCGAGGTCTCGCCCGCACCCTCCGGCTCGGCGAAGGCACGCGCGTGGAGATCGGCCAGCGTCCCGGCCGCTTCGGCATCCGTCTCCACGATGGCGAGGCTGGTGGTCATATCGTGACGGCTCCCGCGTGGTGGTTCAGGCCGCCTTGAGGGTGGACGGTCGAGGCATCTTGGCATCCGGGCCGCGCAAGTAAAGAGGGGATGGCGGGGATGCGCCCTCCCCGGCACGCGCGCCGGTGCGTGCGAGCGCGGCGATGGATGGCGCGGCACGGGTCAACACCCGCATCGGCCCGATCTGCTCGACCAGTAGGGCGGCCCCGGAGCCGATGGCGGTGGGCGAGGCGCCGAGGCTCGTCACGGCGTCCGTCGCCTCCGCGAGTGACAGGAGCGCAGGTGCCATGGCGGGCGAGCCATCGGCGCCGAACGTCTGGAGATAGACCTGATCGCGGCGCGCATCGAGCACGGCGGCGACCGGCCCTTCGCCTCCCGTTTCTTCGCGCGCCTCGTCGGCAAGCGCCGCAAGGGTGCCGACGCCGTAAGCGGGGACAGTGAGGGCGAGCGCGAGGCCTCGCGCCGCCGAGAGCGCGACGCGCAGACCCGTGAAGCTGCCCGGACCGATCGTCGAGACGATCCGGTCGAGGCTTGGCGCGTCGTGCAGCAACGGCTCCACCATCGGCATCAGCGCCTCGGCATGGCCGATCCGCATGGCCGCGCTTGCGCCCGCGACGATGTGCGCGGCGCCGTCCTCGTCCACATCGACGAGGGCGGCCGTGCAGGCGTGGAGGGCCGTGTCGAGAACGAGGAGGCGCATCGCGCGCGGTCTGGCCGGTCTCTAGGCGACCGGGCGGACTTCGCGCACCTCGGGCACGAAATGGCGCAGCAGGTTCTCGATGCCGTGCTTGAGCGTGGCCGTCGAGGACGGGCAGCCGGCGCAGGCACCACGCATGTGGAGCGAGACGACGCCGTCCCGGAAGCTCTGGAAGATGATGTCGCCGCCATCATTGGCCACGGCCGGGCGCACGCGCGTCTCGATGAGTTCCTTGATGACGGAGACGGTCTCGGCATCGGCCTCGTCGAAATCCTCGTCTGCCCCGGTGGGGGCGGAGGCGTCCTCGACGACCGGCTCGCCGGACATGAAATGCTCCATCACGGCGCCCAAGAGCGCGGGCTTCAGGTGCGCCCAGTCGCTGTCATCCTTGGTGACGGCGATGAAATCGGAGCCGAGGAAGACCCCGCGCACGCCCCGGACGGCGAAGAGTCGCCGCGCGAGCGGAGAGGGCGCGCCATCGGCCGGCGTCGGATAGTCGATCGCGCCGCCGGGCAGCACGTCGCGTCCGGGCAGGAATTTCAGCGTCTGCGGGTTCGGCGTCGCTTCGGTCTGGATGAACATGGGCCGCTCCTTGGCGGCCTCGATCAGACCGCGTTTAGAATGACTCTAAACTGGCATGTTCGGCCGGCGAATTCAACTGTCGCGCGTCTCGCACCCGTCCTGCCCATGGCGTCAGTGCGGGAGCCCGAGAGGATCGGTCTGGAAGACCTCGAGCTGGGGCGGCACGTCCGGCAAGGGCTGACCTGTCGCGATGGCTCTCGCGACGCCGATCGAGCGCTCCAGATCGTCCGGCATGACGGGCTTGGGCAGGAAGGCGACCGCATTGTCGCGTCCGGCCTGCGCGCGTGTGGGCTCGCCGCTGACGAAGATGACGGGCACGTTCCAGCCCTCGCGCAGCAACCGGGCCAGGTCGACGCCCGACTCGCCGTTCTTGAGGCCGATATCGACGATGGCGATGTCGGGCAGGCTCTCGCTGGCGATCCGCTCGCCTTGCCCGACGGTGGCGACGGGTCCGAGCACGGTGTGCCCCGCGTCCTCCATCATGGCCTGCATGTCCATGGCGATGAGCATGTCGTCTTCGGCCAGCAGGATCTTCAACATGGTGTGCGATGGTATCCCATTGGATGTGCCGGAGGGCTCGAAGCGAGAAAGCCGCAACCGTTCGTAAGGAGCGAAACGCTGGCCGGTGGGATGCGTTCCACTGCCCGGTCGATCTTTGTGACGTTACCCGCAGGCGAAGGGTCGAGAGCGAGAGATCGCGCGATAGAGCGCGACGGGCGACGGCGTTCCGTCCGGTCGCGGTTCGCCCCGCGCGCCTCGAGGTCGGAGCCGCCTACCCATCGAGGCGGAAGGCGATGTCGCAGGTCAGGCCGTCGGCACGATAGGTGAAATCGACCCGTCCGTCCTGCTCGGCGCGGAGGGCGGAGCGGATGAAGGTGGTGCCGAAGCCGGACGCCTCCGGGTCGGAGACCTCGGGGCCATCGCTCTCGCGCCAGGCGAGCGTCAGGAGCCGCGAGCGCCTGTCGTCCTCATCACGGCTCGTCTCGACGGACCAGGTCAGGTCGATATGGCCCTCGCCGACGCTGAGGGCGCCGTATTTGGCGGCATTGGTGGCCAGTTCGTGCAGTGTCAGCGCCATGCTGAGCGCCTGCCGGGGCGGTAGCGGAACGGACGGACCGGCAATGGTCACGCGCGGAGGCTCCGCCTCGCGGTCGCCGTTCCCGGCCTCGCTGCCCTTCACCACCGCGCCGACCTTCAGCCCCGCGCCGTAGGGGGCCAGCGTATCCTGCGCCATGGCTTCGAGATCGGCGCCCTGCCAGCCCGACGTCGTGAGCATCTGATGGACGCGCGAGAGCGCCTGGAGACGCGCCTCGAAGACGGGGCCGAAGCTCTGGAGATCGGCGCTGTGCCGATAGGTCATCCGGTAGACGGCATAGACGTTGGCGAGCGCGTTCTTCACCCGGTGGCTCAGCTCGCGCAGCAGGTCGGCCTGGACGAGGAACTGGTCGCGCAGGTCGAGCTGGCGACGCCGGGTCTGGAGCGAGATGCGGACCGAGGAGAGGAATTCGAGCGCGCGGACGGGGCGCTCCAGCACGAGGATGGTCGCGTTGGGCAGGGCTTGCGTCAGGTGGGCCGAGCGCGAGCGCCCGTGCTGGCGCGGATCGAGGAGCGCGACGACGGGGGGCTCCGACCAGACCTCCTGCGCCTCTAGCCAGGGGCGCAGGAAGGCGAGCATGTCGGGCGAGAAGGCTTCCTGCGTGAAGACGAACATGCCGACGGGCTCATCGAGAGCCGCGCGCATCGCGTCGAGATCGGTGCAGAGCGTGACGCGCACGCCATCGTCCCGCAGGAGACGCGTCAGCGCCGGCCCGTCATGCCGCAGCGGCGCGTAGACGAGAACGGGATCGGCCTTGCGCGGCGCATTGGCGGCCCGGCCGAGAAGCTCGGCCATGCCGGGCTTCCGCCCGCCATCGGCCGCGGCCCAGGCGTCGAGACCCGTCGCCACGCGGCGCTCGAGCGCGACCGGCTGTCCGGCCGCTCCGTGTTCGCCTGCGCCCGCCTGCCCGCGGCTGTCGTCGGCGGATTGCGTCACCGGCCCGCCTCTCCACATCGGCGCCGGGCATGGTGCGAAGACTGGCGCCGAGACTGGCGCCGAGATTGACACGAAGATTGGCGCGAACCGCGATCGCGCATCGCCGCCCTCACCGTCCGACCAGGGGGCCGCTGCCGCCATAGGCGCCGATCGCGATGCCGCCGGGGTGGATGTCGAGTTCGTAGACCGTCATGTCGTGCGGGCCGTGGCGCTTCTTGACCGCCGTGATGGAGCGCGTGATGCGCGGGCGCTCCTCGTGCATGCGAAGGAGGAGAATCGTGTCGCCGAGAAAGCTCACATCGACATCCGTCACGATGTCGTTGCCGAGAAGCCCGTGCTGCGCCACGACGATGAGGACGAGGACGCCGCGCCGGGTGAGGTATTTCAGCAGCGTCTGCAGCTGCATCACCGCTTCGGACCCGTGCGGAAGCGCGGAGAGGTATCCGGTGAAGCTGTCGATGACGACGACGCTGACATCCACCTCGTCGAGATCGCGCTGGACGGTGCGGCTGAACTCACCCGGCGAGATCTCGGCCGGCGTGAAGTCGTAGAGGCGCAGGCGGCCGCTCTCGGCATGGCCGCGCATGTCCATGCCCAGACCCTCACAGCGCCTGAAGAAGGTCTCGCGGCGCTCCTCGAAGAGGAAGAAGCAGACACTCTCGCCGCGCTCCAACGCGGCATGGGCGTAGAGCGAGGACAGCGTCGATTTGCCGGTGCCGGCCTGGCCCGTCATGATCGTCGTCGTGCCCGCCTCCATGCCGCCGTCGAGCATCGCGTCCAGCTTCTCGACACCCGACTGGATGAGCTTGGTCACACGCGCCTCGTCGGCAAGCTCGGGCACGACCCGCGGGTAGACCTCGATCCCGGTGCCGCGCCGGATCGCCATGTCGTGCCAGCCATCGGCGAAGGCGACGCCGCGCATCTTGGAGATCTCGATCCGGCGACGGGCGGTGCCGTATTCGGGCAGATGCTTGTCGAGATGGAGAATGCCGTGAACGAGCCCCTCGAGCTCGGTGTCCGATTCGCCATCATCGGTCAGCGTGTCGATGGCGAGCGTCGCGATGCCGCGCTCCGAGATGAAGGATTTGAGGCCCAGCATCTCGCGCCGGTAGCGCAGCACGTCGGACGAGAGGTGGCGCACCTCGAGGAGGGAATCGTAGACGAGGCGCGTCGGCTGATGCTCCTTGAGCGCGTCCTCGATCGACTGGCGGGTGCGGTCGAGTTGGATGTCGGCGGTCTGGAGGACGGTCTGCGCGAACTCGTCGCGCTGATCGGCCGTCGCCTCCAAATCCTCCACGACCACGCCGTCGAGCGACCAGCCGTGCGAATGCGCGATCTGCTCCAGCTCCTGCTTGGTCTGCGAGAGGGTGACGTAGAGCACCTTCTCGCCGCGCTTGATGCCCTCCAAGAGGAAGAGGAGGGCGAGCGTCGTCTTGCCGGTGCCGGGGCCACCCTCGAGGAGATAGAGATGGCGTCCCGGCAGACCACCGCCCAGGATCTCGTCGAGGCCCTCGGTGCCGAGCTTCACGATGTCGTCGCTGGGATTGTAGGTTGGCATAGGGCGTGGTGTCCGTTCCGTATGGCCGTGAGGTCGGGCGTCCGGGATGCCGCGCGAAGCACAGATGGCAACGGGGAACGCCGTGATGGCCCACAAAGTTCTAGGATATTAGCCCTAAATTCGATTTTATTTCAAAGGAGCGCATCGATCGCGAGACCTGCCCAGAGGGCGGCACCGGCCGGATGATTGGCCTTGAAGAGTCTGAGGCAAAGGGCCGGATCGTCGATATCGAGCCGCGCGACCTGGGCGCCGAGAAGGCCGGCGAAGACCGCAAGACCCCCGAGACCGACCCAGCCGACGCCCGCCAGCCAGAACGCGGTCACGATGAGGAGAACGCATCCTCCATAGAAGCCGGCGAGCCAGCGGGGCGTTGCGGCGCCGAAACGCAGCGCCGTCGAGCCGATGCCGAGAAGGGCGTCGTCCTCGCGGTCCTGATGGGCATAGATCGTGTCGTAGCCGATCACCCAGAGGACGGTGCCCATGAAGAGAAGGATCGGCGCGAGGCCGAGGCCCCCGATCAGCGAGGCCCAGCCGACGAGCGCCCCCCAGGAGAAGGCGAGGCCGAGCACGCTTTGCGGCCAATGGGTGATCCGCTTGGCGAAGGGATAGGCGGCAACGACGAGGAGGGAGGCGAGGCTGAGCACGATCGTGAAGGCGTCGAACTGGAGGACGACGACGAGCCCCACAAGCGCTTGCAGCGCGGCGAAGACGGCGGCGGACCGCGCCCTGATACGCCCGCTCGCGATCGGGCGGGCGGCGGTGCGGGCGACCTTCGCGTCGAGATCGCGATCGACGATGTCGTTATAGGTGCAGCCGGCGCCCCGCATCGCGATGGCCCCCAGAGCGAAGAGCACGAGATGCCACACGATCTGCCCCCAGCCGGGAAGGGCGCCGGCCCGCTCAAGCGTGGGCCAGGCGAGCATCACGCTCCACCAGCAGGGCCACATGAGAAGCTGCCAGCCGATCGGGCGGTCCCAGCGGGCGAGCCGGGCATAGGGACGCCAGGAGGCCGGCAGCCGGTCGGCCCAGTTGCCGGCCGCGTCGGGCAAGGCGGTATCGGGGGGTGCGGCTTCGGCACGCGGGGGGGCACGGTACGGGGCGGCGGCGGCGGCCGCGTCCGGCTCGATACGTCTCGGGGCTTCGCTCATCGGACGCGTCTTTCGCCTGATCATCACGGCCTCGGCTGCCGTGGGCCGCTTCCTAGCAGCATCCAGAGCCGGGGTGGAGGGTGCGGCGGAGTGGCGGCGAGACCGCCATCGCCTGCGCTGGCTCGCGGCCCCGCGACGCGCTACGCTTTGCGCCAGCGATCCCACCGGTGGCCTTTCCATGCCGACACATGATTTCCGCACCCAGCGCCTCTTCGTCGAGGCGCCCCTCGCGGGCGGGCGCGAGATGACGCTCGACAAGCCGCAGTCGCACTACCTCACCAACGTGTTGCGGATGGAGGCGGGCGCTCCGCTCCTCCTCTTCAACGGGCGCGACGGGGAGTGGCGGGCCACCATCGCCCGCCCGCACAAGACGGCGACGATGCTGACGCTTCTGGACCAGTCCCGCCCGCAGACGCCCGCCTCCACCATCACCTATGCCTTCGCGCCGCTGAAATCGGCGCGGCTCGACTACATGGTCCAGAAGGCGGTCGAGATGGGGGTGGGCCGGCTCCAACCGGTGCTGACCCATCACACGCAGGTCACGCGGGTCAATGTCGAGCGGATGCGCGCCAATGTGCGCGAGGCGGCCGAGCAATGCGGGCTCCTCGGGCTGGCCGAGGTCGCGCAGCCGCTGTCGCTCGAGGCGTTTCTCATCGGCCGCGAGGGGGCGGCGGACCACCTCCTGATGTGCGACGAGCGGGCCGAGGCGCCGGCCCTCACCATCCTTCAGGGCCTCGCATCCAGTCCGGCCACGCTCATCGTCGGCCCCGAGGGCGGCTTCTCGAGCGACGAGCGCGAGCGGCTCATGGTCGCCGGCGCGGCGCGGCTCTCGCTCGGGCCCCGGATCCTGCGGGCCGACACGGCGGCGGTCGCGGGGCTCGCGCTGGTGCAGGCGGTGCTGGGGGACGGGCGCGAAAGTGACGGGAGGGGAAATGATGAAGGCGAGGGAGCGGCTGCGACCGATGCCCTTCCGGCGGACACGACCCCCACCGAGCCACGCTAATCCGCCAGACCTTCGTCCGCCAACCGCGCCCTCTCGCGCTCATAGGTCACCCGCGTGCCCGGCGCCTCGTCGGCTAGCACATCGCGCAGGGTCTCGCGCAAGGTCTCGCGGCGGGTCTCGTCGAGGAGTTTATGGCCGGTCAGGTCGGTGACGTAGAAGACATCGACCGCCCGCTCGCCGAAGGTCGCGATATGGGCGGAGGCGACGTCCACCCCCGAGCGCCAGAGCGCGCCGGTCAGTGCGTAGAGAAGGCCCGGCCGGTCGAGCCCGGCGACCTCGACGACGGTGAAGCGCTGCGACCAGGTGTTGTTGATCGTCACGTCGGGCGTCAGCGTGAACGCCTTCACGCGCGGACGCAGGCGCTTGTGGGCGATGATGTCGGGCAGGCGCACCGCGCCCGACAATCCGTCGCGGATCGCACGGCCGATCGCATCGACCCGCGCCATCTCGTCGGCATCCTCGTCCGAGATGCGCCGGATATAGACGGCATCGAGCGCCCGTCCGTCCGTCATGGAGAAGAACTGCGCATCGACGATGTTGGCCCCCGACGCCGCGCAGGCGCCCGCGATCGTGGAGGCGAGGCGCGGGTGGGCGGCGGCGTAGACGGTGATCTCGGTCACGCCCTTGAAGGCGTCCGTCGCGCCCCGCACGGCCAGCGCCGGTCCGTCGCCCGTTCCGCGCGCGTCCTCCTCGGCCACGAACCGGGCATGGGCGATGCGGTGGGCGAGATCGACCTTGCGCCAATAGGACGGGTAGTGCCGCTCGGCATAGGCGGCGAAGGTCTCGTCGGACCAGTCGGCGAGCGCATCGCGCAGTTCGGCCTTGGCATGCGCGACCTGTGGCTCGCGGGGCTCCAGCGTCTCGCCGCCCGACACGATCGGCTCGGTCTCGCGGTAGAGCGTGCGGATGAGCTCGCCCTTCCAGCCGTTCCAGACGCCGGGGCCGACGGCGCGGATGTCGCAGACGGTGAGGATCATGAGGAGCTTGAGCCGCTCCGGGCTCTGGACGATGCCGGCAAAGGTCTCGATCGTGCGGGGATCGCCGATATCGCGCGACTGGGCCGTCATGCTCATCGTCAGGTGCTGTTCGATGAGCCAGGCGACGGCGTCGGTCTCGGCCGGGTTGAGGCCGAGGCGGGGGCAGAGCGCGCGCGCCTCCTCGGCGCCGGCCTCCGAATGGTCCTCCGGGCGGCCCTTGGCGACGTCGTGCAGGAAGGCGGCGACGTAGAGGATGCGCCGCGATTCGATGTTCTGGATGAGCTTGCTCGAGAGCGGATGCTCGTCGGCCAGCTCGCCCGCCTCGATGGCGTGGAGTGCGCCGACCGTGCGGATGAGGTGCTCGTCGACCGTGAAGTGGTGATACATGTTGAACTGCATCATCGCCACGACCCGCCCGAAGACGGGGACGAAGCGGCCGAGCACGCCCGTCTCGTTCATTCGCCTGAGCGTCGTCTCGGGATCGTCCGATTCGGTCAGGATCTCCAGGAAGAGCGCGTTGGCGCCCGGATCGGCCCGCACGCCATCGTCGATCCGCTCCAGCGACTGCGCCGCCCGGCGCACCATCTCGGGGTGAAAGGCGAGGTCGTGCTTGTCGGCGAGCCGGAACATGCGGATGAGGGCGACGGGATCGCGCGCGAACAAGCCCTCCTCGGCATTGAGCCGCCCCTTCTCGACGAAGAAGCCGTCACCGTCGGCCAGGGGCTTGGGGCGTCTGAGGCGCGGCAGGAAGCGCGACAGGCCGGGATTGTCCTTGAGCTGGCGCTCCTCCAGCACGGCGGAGACGATATTGGTGAGGTCGCCGACCTGCTTGGCGACCGTGAAATAGCGCCGCATAACGGCCTCGACCTGGGCCAGGCCCTCGGGCACAGCCCCGACATCGAAGCCCGATGCCACCATGCGGCGCGCGATCTCGGGCTGCACGTCGAAGGAGAGCCGGTCGGTCTCGCGACCGGTCAGGAAGTGGAGGTGGCAGCGCACCGCCCACAGGAAGTCGGCGCAGCGCGCGAAGACGCGGCGCTCCTCGTGGGAGTAGAGCCCGAGCGCGACCATCTTCTCCGACGTGTCGGCGGCATAGGCGTATTTGGCGATCCAGAAGAGCGTGTGGAGGTCGCGCAGGCCGCCCTTGCCGTCCTTGACGTCGGGCTCGACGACATAGCGCGAGGCGCCGTGGCGCGAATGGCGCTTGTCGCGCTCGGCGAGCTTGGCGGCGACGAATTCGGGCACCGAGCCCGCGACGATCTCCTTGCGGAACCGGGCCAGCGCGCGCGGCACCAGCGTCTCGTCGCCCCAGAGATGCCGCAGGTCGAGCGTGGCCGTGCGCGTCGTCATGTCGGCCCTGGCCTGGCGGATGCACTCGTCGAGCGAGCGGGTCGCGTGGCCGACGGTGAGGCCGAGGTCCCAGAGCGGATAGAGCACGGCCTCGACGGCGCGGCACTGCGCGGGCGTCGGCTCCTTGAGGGTGAGGAAGACGAGGTCGATGTCGGAGCGGGGCGCAAGCGTGCCGCGCCCATAGCCGCCCTGCGCGGCGACGGCGAAGCCGACCGGCGCCAGGCCTTCACCATCGCTTACCCGCCGCACGGCCGCCTCGGCCAGCATGGCCAGCACCGCATCCATGAGGCGAGAGAGCCGGCGCGCGCAGCCCCGCCCATGCCCGGCCTCGAGCGCGAGCTTCGCCGCCTCCCGTCCCCGCTCGACCAACGCCTTCAGCCGCGTCGGCCCGTCGGCCTCCGGCCAGGTCGCCCCAAGGGCGAGGATCTCGGCCCGCACGCGCTGGATCTCACCGTCGGACACGGCGAGCGGGGCGGGTGCGGCGGGCGATGACGGCGCGGTGCTGGACATGCCCCGCTAACGGGGCGGTGGGTGCGCGATTGTCAAGGGCGCGATAGGCTGGGCCGCCGGATCGGACCGGGGATGCCCATAAGCGAAGCTCGGCCAAGCCGCGCCAGGACGGGTCATAGCCAAGGAAGGCCCGGCCATGCGGATCATCGGCGTCGATTTCACCAGCCGGCCGAGCCGGCGAAAGCCGATCACCGTCCAGACCGCAGAGCTGACGGGCGAACGGTTGTGCTTACGAGAGGCGAGCGCGCTGACGGATTTCGCGACCTTCGAGGACCTCCTGCGCCAGCCCGGCCCCTGGGTGGCGGCGATCGATTGTCCCTTCGGTCAGCCGAGACGCTTCCTTGAGAACGCCGGATGGCCCCTTAGATGGGCGGATTGCACGGCCTACGTCGCCAGCCTCGAGCGCCAGGCCTTTCGTGACGCGCTCGACGCCTACCGCAGCGGGCGCGCCGTCGGCGACCGGGAACACCGCCGCGCCGTCGACCGCTTCGCCGGCGGGATCAGCCCGCAGAAACTCTACGGCGTGCCCGTCGGCCTGATGTATTTCGAGAGCGTCCCCCGGCTCCTGAGGTCCGGCGCGCACCTGCCGGCGCACGGCGTGGCGGGCGATGCGGGCCGCGTGGTGGTGGAGGGCTATCCGGGCATCCTCGCGCGCAGCCTCATCGGGCGGCGCAGCTACAAGACCGATACGGTCGCCAACCGGACGGCGGACCAGCACGCCGCCCGCCTCGCCATCCTCGCCGCCCTCGAAGGCCCGGCCTTCGAAGCCCGTTACGGCTTTACCGTCAGGACGACGCCGCACCTCGCCGACGATCCGAGCGCCGACACGCTCGATGCCCTCCTTTGCGCCGTGCAGGCCGCCTGGGCCTCGACGAAGCGCACGGAGACCTACGGCATTCCGGCCGCTGCCGACCCGGTCGAGGGCTGGATCTCCGACCCGCTTGTGGAGGCGGCGTATCGCGAGGCGGAGGCTGCGCCGGCCGTCCGCTAGGGTGGGCCGGCAGGAGCGCTCTTCCGAACCGATGAGGCCCTATCCGGCCGCTTCGCCCTTCAACGCATAGAGCAGCGCCTGCGCCTCGCGCGGGCTGAGATCGTCGAGATCGGCCTTGCGCAGGCGCTCCAGGAGCGCGATCGCCGTGTCCATGTCGGGATCGGGTTCGGGCGCAACCGGCACGGGCGCTGCGGCGAAGAGGGGCAGGCTCGGGACCAGGCGATCGCCGCCCGCGCCGCCGCCGGCCTCCAGCTCGGCCAGGATCG
Source organism: uncultured Alphaproteobacteria bacterium (assembly GCA_963842125.1). Lineage (GTDB taxonomy): Bacteria > Pseudomonadota > Alphaproteobacteria > Rhizobiales > CAWCWK01 > CAWCWK01. The sequence goes on along the minus strand of CAWJFE010000001.1, from coordinate 948,881 downwards.
CCTTGGCGCGCTTGACCACGCCGGGCGGCAGCCCCGCCAGCCGTCCGACCTGCACGCCATAGGAGCGGTCGGCGGCGCCGGGGCCGACCTCGTGGAGGAAGACGACGTCGCCGCGCCATTCCTTCACCTTGACGTGGACGGCGTCGAGCCGGGGCAGGCGCTCGGTGAGCGCGGTCAGCTCGTGGTAGTGCGTCGCGAAGAGGCCCCGCGCACGGTTGGTCTCGTGGAGATGCTCCACGACCCCCCAAGCGATCGAGAGACCGTCATAGGTCGCGGTCCCGCGCCCGATCTCGTCCATGATGACGAGGCTGCGCTCCGTCGCCTGGTTGAGGATGGCGGCGGCCTCGACCATCTCGACCATGAAGGTCGAGCGCCCGCGTGCGATGTCGTCGGCGGCGCCCACCCTCGAGAAGAGGCGGTCGACGAGGCCGAGCCGGGCCGAGGTTGCCGGCACGAAGGCGCCGACCTGCGCGAGGAGGGCGATCAGCGCGTTCTGGCGCAGATAGGTCGACTTGCCCGCCATGTTGGGGCCCGTGACGAGGAGAAGCCGGCCCGGCTCGCCATCCGACCTAGCGCCGAGCGCGCAATCGTTGGCGACGAAGCCCGAGGCCGATGCGAGCGTCTGCTCGACCACCGGGTGCCGCCCGCCCGAGACTTCGAAGGCGAGGCTCTCGTCGAGCGTGGGGCGCACATAGGCGCGCTCCTCGGCCAGGCGCGCGAAGCCGGCCGCGACGTCGAGCCGGGCAGCGGCGTCCGCCAGCGTGCGCAGGCCCGCGGCGTCGGCGACGACGGCCGCCCTCAAAGCCTGGAAGACGTCCGATTCGATGACGGCCGCCCGGTCCCTCGCGCCCAGGATCTCGCGCTCCAGCGCGCCGAGCTCTTCCGTCGTGAAGCGCACGCAGTTGGCGAGCGTCTGGCGGTGGACGAAGGCTTCGCCGGCGTCCTCCTGCGCCTTGGCGCGAAGGGTCTCGCCCTCGCGCGCGTTCACCTCGACGAAGTAGCCCAGCACGTTGTTATGCTTGATCTTGAGGCCGCGGATCCCCGTCTCTTCCGCATAGCGCGCCTGGAGGCCGGCGATGACCTTGCGCGAGCGGTCGCGCAGGTCGCGCGCCGCGTCGAGATCGTCGCGGTAGCCGGAGCGGACGAGACCGCCATCCGACAGCTTGACGGGCAACGCGTCGCTCAGGGCGGCGTCGAGCGCGCCCGAAAGCCTTGCATCGACCGTGCCGAGAGCGCGGGCGAGGTCGTAGAGCGCGGGCGGGGCGTCGGCCAGACGCGCCCGCATCGCCTGCGCCTGCGCGAGCGCGGCCCGCACCGCGCCGAGATCGCGCGGCGCGGCGCGATCGAGCGCCAGGCGCGAGAGGGCGCGGGGCAGGTCTGGCAGACGCTTGAGGGCAGCGGTGAGGTCGTCGCGCAGCGCACGCTCTTCGAGGAGCGCCGCAACTTCGTCGTGGCGTGCACTGATGGCGGCGAGATCGTTGAGGGGGGCCGAGAGCCGCTCGGCGAGGAGGCGCGCGCCGGCGGGGCTGACCGTTCGGTCGACCGCGTGAAGAAGGCTGCCGTCGCGCTGACCGCCCAGCGTTCGGGTCAGCTCCAGGCTGGCGCGCGTCGCGGGATCGATCCGGCAGACGGCGTCGCCGCGCTCCGAGACCGGCAGCGCGAAGGGAACGGGCGTGCCCTTCTGCGTCTCGTCGCAGTAGGCGAGAAGGGCGCCGCAGGCCGCGATCTCGGGTGCACCGAGCGCGCCCAGCCCATCCAGCGTCGCGAGGCCCCAAGCGGCCTTCATCCGCGCCGTGGCTTTGGGAAGGGCGAAGTGGCCCGGCCGAAGCGGGGTGATGGTGCGCCCACCCATGGCTTCGCCGGAAGACGCCCCCTCGGGCGCGACGATCTCGGCCGGGTCGATCCGCGCGACGAGGGCGGCGAGCTCGGCTGTGCCGACGGCGATGGTGCGGATCGCGCCCGTCGACATGTCGGCCCAGCAGACGCCGGTCTCGCCATCCTCGTGCCCGGCCGGCGCGACGGCCATCAGCCAATTGGCGGCGCGCGCATCGAGAAGGCTGTCCTCGCTCAAGGTGCCGGGCGTGACGAGCCGGACGACGTCCCGTTTGACGACCGCCTTCGCGCCGCGCTTCCTGGCCGCCGCCGGGTCCTCCAGCTGCTCGGCGACCGCGACCCGGTGTCCGGCACGGATGAGGCGGTGGAGATAGTCCTCGGCCCGCTCGACCGGCACGCCGCACATCGGGATGTCGTCGCCCAGATGCTTGCCGCGCTTGGTGAGCGCGATGCCGAGACAGCGCGAGGCGACGACGGCGTCCTCGAAGAAGAGCTCGTAGAAATCGCCCATCCGGTAGAAGAGGAGGCTGTCGGCGTTGGCCGCCTTGATGGCGATGAACTGCGCCATCATCGGCGTCGCGTCCGGCGAGGGTGCGGGCGGAGGCGACGGCTGTTCGGAGGAAGCGGGTGTGGTCAAGGGATCGGGCGCGCTGTCGAGCATGATGTCACCCTAGCACGGGCGATCGGGATCGCGGGCGGTCTGTCCACAGCTTCGAGGGCTGCAACGGCGGGAGGCGCACGCCAGCGTCATTCGCCCGCAGCGATGCGCGGCGGGCTGGACCGGGCGCACGGATGGTCTATGACGGCGTTCATGACGAGACGCGTGGACAATGGTGCCCCTTATACGCTCGCGCGATTGCGCGCGGTGCGAGGGCCGTTCGCCGGTCTCGCGGCCGTCCTCCTTCTCTTCAACCTCCTCCTCCCGACCGCCCTTCATGCGGCCTCGGCCGCCGCGACGGACGCCTTCGGCAACCCGATCTGCTCCTGGTTCGCGGATGTCGAGGAGACAGGCGCCGCCAATCTCTGCAACAAGTGCTGCGCCGTCTCGGGCCTCGCTCTCCTGCCCGCCCCGGTCGGCATGCCCGCCCGGCCTGAGGCAACGGCGCTCGCCCCTTCGAGGCCCGCCCAGGCCGATGCCGATGCCGGCCCGAGCCTCACGCCGAGGCTGCCCCGGGGACCGCCTGCCGTCTGATGCGCCCCGCGTCGCTCCGCCATTCGGGGCGACGCTCGACGATCCATCAGACATTCGGGGACCAGTCCCATGACGCAGACGATTTCGACGCAGACGATTTCGACGCAGCCGCGCCCGCGCGCGCTTCCACGCAGCCTTCCCAAAACTCTCTTCGCCTGTACCGCTATCGCTGTGCTCCTCACGCTCCCAACCGTCGCGGCGAGCGACGAGACTCCCGTGGGCACCGCGCGGATCGGCGACCTCGTCCTCACCCAGGCCTGGACGCGCCAGACCCCGCCCCGTGCGCAGGCCGGCGGCGGCTACCTGACGATCACCAACGAGGGGGTGGAGGACGATGTCCTTCTCGGCGGATCGGTCGGCTTCGCGGACCGGGTCGAGATCCACGCCATGTCGGTGACGGACGGCGTGATGCGCATGGCGGGCCTGCCCGACGGCCTGACCATTCCGGCCGGCGAGACGGTGGCGCTGGAGCCCGGCGGCTATCACGTCATGTTCATGGCCATCGCGGAGACGCCGCGCGAGGGCGAGACGGTGCCGGTCACCCTCACCTTCGCCCGGGCCGGCGACGTCACGGTCGCCATGCCGGTCTCGGCCATTGGCGGCACGAGCCCCTTCGCGGACGGCAGCCACGACGCGGCCGATCACGGCTCGACGACGCATGGCGACGGCACGCCCGACTAGGCACGCCCATCTCGCAAATCCTCGCGTCCGCCCCTTACCCAGGGCCGGCGCGGGGCATCGCTTTTCAATACGCAGTCCCACATGGCAAGGACCCGTTCCATGAAGACCTTCCGCATCGCCCTCTGGGCCGTCGTCGCGCTCGCGGCCGTTGGCCTCGGCGTTCTCGGCTATCAGATGAGCCGCCAGAACGCGGCCATCGGCACCGCGCAGGCGCCGTCGCTCGGCGGCCCCTTCAACCTTATCGGCACCGATGGCGAGACCGTCACCCGCGACGACATTCTCGGGCGCCCGCACGCCGTCTTCTTCGGCTACACGCTCTGCCCCGACGTCTGCCCGACCTCGATGTACGAGATGGGCCGGCACATGGCCAAGCTCGATGCCGAGCTCGGCGAGCGGGCCGAGGATCTCGCCGTCGTCTTCGTCTCGGTCGATTCGGAGCGGGACACGCCCGACCTCCTCTCCGACTACCTCTCGGCCTTCGATCCGCGCATTCTCGGCCTCACCGGCGAGCGCGAAGCCGTCGACGAGATGGTGCGGAACTACCGCGCCTACTACAAGATCCACGAGGCGGACGAATACGGCAACGTCCTCATCGATCATACGGCGTCCGTCATGCTCTTCGACGCGATGGGCAACTTCTCGGGCACCATCGCCTATGGCGAGAACCTCGACACGGCCTACGAGAAGCTGGAGCGGTTGGTCGGGGCCTGAGCGCCTCTCCAGTCCTCCGCAGGCCCGCGCTCCGGCTGGGGAGACGGGCGCGCGATTGCCCTCCCCAGACGCCGCCCGTAAGGTTTGCGACTCATGCGACGGGCCGGCACGAGCCCGCGCGAGGACACGCCAAAGCACGCCGCCGGCGCCCAATACGCGCCGCCAGCGCCTTCGAAGGACCATTCATGCCCGAGACGCCTGCCACCGAACGCCCCAACTTCACCGACCGCGAGGCGCTCGATTTCCACCAGTTCCCGCAGCCCGGCAAGCTGGAGATGCAGGCCACCAAGCCCATGGCGACGCAGCGCGACCTCAGCCTCGCCTATTCGCCCGGCGTCGCCATTCCCGTGCAGGCGATCGCGGACGATCCCGACGCCGCCTTCGACTATACGGCACGCGGCAACATGGTCGCCGTGATCTCGAACGGTACCGCCATTCTCGGCCTCGGCAATCTGGGCGCGCTCGCCTCCAAGCCGGTGATGGAGGGCAAGTCGGTACTCTTCAAGCGCTTCGCCGACATCGACTCCTTCGACCTCGAGATCGACACCGAGGACCCACAGGCCTTCATCGACGCGGTCAAGCATCTCGGCCCCTCCTTCGGCGGCATCAACCTGGAGGACATCAAGGCGCCCGAGTGCTTCGTCATCGAGCAGACGCTGCGCGACCTGATGGACATCCCGGTCTTTCACGACGACCAGCACGGCACGGCCATCATCGCGGCGGCCGGCCTCGTCAACGCGCTCCACATCACGGGGCGCGACATCGCGACGACGCGGCTCGTGGTGAACGGGGCGGGTGCCGCCTCGCTCGCCTGCGTCGGGCTCGTCAAGTCGATGGGCCTGCGCACCGAGAACATCCTCGTCTGCGATCGGAAGGGCGTCATCCACAAGGAGCGCGAAGGCCTCGACCAATGGAAGTCGAGCGTGGCGGCCGAGACGCCCCACCGCACGCTCGCCGAGGCGATGGCGGGCGCCGACGTCGCCTTCGGCCTCTCGGCGGCGGGCGCCTTCACGCCCGACATGGTCGCCTCGATGGCCCCGAACCCGATCCTCTTCGCGATGGCCAATCCGGTGCCCGAGATCACGCCCGAGGATGCGCGGGCCGTACGGTCCGACGCGATCATCGCGACCGGACGGTCGGACTATCCCAACCAGGTCAACAACGTTCTCGGCTTCCCTTATATCTTCCGCGGCGCGCTCGATGTGCGCGCCCGCACCATCAACGAGGACATGAAGGCCGCCGCCGCCCACGCGCTCGCCATGCTGGCCAGGGAGGACGTGCCGGACGCCGTTGCCGCCGCCTACCAGGGCGCGCGCCCGAAATTCGGCCGCGACTACATCATCCCCGTCCCCTTCGATCCGCGCCTGATGGCGACGATCCCGCCCGCCGTCGCGAGGGCCGCGATGGATTCGGGCGTCGCGCGCCGCCCGATCGAGGACATGGACGCCTATGTGAAGCGTCTCTCGGCACGGGCCGACCCGGTGGCGGGCGTCCTCCAGTCGGTCTTCGACAAGGTCCGGAAGAGCCCGCGCGCCTGCGTCTTCGCGGAAGGCGAGGAGGAGGCCGCCATCCGCGCCGCCATGTCCTATGTCTCGGCCGGGCTCGGCACCGCCGTCCTCATCGGGCGCGAGGAGCGGGTGCGCGAGAACGCGGCCATGGCCGGCGTCGATCTCGACCAGCCGCGCGGCGCCGGCGGCGATCACGCGATCCTCATCAACAACGCCGCGCTGACCGACCGGAACACGGCCTACGCCTCCTTCCTCTACACCCGCCTCCAGCGCCAGGGCTATCTGATGCGCGACTGCCAGCGCATGGTGAACCAGGACCGCAACGTCTTCGCCGCCTGCATGGTCGCGCTCGGCGATGCGGACGCGATGGTGTCGGGCGTGACGCGCAACTCGGCCACCGTGCTCGCCGATGTCGGCCGCGCGATCAGCCCGAAGCCCGGTCACCGCATCATCGGCCTCTCCTTCGTCGTCGCGCGCGGACGCACCGTCATCGTCGCCGACACCGCCGTCAACGAGATGCCGGACGCCGAGGATCTCGCCGACATCGCCTGCGAGGCCGCTCGCCAGGCCCGCCGCTTCGGCTACGATCCGCGCGTCGCGATGATCGCCTATTCGACCTTCGGCCAGCCCGAAGGCGAGCGCATGGAGCGCGTTCGCGGCGCCGTGCGGCTCCTCGACGGTCGCCAGACCGACTTCGAATACGATGGCGAGATGAACGTCGACGTGGCGCTCAACGCGGAGGCGCAAAAGCTCTACCCGTTCTGCCGCCTCTCCGGCCCGGCCAACGTGCTCGTCATGCCGGCCATCCACTCCGCGTCCATCACGACGCGGATGATGGCCGAGCTCGGCGGCGCGACGGTGATCGGCCCGGTCCTCGTCGGTCTCGACAAGCCCGTCCAGATCGCCCCCTTGGGCGCCCGCGACACGGATATCGTCAACATGGCGGCGGTGGCGGCCTATCAGGCGCTGACCTGAGGCGAAGCGTTCAGCCGTGACCGACGACGCGATCGCCTTCTCCCCCGAGGATCGCGCCTTGCTCGTCGAGCGGCTGCGCGCCTACGTCGAGACCGAGCTCGATCACGAGATCAGCGCGTTCGAGGCCGGCTTCCTCCTCGACTGGATCGGATCGGAGCTGGGCGCCGTCTTCTACAACCAGGGCGTTCTCGACGCCCGCGCCCTGATGGACGAACGCCTCGGTGAGGCGACCGAGGCGTTGGAGGGGTTGATCAAGGGGGCAGGCGGCGCGCGGCGGTGAGGGTGGATAGTCGATGGGCGGGCTCGGTCAGCGACATGTCTGCGTTCATAGCGCTGACGCGCTTTTCAAACCCCGACCTAAATCCTTCCCCGATCTTCGGGGAAGGACCTTGCTCCCTGTCGGTCGGGTGCCGCTGGCGGGTGGTTAGTACACCCGCGCCTTCGGCTCCACATACGCGACCTCGTTGGTCAGCGTGTAGGTGTGGACCGGGCGGTCGTCCATCGAGACGGTGCGGGCATTGACGTCGGCGAAGGCGAGCGTGTGCTTCATCCATTCGGCGTCGTCGCGCTCGGGGTAGTCCTCGCGGGCGTGGGCGCCGCGCGATTCGGTGCGATTAAGGGCCGAATCGACCGTCACGACGGCCTGCGCGATGAGGTTGTCGTATTCGAGCGCCTCCATCAGGTCGGTGTTCCAGATGAGGCCCGTGTCGGTGACACGGATGTCGTCGGAGCCCTTCCAGACGTCGTGGATCTTCTCATGACCCTCCTGGAGGATTTCGCCGGTGCGGAAGACGGCGCAGTTGGTCTGCATGGTCTTCTGCATGGCGAGCCGGAGCTCGGCCGTGCCGGTCGAGCCCTTGGCGTGGCGCATGGCGTCGAGCCGGCCGAGCGCCATCTCGTCGGCGGCCTGTGGCAGGTCGGCATGCTTCTGGCCGGGCTCGACGGTCTGCGCCACCCGCAAGCCCGCCGCGCGGCCGAACACCACGAGGTCGATGAGCGAGTTGGAGCCGAGGCGGTTGGCGCCGTGGACGGAGACGCAGGCCGCCTCGCCGATCGCCATCAGTCCGGGCACGACCGAATCGGGGTCGCCATTGGCCTTGGTCAGCACCTCGCCGTGATAGTTCGTCGGGATGCCGCCCATGTTGTAATGGACCGTCGGCAGCACCGGGATGGGCTGCTTGGTCACGTCGACGCCGGCGAAGATGCGCGCCGATTCCGAGATGCCGGGCAGGCGCTCGTGGAGGACAGCGGGGTCGAGATGATCGAGGTGGAGGAAGATGTGATCGCCCTCCTTGCCGACGCCGCGCCCATCGCGGATCTCCATCGTCATGGAGCGCGAGACGACGTCGCGGGACGCCAAGTCCTTCGCCGAGGGCGCATAGCGCTCCATGAAGCGCTCGCCCTCCGAATTGACGAGATAGCCGCCCTCGCCGCGGGCTCCTTCCGTGATGAGGCAGCCGGCGCCGTAGATGCCGGTCGGGTGGAACTGGATGAACTCCATGTCCTGCAGTGGCAGGCCGGCGCGCAGCACCATGGCATTGCCGTCACCCGTGCAGGTGTGGGCGGAGGTAGCGGAGAAATAGGCGCGCCCGTAGCCGCCGGTGGCGAGGATCGTCTTGTGCGCCCGGAAGCGATGAAGCGTGCCGTCCTCCATGCACAGCGCGATCACGCCCCGGCAGGCACCGTCCTCCATCAGGAGGTCGATGGCGAAATATTCGATGAAGAACTCTGTCGAGTGGCGAAGCGACTGACCGTAGAGCGTGTGGAGGATGGCGTGGCCCGTGCGGTCGGCCGCGGCGCAGGTGCGCTGGGCGGTGCCCTCGCCGTAGTTCGTCGTCATGCCGCCGAAGGGGCGCTGGTAGATCTTGCCGTCTTCCGTCCGGGAGAACGGCACGCCGAAATGCTCCAGCTCGTAGACGGCCTGGGGCGCTTCCTTGCACAGGTACTCGATCGCGTCCTGGTCGCCCAGCCAGTCCGACCCCTTGACGGTGTCGTACATGTGCCAGCGCCAGTCGTCGGGGCCCATGTTGCCGAGGCTGGCCGAGATGCCGCCCTGCGCCGCGACCGTGTGGGAACGGGTGGGGAAGACCTTGGTGATGCAGGCCGTCTTGAGGCCGGCTTTGGATGCACCCAGCGCCGCGCGCAATCCGGCGCCGCCCGCACCGACGACGATGACGTCGAACGTGTGGTCGACGATCTCGTAGGCACCCTTGGTGATATTGCCACCCCGGGTCTGCGCCTCCGTGGAGACCCGGGCCTGATTGTCCTGCAGCGATGCGTTGGGCGTCACCATGATGGTCTTCCTTACTCTTATAAGATCGCCGGATTCTCAGATCGCCAGAAGCCCGGTCAGGCCGAGCCGGATGACGGCGTAGATACCGGCCAGTGCGAGAAGCACGGCGTAGAACGTATTGGCGACGAGAAGCGGCAGCTTCAGGCCTTCGGTGTGCACGTAGTCCTCGATCACCACCTGCATGCCGAGCCACATATGGTAGCAGGTCGACACCAGCGCCAAGATGACGAGAAGTCCCACCAGCGGATTGCCGAAGAAGACGATGGCGGCCGGCCAGTCGCGCGTCGCCAGCATGGCGAGGATGACGAGGAGCCCCGTCATGGTGAAGATGTTGGCGGCGGCCGAGACGCGCTGGTGCCAGAAATGCTTGGTGCCCGACCGGGCCGAGCCGAGGCCCTTGACCCGCCCGAGCGGGGTCTTCATCGCGTTGCCGATCATAGCGCCATTCTCCTGCAGACATTTGGGGGCGGACGCCGAGCGGGCCCGCGAAGACGTGACCGTCGCTAGAGGATGACGAGGACCACGAGCCAGAAGAGGATCGTCGCGCCGATGCCGCCGATGAGCGTGCCCCAGGCGAGCTGGTCGCGCGTCGGGTGCTGGAGGCCGTGGCCCGTGTCCCAGATGAAGTGGCGAATGCCGCCCATCATGTGGTGGAAGAGCGCCCAGCTGTAGAGGAAGAGGACGACGAGCCCGATGGGCGAGAGCGCGATCCCGCGCGCGAACTCGTAGGCGCCCGGCGTCGCGGCCATGGCGACGAGCCAGCCGACGATGAGCGCGTGCCCGCCATAGAGCGCGACGCCGGTGATCCGGTGCGCCGTCGACATCGCCATCGTCACCGTCCAGCGGTAGATGTCGAGATGGGGGCTCAAGGGGCGTGCGGCGTGCGTCTTCGGCATGGAGCATCCGTGGTCGGGTCGAAAGCGGCTGCGGGTCGGCGGGCACCGGACACGATGCCCGAGGGCTGGCGCCGTGCATAGCTCGCGCCCCCTGCTGCGTCAAAGGTTTGAATGCCGCGTCCGCCACCTGGCGGCGTGGGATCGGCAAAAGACGGCACCGCTTGATCGTGGCGGCACGGCATGCGAGGCCCCGAGCCTGGATGGCGCACGCGGGCAACCGTCCGTGGGAGACGTCTTCGGGCCCGGATCCGCGAGCGCGGGTCTCATGATGGTGGGTGTCGGGGAATGGTGAGCGCGGACGCGCCGGAGGACCGGGCGGCAGCATCGGGTACAGGACGAGCACCGCGCCGCGTGCCGCGCATCCTCGCGCTCTCCAGCCGGGTCGCGCGCGGCCGGGTCGGCCTCTCGATCATCGAGCCGGCGCTGGCCACGCTGGGCTGCGAGACGCTGGCCTTGCCGACGATCCAGCTCGCCAGCCGCCCAGGCCTCGGCCGTCTCGCCGGTGCCGCGACGCCGCCCGACCGGCTGACGGACATGATCGACGCGCTGGCCGGGGACGGCGCGCTGGCCGGGCTCGACGCCGTGCTGACGGGCTATGCGCCGAGCGCGGAGCATGTCGCGGCGATGGCCCGCGCGATCGATCTCGCCCGCGCGGCGAGCCCCGAGGTCCGCGTCATCGTCGATCCGGTGCTGGGCGATGCGGGCCGGGTCTATCTCAACGCCGAGGCCGCCGCCGCCCTGCGCGACCGGCTTGCGTCTCTGGCCGACATCCTCACGCCGAACGCCTTCGAGATGGCCTGGCTGATGGGCGAGGACGGCACGCCCGACCTCGCCGCCCTGCAACGCCTCGCCAAGGCCCATCCCGCGCCGGAGGTCATCGTGACGAGCGCGCCGGCGCTCCTCCACGGGCATCTCGGCACGCTGCTGGTCGGGCCGGACGGCGCCGTCATGGCCGAGGCCCGCGCGGCCCCGGGGGCGCCCAACGGCACGGGCGATCTCTTCGGCGGCCTCCTCGCCGGCCATCTCGCTCGCGGGCTCGATATCGAGAAGGCGCTGGTGCGCGCCGTCGGCGGCGTCCACGGCGTCACGCTCCGTTCCGAGCGGGCGGGGGCGGCGCATCTCCTCGTCACGGAGGAGGCGGGCGAGCTTCTCAGCCCGACCCAGCCCGTCTCGCTGCGCAGGCTCGGCGGCGCGAGGCGGCGCGTGGCCATCCCGAGCGCGCTTTAACCGAGCGGTCCTTCCTCGGCCGTCACGCGCGCCGGATCGAAGGCGACGTGGTCCTCGAGGGCGCGGGCGAAGGGGAGCGGGCGCGTATAGGACCACGCGATCTCCCGCGCGCCTTCGACGTCGTAATAGCTGGTGTCGCCCTTCAGCGGGCAATGCGTCGTCCGCGCCGTCTCGACGAGCGCGACCGAGACGTCGGCGCGGGGCAGGTAGAGGATGGGATCGTAGACGTCGCGGCCGATCTCGATCACCCGCAGGGCGGCGTCGCTCGACCCCAGGACCGCATCTCCGAGGCGCACCGTGACGCGCCGCCCGGCCGGCTTGATACGCATCATATGGGCCGGAGCGCCGGGACGGTGGATCATGTCGGGAACGAGCGGGACGGCGAGGTCGGTCATGGCAGAGGAAAGGTATGGGTCACGGCGGCGAACGGCAAACAGCCCGCCGGCGTGAACCAGACAGCCCGCCGGCGCGAGGCAGCTATGTATTCATGCTGTCGAAGAATTCGGCGTTGTTCTTGGTCTGCTTCATCTTGCCGATGAGGAACTCGACCGCGTCGATCGTGCCCATCGGGTTGAGGATGCGGCGCAGCACGTACATCTTCTGGAGGTTGTGCTTGTCGACGAGAAGCTCTTCCTTGCGGGTGCCCGAGCGCTGGATGTCGATCGAGGGGAAGATGCGCTTGTCGGACACCTTGCGGTCGAGGATGATCTCGGAGTTGCCGGTGCCCTTGAACTCCTCGAAGATGACCTCGTCCATGCGGGAGCCCGTATCGATGAGGGCCGTCGCGATGATGGTGAGCGAACCGCCTTCCTCGATGTTGCGCGCGGCGCCGAAGAAGCGCTTCGGGCGCTGCAGGGCGTTGGCGTCGACGCCGCCGGTCAGCACCTTGCCGGAAGAGGGCACGACGGTGTTGTAGGCGCGCCCCAGACGCGTGATCGAATCGAGGAGAATGACGACGTCGCGGCCGTGCTCGACGAGGCGCTTGGCCTTCTCGATGATCATCTCCGAGACCTGGACGTGGCGGGTCGCCGGCTCGTCGAAGGTGGAGGATACGACCTCGCCCTTCACCGTGCGCTGCATGTCGGTCACCTCTTCCGGCCGCTCGTCGATGAGCAGCACGATGAGGTAGCATTCGGGATGGTTGGCCGAGATCGAGCGGGCGATGTTCTGCAACAGCACCGTCTTACCGGTGCGCGGCGGCGCGGTGATGAGCGCGCGCTGGCCCTTGCCGAGCGGCGAGACCATGTCGATGATCCGGCCCGACATGTCCTTGAGCGTCGGGTCCTCGATCTCCAGCTTGAAGTGCTCTTCGGGGTAGAGCGGCGTCAGGTTGTCGAAATGGACCGTGTGCTTGGCGTGCTCCGGCTCCTCGAAATTGATCTTGTTGACCTTGAGGAGTGCGAAATAGCGCTCGTTGTCGCGCGGCGCGCGGATGTCGCCCTCGACCGTGTCGCCGGTCCTAAGGCCGAAGCGGCGCAGCTGGGACGGCGAGACGTAGATGTCGTCCGGTCCCGGCAGGTAGTTGGAATCGGGGCTTCTGAGGAAGGCGAAGCCGTCCTGCAGGATCTCCACGACGCCTTCGCCGATGATGTCGATGTCCTGGTCGGCCAGCTCCTTCAGAAGCGCGAACATCAGCTCCTGCTTGCGCAGCGTGCCGGCGTTCTCGACCTCGTGCGTCTCGGCAAAGGCCGTGAGCTCGGTCGGCGAGAGCGCCTTGAGGTCCTTGAGGGCGACGCGCTCCAGCGAAGGCTCGCGCGCCTCGTCGCCGGTGTCGGCCGTCTCGTCGGAGGGGGCACTCTCGTCGGCGATGTCGTCAGGTAGGGTTTCGGACATGGATGTGTCTCTCGAAGGCGTCGAGGCGGATCGCGGCCCGGGTCTGCAAAGGGGGAACGCGCGAGGATCGAACGGGGTCCATCGACGCCGACCGGCGGACGCATCGGTCTCGGTCGGGGCGAGGGACGTGGGGAGGGTACGGGTGCGAGGGCAGCCGGAGAGGCGCCCCATGATCGCGAAAACCGCTTGAGGCGTAGATAGTCGCAACCGCGCCTGAGAGCAAGCCGAGCCGCGCTCTTTCCTATCGGCTTCCTATCGGCGCGGAGCAGAAAGCCGTTGCGGACCGCTCAAGAGGCCTGCACGTCCGCCCCAAGCCTCGTCTCAGAACCCGACCGCGCAGCGCAGCATCCGGTCGAGGTCCTGCGGCCGGGAGAGCCGGTGGTCGCCGTCCTTGACGAGGGTGAGGACGACGTCCTCGTCCTCCAACCGCTCCAGAAGCTTCATCACGTAGGCAGCCGGCACGTCGGCGTCGCGCAGGCCCTGGAGGATGCGGACGGGCACGCCGAGGCCGACCGGATCGCCCGTCCATTCGAGCGCGCGGCCCTCCTCGATGAGGTCGCGCAGCAGCAGCGTCTCGCCATATTCGCTCGGCTCGCGGTAGACCCCATCGCGCATCAGCGTCTCGCGCTGCGCCTCGTCGAGGCCGGACCACATGAGGCTCGCCATGTTCCAGGCCGGCGCGATGAGAAGGAGGCCGGCGACGCGCCCCGCCAACGCGTCCCGCGTCGCTAGTCGCTCGGCGAGGAGGAGCGCGATCCAGCCGCCCATGGACGAGCCGACCAGCACTTGCGGCCCGCGCGTGGTCTCGAGGAGCACCGCCTCGGCCTCCTCCAGCCAGCGCTCGATCGTTCCGTCCTCGAAGCGCCCGCCCGAGAGGCCATGGCCCGAATAGTCCATCCGGGTGACGGACCGGCCGACGCTCGCGCCCCAGGCCGACAGCGCGACGGCCTTGCCGCCCGACATGTCGGACCGATAGCCGCCGAGCCAGACGAAGCCCGGCGCCTCGGTCGTCGCCTCGCCCGATTGCGCGATCACCGCGATGGAGCGCGCATCCGTGCCAACGGTGATCTCACGCGGGGCGATGAGTGCGTCGGGCGTCACGAAGCCTCCATCATCGATCCTTGCATTAAGCGCCGCGTCATTCGCCGCGCTCGGCACGCACGGATGCGAGGGAGATCGGGTACGTCTCGACGACATGGCCCATGACGCCGATCTCGGCCTGCGCCATGCGCCAGGCGATGGCGTGCGGCGTCTTCAGATGCCGGTCCAGCGCCTCGCGTGAGGCCCAGCGCGCATCGACGCGGATGAGGCCAGGCTCGTCGATATCCTGCGCGAAGGCGTAGTCGAGACAACCTTCCTCGTCCTGCGTGGCGTGCAGCATGGCGCGGGCGTGATTGGTCAGCGTCTTGACGCGGTTCGGCGCGACCCGGAAGCGGCCGAGCATGAGGATCGCGTCGCCGGCCGCGTCGGGCGCGGCCTCGCCCGCCTGGGGCGGCGCCTCGGCCGTCAGCGCGCCCGCGCTCACGGCGCCGAACTCCGGACGGACAGGACGCGGAAGGCTATGCGCATTCCGCGCTCGAACCCGCCCTCGGGCCTTCCCTCATGAGCAAGCATCGCCCGTCTCGCTATCGGCATCGCGCACCCTCTCTCGCATCGCCCGGCCCGCCAGGACCGGACGCTCCAACGCCCCATCGAGCATCGCCGCCTTGCCAGCCGCGTCTCGCGTCGGCATCAAGGCCACCAGCGGCCCCGAAGGCGGGTCTCACCGTGGCCGATCGCGATACCGGACCACGAACAGCCGGAACGGTCGTCCTCTTGCAACCAACAGAACCCGCATCCGTTCCCCCGCCAACGACGAGGGATATGGCTGACTTTGGTGCGATGCCTCCGACGCCGCGCCCGCTGCGCGTCCTTCAGGTCGTGCCCGCTCTCGATGCCGGCGGGGTGGAACGCACGGCCGTCGACATCGCCGGCGGGCTCGTGAGGGCCGGGCACGGTGCGGTGGTCGCCAGCGAGGGCGGGCGGCTGGAGGCGGAGTTGGAACGGGCCGGCGGGCGCCATGTCCGCCTCCCCCTCGCCAGCAAGAACCCGATGACGATGCTGGCCAATGCACGCCGTCTGGTCAGGCTCGTCGAGGCGGAGGGCATCGACATCGTCCACGCGCGCTCGCGTGCGCCGGCCTGGTCGGCGCTGATGGCGGCGCGGCGCACGGGGCGCGCCTTCGTGACGACCTATCACGGTGCCTACGGGCAGGGATCCGGCATCGGCGGCGCGATCAAGGGCGCCTATAACGGGGTCATGGCGCGCGGCGACGTCGTGATCGCCAATTCGGCCTTCACCCGCGATCTCATTCTCAGCCGCCATATCGGGCAGCGAGGCTCGACCGATCCCGAACATGTCCGCGTCATCCATCGCGGAACCGACCTCGCCCGCTTCGATCCGGCAAGGGTCCCGGACGGCGCCGTCGCGGCGCTGCGCGAGCGGTGGGGGCTCATGCCGGACGTGCGCGTCGTCCTCCTCCCCGGCCGGCTGACGGGCTGGAAGGGGCATGTGGTCCTCCTCGAGGCCGCCGCCCGGCTCGCCCGCGCCGACACGGTCCTCGTCTTCGTTGGC
The DNA here is from genome assembly GCA_963842125.1 of uncultured Alphaproteobacteria bacterium. GTDB lineage: Bacteria > Pseudomonadota > Alphaproteobacteria > Rhizobiales > CAWCWK01 > CAWCWK01. Next base: position 933,119 of record CAWJFE010000001.1, on the reverse strand, counting down.
GACCCGCAGGGCCGCGAGGCCTACGCGCAAGGCCTACGCGGCCGGGCCGAGGCTCTCGGCCTCTCCCTCGTCCTGCCCGGCCACGACGCCGACATGCCCACCGCCTATGCCGCCGCCGATATCGTCGTCGTGCCCTCGACCGAGCCCGAGGCCTTCGGGCGCACGGCGGTGGAGGCGCAGGCGATGGGGCGCCCCGTCATCGTCGCCGACCATGGCGCGATGCCCGAGACCGTCATCGACCGGCGCTCGCCCGGATGGACGGGCTGGCGCACACCGCCCGGCGATGCCGCCGCCCTCGCCGCCGCCCTCGCGGACGCGCTCGCGCTCTCGGCCGAGGAGCGGCGAGCGCTTTCCACCCGCGCCCGCGCCCAGGCGGAGAGGTTCGGGCTCGCGCGCATGATCGCCGAGACGATGCGGGTCTACGAAGACCTTGCCGAGGCGCGCCGCGCCTAGCCGGACTGACGCGCATTTGGCAAGCGCCCAAGCGCTGCAGCGCCGTCCTTCCACGCCTTCGCGGCGCTGTCCGTTCAAGCCCACGCGTTGACTTCTTGGGCGTTGTCCACAATCTTCTCACCATCCCGCCAGCCCTGCCTCCCGCGCCTCGTTGGGCGCGCGCATCTGGCGCCATAGAAGGAACGACACCATTCGCAGACCACACCGCGCCCCGCCGCCCACCAAGGAAGGCCCCCGCGTCAATCGCGAGATCCGCATCCCGCAGGTCCAGCTCATCGATCACGAAGGTGTGAACCACGGCGTCGTGGACACCCAGGAAGCGATGGACCGCGCGCAGGACGCAGGGCTCGACCTCGTCGAGATCTCGCCCAACAGCCGCCCCCCCGTCACCAAGATCCTCGACTACGGGCGCTTCAAGTACGACGCGCAGAAAAAGGCCGCCGAAGCTCGCAAGAAGCAGAAGAATACCGAGCTCAAAGAGGTCAAGATGCGGCCCAACATCGACACGCACGACTACGAGGTGAAGACGCGCGCCATGCGCCGCTTCTTCGAGGACGGCGACAAGGTGAAGGTCACGCTGCGCTTTCGCGGCCGCGAGATGGCGCACCAGGACCTCGGCCTCAAGGTGCTCAACCGCGTGCGCGACGATTTCGGCGAGGAGACCAAGGTCGAGCAGATGCCACGCCTCGAGGGCCGGCTGATGGTCATGGTCATGGCGCCGATCCCGGGCAAGATGAAGCCCTCCAAGCGCAGCGCCAAGCAGGACGCCGAAGACGCGGCCCGCAATGCCGAGATCGACAGCGCGGACGATGGCGACACCGATGACGACGAGACAGCGACGCCCGAAGCCGCCTCCGTGTAGTCCGTCCGGGGCATAGCCGGTCGAAGGTCCGGCTCCGCCTCGCGTCGACCTGGCGAAAGCGTCCGTAGCGAAAGCGCCCGACCGTTGATGAAAAAGCCCGCCGGCCGCATGTCGCAGCCGGCGGGCTTTGTCGTTTGCAGCCCTCGTCTCCGACAGGCCGGCGTCAGGCGACCTTGCGGGACGCCATCTCCAGAGCTCGCGGCAACTCGTCCTTGAGAGCGCGCGATGTCGCGTCCATCTGCAGCGCGCTCGCATCGACCTCGGCGGCGAGATCGCGGGTCTGGGTCGCGCGGGACTGGATGTGCGCGATGCGCACCGCTGCGTCCTTCATCGCCTCCGCGCTCGACGAGACGACCGCCACGACCTCCTGGATCGCGCCGCGCTGCTGCTCGATGCAGGCACTGCCCTCGGTCGCGGCCTGGTCGAGCTTGGCGACCGTCGCCGCGATGTCGGAGATCGCGGCCCCGGTATCCTCCGTGTGGCGACGGATGTTGCCGACCTTGGCGGCGATCTGACCGGTCACCTTCTCGGTCTGGGCCGCGAGGTCCTTGACCTCGCGCGCGACGACGGCAAAGCCGCGGCCCGCCTCGCCGGCCCGCGCGGCCTCCATGGTCGCGTTGAGCGAGAGAAGGCTGGTCTGGGCGGCGATATCGTTGATGGCCGAAACGAAGTCCGAGATGTCGGTGGCCGCCAGGTTGAGATCGCCGACCGCGGCGCGCGAGCGCTCCGAGAGACCCGCCACCTCCCCGCTCAACGAATGGGCGAGCGCCATGTGGCGCCTGATCTGCTCGACGCCGTCGGCCATCTGGGTCGAGAGCTGACCGGCCTGCGTGCCGAGCGAGGCGGTGGTCTCGACATTGCCCGTCGTCTCCTCGCTGACCGTGATCATCTCGGTCAGCGCATCGCCCATCGCATCGGCCCGCGAGCGCAGCGTCGCGAGACCGTCGGTGATGTCGGAGACACCGCGACCGGCGGCGTCCTCGATCGCATACGTCGCGTCCTTGAGGAGCGTCACGCGCGCCTCGATCTCGGCCCGCTGCGCCTCCTGGCCCTCCAGTTCGAGCTGGCGGCGCACGCCGATCTCCTTCTGGAAGGTCTGGATGGCGCCGGCCATCCGGCCGAGTTCGTCGCGATGCTCGGTAAAGGGCACCTCGCCCGACGTGTCGCCGGACGCGACGCGCTCGAGGGCGACCGAGATGGCGCGGAGCGGGCGCGCGACGCCGAAGACGGCCGTCAGCACGCCGACGACGAGGGCCAGCACGCTGGCGACCGCGACGACGAGGGCGGCGAGAAGGACGGCGTCGCCGGAGCTGGATTTCGCCTCGTGCGCCTGCTCCAGCGCCGCGTCGCGCCGCTCCACGACGAAATCCGACAGCTTATCGATCGCGCGCTTCTGGGCGAGGAGCGCGAAGGTGAGCTGAACGGCTTCCTTGTCCGTGACGGCCGTCTGGATCTCCCCCCAGCTGTCGCGAAGCGTCTCCAGGCTTTCCGTCATCTCGGCCGTGTCTTCGTCGGTCAGCCCGGGCAGGGTCAGAAAGATGGGCGCGTCGGTCTCGATGGCGTTGGCGTAACTGCCGGTATCGACCATGATCTCCGCGATTTCCTTCTCGCGCAGGCCCGGCAGGGCCAGGAGACGCGAGGATGCGGAGAAGTTGAGGATATCGTCCAGCATCTGCGTGCCGGTCGATGCGTGCTCGACATGGACTTGAAGGTCGGTCACGTCCTGCGCCACGGCATTGAACCGCGACATGACGAGCGCGCTCGCGGCGCCGTTGACGATTACGGCGATCAACACGGCCGCGATGATCTTGACTGTCAGGCTGAGTCTGAGCTTCGGCATTTCGGCACTGTCCCCCGCGATGCCGAAGCGAATCGAAAAGGCCGGCGGACGAGCCGAGGCGTCGTCCGATCCGGCCTTGGAATGCCATCGGCCTCTCACGGTCCTGTCCCAGCGACGTGTTCGCCGCGGGGTAGACCGCATCGACCGAACGATACGCGGAATGTCTTATCAGAAGGTTCGCTGGACGCCGGAGGACCCGGCGCCCGTCGACGATCTCTGCGCAGACCGGGATCGGCTGATCAGATCTCTTCGCGCTTGACGACTTCGCCGGTGACCGGGTGGAAGTAGACCTCGACACGCGTCTCGCCCGAGATGCCGTAGATCTCGTAGCAGTTGCCGGACGTGACCTTGAAGAGCGAGATGTCGGTGAAGCCCTGCTCGGCGATCATCGTCTTCATCTTGTCTTCGGTCAGCCAGGTGTCCTGGGCGGCATCGGTGCAGGTCGGGCCGGCGAGCGCCGGACCGGCGGCGAGAAGGGCGGCGGCAAAAATGATCTTACGCATGATACTCTCAACTCTGTTCTGGATGTCGCCGCCCGCTCATCGGGTGGCAGGCGGGACCATAGCGGGCACCTCTGCATGGTCGGTAAAGTGCATACATAAAACGCCACCATGCTGAACGGATCGTGACCCCGCCGCGCGGTCTCGGGGCACGGGGACCGTCAGGAAGCCGCCTCGCGCAGGCCTTCGAGATACTGGTGCACCGACTGGATGCAGACCGAGCCCTCGCCGACGCCCGATGCGACGCGCTTCACCGACCCCGAGCGCACGTCGCCGACGGCGAAGAGGCCGGGCACCGAGGTCTCGAAGGCGGACTGGGGTTTGCGTCCCTCCACGTCGATGCCGGTGTGGACGAAGCCGCGCTTGTCGAGCTCCACGCAGCCGTCGAGCCAGCCCGTATTGGGCACCGCGCCGATCATGACGAAGATGTTGCGCACGTCGCGCGTCTCGTCCTCGCCGGCCTTGGCATCGTGCCACGTCACCCGCTCCAGAAAGCGGCCGCCATGGAGGGCCGTGATCTCGGTCGAGCCGTGGAGCGTGATGTGCTCGGCCGCGTCGATACGCTGGACGAGATAGTCCGACATCGTCGCCGCCAGACCCTCGGACCGCACCAGAACGTGGACGTGGGAGGCGAAGCGCGACAGGAAGACCGCCGCCTGGCCGGCCGAATTGCCGCCACCGACGACCGCGATCTCGGTACCGGCGCAGAGATCCGCCTCGATGGCGGTCGCGGCATAGTGGATGCCCTGGTTCTCGTATCTGTCGTAATCCTCCAGATCGAGCGTACGATAGGTCGCACCCGTAGCGAGGACGACGGCGCGCGCCCTCGCCGTCTTGCCACCCTCGAGGCCGAGGGCGAAGGGCGGCCCGTCGCAGTCGATCGTCTCGACGCCCCGGCTGACGGCGAACTTGGCGCCGAACTTCTGGCTCTGGATCCAGGCCCGGCCCGCCAGCGCCTGGCCCGAGATGCCGGTCGGGAAGCCCAGATAGTTCTCGATCTTCGACGATGTCCCCGCCTGCCCGCCCGGCGCCTCGCCCTCGATGACGAGCGTGTCGAGACCCTCCGATGCCGCATAGACGGCCGCGGCGAGCCCCGAGGGGCCGGCGCCGATGACGGCGACGTCGTAGACGTGGGTCTCGTCGATCTCCTCGGTCAGACCGAGCGCGTCGGCGAGTTCGGGGTTGGTCGGGCGCACGAGCACCAGTCCGTCATGGCTGACGACGACGGGCAGTTCCTCGTGGTGGATCTCGCAGCGCTCGCGCAGCTTGCCGGCCTCCTCGGTCTGGGCGTCGGGGTCGATCTGCTGGACCGGATAGCCGTTGCGGCGCAAGAAGCGCTCGATCCTCAGCGTATCGCCGCCATTCTCAGGCCCCAGAAGCGTCACGCCCGCCTGATCGTGCACGATGAAGCCGGTGCGCCGCAGGATGAGCGCGCGGGTGATGATCTCGCCGATATCGGGCTCGGCCTGGAGGAGGCGACGAAAGTCGGCTCTCGGCAGACGCAGCACGCGCGTCTCGCCGCTCGCCCGTCCGCCGACGAGGATCTTGCGCTCGTTGAAGAGATCGAGCTCGCCCGTGAACTGGCGCGTGCCATGCGTGGTGAAGACGTGCGGCTCGCCCGATTTCGTCAAATCGAAGATCTCGACCGCACCTTCGAGCACGACGAAGAAGTCGACCGCCCGCTCGCCCCGCGCGAAGAGGGTGTCGCCATCGGCGCACGTCTCCTCGCTCGCATAGGGGCGGATGCGGTCGATCTGATCGTCGGTGAGCGTCGGGAAGGTCTGGCGCTCGCGCTCGTAAGGATCGCTCGGATCGACCGAGGCCTGCGCCGCGCGGGGAGCGCTCTCGTCTTTGCGTGCGCCCTTCGCCGGCGGCGCGCCCGGGCCGTCGTCGGTGCCTACCATCGTCTCGGTCGCCAGATTCGTGTCCGCCATCTCATCCGTCCCCGCTTCGCCGCCCGGTGGAGCGCGTGTCGCGCCTATAGATAGGATCGGCCGAGCCTCAGACGAGATCGCCGTCACCTCCTGACTGTCCGGCCATCTCCCATCTTGATCGCGCCCCGCTTTGCGTCTATGCACGCGCCTTCCGGTCGCCCGGCGAAGGACATTGCCGAGGCGGCCCGAGCACTCTCGCTCAACCAACCCATGCTCGAACGCCGAGCCCGGTGGTCGGCCACCTTTAGAGGTCCGCCCCCGTGCGCAAGCGAAGGCAAGCCCGAACGGGCGCCGGCCGGTCAGGCCGCCCCCGCGGAGGCGTCCGGCCAGGTCGGACTGCCGCGAGCGCATAGATGGAGTTCAAAATGTCCAAGATGAAGACGAAGAGCGGAGCCAAGAAGCGCTTCCGCGTGACGGGAACGGGCAAGGTCAAGGCGGCGCAGGCCGGCAAGCGCCACGGCATGATCAAGCGCTCCAACGACCAGATCCGCGAGCTGCGGGGGACGAAGGTCCTCAAGCCGCAGGATGCCAAGGTCGTTCTGAGCTACATGCCGTACCACCGGTAGCCGACCCGGTCGTCTTTGTAGCGAACCGTTCGGGCGGCGCGCGTCAGCGCGGCGTGCATCCGACGCCTTCGGTCGAGCGACCCTCCACCTTTCCCCATTGCTTGCGCCGCTCCTGAGCCGCGCACGACCCGTTCCAATCCATTCGGAGTTCTCGTTCATGTCACGTGTGAAGAGAGGCGTAACCAGCCACGCCCGCCACAAGAAGGTCCTCAAGAAGGCGAAGGGCTATTACGGCCGCCGCAATTCGACGATCCGCATCGCGATGCAGGCCGTCGAGAAGGCCGGCCAGTACGCCTATCGCGACCGGCGCATCAAGAAGCGCAATTTCCGCTCCTTGTGGATCCAGCGCATCAACGCCGCCGTGCGCGAGGAGGGCCTGACCTATGGCCGCTTCATCGACGGTCTCAACAAGGCCGGCGTAGAGGTCGACCGCAAGGTCCTCGCCGACCTCGCCGCCACCCAGCCCGGCGCCTTCAAGAGCCTGGTGGGAACGGCCAAGGGTGCGTTGGCCTAGAGCCGACGGCCCCGATACCGCAGCCATGAGACAAAAGCCCTTCCCCACGATCGGGGAAGGGTCGGGATGGGGCTGACGGTCGCCACGCCCACCGGCCAATACCCCCCCACCAATCGACCGCCCTGATTAGAGCGGTTCCAGCAAAGCCTGGTCTGAAAGGCGACCGCACCTCCTGCCGTCGTTCTCGGGCACGGACCCGAGAATCCAGAGGCGCAATAGGCAGGACCTCCGTCCGACCTCCCGACCGATCGCATGCTTTGCACTGCTTCGCCCACGATCCAGGCGATGCGATCGCCGCTCGTCATCCTCGGGTCGGTGCCCGACGATGACGAGGAGGAGAGGGCGACGGGCCGATCCGACGTCTGCACGAACCGCTTTGGCGGCACCCGGCCTCGCCCTCTCGCCCGGACCGCCTTCGATTAAGAGCCCGCGCCGATAGCGGGTTGGGGCGCCATAGAGGGCGCGAGGAACCACGTTTCGGATTCTCGCCCTCCCACCGGACAGCGTTTCGCCGCGCCCGCTATAGTCGGCGCGCCGTCACTCCCCGGGCCGCGCATCGATCGTCATGCTCACGCCATGACGCAATCCTTACCCACCACCGGGCATGTAGCCCTCGTCGGCGCCGGCCCCGGCTCGGCCGATCTTCTGACGCTGCGCGCGCTGCGGCGGCTCGAGGCGGCGGACGTCGTCTTTCACGATGCGCTGGTGCCGGCGGAAGTGCTGGCCATGGCCGGCCCGGGGGCGCGGATCGTGCCGGTCGGCAAGCGCAAGGGCTGCCATTCGAAGACGCAAGGCGAGATCGACCGGATGCTGGTCGAGGCGGGCGGCGCAGGCCTCCGCGTGGTGCGACTGAAGGCGGGCGATCCCATGGTCTTCGGCCGCGCCGGCGAGGAGATCGCGGCGCTGCGCCAGGCCGGCATCGCGCACGAGGTCGTGCCCGGCATCACCGCCGCGACCGCCGCCGCCGCCGATCTCGCCCTGCCCCTCACCCTCCGTGGCACCGCCTCGACGCTCGTCTTCACGACCGGCCACGACATGAAGGGCGACGTGTTGCCCGACTGGGCCCGCGTGGCGGCGCGAGGGCTCACGGTCGCCGTCTACATGGGACGCACCGTGGCGGCGGACGTGGCCGCACGCCTCGGACAGGCCGGCCTTCCCGCCGATACGCCCGTCGCCGCGATCGAGAACGCGGGGCGCCCCGAATCGCGCGCCCTCGTCGGCACGCTCGCCGATCTGCCGCTCCTCGCCGCGCGCGACGACCTGAACGGGCCGACCCTCGTCATCATCGGCGAGGCCGTCGCGGCCGCCGATCTCGACCGGACCGAGGCCCTCACGGCGCTGGACCGCCCCGGCGCCGATGCCCCACTCCCCCGATCCCCCCGCGAAGCGTGCGTCGAACGCCGTGAGCGACAGGCAGAGAGCGAACCCGCATGACCCATAGAATCGTGACCGCCAACCGTCTCGGCGACGGGCTCGCCGTCTGGCTCTCGGAGGGGACCTGGGTCGACCGTATCGAGACGGCGCGCGCGCTCTCCGATCCAGGCGAGATCGCGGAGGCCGAGGCGGAGGCGCGTCGCTCCATCGATGCGCGGCTCGTCGTCGATGTCTCGACGATCGAGGTCGTGCTGGAAGGCGGCGTGCCGGTGCCGGTGCGCCTTCGCGAGCGGATCCGCGCGGCAGGACCGACGGTGCGGCTCGATCTCGGCATCCAGGCGAGCCTTCTCGAGACCATCGCCAACCACTGAGCCGGATCCAACGAGGACTGCTTCATGTACCGCTATGACGAGTTCGACCACGCCTTCGTGGCGCAGCGCACCGCACAGTTCGCCGATCAGGTGAAGCGCCGGCTCGATGGCGTGCTGACCGAGGACCAGTTCAAGCCGCTCAGGCTCAAGAACGGCGTCTATCTTCAGCTCCACGCCTACATGCTGCGCGTGGCCGTGCCCTATGGCACGCTCGACGCGCGCCAGATGCGGATGCTGGCCCGCATCGCGCGCGAGCACGACCAGGGCTACGGCCATTTCACGACGCGCCAGAACATCCAGTACAACTGGCCCAAACTCGTCGAGATGCCGGAGATCCTCGAGAAGCTCGCATCCGTCGAGATGCACGCCATCCAGACGTCGGGCAATTGCATCCGCAACGTGACGGCCGACCATTTCGCCGGCGCCGCGGCCGACGAGATCGCCGACCCGCGCCCCTATGCCGAGATCCTGCGGCAATGGTCGTCGCTCCACCCGGAATTCGATTACCTGCCAAGGAAGTTCAAGATCGCCGTGACGGGCGCCGGGCGCGACCGGGCCGCCATCCAGGTGCACGACATCGGCCTTCAGGTCGTGCGAAACACGGCCGGCGAAGTGGGCTTCAAGGTCTATGTCGGCGGCGGCCAGGGCCGCACGCCGATGGTCGCCAAGCTCGTGCGCGACTTCCTGCCCGAGGACGATCTCCTCGCCTACTGCACGGCGATCCTACGCGTCTACAATCTCGAGGGCCGGCGGGACAACAAGTACAAGGCCCGCATCAAGATCCTCGTCCACGAGATCGGGGCGGAAGCGTTCGCGGAGCGTGTAGAGGCCGAGTTCGCCGCCTTGAAGGGCGGCGACCTGACGCTGCCGGCCGAGGACGTGGCCCGCATCGAGCGCTATTTCGCCCTGCCCGACATGCCTGCCCAGTCCGCCCATTCGGACGCCTTCGATGCCGCGCGCCGCACCGACAAGGGCTTTGCCGCCTTCGTCGCCCGCAATGCCGAGGCGCACAAGCGGCCGGGCTATGCCTCCCTCACGATCTCGCTCAAGCCCATCGGCGGCATTCCAGGCGACGCCTCGGCCGAGGCAATGGACCGCGTCGCAGACCTCGCCGAACGCTTCGGGCACGACGAGATCCGCGTCAGCCACGAGCAGAACCTCATCCTGCCCCATGTGGCGCTCGACGACGTGAAGACGGTTTGGGATGCGCTCGTGGAGGCCGGGCTGGAGACGCCCAATGCCGGGCTCATCACCGACATCATCGCCTGCCCCGGCCTCGACTATTGCGCGCTGGCCAACGCGCGCTCGATCCCGGTCGCGCAGGACATCGCGCGCCGCTTCGCCTCGCAGGACCGCCAGGCCGAGATCGGCGATCTGAAGCTCAAGATCTCGGGCTGCATCAACGCCTGCGGCCATCACCATGTCGGCCATATCGGCATATTGGGCGTCGAGAAGAAGGGTGAGGAGCTCTACCAGCTCACGCTTGGCGGCTCGGCCGACGAGGACACCGCGATCGGCCAGATCACCGGGCGCGGCTTCTCCGGCGACGCGATCGGCAGCGCGGTCGAGACCGTGGTCGATCGCTATCTCGAACTGCGCGAGAGTCCGGACGAGGCCTTCATCGATGCCTATCGCCGGCTCGGGGCCCAGCCCTTCAAGGAGGCCCTCTATGGCAGCGCTTGATATCGCGGCCGGCGGCGCACCCGCCTATCCGCTGCCCTTCGACGGTCCCGTCATGCGGGCCGCGCGGCTCGACGCGCTCTACGGCGACGCCTCGGCCGAGGAGGTGATCGAGGTCGCGGCCGACCTCTTCGGCCCGCGCCTCACGCTCGTCTCGTCCTTCGGCGCCGATGCGGCGGTGATGCTGCACCTCGTCTCCAAGGTCGATCCCGGCATCCGCGTCGTCTTCCTCGAGACCGGCCGGCATTTCCCCGAGACGCTCGCCTATGTCGAGACGCTGCGTGATCGGCTCGGCCTTCTCGCCATCGGCTTCGGGCGTCCCGACGCCGCCAGCCTCGGCGCCGAGGATGCGGGCGAAGACCTTTATGCACGAGATGCCGACCGCTGCTGCGACATCCGCAAGGTCCGCCCCCTTCGCGAGGCGCTGCGCGGGACCGGGGCCTGGCTGACCGGCCGGCGCCGCGACCAGACGCCGGAGCGCCGGTTCATTCCGGTCTTCGAGCCCGACGGCGCGCGCGTCAAGATCAATCCGCTGGCCGGATGGACCGGGGCCGACATGCGCCGCCATACGGAGCGCCACGACCTCCCCGCCCATCCCCTCGTGGCGAAGGGCTATCCCTCCATCGGCTGCCTGCCCTGCACGCAGCCCGCCGATCACGGGCAGGACCCGAGGGCCGGGCGGTGGCGCGGGCTCGGCAAGACCGAGTGTGGCATCCACCTCGCGCCGCGGACAGCACAGCCCCGCAGACCGGACGCCCGCTCATGACCGCTCCCGACACCCTCTGGCTCGAGACCGGTTTCGTGACCGACGAATGGCGCATGCCGACGGAAGGCGAGGTCGCCGACGTGACGACGCTGATCGGCATCGATGCCCTCGAAGCCTCGGAGGGCCGCAACACGCCGCTCGGCGTCCTCCTCCAGCCGGGCGACGACGTGACGCGCCTCGCGCCCCATCTCGACCGGATCGCCCTCGTCGCCGTCGCCTTCCCGGCCTATACGGACGGACGCGGGTACTCGATGGCCTCGCTCCTGCGCACCCGGCTGGGTTTCGAGGGTGAGTTGCGCGCCGTGGGGGATGTGCTCCTCGACCAGATCCCCTACATGCTGCGATGCGGCTTCACGAGCTTCGCCGTCACCCATGCGCCGACCCGCGCGCGGCTGGCGGCGGGCGCCCTGCCCGGCCTCGACGTTCACACGCAACCGGTCGCACGCGACGAAGCGCGGTCCGGCGGCTATAGCTGGCGCCGGACCACCCAGCCGAGTGTGCCGCAATGACAGACACGATCGCCCATTCGACGAGACGCCTCATGACGACCGAAACGCTCACCCCCGCCAACGACGCCTCCAGCCCGATCGAGACGGACGTCGTGATCGTCGGCGCGGGGCCCGTCGGCCTCTTCGCCGTCTTCGAGCTCGGGCTTCTCGATCTCAAATGTCGTCTCATCGACATCCTGGACAAGCCCGGCGGCCAATGCGCCGAGCTCTATCCCGAAAAGCCGATCTACGACATTCCGGGCTTTCCGGAGGTCACGGGACAGGGCCTCGTCGACAACCTGATGGCGCAGATCAAGCCCTTCGAGCCCGCCTTTCATCTCAACCGCATGGTCACGTCGCTGGAGCGCCAGGACGACGGTCGCTATCGCCTGACGACGGACGAGAACGAGACCTTCCTCGCGCCCGTCATCGTCATCGCGGCCGGCGGCGGCTCCTTCCAGCCCAAGCGCCCGCCGGTGCCGGGCATCGAGGCCTATGAGGGCACATCGGTCTTCTATTCGGTCCGCCGGATGGAGGATTTCCGCAACGAGGACCTCGTCATCGTCGGCGGCGGCGATTCGGCGCTCGACTGGACGCTGGCGCTCGGCGCGGTGGCGAAATCGATAACCCTCGTCCACCGGCGCGACCAGTTCCGCGGCGCGCCCGACAGCGTCAACAAGATGCGGGCGCAAGTCGAGGCCGGCGCGATCGATTTGAAGATCGGACAGGTGACGGAGCTTGGCGGCGAGAACGGCCAGCTCTCCTCGGTCGCCATCAAGACGGCGGACGGCGTGGAGACGGTGGCGGCGACGCGCCTCCTCCCCTTCTTCGGGCTGACGATGAAGCTCGGGCCGATCGCCGATTGGGGCCTCAACCTCGATCAGAACCTCGTGCCGGTCGACACCGAGAAATTCGAGACGAGCGCGCCGGGCATCTTCGCCATCGGCGACATCAACACCTATCCAGGCAAGCTCAAGCTCATCCTGTCGGGCTTCCACGAAGCCGCCCTCATGAGCCACGCCGCCAAACGCATCGTCGCGCCCGGCGAGCGCATCGTCTTCCAATACACGACGAGTTCGACCTCGCTCCAGAAGAAGTTGAACGTGGCCTAGGAAAAGCCCTTTCGCGCAAGTCGCCCTTCTCCCCTCCGAGGGAGAAGGTGCCGGCAGGCGGATGGGGGGACGTCCCACCAGGCCAGACACTCACGGCAAGCCACCGCCCTCTCCCCAGCCCTCTTCCATGAGGGAACGGCGTCCACCGCCCGCCGAACTTGGGGGCCCGATCATCCCACGTCGTCTCCTGATGAGAGCACTCGCATGCACATCCACGTCACCGACCGCCAGGGCCAGGACCACACGCTCGAAGCCCTGCCGGGCTGGCGGGTGATGGAGGTCATCCGTGACTGGGGGCTGCCCATCAAGGCCGAGTGCGGCGGCGCCTGCGCCTGCGCGACCTGCCACGTCTATGTCGAGGACGGCTGGGCCGAGAAGGTCGCGCCGCCCGAGGACGAGGAGATCGACCGGCTGGACGAGGCCTTCGACGTCGAGACCAATTCCCGGCTCTCCTGCCAACTCCTCATGAGCGAGGCGCTCGACGGTCTCCACGTGCGCCTCGCCCCCGGCGACGCCTGATCGAACGCCGCGATGGACGACCTTTTCCGAAAGACCGAGCGGACGGACGCCTTCTGGGCCGACTACGTGGCCGCGACGGGCGCTACCGGCGCCTATGAGGTCGTCGCCTTCGGCGACAGCCCCGCGATGGCGACCGAACTCGCCGCCCTCGTCGTTGCCGGACCGAAGCGGGCGACGGCGGGCCTGCTTCACGATTTCGCGCCGGATGACGGGTCCGAAGGCGAGGCGATGCCGGTCCTTGGCGGTGCCGTCATCCTCGTCGATGGGGCGGGCACGCCTTGCGCGATCTGGCGAACGAGCGAGGTGCGCGTCGGCCCGCTCGACAGCGTCGACGAGGCCTTCGCCTGGGACGAGGGGGAGGGTGCGCGCACGCGGGCCGACTGGCTGGACGGTCACCGGCGCTTCTTCGCCCGCCAGGCCGAGACCCAAGGCTTCGCGATGCATGACGGGATCGAGACCGTCTTCGAGCGCTTCCGCATCGTCTGGCCGCAGAGCGCCGCCGATCAGGACGTTCCCTCGGCCTCATAGGCCCATTGCGTGATCGCCATGGCGGGGCGGAAGGCGGTGAAGCGGCCGACGGCGTCGGCCTCGGCGGTCTGGAGCTGGCCGAGCGCGCCGCCGTGGTCGCGATAGGCCTCGAGCAGCACGGCCTCCGTCTCCAGCGTCACCCCATGCGCGACCAGACGCCCGCCGGGGGCGAGGATGGTACGGAGCTTGTCGAGGAGGCCGGGCACCGTCGCAGCCCCGCCGACGAAGATCGCGTCGGGCCGCGTGCGTTCGCTCGTGAGCAGCGTCTCCAGCCCGTCCGGCATCGCCAGCTCGAAGACGCGGTAGCCGACGGCGCCGAGCGTCAGCGCGTTCTCGCGTGCGCGGGCGGCGCGAACAGGGTCGCGCTCGACGCCGATCGCCGCCGCGCCACGCGCCGCGCGGCACCACTCGATACCGACCGAGCCCGCGCCCGCGCCGATATCCCAGAGGAGCGCGCCCGGCTGGGGCATGAGGCGTGCAAGCGCGCTCACCCGCGCGTCCCGCTTGGTGATCTGGCCGTCATGCGCGAAGGCGTCGTCGGGCAGACCCATGCGAGGCAGGGCGCGCATGCCGGGATCGGCCACCATCTCGACGGCGACGGCGTTGAGGGCATCGAAGACGCGGGCATCGGGATCGTCGGCGCGGAGCGTGTGACGCGCCTCCCCCTCGCCGCCCATTCGCTCCAGCACATGGAGGACGGAGCGGCCATAGCCCCTCGCGCGAAGGAGCGCCGCGACGGCCTGCGGCGTGCGCCCGTCCTCGCTGAGGACGAGGGCGCGGCCCCCGGGCGTCAGCTCGGCCGCCAGGGCCTCGACCGGGCGCCCACAGGCCGAGACGAGCGCGACCTCGGCCTCCGGCCAGCCGAGCCGGGCGCAGGCCAGCGTGAGCGTGGAGAGGTGGGGGATGACGGTGAAGCGTCTCGCCCCGTACTGCGCGCCTCCCTCCGCTCCACCCCGCGCGGCAAGCGAAGCACCGATACCGTGCAGCATGGGCGAGCCGGAGGCGAGGAGGACGAGCCGGCGCGCACCTTCGAACTCCGGCACGTCGGGCGGGCGGAGCGCAGCGGCGAGCCGATCGAGAAAGCCGCCCATCGGCGAGGGCCAGGCCCGCTGACGCGTCACTGTGTCGGGCGGGAGGAAGGCGAGCTGGCGCGGCGCGCCGATGATCGTCTCGGCCACCGACACGGCCTCGCGCGCCGCACCCGAGAGGCCTGCCCAACCATCCTCGCCGATCCCGACGACCGTGACGCTGAGCGCACGCGCGGGCGGGCGGGCGGGGCTCGATGGCGTGGCGGCGGGTTCGGTCGGGCGTTTCACCCGGGCGGCAATGCCGAGATCGGCGAGGGCTGTCAAATGCTTGGGGTGGAAAGGACGGGGGCGGCGCCTGCTAGAAGCCGAGCGCGCATCCGTCCTTCCTCGGATCGGACCCGCCGATGAGAACGCCGCGTGCCCGGTCGATCCGGATCGCCTGCCCGCCGCCGATCGGCACCGGGGCCGGCACGACGGCGTGGCCGAGCGCGCGCAGCGCCTCGAAGACGGCGGCGTCCACCGCCGTCTCCACATGGACGGCCTCGCCCTCGAAGAAGACGCGCGGGCTCTCGAGCGCCGCCTGCACGTCCATGCCATGGTCGAAGAGGTTGGTGAGGAGGTGGGCGTGGCCGCAGGCCTGATAGGCGCCGCCCATGACGCCGAAACTCATCGTGGCGAGCCCATCCTCGACGACGAGGCCTGGGATGAGCGTGTGGAGCGGACGCTTTCCGGGTCCGATCCGGTTGGGGTGGCCGGGCGTCGTCACGAAACAGGCGCCCCGGCTTTGCAGGACGATGCCCGACGACGTGCACAGGCCCGATCCGAAGCCCGTATAGAGCGAGTTGATGAGGGAGACCGCGCGCCCGTCCTCGTCGACGACGGTGAGGTAGACCGTATCGGTGTGATTCGCCGCCGGCGGGGGCGAGACCGGGCGGGCGCGGGTGAGGTCGATCTCGGCGCCGAGCCGATCGAGATACGCCTCGCCCAGCAGCGTCTCGACCGAGACCGGCATCGCCGCCTCGTCGGCGAGATAGAGGTCGCGCGCGCCATAGGCGAGGCGGGCGGTCTCGATCTCGAGATGGAACTTCTCGGCGCTCGCGGGCTGGAGTGCGCCGATCTCGTAGCGCTCCAGGAGGCCCAGCATCTGAAGTGCGGTGAGGCCGTGATTGGCGGGCGGCAGCTCGATGATTTCGCGGCCGCGATAGGTCCGCCGGATCGGCGTCACCCATTCGCTCTCGTGGACGGCGAGGTCGTCCGCGCTGAGGGTGCCGCCAGCCTCGGCCACCGTCGCCGCGATCTCGTCGGCGATGGCGCCGCGATAGAAGGCCGAGGCACCCTCCCGTCCGATGCGCTCCAGCGTCTCGGCGAGATCCGGCAGACGCCAGACATCGCCCTCGGCCGGGGCCGCGCCGTCTCGCGAATAGCGTGCCGCGAGGGCGGGATTGCGGGCGAGGATGTCGGTCTTGTCGGCCCAGTCGAAGGCGACGCGCGGCGTGACCGCGAACCCGTCCCGCGCCGTCTCGACGGCCGGCGCGAGAAGCCGCTCGAGCCCGAGCCGACCGCGCGCGGCCAGCGTCTCCCAGGCGTGGACGGCGCCCGGCACCGTGACCGCGTGGCCGCTCTCGGCCGGAATCGTCTCCAACCCCTCCGCCGCGATGGCCTCCGCATCGACCTTCGCGCCAGCGCGGCCCGAGCCGTTGAGGCCGAGGAGCGTGCCGTCCGGCTCGGCGATGAGCGCGAAGCAGTCGCCGCCAAGGCCCGTCTGGTGCGGCTCGACCACGCAGAGGACCGCGACGGCCGCGAGCGCTCCGTCGACGGCATTGCCGCCGGCTTTGAGCGCATCGAGCGCGGCCTCGGTCGCGAGCGGGTGCGAGGTGGCGGCCATGGCGCGGGTGCCATAGGCGGCGGAGCGGCGGGGGCTTTGAAAGTCGCGCATGGGAGACCGTCTCGATAGGGGCGAGCCGCTCAAGGCTCGGACGAAGGGCGAGCCGAGTAATGCCGGCCTCCCTCTCTAGACGCCCCGGCATCGTCCACGCCAGTCCCTCGGCCGTTCCCTCGCCCCGCCGCCGGTGCTACAGCCCCGCCCAGCACATAACCCAACCCACCCCATCGGAGATCGCCATGACCGCCCTCACCCTCGACGCCGCCGAGACCCTCATCGATGCCGCCCTCGCCAAGGGCGCCGAGCTCGGGCTCAAGCCGCTCGCCGTCGCGGTGCTCGACGAGGGCGGGCACCTCAAGGCGTTCCGGCGCCAGGACGGCGCGAGCCTGCTGCGCCCCCAGATCGCGCACGGCAAGGCCTATGGCGCCCTCTCGCTCGGCATGGGTTCGCGCGCGATCATGAACCGGGCCGAGCAGCAGGCCTATTTCATCGGCGCGGTGGCGAACCTCGCCCCGCTCGTGCCGGTGCCGGGCGGCGTCCTCGTCAAGGCGGACGGCGCGGTCATCGGCGCCGTCGGGATCACGGGCGATACGTCCGACAATGACGAAGCCGCCGCCATCGCGGGCATCGAGGCGGCGGGCTTCACGGCCGACGCGGGGTAGGCGGCGCCCCTCGCGGTCCCTAGAATCGCCTTTACCAAACACCCTCTTGCGCCCGCCCGGACCCTCCCGTATATCGGCAGTCCCGCGGCGGGGTTCGTCCCCGTCAGCACTGGATCCCGGCCCCGGCCGGTCTCGAGTGGGCGCGTAGCTCAGCGGGAGAGCACCTCGTTGACATCGAGGGGGTCACTGGTTCAATCCCAGTCGTGCCCACCATTTCTTCGGTAGTGGCTGCCGGACGATACCGATTGGCGCCGTGCGGCTGGCTTCGGATGCGGCGTCGGCCGTCGCTCGTCTCCCATGCTCCCGCCGCAATGTTTGGGCTCCTTCGGCACCGAGCCGCCTTCGCGCGGGTGACACCAACGCCGTGAGAACGCCGTGACGATGCCTGACGGTCGAGGAGAGCGCGCGCCGCGCAAGTCGAAGGCCGGCTTGCCGGACACCCTCTCGCCGTCTCCATCCACCCGCACCGGCCCACGCGGCAAGACCGATTCGCCCGGCTCCGACGACCCTAGCGGCGATAGTCCGCAAATAGGCTTCGGCGAGGCTCTGCCCTTCTCCGCCCTGCCGCGCCGGCGCATCGCCATCGTCGCGCACGACCTCCTGATGACGCCGATCGCGGTCGCGATCGCCTACTATCTGCGCGTCGGCATCGATCCGGTCGTCACCTATCACGACCCGTTGAGCTTCTGGATGGGCAGCTTCTGGGCGCAGAGCGCGGGCGTGGTCGCGCTCGTCATGCTGCCGGTCGCGGCCGTCATCTACTGGCTCTTCGGCCTCTACCGCGGCGTCTGGCGCTTCGCCTCGGTTCCCGACCTCATCAACATCGGCAAGGCCGTCGCGGCCGTCGCGCTCGCCATGGCGGCGCTCGGCTTCCTGATGCAGGGGCGCTGGGAGGAGGCTCTCGTCGGCGGCGACGTCATCGTGCCGCGCACGATCCCGCTCATCTACGCACTCGTCCAGATCGCGCTCCTCGCCGGGCCGCGCCTCCTCTACCGGGCCTATCGCGATCGGCGCCAGGAGAAGCGGCGCGCGAAGTCGGGCTATCGCATTCCGGTCCTCATCGTCGGCTCCGGCCTCGAGGCGGAGCAGCTCATCCGCCGTCTGCGGACGACCATGGTCGAGCCGATGATCCCGGTCGGCCTCGTCACCCACAAGGCCGCCCATATCGGCGAGCGCATCCAGAACGTGCCCGTGCTCGGCCTCTATACCGAGCTCGACAGGATCGTGGCCGACATGCGCCGCCAGGGCATCGTGCCGCGTCGCCTCGTCTTCACGCATGACGCGCTCACCCATGGCGGCCCGGCCCGGCAGACGATGATCGACGATCTGACGAGCGCCGCCCGCCAGCTCGGCCTCACCGCCGTAGCGCCCTCGGGCGGCCTCCACGACGTCGCGGACGGCAAGGGCGGCGAGCTGCAACTCGCGCCCATCGCGATCGAGGATCTGCTCGGGCGCGCGGCGCGCGATCTCGACCTCAGCCCGGTGCGCCGCCTCATCGCCGGGCGCCGCGTGCTGGTGACGGGCGGCGGCGGCTCGATCGGCTCCGAGCTCTGCCGCCAGATCGCCGACATGCACCCGGCCTCGCTCGTCGTCGCGGAGAACTCCGAACTCGCGCTCTACGGCATCACCCGCGAGCTGACCGATATGCCCGGCCTCGCCCTCGACCCCGTGCTGTGCGACGTGCGCGACAGGCCGGCCGTCGAGCGGCTGATGGCGCGCGTGAGGCCCGATGTCGTCTTTCACGCTGCCGCGCTCAAGCATGTCGACATCGTCGAGGCGCACGCCATCGAGGGCGTCCAGACCAACCTTCTCGGCACCCGCCACGTCGCCGACGCGGCCGTGGCGATGGGCGCCGAGGCCGTCGTCTTCATCTCGACCGACAAGGCCGTCCTGCCCGCCTCCATCCTCGGTGCTTCGAAGCGGGCCGGCGAGATGTATTGCGCCGCTCTCGACGCGCGGCTGCGGGCGGAGGGCAAGCCGACCCGCGTGCTCTCGGTCCGCTTCGGCAACGTGCTCGGCTCGTCGGGCTCGGTCGTGCCGCTCTTTCGCGCGCAGCTCGCCAAGGGGGGGCCGCTCACCGTCACGCACCGCGATGTCGAGCGTTATTTCATGACCATCTCGGAGGCGGTGCGGCTCGTCCTCATGGCCGCCGCCTCCCACCCCAAGACGCCGCGCCATCCCGGCAGCAACCGCGCGCCGGCCTCCACCTTCGTTCTCGACATGGGCACGCCGATCCGCATCGCGGACCTCGCGGCGCAGATGATCCGGCTGGCGGGATACGAGCCCGGCCGCGACATCGAGATCGCCTATACGGGCCTGCGCCCCGGCGAGAAGCTAAGCGAGGCGTTGAGCGATCCCGACGAGACGCTCGATCCCTCGGGCGTGCCCGGCGTCAACGCCGTCGCGCCCGGCGATCTCGACCCGCAGGCGGTGCTCGACGGCGTCGAGCAGGTCCGCCGCGCCTGCGCCGCGCGGGATGCCGACGAGGTTCGCCGCGCGCTGGCCGACCTCGTGCCGCACTATGGCGTTGCCGCGCACGAGCAGGTGTCGCCGCAGGCATGAGGGTCGCCGCAGGCATGAGGGTCGCTACGGGCATGAGGGTCGCCGCGCGAGGTCCCGCGACCCAACCGTCGACCGACGGAGACGCTATGACGCCCCAAGCGCGCATCGCCGACAGGCTGGCCGCGCTCGCCTGGGCGCTGGCGCTCGGGCTGCCGGGCTTGGTCGTCATCCTCTCGCCGCAGGGTTTCCAGGCCGCCTTCCTCTTGGCCGGCCTCCTCGCCCTGCCGGCGGCGCTGCCAACGACCTCGTCCGCCGGGCGTCGGCCCGGCGCGCCCGTCCCGGCCTTCGATGCCCTCGTCCTTGCCTGCTTCGCCGCGCTTCTCGGCTGGGCGGCGATCGGGCTCCTGTGGACGATGAATGCCGAGCGGGCCGCCGGGCTGGTGGCGGCCGCGCTCGGCGTCGCCCTCGCCAGCCTCGCCCTGGTGCGAGGTCTCGTCGATGGGCGGGTGCGACGCTGGGGACGGATCGCCTGCGTCTGGGGGCTCGGGACCGCCATCGCGCTCGGTCTCGTCGACCTCCTCTCCGAAGGGGCGGTGCAGGCGCTGACCCGCCCGAATACGATCTGGATGGTCTACGAGGTCAACAGGTTGAGCGCCGTCGTCGCCCTCCTCGTCTGGCCGGCGCTCTACCTCGCGCGAACGACGCCGGGCCGGATCGCGCTTCTAGCGGGCGCGATCGCGATGGCGGGGCTCGGCGATTCGCAGACCGCGATCCTCAGCCTCGTCGCCGGCGGCCTCGTCTTCGTCGCCACGCGGGCGTCGCGGCGCTTGCGAACGGTGCTCGTCGTCGCCCTGCCCCTCGGCGTGCTGGCTGCGCCCTGGGTCCTCCTCGTGCTCGACGGGCTGACCAACACGCCGCTGGCCCGCGTGCTGCCCGCCTATACGGGCCTCATTCGCCTTCAGATCTGGCACGCCGCCGCCGAGCTCTGGTGGAGCGCGCCGATCCATGGGCTCGGCCTCGAGGCGATCCGGGGCGCGACCCTGCCCGAGATCGCCTGGACCTTTCCCGACATGCGGATCAACCATCCGCACAACGCCTTTCTCCAGAGCGCACTCGATCTCGGTCTCGTCGGCAATGCGCTCCTCGCCGGCCTCGTCTTCGCCCTCGCCCGTCTCGGCACCAGAAGCGCCCGCGCGCCGCTCCATCTGACGGCGCTCACCGCCGCCATGGCGGCCATGGCGACCTCGTGGAGCCTCTGGGCGACCTGGTGGCTGGCGACGCTCACGGCCCTCGCCCTCGCCTGCCTGCTGGCGGAGCGAACGACGGGTCGCTGACACCTCGGTCGCCCTGAGGTGCCAAGGCATAGGCCGGGATGTTGAAACCCCGTCCGAGCCATGCCATTAGCCAGCAACGACGCCCCGTCCGGGTTCCGCCCATCATGTTGTCCATTCTCGGGCGCTGTCGATGACGGATCGATCCCGATCTGATAGCGTCGGCTCGCACGAGACTTGCCGCAGAGAGATCCGCCTCCGACCGTCTTCCCCGCACCAAGCTTCCCAGCCCGCTCCTTCCCGCCCAACGTGGATCGCAGCCCGCCCTCATGCCCGCCCTCATGCCTCTTGCCATGACGCTCGACACGGCCTGGCCTGGCCTCGTCGTCCTCCTGTCCTTCCTTGGGGCCGTCGCGCTGCCCTGGACGCTGGGGCGCTGGAGCGCGCACGCGTTGGCCGTCGTGCCCTTGGGCGTGCTGGCGGTGCTCTTTCTTCGGGGCGGCACGGTGGTCGAGGCGGGCGCCGTCTCCACGAGCATGGTCTGGGTCGAGGGGTTGGGCGTATCGCTCGCCTTCCGCGTCGATGCGTTCTCGCTCCTCTTCGCCAGCCTCGTCTCGGGGATAGGCGCGCTCGTCGTCATCTATGCCGCCAGCTACATGGCGGGACGCGCGGACCGGCCCTATTTCATCGCGCTCATCCTCCTCTTCATGTCGTCGATGCTGGGCGCCGTCTTCGCCGACGACGTGATCCTCTTCTTCGTCTTCTGGGAAGCGACGAGCATCCTCTCCTTCCTCCTCGTCGGCTTCCAGGCGGCCGACCCGAAGGCGCGCGCCTCGGCGACGCAGGCCCTGATGGTGACGGGCGGCGGCGGGCTGGCGCTGCTGGCCGGCCTTCTCATCCTGTCGCAGATCGCGGGCACGACGCAGCTCTCGGCCATCGTGGGGATGGGTGACGCGCTGGCCGCCCATCCGCTCTTCACGGCCGCCCTCCTCCTCATCCTGGCCGGCGCCTTCACCAAGTCGGCACAAGTGCCGTTCCACTTCTGGCTGCCCAACGCGATGGCGGCGCCCACCCCCGCCTCGGCCTATCTCCATTCCGCGACGATGGTGAAGCTCGGTATCTTCCTCCTCATCAAGCTCGATCCGGCCTTTGGCGGCACGACGCTCTGGCAGACGCTGCTCGTCGGCTTCGGCGGGGCGACCATGCTGGTGGCCGCCGTCCAGGCGCTGCGCGTGGAGGCGTTCAAGGCGGTCCTGGCGCAGACCACGCTCGCCGCGCTCGGCACGCTCACGCTCCTCATCGGGCTCGACGATCCGGTCGCCAGCGTCGCCGTGGTCGGCTTCTTCCTCAGCCACGCGCTCTACAAGGCCGCGCTCTTCTTCGTGGCCGGCAACGCGATCCACGCGACGGGCGAGGCACGGCTCTCGCGGATGAGCGGGCTCTTTGGCGCGCTGCCGCTCACGGCCGTCGCGGCCATCGTGGCCAGCCTCTCCATGGCCGGCCTGCCGCCCTTCATCGGCTTCATCGCCAAGGAGCTCGTCTTCGAGGCCAAGCTCGAATCGACGGGCCTGAGCGCGCTTGTCGCCGTTGCCGTCATCGTCAATGCGATCCTCGTCGCGGTCGCGGCCGTCGTCGCGCTGCGGCCCTTCTTCGGGCGGGTCCAGAAGCCGGCCGTGCTGCGCCACCGCGAATGGCCGGGCATGGTGCTCGGCCCGGTCGTCCTGGCGACGTTGGGCGCGCTCTTCGGCATCGTGCCCTCGCTCGCCACCCTGCCCATCCTGTCGGCGGCGGCCGAAGCGGTGGCCGGCGAGCCCGTCTATGCCGGCTTCAAGCTCTGGCACGGCTTCACGCCGATGCTGGCGCTGTCGGGCGTCGTCGTGGTCGTCGGCACGCTGCTCGCCTGGCGCTGGCGACAGGTGCATGACGCGCTGGCCCGAGTGCGCGTCCCGACCCCGATCCACGCCGAGCGTCTCGCCGGCCGGCTCGCCGCCGGCACGCTCGGCCTCGGGCGGTGGGTGACGGGCGTGATGCAGAACGGCTCGCTGCGCCGCTACACGCTCATCCCCCTCGCGCTTTCGGCCCTCGTCTTCGTCGCGGCACTCGTCTCGGGCGGGATCGCGGTGCCGGAGATGGACGTGACCGAGCGGCCCTATCTCATCGTCATCGTGGCGATCCTGATCGCCGGCTCCCTCGTCGCGGCTCTGGCCCGCTCCTTCCTGACCGTGCTCGTCGCCGTCGGCCTCGTCGGCTATGCGATCGGCGTCCTCTTCCTCAAGAAAGGTGCGCCCGATCTCGCGTTCACGCAGTTCGCGGTCGAGACCGTCTTCGTCGTCGTCGCGACGGCGATCATCCTGCGCCTGCCGCTCGAGATCGTCGACGCGCGCACGGGGCCCGAGCGACGCGTCGACGGCGTCGTCTCCATCGCCTTCGGCGCGGCCGGCGCCCTCGTCGCGATGAGCCTGATGGCGCAGCCCTTCGACGAGGTCGTGAGCGACTATTTCCGCCTCGTCTCGCTGCCCGAAGCCTATGGGCGCAACGTGGTCAACGTCATCATCGTCGATTTCCGCGCGCTCGACACGCTGGGCGAGATCGGCGTCGTCGCCCTCGCCGCGCTCGCCGCCTTCGGTCTCATGCGGGGCCTTCGGGTGCGCAGCCGGTCGACGCTCGACCGCTCGGGGCCTGATCGGACGGGACCTGGTCGGACGGGGACCATTCGGACGCAGACCGATGAGAGTAGCGCCGAGCCGAGCGGAGCGGAGACCTCGTCATGAGAGGCGTTCAGCAACCCAAGGGCCAGCGCCGCGTCCTGGCGTCGCCGATCCTCAACGCGAGCGCGAGCTTTCTCGCGATCGTGATGGCGCTGCTCTCGGTCTACATCCTGCTGCGGGGCCACAATGCGCCGGGCGGCGGTTTCATCGGCGGGCTCGTCGGGGCCGGCGCGGTCGTCGTCTATGCCTATGCCTTCGGCGCCCGCCATGCCCGACGGGCGCTGCGATGGCACCCCATCCCGTTGGCCGGGACCGGGCTCGTCCTCGCGCTCCTCTCCGGTCTGCCGGCGCTCTTCGGCGGCCTGCCCTACCTGACCCATCTTTGGTCGGATATCGGCGCCTTGAAGCTCGGGACGACCTATCTCTTCGATCTCGGCGTCTTCCTCGTCGTCGTCGGCGCCGTCTGCGCCTTCTTCCTCATGTTCGCCGACGAGTAGCCGCCATGGAACCCCTCCTCGCCCTCGGTTTCGGCGCGCTTCTCGCCGCCGGTGCCTACATGGCCCTCTCGCGTCACCTGCTGCGCATGGTGCTCGGCCTCTCGCTCATCGCGGTGGGGGTCAACCTGATGCTCTTCCTGGCCGGACGGGTCGGGCCCGAAGTGCCGGCCTTCATCGCCGCCGGGGCCGAGACCGTGCCGCCCGGGAGCGCCAACCCGCTGCCGCAGGCGCTGGTGCTGACCGCCGTCGTCATCGGCTTCTCGATCCTCTCGTTCTCCCTCGTCCTCGCCTACCGCGCCTATCTCGCGATAGGCGCCATGGACACCGACGACCTGCGCGAGGCCGAGCCACGCCAGGATACCGAGCCGCGCCAGGATACCGAGCCGCGCCAGGATACCGAGCCACGGCAGGATACCGAGCCACGGCAAGACGTCGCACCGCCGCAGGATGACGCGGCGCGCGATGAAGCCGCGCCGGCCGGGACCGTCCGATGAGCGCCGATCTCCTCCTCCTTCTCCCGGTGCTGATCCCGCTGACGGCGGCGGGCCTGTGCACCGTCGCCTGGGGGGCGCCGCGCTTCCAGGCGGGCGTCACCGTGGCGGGCGCCGCCCTCCTCCTCCTCGCCTCGCTCGCGCTCCTCGCCGTCGTCGCGGACGGCACCGTGCCCGCCACCCGCTTCGGCGACTGGGCCGCACCCTTCGCCATCGCCTTCGTCGCCGATCGGCTGACGGGCGGCATGGTGGCGGTGACGGGCCTTCTCGGTCTCGCCGTGGCCGTCTATGCGCTGGCCGACATGCGCCGGCTGGCCGTGCTATCGGGCTTCTATCCGCTTTATAACGGGCTTCTCGCCGGCGTCTGCGGCGCCTTCCTGACGGCCGACCTCTTCAACCTCTACGTCTGGTTCGAGGTCATGCTGATCTCGTCCTTCGGCCTCCTCGTCCTCAACAAGACGCGCGAGCAGCTGGACGCGGGCGTGAAGTATCTCGCGCTCAACATGCTGGGCACCCTCCTCTTCCTGACCGCGATCGCGCTGCTCTACGGCCTCACCGGCACGCTCAGCCTCGCCGACATGGCGGGCCGGGTGGCGGCATTGCCCGAGAGCGCCGCGCTCGATGCGGCCGGCTGGCTCCTCCTGCTGGCCTTCCTCATCAAGGCCGGCGCCTTCCCGCTCTTCTCCTGGCTTCCGGCCTCCTATCACACCGCCTCGATCGCGGTGATGGCGATCTTCGCGGGCCTCCTCACCAAGGTCGGCGTCTACGCGATCATCCGGCTCTTCACGCTCGTCGTCCCGCTCGGCGATACGGGCCTCCAGACCGTCCTCCTCATCGTCGCCGGGCTGACCATGGTGACGGGCGTCCTGGGCGCCGCCATCCAGTGGGACATGCGCCGCATCCTCTCCTTCCACATCGTCAGCCAGATCGGCTACATGCTCCTCGCCGTCGCGCTCTTCACGCCGCTGGCGCTGGGGGCGGCGGTCTTCTACGTGCTGCACCACATCGTGGTGAAGGCGAACCTCTTCCTCCTCGCCGGCGCGATCGAGCGCGACGGCGGCAGCTTCGACATCCGCCGCAATGGCGGCCTCCTCGCGCTCTCGCCGCTCCTGGCGGTCCTCTTCCTCGTACCGGCGCTCTCGCTTGGCGGCATCCCGCCTCTGTCGGGCTTCTGGGCCAAGCTGATGGTGATCGATGCGGGCCTGCGCGCCGAGGCCTGGTTGCTGACGGGCGCGGCGCTCGCCGTCGGCCTCCTCACGCTCTTCTCGATGGGCAAGATCTGGACCTACGCCTTCTGGCGCGAGCCGGCCGGCCTCGTGCCGCGCCGCGCGATCGGATGGTTGCGGCTCGGGCCGATCCTCGGTCTCGCGCTCGTCACGGTGCTGATCGGCGTCGCCGCAGGCCCGGTCGTCGATTTCGCGCTCGAGGCCGGCGCGCAGCTGGCCGACCCGGCCGACTACATCGCGGCGCTGCTGCCCGATGCGATCGGAACCGGTATCACCGATAGCGACGCGGAGCCGGCCCGATGAAGATCCTCGCCTATGTGCGCTTTGCCGGCATCTTCCTCGTCGAGCTCGTTCGCTCGTCGCTCGCGGTGGCCCGCGCGATCCTTCTCAACGATCAGAGCATGCGCTCGGCCATCGTCGCCGTGCCGCTCGACCTCGACAGCGTCGAGGACGCCGCCCTCGTCGCCAACGCCGTCACCCTGACGCCCGGCACGACCTCGCTCCACCTCTCGCGCGATGGCTCGCGCCTCTTCGTCCACGTCATGGACTGGCAGGGCGACGAGGCCACGATCGAGACCATCAAGTCGCGCTTCGAGCGGGTCCTGAGGGAGATCACATGATGTCCGCCTTCGACATGCTCGGCCTTCTCGACATCGTCCTCGTCCTCGGTGCCGCCATCGCCTTCGCGCTCGGTGCGGTGCGCGCCATTCGCGGGCCGCAGATGGTCGATCGCGTCATCGCGCTCGATATGATCACGGTGGCCGGCGTGGCCTTCGCCGCCTTGAGCGCGCGGGCGACCGGGTCGCGCACCTTTCTCGACGTCGGTCTCGGCATCGCGCTTCTCGGCTTCATCGCCACCATCGCCTTTGCCCGGATGATCGAGCGCGCCCCGCGCGCCGGAGACGCGGACGAGACGGCCCGGGACGAGGGGGGAACGCGGTCATGATCGAGACCCTGATCGAGATCGCCGCCTACGCGCTCAAGACGGTGGGCGTCGTCTTCCTCGTCATCGCGGCCATAGGCGTGCTGCGCCTGCCGGACGCCTTTACCCGCATGCATGCGGCCACCAAGGCCGGAACGCTCGGCGCCGGCCTCGTCATGCTCGGCTCGGCCCTCTCGGTGACGGGCGCCGAGGCGATCGGGACCGCGGTCCTCACCGTCCTCATCCTCCTTGCCACCGTGCCGCTCGCCTCGCACCTCCTCGGTCGCGCCGCCTATACGAGCGGCGCGCCCTTCTGGCAGGGCACCAAGGGCGATGCGCTGGCCGAGACGCTGCCGCGCGGAGCCGAGGCCGGCATCGACACCGGCTTCGAAGCGGAGGCGGCGGAGGGCGAGCCCGCCGACGATGCGCCCCTGCCCGAACCCCAGCCCGTCGCGCGCATCGTCGTCGCGCCCGGCCACCGCGAGGACGACGCGGCCAGCGAGACGGCCGTGTCGCTGGCCGCGCGCCTGGAGCGCCCTCTCGTGACCGTCGGCGTCATCGACACCGCCTGGTTCGCCCAAGGCGACGGGCGGATCGCGATCGCGCGCGAGCGGCTTCAGACGGCGCTCGAGCGCGTGGGTGCCCTCACGGCGCACACCGGGACGCCCCGCATGTTGGAGGCGGTGCCGCTCCTCGAGGGCGAGCCCGAGGACGCCTTCCGCCGGATCGTACTGCCGGACGATCTTGTCGTGATGCCGGGCACGGGCTGGTTCGACCATGGCGCGGGCCGCGAGCCGGAGGGCGTCTCGGGGCGGGCCGAGCGGCTGCTGCCTTTGGCGCGGACGTTGATGCAGACCTCGGACAATACCTCACGCACGCAGGTCCTCCTCGCCGGCACGCCGCGAACCGTCGCGCTCGTGACGGTCTTCGACGATGGCGGTCGGCGGATCGAGCGGGTCTTGGCGGCGCTGGCCTCCGGCAGCCTCTTCGGTCCGGTGCAGCTGCGCGTGGCGTGGCGCTATGGCGAGGAGCTCACACCCCAGCGCCGCGCGCGTCTGGAGCGGATCGCGGCACCGGTGTCGCTCGGTTTCACCGCGCCGCCAGCCGACCCCGACGTGCTGCGCGATCCGGGCGACGTCTTCGTCTGCACCGCCCTCCCCGGCCCGGCGCGCGCCGATTGGTACGGCCAGGACTGGCACGACCGCATCGCCCCCGGCTGGCGCGGCCACGTCCTCCTCGTCTGAGATCCGCAGGGCCGTTCCGGTTCAGGCGTCCTTGATTTGCGGCTCGTTGGCTGGCGGCTCTTTGGTGATCACCGCTTTCATGCCGGCGCGTTCGGTGCTCAGCCCCTTGTAGGTCGACCACATCATGACGAGGAGGATGGCGGCGAAGGGGATGCCCGTCGCCACGGCCGCCGCCTGAAGCGCGATCAGCCCGCCCCCTAGCAGGAGCACGATCGCCACCAGACCCTCGAAGAGGCACCAGAAGACCCGCTGCGCCACCGGCGCGTCGACCTTGCCACCCGCCGTGATGGTGTCGATGACGAGCGAGCCCGAATCCGACGACGTCACGAAGAAGACGATGACGAGCGTGATACCGACGAAGGACGCGATCTGGGTGAGGGGATAGGCCTTGAGCATCTCGAAGAGCTTGACCTCCTGCGCGGCCTCGGCGACCGCCTGATTGCCGTTGGCGATGACCTGATCGATGGCCGCGCCGCCGAAGGTCGACATCCAGACGATGCAGACCAGCGTCGGGATGAGGATGACGCAGACGACGAATTCGCGCACCGTGCGACCCCGGGAGACACGCGCGATGAACATGCCGACAAAGGGCGACCAGGAGATCCACCAAGCCCAGTAGAAGGCCGTCCAGCCCTGCATGAAGTTGGTGTCCTCCCGCCCGAACGGGTTGGAGAGCGGCACCAGCGCCGTCAGGTAGGAGACCGTGTTGTCGAGGATGCCGGTGAGGATGACGAGCGTCGGCCCGGCGATCAGCACGAAGAGCAGCAGCGCGGCCGCCAGCACCATGTTGATCTCCGAGAGCCGCTTCACCCCGGCATCGAGCCCCGCGACGACCGAGACGAGCGCCAGACCGGTGACGGCGAGGATGAGGAGGACCTTGGCCGTGTCCGTCGCCTCGATGCCGAAGAGGAATTCGAGACCCGCCGTGGCCTGCTCGGCGCCGAAACCGAGCGAGGTGGCGAGACCGAAGAGGGTCGCGAAGACCGCCAGCATGTCGATGACATGGCCCGGCCAGCCCCAGATGCGCTCGCCAAGGAGCGGATAGAAAGCCGAGCGCAACGTGAGCGGCAGGCCGCGATTGTAGGAGAAGAAGGCGAGCGACAGGGCGACGATCGCGTAGATGGCCCAGGGGTGGAGGCCCCAGTGGAAGATGGTTGCGCCCATGGCGAGCGCGCGCGCGCTCTCCGCGTCGCCGCCGGCTCCACCAAGCGGTGCCCAGTCGGTCCGCAGCGCCCCTTCGACCCCTCCGTCCAGCACCGCGCCGCCAAAGGACGCGTTGTAGTGCGAGAGAGGCTCCGAGACGCCGAAGAACATCAGGCCGATGCCCATGCCGGCGGCGAAGAGCATCGCGAACCAGCCCGCATAGCCGTAGTCCGGCCGCGCATCGACACCGCCCAGCCGCACCGAGCCGAGCGGCGTGACGACGAGGAAGATGGCGAAGAGGAAGATGGCCAAGAGGACGAAGAGATTGCCCGCCATCAGCAGCGGCCAGTCGAAGACCGAGGTGAGCGCGGGGCGCAGCCAGGTGAAGAAGGCGGCGGTGCCGTCGCCGAAGATCAGCGTCATGATGACGAAACCGACGATGACGACCGCCGAGAGGAAGAAGACCGGATTGTGCACGTCGAGCCCGAGGATCTCGATATTGTCCTGGCCCACCTCGTAGTCGGTCGTCGGCGCGGCCGTCATGGTGGCGGGTCCCGGGACCGCGCGGTCCGGTTCGATATGCGTCATGATGGAGATTGTCTTCGGGTTGAGCGGACTTGTGTCACACTTTGCCCGATGACCCAAACCGGGTGCCCCGACGACCGGGGCCGATCGGATGGACGAAGGCGCGGCGGCAGCGCTTGTCCGGCCCTATCCCTGGCGCTCGACCAACCAGGCAAGCGCCCTCTCCGGCGTCTCTACGATCGGACCCACAGGCGGGGCGGGGCGGCGGACGAGCACCGTCTCGATACCGCGCTCCCGCGCGGCGGTCAGCTTAGGCTCGGCAG
Organism: uncultured Alphaproteobacteria bacterium; assembly: GCA_963842125.1. Taxonomy (GTDB): domain Bacteria; phylum Pseudomonadota; class Alphaproteobacteria; order Rhizobiales; family CAWCWK01; genus CAWCWK01. Next base: position 903,188 of record CAWJFE010000001.1, on the reverse strand, counting down.
ACGCGCCGCCGCTGTTCTTCGTCACCAGCACGGTGATCGCGTGCGCATCGAGGAGCGCGCGTTCGGCATCGAGCGTGAAGGGGCCCTTGTCGCGGATGAGCGTGAGACAGGGCGGCGAAGGCGGCTCCGGCGGGTCTATGCACCGCGCAACGAAGGCGATGTCGGCGCGGTGGGCAAACGCCCCGACCTCCGAGCGCCCTATCGTGAGGAGCGCCCGCGCACCGGGGGCAAGCGCGTTCGCCGCCTCCGCGAAATCCACGACCTCGCGCCAACGATCGCCCGGCTGCGGCGTCCACGGCGCGCGTAGGATGTGAACGAGCGGCGTTCTCGTTTGGGCGCAGGCGGCCGCCGCGTGGGCCGTCATGGTCGCGGCGAAGGGGTGGGTGGCGTCGATGACGGCCCGGATGTCTTGCGTGGCGAGAAATTCTGCCAGACCGTCCACACCGCCAAAGCCGCCGACCCGCATCGGCCCGGCCGGGTCCCGCCGCGCACGGGTGACGCCGGCAAACGAGGTGAGGTGCGCCACGTCCGCCGCTACGAGGAGCTCGGCCATCCGATAGCCCTCCATCGAGCCGCCGAGAACGAGGACGGGGCGCCCTTGAGGGCTGCGGGACGCGTTCATGGGTCTCGTCTTCGAATCGGGGACAGGGTCCATGACAGTCTCCATCACAGTCTCCTCGCGGTGCGCGGCTGGTCTCGAACCCGGCGGCGCAGTAGGACGAGGGCGCCGCATCGGGCGCGCATCGGATGACGACCATATCCCACGCACGGACGCCTTCGCCCACGGGCTTCATCGTCGCCGCGCCGCGCTCGGGCGGCGGCAAGACGACGGTCACGCTCGCGCTCATCGCGGCGCTGACGCGGCGCGGGCTTGCCGTCGCGCCCGCCAAGGTCGGACCGGACTATATCGATCCGCGCTATCACGAGGCCGCCGCCCGGCACCCGAGCGTCAATCTCGACGCCTGGGCGATGGACGCGCCCGCCCTCCAAGCGCTGGCCGCCCGGCACGGGATGGCCTGCGACCATCTCGTCGTCGAGGGCGTGATGGGCCTCTTCGACGGCGCGCGCGTCGGCGGTGCGATGGCCGGTGGTGAGGCGGGCGCCGATACGCGCTATGAACTGCACCAAGATTCGCGCCATGGCGGGCACGGCGCCACGGCCGATATCGCTCGTGCGCTCGGCCTGCCCGTCATCCTCGTCCTCGACGGGGCGGGACAGGGCCAATCGGTCGCGGCCGTCGCGGCGGGCTTCGCCGGGCTCGACCCGGGCGTGCGGATCGCGGGCGTCATCCTCAACAACGTCGCCGGCGCGCGCCACGAGGCGATGATGCGCGACGCCCTCGCCCGCATCGCCATGCCCTGCCTCGGCGCGATGCCTCGCGCGGCCGCCCTCGCCCGCCCGTCCCGCCATCTCGGCCTCGTGCAGGCGGAGGAGGCCGAGCTGGACGCCTTCCTCGAGACCGCCGCCGACTTGGCCGACGACCATGTCGATCTCGACGCCCTCGCCATCATGGCCGAACCTCCGTCGGGGGCGGACCGTACGCCGCTCCCCTCACCGTCCGCCTTGCCACCACTCGGCAATCGCATCGCCGTCGCCGACGACGTCGCCTTTCGCTTCGCCTACAACCATGTTCTCGAAGGCTGGCGCGAGGCGGGCGCGAGCCTCCATCCCTTCTCGCCCTTGGCCGACGAGGGCCCGGACGCGCAGGCGGACGCCGTCTTTCTGCCGGGGGGCTATCCCGAACTCCATGCCGGACGACTGGCCGCCAATGCGGGCTTTCTGGGCGGGCTGCGTTCGGCGGCGGAAAGGGGTGCGCGGGTCTACGGCGAGTGCGGCGGCTACATGGTGCTGGGACAAGGGCTCGTGGATGCGGACGGCGCGCGGCACGCCATGGCCGGCCTTCTCGACCTCGAGACGAGCTTTGCCGAGCGCCGGCGCCATCTCGGCTATCGCCACGCCCGGATCGCACCCGGCGCGGTTTGGCTCGGCGGCGCGGCAGTGCGGGGACACGAATATCACTATACGAGCGTTCTTGAGGAGCGCGGCCAGCCCTTCCTCCGCGTCCTCGCGGACGGCTCCGGGATGGGGTCGCCGCGCGAGACGGGATTGCGCGCGGGCTCGGTCTTCGGCTCCTTCCTCCACCTGATCGCGCAGGACCGCCGGTTGGAGCCGTTTCGGCAAAGCTTGGTCCGGTAAGGCCACCTTACCTTCTGCCGTGATTCTCGGGCACCGACCCGATAATCCAGGGGCGTAATTGGCGGGACCTCCGTCCGATCTCCCGAACGATCGCACGACCTACACGGGTTCGCGTCCGACCAAGGCGATGCGATCGGCGCTCTGGATCCTCGGGTCGGTGCCCGAGGATGACGGGGAGGTGAGGACGAAGGGCCGAGCCATTGTTTGGAAGAACGGCTCTAGACGCTCCCTAGAGCGCGCACGAGCGGCGCGGCGAGGTCGCCGACGGGGGAGACGACGATCTCGCCGAGCCCGAGCCAGTCCGCCATCCGGCGCAGCTCGCCGGCCAGAGGAAGAGCCGTCGCGGCCAGATCGACGCCCGCCTCGCCATGGGCCGTGCGCACGAGGAGCCGGCCGGCGGCGCGATCCGCCTTCAGGCAGCAGCGGGCGGAGAGCCGGTCGCCCTCCAAGAAGGGCAGGACATAGTAGCCGTGCTGCCGCTTGGCCTCCGGCACGTAGATCTCGATCCGGTAGTGGAAGCCGAAAAGGCGCTCGGCCCGCTCGCGATGCCAGACGAGCGGATCGAAGGGCGCGAGAAGGGCGGCCGGCGCATGGCGCAGCGTGCGGGGGATGCGCGCCGCCGCGTCGAGGAAGGCCGGCGCCTCCCAGCCCTCGACCTCGACGGTCAGGAGCGTGCCATCCTCGACCAGTTCGGCGATCCGGACCGGCGCGTCGGCGGCCGGCAAACGGAAATAGTCGCGCAGGTCGCGCGCCGTCGCGACACCGAGCCGGCGGGCGGCGCGGGAGAGAAGCGCGCGCTGGGCCTCGGCCCGCGTGGGCGTCGGCGCCTCGACGATCGCGCGCGGCAGGCTTCGCTCGGCAAGGCCGTAGACGCGCTCGAAATTGCCGCGCCGGGCGTGGGTCGTGACCTCGCCCGTCCAGAAGAGCCATTCGAGCGCGCGCTTCGGCCCCGTCCAGCCCCACCAGGCGGCACCGCCCGGGCCGCGTGGTGGGGCGTCGAAATCGGACGTGCCGAGCGGACCCTCGGCCGCGATCCGTGCCCGCACCGCATCGATCGAGGCTCCGTTTTCGGCCGCATAGCGGCGCAGTGCGCCATAGAGGCCGACGCCGTTTCGCGCGTCCTCCATCCGCCAGCGAAAGAGCGGCTGGCTCTCCACGGGCAGGAACGACGCCTCGTGCCCCCAATATTCGAAGAGCCGTCGCCGGCGCCCCTCCGCTGCGCCCATCAGCGCATCGGGCGCAAAGGCGCCGAGGCGCGAGAAGACGGGGAGGAGATGGGCGCGGGCCAGCACGTTGACCGAATCGATCTGCAGCACCCCCTGGCGGCGCACGAGGGCCACGACGTTCCGCTGCGCGACGGGGCCGTCGCGCGCTCCGTCCAGCCCTTGCGCGGCGATGGCGAGGCGGCGGGCGGCGGCCACGGAGATCCGGCGGTGCCTCGCGCCGATGGCAGCGCCCACCCGCCTCAAGCCTCGGGCAGATGCGGCGGGCGGGAGGGGAGGAGATCGTAAGGGTGCGCCCAGCCCGGCAGCCCACGCAGCCGATCGAGCCAGCGCGCGATGCCGGGAAAATCGCCCGCCCAGTCGACGCCGAGCTCATCCTCGAAGAAGAGATAGCCGCACAGGCTCAGGTCGGCGATCGTCGCGCGCTCGCCGACAACGAAGCTGCGGGATGCCAGATGCGCGTCCAGTACGTGAAAAGACGACCAGGCGCGCTTTCGAAGGAAATCGACGACGTGCGGCTCGGGGCGCGCCACGAAGCGCGACAGGAAGCGAAAGGTCGCCGCGTTGCCCGTCAGCTTATGGTTGTCGAAGAGGATCCAGCGCCAGATCTCGCGCCGCTCCTCGTCCGTGTCGGGGCCGAAGCGGCCAGTGACGCCAACGAGATAATCGAGGATGACGCCGCTCTGGGTGAGGCGCGCCTCGCCCTTGCCGGTATGATGCTCGAGGACGGGCACCTCGCCCATCGGGTTGAGCGTGCCGCGAAATTCGGGCGTCCGGGTCTCGCCGTTGAAGAAGTCGACGAAGCGCACATCCCAAGCCTGACCCGTCAGGTTCAGCATCAGGGCGACCTTGTAGGCGTTGCCGCTCTCGGCGAAGCCGTGAAGGGTGAAGTCGCTCATGATGCCGAGGCCCGATCGGAGTGATACGCACGCGCATCCCTCCTATCGGGGCCGGGTCGGATTGGGAAGGCGCGCCCCGTCAGCGAAGCGGGGCGGGGTCAGATGGCGCGGTTGGCCGAGACGCCCGCGCCGCCGACCGTGGCGCCCGACATGGCACCGGCCGTCGATGCGGAGAGGCGGGCGATCTCGCCACCCGTGCCGTCCTTGAGGACGACGCGTCCGCCCTCATAGGCCCAGGCCTGCACGCGGCTGAGGTCGGGGCTGGCGCAGCCGCGCGTCGAGGCGCGCTGACCGCCGGTCCAGGCGGTGCGCGAGAGGAAGAGCGCGCAGGGCGCGCCGCCCGATGCGATCGTCCAGCCGCCGCCGAGCGTCTCGGCGTTGACGGCGGACGTCCCGACGCTGGCGACCGAGACCGCCGGCGGTGCGACCGGCTCGACGGCCGTCGCATCATCGACGGGCGGCAGCGAGGCGGCCTGGACGGCGGTCGTCGGCGCCGGGGTCAGCGGCGCGGGCGCGAGGGCGACGGGCGCGGGACGGGGTCCGCTGGCGACGCAGGCGCTGGTGAGGACCGCGAGGCCGATCGCGGCCGCGGTCCTGGTCGCGAGGCCGGCCACGCGCCGCATCTGCGCCGTATCGTACGGGAGGGTGATGGTCATGGGGTTGGTCCTTCGGAGCGATCATGAGTGCGAGCCGCCGGACAGGGCCGCGCCTCGAACCGACTGGGACATCGATACAGCCGAGGAAAGCGCTGATATTGTGTTAACCATGCCCTGGGAGTGAGCTTTTCCTGCAGGATGAGGAGGAGCGGCTACAGCGGCGCAAGGCCGCGAAAGGTCGCCGATCGGTGGAACGGGCGGCAACGCGGCGCATTGAAGGCTCACGGGTTCCCCCCGCGCCATCTCGCGGTGCGCGGACCCGGCGAGGAGAGCCTTGGTGCCTAGCCTGACAGAACAGTCCGACGCCGCCTCGGCGCGCGCCTCCGGCGGAGACGGGCGCACGGCGCGCTCGGAGACGACGGCGGCGCACGAGATCTCTGGCGAGACCGATGGGCGCGATCTCCTCAAGCTCGCCGCCCGCACGGGCTACGCCTCGCGCGGCCTCGTCTATCTCGTCGTCGGAGCGCTCGCCCTCACGACCGTCTTCTCAGCCCAGGCTCGCCCGGAAGGCGCCAAGGGCGCCATCGAGGCGCTCTTTGGCCACTCGATCGGTTTCGTCCTCGTCTACGTGCTGATCGCGGGGCTGGTCTGCTATGCGGGGTGGCGCTTCTGGCAATCGCTGCGCGACACGGACAATCACGGCACCGGCGCCAAGGGCCTCGTCATCCGGGGCGGTCTCCTCGCCAGCGGCGTGACCTATCTCCTCCTCGCCCTCTTCGCCTGGCGGCTCGTGCGGGGCGAGGGCGAGGACGGATCGCGCGGCAGCCAGAGCCTCGTGCCCGATTGGCTGACGATCGAGCCCTGGATGCTCTGGGTCGCGGCCATCGTGCCGGCGGGCGTCGGCGCGGCACATGTCTGGAAGGCGATCAAAGCCAAGTTCGAGCGCCATTTCCTGTGCGACGAGGCGACGATGCACTGGCTGCGCCCGCTCTCGCGGGTCGGCTTGATCGCGCGGGGCGTGGTCTTCTTTCTCATCGCCTTCCTCCTCGTGGAGGGCGGGCGCAACTACACACCCGACGAGCCGCCCCGCACCGAGGACGCGCTCGGATACGTGCAAGGCATCGAGATGGGCGGCGTCACGGTCGGTCCCTGGCTGCTCGCGCTCCTCGGCCTCGGGCTGATCGCCTTCGCGCTCTATTCGGTCGCCCAGGCCTTCTACCGGCGGGTTCGGCTGAACGTGCCGGACTGAGCCTACCCGCCCGACTCTCTTTCTAGCGCACGTCCGGTTCATATCCATTCACCAAACGCGCTCTAGCGCTTTGTTTTTGTGCGGTTCCTTACGCTGCGGTGCTATCGCGCCGCCGCTGGAACGGCTCTAGCCCGTCAGATTGCCTTTGGTCGACGGGATCGCATCGGCCGCGCGCGCGTCGATCTCGATTGCCTGGCGCAGCGCGCGCCCGAACCCCTTGAAGCAGGCCTCGGCGACATGGTGGTCGTTGAAACCCTCCAGCCGCGCGACGTGGAGCGTCATGCGCGCGTTGGAGGCGACGGCCTGGAAGAACTCGCGGAAGAGCTCGGTGTCTATCTCACCGACCTTCGGCCAACGGAAGTCCACGTTCCAGACCAGCATCGGCCGGCCCGAGAGATCGAGCGCCACGCGTGCCAGCGCCTCGTCCATCGGCAGGAGGCAGGCGCCGTAGCGGACGATGCCGCGCTTGTCGCCCAGCGCCTCCTCGAGCGCCTGCCCGAGCACGATGCCGATATCCTCGGTCACGTGGTGGAAGTCGACATGCGTGTCGCCCACCGCCTTCACCGTCAGATCGATGAGCGCGTGGCGCGCGAGGAGCGTGAGCATGTGGTCGAGAAAGCCGACCCCGGTCTCGATCGTCGAGGCCCCCGTGCCGTCGAGGATGAGATCGAGCGCGACCTCGGTCTCGCCGGTATGGCGGCGGCGGCTGGCGGTGCGGGGGGCGGCGATGATGCTGGAATCGGTCATGCCGCAAGCTCTAGAGCGAATTCCGCGTCATTTGAACAGCACCATGCTCACGGAACGAGTTCGGCCACGAAAAAGGGCGCCCCGGCGGGACGCCCCCTTCTTCAGTCGAAACTCGCTTGGTCAAGGCTAGTGCCATTCCTGCAGACGTTCGCTCGACCACGACTCTCTCCGCTTCGTCATTCTCGGGTCGGCACCCAAGAATGACGGCTGGAGGTAAGGTCGCCACCTGGACCGAGCTTCGCAGCAGGACCCTCGTCGCTCCAAGCCAGGGCTACTCGGCCGGAACGAGGCGCTGACCGTCGAAGATCATGCAGCCGGCGCCCTGCTGGCCGAGCACGAAGCTGCCATCCGCGGCCATCTCCAGCGAACAGGTCATCGGGAAGACCTGACGGCCGAGGCGTCCCTCGACATCGCTGAACGTGATCGCGCCGTTGCCGATCTCGAAGACGCCGTTCGCCTGACGCTCCGAGCGCGTCGTCTCGGTCATCATGAAGCGGCCACCGCGCGGCGCGTCGTGGAAGAACTCGGCCGAGATCGGGCCGAGCGTGTAGGTGCCGTCGAGATTGAGCAGCGCGGCGGATGCCGGCGCGGCTTCGGCTTCCACGACCACCGTCTCGGCGGCCTCCGTCTCGACGACTTCGGTCTCGGCAACCTCGGTCTCCGCAATCTCGGCTTCAGCGACGTCGGTTTCGACAACTTCGATCTCGGCCTGCGCGACCTCGGTCTCCGCCGGCTCCACGATCTCGACTTCGACCGTCTCGGTCTCCGCCGTGTCCGCATCGCCGCTCAGCGCGTCGCCGACGGTCTCGGCAGCGTCGGAGAGGGCCGCGCCCGTCGCCTCGGCGGCGTTGACGACGGCATCGCCCGCCGCATCGGCCGCGTCCGCGATCGCGTCGCCCACACCGGGCTCCTCGGCCTCGACGGGCTCGGCGACCTCGGTCGTCACGACGGCCTCCGTCTCGGTGACCTCGACGGTCTCCGCAGCAACCGTCTCGGCCTCGACAGCCTCGACTTCGGCGGCGTCAGCTTCGACAGTCTCCGTCTCTGCGGTGACCTCCGGGGTGGCGACATCGGACGCATCGGCGGATGCGGCGTCCTCGATAGCCTCGGCCGCGTCTTCGGTCTCGGACGCAAGGTCTTCGGCGGCGTCGGAACCGGCCGCAACGACAGCATCAGTCGCCTCGGTCACCGCCTCGACGGCGTCCGTCGCGGCGGCTTCCACTTCAGCCGCGGCAGCGTCGGTTTCTGCGGCGGCATCCTCGGCCACTTCGGCCGTCGCGTCGACGGCGGCGTCCGCCTCGACAGCGGCCGCATCGACCGCCTCTTCCGTCGCCTCTTCCGCATCACCGGCCAGCTCGGTCGCAGCGCCTTCGAGCGCCGCGCCCGCCGTCTCGGCGGCGTCGCCGACAGCCTCGGCGGCCGTGCCGGCGGCATCGCTCGCCGCATCGGCGGCCTCGCCGATCGCCGTGCCCACATCGTCGATGGCGACTTCGGTCTGCTGGATGATCGTGGTCTCGATCGTGTCGGTCTCGACAGGCTCGGCCTCGACTTCAGCGGCCTCGACTTCGGCGGTCTCGGTTTCGGCGGCCCCGACCTCTACCTCGGGCGCTTCGACTTCGGCCACCTCGACTTCGGGCACCTCGACTTCGGCAGTCTCCGTCTCGACCGGCTCGACGGCCGGCTCCTCGGCCTCGACCACCTCCACGGCGGGCGCCTCGACTACCGGGGTCTCCGCGACCGGCTCTTCGACGACGGGCACCTCGGTGGTGGTCGTCGTCGCCTCGTCGTCGCCGCACGCGGCCAGGAGGAGGAGGGCCAGGAGGGGTGTCAGCTGGATCGTCTTCATCGATGTCGTCCTCAAGGCGCAGACTAGGCGCGCGGGATTGTCAGGATACGCAGGGCGCTGCCGCACGGCCCCAAAGGCGATGCGTGGGCAGCGAGGAACATGGCTGACTAACGGGCGAGAGCGAAAAGCGTTCGCCGTCTGGCCCGATTTGGCACGGAAAGAGCCTGATTCGCCAGCCGAACGCCCGAAATCGGTCGCTACGAGGGGTAGTTACGCGCTCAAGCCGCCCGCGAGGCTCGGTCGATCGAGCGTGCGGAAGCCGTAATGCTTGAGCCAACGCAGGTCGGCGTTGAAGAAGGCGCGCAAGTCCGGCGCGCCGTATTTGAGCATGGCCAGCCGGTCGATGCCGATACCCCAGGCGAAGCCCTGATAGCGGTCGGGATCGATGCCGCCATTCCTCAAGACGGTGGGGTGGACCATGCCGCAGCCGAGGATCTCCAGCCAGTCCGCGCCCTCGCCGATCTTCACCTGGCCGCCCGAGCGGTCGCACTGAATGTCGACCTCCATCGAGGGCTCGGTGAAGGGGAAATGGCTGGCCCGGTAGCGCATGGCCACCTCGTCGACCTCGAAGAAGGCTTTGCAGAAGGCCTCCAGCGTCCACTTCAGATGCCCCATGTGGATGTCCTCGCCGATGCAGAGGCCTTCGAGCTGATGGAACATCGGCGTGTGCGTCTGGTCGCTGTCGGAGCGATAGGTGCGGCCCGGGCATACGACGCGGATGGGCGGGCCGCCCGCCTTCATCGCGGCTTCCATGGAGCGGATCTGGACCGGGCTCGTCTGGGTGCGCAGCACGAGGCGCGAGCCGTCATCCTTGCGGGGCAGGTAGAACGTGTCCTGCTCCTCGCGGGCCGGGTGGTCGGCCGGAATGTTGAGGGCGCCGAAATTGTACCAGTCGGTCTCGATGTCCGGCCCCTCGGCCAGCGAGAAGCCGAGATCGGCGCAGATCGTCACGATCTCCTCGATGACCTGGCTGATCGGGTGGATGCGCCCCTCCGACAAGGGCCCCGTGCGCACGGGAAGCGTCACGTCGATCGCCTCGGCGGCGAGGCGCGCGTCGAGCGCCTCGGCCTCAAGCACCGCCTTCCTCGCCTCGACCGCTTCGGCGACCTCGGTCTTCAGACCGTTGAGCGCCGGCCCCATGGTCTGGCGCTCCTCGGGGGTCATGCGCCCCAGATCCTTCATCCGGGCGCTGATCGAGCCCTTCTTGCCGAGATAGCCGACGCGCAGCGCCTCGAGCGCAGCGACGTCGACGGCGGCGGAGACGGCGGCCAGCGCCTCGGCCTTCAGGGCGTCGAGGTCGGCCGGAATGGCGGCGGCGGATGTGTCGGTCATGGTCGGCCTTCGGATGTTGCGCCGGCTTCTAGCGCCGGGCGAGCCTCAGGGGAAGGCCAATCAGGCTAGACGAGCGCGCTCACCCCATCCGCTTGTCGAGCGCGGCGATGATGGCGTCGCCCATCTCGCGCGTGCCGACGGTACGCGCGCCGCCTTCCGCGATATCGCCGGTGCGAAGGCCGGCATCGAGCGTGTCGGCGATCGCGCCCTCGACGGCGTCGGCGGCGTCCACCATGCCGAAGGAGTAGCGCAGCATCATCGCGGCCGAGGCGATCATCGCGATCGGATTGGCCTTCTCCTGCCCCGCGATGTCGGGTGCCGAGCCGTGGACGGGCTCGTACATCGCCTTCCTCTGGCCGGACGCGTCGGGCGCGCCGAGGCTGGCGGAGGGCAGCATGCCCAAGGAGCCTGTCAGCATGGCCGCGATGTCGGAGAGGATGTCGCCGAAGAGATTGTCGGTGACGATGACGTCGAACTGCTTGGGCGCGCGGACGAGCTGCATCGCGCCCGCATCGGCCAGCATGTGGCTGAGCGCGACGTCCGCATAGTCCTTGTGGGTCGCCGTGACGGTCTCGTTCCAGAGGACGCCCGACACCATGACGTTGCGCTTCTCCATCGAGCAGACGCGGTTGGAGCGCGTGCGCGCCAGATCGAAGGCGACGCGGGCGATGCGGTCGATCTCGGGCGTCGTATAGACCTGGCTGTCGACGGCGCGCCGGTTGCCGTCGCCGATATCGGTGATCTCTTTCGGCTGCCCGAAATAGACGCCGCCCGTCAGCTCGCGCACGATGAGGATATCGAGCCCCTCGACGATCTCGCGCTTGAGCGAAGAGGCGTCGGCGAGCGCCGGGTAGCAGATCGCGGGGCGCAGGTTGGCGAAGAGCTCCAAGTCCTTCCGGAGGCGCAAGAGGCCGGCCTCGGGGCGGACCTCATAGGGCACGCCGTCCCATTTCGGCCCGCCGACGGCACCGAAGAGCACGGCGCCCGTCTTCATCGCCTTGTCCATCGTCGCGTCCGACACGGCCTCACCGTGCGCGTCATAGGCCGCGCCGCCGACGAGATCGTCCTCCATCGCGAACCGGGTGCCAAAACCCTCGCCGACACGCTCCAGCACGCGCCGCGCCTGCGCCGTCACCTCGGGACCGATGCCGTCGCCGGCGAGGAGGAGGATGTCGTGGCTGGCCATGGGCGTCTCGCGCAGGTTCGTGCAAAGGTCCTGCGGGTTAGCGGTGCGCCGGCGCGTGCGTCAAGAGCGCGTCAGTTGCCGAAGGGCGGACCCGTGATCCAGCCCTCGGCGCCGACCCGCACCGGCAGTCCCTCCGCAACGCCTCCCGGCATGCGCCCTTCAGCGCAGATCCTTGGCCTGTGCCCGCCAGTCGTCGCGACGGATACGGCCCTTGAAGGCCGTCAGGTTGTCGTTGACGCGGTCGATCTCCTCGTCCGTCCAGTCCGCCATCTGGTCGAACGTGTAGACGCCGAGGTCCTGCAGCATGGTCTCGAGCTTCGGGCCGATGCCGCGCACGCGCTGGAGATCGTCGCCATGGGCGCCCTCCCGCGCGGGCGTGATGCCGATGGCGCGGGCGCGCTCCTGCGCCGCCGCATCGATGAGCGGACCCCTCGCGGCCGGCGGGGTGGCCGGCGAGACGATGGGCTCCATCGGCGCGGACGAGGCGCCGACGATGGCGGCGGGCGTGAGCGTGCCCGGCTCTGTCAGCGAAGAATCGGGCGAAGAGGACACGGTAGGAGAGGACACGGTAGGAGAGGACACGGCGGGAGAAGGCTTGGCCGCGTCCAAGAGCTCGGGATCGGCGGACGCGATCGTGTCGTCGGCGAAGGCGGACGCGCGGCTCTCGTCCACATCGGTTCCGTCGCCCCCGACATCCGGCACGCCCGTCGGCGCGATCGCATCGCCGGTGTCGATGAGCGGGGTCGTGCGGGCACCCATCTCGTCGGCCTTGGGCGCCGTGATCGTCTCGACATCGGTGAGCCCGCGATCCTCCGACGCGGCGAGGGCGACGGTGCCGTGGTCGTCGTGACCATGACTGTCGTGGCCGTGACTGTCGTGGCCGTGACTGTCGTGGCCGTGATCGCCTTGGCCGTGGGTGGAGGCGTGCGCGGCGGCCCGCCCCCAGATCCACCAGCCGACCAGGAGGCCGACGATGATACCGAGGATGAATGAGAGCATGGCGCGAGATCCTTCCCGAGGGTGTGCGCCCGAAGGCGAGCGGCCCGCGCGGCGATTCACGCGGCGCCTCTCACAACCCTACGTCAGGGATACGCCTTCTGTGAACCATGGCGCTTTGCCGGACCGTTCACTCGGCCGCATCCGGCAGAACGAGAGGGGCGGTGCAGACCACGTTCGAGCGAACCATGGCGGGCGCCGGCATCCGCGCCGGCGCCGGCACGGGCACCGAGGCGAGGCCGCCCAGCCGATCGCGGATGTGCTGGGCAAGGCTGTCCTGCATCCGCCGCTGGCCGGCATCGGCGACGTCCGGGCGCTGCAGAAGGCTGATCTCGCAATAGGGCAGGGTCGGGAAGCCTTCGAGAATGGCGAGATCGGCCCGGAACGCGCTCTCGGGCAGCACCGTGACGGCGAGCCCGGCCGCGACCGCGCTGCAAAGCGCCGTCGCGCTCGAGCTCACATAGGCGATCCGGTGGTTGCGATCGACGCTGTCGAGCGCCGCGATCGCGGCCCGGCGCCAGGAACAGGTCGTCGGTCCGATGGCGAGCGGCAGCGGATCCTGATCGTAGATGTCGTGGTCGCAGCAGCCGACCCAATGCAGGGGCTCGCGGCGCAGCACCTCGCCGGTACGGCCGGTGTCGGCATGGGTGACGATGCCCAGATCGATCGTGCCCTGCGCGATCTTCTCGGTCAGCCGGACCGAGCCCATGCAATGCACGTCGATCTCGATCTTGGGGTGCGAGCGCGCGAAGCTCGCCAGGATCGGTGGCAGGAGGCGCTCGGCATAGTCGTCGGGCAGGCCGAGCCGGATCGAACCCGAGAGTTCGGGCGCCGAGAGCGCGATGACGGCCTCCTCGTTGAGCCGGGTGATGCGGCGCGCATAGTCGAGAAGGCGCTTGCCCTCGCAGGTCAGCGCGTTGCGCCGGCCCTCGCGCGCGAAGAGCTTGAGACCGAGCCGGTCTTCGAGCCGCTTCATCTGCATGCTGACTGCGCTCTGCGTCTTGGCCGTCGCGCGGGCGGCGGCGGTGAAGCCGCCCGCCTCGGCAATGGCGACGAAGGTGCGCAGCTGGTCGGCGTCGAGGGGAGTGCTCATTGGAGATGACCTCACGGGTGAGATGCGGGACAGGCCCGCTTCAATCATCACACTCTGTGACGATCGATTTGTCAAACATTCGTTTCTCGAATGCCGATAGCGCGCTCATAACGGTGAGGCGGTCGATCGGTGATCCTCACCACGGCCGGCAGACCAGAACCAGCACACGGCGAGAGCGAGACAGACCCATGGCGGACACGACCCTCATCACCCGTACCGTTGCCGACGCGAAGACGGCACCCGCGAGCGGCCCGCTCCGCGCCCTCGGCCGCCTGCTGGCCGAGACCTGGACGCGCCATCGCAACCGGCGCGCGATCGGCCATCTGATGGCGCTGGAGCCCGACGCGCTCAAGGATATCGGCCTTACCCGGGGCGACGTGGCGGGCGCGCTCGCCCTGCCCTTGAGCCGGGACCCGTCGCGTCACCTCGCCGAGAGCCTGGCGGAGCGCCGGCGGTCCCAGCGCCTCGTCCGGCTCTGCCGCTAGCGGGGCTAAGCGCTCCGGGTCGCCGGCTCATCCGTCGGTCCGACAGGAGGGCTACCGGCCGGTGCCGGCGGCATCCTTGGCGAGCCCCGAGAGGAAGGCGTTCCACGCCCGCGTCTGCGCCTCCATCGCCTCGGCGAGGGAGGGTGCGGCCGCCTCGGGGGAGGAGTCCTTCGAGGATGAGCCTTCGGAGGACGGTCCTTCGGCCGCCGCCGTCGCATCGTCGGTCACCGGCGATGCGGTGCCCGGACCGGACATGGCGTTCGTATTGGCCATGGCATTCGGGTTGGGCGTGGGAAACGCCGTCCCCATCATCGCCGTCAGGCCCTGCATGAACTGGGTGACGGGCGCCATCATGTCGGCGGCGTCGGGCTGGCGGGGCGGGGTGCCCGGGTCGGAGGGCTTCGGAGACGCGCTCGCGTCCGTCTGCGGCATCATCGGGCTCTGCGCCATCGCGCCTTCCAGCGCCTGACGCATGGGCGCGAGAGCGGGCAGGCTCGCCATCACGGCCATCTGGGCAAGCACGCTGGCGGAGAAGGCCGGCACGAGCTGGCGCATCGCATCCCGGTCGACGCCGGTCATGCTGGCAATCCGGTCGGCGACCGCGTCGGCCGCGGCCGGGGAGCCGAAGACGCTCGCGGCCGGAGAGGGCGGCGCTGGCGGCATGGACGGTACGGGCGGCACGCCCTTGGCCGCGTCTTCCATCATGCGCGTACCCATCTGCGTCAGGCCCTGCATGACGGTGCCGGCATCGGCCTGCGCCCGCTGGAGCCCTGCCATGGCGGCGGGTCCAAGCGTCTCGACGACGAGCCGGGCCTGCTCGTCGCTCAATCCGAGCAGGCGTCCCTGCGCGATCAGGCGCTCGCGCTCGCCCGCCTCGCGCATCATCTCGAAGAGGTTGGGCGGCGGACTGATGGACATGTGGCCTGATCTCCCGAGATCGTCTGCAGGATCGCTTGCGAGGAAGCGCGCTAGGTCTCCCGGTCGTGCGCCGGGCCTGACGCGATGATCGGCCGGCCGGGCAAGGCGGTCAACCGAGCGGTCAGCGCGGCACGCCTTCCGTTCCCTCCCTCGCCCCTTCCCTGGCTCGGTCCTCGGGGTCCGGCCGCTCCATGAACCGGATGATGCTCATGACGGGAAAGATCCACACGAGGCCGAGAACGAGGAAGAAGACGGTCTGGATCGCCCAGTGCTTGGTCACGACGAGATTGCCAAGCGAGGCGGCGAAGAAGATGTAGAGGAGGAGGAAGGCCACCGTCGCGATGGTGCCCAAAAGCTTGCGCAGGCGCTTTGGCAGTCCGAAGGTCATGGCGGCTCTCTCGAGGTGGGGTAGGAACAGCCCGCGCGTAGCGGATAGAACAGCCCGCGCGTAGCGGATAGAATAGCCCGCGCGTAGCGGATAGCATGCCCGCGCGTAGCCGAGGAGAAGCGCCCGCGCGGCGGATGGGCGCGTTGATGCAGGCGCGCGCGGGGCCTATCTGTCGGCTGAGATAGAGCCATACGCGCTCCCATACCAGAGCGGCCCACCGACGCGGTCGCCCAAACGCCCGTGTCCAGCCAGTTCAGAGCCCCGCAATGACGCTCGCCGCCACCCTCCCCGACACGACCGCGACCCGAGGGACGCCGCGCGCGCCCGTTCATCCGGCCGTCCGCGCCTGGCTCTACGCCGTCGCGGCGCTCGTCTTCGCGATGGTGCTGGTCGGCGGCGCGACGCGGCTGACCGATTCGGGGCTCTCGATCACCGAATGGAAGCCCGTCACGGGCGCCATCCCGCCCTTCACGCTCGAGGCCTGGATGGCGGAGTTCGAGAAATACCGGCAGATCCCGGAATATCAGCGCATCAACAAGGGCATGTCGCTCGCCGAGTTCCAGTTCATCTACTGGTGGGAATGGGGGCACCGCTTCCTCGGCCGGCTGATCGGGCTCGCCTTCGCCGTGCCGGCCGCCGTCTTCTGGGCGCGGGGCATGATCCCGGGCTGGCTCGCGCCCCGCCTCGCCGTGCTCTTCCTTCT
This sequence comes from uncultured Alphaproteobacteria bacterium, assembly GCA_963842125.1. Lineage (GTDB taxonomy): Bacteria > Pseudomonadota > Alphaproteobacteria > Rhizobiales > CAWCWK01 > CAWCWK01. The sequence continues at coordinate 887,331 of CAWJFE010000001.1, read as the reverse complement.
GGGCGGACTGCAAGGGTTCGTCGGCTGGTACATGGTCGCCTCCGGCCTCGTCGACCGGGTCGATGTCAGCCAATATCGGCTCGCCCTCCATCTGACGCTCGCCGCGATCATCTTCGCCGCCATCCTCTGGGTCGCTCGCGAAACGAAAGGGCAGGCGCGTCCGCTCGCCGTATCATCCGGCCTCGGGGCCGGCGGGCTGGCTCTGGCGGGCTTCGTATTGGTGCAGATCTATCTCGGTGCGCTTGTCGCCGGGCTCGATGCCGGGCTGACCTATACGAGCTGGCCGCTGATGGACGGGTCCTTCATCCCACCCGCCGCCAAGCTCTTCATCCTGGAGCCGGCCTGGCGCAACGCGTTCGAGAACGTGCTGACGGTCCAGTTCATCCACCGGATGACGGCCTATGCGCTCCTTGGCTACGCATGTCTCTATGGCTGGATGCAATGGCGCGCGGGCGCGGGGCGTGTCGGGATCGGCATCGCGGCGCTCGTCGTCTGGCAGGCGGTGGTCGGCATCACGACGCTGGTGCTGCAGGTGCCGCTCGAATGGGCCCTCATCCATCAGGGCACGGCTTTTGCGATATTGGGGCTCGCCATCGTCAATGCGCAGGCTCTGATCGCGCGGTCGCGGATCGCGGTCGGTGCCGCCTGATTCGAAGCGGTGAAAGGCCCCCCAGCCCCCCGGTGTCGGAGTTGCGTGGCGCGCGGTTACTGGACAGGCGTGATCGGCTCGGCAGCTGGCGCGGTGTTGTCGAGAGGTGCGGTCTCGGTGATCGTCGGGTCGGCCGGGACGGTGCCGGTCGTATCGTCGACGGCTTCGCCGCAGGCCGCGAGCCCGAGGGTGAAGATGGCGGCGGCCAGCAGCCCCCGCGCAAAACGCTCACCCTCGTTCGGACCATCGGCGCAGACCGAGTCGGCCCGAAAGGCGTCCTCGCTGGGACTTTGTACACGAGAGTCTTGGGTAAAAGTGCCAGTCGACATCTGGTGAGAGATCGGTGTGGTCAAGGCTTCGCTCCTTCGCGTGCCCAGCCCCGATAACGATGAGTGTGCCGTCCCCCGAGACCGCCTGTCAAGCCGCGCGCGGCGCTTGGTCGCCCGTCCGTACAGGCAGGCTTCCCGTCGGGGAGCGCTGCAGACGCTCCCCGGTTCGCATCGCCTCCTCGAAGATTGCCTTCTGGACGGGAGGCGGGACGCGCTCAGGCCGCCAAGGCCTGCTCGAGGTCGGCGATGATGTCGGCCACGTCCTCGATGCCGATCGAGACGCGCAGCATTTCGGGGCCCGCATTGGCCGCCAGCCGCTGCGCATCGGTGAGCTGCGAGTGCGTCGTCGAGGCCGGGTGGATGATGAGCGACTTGGCGTCGCCGATATTGGCCAGATGGCTGAAGAGCGTCGCGTTCTCGACCACCTTCACGCCCGCTTCGTATCCGCCCTTCAGCCCGAAGGTGAAGACGGCGCCGGCCCCGTTGGGCGCATAGCGCTTGGCGAGGGCGTTGTAGGGCGAGGAGGCCAACCCGGCATAATGGACGTAGTCGACCGCGTCGTGGCCCTCGAGATACTCGGCCACCTTGAGCGCGTTGTCGCAGTGGCGCTGCATGCGCAGGCCGAGCGTCTCGATGCCCTGGATGATGAGGAAGGCGTTGAAGGGCGAGATCGCGGGCCCGAGATCGCGCAGGCCCAGCACGCGGCAGGCGATGGCGAAGGCGATCGGCCCCAGCGCCTCGTGGATCTTCAGCCCGCCATAGTCCGGCACAGGCGCCGAGAGGGTGGGGAAGCGGTCGTCGCTCGACCAGTCGAAATTGCCGCCATCGACGATCGCGCCGCCCATCGACGTGCCGTGCCCGCCCATGAACTTCGTGAGGCTCTCCACGACGATGTTCGCGCCGTGCTCGATCGGGCGCACGAGATAGGGGGTCGCCATCGTGTTGTCGACGATGAGCGGGAGATGGTGCGTCTTCGCGATCGCGGAGAGCGCCTCCAAGTCGGTCACGTTGCCGGCCGGGTTGGCGAGGCTCTCGCAGTAGATCGCCTTCGTGTCGGGCGTGATGGCCGCCTCGACGGACGCGGGGTCGTCCATGTCGGCCCAGTCGACATGCCAGCCGAATTTGCTGAACGCGTTGGTGAACTGGTTGACCGAGCCGCCATAGAGCTGACGGGTCGCGACGAAGCGATCGCCGGGCTTCATCAGCGTGTGGAAGACGATCTGCTGCGCCGAGTGGCCGGAGGCCACGGCCAGCGCGGCCGTGCCGCCATGCAACGCCGCGACGCGCTCCTCCAGCACGCCTTGCGTCGGGTTCATGATCCGGGTGTAGATATTCCCGAATTCCTTCAGGCCGAAGAGATTGGCCGCGTGCTCGGCCGAATCGAAGGTGAAGCTCGTCGTCTGGTAGATCGGCGTCGCCCGCGCATGGGTGGTCGGGTCGGGCGCGGCGCCAGCGTGAACGGCGCGTGTGTCGAAGCCCTGCGGGCGCTCTTCGGACATGGATCGTCTCCCCTGTTGCGTTTGGCGTGTCGTCTTTGGCGTGTCGTCTTCGGCGTGTCGGCCTTTGGCGCGCCTTGTCCGCATTTGGCGGGCCGGCGTCAATTGCACGGCCCGGTCCTCCACGAGGATAGGGCGCGGGCCCCGATCTGTTGACGGACGGGCCGGCCGAGGGCAGAGGCGGGTGATGAACGATCGTCCCTCCATGCAGCGTTCGGCCAAACATCCGTCCGCGCTCCCGACCGATGCGCCCTTCGGTGATACCGACGCGCTCGACGCCTATCTGACCGAGGTCTTCCCGCAATGGCAGCGGCCGGGCGCGGTGCTCACGGTCACCGCCATCGCGGACGGCGCGGCCACGCTGCGGCTCGCGCATGACGAGAGCCATCTGCGCCCCGGCGGCACGGTGAGCGGCCCGGCCATGATGATGCTCGCCGACGTCGCGGCCTTCGCCGCCATCCTCACCCGGATCGGCCGCGTGCCGCTCGCCGTCACGACGAGCCTCCACATCGATTTCCTTCGAAAGCCCGCCCCCGGCGACATCGTCGGCGCGGCGCGGGTGCTCAAGCTCGGCAAGCGGCTCGCGGTCTGCCGGATCGACATCCTGGCCGCCGACGACGCCCTCGTGGCGCACGCGACGGCGACCTATTCGGTGCCGCCGACGGCGGGGTAGGATGTCCGCCCCCGAGAGGGAGAGGCGGCGCCGGGGTTGGGTTAGAGGATAAACCGGCTCAAGTCCGCATTGCGTGACAGATCCCCCAGATGAGCCTCCACATAGGCGGCGTCGATGGTGACGGTCTCGCCGTCCTTGTCGGTCGCGGCGAAGCTGATCTCGTCGAGGACGCGCTCCATCACGGTCTGGAGGCGGCGGGCGCCGATATTCTCCACATTGGCGTTGATCTCGACGGCGATGTCGGCCAGCGCCTCGATGGCGTCGTCGGTCACGGCGAGCGTGACGCCCTCGGTGCCCATAAGCGCGACGTATTGCTTGATGAGGCTGGCTTCGGTCGCGTTGAGGATGCGCACGAAATCGTCCTTGGTGAGCGCCTCCAGCTCGACCCGGATCGGCAGGCGGCCCTGCAGTTCGGGCAGGAGATCGGAGGGCTTGGCGACGTGGAAGGCGCCCGATGCGATGAAGAGGACGTGGTCGGTCTTCACCGGCCCGTGCTTGGTCGAGACGACCGTGCCCTCGATGAGGGGGAGGAGGTCGCGCTGCACGCCCTCCCGGGAGACGTCGCCGCCGACGCGGCCGTCGCGCACGGTGATCTTGTCGATCTCGTCGAGGAAGACGATGCCGTTCTCCTCGACGAGCTTGACGGCATCGCGCGTGATGGTCTCGTCGTCGAGGAGCTTGTCGGATTCCTCGTTGATGAGGATCTCGTAGGAATCCTTGACCGTCAGCCGGCGCGTCTTCTTCTGCTGCATCGAACGCCCAGGATGTCGGACAGCGAGATCATGCCGACATTGCCGCCCATGCCGGGGATTTCCAGCTGCGGCATCGATTGGGGCGCGATGGTCTCGATCTCGATCTCCTTGTCGTCGAGGTCGCCCTCGCGCAGCTTCTTGCGGAACGAGGCGCGCGTCGGCTCGGACGCGCCGGCGCCGACGAGGGCGGCCAGCACCCGGTCCTCGGCCGCCTGGTGCGCCTGCGCCTTCACCGCCTCGCGCCGGGTCTCGCGCAGGAGCTGGATGCCGGCCTCGACGAGGTCGCGCACGATCTGCTCCACGTCGCGCCCGACATAGCCGACCTCGGTGAACTTCGTCGCCTCGACCTTGACGAAGGGCGCGTTGACGAGCCGGGCCAGCCGGCGCGAGATCTCGGTCTTGCCGACGCCGGTCGGGCCGATCATCAGGATGTTCTTCGGGGAGACCTCCGAGCGCATCGGCTCGTCGAGCTGCTGACGGCGCCAGCGGTTCCTGAGCGCGATCGCAACCGCGCGCTTGGCGGCGTGCTGGCCGACGATGAAGCGGTCGAGCTCGGAGACGGTCTCGCGCGGGGTGAAGGTGTGCACGACGGTCTGGGACTGTTCGGCCTGCGCCTGCTGGGTCTTGTCGGACATGGAATACCTTTACTGAATCACGGGGAGGCGGCGCGTCAAAGCGGCCGGCACACCAAGGAGGAGAAGACGGCGCAGCGGCTTCCAGCCGATGCTGACGAGAAGGATGAAGGCGCCGAGCGAGGCGAGCGTGATGACGACGCCGTTGTCGGCCGTGAGGTCCGCCGCCCGCAGCACGCTCCAATAGGCGACGCCGGCAAAGGAGAGCCCGGCGACGAGAAGCGCGCGCCGGTCGATGAGGATCGAGACGGCACCGAGCGCGAGAAAGAGGACGAGCACCAGCACGGCCGAGCCGGTCGAGAGCGTGTCGGGCGCGGTGAAGATCCAGTCGGTCGAGAACCCCTCCCCGCCCGCCGCCGGCAGCACGGCCCGCACGATGAGGGGCGCGGCCAGCAGGTGGAGCCAGAAGGCGATGTCGGTGTTGCGCGTCACGCGCTCCGGGTCCCGCAGGTCGAAGCGCATGGCGAGCACGAAGAGCGCGGCACCGAAGACGGCCAGCACGAGCGCGGGATGATCGTCGACGAGCTGAGGCGCGGCGAGGCGCAGGGCGACGAAGAGCGCGACGGCAAGGCTGCCCGCGCCGGCCGCGACCGTGATCGGCACTCGGAAGCGCCAGTAATGAATGGACGCGGCGATGGCGGCCAACACGCCGGCGATCAGAAAGAGGACGCCGCCCTCGTCCCAGCTCAACGACTGGACCCATCCGAGCACGCCCCACTCGGCGAGCACGCGGTCCGGCACGAGGCCCGGAGACTGGAGGATGGCGCCGAAGACGCCGCCGACGAAGCCGATGAGGAGAACGATGCTCGGCAGCGCCATGCGGCGCACGCGCGTGAAATACTCGGCCAGCACCCAGGAGCCGAACGCGACCGTGACACCGCCCAGCCCGCCATCGGCGACGCCCCCCACCATCTGCGCGATCGCGGAGAGGAAGAGAAGGATGCCGATGGTGACGAAGACGTCGCCGAAGCCGCCGATGAAGCGGAGGTTCTCCGGGTCGCGCGGGTAGGCGCCGTCAGTCTCGCCGGCCGATGCGGGCGCGGCCTCGCGCGGCGAGAGGCCGGCCAGCTCGTGGAGCTCGGCGACCTGCAGCCGCGTCAGGATGCCCTGCTCGACCGCCTTGTCGAGCGTGCGGGTGGTGATGGGCTGGGGCGTGTCCTGCGTCCGGCGCGGCATGGGGGTTCAGTCGCCGAGCGTTTCAAGAACGAGATGGTCGTTCGTATAGACGCAGATCTCGGACGCGATCTTCATCGAACGGCGGGCGATCTCTTCCGCATCGAGATCGGTGGTGGCCAGCGCCCGCGCGGCGGCCAGCGCGTAGTTGCCGCCCGAGCCGATGGCCGTGACGCCGCCCTCGGGCTCCAGCACGTCGCCGGTGCCGGTGAGGACGAGCGTGGTGTCCTTGTCGGCCACGATCATCATCGCCTCGAGCTTCCTCAGGTAGCGGTCCGTGCGCCAGTCCTTGGCGAGCTCCACGCAGGCGCGCATCAGCTGGCCCGGATATTGCTCCAGCTTGGCCTCCAGCCGCTCGAAGAGCGTGAAGGCGTCGGCCGTCGCGCCGGCAAAGCCGGAGATGACGTCGCCCTTGCCCAAGGGGCGCACTTTCCGGGCGTTGCCCTTCATGATCGTCTGGCCCATCGAGACCTGCCCGTCGCCGGCGATGACGACGGTCCGGCCCTTGCGGACGGTCACGATGGTGGTGGCATGCCAGGGGGAGACGGGCGTGTTGGAACTCATGAAAATCTCGGGGATGCCGCGCCGGAGAACCGGTCTCGACGGCGCGTTGGGATGGGATCGGGCCTTATGTAAGCGCTGGGCGCGGAGTTCAACAGGCAGGGGGAACGACGCGGCGTCAGGCGAGACCTCAAGCGAGGCCGGCGCGGCGCACGTCGAAGCGGTCGCGCAGCGCATCGCCCATGAGGTTGAGGCCGAGGACGGTGAACGCGACGGCGAGGCCGGGGAAGACGGCGAGATGGGGCGCGAAGGCCATCATCGTCTGGCCCTCGTTGAGCATCCGTCCCCAGGAGGGCGTCGGCGGCTGCACACCGAGGCCGAGATAGGACAAGCCCGCCTCGGCCAGGACGCCGAGCGAGAGCTGCGTCGTCGCCTGGACGATGAGGAGGCCGGCGAGATTGGGCAGGATGTGCCGCCGACTGATCTCGCCCCGCCCGAGCCCCATGGCGCGGGCGGCGAGGATGAAGTCACGCGCCCAAAGGGACGTCGCCGCGTTCCGCGTCAGCCGCGCGAAGACGGGGATGTTGAAGAGGCCGATGGCGAGCGTCGCGTTGAGGGCGCCGGGGCCGAAGGCGGCCGTGATCATGATCGCGGTCAAGACGGCCGGGAAGGCGAAGGCGACGTCGGTGACCCGCATCAGGCCCTCGTCGATAGCGCCGCCCGCGCCGGCCGCCGCGAGGCCGAGCGGCACGCCGACCCCGAGCCCGAGCCCGACCGCGACGAGGGCGACGAGAAGGGCGGCCCGCCCGCCGACCATCAGCATGGAGAGGACGTCGCGGCCGAGATGGTCGGTTCCGAACCAGTGGTCGGCGGACGGGGGCTGGAGGCGGGACGCGATGTCGAGCCCTGAGACGTCGTGCGGCGTCCAGGCGAGGCTGACGAGGCCGGCGGCGGCGGCGAGCGCTACGAGGGCGAGCCCGAGACAGGTCTGCGCGCGGCGCATCAGGCCCGCCTCTCGCGCGGATCGAGGACGACGAGAACGAGGTCGACGGCGAGGTTGATGACGATGACGGCCCCGGCGAGAAGCAGCACGCAGGCGCGCACCGTGACGAGGTCGCGCTGCGAGACGGCTTGGTAGATGAGGCGTCCGAGGCCCGGCAGCGCGAAGACGTTCTCGATGATGATCGTGCCGGCGAGGAGAAAGGCGAACTGGAGGCCGAGGATCGTGAGGACCGGCACCAGCGCGTTGGGAAGCGCATGGCCGACCATCACGCCGGCGGCGGAGAGCCCCTTGGCGCGGGCGGTGCGGATATAGTCCTGGCCGAGCTCGTCGATGAGGCTCGCGCGGGTGACGCGGGCGAGGATGGCCGCCTGCGGCAGGGCGAGCGCGAGGGCGGGCAGCACGAGGGCCCGGAGCGCAGGCCCCGCGCCCGCGTCCCAGCCCGGGAAGCCGCCCGCCGGCAGCCAGGAGAAGGTCAGGCTGAAGGCGAAGACCATGAGGAGGCCGAGCCAGAAATTGGGCACGGCGAGGCCGATCTGGACGCCGAGCATCACCCCCGCATCGCCCGCCCGCCCGGCCCTCGCGGCGGCGTAGAGGCCGACGGGGATGGCGATGAGGGCCGAGAGCGAGAGCGCGATGAGGGCGAGCGGCAGGCTCAAGGTCAGCCGGCCGGAGAGGAGTTCCGCGACCGGCACGTCATAGGTATGGCTTCGGCCGAGATCGCCGCGCGAGAGACCGGCGATCCAGTCGAGATATTGGACGGGCAAGGGCCGATCGAGCCCCATCCGCTCGCGCAGGGCCGCGATCTGCTCGGGCTCGGCGTTGAGGCCGAGAAGGATCGCGGCCGGATCGCCCGGCAGCCAGGCGAGGGCCAGGAAGACCACGCCGCTCGCCGCCAGCAGCGTGAGGAGCGCGACCGCGACGCGCCGCCCGATAGCCGCGAGGAGAGGCATCGCGCGGCGCGGGCCGCAGAGCCTATTCGGCCCAGCGCGCGCGGGTGAGGTCGTTGGCCTGGACGGGTGCGTTCTCCCAAAGACCCTCCAGCCCCGCCGCCGCCACGCCCGCCTTGGCGAGCTGGAAGAGGAAGGCGTTGGGCGCATCCTCGGCGAGGATGGTCTGGGCGCGGCGATAGAGCGCGTCACGTCCGGCCGGATCGCTCGTCGTCTCCAGATCGGCCATCACGCCGTCGAAGGCCTCGGAGCGATAGTTGAAGTAGTAGTCGTCGCGCCCGTAGATGCCGATGTCGAGGGGCTCGGTATGGCTGACGATGGTCAGGTCGTAGTCCTGCCCGGTGAAGACCTGCTCCAGCCAGCCGGCCCACTCCAAAGGCACGATCTCGGTCTTGATGCCGACCGCGCGCAACTGCGCCGCGACGATCTCGCCGCCGCGCCGGGCATAGACCGGGGGCGGGAGCTTGAGTGAGAGCGTGAGGCCCTCGGCGCCCGCTTCTGCGAGGAGCGCCTTGGCACCCTCGGGATCGTAGGCGTTGATGGCGGTCAGGTCCTCATAGGACGGGTGATGGGGCGCGAAGTGGCTGCCGATCGGGGTGCCGAGCCCGAACATCGCGCCATCGACGATCGCCTGCCGGTCGATCGCCTTGGCGATCGCGCGGCGCACGCGCACGTCGTCGAGGGGCGGGCGGGCATTGTTCATCGCGAGGATCGTCTCGCCCTCGGTCGTGCCGACGACGGCCGCGAAGCGCGGATCGGCTTCCAAAGTCAGAATCGATTCGGGCGCCGGGATGTTGGGGAAGGCATCGACGCCGCCCGACATCAGGTTCGTCACCGCCGTCGCCGGGTCGGGGATGATGCGGAAGGTGGCGCGGGCGAGCGCCGGTGCCGCGCCCCAATAGTCGTCGCGCCGGGCGAGTTCGATCCGGTCGCCCTTCACCCAGCGCTCGACCGTGAAGGGGCCGGTGCCGACGGGGGCGGACTTGTTGGCATCGGCGGTATCGGGCGAGACCATCACGGCATCGCCCCAGCCGAGGTTGAAGAGGAGGTTGCCCTCGGGGCGCGTGAGGCTGATGCGCAGCGTGTCGGCGTCCACAGCCTCGACGGTCTCGATCGCGGCGAAGAGCGCTTTTTGCGCGTTCTCCGAGCCCTCGGCGCGGGCGCGGTCGAGCGAGAAGACGGCGGTCTCGGCGGTGAAGGGGGCCCCGTCCGAGAAGGTTACGTCGTCGGCGAGGTCGAAGGTCCAGACGAGCCCGTCCGCGCTCGTCTCCCAGGAGGCGGCGAGGAGGGGGGCGACCGAGCCGTCCGCCTCGATCCTCGTGAGGCCCTCGAAGACGTTGGCGTAGACGATCTCGTCGATCGCGGCGGCGGCGCCGGCCGTGGGGTCGAGATGGGGCGGCTCCAGCACGATGCCGATGACGACGTCGTCGCGCGTCTGCGCGAAGACGCCGGAGGCGGGCAGCGCGAGCGCGACCAGGCTGGACAGGGAGGCTGCGAGGAGGGTGAGGCGGGTCATGTCGGTCGTCCCGAGAGGGCCGGGCTGCGCCGGCGGATCGCGGCTGTCGTCGCGTGTCGGGCGGGAAAAATCAACCGGGCGGCGCGACGATAGCGCGCAGGCGGCGGAAAGGTTTCGCGTGCCCGGCGATCAGAGGGGCTTGCGCGTCCAGCGCTTGCGCAGCGCATCCAGCGTCACCGGCCGGAAGTTCCAGACATCGACGCCGACATCGCGCTGGCGGGTCAGGGGCTTGAGCATGCCGTGGCTGTGGCCGTGGAGGTTCCAGGCGCCCCGCCCGTCGCCCTTCCAGGAGCGGAAGGGATAGTGGCACATGCGCAGCTGCAGTCCGTCGAGCTCCATCTCGGCATAGTCGGCGACGGACGCCCAGCCCGGCAGCGCGCGCACCATCTCGGGGTCGTTGTTGCCGACGAGGATGTGCTTGATGCCGTTGAGCCGTTCAAGAATGTCGCTGGCCCGCTCGGGTTTCAGCCGCACGCCGAAGTCGCCGAGGTGCCAGACGGTGTCGCCCAGCCCCACCGTCTCGTTCCAGCGCGCGACCATCGCCTCGTCCATCTCCGCGACCGAGGAGAAGGGCCGCCGAAAGAGCCCCATCGCGCCGCCATGGCCGAAATGGGTGTCGGCGGTGAAGAAGACCGTCATGCAAAGGCGTCCTCGGCGCTGTCGAAGGGGGGAACGCGGCCCCGCGAAAGGTTTATCAACCCTAACATAGCGTTAACGACAGGCCGGAGACGAGGCGCAACCCTCATCACCTGTGGCGCTATCGACACGCCCTCCCTCCCAAGTGCCGGCGCGTTGGTGTGGCGCACCTCGTTTCGCCATGAGTGCACCTATGCTGCAGGCGCGGCGAATGGCTCGCGGGACGAACGATCTGTGACAGTGCGTACGCGATGGCGGCCTTGGCCCCGCGCGATTCGATCGGGAATACGGGACGCGGCCGCGGGGTCGCGAAGCCTGTCGCTCGCGCTCCTCGCGACCTCCGCGCTCCTCGCCCCGCCGCTGATCGCACCGGCCGTGGCCTTCGAGATCTTCGGCTTCCGCTTCTTCGAGTCCGATGTCGCCGAGGAGGCGCTCGATCCCGACGCCGTGCCCTATACGGCCGAGCTGACGGTGACGCCCGACACAAGCCTGTCCGAGGACGTGCGCGAGGACCTCGCGGACGATCTCGAGGATGCCTCCGCCCTCATCGATGGCCAGGACGATCCGCCGCTCGGTCTCGTCGGGCTCGTGGCGCGGGCGCGCGCCGACCGGCGCGGCCTCGTCGGCGTACTCTACGGCCAGGCTCGCTATGGTGGCGTCGTCGCGGTCGAGATCGACGGGCGCCCGCTGCCCGAGATCAGCGTGAGCGACGACAGCGTGGTGGGTGCGGGCGCGGTGCCCGTCACGATCGCGGTCGAGCCCGGGCCTGTCTTCAACTTCGGTGAGGTCGATCTCGGACCCGCGAATCTCGGAGCGCCCGGTGAAACGGTCGATCCCGGACTCATCGGTGCCCGCGCCGGCCTCATACCGGGCGCGCCGGCCAATGCGCCCAAGATCGGCGCGACGCAGGCCGGGCTCGTCGCCGCCTGGCGGAGCGCCGGCCATCCCTTCGCCGCGCCCGACATCCGCGACATCGTGGCCGACCACGCGACCCGGCTGCTCGACGTGCGCATCGCCATCGCGCCGGGGCCGCTCGCCGTCTTCGGCGACCCGACGGTGTCGGGCACCGACCGGCTGATCCCGAGCTTCGTCGAATACATGGCCGACATTCCCGTCGGCGCGACCTACGACCCCGAGGAGCTGCGCGCCGCCGCCCGGCGCCTGCGCGCCCTGCCCGCGCTCGCCAGCGTCTCGATCCAGGAGGGCGAGGCGCTGGAGGCCGGAGCGCTCCCGCTCGACATCCAGGTCTCGGAGAGAAAGCCGCGCGTGATCGGCGCCGGCGTCGAATACGACAGCACCGAGGGGCTGGGCGTCTCGACCTACTGGCAGCATCGCAACCTTTTCGGCCGCGCCGAGACGCTGCGCCTCGAGGCCGAGGTCGCCCGCATCGGCGAGGCCGGCGAGGTGCGGGACCACGACGCCAAGCTTGCCGCCCTCTTCACCAAGCCCGGCCTCTTCAACCCCTATACCCGGCTGGAGGCGAGCTTCGCGCTCCTCCAGGAGAACCCCGATGCCTATTCGCTGCGCGGCGTCTTCTCGGACGTCTTCCTCATCTCCGACATCACGGATCGCCTGACCCTCCGGGGCGGCGTCGAGGCGAGCTTCTCGGAGATCGAGGACGCCTTCGGGCAGCGCACCTACGGCCTCGTCGGCCTTCCGGTCTCGGCAGCCTATGATGCGCGCGACGACCGGCTCGATCCGACGCGCGGCTATCGGCTCAATCTCGAGGTCTCGCCCTATCTCGACATCGAGCGCTCGACCCCCTTCGTGCGCACCGACCTCGAAGCGACGGCCTATCTCGGCCTCGGCCGCTTCAAGGGCGGGCGCTTCGGCACGGTCGATGTCGACGCGCGCCTCCTTGCCGAGCGCCCGCCGCGCGTCGTGCTGGCCGCCCGCGCCGCCGGCGGCGCGGTGCTGGGCGTCGACGGCGTGCTCGACGTGCCGACCGACAAGCGCTTCTTCGCCGGCGGCGGCGGCTCGGTCCGGGGCTATGGGTTCCGCAATATCGGCCCGCGCGAGCCGATCTCGGACAAGGTCTTCGGCGGCCTCGCCCGCATCGAGGGCTCGCTCGAGGCCCGCATCCGCGTGACGGAGGCGATCGGCGTCGTGCCCTTCATCGACGCCGGCGCGGTCTCCGAGACGCTCGACGATCTCGATTTCGGCGAGATCAAGATCGGCGTCGGCCTCGGCCTTCGTTACCGCACGCCCGTCGGTCCCATCCGCGTCGACATCGGCGTGCCGCTCGATCCGGCCGAGAACGATCCCTCGTTCGGCCTTTATGTCGGCATAGGACAGGCGTTCTGATGCGACCGATCCTGCGCCCTGCCTTGCGCCTCGCCCTGCGCCCCCTCCTCGCCGCGACGGCTATCACTCTGGCTGCGCCGTCCATCGCCTCGGCGCAGGATGCGCAGGGCTATGTCGAGGGACTCATCAGCCAGGTCCTCTCCTCGAACGGCCGCCTCGTCGAGATCACCGGGCTCGATGTCGGCTTCACCGGCGATGTCGAGGTCGAGCGCATCCAGTTGCAGGATTCGGAAGGCCCCTGGCTGATCATCGAGGGGCTGGAGCTCGACTGGAGCCCGCTCTCCCTGCTGCGCGACCAGATCGAGATCGACCTCGTCGCCGCCCGCTCCATCACGGTCGCCCGCACGCCCTTCGCGACGCCCTCGACCGAGGCCGCCGGCGATCCGGCCGAGCTCATCGCGGCCCGCGTCGAGGAGTTGCGCGTCGACGACCTCAGGCTCGGCGAGGCGCTCGTTGGGCAGGACGTGGCGTTGACGCTGTCGGGCTCCGCCGATCTCAACCGCGACCCCGCCACCATCGTCGCCCAGTTGCAGGCGACGCGGACGGACGCCATCGAGGCCAGCCTCACCGCCGACGTCACGATCGACCAGACGACGGGCGCCGTCGATGTCGACCTCGCCTTGAGCGAGGCGCCCGGCGGCGTGATCTCCGAGCTTCTCCCCTTGCAGGGCGAGCCGCGCATCGACCTCGCGCTCCAGGCGAGCGGCACCTTCGCCGACCTCGCCGCGACGCTCGCCCTCCAGCTCGACGGCGCGGATGTCGTGTCGGGCACGGCGACGGTCTCCGGCACCCCGACCGGGCGGCGCATCACGACCGATCTCGACGCGCAGCTGACGGCGCTCCTGCCCGACGGGATCGATCCCCTCTTCGCCGGCACCTCGACGCTCGACGTCGATCTCGTCGTCGACGGTACGCTCGCGCGCATCGCCGAGGCCCGCATCGTCTCGGAAGTCGCCGATATCGAGGCCTCGGGCACGCTCGACCTCTCCGGCCCCGACACGGACGCGGCCCTCACCGTGCGGCTCGGGCCGCAGGAGGGCGAGCCGCTGCGGATCGAGGATACGGGCGCCGGCCCGCTCACCCTCGATGCGGTCGCACTCGACGCGCGCGTCACCGGCCCGCTCGGGCGTCCGCAATGGCGAGTGAACCTCTCCGGCGACGCGCTCGAGATCTCCGGTCTTGCGCTTGCCGACTTCTCGCTCGACGCCGATGGCGAGGGCGCGGCGCCGAGCCCGGCCAGCCCGCTCGACATCGCGCTGCGCGCCGAGGGGCGGCTGCAGGCGGCCGAGCGCCTGGGCATTCCGGGCGCCGCGCAGGGCGACATCGCGCTCGACACCACGCTCTCGATCGCCTCGCTCGACGACATCGCGATCGAGGCCCTCGCCCTCTCCACCGATGCGCTCGATCTCGAGGCCAGCGGCTCGGTCTCGCCGCAGAGCCTCGGCTTCGATCTCGCCTTCGACCTCTCGGCCCGTTCGCCCGAGACCGGCATCGCGATCGCCGACGCCCTCCTTGCCGGCGACGTCACGGCGTCGGGCCGTGCGCTGCGCGATCCGGCGACGCAGGCCCTCCTCTTCGACGGCGTCGCGCTCAGGTCCGACGTCGTCGCCGTCTCGCTCGATGGCCAGGGCAATGCCCAAGGCCTCGATATCGACGCCGAACTGGCCCTCAACGATCTCTCCGCCCTCAGCCCGCAGGCGCAAGGCTCCGCCAGGCTGACCGCCAACGTCTCGGGCACGATGACCGCGCCCCGGCTCGACCTCGACGCATCGGGCGACGACGTGGTGCTGGCCGGCCAGGCCTTCACCGACCCGGTCCTGCGCGTCGACGCGACGCTCGATCCGCAGGCGCCCGACGGCGACATCGCCTTCACCGGCCGGCTCGGCGGCGAGGCGGTCGACGTGACCGCGCGCATCGAGACCGACGAGGCGGGGGTGCGCCGGCTCACCGATCTCGACGCCCGCATCGCCACGGCCCGCCTGACGGGCGATCTCGCCTTGCCGAGGGAGGGCGCGCCGACGGGCACGCTCCTCCTCGATGCGCCCGATCTCGCACCCATCGGCCCGCTCGTCCTGACCGAACTCGCCGGCGCGCTCCGGGCCGAGATCGCGCTTCGTGCCGACGAGACGGCGGCGCTGACGCTCCAAGGCTCCGACCTCGCCGCCGCCGGTGCGGTCATCGGTTCGGTCGAGGCCGACATCGCGGTCGAGCGCTGGCTGGAGCAGCCAAGGCCCGAGGGCCGCGCCGCCGTGCGCGACATCGCCGTCGGCGGCCTCGCCGTGCCCACGCTCGACATCGCCTTCAGCCAGACCGGCGACGACGCCTTCGCGACCACGCTGACGGCCGAGGCCGAGGGCGTCGCCATTGCCGCCGAGGCCGCCGTCACCTTCGAGGAGGACGCGACGCGCGTCGACCTCACGACGCTCGAACTCGACGGGCGCGGCCTCGATACCGAGCTCGCCGGCCCGGCCACGCTCGTCCTCGGGCAGGACGCGACGCGGATCGAGGAGGCGGTGCTGCTCTTGGGCGGCGGGCGCGTCTCGGTCTCCGGCCTCGTCAGCCCGCGCCTCGACCTCGAACTCGGCCTCGACGCCGTCTCCCTCGCCATCGCGGACGCCTTCGCGCCGGATCTCGAACTGGCCGGTCTCGTCAACGGACAAGCGACGGTCGTGGGCGAGACGGCGAACCCGGAGGCGACGTTCGACGTCTCGGTCCTCGACGTGACCGCCCGCCCGCTCGCCGATCTGTCCGTGCCGCCCCTCACGCTCCAGGCCTCGGGCGGCTATGCGGCCGGGCGGATCGATGCGCGGGCCGACCTCACGGCCGCCAACGGCGCGTCCATCTCCTTCACCGGCGACGCGCTCGCCGCCGAAGGCCTGCGCGCACGCCTCACCCTATTGGGCGAGCCGGCCAGCGCCGCCTGGACCGCCGCCGTGACCGCCGACGTGCTCACGACCGGTGGCGTGCGGGCCGAGGCGCTTGACCTGACGCTCAACGGCACGGGCCTCGCCATCGGAGAGGACACGCCCCTCCTCCTCGACCTCGACGGCTCGGCGCGCCTCTCTGGCGATCCGTTGCCGCCGGTGCTGACGGGCGACCTCGTCCTCGACGCGACGGCCTCGATCCCCACGCTGGAGCGTATCCTCATCCAACGCGCCGAGGCCCGGGTGGACGAGACCCGCCTCACGCTGTCGGGCCGGGCGAATGCGCTCGCGCCGAGCTTCGACCTCACCATCGACGGCGACGCCGCCTCGCCCGAGACAGGCATCGCCGCCCTTGACGGGCTCCTGCGGGGCGACGTCGATGTCTCAGGCGGGCTCCAAGGCGACGTGGCGGCCGAGACCTATGCGCTCGACGATCTCCGCCTCGCCTCGCCGGCACTCGACATAACACTTGACGGCACGGTGACGGGGGAGACCGTCGATCTGACCGCGACGGGAACGCTCGCCGATCTCTCCAGCGTCTCCGAGCGAGCCTCGGGCCGCATCGCGCTCGACGCCGCGCTGACGGGCGCGCGCGCCGCGCCCGACTTCACCGCGACCGTGACGGGCTCCAGCGTCACCCTCGCCGGCACGCGGCTGACCGATCCCCGCCTCGAGGCATCCGGCACGCTCGACCCGAACGCGCTTGCCGCCGACGCCGTCCTCACCGGCGCGCTCGGCGGCGAGACGATCGACGCGCGGGTCTCGCTCACCACGACCGAGGACGGCACCCGCCGGCTCGACGGGATCGACGCCCGGATCGGCGGTGCGCGCCTCACCGGGGATCTCGCGCTGCCGGCGGAGGGCGCGCCCACGGGCACCGTCAGCCTCGACATACCGAGCCTCGCCACCGTCGCGCCGCTCCTCCTCACGGATGCCGACGCCGCATCGGGCTCCCTCCGGGCGGACGTGCGCCTGAGCGAGACCGGCGGCGAGGCGATGGCGGACGTGACGGCCGAAGGGCGCGGCATCGTCTTCGGCGACATTCGCGCCGCCCGCCTCGACGCCGACCTGACGGTGGCCGACTATCTGGGCGTGCCCCGGCCCGAGGGCGCGGCGACCGCGCGGGACGTGTCGGCCGCCGGCCTCGCCTTCTCGGCCATAGACCTCACCGCGCGCCAGACCGGCGAGGGCCGCTTCGACGTGGCGCTCGACGCCGATGGCCGGGAGGTCTCGCTCGAGGCCGCCGCCGCCCTCACCCTTGACGATGGCACGACGACGGTCGATCTCGCCAGCGCGTCCGGCTCGGCCTACGGCATTCCCATTCGCCTTGCCGGCCCGGCCCGCGTGACCGTCGGCGAGACGACGCGCGTGGACGATGTCGCGCTCGACCTCGGCGGCGGTCGGCTCTCGGTCTCCGGGACCGTCGCGCCGACGCTCGACCTCGCGGTCGACGCCCGCGCGCTGCCGCTCTCGCTCGCCGACATCGTCGCGCCCGATCTCGGGCTGACGGGTACGCTTTCGGGCTCCGCCGACGTGACGGGCGAGGCGGCAGACCCCGACGTCACCTTCGACCTCACGGGCTCCGGCCTCAGCGCCGCGCCCCTTGCCGCCGCCGGCCTCTCCCCTCTCGACGCGCGCGCCTCGGGCCGCCTCCAGGATCGCCGGCTCACCTTCGACGCCGACGCGAGCGGGCCCTTCGACATAGCCGCCGACGGCTCGGTCGACCTGGCCGGGCCGACGCCGATCCTCGACGTCGATGTCTCGGGCCGCGCCTCGACCGACCCCTTCGCCGACCGGCTGGCCCGCTCGGGCGTTCGGGCCGACGCGGACATCGCCTTCGACGTCTCCATCGACGGCCCGGCCGACGATCCGACGATTACCGGCTCGCTCAATGCGGACGGCGCGACGGTGGGCGATGCGCAAGGTCGCTTCATCCTCAGCGATGTCAACGCCGACGTCTCGCTCGACGGCGACCGGGTGGTGATCGAGCGGATCTCGGGCGCCATCGGTCCGGGCACGCTCCTCGTCACCGGCACGGTCGGGATCACGCGGCGACCTGCCGGCCGATCTCTCGATCACGATCGACGGCGGGCGCTTCGCCGACGGCACGCTCGTCGTCGCGACAGTCGATGCCGATCTCGATCTCTTCGGGCCGCTCCTCGCCGGGCCGACGCTGAGCGGCCAGGTCGATCTCGTGCGCACGCTCGTCACGCTCAACGACCTGCCGTCCGGCGGGCTCGACCCGATCGAGGTCCGGCATGTCAACGCGCCCGCCGACGTGATCGCGCAGGCGCGCCGCCTCGGCATCGATGCGGCCGAAGGCGGCGGGTCGAGCGCGGGCGGATCGAGCGGCGGGGCGGCGCTCTTCCTCGACGTCGCGATCGTGACCCGCGAGCCCATCAGCGTGCGGGGACGCGGCCTCACCGTCGATCTCGGGGGCGATCTCAGGCTTCTGGGCTCCATCTCCGACATCCGCGCCATCGGCGCCTTCACCCTGGTACGCGGCCGGCTCGATCTCCTGGGCGAACGCCTCGTCTTCGACCGGGCGCGGCTCGACTTCACGGGCGATCTCAACCCCCGGATCGATTTCGCCGCGACGACCGAGGTCGACGGCTACGCCATCACGCTCCGCCTCTTCGGGCGCACGTCTGCACCCGAGATCGCGATCAGCGCGGTGCCGAACCTTCCCGAGGACGAGGCGCTGGCCCGGCTCCTCTTCGGGCGTGCGCTCTCCGACCTCTCGCCCTTCCAGATCGCACGGCTCGCGCAGGGCATCTCGACGCTGACGGGCGGCACCGGGCCCCTCGACGGCGCGCTCGCCGCCCTCGGTCTCTCCGGCCTCGACATCGATGTCGACGAGGACGGCAACGCCACGTTCGGCCTCGGGCGGCAGCTCAACGAGCGGACCTATGTGAATGTCGAGCAGTCCTCGGCCGGCTCGTCCCGCGTGGTGATCGACCTCGAGCTCACCGACGAGGTGAAGGCGCGCGGCTCGTTCGATTCGAGCGGTTCGACCGGGCTCGGCGTCTTCTTCGAGCGGGAATACTGAGGCGCCCGCATCGGCGACATCCCGCATCGGCGACGTCCCGCGGGGGCCGTTCCTGCAAGCGTCGGCTCGACCCTCGCGCCCTCCTCCTCGTCATTCTCGGGTCGGTGCCGGAGAATGACGAGGAGGTAAGGGTCGTGGACCGACCAAGCTTCGCTGGAACCGCTCTCGAATCGCGGTAGGAGGTGAGGTCGCCTACCAAAACCCGCATCTGCAAGCCCGCATCTGCAAGCCCGCGTTCGCTGGAACGGCCTTGAGCGCAGGAGAGGCGCGCGGCCGCGGCCCTGCCCCGTTCCAGACCACCATCCCTAACCCGCCCTTAAACACCACCGGCTAGTTCTACCCATGAACGAACCGGGACCATCCGCCGTCCCGGTCCGGATGGTGGGTCCGGTCGTCTCAGGGGCCGTTGATGGGCGAAGAGCAGCGCATGACGGGCCGGGCGAAGGCCGGGCGCGGCGGCAAGGCCGCCGCGACGACGGCGAAGAAGGCGGCGACGAAGGCCAAGGCCACGAATTCGAAGACGTCGTCGAAGCGTTCGGTCCGTGCGGCCACACCCGCGAAGTCGCGGACCAAGACGGCCACGACGAAGAAACCCGCAGCGAAGACGGCCTCACCCCGATCCGCGTCGGCCGTTCCCCGATCCGCCCGCAAGACACCTCCTAGCAAGACATCTCCCAGCAAGACGCCGTCCCGCTCTGCGACCACCCGGCGCGGGGGACCGCGCGGGTCGAGACGGCCCGTCCGCCACGGTTTCCGGCTGCGCCCGCAGACCTTTCTCGGCCATGCCGCCTATTGGAGCGCGGTGCTTGGCACCTGGGCGACGCTCTGCGTGATCGGGCTCGTCGCCTGGCACGTCTCGACGCTGCCGTCCTTGCGAGACCTGCGCGTGCCGGTGCGCCCGCCCAACCTCACCATCCTCGCCTCGGACGGTACCGAGATCGCCAATCGGGGGCAGATGGGCGGCGCGCGGGTGCGTCTGGCCGACATGCCCGCGCATCTGCCGGCGGCCGTGCTGGCGACGGAGGACCGCCGGTTCTACTCCCATTTCGGCCTCGACGTCATCGGCCTCACCCGCGCCGTCATCCTCAACGCGGTCGAGGGCAAGGTCGGGCAGGGCGGCTCGACGCTGACGCAGCAGCTGGCCAAGAACCTTTTCCTCAAGCCCGACCGCACGATGGCGCGAAAGCTCCGGGAGGCCATGCTGGCGCTCTGGCTGGAGGCCAAGTTCTCCAAGGACGAGATTCTGGAGATGTACCTCAACCGCGCCTATTTCGGTGCCGGCGCCTATGGCGTCGAGGCGGCGGCGCGGCGCTATTTCAACATGGGCGTCGGCGATCTCGAGCTCGGCCAATCGGCGCTCCTCGCCGGCCTCCTCAAGGCGCCGGCAAGCCTCGCCCCCACACGTGCGCCGGACAAGGCGCTGGAGCGCACACGCACCGTCCTCGTCGCGATGGCGCGCGGCGGGGTGGCCGATCCCATCGGCGTGCGGGCCGCAATGGCGCAGCCCTACAGCCTCAGCCCGCCGCCCACCTATGGCGATGCGTCCTATGCCGCCGATTGGGTGCAGGAGGAGATCGAGAGCCTCCTCGGCGGGCTCGACCGCGACGTCGTGGTCGAGACCTCGCTCGACCTCGCGATGCAGGCCGGGGCGCAGGCCGCGCTCGAGACCGCGCTTCTGACCGAGGGCCGCGAATACGGGGTCGGCCAGGGCGCGATCGTCGTGATGGCGAACGATGGCCGGGTGCGCGCCATGGTCGGCGGGCGCGACTATGCGGCGAGCCAGTTCAACCGAGCCGCGTCGGCCAGGCGCCAGCCGGGCTCGGCCTTCAAGCCGATCGTCTGGCTCCAGGCGCTGCAGCGCGGCCTCGGGCCGGAGACGAAGGCGCAGGACCGGCCCTTCTCGTGGCGCGGCTGGAACCCGTCCAACCATGGCGGCACCTATCGAGGCGAGCTGAGCCTGCGCCGCGCGCTGGCCTATTCCTCCAACTCGGTGGCCGCCCGGCTCATCGTCGATGGTGGTCCAAAAGGAACGGTCGATCTCGCGCGCCGGCTCGGCATCACGTCGGAGCTTCGCGCCCACCCCTCGCTCGCGCTCGGCACGTCGGAGGTCTCGCTCCTGGAGCTGACGGGCGCCTACGCGACGCTCGCCGGCGGCGGCATCAAGGCGCGCCCGCAACTCGTCACCCGGGTGCGCACGCGCGCCGGCGAGGTCCTCTACGAAAGGCCGCCCGGCGGGCCGCGCGTGGTGAGCCGGGCGCATGTGCGGGCGATGAACCGGATGATGGCGGATGTCGTCGCCTACGGCTCCGGCAAACGCGCGGCGCTCGACCGCCCCGTCGCCGGCAAGACCGGAACCAGCCAGGATTATCGCGACGGCTGGTTCGTCGGCTATACGGCACAGCTGACGGCGGGCGTCTGGTTCGGCAACGATGACGGCACGCCCTCCAAGGAGATGACCGGCGGGCGGCTGCCGGCCGAGACCTGGGCGCGGGTGATGGCCGATGCGCACGAGGGCTGGCGGGTGCGGCCGCTCCCCGGCGTCGGTGCCGCGCCGCCCGCCCGCGCGACCGAGCCCGCGCCGAAACGGATCGCGCCGACCGCGCCTGTCCAGTCCGTCGCCGTACGGCGTGAGGACGGGGCGCTGACGGGCTTCCTACAAGGCCTGCTCGGGCGCTGACGGGCATCGAGATATCCACAGCGGAGCCATTCGTCGCAGCGAGGCCCAGGGAACGCGAGCGCGCCTCGGCCCGTTCACCCCGCCTCACATCACGACGAGCGAGGTAGGACCATGGGCGACTATTCGAAGGGCGACACGGTCGCATGGAACTGGGGCGGCGGCACCGGCACCGGCACGATCAAGGAGCGCTTCACATCGGACGTGGAGCGCACGATCAAGGGTTCCAAGGTCAGCCGCAAGGCGTCCAGCGACGAGCCCGCCTACCTGATCGAGCAGGAGGATGGCGACCGGGTGCTGAAGTCGGGCTCGGAACTGAAGGCGCATCAGGGCTCGTCGAAATCCGGCGGCGCGTCCTCCCAAGGCGGCAGCCTCGACGATCGGACCAAGGACGAACTCTACGAGAAGGCCAAGGACAAGGACGTCGAAGGCCGCTCCGACATGAACAAGGGCGAGCTCGTCGACGCGTTGCGCGACGCGTCCTGAGGCCTAGCGCTCTCGTGCACCCTTCCGTGCCCGGGTGCGGGCCGCTAGAACCCTTTCAGAGCCCGTACGGGAACGCTTCCGCGGAGGGTTGGCGAGGCGGTTCGGCCAAACCGCGAGGCGCCAAACGCAGCCGATGCCGGCAGCATCGGCGAAGATTGGCGACGCGCGGGCGGTCGAACCGACCGTCAAACCGAGACGACGGGGTTTTCGTACAGGCTCTTAACGAACGCAAGACGGGCGGGACATGCGGGAAATCATCTTCGATACCGAGACGACGGGGCTCGATCCGCGCACCGGAGACCGGATCGTGGAGTTCGGCGCGATCGAGCTCGTCGACCGGTTCGCGACGGGCCGCAGCTTCCACGTCTACATCAACCCCGAGCGCGACATGCCGCCGGCGGCCGAGAAGGTGCACGGGCTCTCGGCCGAGTTCCTGGCCGACAAGCCGGTCTTCAGGCAAGTCGTCGACGACATGATGCGCTTTATCGGCGATGCGATGCTGGTCGCGCACAACGCCTCCTTCGACCTCGGCTTCCTCAACGCCGAGCTCCACGCCTGCAAGCGCGGCAACATCCCCGCCGACCGGGTGATCGACACGCTGCTGCTGGCGCGGCGCAAGCACGGCCAGGTCTCCAATACGCTCGATGCGCTCTGCGATCGCTACGGCGTCGACCGCTCGGCCCGCGCCGATGCGCATGGTGCGCTCCTCGACAGCCAGCTCCTTGCCGAGGTCTATATCGACCTCATCGACGCGCGCCAGACGAGCCTCCTCGGCGCGCCCGCCAAACCGGGCCGAGGACCGGGCGCGAAAGCGTCGCGCGAGGCGGCCTCGCAGAACGCAGCCCGCGTAGACGTTCGGACGCGCTCGACCCCGCTCCCGAGCCGCCTCACGCCCGAGCACCGCGCCGCCCATGCCGCCTTCATCGAGACGCTGGGGCCGGACGCCGTCTGGAAGCGCTATCAGCGGGACGACGGGTAGCGCCCAAGCCCCGCGAGCGATAGCCGCCGGAACGTTGCGGCCCGGCCCGGCGTTGCCCGGCCATGCGACTTCTCACACTCCTCGGCACCCTCGCCCTCGGCTTCGTCGCCGGCAAGCTCGCCACCACGCCCGCGTCCTCGCAGAGCGACACCAGGGCCGATGGCGCGATGCGCCCGCAAGGGCTGATGGACTATCGCTGGGAGGCGCGGCCCGTCCTCGTCTTCGCGCCCTCGGACGACGCGCCGCTCCTCGTCGCGCAGCACGCCGTCTTCGACGCGCGGGCGCAAGGGCTGACCGATCGCGACATCGTCGTCCACACCGTGCTGCCCGATCGGGTGACACCCGATCTCGGCACCCTGCCGCAGGAGGACGCGACCGCGTTGCGGGCCCGCTACGGCGTCGCGCTCGAGAGCTTCGCGGTCATCCTCGTCGGCAAGGATGGCGGCGAGAAACTGCGCGAGGACACGGTGCTGACGACCGACGCTCTCTTCGCCGCCATCGACGCCATGCCGATGCGGCAACGCGAGATCCGCGACGAAGTGAGAGACGAGACGGCACCCTCGCCCGACTGACGCGCTAACCCTAACCCGAGCCTTCGCACACAGGATGCATTCTATCCGGTATTCTACTTCTGGTAGAGAACGGAGGACGATGCGATGTGGCGGGCTGGACTGTGGGGCGGATGGCGCTCGGACGGATGGTACGAGGATCGGCACGGCCATTGGCGCGAGAGCGTCTGGCGGCGCTCGATGCGGCGGGCGGGCACCGGCGCCGTCCTCCTCGGTCTCGCGCTTCTGGTGCGCAGCACGCTCGGCATCCTCAGCGCCGATGCCGACGAGCGGGTGCGGTTGCCGGACGGCTCGGTGATCGGCGAACTCGACGTTAGGGACTGGCGCGATCTGCCGGACAACTGGGATGACGGACCACAGGACGATTGGCGGGACGGCTGGCAAGAGCGCCTCGCCGCCGGCCAGCCGCTGCCGCCACGCCGCCCGCCCGGCCTCTTCCTCAAGACGCTCTACCCCTCGGCCGAACCGGAGGGCGGTGCGCCGCGCGCCAGGCTTGGGGGACAGGGCGGCGGACAGGGCGGCGGCGGCCGTGACGCCTCCTGCGCCTGACGTGCCACCAAGCGCCAAACCGGGCCTTACTCGGCCTCCGCGATCGCCGTGGCGTCGAGATAGGGGCCGCGCGCGTCCCGCCCGATCCGGCCCGTGAGGACGAGACGGCATCCCGCAATCCCGCAATCGCGCACGATCCGGGCGCGATCCCCGGCCGGCAGCGCGTCGAGGCCGAGCGGCAGGCCTCGTCCGGGCAGGTCGGGATCGACGGCGAGCGCCCGCCCGCCCAGAAGGCGCACCGTCGCCGTCAGTCGCGCGCGGGCGCCCGGCGGCGGGCCGGGCACGGCGAAGATGTCGGCGAGACTGAGAGGCCCTGTCGAGGCCGGCGGCGCCGCGACCCGGCCGATCGGCGCGATCCATTCGTAGCGCCCGTCGGGAAAGAGGCGTAGACGGCGCCCGTCCACGGTCTCGACGGTCTCGATTCCGGCAGCCTCCACAGGTGCCTGCGCCCACGCCATCGGCGCGGGCGCGAGGGTCGCGAGGCCTGAGGCGAGAGCCGCGACGGTGACGATCGAACCCGTCCACCGCCACGCGCGCCCTACCTGACCGATCCGGCCCGACTGGATCGCGGCTGAGGGAACGCTCTCTGGTGGACCGCCCTCTAATGGACAGCGCCTGTCATCGCCGTTAGAACCCGCTCCCGACCGGACAGCGGTTCGCGCGCGCCACACAAGGGCGGATAGTGCGGAGACGGGTCTGTCCGGGCGGCCCCTCGGCCGCCTTCCGGTCGCAAGCGGAGACATGGATCATGGGTTATCGCATCGCCGTCGTCGGTGCCACGGGCAATGTGGGCCGCGAGATGCTGGGCATTCTCGCCGAGCGCGAGTTCCCGGCCACGAAGGTCCACGCCATCGCGTCCCGCCGCTCGGTCGGGCGCGAGGTCTCCTATGGCGACAAGACGCTGCTGTGCGAGGACCTCTCGACGTTCGATTTCTCCCAGGTC
This sequence comes from uncultured Alphaproteobacteria bacterium, assembly GCA_963842125.1. GTDB lineage: Bacteria > Pseudomonadota > Alphaproteobacteria > Rhizobiales > CAWCWK01 > CAWCWK01. Next base: position 862,547 of record CAWJFE010000001.1, on the reverse strand, counting down.
GATTTCTGTCTCATGTCGGCCGGCGGCGACATCTCCAAGGAGTGGAGCCCGAAGATCGGCCGCCAGGGCTGCATCGTGATCGACAACTCGTCCGCCTGGCGGATGGAATCGGACGTGCCGCTCGTCGTGCCGGAGGTGAACGCCCATGTGCTCGACGATTTCCTGGCGCGGGACCGGCGCAATTCGGGGCGCGGCAACATCATCGCCAACCCCAATTGCTCGACCATCCAGCTCGTCGTCGCGCTCAAGCCGCTTCACGACCGCTTCAACATCCAGCGCGTGGTCGTCTCGACCTATCAGTCGGTCTCGGGCGCGGGCAAGGAAGCGATGGACGAGCTCTTCGACCAGACGCGCGGCATCTTCGTCAATCAGGCGGCGGCGCCCGAGCACTTCACCCGTCAGATCGCCTTCAACGTCATCCCCCAGATCGACGTCTTCATGGAGGACGGCACCACCAAGGAAGAGTGGAAGATGACGGTCGAGACCAAGAAGATCCTCGACCCCAAGATCAAGCTGACCGCGACCTGCGTGCGCGTCCCGGTTTTCGTCTCCCACTCCGAGGCCGTCAACGTGGAGTTCGAGCGGCCCGTGACGGCCGACGAGGCGCGCGACATCCTGCGCGAATCGCCCGGCCTCATGGTCATCGACAATCCGGCCGAGGAGCAATACGTCACCCCGGTCGAGGCGGCGGGCGATTTCGCGACCTTCGTCAGCCGCATCCGCGAGGACGCGACGATCGAGAACGGTCTCAACATGTGGGTCGTCTCGGACAACCTGCGGAAGGGCGCCGCGCTCAACACCGTCCAGATCGCCGAGGCGCTGGTGAACCGCGGGCTGGAGACGAAGAAGGCGGCCTGAGGCCGCCTCTTCTTCGCGCCACCCGCACCAGCGATCGCTACCCGAGGAACACCGGGCTCTTGGGGTAGCGCACGCGCGGTGCCGTGCGCGTCGCGATGAAGAAGCCGAGGGTGAGCGGACCGACGCGGCCGGCGAACATCATGAAGACGATGACGCAGCGGCTGAACGTGTCGAGATCGCCCGTGGACCCGCGCGAAAGACCGACCGTGCCGAAGGCCGAGACGACCTCGAAGGCCAGATCCATGAAGTCGCCCTCCAGCCGGGTGAGGACGAGGAAGGTCGCGACCATGACGAAGAGGATGGCGACCGAGGTCAGCGCCGTCACCTTCATGATGTCTTCCAAGGGAATGGATCGCCCGAACGCGTTCAGCTCCGAGCGCTGACGGAAGAAGGCTATCGTAGCCAGGAGGAGCGCTATGAAGGTCGTGACCTTGATGCCGCCCGCGGTGGAGGTCGGCCCACCGCCGACCAGCATGAGCGAGATGATCAGGAAGGACGTCGCGTCGTAGGTCGCGCCGATATCGGCCGTGTTGAAGCCGGCCGTGCGCGGGGTCACCCCCTGGAACCAGGAGACGATCATCTTGTCCCAGGCGTTGTCGTAGAGGCCGAGCGTGCCGGGATTGTCCCACTCGAGCGCCGCGAAGCTCGCGACCCCCCAGACGATGAGCACGGCCGTGCCGACGAGCATCAGCTTGGAATGGAGCATGAGCGGGGCCCAGGCGCGCTTGGCCCACAGATCGGCGATGACAGCAAAGCCGATGCCGCCGATGATGAAGAGCGCCGGCACCGCGATGTTGACCGTCAGATCGGTCGCGTAACGCGTCAGACTGTCCGGCCAGAGGGAGAAGCCGGCATTGTTGAAGGCCGAGATGGAGTGGAAGACGGCCTGCCAAAGGCCTTCGCCCCAACCGAGATCGGGCACGAAGACGGCGCTGAGGATGATGGCTCCGACAAGCTCGCAGATCACGACCACGACAAGGATCAGCTTGACGAGCACGAAGAGGTCGCGAAGGCTCGTCTGGCCGAGATCCTCGCGCAGGTTCATGCGCTGCGGCAGCCCGATCGAGAGCCCGAGCGAGGTGAGGATGAGGACGGCGAACGTCATCAGCCCCAGACCGCCGAGCTGGATCAGGACCGCGACGATGGCCTGACCGAAGCCGGTGAAATGCGAGCCGGTGTCGACCACCACCAGACCCGTCACCGTGACCGCCGAGGCGGAGGTGAAGATGGCGTCCGACCAGGTCAGGGGGGCCGTATGGGCGATGGGAAACTTGAGGCAGGCCGCACCGAGCGCGACGAAGGTCGCGTAGAGCAGTGTCAGGACGGCTGGCGGCGGCAGTTTGGTGATGCCGGCGCCAAGCCGGCCCAGGCCGCGTTTCGCGCGAAGGGCCCGTGGGCGAAGACCGGCTAGCGGCACAGGGTCTCGCCGAACCGGTGAAGGTCCTGGCGCCGCCCCAAAAGAAGAAGCGTGTCCTCGGCCTCGACCACGGGCGCTTCGCTGATCCGCACCAGCGTCGTTCCGCGCAGAACGCCGAGGCACTCGATCTTGAAGCGCTCCTTGATCTTGGGCGCATCGAGCGGCCGGCCGACAAGAGCGGCCGGCACGTTGAAGCTCACGACCGTCTGGCCGTGCCTGGCACTCATATAGTCGGCCACAAAGGGGTTGTGGATGCGCTGCGCGACCTGGCGACCCATCTCCTGCTCCGGGTTCACGACCGTGTGGGCGCCGATCTTGGTGAGGATGCGCCGATGGTTGCGCGAGCGCGACTTCACCCAGACCTGGGCGACGTCGAGCAGCCGCACGTTCATGGCGCAGAGAAGGTTGGCCTCCAGGCTCTCGCCGATCGCGATGACGACGGTCTCGCATTGGTCGACCCCGGCATCGCGCAGCGCCAGCTCGTCCCGCGCGTCGGCGATGAGGGTCTGGGCGAGCTTTCCGCTGAGATCGTTAACCCGGCGCTCATCGGTGTCGATGCCGATGACGTGGTGGCCATAGGCAGCGAGATCGACCGCGACCGCCTCGCCGAAATTGCCAAGGCCGATGACGGCGATGCTGGGATGGGAAGCCAAGGGATGCGTCCGCAGAGGTGGAGCGCCCGTATATAGCAGGGCGCGCGGTCCAGGCAACTAGCCGTCCTGGGCCATGGGGCTCCCCTAGCGGGCCAAGGGTCGCACGAAGCGGGTGCACAAGGTCGCATCACCGCGACCACGCGGGTTTCTCGACACCATACCAACCCTATGCCAACATGCGCCCCAACGCCGCGCGGGCCCCGCCCGCAGCCGGCGGACCGCGAGCGCCTCCGCCCCTTCAGGGAGCCTCGCCCATCACAATAGGAAACGACATATGAACCTGAAGACCTTCGCGCTCGCGCTTGGCGCGTCCACCATGCTCCTCGCCGCCCCGGCCGTGGCGCAGGACGTCAACCCCGCCGTCATCTACGACGCCGGCGGCAAGTTCGACAAATCCTTCAACGAGGGCGTCTATAACGGCATGGAGCGCTTCAAGGCGGATTCCGGCCTCGAGTACCGCGACTTCGAGATCCAGAACGACAGCCAGCGCGAGCAGGCCATGCGCCGCTTCGCTGAGAGGGGCCATTCGCCCATCCTCGCCGTCGGCTTCAGCCAGGGCACGGCGCTGGAGAAGGTGGCGGCCGAGTTCCCCGACACCCAGTTCGCGATCATCGATTCGGTCGTCGATCTGCCCAACGTCCAGTCGATCGTCTTCAAGGAGCACGAGGGCTCCTATCTCGTCGGCATGATGGCCGCGATGGCGTCGGAGAGCGGCAAGGTCGGCTTCGTCGGCGGCATGGACATACCGCTCATCCGCAAGTTCCTGTGCGGTTATGCCGAGGGCGCCAAGGCGGCCAATGCCGATGTCGAGATCTACCAGAACATGACCGGTACGACGGGCGCGGCCTGGAACGATCCGGTCAAGGGCGGCGAGCTCGCCACCTCCCAGATCGAGCAGGGCGCGGACGTGGTCTACCACGCGGCCGGCGGCACCGGCATCGGCGTCCTCCAGGCGGCGGCGGACGCGGGCGCGCTCGGCATCGGCGTCGACTCCAACCAGAACGCCCTGCACCCGGGCGCCGTTCTCACCTCGATGCTCAAGCGTGTCGACAACGCGGCCTACAAGACCTTCACCGACGCGGTGGCGGGCGAGTGGCAGCCGGGCATCTCGGTGCTGGGGCTGGCCGAAGACGGCGTCGGCTATGCCGAGGACGAGAACAATGCGGACCTTCTGACCGCCGACATGAAGACCGCCATCGAGGAGGCCAAGGCCGCCATCATCGCCGGCGACGTCACCGTCCACGACTACATGTCCGACAACAGCTGCCCGGCGCTCGACAGCTGAACGCTGCGACACCGAAGCAGAAACGCGAAGGCCGGCACTCCAGGGCGCCGGCCTTTTTCGTCTCTAAGGTCGCGCGAAGTCTATCCGGCCGTCGCCTGGATCTCGAACGACACCTCGACCTCGTGCGCCACGGGCTGCGGGCCGGCGAAGGAGCCCTGGCCGATGCCGAAGGCGGTGCGGTCGAGGGTGAGCGATCCGGCGGCCGCCGCGCGGTCACCCTCGACGGTGAGCGTGAAGGGCAGCGTGACCGGCACCGCCTGGTCGCGGATCGTGAGCGTGCCCTCCGCCACATAGGCGCCGTCCGCGCCCGAGATCGCGTCCGACTGGAAGACGGCCTGGCCGAAGGTCTCGGCCGCGAACCAGTCGGCGGTCGCGATGGCGGCGTTGGCCTGCGCGTTGTCGGTCGTCGCCGACGTGATGTCGACCGTGATCGTGACCGCGCCCGTCTCGGGCGCCGCCGGGTCGAGCGCGATGGCGGCGTCGAAGCGCTCGAACGTGCCGTTGACCGGCGCACCCTGAAGGCTGGCGACGAACTGAAGCGTGCTCGCATCCGGCTGGAGCGTCCAGACCGGCGCGTCCTGCGCCATGGCGGGGGTGATGGCGGAGGCGAGAAAGGCGGCGAAGCCCGCGAGTGAACGTATCGGCATGAGGCGAAGACCTTCGTTTATGTGTGTCGGAGGATGGCGCGCTCTGGCAGGTCGCGCGGGGCGCTGTATCAGTCGGCGCGGGACGCAGGCCGCAGCATTCGGGGGAGCATCCGCACCAGCACGTTGTCGCGCAGCACGAAATGGTGCTTGAGCGCCGCGCCGGCATGGAGCGCGATCAGGCCGAGAAAGCCCAAGCCCCCCAGCCAATGCGCCCATTCGGCGATCGCGTAGACGGTCTCGTTCGGCCCCATCAGATGGGGCAGCGGGATGATGGTGAAGAGCAGGGTCGGCACCTGGATTGGCGCCGACGAGACCAGAACCCAGCCGATGAGCGGCATCGCGAAGAGAAGCGCATAGAGCCCGTAATGGGTCACATGCGCCGCCACCCGCTCCCAGGGCTTGATGTCGGTCGGCAGGGGCGGCGTATCCCCGCCCGTCAACCGCCAGACGAGCCGGATCGCGGCCAGCGCCAGGATCAGCATGCCGAACGACTTGTGCCACTGGTAGAGCGTGAACTGGAGCGAGGAGAAGGGCTCGGCGAACTCGGTCATGTAGACCCCGGCCGCGATCATCCCGACGACGAGCAGCGCCGTCGTCCAATGAAGCGCGATGCTGAGGGCACCCCAGGAGAGGGGGGAGTTGCGGAGCATAGACGAATCCGATCGCGCGAGAGGGCCGACGGCATCTAAAGCCCTCTGCCCAAGATTGGGAAGAGGGTTGGGAGAAGGGCGGAGACCGCGCGCAAGCGCTATGAACGGAGGAATCGCGGCCACGGTGGGCGTACGGATAGTCTCCCGAGCGACGTGCGATCCTCCCCTTCTTCCCTCGGGGAGAAGGGGCCGGCAAGCGGATGAGGGGGATCACCGACGGGCGATGGATCGGGGCGTCGGTTGCGGACGCTTGTGAGCCACGGCGTCCGGCGACGCTCATCAGCCCTACCCTGACCCCTTCCCACTCGTGGGAAGGGGCTTTTGCTTGCGCGGCGCGCGGTGATGGGCGTTATTCGGCCTTCGTGAACTCGAACGACACCACGACCGGGAGTTCGGGGGCGATGGCGGGGGCGAAGGTATCGTTGCCGAACGCGGTGCGGTCGATCGTCGTCGTCGCGTCGAACCCGACCGTCGGCGTGCCGGACAACGGGTTGTCGCCAAGCTGGTTGAGCGTGACGTCGAGCGTGACGGGCTGCGTCTGGCCGAGAAGCGTGAGGTCGCCGGTCACGGTCGCCGTCGTGTCGCCCGTCACCTCGACCGAGGTGCTCTCGAAGGTGATCGTGGGGCTGTTCTCGACGTCGAGGAAATCACCGGTGCGGATATGTGTGTCGCGCGCGTCCCAACCGGTGTCGATGCTCGACGCGTCGATGGTGATCGAGACGGAGGAGTTGGCCGGGTTCTCCTCGTCGAGCGTCAGCGTGCCCTCGACGGTGTCGAACATGCCCAGCACGTCGGAGAAGCCGAGATGGCCGACGGTGAAGGAGAGACGGGCGTGGCTCGGGTCGAGCGCATAGGTGTCGGCGGCGAGGGCCGAGGTCGAGACGAGGGCCGCGAGGGCGGAGGTAGCGAGGGCGATACGGCGCATGGGGGGCAATCCTTCTCAGGGGCGCGACCGGCCGGAAAGAGCCGATCGCAGGGGATGATGCGTCAATCTCTACGCGGACAGACACTATGGCACCATCCACCCGCCCCGCACACCGCCTGCGCGCCAGCGCACAGTTGCGTGATCGCGCCCGAAAGTCATCGTGCGTGAACGGACTCCGATCTTGCCCGAGATCCGGACCGAGCCAGCCCGTGATGGAGCGCGATCGCCGCCGCAGTTGCGACGTTGAGCGAATCGAAGCCGCGCGCGACGGCCTGCGGCGCCATCGCGATCCGCACGCCGGGCACCCGCGCAAGGATGTCGTCCGGCAGGCCCGGCCCCTCCGCGCCGACGATCCAGGCGGGGCGTGCCGGGACGGCCAGATCGGAAAGCGTCGTCTCGCCGCGCGGCGTGAGGGCGAGGGGCTGGAGGCCCGCCGCCTCGATCGCATCGAGGAGAGCGTGCGCCGCGCTCCGTGCATGCGGCAGCGTCAGGCTCGCGCCAGCCGAGACGCGGATCGCCTTTCGGTAGAGGGGATCGGCGCTCGCATCGTCGAGGAGGACGGCCGAGGCGCCGAAGGCGGCGGCATTGCGAAAGAGGCCGCCGACATTGTCGTGGTTGGCAATGCCGATGCCGACGAGAACGGGCCCCGCGCCACCGAGGCAGCCGGCCGGCCGGCGCGGTTCCCCCCGAAGACCGACGGCGAGGACGCCCCGGTGGATCGGAAAACCGACGATCGCGTCCATCACCGACCGACCGGCCGTATAGACCGGTACGCCCGGCGGCAGATGCGCGAGGAGCGGCATGAGCGCATCGAGGCGCACCTCGGCGAGGAGGAGCGATTCGGTCTCATAGACCGAGCGGCGCAGCAGAGCGTCGAGCACGACCTCGCCCTCCGCGATGAAGCGCCCGCCATGCCCGGAGCCTTCCGAGTCGCGCTCGCGCAAATCCCGGTCGCGCACGGAACGGTAGGGCGCGATGCGCGGATCGTCGGGGTCCGTCACGGGTGTGACGAGGGGGGCGGGCGGGGTCATCGGATCTCCGAAGGATCGGGGCGGCGGCGTAGGATCGCCTCGCCTTCTCTCACACAGGGTTTCGCTTCGTTACAGACCATTCATCTTGCCCCATTCTCGCCCCCATATGACGGGCATGCCTGATGGAGGGGGCGTGTCTCTACTCCAGGGGATACGGCTCGGTGCTTCGAAGGGGTGGGATCATGCTGAATGCGACGTCCGGTTGGGCCAGCGTGGCGACATCGAACCGCGAGATGGAAGGCGCCGGCCGCGGGCCTGCGACCCAGACCAATCCCTTCCCCAAGGGCGAACTCCTCAAGGGCAAGCGCGCGCTCGTGATGGGCGTCGCCAACCGCAATTCCATAGCCTGGGGCATCGCGCAGGCGCTGGCCGCTCAAGGCGCGGAGATCGCCTTCACCTATCAGGGCGAGGGTTTCGGGCGCCGCGTGAAGCCACTCGCCGAATCGCTCGGCTCCAAGCACATCCTCCCTTGCGATGTGGAGGACCTGGCCTCCGTCGACGCCGTCTTCGACACGATCGACAAGGAATGGGGCGGGCTCGACATGCTCGTCCACTCCATCGGCTTCTCCGACAAGGACGAGTTGAAGGGCAAATATGCCGACACGAGCCGCGAGAACTTCGTGCGCACCATGACGGTCTCCTGCTTCGCCTTCACCGAGGCGGCAGCCCGCGCGGCGAAGCTGATGAAGCCCGGCGGCTCGATGCTGACGCTCACCTATGCCGGCGCCATGCGGGTGATGCCGAACTACAACGTCATGGGCGTCGCCAAGGCAGCGCTCGAAGCCTCGGTGCGCTATCTGGCCGACGATTTCGGCCCCGAGGGCATTCGCGTCAACGCGATCTCGGCCGGTCCCGTCCGCACGCTCGCCGGCGCCGGCATCACCGATGCGCGGCTGATGTACAACTACCAGCAGCGCCACTCTCCCTTGCGCCGCTCGATCACCAACGAGGATGTCGGCAAGTCCGCTCTCTACCTCCTCTCCGACCTCGCCTCGGGCGTGACGGGCGAGGTCCACTATGTCGACGCCGGCTACCACGTCACCTCGATGCCCAGACTCGACGACCTGAAAGACGACGCGCGGCTGCAGGATTAGATCACGGGCTCGTTCTGCCTCGCGCCGGCGGGCTGGATTTGCCCCGCGCTGGGGGCTGAGTTTGCCTCGCGCCGGCGGGCCTGAGCTTTGCCTCGCGCCGGCGGGCTGAGTTTGCCTCGCGCCGGCGGGCTGAGTTTGCCTCGCGCCGGCGGGCTGAGGCCAAGGCTGCCGGTCTGGAGCCGTCCCTGCAAACCGCGGCCCGGCCCCTACCCTCTCCTCCTCGTCATCCTCGGGCACCGACCCGAGGATGACGGCTGGAGGCAAGGTCGTCTACCGAACCAGCTATTGTGGAGCGGATCTCGTTCACTGCCCTGCGCCGATCGGCTGAGACCAAGGCGACCCCTCTACCCCCCGAGATCGAAGAAGCTCCCCACGCCATAGGCGACCGCGCCTGCCACCACGCCGATGACGACGATCTCGCCCACCGCGCGCGGCAGCGAGCCGACGCCGACATGCCAGTTGAGGAGGCCGAGCAGCACGAGGGCGACGAAGGAGCCCGCCAGAGCCGTCGGGAAGAGGCCGAACACGACCAGCGCCGGCACCACCGTTCCCAAGGCGTAGGGCAGGAGCGGGATGAATCCGAAGACGAGGAAGGCGGCGAAGGTCGTCAGGGCCTGCGCCACCAGTCCGCGCGCGTCCTCCAGCGCCTCGCCGCGTGAGAAGGCCAGAAGGGTATCGGCGAGGACGCAAGGGCTCGTCGCCACGGCCCCGGCCGCGCGCTCGGCCGCGTCGCCGGACAGACCCCGCGCCTCGAAGGCCGCCACCGCCTGCGCGCGGGCCTCGCCTGGCCGTGCGGCGACGAGCGCCTCAACCTCCTGCCGGGTCGCGGCCGCGACATCGCGCTCGGACCGCTCGGAGATGAAGTCGCCGAGCCCCATCGAGGCGGCGTCGCCGAAGAGATTGGCGAGCCCGAATAGCAGCACGACGCCGATGCCCGCACCGGCCGTCGCGCTCGCCCCGCCGCCCGCGCCCGCAAAGCCCGCCACGACCGCGAAGGTCGTCACGATCCCATCGTTGCCGCCATAGATGATCTGTTTGAGATAGCGCTGGAGTGGGAACATAGGCTCGGGCCCTTCATCGATGTGCCACCCGGCGGTGAGAGCATGGGCTTCAAGGAACGGTGGAGAACAGAGGAGCGGTGCACCTGAACGCCAGATGAACCGCCGTCTCAGAACGCGTTCACCCGGCAAGCGCTAGACCTCCTCTCGGCGCTCCGGGGACCTGTCCCGCAAGGAGCCCGGCGCGGTCCCGCTTCTCATGCCGCCTTCTCGGCGGGGCCGCGTCACTTATACCCCAGACCTTTCCGACCCACACCCGTGCGCGTCATACCTGTGCGTTTCCTGGCATCACGCCGCAAGCGCGCGGTTGATGCGGCGTACCGAGCGGCCGCCGGCGGCGCTCATCGCCAGCGGATCGTCGAAATCGTCCGGCCGCACCGAACGCACGCCGTCACCGCCCGACGCCTTCACATCCTGCAAGCCCGCATCGGCGAGGATGAGTGCGTCGTCGAGACGCTCCCCCCGTACATAGGCCGCCTGACCGAGGCTGACCGTCAGCGGTTGCTCGTGAGCGAAGGGCTCGGCCGCGATCCGGCGCGCGAGCGCCGTCAGCACCGGCTCGACCGTCTCCAACGTGGCGTTGGGGAAGAAGAGCACGATCTCGTCGCCGCCAAAGCGCCCGGCCGACGCGTGGCGCGGCAGGCTCTGCCAGACGAGGCGGCCGACCCGCGCCAGAACCGCATCCCCCGCCGCGCGGCCATGGGCTTCGTTGATACTCTCGAGCCGGTCGATGTCGCAAAGCGCGATGACGTGCGGCTGTTCGGGCGCCGCGTTGATCTTGGTCTGCGCGTCGATGAAGAAGAGCGGGCGTTTGAGAAGGCTCGTCAGCGGGTCGTAGGCCGCGCGCATCCGCAGCCATGTCGCCTCGTCTTCCTTCGTCGCCAGCCAGAGGATGATGCCGATGAGGACGAGGGCGGAGGCGCCGATCATGTAGGAGGTCGCGGCATGCTCCAGAGCGGGCGTCGCCCGCATGGCGGACCCGTGGGCGAGGCTCGCGCCGAAGAGGCCGAGCCGTATCGACAGGCCGCCCGCGGCCAGCGCGCCGAAGACGCTCGCCATCCGATCATGCTCGCGCGGGCCCCGCCAGCAGACGAGACCGATCGCGACGAAGGCCATCGTCATCGTCGCCTCGAGGCAGGCCGCGAGGCCGACCGGCGTGAGACCGAAAAGCGCGAGGAGGCCGAGATCGGCGAGCCCGGCGACAGCGGCGAGAATGAGCGCGGCTGCCCCGCGAGGCGTTTCGTGACCGCGCGGCGTGCCGAGCCGCAGGGCCGCGCCGTGGACGAGGCCGACATGGCCGGCAAGCGCCACGATCACGACGAGCGCGAAGAGGAAGGGCGAGGGCCAGGTGGTCGATAGGACGAAGAGGCCGGAGCCGACGCCGAGGCCTCCAAAGGCCAGTGCAAGCGCACGCGCGTCCTTCGCGTGGCGGCGCCTGTGCCAGACGAGCGCGAAGCTCGCGCAGACGCCAAGCGTCATCATCGTCCAGGCGAGCAGAGTCGCCGAGAGCCAAGCATCCATGTCCCCATCCCCTGCGCAGCACCCTCCTGGGTGCCGAGCCTGCCTCGGGACGCAGAGGCGACGGATCGCCGAGGCGTTGTCGTCGATCCGCTAGAAGACGATCGCAGTCGATGCCGGCGGCATCGGTGAGGATCGGCGACGTGGCGGGCGGCGACAACGACCGGCGAACCGACCCGACAGCGTTCCGAGGCAGGCTCTAAGGCGCTCAGCCTGCGCAGGAAATCTCTGACGAATGGTGAATCAAGGGGTGTCCGGCACCCGCTTGGCACGGCCGAGACCGATCGCGAGGCAGAGCCATCCGAGGACGAAGCCGGCACCGCCGACGGGCACCAGCCGGATGAGCGGCTTGGCGCCCGTCAGTGCGTAGAGATAGAGCGGCCCGGCGAAGGCGAGCGTGCCGAGGCCGAAGAGGATGGCCGCCGCGACCGTCCAGCGGCTTCCCCCGAAGGCGGCGAGGCCGAGGCCGGTGCCGAGAAGGGCGAGCGCGTGGACGACATGCTGCTCGGCCGCGACCTCGAAGCCGCGCAGCTGGCTTGCCGTGACGGTACCGGCCTCGAAGCCGCGCGTGAGACCGTGCGCACCGAAGGCGGAGGCCGCCACGGCGAGGGCGCCGCTGAGGGCGCCCAGCACCGCGATCCGGCGCGCGGCCGACATCGCGGTCAGGCCGCGGCCGGAACCGGCGTGTCCCAGTCGCGAATGTCGACGAAGCGCCCCGCGATCGCCGCCGCCGCCGCCATGGCGGGCGAGACGAGATGGGTGCGGCCCTTATAGCCCTGACGGCCCTCGAAATTCCGGTTGGAGGTCGAGGCGCAGCGCTCGTTGGGGCGCAGCTTGTCGGCGTTCATCGCGAGGCACATCGAGCAGCCGGGCTCGCGCCAGTCGAAGCCGGCGGCCTTGAAGATCTTGTCGAGGCCTTCCTCTTCGGCCTGCGCCTTCACGAGGCCGGAGCCCGGCACGACCATGGCCGAGACGCTTGTCGCCACATGGTGCCCGCGCACCACGGAGGCCGCGGCCCGCAGATCCTCGATCCGCCCGTTGGTGCACGAGCCGATGAAGACGCGATCGAGCGCGATGTCGGTGATCCGCGTGCCGGGCGTGAGGCCCATATAGGCGAGCGAGCGTTCCGTCGCGGCGCGCTTGTTGGCCGGCACGTCGGCCGGGTTGGGCACGACGCCCTCGACGGTCACGACCTGATCGGGCGAGGTGCCCCAGGAAACGATGGGCGGCAGCGCGCCAGCATCGAGCGTGATCTCGGCGTCGAAATGCGCGCCCTCATCGGAAGGCAGCGTCTTCCAATAGGCCAGCGCCGTCTCCCAGGCCTCGCCCTTGGGGGCGCGGTTGCGGCCCTCGATATAGGCCCAGGTCTTCTCGTCGGGCGCGATCATGCCGGCCCGGGCGCCGCCCTCGATCGACATGTTGCAGACCGTCATGCGGCCCTCCATCGAGAGGGCACGGATGGCGGGGCCTGCGTACTCGATGACGTGGCCCGTGCCGCCGGCCGTGCCGATCTGGCCGATGATGGCGAGGATGATGTCCTTGGCCGTGAGGTGGGACGGCGCAACGCCGGTCACCGTCACGCGCATGTTCTTCGCCTTCTTCTGGATCAGCGTCTGGGTGGCGAGCACGTGCTCGACCTCCGAGGTGCCGATGCCGTGGGCGAGCGCGCCGAACGCGCCGTGCGTCGAGGTATGGCTGTCGCCGCAGACGATGGTCATGCCGGGCAGCGTGAAGCCCTGCTCGGGACCGACGATGTGGACGATGCCCTGCCGGGGGTCCATCGGGTCGTAATATTCGATACCGAACTCGGCCGCGTTCGTGCCCATCTGATCGACCTGGATCTTCGATTCCGGATCGTCGATGCCCAAGCTGCGGTCGGAGGTCGGCACGTTGTGATCGACCACGGCGAGCGTGCGCTGCGGTGCGCGAACCTTGCGGCCCGTCATCCGCAGGCCCTCGAAGGCCTGCGGGCTCGTCACTTCGTGGACGAGATGGCGGTCGATATAGAGGAGGCCGGTGCCGTCCTCGGCCATGTGGACGAGGTGGTCGTCCCAGATCTTGTCGTAGAGGGTGCGCGGCGCACCAGCCGTGGCGTCAGACATGCAAACGGTCCCCGTCGTCGGTCAGGGCCGACGGGGTCGCACGGATGGCGCTCCGTCGGCGCGGGTCTGTAAGATGCGGCGCGTTCGCCGCGCCGCGCAAAAATCGCCCTTTTGAAGCTACGGGTTTTTGGCGTCCCGCTCGGCGCGCGCGGCAGCCTTGCGCTCTTCCTTGAGGGCAGCGCGGGCGGCGACGGCCTTGCGGTCGACCCGCTCGGCGATACGCGCCGACTTGCCCCGGCGCGAGCGCAAGTAATAGAGCTTGGCGCGGCGCACCTTGCCCTTGCGGACGATCTCGATCATCTCGACGATGGGCGAGTAGACCGGGAAGACGCGCTCGACGCCCTCGCCATAGGAGATCTTGCGGACCGTGAAGGCCTCGTTGAAGCCGGCGCCGGACCGGGCGATGCACACGCCCTCATAGGCCTGGAGACGGGTGCGGGTGCCCTCCGTCACGCGGACAGAGACGCGCACCGTGTCGCCGGGGCGGAAGTCGGGAATCTCTTTGGTGGCGGCGTATCTCTCGGCCTGCTCGGCCTCGAGCTGCTGGATGATGTTCATGACGTATCGTCTCGTTTAGCTGGCGCGTTCGCGGCGGCGTGCGGGGCACGGCGCGCAACGACGACGTTTTCACCTTTATTGTCGCACGACGAGGGGACGGCCAAAGCCGGTCCTCGCGCGCGAAGGCCGCCTCCTTAAGGCAAAGATCGTGGCGTGTCACTAGGGCCCGTCGGAGAACCGACCCCCCCCCCCGCTGGGATGACGCGATCTCCGCGGCACCCATCCACTCGGCCGCACGCCCGCTTGTGCGGCGAAGGGGAGGTTGCCATAAGCGCGCGACCTCACTCGCCAGAAGCCGACGCACATGTCCGACACGTCCGATACCGCCCTCCCGCCCGTGCCCCGGCGCGTCTTCTCCGGCATCCAGCCGTCGGGCAGCCTGACGCTGGGCAACTATCTGGGCGCCATCAAGCGCTTCGTGGCGCTGCAGGACACCTATGAGTGTCTCTATTGCGCCGTCGACATGCACGCCATCACGGTCTGGCAGGACCCGGCGGAGCTCGGCGCCAACACGCGCGAGGTCGCGGCCGCCCTCATCGCGTCGGGCATCGACCCCAAGGCGCATATCGTCTTCAACCAGTCGCGCGTGGCCGCCCATGCCGAGCTCGCCTGGATCTTCAACTGCGTCGCCCGTCTCGGCTGGATGAGCCGGATGACGCAGTTCAAGGAGAAGGCCGGCAAGAACCGCGAGAATTCGAGCCTCGGCCTCTACGCCTACCCGGCGCTGATGGCGGCCGACATCCTCGTCTACCGCGCGACGCATGTGCCGGTCGGCGAGGACCAGAAGCAGCACCTGGAGCTGACGCGCGATATCGCCGCCAAGTTCAACAACGACTACCGGGCCCGCATTCTCGATCTCGAGCTGGGCGCAGATGTCGAGACGACCGGCGGCGGGCGCGACGCCGGCTTCTTCCCCCTCACCCAGCCCATCATCCAGGGCGAGGCGACGCGCGTGATGAGCCTGCGCGACGGCTCCAAGAAGATGTCGAAGTCCGATCCGAGCGATCTGAGCCGCATCAACATGACCGACGATGCCGACACGATCGCCGCCAAGCTCAGAAAGGCCCGCACTGATCCCGACGCGCTGCCCTCGGAGGTCGAGGGGCTGGAGGGCCGCCCGGAGGCCGACAATCTCGTCGGCATCTACGCCGCGCTGACCGACACGACCCGCGCCGAGGTGCTGCGCGACCATGGCGGCTCGCAGTTCTCGGCCTTCAAGCCGGCGCTCACCGAGGTCGCGGTCGCCAAGCTCGGGCCGATCAACGCCGAGATGGCGCGGCTGATGGCGGACCCGGCCGAGATCGATCGCACGCTGGGCGACGGCGCCGAGCGCGCCGCGGCGCTGGCCGAACCGGTGATGCGGGACGTGCGGGCCATCGTGGGCTTCGCCTGAGCCGCCCTCAGCGCCGCAGAACGGCGACGTTCCCGCCGAGGATCAGCAGCAGTCCCGCGACCGCCAGGCCGCTCCAGACATAGCCCTCGACCCAGGTCGACATGCCGAGCGCGATGAGCGGGAACATCACGGTCGCATAGCCGGCCCGCGCGGTGCCGATCCGGCGCAGCAGCGCGATATAGGTGAGGAAGGCCGTCACGGTCGCGAAGACCGCCTGGCCTAGGAGCGAGAACCAGTAGGCGGGCCGCATATCGAGCACGGGCTCGATCGTGCCCGTCATCGTCAGCACGCCCACGAGACCGGTGAGGAGAAGCGCGCCGTAGAGCATGCCCCAGGCGGTCGGCCCGATGACCGGCAGCCCGCGCGCCCGCACGCGCTGCGCGGCGATGTTGCCGACCGAAAAGGAGAGCGTGCCCAGAAGCGCGAGACCCACGGCGGGCAACGTGCCGGCGTCGGCGCGCAACTCCGGCCAGAAGATGAGGCAGAGCCCGGCGACGCCCGTCACCCCGCCCAGCATCACCCGGCCGGGCAGCGGCGTGCGCTCGACGACGACGCTGAGGGCCATGTTGAAGAGCGTCGCCGTCGAGAAGACGACGGCGAGGAGGCCCGTCGCGAGCGTCAGCCCGGCGTGGAAGAAGAGAACGAAATTGGTCGAGAAGATGAGCCCGCCCATGGCCGCGAACCAGAGATGGTCGGCCCGGGAGAACCGCCAGCGCTCGCCCCGCACCACGACGATGGCGAAGAGGATCGCGGCGGACAGCCAGAACCGGAGCGCCACCGTGATCTCGACCGGCGTCACGCCCAGCGCATAGTGGATCATGATCCAGCTCGTGCCCCAGACGAGCACGATCAGCGCGTAGAGTGCGAGGCCGGTGCGATCGAGACCGCCGGAGGGCGAGGCGCCGGGCGATAGGACGGTCGGCGATGCGGCGGGAACGGTGTGGGCGGCCATGCGCGCGGCATGGCAGAGCGGAACCGGAGCGTCCAGCGGGATCATCGTGATGGGACCGCACACGGATGGTGATGGATACCGCGGCCGGCACCGGCCTCATGCTCCGGCAAGACGCGAGACGACCTCGGGTCAACCTCGTCGGAACCCCTTGCACCAACCCGCTCCAGCGGCTATCTCACATCCATCCCGTACATGACGCTCGACAAGAAGCGCGGCGCGGCCCGCAAGGGCCGTGGGCAAGGGTCCGTGAGCGAGGGCACGTGAGCCGGGCCTTTTGGTCGCACATCGTGCGGGCGTCTGCGGTACATGAAGAGTCGGAGAGACGATTGGCCGAGCCGTCCGAGACAGGACCTGGTGAAGAGACGGGACCCGTCGATGGTCTCATGCGCGCCGCGCTCGACGGTGCGGCCGAGGCCGTGCGCGCGGACCTCGACGAGCCGCGCCTCCTGACCGAGGAAGGCCCTGCCGCACGCGTGGCGGCGCTGGCCGGTCCCGTCGCGCGCAGCCTCGACCTCAAGCTCGTGCGCGTCGCGGTGACGGCGCAGGACGGTTGCACGGTTCAGATCATGGCCGAGGACGCATCGGGCGAGATGTCGGTCGAGGACTGCGCGAGGCTCAGCCGTGCGCTCGCACCGGTGCTCGATGTCGAGGATCCGATCCAGGGCCATTACAATCTCGAGATCTCCTCGCCTGGCATCGACCGTCCGCTCGTGCGCGCGTCCGACTTTGCGCGGTGGGAAGGCTTCGAGGCCAAGATCACGCTCGCCCGTCCGGTCGTCAACGAGGATGGCGGCTCGCAGCGCCGGTTCCGGGGCACGCTCGAGGGCATCGAGGGCGAGGGGCTCGACGGCGCCGTCCTCATCGAGACGGACGTGAAGGGCGGCGCGGTCACGCTCGGCCTGCCGATGCGCGATATCGACGAGGCCAAGCTGGTGCTGACCGACGCCGTGATCGCCGAATCGCTGCGTCGCTCGAAGGCGGCGGCCAAGAACAACGCTGCTACGACGAGGAATGCTCCGATGAAGAACGCGGCCAAGAAGGGCGCGGCCGACGGCGAGTAGCGCGAGGGCCGGCAGGGTCGGCCTTCTCCCAGAATACGCGGGTGCCTTCGGGCTCCGTACCATTGAAGACCAGCGAAGGGCCTTCGGCTTTCGCACACTGGTTGAGCAAGACGGAGACGTTTGACATGGCCATTAGTGCCAACAAGATAGAACTCCTTCAGATCGCGGACGCGGTGGCGCGCGAGAAGGGGATCGAGCGCGCCATCGTCGTCGAGGCGATCGAGGATGCGCTCTCCAAGGCCGCCCGGGCCCGCTACGGGCTCGAATCCGACATTCGCGTCGAGATCGACCCCCGCACCGGCGAGCAGCGGGTCGACCGCTTCTTCGAGGTCGTCGAGACGATCGAGAACGACGACACGCAGATCAGCCTCAAGGACGCGCAGGTCAGGAACCCGGCGGCCGAGGTCGGCGACATGATCTCCGACAGGCTCCCGCCCGTCGATCCGGGCCGCGTGGCGACCCAGGCCGCCAAGCAGGTCCTCTTCCAGAAGGTTCGCGAGGCCGAGCGCGACAAGCAGTTCGAGGAGTACAAGGACCGGATCGGCGAGATCATCCACGGTGAGGTCAAACGCGCCGACTATGGCGACGTCGTCGTCGAGATGCCGCAGGGCGAGGGCGTCATCAAGCGCTCGGAAGGCATCCCCCGCGAGATGTTCCGCCCCGGCGACCGGGTGCGCGCGCTCATCCTCGACGTGCGCCGCGAGCCGCGCGGACCGCAGATCTTCCTCACCCGCTCCCACCCCGAATTCATGGCCAAGCTCTTCGCGCAGGAGGTGCCGGAGATCTACGAGGGCATCATCGAGGTGAAGCGGGTCGCGCGCGATCCGGGGTCGCGGGCCAAGATCGGCGTCATTTCCAACGATTCGTCGATCGATCCCGTCGGTGCCTGCGTCGGCATGCGCGGATCGCGCGTTCAGGCCGTCGTGCAGGAGCTGGCCGGCGAGAAGATCGACATCATTCCGTGGACCGAGGACGACGCGACCTTCATCGTCAACGCGCTGCAGCCGGCCGAGGTCGCCAAGGTCGTCCTCGACGAGGACGCGCGCCGCATCGAGGTCGTCGTGCCCGACGATCAGCTCAGCCTCGCCATCGGCCGTCGCGGCCAGAACGTGCGGCTCGCCTCGCAATTGTCGGGCTGGGACATCGACATCCTGACGGAAGAAGAGGAATCGGAGCGCCGCCAGAAGGAGTTCACCGAGCGCACCCAACTCTTCGTCGAGGCGCTCAACGTCGACGAGGTCGTCGGCCAGCTTCTGGCGTCGGAGGGCTTCACCGCGCTCGACGAGGTCGCTTACGTCGAGCCCGAGGAGATCGCCTCCATCCAGGGCTTCGACGAGGAGACGGCGAGCGAATTGCAGACCCGCGCGGTCGAGTATCTCGACGCCCAGGAAGCCGGCTTCGAGGCGCGCCGCGTCGATCTCGGCGTCAAGGACGAGCTTCGCCAGGTCGAGGGGCTGACGACCGAGATGCTCGTCGCGCTCGGCGAGGACGGTGTGAAGTCGATCGAGGACTTCGCGGGCTCCGCCACCGACGAGCTGGCCGGCTGGTCGGAGCGCAACGGCAAGGAAGTGACCAAGCATCCGGGCACCTTCACCCCCTACGGCACCAGCCGCGAGGAGGCCGAGGCCATGATCATGCAGGCCCGCGTGCTGGCCGGCTGGATCGATGCGGCCGATCTCGAACCCGACGTCGAGGAAGACGCCGAGACCGACGAGGAGGCCGCGCTGGTCTAACGACCAGCGCGGGGCTCGCACGAATGCGTGCGGCGGCGGACATCGCGAACGAAGAGGCCGACGAGCTCGACGGCGGCATCGCCGCGCCCGGTCGCAAGGGCGCGCACGCGAAGGCGGGGGACGCGCGCAAAGGGGCCCCCGAGCGGCGCTGCATCGTCACCCGCACCGCGCAGTCTCCCGACACGATGATCCGCTTCGTGCGGGCGCCCGATGGTGCGGTCGTGCCGGACCTCAAAGCGGTGTTGCCCGGTCGCGGCGCCTGGGTGACGGCCACGCGGGCCCATATCGCCGAGGCCGTGAAGCGCCGTGCCTTCCCGCGCGCCTTCAAGGGCGAGGCCTTGGTCCCGGCCGACCTGCCCGAGACCGTCGGGCGGCTCCTTCTCGAGCGCGCCGTCGAGGGCTTGAGCCTCGCCAACAAGGCCGGCGCCGTCATCGCCGGCAAGGGGCAGGTGGAAGAGGCGGCCAGGAAGGGCCATATCCTCGCCATCCTCCACGCGGTCGAGGCGAGCGCGGGCGAATCGGCCAAGCTTGATGCGCTGGCTCTGGCGGTCGCCAAGGCGCGCGGCCTCGAAGTCACGGTCGTGCGCGATCTCGGATCGGACGCATTGGGTTTGGCTTTGGGGCGCTTGCATGTGATACATGCCGCGCTGAGCGGATCGGCGCAGGCTTCGCCGGGGGGCGTTTCAGCGGAACCCGGCGGCGTTTCGGCTTCGGGGGACTCTTTAGGAGACGCCTCGACGGAGCCGGCAAAGGCTGGACGTCCGGCGCCGGACGTGTCGCGCATGGCGTTGATGCGTATCGCGCGCCTGGCGACCTATGAGGGCTCGGACGGTCTGGTTGGAGAGCAGCGCAGCGGCGCGCCGCCGGGCACGAGCGATCCTTGATGCGCGACCCGGACGGGATCGCGGAGAAAAGCGATCGCGCAGAGGTCGCGGTTGGCGGAACGGACTCTTCGGGGACCCGTTCGCCCCAAGAACGATTTCCGGGTCCGCCCTTCGGCGAGCCCGACGACGAACACGACGGCACAAGAACAGACCGGCCCCGGGCCGGAGCGGGATCAGGCAGGCTAGATGAGCGATCGTAGGGACAGTGACAAGCGTTTGGGCGCCTCCGGCAAGCCGCTGGGGCTTCGCGGCGGTGCGGGCACCGTGCGCCAGAATTTCAGCCATGGCCGCTCCAACGCCGTGGTGGTGGAGAAGAAGAAGCGCCGCGTCCTGACACCGGCCGAGCGGGCGGCAATGGCCAAGACGGCGGCCGGAACGGCTGCGCCGGAGGCCGAGGCGGCACCCGTCGCGCCGGCGGCGCCCGCAGCCGCTCCTGCCAGCGCGGTCGACGAGCGCCGGCTCGCGGCGCTGCGCGCCGAGCAGCAGCGCCAGGACGCGCTCGCCAAGGAGGCCGAGGCCAAGGCGGCGGCGGCCAGCGATGCCGAAGCCAAGGCCAAGGCCGAGGCCGAGATGCGCCAGGCCGCGCTCGACAAGGCCGAGGCCGATGCCCGCGCCGCCGAGGCCGAGGCCGAAGCCGACAAGATCCGCGCTTCGGAGGCCGAGGCCGCCAAGATCGCCGCGACCAGGGCCGCCGAGGAGAAAGTGACCGCCGACGCGGAAGCCGCCAGAGTGGCGACTGCAAATGCGGCGGCTGCCAATGCAACAGCTGCCAAGGCGGAGGCCGACAAGGCTACTGCTGCCCAAAAGCAGACGCTGTCCGTTCGCGGCCAGACGACACCCAAGGCCGCGCCCAAGCTCGATGCCGTGGCCGCGACCCGGCGCGCACCCGCACGCGGGACCACCAAGCCCGGCGGCATGGTCCTGCGCACCCTCTCCGACGAGGAGAAGGACGCCCGCCTCAAAGCGCTGACCGAGGCCAAGGCCAGGGAGGCCGACGACCGGCGCCGCGCCGCCGAGGAGGCCGTTCGCCGCGAGGAGGAGGATGCCCGCCGCCAGGCGCTTCGTGAAGAGCGCGCCCGCGAGGAGGCCGAGGAGGCCGCCCGCATCAAAGCCGACGAGGAGGCCAAGGTGCGCGAGGCCGCCGAGGAGCGCGCCCGTGCCCGCGCCTCGCAGGCACCGGCCGAGGCCGCGACGCCCGCCGGCGTCCGCCCCGCGCTCAAGCCCGCCGTTCGCCGCCCGCGCGAGGCACCGTCCCGCACGCCCGCCAAGCGGGATGCCGGCGACCGCCAGCGCGGCCGCCTCACCGTCACGACCGCCCTCTCGGGCGGCACCGAAGAACGCGGACGCTCGCTCGCCTCCTACCGTCGCCGCCAGCAGCGGATGATGGGCAAGGGCGCCAACGCAGAACCCAAAGAGAAGATCGCGCGCGAAGTGCAGCTACCCGACACCATCACCATCCAGGAGCTCGCCAACCGCATGTCGGAGCGGGCCGTGGACGTCATCAAGCTCCTGATGCAGCAGGGCCAGATGATGAAGGCCACCGACATCCTCGACGCCGACACGGCCGAGCTGATCGCGACCGAGATGGGCCACACCGTGCGCCGCGTCTCGGAAGCCGACGTGCAGGAGGGCCTCTTCGAGGTCGACGACGAGGAGGAGACGCTCGTCTCCCGGCCGCCGGTCGTCACGATCATGGGCCATGTCGACCACGGCAAGACCTCGCTCCTGGACGCGATCCGCCAGACCAACGTCACATCGGGCGAGGCCGGCGGCATCACCCAGCATATCGGTGCCTATCAGGTCGAGCAGAACGGGCAGAAGATCACGTTCATCGACACGCCCGGCCACGCCGCCTTCACCGCCATGCGGGCCAGAGGCGCCAACGCGACCGACATCGTGATCCTCGTCGTCGCGGCGAATGACGGCGTGATGCCGCAGACCATCGAGGCGATCAATCACGCCAAGGCGGCCGGCGTGCCGATCATCGTGGCGATCAACAAGGTCGATCTGCCCGAGGCCGATCCCAACAAGGTGAAGACCGACCTCCTGCGCCAGGAGATCGTGGTCGAATCGATGGGCGGCGACGTCCAGGAAGTCGAGGTCTCGGCCCTCAAGAAGCAGAATCTCG
Source organism: uncultured Alphaproteobacteria bacterium (assembly GCA_963842125.1). Taxonomy (GTDB): domain Bacteria; phylum Pseudomonadota; class Alphaproteobacteria; order Rhizobiales; family CAWCWK01; genus CAWCWK01. The sequence continues at coordinate 840,600 of CAWJFE010000001.1, read as the reverse complement.
ACGGGCTTCTGGAGGCCATCCTCCTCCAGGCCGAAATCCTCGAGCAGAAGGCCAATCCCGACCGTCAGGCGACGGGCGTCGTGATCGAATCGCGCCTCGACAAGGGCCGCGGCACGGTCGCGACCGTCCTCGTCCAGGGCGGCACGCTCAAGAAGGGCGACATCCTCGTCGCCGGCCAGCAATGGGGCCGCGTGCGCGCGCTGCTCGACGATCAGGGCCGCCAAGTCGACGTGGCCCTGCCCGCCATGCCCGTCGAGGTCCTCGGCTTCAACGGGGCGCCCGAAGCCGGCGAGCCCTTCGCCGTCGTCGACGAGGAGGCCAAGGCGCGCGAGGTCGCCGACTATCGCGAGCGTCAGGCCCGCGATCTGGCCACCGCGCGTCAGGCCAAGATGGGCTCCTCGCTCGAGGACATGATGAACCAGATCAAGGTGGACGGTCGCCAGACCTTCCCGGTCCTCATCAAGGGCGACGTGCAGGGCTCGGTCGAGGCGATCACGCAGAGCTTGGAGAAGCTCTCGACCGACGAGGTCGAGGCGCGCGTCCTCCACACCGGCGTCGGCGCGATCACCGAATCGGACGTCACGCTGGCGGCAGCGTCGGGTGCCGTCATCCTCGGCTTCAACGTGCGTGCCAATGCGCAGGCGAGGGACGCGGCCAAGCAGTCGGGCATCGAGATCCGCTACTACAACATCATCTACGATCTCCTGGATGACATGAAGGGCGCCATGTCGGGCCTCCTCGCACCGGAGATCCGCGAGACCTTCATCGGCTATGCGGAGATCCTCGAGGTCTTCAACATCACCAAGGTCGGCAAGGTCGCCGGTTGCCGGGTCACGGAGGGCATCGTCGAGCGCGGCTCGGGCGTGCGTCTCCTTCGCGACGACGTCGTCATCCACGAGGGCAAGCTCTCGACGCTCAAGCGCTTCAAGGACGAGGTCAGGGAAGTCAACGCCGGCACCGAGTGCGGCATGGCCTTCGAGAAATACGAGGACATGCGCCAGGGCGACGTCATCGAGTGCTTCCGGGTGGAGAGCATCGCCCGGACGCTCTAGCGCGACCCTACCCTTCGGGCGAGACCGACGAGGCCTTGCCCACACGATACCCTTCAGGGCGCGCCGGACAGACGGCGCGCCCTTTTGCCTTTCGGATCGAGGCCATGGCCCAGAAGACAAGCACCAAAGCTCCCTCCCAGCGCCAGTTGCGCGTGGCCGAGATCATACGGCGCGCGATCGTCGAGGCGCTGCAGCGCGGCGAGATCAACGATCCGCGGCTGGAGGCCTATACGATCACGGTGCCGGAGGTGCGGATCACGCCCGATCTCAAGGTCGCGACCGCCTATGTGATGCCGCTCGGCGGCAAGGGGGCGAAGGAGGTCGTCAAGCTCCTTGCGATCAATGCGAAACCGATCCGCAGCTTCGTCTCCAAGCGGATCGATCTCAAATACGCGCCCAGCCTGCGCTTCCAGGTCGACGAGACGTTCGACGAAGCCTCCCGCATCGACGCGCTGCTGCGCTCCGACAGGGTGCGCGCCGACATCGAAGGCGGCGCGGACGCGGCACCCGACGAGGACGACGCGTCTTGAGCCGCCGCAAGAAGGGCCTGCCGATCAACGGCTGGGTCGTGCTCGACAAGCCGCTCACGATGACGTCGACGCAGGCCGTGGGAAAGGTGCGCCGGCTCTTCGGCGCGCAGAAGGCCGGCCATGCCGGCACGCTCGATCCGCTGGCGACGGGCGTCCTGCCCATCGCGCTCGGCGAGGCGACGAAGACGGTCCCCTTCCTCATGGACGGCGACAAGACCTACCGCTTCGCCATCGCCTGGGGGCAGCGCACCGACACCGACGACCGCGAGGGCGAGGTCGTCGAGGAAAGCGACGTGCGCCCGAGCGAGGGCGAGGTGCTGGCGGCGCTCCCCGCCTTTACCGGCGAGATATTGCAGGTGCCGCCGCAATATTCGGCCGTGAAGGTGGATGGCGAGCGGGCCTACGACATCGCGCGAGACGGCGAGACGGTCGAGCTGGCCGCCCGGCCCGTCTTCATCGACGCGCTGCGCCTCATCTCCCATACGCCCGACGAGACGGTGCTCGAATGCGATTGCGGCAAGGGCACCTACGTGCGCAGCCTGGCCCGCGATCTTGGCGCCTATCTCGGCACCTGCGCGCACGTGTCGGGTCTGCGGCGCACGCGGGTGGGCTCGCTCATCGAGCGCGATCTCGTGACCTTCGCGGATATCGAGGCGGCGCAGGCCGAGCGCAACGTCGCCCCGGCGGCGGACGAATCGGCCGGCGCCGACGACGTGCCTGCGTCGATGCCCCTTGCACAACCCGTCCAGGCATGGAATAGCACCGTCCTTCGCTCCGTCGAGACCGCGCTGGACGACATCCCGGCGGTGGCCATTGGCGGTGCGGATGCGAGCCGTTTGCGCAACGGCCAGTCGATTCTGCTCAGAGGGCGAGACGCCCCCCTGCCCGGCCCCGCCTATGCGCGGCATGGGCGCGAGCTGGTGGCGCTGGGCGAGGTCGAGAACGGTGAGCTGCATCCCCGGCGCGTCTTCCATCTCTGAGAACGCTTCGCGTTCGAGAGGTGGCATGTCCTGTCTCGCGGCGACGGCCTGGATTGGCCTGCGCTGACTGTGGAGACAGGCGTGAGGGCGACGCCATCACCCGATGTCGAAGGAGCATGGATCCATGTCCATCACGCCAGAGCGCAAGGACGCGCTCATCAAGGAATACGCCACCAAAGATGGCGACACAGGCTCTCCCGAGGTTCAGGTCGCGATCCTGACCGAGCGGATCACCAACCTCACCGAACACTTCAAGTCCCACGGCAAGGACAACCATTCCCGCCGCGGTCTTCTCAAGATGGTCTCTCAGCGCCGTCGCCTGCTCGACTACGCGCGCTCCAAGGACGAGGATCGCTACAAGACCCTCATCCAGCGTCTCGGCATCCGCCGCTAGATCTCGCTATAGAGAAACGCTCGACCGACCCGGTTGCCCGAGAGGGCAGCCGGGTCGTTTGCGTTCACACGTCCAGCGCCCCTTAGAGAACGAAGGAAACTATGGCGATGACGATGACGACGGCGCCGACGATGTAGATGATGCGATTCATGAGATAGGACCTTTCCAAGATGCCCTTGTGCAAGCCGCGCCTGTGGGAATTCGTTCCATTCCCACCTGGCCGTCCGATCGTTTCGCACCGCAGCATCAGGGTTTTTCGCCATCGCGGCTTTGAAATGCCGCCCACCCTGCCCCATAACCTCCCCCATCGAACCCGCCGGAGAGGCGGGACGCTCCTGGGAGGATTTTCATGACACGCATCGCCCTCGTCACCGGTGGAACGCGCGGTATCGGCGCCGCCATCGCCAAGGCCCTGAAGGCTGCCGGCCACACGGTCGCGGCCACCTATGCCGGCAATGACGAGAAGGCGAACGCCTTCAAGGCCGAGACCGGCATCAACGTCTACAAGTGGGACGTCTCCGACCCCGACGCCTGCGAGGCGGGCATCAAGTCGGTCGAGACCGATCTCGGACCCATCGACATCCTCGTCAACAATGCGGGCATCACCCGCGACGGCATGTTTCACAAGATGTCCTTCGACCAATGGAAGGCCGTCATGGACACCAACATGAACTCGATGTTCACCATGACGCGCCCGGTCATCGACGGCATGCGCGCCAAGGGTTTCGGCCGGATCGTCAACATCTCCTCGATCAACGGCCAGAAGGGCCAGATGGGCCAGACCAACTATTCGGCCGCCAAGGCCGGCGTCATCGGCTTCACCAAGGCGCTCGCGGCCGAGAACGCGAGGAAGGGCGTGACCGTCAATTGCGTCGCGCCCGGCTATATCGACACCGACATGGTGGCCGGCGTGCCCGAGAAGGTGCTGGAGAGCATTGTCGGCGCGATCCCCGTCAACCGTCTCGGTCAGGCCGACGAGATCGCCCAGGCCGTCGTCTATTGCTGCTCCGACGCCGCCGGCTTCATGACCGGCGCGACCTTGAGCGTGAACGGTGGGCAATACATGGCCTGACCCGACCGCCACGCGACCCGCATCCTTATCCAAGGACGCCTCCCGAAGGCTCGGGCGAGGCCTTGGGAGGGATGTCGGGCGGGATGTCGGGCGAGGCTTCGGAGACGGACCTTCTCTCGGCCGCCGGCGTTATGAATTTCGCGGTCTCCCGGTCGCGGAGTCGATAAGGGCGTGCTGGATTGACCGATCTCTTCAAAGTCGACCCCTACGAGGTCGCTCTCCTGGTCTTCGGCCTGGCGATGATGGCGGCGGCCTGGGTGCCGCAGGCGATCTATGGCCGGCACCTCACGCTGCCGCTCATTCCGCTGGCCATGGGCGCCCTTCTCTTCTGGCTCTATGACGGCGTCGAGGCGCCCAACCCCCTCACCGAGGAGGGGCGGCTCATCTGGGAGAAGCTGACCGAGGCGGTCGTGATCATCTCGCTCATCGGCGCGGGGCTGAAGCTCGACAGGACCGACTGGCGGGCGTGGAAGCCGACCTGGAGGCTGCTGGTCCTGGCCATGCCGCTCACCATTGTGGGCGTGGCGCTGATGGGCTGGGGGCTGATGGGGCTGGGGCTCGCGGGCGCCCTCCTCCTGGGTGCCGTCCTCGCGCCGACCGACCCGGTGCTGGCGGGCGACGTGCAGGTGCCCGGCCCCGGCGAGGGCGACCGGCATCCCGTGCGCTTCACGCTGACGGCCGAGGCGGGGCTCAATGACGGGCTCGCCTTTCCCTTCGTCTATTTCGCCATCACGGCGGCGAGCTTCGGCGCGCTCGGATGGGACTGGATCCTCGAATGGGCCTGGCAGGACCTCGTCTACCGGATCGTGGCGGGCGTCGTGATCGGCTATGTGATCGGGCGCATCCTCGCCTTCCTGATCTACCGCGTGCCGTCGAAGGCGCCCGTCGCCAAGGCGGGCCAGGGCTGCATCGCGCTGTGCATCTTCCTCGTCGCCTATGGCGGGTCGGAGTTGCTCGGCGGCTACGGCTTTCTCGCCTGTTTCGTCGCCGCCTTCGTCATCCGCCGCACGGCCTATGACAGCGACTATAACGGCGTCCTCTTCGAGTTCGTCGAGGATCTGGAGCGGGCCGCGCTCGTCCTCGTCCTCGTCCTGCTGGGCGGCGTCGCGATCGAGGTGATGAACGCGCTCACCTGGACCGCCGTCCTCTCCGTCCTCGTCCTTCTCTTCGTGCTGCGCCCGCTCGTCGGCTTCTTGTCGCTCAAGGGTTGCTCGGACAATGCGCGCGAGCACTGGGTGGTCGGCTTCTTCGGCATTCGCGGCATCGGCTCGCTCTACTATCTCGCCTATGCGACGGGGCACGAGGATTTCGGGCGTGTCGAGCTCCTCTGGGCGACGGTCACCTTCGCCGTCATCGTCTCGGCCTGCGTCCACTCGCTGAGCGCCGCGCCCGTCATGGCCTGGATCGAGCGGGGCGGCGGTACGGAGAAACGCGGCGGGACTCCCTGACGAAGGCATGCGGCATGGCCGGGCGCCCGTGTGAATGACGCATGGATTCGCGCGCCGCGGCCTGCTATCTCAACTTCGACCCCGCGCCCCGCGCGCCCCGACGATCAGACCCTGCGGATCCCTCAATGGCCGAACTCTCCCTCCCGAAGAACAGCCGCGTGGACACCGACGGCAAGGTCTGGCCGAAGCCAGAGGGCGCGACCAATCTGCGCGAGTTCCACATCTATCGCTGGGCGCCCGTCGAGGTGGAGGCCGGCCAGACCGGCATGAGCCCCGAGAAGGGGGCCGACGCCGCCAACCAGCCCCTCCCCCGGCTCGACACCTACTATGTCGACATGGACGATTGCGGCCCGATGGTCCTCGACGCCCTCATCTGGATCAAGTCGAAGGTCGATCCGACGCTCACCTTCCGCCGCTCCTGCCGCGAAGGCATTTGTGGGTCCTGCGCGATGAACATGGGCGGCGTCAACGGTCTGGCCTGCACCAAGGGGTGGGACGAGTTCTCGGGCGTCATCGCCATCTATCCGCTGCCGCACATGCCGGTCATCAAGGACCTGGTGCCGGACCTCACCAATTTCTACGCGCAGCTGCGTTCGATCGAGCCCTGGCTGAAGACCGAGACGCCGACCCCTCAGAAGGAGTGGCTTCAGGGCCGCGAGGATCGCGCCAAGCTCGACGGTCTCTACGAGTGCATCCTGTGTGCCTGCTGCTCGACGTCGTGCCCGAGCTATTGGTGGAACGGCGACCGCTATCTCGGTCCCGCCATCTTGCTTCAGGCCTATCGCTGGCTCATCGACAGCCGCGACGAGGCGACCGGCGATCGTCTCGACGATCTGGAAGACCCTTTTCGCCTCTACCGCTGCCACACGATCATGAACTGCGCCAAGGCGTGCCCCAAGGGCCTCAATCCTGCGGCCGCGATCGCCGAGATCAAGAAGATGATGGTCACGCGGGCCGTATAGCCGCTACGCATCGCATGGAGCGATGTTGCCCCGTCGGACGCATGGCACGACCGAACCTCCGGCACGACCGAACCTCCGACCCGCGAGATGCCGCAACCCGTAGGCCGCAACCCGTAGGGGGATGACAGCGGTACCCGGCCCGGGCGGATCGTTCAGGCCGCACGGATCTCCGTGAGGAAGGTGCCGACGGCGTCCCGCAAGCCGCTGGACGCGGTCTCCAGGCGGGCAACCTGCTCTTCCGTCGCCTCGGCTGCCTGGCGGGTCGTGTCGGCGCCCTCGAGCACGGCTTGAATGGCCGTCGAGACGTCCTGCGTGCCGGCCGCCGCCTGGCTGGTATTCCGGGCCACGTCGTTGACCGTCGCGGACTGTTCGACGGCCGTCGAGGAGATGACGGTGGTGTACTCGTCGACCCCGTCGATGCCCGTCTTGATGCGGCCCATGGCGCCGACCGCATTGGCGCAGACGGCCTGAAGGGCCCTGATCTGCTCGGCGATGTCGCGCGTCGCGTCGGCCGTCTGCTGGGCGAGCTGCTTCACTTCGGCGGCGACGACGGCGAACCCCTTGCCCGCATCGCCTGCGCGCGCCGACTCGATCGTCGCATTGAGCGCGAGGAGATTGGTCTGCTCGGCGATGTCGGAGATGAGGGTGACGACGTCGCCGATCTTGGAGGCCGCATCGGCGAGCGTCTGCATGCCCTCGTCGGTGCGGGTGATCTCGCCCTTCACCTCTGTCGTGCTCTCGGCCGTCCGGGTCATCTGCTCGGAGATATCGGCGATCGATGCGGACAACTCCTCGGTCGCGGCCGCCGCGACCTGCACGTTGTCTGTCGCCTGCGTGGCGGCTCCGGCGACGACGGCGCTTCGCTCCGAGGTCTCCTCCGAGACGCGGCGCAGCTCGCGCGATGCGCCGCCGATATTCTCCGTGGCGAGGCTGACGGCCGAGAGCGCCTCCGTCGACCGTCTGCTCGAAGCGGTCGGCCAGGGCCGCCATCTCACGCTTCGTCACGGCCTTGCGCTCCGCCTCGCGGACCGAGTCTTCCGCCGCGAGGCGTTTCACCTGATGGCGTTCTGCTTGAAGACGTCGACGGCCTGCGCCATGGCGCCGATCTCGTCCGTCCGGTCGAGGGAGGGCACGTTGATCGACGTATCGCCCTCGGCCAGCGTCTTCATCGCGCTCGTCATCGAGGTCACGGGGCCGGGAAATGCCCCGTCCGATCAGGAAGGCGAGAAGCGCGCCCAGGAGAACGGCTGCCGATCGACGAGAAGCGTCTCGGTGACCTTGGCCTTCTCCATGGCCGCGATCGTCTCCGGGCCGATGGCGTCCTGGCGGGCCTTGATGGACGCCTGCAGCCCCTCGATCCTGTCCGCGATGGCCGGCCCGATCGTGTCGAGCCAGTTGGCGATGAGGCTGTTGCGTGCGTCGATGACGCCGCGAACCCGGTCGAACGTGCCACGATAGGTCGCCAGGTCGGCGCGGATCGCGGCCAGGCGTTCGGTCTGGCTGCGGGGAAGGTTCATCGCGGCCAACTGCGCCGTCATCTCGTCCATGTCCTCGAACGCCGAGACCGCGTTGGAGTAGGACCCTTCGGTGTTGTCGATCAGGAACTTCGCGGCGTGGAGCCGGCCGACCATCAGCGTCTCCAGGCCCCGGGCCACGAGGAGCCCGCTCGCGCCGTCCTCGTTGCGAGAGGCCTCGGTCATCAAGGCGCTCATCGTCTCCTGAAGGCGTGGGCCGATGACGTCGAGCGCGCCCTTGACCAGCTGGTCGCGCTCCGCCTGCCTCTCGACGACCTGCGAGAACACACCGCCGTAGACATCGAGACTTCTCAGTTCCTTCTCCAGGAGCTCGTGGCGCCCGGCATCGCTCACGAGCTCCATGGCCACCCGGGTGTACTCGATGGCCTTGCCCTGCGCGGCCTCGAAGCCCTCGACGGCGGCCTGGCTCTTCGAGATCACGTAGTTCTTGACCTGGATCCGCGCTCTCAGCACGTTCGAGTCCACGAGCCCGATCGCGACCGACTGGCGTGCGAGCGTGCGGTATTCGGTAAAACTCGTCTCGGAGCGGTCGAGCGACGAGACCGCCAACGTTCCGACGGCGGCAAGGAGAAGGAGGATGAGACCAAAACCGCCATAGACGCGCTGTGCAACGCTAAGGCGTATCAAGGGGATACGGGACATGAGAATTCTTCTCTGCGGGCTTGAGATCAGGTCTCCAACCCTCTCAATCAAGTCCTGAGGTAGGGTTAATCAGGGCCTTCCAACGTTTGTCATGTCTAAGCGTGTGGCACCCGCTCAGCGAGCTTCTAGAGGGGCTTCAATAGCCCCGTGTCGCGCGTCCCGATCAGGGCGGAGGCGCGCGGTAGTCTTCCCAGCCGGTTTCCTTGCGCCGTGCGCTCGTCCATTGCTCGCCCTCGTAGGCTTCCTCGTCGCGGCCCGACGTGTGGCTGACGCGCATGAGCCAGATGAGGCCGACATTGACGGCCGTGACGCCGAAGACCGTGAGGACGAGCGCCGCCAGCCCGTGCCAGGAGAACTCGGCGAGCCCATAAAAGGCCCACACCCCTGCGACCACGACAATGCTCGCCGCGACGCTGATGAGCACCGTCAGCTTCAGCATCCGGATGACGCCCGCGCGGGGTGATGTCGTGGATGGCGAGGTGCTGGACGGCAAGGGGCCGGGAGGCGGTGTGGGTTCGGTCATGACGCTCTAGGTAAGGGCCGCGTAGGCCGTGGCAAGCGGGAGCGGCCCCGTGTCCTGTGCAGACACGGCATCGATCGGCGGTGACATCCTCTGATGCTCACGGACGCACGAAGGCGCGCCGCGCCGCCTCGACCCCGTCCCGCGCGCAGCAGCCCTCCAGATGGTCGTTGACCATGCCCATGGCCTGCATCAGCGCGTATAGCGTCGTCGGTCCGACGAAGCGAAAGCCGCGGGCCTTCAACGCCTTGGAGAGCGCCGTCGAGGCCTCCGTCTGGGCAAGGCTGCCGACGGTCTCGTGCGTGACGCGGTCGGGGCGCTCGTCGGCACCGGGCTCGAAACGCCAGAGATAGGCGGCGAGCGAGACACCCTCCGCCTCGCGCAGCGCCCGCGCCGCCCGCGCATTGCCGATCGCGGCCTCGATCTTGCCCCGGTGGCGCACGATGCCGGCGTCCTCGAGCAATCGTCCCACGTCCGCCTCGCCGAACGCCGCGACCGCCTCGATGTCGAAATCGGCAAAAGCGCGGCGGAAATTCTCGCGCTTTCTAAGGATCGTCAACCAGGAGAGACCGGACTGGAAGCCCTCCAGACAGAGCTTCTCGAAGAGCCGCGCCTCGTGTGCGACAGGGCGGCCCCATTCCTCGTCGTGATAGGCGAGATAGTCGGGTCTCTCACCCGGCCACCAGCAGCGTACGCGCCCGTCCGGTCCCTCGCTCAGGCCTGCAGCGAGCGGCGTATCGACCGACACCACCATGAGGGCGGTCTACTCTTCCTCGTCGGACCCCGTGCCCGACACGTCGACTTCGCGGCCGAGCGGATCGTCGGGCGCGGTCTCCGGATCGGCGGCGACGGCCTTGTCGCCGGAGGTCGTCCAGGCGGGCGCGTCGGAGGTCGGAAAGGTCTCGTCGAGCGTCTCGTCGACATTGGCCTGCTGGTTGGATTTCGTCTTGTCGTCGGGCATGGCATCGTCTCCGAACAAAGGGAATGGGATCGTGAGACTCAACGCCGGACGACGGGGTCAGGGTTCCATCGTCGCGAGCGATGCGCAACCCGGCTCGCCTCAAATATCCTTCCAGACGATCACGCAGAGCACGACCGCGATCATCAGAAGCGTCGGGACCTCGTTGGCGATCCGGTAGAAGCGCGCCGGCCGGGCGTTCCGGTCGGCCGCGAAGTCCTTGAGCCAGCGGGCGTTGAGGCCGTGGACGATGGTGAGGCCGAGGACGAGCGCCATCTTCACCTGCAGCCAGGGCGCGGTGAACCAGCCGCCCATCGCGGCGATGGTGAGCCCGGTGATCCAGGCGACGATCATGGCCGGCGACATGATCGCCTTCAAGAGCCGGCGCTCCATCACCTTCAGCCGTTCGGAATGCTCCGATCCCGGTGCCGCGTCGGCGTGATAGACGAAGAGGCGCGGCAGATAGAGCATCGCCGCCATCCACGAGATGACCGCGACGACGTGGAGCGCCTTCACGAGCAGGTAGGTCAGGCCCATCAGGCGCGCCTCACGCGATCGACCATCTGGCCGACATGGGCGGGGTCGGTATCGGGCGTGACGCCGTGGCCGAGGTTGAAGACGAAGGGCCCGCCCCGGAAAGCGTCCAGCACCGCGTCGATGCCGGCATCGAGCGCGGCGCCGCCAGCGACGAGGCGGGTCGGGTCGAGATTGCCCTGCGGCACGGCGAGGGGACGGATCTTGCGCACCGCCCAGGCCGGGTCGATCGTCCAGTCGAGACCGACGCCATCGGGCTTCACGGCGCGCAGGAAATCGGGATAGCGCGCGCCGGAGCCCTTCGGGAAGGCGAGGATGGGCACGCCCGGGTGGAGGGCTCTGATACCGGAGACGATCGCCGCATTGGGCGCGATCGAGGCGCCGGCATATTGCGCCGTGTCGAGCGCGCCGGCCCAGCTGTCGAAGACCATCAGCGCATCCGCCCCGGCCTTCACCTGCGCATCGAGATAACGGATCGAGGCCCGGGTGAGGACGTCGAGCAGCGCGGCGAACGCGCCCGGTTCGCGATGCGCGAAGGCGCGCGCGCCGGCCTGATCGGGCGAGCCCCGCCCGTTGATCATATAGGTCGCCACCGTCCAAGGTGCCCCGCAGAACCCGATGAGGGGGGTCTGAGGTGGCAGAGCCGCCCGCAATCGCTCGACGGTCTCCAGCACGGGCTCCAGCCGCTCCAGGACCGTATCGGGATCGAGCGCGGCGATCTCGGCCGGCGTGATCGGGTCGAGGCGCGGCCCGACGCCCTCCTCGAAGCGCAGGTCCCGCCCCAGCGCATGCGGGACGACGAGGATATCGGAGAAGAGGATCGAGGCGTCGAAGCCGAAGCGGCGGATCGGCTGGAGCGTGACCTCGGTGGCGAGACGGGGGTTGTAGCACAGGTCGAGAAAACTGCCGGCCTCGGCGCGCGTCTCGCGATACTCGGGCAGATAGCGCCCGGCCTGACGCATCATCCAGACCGGAGGCGGCCAGACGGCCTCGCCCCGAAGCGCCCGGAGGAAGCGACCCTGATGCCGGTCGTGATGGCGCGCCTCGCGGCCGATGGCGGTCCCGGCGCTCGGCGTCATACCCACATCCCACCCAAATAAGAGTCTAGATAAGAGTCTGACTCTTGTTTCTCTTAGGGCGGTGATTAGCGGGATTCACAGGCGTCCACAACCACGCCCCGGCTGGCCGGTCTCGTGCACTGAACGGCTTGACGAAGAGGCGGGAAAGGGTCTTGGACGCGGCGTCCAGGTGGGCCGGCATGGCATCGACGAGCCGGCTTCCAAGCCTCGTTGACCCAGCGCGCAGCTGTGTCGTCGGTGCTGTTCCCTCACATTAAAGGAAAGGTCCTAACGAGTCGTTAGGGGCGGCGATCCGGTCGCTACGGACGGGCTTGCGCCGACGGTCCGGATCGCGGGTGGAAGGGGGGATCCTTGAGTCCCTCACAGGCCTCTCGATCCTGCCCACAGCGAAACGCCTGTGGACGTCTTTTCGCTTGGTCCGGGACAGCGTTCCACCCCTCCCGAATCCTCCACAGATTCGCACAGGGCCTGGGGATGGATCGAACGGGGATGGATGGGACGCCGGGGGTTCGGTCGATCCTCGCCCAGACCTCGCCCAGACCTCGCCAAGCTTCGCCCAAGCCTTGCTCAGACCTTGCCGAAACGCCGCACCCGCGGCATGTGGCGGACACCCAGCCCGCCCCAAAGCCCGGACCCGATGCCCCGCACCCGCTACGTCCACGTTCATCTCATCTCCGACGCGACGGGCGAGACGCTCATCGCGACGGCGCGGGCGGCGGCGGCGCAGTTTCCGGACGCGCAGGCGATCGAGCACGTCGCCTCGCTGGTGCGCACGCCCGAACAGCTGGAGCGCGCGCTGGCGAGGATCGAGGATGCGCCGGGCATCGTCCTCTATACGCTCGTCGACCCCGACCTCGGTTTGCGCATCGAGGCGCGCTGCCGCGAGATCGGCGTGCCCTGCGCCGCCGTGCTGGCGCCCATCCTCTCGGTCTTCGACGCCTATCTCCAGATGAAGCAGGAGAGCCGGGCCGGCGCGCAGCACACCATGGATGCGGGCTATTTCCGCCGCATCGACGCGCTCAACTTCGTCATGGCGCATGATGACGGCCACTTGCCGACCGATCTCGGGCAGGCCGACGTCATTCTCGTCGGCGTCAGCCGCACCTCGAAGACGCCGACGGCGATCTATCTCGCCAACCGGGGCGTGAAGGCGGCCAACGTGCCGCTCGTGCCGAGCCTCGCTCTGCCCGAGCCCTTGGCGCGGGTGCTGCGCGGGCCCAACGCCGCTCAGCCCCTCGTCGTCGGCCTCGTCGCCTCGGTCGAGCACATCCTCCAGATCCGCCGCAACCGGCTCGACGCGCTCGGCTTCGACGAGGAGGTGCCGGCGCCGCGCGATCGCGATCCGGACGGTCTCGACCTCGACCTCCTGTCGGACGATGCCGATTTCGACCGCATGCCGCCGGAGGCCACCGACCCCGACGGCACAGCCCTCGACACCGCCAGCCTCAATACGGCCCTACCCAACACCGCGCTCGACGGCGTCAGCCTCGCGCCCATCGCCGCGACGACGATGCTGGACGGCACGCAGGCCCATCTCTCGGTGCCGGACTATGTCGACCGCGCCTCGGTGGCGGCCGAGATCGCCGAGGCCAAGGCCCTCTGCGCCCGGCATGGCTGGCCGACCATCGACGTCACCCGCCGCTCGATCGAGGAGACGGCGGCGGCCGTCATCGCGCTTCTGCAGGAGCGCAGCGGACGGCCCGTCGGGGTGGAGTGACGGGTGCCTCCGTCAGGCCCCGCCGCCGGCAAGCTTCAGACCCGCCGCCGGTAGGCTTCAGACCCGCCGCCGGCAGGCTTCAGACCCAAGGACGGGACGCTTCGGCCTCGGCCTCGAACGTGTCGATGGACGCGGCCTTCTCCAGCGTCAGGCCGATATCGTCGAGGCCGTTGAGGAGGCAATGCTTGCGAAAGGGGTCGATCTCGAAGGCGATCGTGCCGCCGTCGGGGCCCTTGATGGTCTGGCTCTCGAGATCGACGGTGAGCGTCGCGTTGGCGCCGCGCGACGCGTCGTCCATCAGTTCGGTCAGCTGCTCGTCGGTGACGACGACGGGCAGGATGCCGTTCTTGAAGCAGTTATTGTAGAAGATGTCGGCGAAGGATGTGGAGATCACGCACCGAATACCCTGGTCTAGAAGCGCCCAGGGCGCATGCTCGCGGCTCGATCCGCAACCGAAATTGTCGCCGGCGACCAGGATCTTCGCGTCCCTGTAGGCCGGCTGGTTGAGGACGAAGTCCGGCACCTCGTTGCCGTCGTCGTCGTATTTCAGCTCGGCGAAGAGGCCCTCGGCGAGGCCCGTGCGCTTGATCGTCTTGAGGTACTGCTTGGGGATGATCATGTCGGTGTCGATGTTGATCATCGCCAGCGGGGCGGCGACGCCGGTAAGGGTGGTGAAGCGTTCCATGTCGGCACCTAGCGCGGTCTGTGCGGCGCCCGAGGGCGGCGCGGGGGTGAGAGTCTAGCTGAGGGTCTGTCGGTCAGCGCGTGTTCTGCGCCGGGCGGCGCGGCGAATCAAGCGTCAGGCCGTCCCGCTCTCCTCACCCTCGCCTTCCTTGGCCCGGACCGTGATCGAGCCGTCACGCTCCAGCACCGCCTTGTCGACCTCCTCGACGGCCTCGAGGCCCGCCGCGCGCAGGGCCGCGTCGAGGTCGCGATCGCCGATCTCCTCGGCGCTGATCGTGCGCTCGACGCGCCGGCCGTCGCGGATCAGCACCTTGGGCTTGCCCTTGACCAGGGTCGCGAAGGCCTTGTTGCGAAATGCGATCTCGGCCACCAGCCAGTGGAGGCCGACGAGGAAGGAGGTCGTCACCAGGACCTCCCAGAGGGGCGCGTTGCCGGTGAGCGCGCGCGACAGGTTCGACCCGATGATGACGGAGAGGATGATGTCGAAGGCCGCGCCCTTGCCGAAGACGCGCGTGCCGGCGATGCGAACGAGCGCGATGCCGTAGACGAAGGCGACCGTGGCCCGGGCGCACATCTGCCACCAGGCGAGCGGTGCGGCGCTGTCCCCGAAGAGCGCGGCGCCAAACGTCCAGTGCTCGAGGAAGGCCATCAGCCGCGCCCGGCCCTGGCGCCTATGGGCTCGCCGGTATCGTGATCGGCCTGCGCCTCATTCGTATCTTTGTCGGCCTGCGCCTCCAGCACCTCCATGTCGGCGTCGGACAGGCCGAAATGGTGGCCGATCTCGTGGATGAGGACATGGGCGACGACGGCGCGCAGGGTCTCCTCGTGCTCGCACCAATAGTCGAGCATCGGGCGCCGGTAGAGGGTGATCCGGTTGGGGTGCTGCCCGGTGGCGACCTCGACGAGCGCGGCCATGCCGTGCCCTTCGAAGAGGCCCATGAGGTCGAACGCGTCCTCGATGTCGAGATCGCGCAGCACGTCTTCCGTCGCGAAATCATCGACGGTGAAGACGATCTCGCCGCACAGCACGCGAAATGCCTGCGGCAGTCCGGCATAGGCCTCGCGCGCCAGCAGCTCGATGTCGTCGAGCGAGGGCGCCATCCGGTCGGCCCAGACGTCATCGCCGGTGCTCACCGGGTCAGGTGCCCGAAGAGCCAGACGACGAGGCCGATCGCGAAGACGAGCGCGAGGCCGCGACCGATCCGCGTGCCCCAGACCTCGATCGGATCGTCGGCATCCCGATCTCCGGCGCTCATGTGATTGGCCGCGCGGGCGAAGGCGGATGAGCCGGCGATCTCGCCCTGCTCGGCGCCGCGCAACGCCTCTCGCGCCTCTCTAGCGCGCCTCGCCTCGGCCTCGTCCCGCGCGTTGGCGGGCGCAGTCTTGTCAGGTGGTATCATCTCGGATGTCATGACGGGCTCCCCGCCTCAATTGTCCCGAAAGACCTCTTCCTGGAAGGTGATGACGAACTGGCGCTCGCGGGCGGGCTGGCCGAGCGCCTTGGAGAAGGCCTCGCCCGAATCGCTGCGATAGGGCACCGTCCAGCGCAAGTCCGTCCAGCCGCGCGCCTCGCCCTCGGCCGAGAGCGCCTCGATGAGCGCCTTGGCGTGGCCGCCCTGGCGATGGCGGATATCGACATAGAGATCCTCGACCTGGCCCCGCCGCCGCCCCGTCGGCACGACCGGCAGATCGAGCACGGCGGCATAGCCGACCAGGCGATCGCCCTCGAAGGCGCCGAGAAAATCGACGCCCGCCTCGGCCAGCAGCCGCTCGGCATAGAGCCGGTCCGGCACACGGGGCGGCCCGAGCCGGGTCTCGGTCGCATAGGCGGCCATCAGTTCGGACAGGCCGAGCACGTCGGCGGTCTTCAGCCAGCGAACGCTGCTGTCGCTCGAAGGGGCAGTCTGGGCAGTCATGGTCGTCGTCTCACCTGTCGTGTGGCATCCGTGGTAACGCGGTGCGTCTACGACGGCAAACGCAGAGGCTGAAGGAGGCGGCACCATGTCCGAGACCACGACGCCCCAGACCACGACGCCCGAGACCGGGCAGCTGGAGACCGAGGCGACCGCGACGGCCCGATCGTCGCAAGGGCCCTGGGCCGCCCTGGTACCGGAGCTTGCCTGTTCCGACCTCGCCGCAAGCCTTCGCTTCTATACCGGCCCGCTCGGCTTTACAGCGCGTTTCACGCGCCCCGGCTTCGCCTATCTCGACTTCAGCCACACACCGGCCGATCGCCCCGTCCAACTCATGCTGGAGGAGGCCGGCGGGCATTGGGAGACCGGCCCGTTGGAGCGGCCCTTCGGGCGTGGCCTCAACCTTCAGATCGAAACGATCGGTGTCGATGCGCTGCACGCCCGCCTCGTCGAGGCCGGCATACCCCTCTTTCGCGGGCTGGAGACGTCCTGGTACCGCGATCACGATGTCGAGCACGGGCAGCGCGAGATGCTGGTTCAGGATCCCGATGGCTACCTGCTGCGCTTTTCGGAAGTGATGGGATCTCGCCCGGCGCGATAGGCTGATTCGGACGCCTCATCCCGACGCCTTCGGCTATGTCCCCCGCGCGCCGAAGATCGCGCTGCCGACGCGCACATGCGTCGCGCCCGATGCGATGGCGGTCTCGTAGTCGCCCGACATGCCCATCGAGAGCTGCGAGAGCCCGGCCTCCCTGTTGAGGGCGGCGAGCGCGAGAAAATGGGCGGCCGGATCGTCGTCCTGCGGCGGAATGCACATGAGGCCCACGACGTCGAGCCCGTGATGGTCGCGCGCGCGGGAGGCGAAGGCGACGGCCTCGCCGGGCGCGACGCCCGCCTTTTGCGGCTCCTCGCCGATATTGACCTGCACGAAGACCGGCAACGGGCGGGAGGCCGCGGCCATCTCCCTCGCCAGCACACCGGCCAGCTTCTCCCGGTCGAGCGTGTGGATGCAGTCGAAGAGCGCGACGGCGTCCCGCGCCTTGTTGGTCTGCAAGGGTCCGATGAGATGGAGCACGATGTCGGAATGCCCGGCGCGCAGAGCCGGCCACTTCCCTTGCGCCTCCTGCACCCGGTTCTCGCCGAAATCGCGCTGGCCGGCCGCGATGACGGGCCGGATAGCCTCCGCCTGATGCGTCTTGGAGACGGCGATGAGGGTTGGCGCCGCACCCTCTGCCGCCGCCGCTTCGATGTGCGCCTTCACCGTCGTCAGTCCGTCGCTCATCGGGTATCCATCTCCTGCGGTCACGCGCTTGCGGCCAAATGATCGCGGCCAAGTGATCGCGGCCAAGCGCTTGCGGCCAAGTGATCGGGGCCAAGTGATCGGGGTCAAGTGATCGGGGTCAAGTGATCGGGCAGTGATCGGGTCCTGATCCGAGCGCGTCGCTCGCACGGACGCGCCGTCTCCCCTCCGGCCAGTTGACCCTCCTACACCCTTTCGACAAGGTGCGGCCGAACGCGCGAGCCCGCCTCGGGCCAAACTTTGGGCAAAACTGTCTCGAGCCGGACGGTCTCGGGCGGGACATTCTCACGCGACACCTTCAGGACACGACCGCATGACTTCCGAGACCGGCCCAGACGCTCGCGATCCCGGCCGACACTCCGACCGCGACCCCGCCGACGCCACCCGCATCCGCTACCAGCCCCAGGCCGTCGAGGTGCGCTGGCAGGAAACGTGGGACGCGGCCGGCGCCTTCGCCGTCAAGGGCGACGGGCGTCCGACCTATTACGTGCTGGAGATGTTTCCCTACCCGTCGGGCCGCATCCATGTCGGCCACACGCGCAACTACACGATGGGCGACGTGGTGGCGCGCTACAAGCGGGCCCGGGGCTTCGACGTGCTGCACCCGATGGGCTGGGACGCCTTCGGCCTGCCGGCGGAGAACGCCGCGATGGCCCGCGGCATTCACCCGGGCCAGTGGACCTATGACAATATCGCCGTCATGCGGCGCCAGCTCCAGTCGATGGGGTTCGCGCTCGACTGGTCTCGCGAGTTCGCGACCTGCGATCCCGAATATTACGCGCAGCAGCAGGCCCTCTTCCTCGACATGCTGGAGGCCGGCCTCGTCGAGCGGCGCACCGCGCGCGTCAACTGGGACCCGGTCGACAACACGGTGCTGGCCAACGAGCAGGTCGTCGATGGGCGCGGCTGGCGCTCCGGCGCCGTCGTCGAGCAGCGCGAATTGCCGCAATACGTCTTCAAGATCACCGACTACGCGCAGGACTTGCTCGATGCGCTCGATACGCTCGACGATTGGCCGGACAAGGTGCGCACCATGCAGCGCAACTGGATCGGCCGCAGCCAGGGCGCGCTCGTTCGCTTCGAGATGACGGAACCTGCCGGCGATTTCGGCGACGTGCTCGAGGTCTACACGACCCGGCCCGACACGCTTTTCGGCGCGGGCTTCATGGGCATCTCGCCCGAGCATCCGCTGGCCAAGCTCGTTGCCGAGACGGACGAGACGGCCGCCGCCTTCATTCGCGAATGCGAAGCGATGGGCACGTCGGAAGAGGCCATCGAGAAGGCCGAAAAGCGCGGACACGCGACCGGGTTCCACGTGAAACATCCCGTGAAGCCCGGCGAGACGCTACCCGTCTACATCGCCAATTTCATCCTCATGGGCTACGGCACCGGCGCCATCTTCGGCTGCGCCGCGCACGACCAGCGCGACCACGATTTCGCACGGAAATACGGCCTGCCGATCATCCCCGTCGTCGCGCCGAACGAGGTGCTGGACGACGCCGACGAGCGGGCCGCCTTCGAGACGAAGATCGTCGAGGGAACAGAGGCTTACACTGGCCCCGGTCAGATCGTGAACTCGGGCGTTCCTCGACGGCAAGGCGGTCGAGGAGGCCAAGGCCGACATCATCGCGCGGCTGGCCGGGACGACGATCGGCGGGCGCCCTCAAGCCGAGGCGAAGACCAATTTCCGCCTGCGCGATTGGGGCCTGTCGCGTCAGCGCTATTGGGGTTGCCCGATCCCGGTCGTGCGCTGCGAGGCCTGCGGCGTGGTGCCGGTGCCGAAGGACCAGCTGCCGGTGCGCCTGCCCGACGACGTGACGTTCGACAAGCCCGGCAACCCGCTCGATCACCACCCGACCTGGAAGCATGTCGACTGCCCGTCTTGCGGTGCGCAAGGCGCAGCGCGAGACGGACACGATGGACACGTTCGTCGATTCGTCCTGGTATTTTGCACGATTTACGGCGCCCGACGCCGACACGCCGACGGATCCCGAAACAGCCAATGCCTGGCTGCCGGTCGACCAATATATCGGCGGCGTCGAACACGCCGTGCTTCATCTCCTCTACTCGCGCTTCTTCACCCGGGCGATGCGAAAGACCGGTCATCTCGATCTCGACGAGCCCTTCCAGGGCCTCTTCACGCAAGGCATGGTCGTCCACGAGACCTACCGGCGCGATATCGACGGCGGCCGCGCCGCAATGGGTGACGCCGACGGAGGTCGAGGTGACGGGCGAGGGTGCGGACGCGCACGGCGCATCATATCGAGACCGGCGAGCCGATCCTGATCGGCGCCATCGAGAAGATGTCGAAATCGAAGCTCAACGTGATCGATCTCGACGACATCGTCGCCTCGCGCGGCGCCGATGTCACCCGCTGGTTCGTCCTCTCCGACTCACCGCCCGAACGCGACGTCGAGTGGACGGAAAGCGGTGTCGAGGGCTCGTGGCGGTTCGTCCAGCGTATCTGGCGCCTGGTCAATGAGGCACTCGATGAGCCGGCTATGAATGCCGGCTCATCACCGCTCGAGAAGGTCGCCCATCGCGCGCTCGATGCCGTAGGCTCCGACATCGAGGCCCTGCGCTTCAACCGCGCCGTCGCCCGCGTGCACGAACTCGTCAACGCGATCGGCACCGCGCAGGCCAAGGGCGAGACGACACGCCCGGCCGTGGACATATTGGTGCGTATCATGGCGCCGATGATGCCCCATCTCGGTGAGGAATGCTGGCACTTGCTCGGCCATGACGGCCTCGTCATGGACGCGCCCTGGCCGGAAGCGGACCCCGCACTCCTCAAGGACGATACGATCACGCTTCCCGTCCAGGTCAACGGCAAGAAGCGCGACGAGATCGCGGTGGCCGTCGATGCGTCCAAGGCGGATATCGAAGCGGCGGCACTCGCGGCCGACGGGGTGGTCAAGAGTTTGGACGGACAGGCGCCCAAACGCGTCATCGTCGTGCCTGGGAGGATCGTCAATGTGGTCGCGTAGGAAGCTCCTGTCCGCGATGGCTTTCGGGGGCGCGGGTACCGCGCTCTCGGCCTGCGGCTTTCGCCCGCTCTATCAAGGCGGAGAGATCGGCGGCGTGGCGGCCGATCTCTCCGCCGTCGTCGTCGACGATCCGACGACACGCCTCGAGCAGGCGGTGCGCAACGAGCTCGTCTTCCTCTTCACGGGCGGATCGGAACCGGCAGTCCAGCGCTACCGCATGCGCCTCACCGTTACCGAGCGGATCTCCAACCTCGTCATCGAACAGGTGACGGGCCGACCGACCGCGTCCTCGCTGACCTTGCGCGCGCGCGTGACGCTTCTCGAGTTCGGCGTCGGGCGCCGCATCTTCCGCGAGACGTTCGAATCCTCCGCTTCCTTCGAGCAGAGCACGCAGCGCTTCGCCAACGAACGCGCAAGGCTCGATGCCGGGCAGCGCGCGGCGCGGGACGTCGCGATCAAGATCCGCACCCGGACGGCGATCGCCATACGTGCGGACCAAGGTTAGCCGACTGTCCGACGATGAATTACGCCAGCTAAGGATGCGGTCATGACTGCCTTGAAAGGGCCGGCGATCGAGCGCTTCTTGAAGCGGCCCGACAAGACGATCGTTCTCCTATACGGCAACGATGCCGGCCTCGTTGCAGAGCGCGCCGCTTTGCTGGCGAAGGGCTTCGTGGGAGCGGATGGCACGGTTCTCCGGCTCGATGGCAAGACGCTGCAAGCGGACCCCGGCCGACTGGCGGACGAAGCGGGCGCGATCTCACTTTTCGGCGGGCGGCGGGCCATTCGGGTCGCGGTATCCGGCCTGCCTCCCGGTATCGATGGCCTCATAGGCGAGCCGCCGGCAGAGACGCTCGTCCTTCTCGAATATGACGGGACGCCCAAACCGACGGAAGCGTTGAGGAAGCGCATCGAGGCGGCGCACACAGCAGTTGCCCTGCCCTGCTATGCCGATCGAACGGCCGATATCGCGAACGTCTTGGAAGGCGCGCTCGATGCTGCGGGCCTCACGATCGCGCCCGACGCTCGCGCGCAGTTGCTCACGATCCTCGGCGGGGATCGCGGGACGACGCGCGAAGAGATCGCCAAGCTCTGTCTCTACGCTCATGGGCAGACCGAGATCACGCTCGCCGATGTGAATGCGATCGTCGATGATTCGGGAGCGGCGGCGCTCAATACGCTGTGCGACTTCGTGGCCGAGGGTGAGGCGGCGGGGGCAGACCGGTTGCTGTCGCAATTGTTGGAGGAGGGTCTCGACGCCGGTGCGATTGCGCTCATCCTGATGCGACATCTCTCGCTGGTCGAGAAGCTTGCAGCGGCGCGTGAGGGGGGAGTGCCGATCGACGTATCGGTGAGGCAGCTCCGCCCGCCCGTCTACGGCGATCGAGCGGATGGGCTGAAGCGGCAGGCGAGGCTCTGGTCGTCGCGGGACGCGGGCCGAGCCGTCGATCGATTGAACGCCCGAAGCCTTGCGATCCGCCGACATGCCGGCAGCGGCAAGGCGCTCATCGGCCTCGACGTGCTCGGCATCGCGGCAAAGGCCGCACAGCGGCGAAGCGACCGTCCCTGACAGTCGAAACCCGCGAGATTGCCGCAGGATGCGCGGTATTCGGGAACGGAAGGCCACCATAAGCGGCGCGAGCGAAACGGCGATACTGAGGCCATCTCGGAGGTCGAAATTTCGGGTATCAGTCGTCCAGCAGGCTGAGTAGCCGCTCCAAGGCCGCGTCGTCCGGTAGCGTGATGGTGACGCCGCCGCGCGGCTTCGGAGCGATGCGGATGCCGGAGCCGAGCGTGCGGGTGAAGCGTTCCGTCCAACGCGCGATCCGTGCGTCGTCCACTGCCGGTCGCTGCGAGGCCGGGGTCGGCGTCGCCGGTTCTGCGACGAGCCTTTCGACCTCGCGAGCGCTGAGGCCCTGGCTGATGATGCGCACGGCCAGCGCTTCGGCCTCGTCGTGACCGATGAGCGGGCGCGCCTGACCGGCCGTCAGCCGCCCGGCCGCGATATGGTCCTGAACGCTCGGCGGCAGTTTGAGAAGGCGCAGCGTATTGGCGACATGGCTGCGGCTCTTGGCGAGCGTCTGGGCGAGATCGGACTGCGTATAGGCGAAGCGGGCGGTCAGCTCGGCATAGCCGCGCGCTTCCTCGATGCTGGAGAGGTCGGCGCGCTGGACGTTCTCGACGATCGCGATCTCGAGCGCAGCACCATCGTCCGCCTCTACGACGAGAACGGGTACAGTCTCAAGACCGGCGAGGCCGGCCGCGCGGTAGCGCCGCTCGCCGGCAACGATCTCGTAGACGTCCTCCTCGATGGCGCGCACGACGATCGGCTGGACGATACCGCGCTTGAGAAGCGAGTTTGCGAGTTCCTGCAAACCCTCCTCATCGAAGGCTTTGCGTGGGTTGAAGGCACTGGGGCGAAGCGCGCCTAGGGGCAGTTCGTGGACGCGCTCGGTGGGCGTCTCCCGATCCGGTTCCTCCCCGAGAAGGCTGGCGAGCCCTCGGCCGAGGCCGGCCCGGTTCCCCAATCCTCTCGCCGATCCTTTGCGGTCTCCGGCGCTCATGCGCTCGCCTTTCGAGGTGTGCGACCTTCGCGCGCGATGACTTCGGACGCGAGACGCAGATAGGCTTGCGCGCCCGTCGATTTGAGGTCGTAGAGGAGGACGGGCTTGCCATAGGAGGGCGCCTCCGACACGCGGACGTTGCGCGGGATCATCGTCTCGTAGACGGCATCCCCCATGTGTTCGCGCACATCCGCGACGACTTGGGACGAGAGATTGTTGCGCCCGTCATACATGGTGATGACGATGCCCTGGAGGCTGAGCTTGGGGTTGAGCGTGCGACGCACCCGCTCGATCGTGCGGAGCAGCTGACTGAGGCCTTCAAGGGCGAAGAACTCACACTGGAGCGGCACCAGCACCGCATCGGCAGCCGTGAGCGCGTTGACCGTCAAGAGGTTGAGCGACGGTGGGCAGTCGATGAGAATGTAGGAATAGGTGTCGGGCGCCACACTCTTGAGGGCATTGCGCAGCCGGTGTGCGCGGTCGGGCAGGTCGGCGAGTTCCAGCTCGATGCCGAGAAGGTCCATCGAGGCCGGCACCACGTCGAGACGCGGCACGGCCGAGGCCTGGCTTGCCGCCGAGATCGTCGCATCGTGGCCGAGGACGTCGTAGCTGGTGCGCAGGCGCGACTTCGCGTCGATGCCGAGGCCGGTGCTGGCATTGCCCTGCGGATCGATGTCGAGGATCAGCACCCGCTCGCCGACGGCCGCGAGAGCCGTGCCGAGATTGATCGCCGTCGTCGTCTTGCCGACGCCGCCCTTCTGGTTGGCGACCGCCAGCACGCGCGGCCCCGGTGACTGCGGGCCAGCGCTCACGGGCGAGACCTCGAGCGGTACGGGATCGGCGATACGGCAAGGCCGGGAGGGGCGGGCAAGTCTTTGAAATCCGTGATCATGAAAGGGGGGTGGCTGCGATCCTCTCCCGCCCGATGGGAGAAGGCCGAGCGCCATCTTCTTGGACCCGATCGGAGAGATGAGATCAAGGCCTGACGAGCGGGATGTCAGCGCATTGCGTCGACGATGACGATGCGGCCATCGGGCGCCGTCACGCTGGGGGCGAGGCGCAGATCGGCGTCATGGGTCTTGCGTGCGTCGGCGATCTCGTCCTCCACGCGGGCGCCCTTGAGGAAGAGCCCGCATGCGCCGGCCCGAAGCGTGGGGGCACTCCATTCGAGAAGCTGGCCGAGCGGAGCGAGCGCGCGGGCGGAGACGATATCCGCACGGCGCTCGCCGGCGAAGAAGGCCTCGATCCTCTGGTCGTGAACCACCATCGGCGACCCTGTCAGCATTGCGACATGGCGGAGGAAGGCGCATTTCTTGCCGTTCGACTCGACGCAGTGGACCTTCGACCCCGGACGCTCTCTCAAGGCGATTGCGACGACGAGGCCGGGCGAGCCACCGCCGGTGCCGAGGTCGATCCATTCGAGCGGGCCATCGGGCGCATGATCGAGAAGTTGCAGACCGTCGATGACATGTCGCTGCCAGACATCGTCCAGCGTCGAGGGGGCCACGAGGTTCGTCTTGCGCTGCCACGTCGCGAGGGTCGCGACGAAGGTCTCGAGATGGCCTCGTGTTTCACGGGAAACATCCATCAGGCCGCGTCTCTCCGTCCACCCTGCCGCGCGTGGGCCGCGAGGAGGACCAAAGCCGCCGGCGTCATGCCTTCCAGCCGGGATGCCTGTCCGAGCGAGGCCGGGCGCGCAGCCTCCAGCTTCGATCGCATCTCGTTGGAGAGCCCCGCCATCGCTCCGTAGTCGATCGCGTCCCCGAGGGCGAGGTTTTCGTCGCGCCGATAGCTTTCGACATCACGCCGTTGGCGGCCGAGATAGACGGCATAGAGCGCCTCTGCTTCGATGCGCGCGCGAACAACCGGGTCGGCCGCGTCCAATTCCGGCCAGATGCGCGCGACGGTCTCCCAGCCGATTTCGGGCTGCGAGAGAAGCTCGAACGCGGTGCGGCGGCGCCCATCGTGGTTGAGCGTCAGGCCCTGCGCCGCGCCCTCTTGCGGGGTGAGGGCGAGGGTGTGGGTACGTCGGCGAAAGGCCTCGATGGCAGCGCGGCGTGACGCGAACCGCTCGGCTCGCTCGCGACCGACGCAGCCGAGCGCCTCGCCGAGCGGCGTGAGGCGCTCATCCGCGTTGTCTGCGCGCAAGGACAGGCGGAATTCGGCGCGGGAGGTGAACATGCGATAGGGCTCGCCGACGCCGCGCGTAACGAGATCGTCGACCATCACGCCGAGATAGCCCTCATCGCGCCCGATAATGACGGCGTCACTCCCTCCCGCCTGCCGGGCCGCATTCGTCCCGGCGAGGAGCCCCTGCCCCGCCGCTTCCTCGTAGCCCGTCGTGCCGTTGATCTGCCCGGCGAGATAGAGCCCGCGCAGGCGTTTCGTCTGAAGGTCGGGCGTCAACGCGCGCGGATCGACATGGTCGTATTCGATCGCATAGCCCTGTTGCAGGATCGCGGCGCGCTCCAGCCCCGGAATGGCCCGGACCATCGCCTCCTGCACGTCGAGCGGCAGCGAGGTCGAGATGCCGTTCGGATAGACCGTATGGTCGTCGAGCCCTTCCGGCTCCAAGAAAATCTGATGGCCCTCCCGATCGCCGAAGCGAACGATCTTGTCCTCGATCGAGGGACAATAGCGCGGACCCTTCGATGCGATCCGGCCGCCATACATGGCCGAGCGATGCAGGTTTGTCCGCACGATGTCGTGCATCGCAGCATTGGTGCGCGTGATGTGGCAGGAGACCTGGGGGTTCGGGAGGCTGTCGGTGAGGCTTGAAAAGGGCTCGGGCTCGCTGTCGCCGGTCTGCTCGTCGAGCGATGCCCAGTCGATCGTTCGCCCATCGAGACGGGGCGGCGTGCCGGTCTTCAATCGCCCGAGCGGGATGCCGAGCGTCGCGAAGGTCGCCGATAGGCCCTCGGACGGCGCCTCGCCGATACGGCCCGCCGGCGTCGCCCGGTCGCCGACATGGATGACGCCGCGCAGAAACGTACCGGTGGTGATGACGACGGACGGGGTGCGGATTGTGCGGCCGTCACGGAGGATGAGCGCGCTCACACAAATGCCGTCATGGACGAGGTCGTGCGCCTCGGCCTCGACGACGAAGAGACCCGGTTGCTTCGCCAGCGACGCCTGCATGGCGCGGGCGTAGAGCTTGCGGTCCATCTGCGCACGGGGTCCGCGTACGGCCGGGCCCTTGCGCCTGTTGAGGACGCGGAACTGGATGCCGCCCGCATCGGCGACACGGCCCATCAGTCCGTCCATCGCATCGATCTCGCGCACGAGATGGCCCTTGCCGAGACCGCCAATCGCCGGATTGCAGGACATGGCGCCGACCGTGTCGAGGCGGTGCGTGACGAGGATCGTCCGTGCGCCCAGCCTCGCCGAGACCGCCGCCGCCTCGCAGCCCGCATGGCCGCCACCAACGACCACGACATCGGCGGATAGGTCGGAACCATCGAGGCGATGGTCGAGAAGAGGGTTGGTGAAGGACGTCATGCGGGGTTCGGCCAGGTCGCGACGGGGGGCAGGCCCCTATTTGCCAATGCAGAAGCCCGCGAACAAGGTGTCAAGAACGCTCTCGACATCGAAACGCCCGGTCAGCCGGTGGAGCGCATGAAGCGCATGGCGCAAATCCTCGGCGCAAAGCTCGGCGCTGGGCGCCGCCAAAGCGGCGTCGAGAGCGGCGCTCGCGTCCAGCACCATCAGTCGCTGGCGTTCGCGCGTCAGAAGGCCCGCTTCGCCCGCTCCGGTCCGCTCCGTTGCAAAGGCGGCAAGGGCGGCGAGAAGCGCTGGCAATCCCGCTCCCGTTCGGGTGCTGATCGCGTGGTCGGCCTCCTCCTGCGGCGGGGTGAGATCGGTCTTCGTGGCAACCCACCAGAGGGGGCAAGCGGCCGGCAGAGGCGGTGGATCGGCCCCCAGCCAAAGGACGAGGTCCGCGCTTGCCAATCGCTCCTGGGTGCGAGCAATGCCGAGGCGTTCGACCGCATCCTCGGTCTCGCGAAGGCCTGCCGTGTCCGTCAGGAGGACGGGAACACCGCCGAGGTCGAGCGCCACGTCGAGCGCATCCCGTGTCGTGCCAGGCGTTTCGGTCACGATGGCGGCGTCGCGCTGCGCAAGCGCGTTGAGGAGCGACGACTTTCCCGCATTGGGTGGGCCGGCGACGACGATGCGCAGGCCTTCCCGCATACGTTCCGCTCGTGGGGCCATGCCGAGAAGATCCGACATCTCGGCCCGGAGTGCGGCAAGCCGGCTGGCTACGGGTCCGAGAAGATCGCCGGCTTCCGCGACATCGCCCTCGTCGGCGAAATCGATCGACGCTTCGAGATGGGCCAGAGCGGCGAGGAGGGTGGATGTCCAGCCCTCGACCCTTCGCGACAGCGCGCCCTCCTGCAGCCGTAGGGCCTGACGGCGCTGTCCGTCCGTCTCCGCATCGAGGAGATCGGCCAGACCCTCGACTTGCGTCAGGTCCATCTTGCCATTGGCGAAGGCGCGACGGGTGAAGTCGCCGGGGCCGGCGGGACGGGCGCCGAGGTCGGACAGGGCCGCGGCGAGCGCGGCCAGGACGGCGTGGCTGCCATGGGTATGGAACTCGGCCACATCCTCGCCGGTGAAGCTATGCGGACGGGGAAAGGCGATGACGAGTGCATCGTCTATCGCGGCGCCGTCATATGCGAGACGTACCCGCGTGGCGTATCGTGCTCGCAGGCCGGTGCGTTCGATACCGCAGAGCGCTGTCAGACACCGAAAGGCATCCGGTCCGGACAGCCGAATGACGGCAACGCCGGAGCGACCCGGCGGTGTCGCGACGGCGTAGAGCGTGCCGCCGTCGCTCATCGCGCAGGTTCCGCCGGAGTTTCACGTGAAACGCCGATGATCAGAACCGGTAGCCGAGCGATGCGCCGAGGCTATAGCCTTCGAGATCCTCACCGAACGTCCCATCGGCTTCGAGGCCGACGGTGAGACCCGCTGCCGTCAGGACCTTGATATCCGCTTCGAGACGCAGCGCGCCGTCGCGATCTCCGCCCGCATCGATGTCGGCGACGAAGCCTGCCAGCGTGACGGCATTGCTCCGCACGCTCGTGCCGTCATCGTCGAAATCGCTGTGGTAGAGCGCTGCGAGGCTGATATCGACGAGACCGAGGCCGGACGACATCGAATGGGTCAGGCCGAGGCCGATCTCGCCATAGGCATAGTCGTGGGAGATATCGCGCACCTGCCGGTTGACGCCCACCGTGGCGCCGGTCTCGGTGAAGCCGTCGATGCCGGCGCCGAGGAAGCCGAGGCGGGCGATGGGGCCGATCTCGACGCTGTCGAGCAAGCGCTGCGTAAGACGAACCTCGGCGTCGAGGCCGACGGTCCAGCCATCCGTGTCGCCGGAGGCGCGAAGGCCGACCATGCGAGTGTCGCGGCTGATGTCGTAGTCGACATAGCCGGCGTGGAGCGCGGCCGATGCATAGAGGTTCACGAAGGGCGAGAAGCCGTGGACGATGCCCGCGAAGACGCCGCCGCGAATGGCGTGCGTGTCGGCATCGGTGCGCCCTGACGTGATGTCTCCGGTCTCATAGGAGCCGGCGACGCCGATACGGAAACCGTTCGTCGCATAGGCGGCCGACAGGCTGAAGCGGTTGGCCTCGAGGTCGAAGCCGGCCGCCGCCATCTCGGCCGAGCGATCGAAATCGATCCGGCTATAGCCGCCCGTCACCTCGACGGCACCGTAATGCGCGACGCTCGCCTCGATGGGCGCGGCGTCCGGCAGATCGGCGGAGCGGAAATCCTGCGCCATGAAGGAGGCGCCGGCCTGTCCGAGAAGATCGCGGCCGAAGGCGCGCGCGGCGACTTCCTCGGCCTCGGCGAGCGCGGCCGTCTGGTAGGGCGCCTCGATCGCATCGGCGGTCGCGGCGGCCAGAAGCTGATGCGCGGCCGTCGTCGGGTGGACGCCGTCGAAGAAGAGGAACTGGTTCTGCGCGGCCTGAGGGCTGACGGCGCAGACCGACTGGATGCACTGGCTCGTCACGTTGGCAAAGCCATAGGCGGCCGGGTTGGCCTGCACGGCGGTGAAGATCGCGGCATAGTCGACGAGCGTGACGTTGCCGCGCTGGCTGAGCGTGTTGGCCGTGCCGACGAGGGCCTGATTGTGCGCAGTCGAGAAGGCGCTGGCGGCCGCCGTGACCGGGCCCTGATTGGCGAATTGCGGCGTGCCGGCGAAGTCGGGCAGCGTGCCGAGGACGAAGTTGCGCGCACCGGCCGCGGCAAGCTTGTTGGTCGCGGTGAGGATGTTGGCCTGCGCGTTGCCGACCGTCTGTGTGATCACGCCCGGCACCTGCGAGGGCGGCGTGGTGGCGAGCTGCGAGAGCGCGGCGAAATAGTCGTTCGGCCCGGCGCCCCAGAGGTAGACGACGTCGTCCGCGCCCACGCGCCCGCCACCCTGGAGGAAGGTATCGACCTGCGCGATGACGTCGGTGTTGGCGAGGCCCTGGAGACCGGGACGAAGGGCGTTGCTGTTGCCGATCGGACCGATCTTGCCGGTGAAGGCACCGCCGACGGCGCGGTTCGCGCCGGGCGCGATGTCGATGAGACCGGTGAGGTATTCCGGCACGACGGGGCCGTTCGAGAAGCGGTTGCCGACATAGGGCGCGGGCGGAAAGTTCGCGCCGCCGGTGAGGCCCGGAATGTTGCCCGAGTCGGCGAGGCTGTCGCCGAAGGTGACGAGGGCGCCGAAATCCTGCGCCTGTGCGGGCATGGCCGACAATGCGACGCCGAGCGCGGCACCGGCGAGAAGGGCGGACTTGAGAACCTGGCGCATCGTGACTTTCCCCCGATAGGTCTTGGCGGTCGCATTTGGCGATCCGCACAGGGCCCGTGTTTCGATTCGGCGGACGGGGTGTGTGACCGCGCGTCCGCTCATGTGACGCAAACGGTAGGTCAGCCGATTGGGGCACGCCATGCGATGCGGCACGGCGCCCGATGTTTGGGCAACACTGTTGCGGAGAAGTGACGGAAAAGGGGGGCGCCGCTGCGTCTCAGCCGCGCTGGCGCTCGACCGCATCCCAGAAGAGGGCCGCACCGTCCGCCCCGCCGAAGCGCTTCAATTCGCGCAGGCCCGTCGGCGAGGTCACGTTGATCTCGGTCATCAGGCCACCGATGACGTCGATGCCGACGAGAGTGAGGCCCCGGGCCTTCAAGGCGGGCTTGAGCGCCTCGCAGATCTCCTCTTCGCGGGTCGTGAGCTCGGTCGCCTCGGCGCGGCCGCCGACATGCATGTTGGAGCGCGCCTCGCCCTCGGCCGGCACGCGGTTGATGGCGCCGATCGGCTCGCCGTCGATGAGAAGGACGCGCTTGTCGCCCGCCCGCACGGCCGGCAGATAGGCCTGCGCGATGATGGGCTCGCGCGTCATCTGCTCGAAGAGCTCGACGAGCGAGGCGAAGTTCTGATCGTCTTGGCCCAGGCGGAAGACGCCGGCGCCGCCATTGCCGTAAAGGGGTTTGAGAATGACGTCGCCATGCTCCTCGCGAAAGGCGCGCAAGAGACTCCGGTCGCGCGTGATGAGCGTCGGCGGCATGAACTCGGCATAATCGGCGACGAAGATTTTTTCGGGCGCGTTCCTCACCTCGGCCGGATTGTTGACGACGAGCGTCTCAGGGTGCGCGCGCTCCAGGATGTGGGTGGCCGTGATGTAGGCCATGTCGAAGGGCGGGTCCTGGCGCATCAGGACGACGTCGAACTCGGAGAGCGGCGTCAGCACGCCCTCCCCTTCCTCGGCATGGTCGCCGACCACGTCCCTCACCGTGACCGGCCGCGCGATCGCCTCAGCTACGTTGCCGCGCAAGGCGAGCTGGTCCGGGTGGAAGGTGTGGAGCCTGTGACCGCGGGCCTGCGCCTCCAGCATGAGCGCGAACGTCGTGTCGCCCCCGATATCGATGCGGCTGATGGGGTCCATCTGGACGGCGACGTTCAGCATAGAATGGGCCTCAAGGGTCATCGTTGCGCCAGGCATCGGCGATGTGCTGCATCCGCCAGCCGACGATCAGCACGGCATCGAAACGGTGCTCGTGATGCGCGAGATCGGGGCGCTGCGCAAGCGCCCCGCCAAGCCAGTGCTCCGCTGCCCGGCCGATGCGTCCGCGCTGCTGTGGCGTGACGGCGCCCTCGGCTGCCGCCCAGTCGGCCCGCGCCTTCACCTCGACGAAGGCGAGGACGCCGCGTCGGCACGCGACGATGTCGATCTCGCCGAGCGGGGTGCGGGTCCGGCGGGCGAGAATGCGCCAGCCGAGGAGGCGAAGGCGAAAGGCCGCATAGGTCTCCGCCCGGTACCCGCGCCTCTCCGCCAGTATGCGTCGTCGCTGCGCCGCAGCGCGCTTCGAAGGCACCGAATGCGGACTGTCTTCCCCATCACGCCCGGCGCCACGCATCTTCTGGCCGGGTGGCCGGCGCGCGATATCGGGCTCGGCATGCGCGCCCTTTCGCAGCTGTGCCGGCGGTTTCACGCCTCCCCTTCCCTGCTCTCCCGCTGCCCGCTCTCTCCCGGCCCGCTCTCCTCCTTGAGGATCAGCGCGCGGGCATAGGCGTCGGTTCGGGGGACGCCGAGGAGGGCGGCGACTTCGCGGGCCGCGTCGCGCACGCGCATGGTAAGGAGGGCGCTTCGGAGTGCCCCATCGAGATCGCCGGCCTCGACGCCGATGGGTTCCGGCGGAGCGAGGAGGATGACGATCTCGCCGCGCGGCGACGTCGCCTCGTAGTGGGCGAGGAGTTCGGCGAGCGGGCCGCGCCGGATTTCCTCGAAGCTTTTGGTCAGCTCGCGCGCCACGGCGGCCTCCCGCTCCTCCCCCAGGAGTTCGGCGAGATCGGTCAGCGTCGCGACGAGCCGTTGCGGCGCCTCGTAGAGCGCGACCGTGCCGCCGAACCGGTCGAGCGCCTGGATACGGGTTCGCCGTGCCTCGCGCTTGGGCGGCAGGAAGCCCTCGAAGGCGAAGCGATCGGTCGGCAGTCCGGCCGCACTGAGCGCGGCGATGAGCGCGCTCGGTCCCGGAACGGGTATGACCGGCAACCCACGTGCCTTGGCCTCCGCCACCAGCCGAAAGCCCGGATCGGAGACCAGCGGCGTGCCGGCGTCCGAGACGAGCGCGACGGACCCGCCCGCCCCGACCTTTCCCAGCAAAGCCTCCCGATCCGCATCTCGCGCGTGATCGTCATAGCTGCGCATACGGGCGCGAATGCCGTAGCGCTGCAGCAGCTTGGCCGTCACGCGCGTGTCCTCGCACGCGACGATGTCGGCAGCGGCCAAGGTCTCGAGCGTACGCAGGCTCACGTCCTTGAGGTGGCCGATGGGGGTCGCGACGATATAGAGGCCGGCCTCGAGAGACGGTGCCCGGAACGGCGTCGCATCGAGGACATAACGGCAGCCCTGGTCCATCTGTCCGTCTCCACCATGCTCGGCCACAGGCCCTCCCCTCACTCGTTGCGCGAAAACCACACCGCCAACCGAGATGCAACAGAAGCTGCCCACAAAGCTGGCACTCCGCGAATCGCTCGTGTATCCCATTCTCACGTCGAACGGGCCAGCGGGCCGGTCGAGCTGGGGGGCTCGAGACCGGACAGCGGCCCTAACGGACGAGGTTTGTAGCCGGGGTGCTGGGGGGCAAATCGGCTAGGGATGATGTGTCGGTCGGGGGCGATCGACACATCATCCTCTCGCCCGTCCCAACGTGTTCCACAACTCTTGCCGTCCTTTCATGCGTTGGCCGCAATCGCGCCCGATAGGCTTGTCGCCTGTGGGTGCCGCGTCGCGTCGCCCGTCTCGTTTCACGAAGGCGATGGGGCGCAACATGCTCTTCTTCGCCGCGCGCGTTCGTCGCGCTCTCAAGGGTTGGGCATGATGCAGTCCCGCTTCTCCGCGTCCGGTGCCGTTCGCCGCACCGTCTCGCGCGTTTCACCGATCCTCGCTCTCGGCGTCGCACTCTCGCTCGGCGGCTGCGTGGTACCATCGGGATCGTCCGGGCCCGGCCCCCAGGTCGCGCTGCCCGGACCCGTTCAGACGCCCGCCCTCGGGCCGGCGCAGGGCGAGGTGATCGGCGAGGGCCCGACGCGGATCGCCATGCTGGTACCGCTCTCGGCGCCGGGCGCGGCCGGGCAGGTCGGCACCGGCCTTCGGAACGCCGCCGCCCTCGCGATGCGCGATCCGGGTACGAGCGGGCTCCAGCTCGTCGTCAAGGATTCAGGCGGCACGCCCGAAGGCGCGGCCGCCGCGACATCGGAGGCGATCGCGGAAGGGGCGCAACTCATCGTCGGGCCGCTCTTCGCACCGGCGGTCAAGGCCGCGGGCGGCGTCGCCAGTTCGTCGGGCGTGCCCGTCCTCGCCTTCTCGACCGACCCGACGGTCGCGTCCCGCAACGTCTATCTCCTCAGCTTCCAGGTCGGCACGGAAGTCGACCGCGTCGTCGCCTTCGCCGCCTCGCAAGGGCGCACGCGGATCGCGGCGCTGGTGCCGCAGTCGAACTACGGCACGCTCGCGCTCTCCTCGCTCCGGAGCGCGGCGACCCGCAGCGGCGCGCAGGTCGTCGCCGTCGAGCGCTTCGACGGCCCGACGGCGAGTGCCGCAGCAGGGCGCCTCGCGCCGGCGCTTGCCCAGGCCGATCTCCTCTTCATCCCCGAGGGCGGTGCCGGGCTCGCCGCCGCGATCTCGGCGCTTCGTGCGGCCAATGCCGACCTCTCGGCCATCAAGCTCGCCGGCACCGGCGTCTGGAACGGGGCCGCGACGCTCTCGCAGCCCGACGTCGCGGGCGGATGGTTCGCCGGACCGGACCCGCAAGGCTTCCGCACCTTCGCCGACCGCTACACGGCCACCTATGGCGCGGCGCCGGCCCGCATCGCGCCCGTCGCCTATGACGCGGTACGCCTCGCGGCCAACCTCGCACCCGGCTACCCGGCGCAGGAGCTGACCAATTCGAACGGCTTCTCCGGCACCGATGGCATCTTCCGCTTCCGCCCGGACGGCAATGTCGATCGGGGCCTCGCCGTCCTCGAGGTCAGGAACGGCGCGGCCGCCATCCTCTCGCCCGCACCCAACACCTTCCAGGCAGGCGGACAGATCGGCACGCCGCAGGTCGCCGTTCGCTAGGGCGGAACTGGGTCGTCTCGCGAAGGGTCATCTCGCGCAAGCGTGATTGGCGCGGGGATCGCGAGGAGGCTAAGGCAATTGCCTATCCAGTCAGAGGCTTCGCCATGCAGACCGGCCCGTCATGAGCGCCCATCCGCGCCGTGCCATCCCCACCGAGCCCGGCGACAGTCTGCCGGCGGCACTTCTGGTGCTGCGGCTCACGATCGCGAGCTTCCTCTTCGCGTGGGCATCGCTGAAATTCACGCGGCCGGAATGGATGGTCAACGTCTGGACCAATAATTACGGCCAGGCCTGGGTGACGGCCGACTATGCCTATGCGGTCGGCACGGCGCAGGTCGTCCTCGTTCTCGCCTTCGCCTCAGGCCTGTGGCGCACGCTGACCTACGGTGTCGTGACCCTCATGCACGCGACCGGCATCGCCAGCGCCTCGGCGCAGCTTCTCGATCCGACGAGCTATCCGAAGAACCTTCTCTGGGCCGCCGTCCCGACGCTCGGCGCCATGGTCGCGCTCTTCCTCCTGAGGCGGCACGACGACTGGTTCTCGCTCTCCGGCAGGGCGGCGCGGCGGGCGGGCGTGGAGACGGACGCGCGAACGCTTTGAGAAGGCGGTGGTACCCGCCGGACGTCAGGCGGCCAGTTCGGCCACCACCGCGTCCAGCACCGGCCAGCCCTCGGGCGTCACCCGCACGCGGGTCGGGCCGAGCCATTCGACGAAGCCCTGGTCGCTCAGGGCCTCGATCTGCGTCGGGCGAAGCGGCAGGCCCGTCATCGCCTCGAAGCGCGCGACGTCGAGCCCTTCCCGCAGACGCAGGCCCATGACGAGCATCTCGTCGCCGGCCTCGGTCGGATCGAGCGTCTCGTCCTCGACGAGGCCGTGGCCATAGGCGTTCACCCGCTCCAGCCAGCGCTCGGGGTTGCGCTCGCAGGCGGTGGCGGTGCGGGTCTCGTCGCCCAGGGTCTCGATCAACCGTCCGTGCGCGCCGGGGCCGACGCCGACATATTCGCCATAGCGCCAGTAGACGAGATTGTGCCGCGATTCGGCGCCCGGCACAGCATGGTTGGAGATCTCGTAGGCCGGCAGCCCCGCGCGGGTGGTGATCTCCTGGGTGACGTCGTAAAGCGCCCGCGCCTCATCGGATTGCGGCACGGTCAGGCGTCCGGCCCGTTGCAGGGCGTGGAAGGGCGTCTCGGGCTCGATGGTCAACTGGTAGAGCGACAGATGGTCGGCCGCGTGGCCGATGGCCGCGCCCAGCTCCTCGGTCCAGGCGCGGATCGTCTGGCCGGGGCGGGCATAGATGAGATCGAAGGAGAGGCGGGCGAAGGTGGCCCGCGCCATCTCGATCGCGCCCAGCGCTTCCGACGCGGTGTGGAGCCGGCCGAGGAACTTGAGGTCGACGTCGTTGAGCGATTGCACGCCAAGCGAGAGCCGGTCGACGCCGGCGGCCCGATAGCCGCGGAAATTGTCGGCCTCGGCCGAGGTCGGGTTCGCCTCCAGCGTGATCTCGGCCGCGCCGTCGACCGTCCAGAGGTCGTGGATCGCTTCGAGGACCGTCTCGACCGTTCGCGGCTCCATCAGGGATGGCGTGCCGCCGCCGAAGAAGACGCTCGTGACGGTGCGCCCCGGCACCCGCTCCGCCATATGGCGCAACTCGGCAACGAGGCCCGCCGCGAAGGCCGCCTGGTCGACGCCGCCATGCCGGACATGGCTGTTGAAGTCGCAATAGGGACACTTGGCCGCGCAGAACGGCCAGTGGACGTAGATGCCGAAGCCCGGAGCGTCGGGGGAGGGGGTCGTCATCGAGGGAAGCGTCCGGATTGCGGGAAGGATGGCCGTCATAACACCGCGTTAGCCTTAACGCGACGTTCGTTTGTCTGGGATGCGGACGAAGGCAGCTTAAACCGCCTTCCGTCAGGCCGGTTCGGGAAACCGTGTCTCGGCCAGCTCGGCAAAAGCCCGGGCGCGGTGGGAGAGGGCGGGTTTGCCGGGGCTCCAGCCGTGCTTTTCGGCCGAGGTCATCTCGCCGAAGGTCTTGTCGTAGCCGTCGGGCTGAAAGCAAGGGTCGTAGCCGAAACCCGATGTGCCGCGCGGGGGGACGATGAGACCGTGGACGAGACCCTCGACGACGGCCTCCTCACCATCCGGCCAGAGGAGTACGAGCGTCGCGTTGAAATGGGCCCGGCGGTCGGGATCGAAGAGACCGGCCGCGTCGAGCCCTTGGGCGACGCGGGCCATGGCACCGGAGAAATCCTTGTCGGGGCCGGCCCAACGCGCCGAATGAATGCCGGGCGCGCCGCCCAACCCCTCGACCGCGAGGCCGGAATCGTCGGAGAGCGCGGGCAGGCCTGTCGCTTTCATCGCCGCCTCGGCCTTGATGCGGGCATTGGCGACGAAGCTGTCGCCGGTCTCGTCGGGCTCGGGCAGGTCGAGCGCGCCGGCGGAGACGATGTCGAGGCCATAGGGTTGGCCGAGTTCGCGAAACTCGGCGAGCTTGCCCGCATTGTGGGTCGCGAGGACGAGGCGCTCGCCGCGCTCAAGCCGCCTCATTCTATGCTGAGCTTCTGGAGGTCGACGAGGCGCTTGGTGCCGGTCTCGGCCAAGGCCATCAGCGCGTCGAAATGCGCCCGGCTCATCGGCTCGTCCTCGGCCGTCGCCTGGATCTCGACGAGGCCGCCGCGCCCGGTCATGACGAAATTGCCGTCCGTCTCGGCCTCCGAATCCTCCGGGTAGTCGAGATCCATCACCGGCTCGCCCCGATAGACGCCGCAGGAGATGGCGGCAACATGGTCGCGGATCGGGGAGGTGGAGAGGAGCCCGCGCTCGATCATCCAGGCGACGGCGTCGTTGAGCGCCACCCAGGCGCCCGTGATCGAGGCGGTTCGCGTGCCGCCATCGGCCTGGAGCACGTCGCAATCGATCGAGATCTGCTTCTCGCCGAGCGCCTTCATGTCGACGACGGCGCGCAAGGACCGCCCGATCAGGCGCTGGATCTCCTGCGTGCGGCCGGACGGGCCGCCCTTCGAGACCTCGCGGCGCATCCGCTCGTGCGTGGCGCGGGGCAGCATGGCGTATTCGGCCGTCACCCAACCCTTGCCCGTATTCTTCAGCCAGCGCGGCACGCTCGTCTCGACGCTGGCCGAGCAGAGGACGTGCGTGTCGCCGAACTTGACGAGGCACGAGCCCTCGGCGTGGCGCATCACGCCGCGTTCCAGCGTGACGCGGCGCATCTCGTCGAAGGCGCGGCCGGAAGGGCGGATGACGGTCATGGGGTTTCGTCCGGTTGGGAGTGTCGGGCGCGTCTTAGCGAATGCGGGGGAGGGGGGCTAGTGCGGGAGGAGGAAGCGGTGCGCGAAGGAAGATCGGGCAGGTTTCACGTGAAACTGGACGGGACCAGCGGCGGCGCCTACATCGCAAGGGTACCCCCCCAACGCGGTCCGCATCCCACCCATGCAGCCCTTCGAGCTCGACGACCGCGCCGGCACCATCTTCCGCCACATCGTGGATGCCTATCTGGAGACCGGCGTGCCCGTCGGCTCGAAGCATCTGGCACAGGGCCTGCCGATCCAGCTCTCGGCCGCCTCGGTCCGGAGCGTGATGGCCGATCTCGAGGCGCTCGGGCTCCTCGCCGCGCCCCACACCAGTGCCGGTCGCTTGCCGACGCAGGCGGGGCTGCGCTTCTTCGTCGATGCGTTCCTCGAGACCGGCGCGCTCGCCCGGCCGGAGCGGGACGAGATCGAGCGCGGGCTTCAGGCCCCCACAGGCGAGGGCGAAGTGGGGGAGGGCGGCACGCAGGACGTGCTGGCGCGCGCGAGCCAACTCCTCTCCGGCCTCAGCCGCGGCGCCGGCGTGGTGATGGCGACGACGCGCGATCTCCGACTGCGCCATATCGAGTTCGTCCGGCTGGAGCCCTCGAAAGCGCTCGTCGTGCTGGTGGGCGAGGACGGCACGGTCGAGAACCGGGTCATCCCGCTCGACCCCGGGCTGCCCGCATCGGCGCTCGTGCAGGCGGGCAACTATCTCAACGCCTATCTCGCCGGGCGCACGATCGCGGAGGCGCGGGCCGAGATGCAGCGCGCCGAAGCCGAGGCGCGCGCCGAGATCGACCGGCTGACGGCGAGCGTGATCGAGGCCGGGCTCGCGGTCGCCGCCGAGACGGGCGCCGGGCGGCCGCCGACGCTGATCGTGCGGGGCCGCGCGAACTTGCTCGAGAATGTCGGCGCCGCCGAGGACCTCACACGCGTGCGCCATCTCTTCGACGATCTGGAGCGAAAGCAGGAGATCGTCCGTTTGCTGGGCGCGGCCGATGACGGCGAGGGCGTGCGCATCTTCATCGGTTCGGAGAACAAGCTCTTCTCGCTCTCGGGCTCCTCGCTCGTGACCGCGCCCTATCACGACACGCGCGAGAGCGTGGTCGGGGTCTTGGGCGTCATCGGCCCGACGCGGCTCAACTACGCGCGGATCGTGCCGGTGGTGGATTATACGGCCCAGGTCGTTCAGCGATTGCTGGACAAGAGCTAGCGGACAGGCAACCGGCTTCGCCATGCTGGCGACGGCTGCTGGTGGCGCTTCGCGACCCAACCCTCGAATCCCGTCCCGATCTCGGCAAGGGACCTTTCGCAATCGGCGGGGCGACCGCTATAAGCGCTCCATGACCGACACGCCCCAGAAACGCGCCTTCATCCGCACCTATGGCTGCCAGATGAACGTCTATGATTCCGAACGCATGGCCGAGGCGCTGAGCGCCAAGGGCTATGCGCCGACGGACGATCAGGCGGAGGCCGACCTCGTCCTTCTCAACACCTGCCACATCCGCGAGCGGGCGGCCGAGAAGGTCTATTCCGAACTCGGCCGGCTGCGGGTGCTGAAGGCCGAGGCGAAGGCGGAAGGGCGCGAGGTGATGGTCGGCGTCACGGGATGCGTCGCGCAGGCCGAAGGCGACGAGATCACGCGGCGCGCGCCCGTCGTCGATCTCGTCGTCGGCCCGCAGAGCTACCACCATCTGGGCGACATCATCGACCGGGTGCGCGCCGGCGGCGCGGCCGTCGTCGAGACCGAGTTCCCGGTCGAGGACAAGTTCGCGGCCCTGCCCAAGCGTCCGGTGGTGCGAAAGGACGCCGGCGCGCGGACGGCGTTCCTGACCGTGCAGGAGGGCTGCGACAAGTTCTGCGCCTTCTGCGTCGTGCCCTATACGCGGGGCGCTGAATATTCCCGCTCCGTCGCCGATGTCGTCGCCGAGGCCGAGGCGCTCTCGGCGGCCGGCGTGCGCGAGATCACGCTGCTCGGCCAGAACGTCAACGCCTATCACGGGGCGGGGCCGGACGGCGCGGAATGGGGACTGGGACGGCTTCTCTTCCGGCTGGCCGAGATCCCCGGCCTCGCGCGGCTGCGCTACACGACGTCGCACCCGCGCGACATGGACGACGAACTGCTCGCTGCCCATCGCGATCTCGGCGCCGTCATGCCCTATCTTCATCTTCCGGTACAATCGGGCTCCGACCGGGTCCTCAAGGCGATGAACCGCCGGCATACGGCGGCGGAGTATCTCGCGCTCATCGACCGCATTCGCGAGGCGCGGCCCGACATCGCGCTCTCCTCCGATTTCATCGTCGGCTTTCCGGGCGAGACGGATGCGGAGTTCGAGGAGACGTTGGCGCTGGCGGCGGAGGTCGGCTACGCGCAGGCCTTCTCGTTCAAGTACTCGACCCGCCCCGGCACGCCGGCGGCCGATGCCGACGCCCAGGTGCCCGAGGCCGTGAAGACCGAGCGGCTCGCGCGTCTCAACGCGCGTCTCAATGCCGATCAGGTCGCCTTCAACGCGTCCTGCGTCGGGCGTCACCTCGACGTGTTGGTCGAGAAGCCCGGCCGCCATGCGGGTCAGATGATCGCCCGCTCGCCCTATCTCCAATCCGTCGTCATCGATGCGCCGACGAGCCTGTCCGGCCGGATCGTGCCGGCCCTCATCGAGAGCGCCGGCCCCAACTCGCTCGCCGGCGTCCTTCTGGCCGAGATGGCGGCTTAGTGGTCGTCGATCGCGATATAGCGACCCGCTATCTCTGGCAGGGGGACTGTGAAGGATGGCCTCTTCTCGAAGGGCCCGACCTTGCCGTCATCGAGGAGTGCATGCCGCCGGATCGCGCCGAGATCCGGCATTATCACGCGGTGGCGCGTCAGTTTTTCTATGTCCTCGAGGGTGCGCTGACGCTGGAGATGGACGGTGCCGCGCATGTG
Source organism: uncultured Alphaproteobacteria bacterium (assembly GCA_963842125.1). Taxonomy (GTDB): domain Bacteria; phylum Pseudomonadota; class Alphaproteobacteria; order Rhizobiales; family CAWCWK01; genus CAWCWK01. Next base: position 800,386 of record CAWJFE010000001.1, on the reverse strand, counting down.
CTCGACGCGCGCCAAGGTCTTCACGTACCACCCGGCATGCCCCATCGAGCGCGTAACCTCTCGGACCGACCGGTCGAGTTTCTCGTCGTGTCTGCGCCGCAAAGCCGCGGCGATCGGTATTCCACATAATGCGTTCGGTGCCTTGAGATCATCCTTCTCGCGCGCCATCTTGAAGGCCGAGGATCGGGCACAGCGCCCGTCCGCATCTCCTGAAGGATGTGTGTTATTCGCATGATCGAAGGACGTTCCGCTTAAGATGGCGGGCCCCGAAACCCTCCGCGATGTCGCCGTCACGAGCGATGGCGCCTCTCCGCTCAACGTCACCTTCGCCGACAATGCGTGCCTGAGCGCCGTCGTCGGAGAGGCCGACGCCCATCTCGCCCTCATCGAGCAGCGGCTCGACGTGCGCCTGACGCCGCGCGGCAACGTCGTCGCGATCGCAGGCGACGTCGGCGCGGCCAAACATGCGCGCGACGTGCTGCATGAACTCTACGTTCGGGCTACCGAAGGCCAGGAGATCGGTCTCGGCGAGGTCGATGGCGCAATCCGCATGTCGGCGCATACCGAAGAGCTGCCGCTCGTCGCGACGACCGGCGATGGCCCGGTCGATCCACCCCGCGGCCCGCGCCGCGAGATCCGCACCCGCAGGAAGACCATCACCGCCCGCACGCCCGCGCAGAGCGAGTATATGGGGCTTCTGGAGAAGCATGAGCTGGTGCTGGCCACTGGGCCGGCGGGCACGGGCAAGACCTATCTCGCGGTTCTCTACGCGGTAAGCCTTCTGGAGCGGGGCGCGATCGACCGGATCATCCTGTCGCGTCCGGCGGTCGAGGCGGGCGAGAAGCTGGGCTTCCTGCCCGGCGACATGAAGGACAAGGTCGACCCTTACCTGCGCCCGCTCTACGACGCGCTCGGCGACACGATGCAGGCCGACAAGATCGAGAAGGCGATCGCGGCGGGCGTGATCGAGGTCGCGCCCCTGGCCTTCATGCGCGGGCGCACGCTCTCCAACGCCTTCGTCATTCTCGACGAGGCGCAGAACACGACGTCGATGCAGATGAAGATGTTCCTCACGCGCCTCGGCGAGAACTCCCGCATGGTCGTCAATGGCGACGAGAGCCAGATCGACCTGCCACGGGGCACCGTCTCGGGCCTCGTCGAGGCGATGCAGGTGCTGCGCGGCGTCAAGGGGATCGGCCATGCCCGGTTCACGTCCGAGGACGTGGTGCGGCACGAGCTCGTCGGGCGCATCGTCGCGGCCTATGAGAGGATCGGCGCCGCGCGGAGCCAGTCGCTCGGTCACTCGTCCGGCCACGCTCCCAACCCTGGCGGGCGGCCCGATGGTCCGCGCGACACGGGCCTGCTGAGGGACGGCGCGCCCGCGTCTTCAGCGGCGAACTAGGCATGCCGGAGGATACGCATCCCGATCCAGCGCCTTCGACGCCAGCCGAACCCGACTCGCTGGGGCAAGACGAATCCAGCCCTCTGGCGCGAGGCGAAACGACGCCCCAAGGCGCATCCAGCCCGCCGGCGCGAGGCGAAACGACGCCCCAAGGCGCATCCAGCCCGCCGGCGCGAGGCATTGACGTCGATATCGTCGCGGAGGATGCGCGTTGGGAGGCGCATGATCTGGAGGACGACATCGCGCAGGCCATTCGCGCGGCGTTGTCGGACCGCGTGGGGGAGGGGCTCGTGACCGTCCTTCTCTCCGACGATGCGAGCCAGCGCGCCCTCAACGCCGCCCATCGCGGGATCGACAAGAGCACCGACGTCCTCTCGTTTCCGGCCCACCCCCAGGCGGCCGAGATGGCGGCCGAGGTCGGCGAACCCGTCCCCTTGGGCGATATCGCGCTGGCTTATGAGACCGTCGTGCGGGATGCGGACGACGAAGGCGTGTCGTTACGCGATCACACCCTCCACCTCATCGTCCACGGCACGCTCCACCTCGCGGGCGAGACGCATGACGGGACCGACGACGCCGCAGCGATGGAGACGGCCGAGACCCGCATCCTCGCCACGCTCGGTATTGCCGATCCCTACGGCTAGAGCGGTTCCGGCAAGGCTTGGTCCGAGCGGCGACCCTGATCCAAGCCGTCATACTCGGGCATCGACCCGAGACTGACGGGGAGGCACGGGCCTCGCGCGAGACCGTCATCAAGATCGGCGGATTTCAAACTGAGACGCTACCCGTCATCATGGGTGATGGTGGCCCGGGCCGAAGCGGGATAGATTAGACCGGCCCCCTCCCGATAAACGCCCCGGAACTCCATGCCGTCCTCGCCCGATCCCGCACCGTCGCCGCAGCCGACGGATGCGCCTGCCGAACCTCAGCCTCACCTCCCTCTCGCCCAGACGTCCGATGTGCAGGCACGCGATGTCCAGGTGCGAGATGCCCAGGCGCCCGATGCTCAACCATCTGACGCCGGTGCGGCCCGCCCCAAGCTTCTCGATCGGGTTCGCGCCCGTTTCGGCCTGCGCCAGCTCTCGCTCCGCGCCAGCCTCGCCGACGAGCTGGCCCGCGAGATCGCGGCGCCCGATCCGCTCGATACCGACGCGCCAGCCGACGGGTTCTCGCCCGAGGAGCGGGCCATGCTCCGCAACATCCTCCAGCTGCGCGAGCGGCGCGTGGAGGACGTGATGGTGCCGCGTGCCGACGTCATAGCCGTCGATGACGCGACGCCGCTGGGCACCCTCCTCATGACCTTCCGCACGGCCGGACATAGCCGCCTGCCGGTCTTCCACGACGTGCTCGACGATGCCCGGGGCATGGTCCACATCAAGGATCTCGTGAGCCATCTCCTCCCCGTCAGCGGAACGGCCGAGCGCTTCGTCGACGAGATGGCCGCGCGGGCCGAGGCGGTGCGCGATGCGGAGGATGTCGAGACCGTGGCCGCCATCTCCGGCAAGGCCGCCGCCGCCCTCGCCGAGGTCGATCTCGAGGTGCCGATCCACGAGACCAAGCTCGTTCGCCCGGTCCTCTACGTGCCCCCCTCGATGCCGGTCATCGACCTGATGGTGCAGATGCAGACCCGACGCGTCCATATGGCGCTCGTGATCGATGAATATGGCGGCACGGATGGGCTCGTGACGATCGAGGACCTCATCGAGGAGGTCGTCGGCGATATCGAGGACGAGCACGACGAGGACGACACGCCGCCCATCACGCCCCACCCCGTCGGCGGCCTCATCGTCGATGCGCGGGCGAGCCTGGAGGATGTCGACACGGCGCTGCGCGATCATGCCGGGCGCGGTCTCGACCTCGAATCGATGGGCGAGGCGGCCGAGGACGTCGATACGCTCGGCGGCCTCATCGCGACGCTGGCCGGCCGCGTGCCGGTACGGGGCGAGCTGATCTCGGGGCCGGACCGGCTCGAATTCGAGATCCTCGACGCGGATCCGCGCCGCATCAAGCGCGTCCGGGTCGATCGCCGCGCCCGCCGCACCCGCGCCCGCCCCGCCCGGGACGCAAGCGCGCCGGGCGAGGCCAAGGAAGCGGAGCGGGTCGAGCCCGGTGAATAGCGCGCCCCGTCCCTCCCTTCTCCCCTCGGGGAGAAGGGAGGGACGGCGGATGTTGGGGGATCGATGACGCCAGATCGGTCCGCGGGCTGCGTGATCGAGAGGGGTTCCTTTGAACGTCGGCTCACCCGTTGCCCTCTCCTCTTCGTCATCCTCGGGCGCCGACCCGAGGATCGAGGGCGCCGACTGCATCCCTTGGACCGTGGAAACGATCGCCGAGACCGCGATCTATCGAGAACCAAACATGGGTCCTGCAAGATCGGCGCAGAATCCGGGGGTTAGGCGCCCAAAGATGACAGCTGACGGTGTGGTCGCCTTCCAAACCGCTTCTTGCCGGCGAGCCTTTAGAGACGATAGCTCTCGCGATCGGTCCTGGCTTGACAAGCCGAGGGTTTGTCCGCATTCCCTCCCTCACATTCCCAAGTCCCGCGACTTGACCCGCCGACCGAGGCTCGATCTCGGAGGTCCCCGTCCGCCAGCGCAGTGCGCCCGCGGGCGCGATCTGCGTTGCGCCTGCCTGCGAGGCAAGTGCGCATTTTGCGTTGGGCGTCATGCGTGACTAATTCTGACCGGAACCCATAGGAGACCGACATGTTCGATGCGCTGTCCGATCGCCTTTCCGGCATATTCGAGGGCCTCACGCGCCGGGGCGCGCTCAACGAGGCCGACGTCACGCAAGCCCTGCGCGAGGTTCGCCGCGCGCTCCTCGAAGCCGATGTCGAGCTCTCCGTCGCCCGCTCGCTGATCGACAAGGTCCGCGGCCGCGCCATCGGCGCCGAGGTGCTGAAATCCGTCACGCCGGGGCAGATGGTCATCAAGATCGTCTACGACGCCCTCAAAGAGACGCTGGGCGGAGACGAGACGGGACGCGGGCTCGATCTCAACGCCGCCGCTCCCGTGCCTGTCCTCATGGTCGGGCTCCAGGGCTCGGGCAAGACGACCTCGACGGCCAAGATCGCGAAGCGCATCACCGAGCGCGAGAAGCGCAAGGTCCTCATGGCCTCGCTCGACACCCGCCGCCCGGCCGCGCAGGAGCAGTTGAAAGTGCTCGGCGAACAGGTCGGCGTCGACACGTTGCCCATCGTTGCGGGCCAGGAGCCCGTCGCCATCGCCACCCGCGCGATGAACGCCGCACGTCTCGGCGGCTACGATGTCGTCATGCTCGACACGGCCGGGCGCCTCTCGATCGACGAGGCACTGATGAACGAGGTCGCCGAGGTCAAGCGCCTTGCCCGGCCGCACCAGACCCTCCTCGTCGCCGACGCGCTGACCGGCCAGGATGCCGTGACGACGGCCCGCACCTTCGAGGAGCGCGTAGGCCTCACCGGTATCGTCCTCACCCGCATCGATGGCGACGGGCGCGGCGGCGCGGCGCTCTCCATGCGCTCGGTGACGGGCAAGCCCATCGTCCTTCTCGGCACGGGCGAGAAGGTCGACGATCTCGAGGATTTCGACGCGGGTCGCGTCGCCGACCGCATCCTCGGCAAGGGCGACATCCTCGCCCTCGTCGAGAAGGCCGCCCAGACCATCGACGCCGAGAAGGCGCAGGCGATGGCCGAGCGGATGCGCAAGGGCTCGTTCGATCTCGACGACATGGCCGCCCAGCTCGATCAGGTCTCCAAGATCGGCGGCATGGGCGGCGTTCTCGGCATGCTGCCCGGCATGGGCAAGGCCAAGAAGCAGATCGAGGCCATGGGCGGGCTCGACGACAAGGTGATCGTGCGCCAGCGCGCCATGATCTCGTCGATGACGAAGGCCGAGCGCCGCGCGCCCAAGGTCATGAACGCCAGTCGCAAGAAGCGCATCGCGGCCGGCTCCGGCACCTCGGTGCAGGACGTCAACAAGCTCTTGAAGACCCATCGCCAGATGGCCGACGTCATGAAGGCGATGGGCAAGGGCAAGGGCGGCCGTGGCGGCATCGCCAACATGCTTGGCGGCATGATGGGTGGCGGAATGCCGACCATGCCGCCCGGAATGCCGTCTGGCGGGATGCCGGGCGGCGCGATGCCCGAGATCACGCCCGAGATGGTCGAGGAGATGCAGAAGTCCGGCGGCCTGCCGAAGCTGCCTGGCGGTCTGGGTGCTCTTGGTGGCTTGGGGAAAGGCCTGCCGGGGCTCGGCGGCCTGCCCGGACTGCCGGGCAAGAAGCGGTAGAGCCGCACACGAGATTCGGTCGCTGGTCCGATAGTGGGCGGCGACGGGTGAACCCGCGGATCGCTCTCGCGACCCGCACCAACGTTTGAAGAACAGGAAAGTGTAAGTCCATGTCCGTCAAGATTCGCCTCGCCCGCGGCGGCGCCAAGAAGCGCCCCTATTACTCCATCGTCGTCGCCAATAGCCGCGATCCGCGCGATGGCCGCTTCATCGAGAAGGTCGGCTCCTACGATCCGCGCCTGCCGAAGGATTCGGAGAACCGCGTGCAGCTCAACGTCGAGCGCATCCAAGACTGGCTCTCCAAGGGCGCCCAGCCGACGGACCGCGTGCTGCGCTTCCTCGCCGCCGCCGACATTCTGGAGCGCCCCGCGCGCAACAACCCCAAGAAGGCCGAGCCCGGCACGAAGGCCAAGGAGCGCGCCGCCGAGAAGCTGGAAGCCGCCGAAGCCGCCAAGGCCGCCGCTGAGGAAGCCGCCAACGCGCCGGCCGAGGAAGCTCCTACTGACGACGTTGCCGCCGGCGAGGAAGAGTAGGACCGGGCGGCCTCCGCCCTTCCTATCGCAGACACGGCATCCCCGGGCCCGGCCCGGGGATAGCCACGCCATTGCCGGAGCCGTCCCGTCAAACGTTGGCTCGACCGCTGGCCTCTCCTCTTCGTCATCCTCGGGCACCGACCGGGGGATCCAGAGCCCCACCTGTGTTGCTCTGATCGTAGACGAGGCGATGCAAGACATCCGACTGGCCGGAGGCTCTGACAGCGGTCCTGCCTATTGCGCCCCTCGATTCTCGGATCGGTGCCCGGGAATGACGGCTGATGGTAAGGTCCCCTACCGGACCGGAATTCTCCGGAGCCCCTGTAGCGAGGCGTGCATGCGTACCCGTCCTATCCGGCGCAGACGGTAGGATCAGGCCTGCGAGGAGAGACGCGATGACAGCCAGACCGCTTCTCGATCTCCAACCCGTCATCGAGACGGAGCGGCTCGTCCTGCGAGGTTTCGCCGCCGAGGATTTCGATGCCTACGCCGCGCTCTATGCGGATGAAGCCGCGTCCCGCTTCATCGGTGGGCCGGACGAGCGCAACGTCGTCTGGCGCCGCTTCGCCGGCAATGTCGGTCATGTCCCCTTGCGCGGCTACGGCCCCTTCGCGGTGACCTTGAAGGACGGCGGCGAATGGATCGGCTTCGCCGGGCCGTGGTTTCCGCTCGGCAAGCCCGATCGCGAGATCATGTGGGCGCTCGGGCCCGCCCATCACGGCCAGGGCTATGCCTTCGAGGCCACCGCACGGCTCCTCGTCCATGCAAGGGAGGATCTCGGCTGGACGCATGCCATCAGCATCATCTCGCCCGAGAACGCGCCCTCGCGCAGGCTGGCAGAGCGCTTGGGAGCGGTGGCGGGCGATCGCTGGATCGACGCTAGCGGGGACGAGACCATCCTCTATCGCCACGACCTGACCGCTCGCGTCGCTCAGTCGTCGACGATCTCGCCCGGGTAGACGCCGAAAAGCTTGTCCTGCGCCATCCAGCCATCATAGCCGGCGCCGGACGGGCCCTCGCCGGAGAGTTCGCACCAGCGCCCGTCGCAGGTCTCGACGTCGGCGAGAACGCCGGGCGCCAGTCGCGCGACGGTGCGCGCATCGGCTGATGCCGAAGCCTTGAGATCGAGGGGGTCGGGGGTCTCGTCGCTCATCAGCCAGGGCGCGACGATGACCGTGCGCCGACCCGAGAGGAGCGCGTGATAGACCCAGCCCTCGTCGCCATCCGCATCGCGGATGCGGCGCCAATTGTCGTATTCGCCGAAGACCTCGACCGGCAGGCCCGCCTTCTCGTAGACGAAGGCGATCTCGTGGTCGCGCGCAGGGCCGCGCCGCACGTTGACCGGATTGCTCTTGAGGCTGACATAGCGCGGGATCGGCAAACCGCTCGACCCGCCGCGCGCCGCCGCGTTCTGCGCGTGGGCGACGCCCGCGCCATCGATGAGGCTGAGCGTGAGCGGCGCGATCAGGGCAGCCAGAAGCGTGCCGCGCGCCGCCCATGACGACACGGACCTTTGCCCCAGATCCCTTGATCCCATTCGACCGACCATAGGTCCGACATACCCTTCGCCTGAGCGCCCGATGGCGATGTCACGCCCCGGGCCACGCTGCTTTGCATATGGTTATGGCAAACGAGGGGTTAAAGCGGCGTGAGCGTCTGGCATCTTTCGCGAAATGAGCGCGGGTCAACGTGCCGGCTGACACTGTCCGACGACACCGAGGCTGGGTGGTGCCCACCCTAAGCCGGCTAGAGGGCCGCGATCTCGTCAGCGATCGAAAGGACGGCGCGGCGCGGGTCGGCGGCGCGGGTGATCGGGCGTCCAACGACAAGGTAGTCGGCGCCCGCCTCAATGGCACGCGCGGGCGTCATCACACGTGCTTGATCACCGGCTTCGGAGCCGGCCGGCCTGATGCCGGGTGTGACGATGGCGAGTTCGGGCGCGGCGTTGCGCACGCGGCCCGCTTCGTGGCCGGAGCAGACGATGCCGTCTATCCCAGCCTCAGCGGCCTGCGCCGCGCGCCGGACGACGAGATCCTCTGCCGACATCCCGTAGCCGGCGTCCTTCAATCCGTCGTCGTGGAGCGATGTGAGGACGGTGACGGCAAGGATGGCGAGGTTCGTACCCCGCCCCGCGACGGCGGCTCGCATGGCGTGGGGATAGGCGTGGACGGTCAGGCAGGTCGCACCCAGCCTCGCCAGAGCCTTCGTGCCATCGAGGACCGTATTGTCGATATCGAGGAGCTTGAGGTCGAGAAAGGTGCGGTGGCCGGCGTCGGCGAGTTCGCGGACGAGGCCGAGACCGCCCGAATAGGCCAGCCGATAGCCGATCTTGTAGAAGCCGGCCGCATCGCCGATTCGTGCGACGAGGGCACGTGCCTCATCGACGTCGTCCAGATCGAGCGCGACGATGATCCGGTCGCTGGGGGCGAGGCCGGTGCGCGGCAATCGGCTGGCGGGCGCTGTCGTCATGGATGATCCTCTGAGGAGACCGGGCGATAGCGCCAGACGCGGGCGGGGGGCAGGTTGCGCCAGACGATCCGGCTCGCGTCGATCCGGGCCTCGACATGGCCGGCGATATGCGCGTGCGAGATCGGCGCTTTCGGCAGATAGGTGAACTGCACGAGCGCGCCTTGCGGATGAAGGACCGAGAAGGCATCGGCGAGAAGGGCCGCGCGCGTGCTGGCCGGGCGGTTCATGAGCGGCAGACTGGAGACGATGCCGGCCGCCGGCGCCAGCCCGAGCTCGCCCGCCCGATCGGCGATCGCATAGGCATCGCCCTCGACGACGGTGGCGGTCGGATAGCGCTCTGCCAGAAGGGCGACGAATTCGGGTGCGTATTCGATGAGGACGAGCCGCTCCTCGGGGATGCCCGCCGCGATGAGGGCCCGCGTCATCGCACCGGTGCCGGGGCCGAGCTCGAGGATGGGGCCGGGCAGGTCGGCGTCGATCATGGCGACCATGGTTCGCGCCAGCGCCTGGCTCGAGGGTGCTATGGCACCCGTCTTCAGTGGATTGCCCATCCAGCCGCGCAGGAAGCGCACGTCGTCGTTGTTGGTAAGCTTCGCGGGGAGTGTCGGGCCGGACTCTGAGCGCCGGTCCACGCTTGATGGGCGCCGCCTGTCCGGTGGCCGCCTGCCCGGTGGCCGAGTCTGGGCGAAACCGCTCGCCCATGGCGCGTGCGAGCCGGTTCGACCGGGCGCTCGGGCTTCGCCTTCAGGGCCATGGCGGCGGCGATGGTCGTGAGCGGGGGGCTCTATCGGTCACGGCGCGTCGGATCGTCCTGCGGCTCGGGTAAGGCGGATCGGGCGAAGGCCCGCTCCCGTCGGTCGAGGAGGCCTTCGCGTTTAGACCGGTAGAGCGCGCCTGACCAGATGGCGGGCCTCGATCGGTGAGTGGCGCCCCTCTAGTTCGGCCGCGCTTCGTCCTCGGCGCCCTCGAAGAAGCGTGCGACCTTGGAGAAGAAGCCGGTCGCCTCGGGGTGGTTCTCATCGGACGACGCGGCTTCGAACTCCTCAAGAAGCTCGCGCTGGCGACGGGTCAGCTTGGAGGGCGTCTCGACCGCGACCTGGATGAACATGTCGCCGCCCTGTGATGAGCGCAGGATCGGCATGCCCTTGCCCCGGAGGCGGAACTGGCGGCCGGTCTGGGTGCCCTCCGGAATGCGGATGCGGGTGCGCCCGCCATCGAGCGTGGGGACCTCGAGCTGACCGCCCAGCGCCGCCGTCGCCATCGAGACCGGCACGCGGCAGAAGAGATCGGCCCCGTCGCGCTGGAAGACCTCGTGCGGCTTGACGGAGAGGAAGATGTAGAGATCACCCGGCTGCGAGCCGTTGGGGCCGGCTTCGCCCTCGCCGGTGAGGCGGATGCGGGTGCCGTCCTCGACGCCGGCCGGCACGTTGATCTGGCAGCGTGCGGCTCCTTCATCACCCGGCCCTGGCCGGAGCAGGTCTCGCAGGGCGTCTCGATGATCTCGCCGGTGCCGGAACAGGTCGGGCAGGCGCGCTGGATCGAGAAGAAGCCCTGCTGCGCGCGCACCTGGCCGATGCCGCCGCAGGTGCCGCAGGTCTTGGTCGACGTGCCGGGCTTGGCGCCCGAGCCGTCGCAGGTCTCGCAGGACACGGCGGAGGGCACGTCGATCTCGGCCTCCTTGCCGTGGAAGGCGTCCTCGAGCGTGATCTCCATGTCGAAGCGCAGGTCCTGGCCCCGCGGCGTGCGCGTGCGGGCCCGCCCGCCGGTGCGTCCGCGCGCGCCGCCGGCAAAGCCGAAGACCTCCTCGAAGATGTCCGACATCGAGGCGCCGAAATCCTGGCCGAAGCCGCGCCGCCGGCGCCTGGCCCGGCCGAGCCGTTCTGCGAAGGCGGCATGGCCGAAGCGGTCGTAGGCGGCGCGCTTTTGCGCGTCGCGCAGCACGTCATAGGCCTCGCCCGCTTCCTTGAACTTGGCCTCCGCCGCGGCGTCGCCCGGGTTCTTGTCCGGGTGGTGCTGCATGGCGAGCTTGCGAAAGGCCGCCTTCAACTCCTTGTCGGACGCGGTCTTCGATACGCCGAGCGTGGCGTAATAGTCGGTCTTGGACGTGGTTTTGGACATGGATCTGAACTTCGGCCGTCACGGATCGTGAGGAGGCCCCGCACCCCGAATGGGGCGCGAGGCCGGGAGGGGAACGACGCAGCGCAAAGGCGCTGCGCGAACCTGCGGAGGCGTTCCGAAGCCGGCTTATCAAGCCGACTTAATCAGGCTGACTTGCGGTCGTCCTCGTCCTGCACTTCCTCGAAGTCGGCATCGACGACATCCGCGTCGTCGTTCGCCGAAGCGTCGGGACCGGAGGCATCGTCGTCGCCATCGCGTGTCGCCGCCATCGGCGCTGGCGGCGTACATCGCCTCGCCGAGCTTCATCGACGCCTGGCCGAGCGCCGCCGACTTCTCGCGGATGGCCTCCAGATCGTCGCCCTCGAGCGCGGTCTTCAGGTCCGCGATCGCGGCCTCGATGCCGTCGCGCTCGGTCTGGCCGACCTTGTCGCCGAAGTCCGCCAGCGACTTCTCGGCGGCGTGGATGAGCGCCTCGCCCTGGTTCTTGGCCTCGACGAGCTCGCGCCGCCCCTTGTCGGCCTCGGCGTTGGCCTCGGCGTCCTTGACCATCTGCTCGATGTCCGCGTCGGAGAGACCGCCCGACGCCTGGATGCGGATCTGCTGCTCCTTGCCGGTCGCCTTGTCCTTGGCCGAGACGTTGACGATGCCGTTGGCGTCGATGTCGAAGGTGACCTCGACCTGCGGCACGCCGCGCGGCGCGGGCGGGATGCCGACGAGATCGAACTGGCCGAGCATCTTGTTGTCGGCCGCCATCTCGCGCTCGCCCTGGAGCGACGTGGATGGTCACCGCGTTCTGGTTGTCCTCGGCGGTCGAGAAGATCTCGGACTTCTTGGTCGGGATCGTCGTGTTGCGGTCGATGAGCCGCGTGAAGACGCCGCCCAGCGTCTCGATGCCGAGGAGAGCGGCGTGACGTCGAGCAGCAGCATGTCCTTGACGTCGCCCGCAGAGCACGCCGGCCTGGACGGCGGCGCCGATGGCGACGACCTCGTCCGGGTTCACGCCCTTGTGCGGCTCCTTGCCGAAGAAGTCCTTCACGCGCCTCCTGCACCTTGGGCATGCGCGTCATGCCGCCGACCAGGACGACCTCGTCGATGTCGCGAGGCCGTAGGCCGGCGTCCTTCAGCGCCGTCTTGCACGGCTCGATCGTGCGCTCGATGAGGTCCTCGACGATCGACTCGAACTTGGCGCGCGTCAGCTTCATCGTGAGGTGCTTGGGGCCCGTCGCGTCGGCGGTGATGAAGGGCAGGTTGATCTCGGTCTGCGCGGCGCGACGGAGAGCTCGATCTTCGCCTTCTCGGCGGCTTCCTTCAGGCGCTGGAGGGCCATCTTGTCGCCCGCGCAGGTCGATGCCCTGGTCCTTCTTGAACTCGTCGGCGAAGTAGTCGACGAGGCGCATGTCGAAGTCGTCGCCGCCGAGGAAGGTGTCGCCATTCGTCGACTTGACCTCGAAGACGCCGTCGCCGATCTCGAGGATCGAGACGTCGAACGTGCCGCCGCCGAGGTCGTAGACCGCGATCGTCTTGCCGTCGTTCTTGTCGAGACCGTAGGCCAGCGCCGCCGCCGTCGGCTCGTTGATGATGCGCAGCACGTCGAGGCCGGCGATCTTGCCGGCGTCCTTGGTGGCCTGGCGCTGGGCGTCGTTGAAGTAGGCCGGCACGGTGATGACCGCCTGGGTCGACGGTCTCGCCGAGATGCGCTTCCGCCGTCTCCTTCATCTTCTGGAGGATGAAGGCGGAGATCTGGCTGGGCGAATAGTTCTCGCCCTGCGCCTTCACCCAGGCGTCGCCATTGGCGTTCTTGACGATCTCGTAGGGGACCAGCTCCTTGTCCTTCTTCGTCGTCGGATCGTCATAGGTGCGGCCGATGAGGCGCTTGATGGCGAAGAGCGTGTTCGTCGGGGTTGGTCACCGCCTGGCGCTTGGCCGGCTGGCCGACGAGGCGCTCGCCGTCGTCGGTGAAGGCGACCATGGAGGGCGTCGTGCGCGCGCCCTCCGAGTTCTCGATGACCTTGGGGTCCTTGCCGTCCATGACGGCGACGCAGGAATTCGTCGTGCCGAGGTCGATACCGATCACTTTGGCCATATCGTCAATCCATCCTTCTCTCATGTGGCGGGCGAGCCGTCCTCGGCCGCTGACGCGGCCTCAAGGCCTCTTGGCAAGCACCTTGTCGGGTGCGCGGCGCATGCGGGTGATGCGTCGCGGCCGGCTCCCCTTTGCGTGTGCTTTGGCGCGTCGCTTCGGCGTCTTGCCTCCGCGTCTCGCCGCACGCGTCAGTTCGGGGTCGGTTCCGCCCGTGGCCATGTGCCGTCGTCAGGTCACACCGCCGTGAGCGTTGAAGCGGATATAGGAGGGAGATTTTCGCGCCGCAAGCGTCCGACGCCCAAGTGATTCGCTGATTGTCGCGATTCATGCGATCAGGCAGGCCGCATCGCCCCTCCGGACGCGATCGGCGCGAGGCCGTGCGGACGCAGCCGGCCCTGCCGCGATGGCTCGGACGGCGAAGGGTCCGGTGTCCATCTCTCGCCCTCCTATCGGCGTAAGGCCCGGGGGCGTGACAGATACCGGTCAGGCGAGCACGTTCGCGGCGAGGTGAGACGTATGACAATGAAAGGACCTTTCCCGAACCTTGCTCCCGTCGCCTTCCTGACACCGGCGGAGCAGCGCGATCTCCTCGATCAGGTCCGCGCCGTCCTCGCCGCCGCGCCGTCCTACCAGCCGCGCATGCCGCGCACCAACAAGCCGCTCTCGGTCCGGATGACGAATGCGGGCCCCTTGGGCTGGGTGCCGACGAAGGCGGGCTACGGCTACCAGGCGACGCATCCCGAAGACGGCAGGCCCTGGCCGGCGATCCCTGCGCTCGCGATGCGGGCGTGGGAGGCGCTGGCCGACTACGCCCATCCGCCCGAGGCCTGTCTGATCAATCTCTACGATCCGGGCGCGCGCATGGGGCTGCATCAGGATTGGGACGAGGAAGACAGTCTCGCCCCCGTCGTCTCGCTCTCGCTTGGCGACGAGGCGGTCTACCGTCTGGGCAACGCGGAGCGGCGGGGCGCGCCGACGCGCTCGTTCCGGTTGCGCTCGGGCGACGCGTTCACGCTCCAGGGCGAGGCCCGGCTCGCCTATCACGGCGTCGACCGGGTGGTGGCGCACACCGCCCCGCCCGGGCTCGACATGACGGACATCCTGCCCGATGGCGGGCGAATCAACCTGACGCTGCGCCGGGTAACGAAAGCTGGAGGCGCGAAACCCGGCTGACCCTCAAACGCCCTTGTCGATGCTGAGCGGCGTCGATTTCGGGGCGAGGTCGACCTGGCCCTTCTCCGAATAGGGCGCGTTGGCGTGGGCCTCGTGGAGCTCGGTCGAGACGGCGCGCACCAGCCCTTCGGAGACGTCGCGCGCCGTGCGCAGCGTCTCCAGGTTGGCGCTGACCGAGCGTGCGAAGGCGTCGTGGCGCTGCGAGAGGCGCTCCATGCGCTCGGGCATCATGTCGCGCAGCACCGGCCCGTTGGCCTTCATCGCGCGCACCGCCGTGCGGTATTGGCGCACGAGGCGGTACTTGTCGTCGTGGAGGCGCATGGCCTCGCGCAGCTTGGCGGCGCGCACGAGCCGGGTCTCCAATTCGATGACCGCGTTCATCGCCTCCATCGTCTCGGTGAGGTGGAGAAGGAGACCGTCGGCCTCCGCCTCGTCGCGCACGGGCGCGATCTCGGTGCCGTCCTCGTCGTCGTCGATCAGTGCGAGGGGGGCAGGCGTCTCGGCATGATGGTGGGCAGATGCCTGGGCGGCGATCACTGGCCGATCTCCTGATAGCGCATCATGTCGCGCGCGAGGGCGTCGGAGAGGCCGATCCCGCCCACATCGGCGACCGCGTTCGCGTATTCCTCGACCAGCATGGACTGCCAGGTGGCCGCACCCGCGCCCGTCTCGCCGACGCCGTCCATCATCTCACCGAACATCGCCTTGAACGAGGTCTGGAGAAAGACCAATTCGTATTCGCGGGCCATCTTGGCCACGTGCGCGGGCACACGGCCGTCCTTGATGCTCTGCATCTGCGCCGGGGAGACCTGGAGTTCCATGGGGTGCCTTCTCGAGACTGGTTGACGAGGAAGAGTGAGGAGTGGCTAGAGCGCATCCGGTTCCTATCCATTCACCGAACGGGCTCTAGCGCGTCGTTCTTGCGTGGTTCCTTACGCTGCGGTGCTATCGCACCTTCGCTGGAACGGCTTTAGATGACGTCGAGATCGGCCTGGAGCGCGCCCGACGCCTTGATGGCCTGAAGGATGGCGATCATGTCGCGCGGGCCGACGCCGAGAGCGTTGAGCCCGTCGACGAGCTCCGAGAGCGTGACCTGTTCGGCGACGATGGCGAGACCGTTGAGCGGCTCGTCGTCGACCGTCACCTGGGTGCGCGGCACGGCCGTCGTCACGCCGTCGGAGAAGGGCGCGGGCTGGCTGACCTGCGGCGCCTCGGTGATCGTGACGGTGAGGTTGCCCTGCGCGACCGCGACCTCGCTGACACGGACGGCCGCGCCCATGACGATGACGCCGGTCGACTCGTCGATCACCACGCGGGCGATCTGGTCGGGCGTCACGGTCAGCTGCTCGATCTCGGTGATGAGGCCGACGATGTCGGAGCGCCCGGCCGTGCCGGGATATCCGTCGCCGCCCTTGGAGACGACGGCGTGCGTGCCCCCCGAGATGAACTCGGCCGGAACGTCGAGCCGCACCGTCGCCGGATCGGTCGCGTGCGCGACCTTGAGGCCGAGAAAGCCGTTGATGGCGCGCTCGATGCGGCGCGCGGTCGTGAAGTCGGGATTGCGCAGCGACAGGCGCAGGCTGCGCACGTGGGAGAGGTCGAAGCCGAGCTCGCGCTCGACGAGGGCGCCGTTGGCGATGCGGGCCGAGGTCGGCACGCCGCGCGTGATGGTGGCCGCCTCGCCCACGGCCGCGAAGCCGCCGACCGCGAGCGGGCCTTGCGCGACCGCATAGGCCTCGCCATCGGCACCGAGAAGAGGGGTGACGAGGAGCGTGCCGCCCAGAAGCGAGCGCGCGTCGCCCATGGCCGAGACCGTCACGTCGATCCGGGTGCCTTGGGTGGAGAAGGCGGGCAGGTTCGCCGTCACCATGACGGCGGCCACATTGGCCGTCTTCAACCGCTCGCCGCGCGTGTTGACGCCCATGCGCTCCAGCATGGCCTCGAGGCTCTGCCGGGTGAAGGGCGAGTTGTTGAGGCCGTCGCCCGTACCGTTGAGGCCGACGACGAGGCCGTAGCCGACGAGCTGGTTCTCGCGCACGCCCTCGACCTCGACGAGATCCTTGATGCGCGACGCCGCCTCGGCCGTGGCCGGGGCGAGGACGCCGAGCCCGATCACGAGGCCGGCAGCGAGGCCGAGCATCGTCGCGGCACCGGCCACCCGGTGCGACAGACGGGAGACGATCCCGGCCGCGCGAGGCCTCGGGTTGCGGCGCATCGTCGGCCTGTCATCACAAGCCCGTGGACCTTCAGCCATGCGACCCAACCCCTAATCGACCGTCGTGCGAAGATGCGCGGACGGATGACGCGCCGTGTTCTCAGGCCGCATCGTCCCCCAACGTGGTTAACGAGGGGTTTCGTCGGTGTGGCGCGATGGCGCGGCCGTTCGCACCAGGCCGGGACGGGCGTTAACCGCTCGTTAGGCAAAGCCCGCGAGGGTGAGGTGAGATCATCCCGACCGGACGTCGTCCAGGCCTGGGATCATCCGAACCCGAGATCCTCTCGAGCGAAAGGCCGGTGGCTGCGTGTATATCGAGGCCAAGACGAGGCGGATCGGCTCTGCCGTGCCCCGCGCCGGGGCGCAGGCCACGGGAGGCTTGAGCACGGGCGGCACGGGGCGCGGCGAGTTCGCTGCCCTACTCACCGGGCGTCGGCCGCTGCGCAGCCCGTCCATGCGGGCGGCCGGTGCCGTCGAAGGTCTTCTATCGCTGCAAGCCGGCGAGGAGGCCGTCTCGCCGGCGACCCGGCGCCGGGCCCGCAAGGGCCTCGCGATCCTGGAGACGCTCGACGAGGTTCGCGCCGACCGTCTCGCCGGCGGCGAGGGACGCGACGCGCTCGACGTCCTGGCTGGCCAGCTGCACGCGCTGGGCGGTCCCGGCATGGATGCCGGGCTGGAGCGGGTCATGGCCGCGCTGGAGCTGCGGGTGCGCGTGGAGCTCGCCAAAGCCGAGACGGCGCAGGCGACACACGATCAAGCGACACCCGATCAAGCGACACACGACCAAGCATACCACGACAGAGACGTCGCAGGCCTTGGGAATGCCGGCGATTGACGCTCCCGAAGGGCCGTCGATGACCGAAATTTAAGCGGCCTTCGCAAGGCTCCAGGCGTATCACGCCACAGCTTGTTCATCTTTGCGCGTATGCTGCGCGCGAAACGTCCGTGGCAGTGCTCCCGGTCACCACACGGCCCTCGGGTCGTGAGGTTGGCCGGCGGGACCGCCAAAAGGACTGCAGAGGACGACAATGGCGGGCGGGTTCGCATCCGGTCCCGCAACGGGCGCCGCCGGGAGAGCGGGGTCCGGCAATCAGGGGAACGCATGATGTCGCTGATCGAGATGGACTACCAGCCGAGCCCGGCCGAGCCTTTCATGAACGAGAGGCAGAAGGACTATTTCCGCCGCAAGCTCGTCGCGTGGAAGGAAGAGCTCCTTCGCGAGGGCCAGGAGACGCTCGACTCGCTGAGCCGGGACCGGATCGCGCTGCCCGACATCGTCGACCGCGCCTCGTCGGAGACCGACCGCGCGATCGAGCTTCGTGCCCGCGACCGGCAGCGCAAGCTCATCGCCAAGATCGACGCCGCGCTCGCCCGGATCGAGGACGGCTCCTACGGCTATTGCGACGATACCGGCGAGCCGATCGCATTGAAGCGCCTCGACGCACGGCCCATCGCGACGCTCTCCATCGAGGCGCAGGAGCGGCACGAGCGCCGCGAGCGGGTCTATCGCGACGACTGAGGCCGGAACTCGGGAGCGATCGGCTTCGACATCACCACGATCGACCACGAAAAAGGCCGGACCTCCCAGTCCGGCCTTTTCCTGTTCGCGGCCACGTCAGAGCGGCCGTCGCGCTTTCCTAGAGCACGTTGGCCAGGCTGAGGCGCGAGATCATGGATGTCGTCTGGAAGCTCATCTGCAGCTGCGTCTGGAGCGCGAGGAGCTGGGTGGCGACGAGGTTGTCGTCCGATGCCTCGACGCGGTCGATCATGTCCTCGGCGAGCACGTCGCGGAAGCGGTGGCGCTGGCGGGCCTCCTCGACGGCGACCTGCACGGAGGCGAAATCGGCCTGCAGGGCCCGCGAGCGCTGGTCGGTCTCGGTGCCCGATACCGAGAAGCGGACCCGGTCGGCCATGTCCATGTAGCGCGCGCGGTTCTCGTTGTCGTCGACGGGGAAGTCCTCGCTGGCGAAGACGGCGAGCGCGGCGAGCGTGTCCTTGAAGAGGTCCTCGTTGGCGCGGGCGCCGTAGGAGACCTTGAGGTTGTCGTCGATCTTGGCGACGGCCGAATCACGCGCCCGCCCGCCGCCGACCTCGCCGGTGTACCAGAGCGTCGTGGTCGCCTTGGCGGTCGCGTTGGGCAGCCAGTCGTCCTGCGTGGCATTCACCCGCTTGGGATGCGTCGTGCTGGCCGCGTCGTCATAGGCGAAGAAGTCCTCGGCCGCCTGGATCGCGGAGGCATTGGGCAGCTTCTCGACCGTCATTTCGGTTAACGCGGCCTCAATGGCGGCCTGCATGTTGGCGGCGGTGGCGGCGATCCTGTCGGCGGGCGTCGCACCCTCACCGAGCTCGAAGCCCATGATATCGTTGGGCTCGCGAAGGGCTGGCGTATAGGTGCCGGCGACGGCGACGAACTCCGGATCCCTGGCGCCCGCCGGGCCGGCCTTCAGTCGGATGGTCTCGATGAGATGGGTCTGCTCGGCGCGCGTGCGCTCGCGTGTGGGGTCCTCGAGGATCGAGTAGAGGTCGGCGTCGTATCCGGGCATCTCGACCTCGAAGGAGATCCAGTCGCCGACAGCCGGCATGGTCGCGCCGAGATCGAAGCCGAGGGTCTCGGAGACCCCGCCTGCGGCGGGCACGTATGTCGTCGGATCGGCGGGAACGGTGGTGACGGCCGCGGGCAGGCTGGTGAGGAGCGAATCCGGCCTCAGCTTGAGGCCGAACGGGTTGGCCTCGTCAGCGAGCGTGACCGCCGTGGCGGAGGATGCCGTGACACCCACGCGCCCCGTCGCGCCGTTGGCGCCGGCCTTGTCGGCCGCCTGGCGCTCGTCGATGATCTCCAAGAGACCGTCCTTGCCGCCTGCGCCGTTCATGATCGCGTCGGCGCCGATATTGGAGGCGCCGTCGGTCTTGCGGCCGGAGAAGAGGCTGCGATCCTCGTATTCTGTGTTGAGGAGGGCGAGCATTTCCTCGAGGCGCTTGTCGGCCAGCATCTGCTGGACGGTCTTGCCCTCCGAGGTCAGCTGGATATTGGCCTCGAGCGTGCCGGTGGCGGTGTCGTTGAGAATGCCCTCGACCCTCTGAAGTACGAGCTGCGTCGCCTCCAGCCGGCCGGAGACGAAGGAGATCGTCTGGCCGAAGGACGACGATTTCGAGAGCTGGGCCCGCATGGTCAGCGACACGTCGCGCCCGGCGCCGAGGCCGGCGAAATCGCGGCTCACCTTGCCCGTCGAGAGCTGGCGCTGCAGGTCGCCCATCGTGTCCTGCATGTTGCGGATCTGGTAGCTCAGGTTGGTGCCTGCGCCGTAGCCCGAAATAAGCATCGTCTTAACCCTCAACTCGTGTCGCGCCCGGCGAAGCGTGCGCCTTGTCGTCTGGTCCCGGTCGTCCGCGCGGCTTGCGCGCCGCGCACCAGGCATTTCGTCCGGGCGCTACCGGACGGAGTTCATCAGCTGATCCATCAGCTCCTGCACCACGCGGATGACCTGGCTGTTGGCGTTGTAGATGTTCTGCAGATCGAGGAGATCGGCCATCTCCTGCTCGATATCGACGCCCGACGAGCGCTCGGCGCGCTCGACGAGGCTCTGCGTGACGAGCGACTGCGCGTCGGCGCGGCGCGCCTCGTTGGCGGTGCGGGCGCCCTGCGAGGAGATGACGGCGCGCAGATAGTCGGACGGGGTGCCCTCGAAGGGCTTGCCCTGACCGCCGACGCCGCCGGCGGGCGCGAAGCTGCGCGTCGCGCCGTCAAAGGCTTCGAGAAGCGCCTCTGGCCGGGCCGTGTCGCCCTGGTAGGTCGTCGCCGAATAGCGCACCAGCCGGCTCGGATCGTTCGTGAGGTCGGCGTTGACCGAGATGTTGGCCGCAAACCCGAGCTTCTGCTGGAAGCCGAGGCCGGGCGCGTTCGTATAGGCCGTGGCGCCGGCGGTGAAGAGCGAAAGGCCGAGCGGCGCCCATTGGCGTCCTGAGCGATTGTTCCGGCAAAACCTTCAGAGAATCAGCACGGCCCACCACGGATCGTGAGCGTATCGCCAGCGGCCGAGACCACATTGAGCGCGCTCGTTCCGCCTGCGAGATTGCCGGCGATGGTCGTGGCCCAGTCCGACGCTGTCTGGCGGTCGCGAGACGTCGAGGGCTACGACCGTGTCGTTCGGATCCGCAGTGAAGCCGGGATCGATCGCGCCTGCGCCGTCCTGCGCGACAAACGTGTAGTTTCTGGTTCTGGAAGGTCAGCGATAGTGTATCGCCCTCAGCGAAGCCGGTCAGGTCAAGGCTGAAATCGTCATAGGTCGGTTGCCAGTTCGCAGGCGGAACTGCGGGCGGCGCCTCCGGGGCGACCGACGCCGGCGTCGTCTGGGTCGCCTTGGCGAGCGCGTGGGCGATCTCGTCGAGCTGGGCCTGCGCCTCGACGAGGTCGGTGTCGCGCATGTCGACGAGGCCGGCGAGCCTGCCGCCGCGCATGCCGTCGAAGGAGAGAAGGTCGAGCTTGGCGCCGTCCGGCATGCCGATCGTGATCGTGCCGACGCCGCGCTGGGCGTCGTCGCGGTCGTAGAGCTGCTGCGCCGAGACCGAGCGGCGGCTGTCGAAGGAGATCTCGACGGCGCGGATGTCGTGCAGCATCACGCCGCCCGTCGTCATGACCGAGACGCCGCCATTGCCCTTCTCGAAGGTGCGGACCTCCATGAAGCCGTTGAGCCTATCGATGGCGATGTCGCGCTGATCGAGAAGGTCCGCGTCGACGCGGCCCATGCCGGTCTCCATGACGATCTGCGCGTCGAGGCGCTCGATCTCCTGGAGCGCGTCATTGGCCTCGCGCACGCCCTCGGCAATGCCGACCTCGGCCTGGCGGCGCAGTTCCTGCACGCCGTCGGAGAGCTGGTTGAGCCGGGCCGCGAAGCTTTGCGCCTGGGAGAGTACTTCCTGGCGGGCGCCGTTGCTCTCGGGCGTCGTCACGAGGCCCTCGAGCGCTTCGACCACGTCGTTGAACATGGTGTCGAGCGCGATGTTGCTGCCCGGCTGTCCGAAGAGGAGGCCGAGCTGCGACTGGAGCCCGTTGCGCGCCTCGGTCTCGCCCATCCGAGCCGTCTCCTGGCGCACCGAGCGCTGGAGCATGACGTCGAGCGCGCGGGTCGCCTCGAGCGAGCGGACGTAGTTCGAGCCGTTGGCGTCGACATAGTCCTGGTCGTGCAGCTTGCGCGTATAGCCCTTGGTGGTCGAGTTCGCGATGTTCTGGCTGACGATCTCGATCGAGCTCTGCGTGACCTGCAGACCCGACAGAGCGGTGCCCAATACGTTGCCTAGACCCATGATACACCCCTTGCGACTACGCGAGACCTGCGGGCGTGACCCTCTGGGTCGCGCGCTTTAACCCTGTCCGTTCACCACGATACGCCCGTCAGGGTTATCGTCCGTTTAACTCCGGGCGGCGCCGATGGCCGTTTCCGGGAACGAGGCGCCCGTGGCGCCCCGCGATGGTCTCGATGGCTGATGGTCTTGCCGATCGGCCGATGGCGCGGCGTGAGCCTTGCGCGGCGCCTGGACGCCGCGCGCAGACGTCGCCGCCTAGGCCTAGTCCCTATGAGGCTAGCGCTTCATGTTGAGCGTCTCCTGCATCATCTCGTCGGCCGAGGAAACGATGCGGGTGTTGGCGCTATAGGCCTGCTGGGTGACGATGAGCTTGGAGAACTCGTCGGCGATATCGGTGTTGGAAGCCTCCAGCGACGCGCCGATGATGGACGCGTTGGCGCCCTGGATCGGGTTGCCCAATTCGGTCGTCTTGGCGAATCCGCCCCCGTCAAGCGCGCGCAGATTGTTCTCCGAGTTGAACGAGACGAGCGGGATCTCGGCGACGTCGATCGAGATGCCGTTCGAGTAGTTGGCCCGGATCCGGTTGAGGTCGGAGATCTCGACGTCGACGAGCTCGCCCGCCGGATAGCCGTTCTGCTCCAGCTCGGTCGCCTGATAGGCGCCCGACGGATCGGCATAGGAGGTGAGGCCCGTCTCGCCGAAGTTGAAGCGGATAGACGGAATCGTCTGGCCGCCGATGTCTAAGGGCGCGATATCAACGTAGTTGTCGTTACCATTGTAGGTATCGGCAATGTTCAGCTTCCCGTTCTTGTCGAAGACGAAGATTTCTTCGCCCGCTCCGCCGCTATTGTTGGGCATCGCCTTCCAGACATCGTCGCCTACCGTATAGGACGGATCCTGAACGTCGGCGACTTGATAATACATCTTCCACGCTGTCTGCGGTGCGGCGATACCAGAGGTGGCCGGATCCAGCTGCGCCCAACGCATCTGGACATTCATCGGCGCACCGTTCTCATTGAAGACGGTAATGGCACCGCCTGCGATCGATGACTCCAGGAAGGCATCGAGATCGGCGTCATCAATCGAGGCGTTGGCCTGAAGCGAGTCGGCGATGTAGGGATCGCCGCCGTTCTGACCGGAGAAGACGGTGCGCGGATCGGCCGGCACGTTGGCGCGGATGGCGACCTCGGATGTCTGCTTGGCGCCGAGGAAGTCGTTGGGGATCTTGATGACCTCGGGCACCGTGCCCGACACGTTGCCCGAGATGCGGTCGACCGGCAGGCCCTTGAGGTAGTAGCCGCCGCCGTTGACGAGGTAGCCGAAGCGGTCGACCTGGAAGTCGCCGCGGCGCGAATAGAAGTTCTCGCCGTTGAAGACCGGCTGCGCGTCCGAGAAGTCGAAGAGCCGCTCGACCTGGAAGAAGCCGTCGCCGTTGATCGCCATCGAGGTCGAGGTCGAGGAGGCGAGAATATCGCCCTGCACGTCGTTGGTCTGGCGCGAGAAGGCCGAGACGATGCCCGACTTCTGACGCTTGGGCGAATTCTCGACGACATAGTCGACGAAGGACGTGTCGGTGCGCTTGAAGGCGGTGGTCTGCGAGTTGGCGATGTTGCCGGAAATGTTCTCCAGCGCGAAGGACTGCGCCTGCAGGCCGGTGACCGCGGTGGTGAGAGCGCCGTAGATACCCATGTGATGTCTCCTTCTCGCGCAACGGCGCAAGGGCCGTGCGTCTGGCATTGAGCTTCGCCCCTTCCTTGCAAGCCCTGTGCCAAACTCTCGCGCGGCCACGAGTTGATAAGGAAAGCCAACCATTGCGCGGGCTTCGTCGCCGGAGCGATCACGCACGAGGCGGACGAGGCGGCGGCGCGGGAGGCTTGGTCGGCAAGTCTTGCCGGGCGCAGGCTTGCCGGGTAGCGGTTTGTGCCGGGTGGTTGTCCGCGTCGTCGTTCGTGTCGCGCGCTCGGCCGGACCGGACCGTGGCAACCCCGCCACCATGGCCCGACACGACGGCCCGACACCACAGCCCGGGAGCCGCTTCCCATGCTCATGCTGCTGCGTCACGCCAAATCGAGCTGGGAGGATCCCGAGCCCGACGTCGCGCGGCCGCTCAATCCCCGGGGGCGGCGGGACGCGCCGGTCATGGCCCGCGCTCTCGCCGGCCTCGGCTTCGCGCCCTCGCGCGTCCTGTCCTCACCGGCACGGCGCACCCGCGAGACGCTTGCCCTGATGGCCCCCGAATGGGCCTTGCCGGACCCCGTCTTCCTCGGCGCCCTCTACGAAGCGGACGCCTCTACGCTCGGCGATATTCTCGACGCGGAGGGCGCCGACGGAACGCTCCTCGTCGGCCACGCGCCCGGTCTCCATGACCTCGCGCAGGCCGCGTGCGACACCGCTCTGCCGGGCGGCCCGTCGATCGCGGTGCTGGACCGTCTGCCGACCTGCGCCTTCGCGGCCATCGATCTGAAAGAACGACGCCTCCTCGCCTACCTGACGCCGAAAGGCCTCGCTCGATCCGAGCCGGCATAGTCCGCTGGCCCTGGACGCTCGAGAGCAACAGTTTTCGTTCTTGATATGTTCTCGATAATCCGCTATGGACGGAGCATGTCGAATGCCTACGACGACACGCACGCGGGCCGCGCGCCTGCGCTCCCCATCGGTGGTCGCCCGGAGACGGTCGTCCATGAGCGTCGGCGCGGCCGGGGCGCGACGGTCAATCTCGTCAACCGGTTCGAGCGGCACGACCGCATCGGTTTCGACGACGGCTGGGGTTCCGGCGCCGCCGAGACCGGCCTCGCGACCGAGGTGCGCGAGGAGCGGGCGCGGCGCATTCTCGCGCGCAATACCTCGCCCGACATCGGCTTCGACCGTTCGATCAATCCCTATCGCGGCTGCGAGCACGGCTGCGTCTATTGCTTCGCACGCCCGACCCACGCCTTTCTAGGCCTCTCGCCCGGCCTCGACTTCGAGACCAAGCTGACGGCCAAGGTCAACGCGGCCGAGGCGCTGGAGCGCGAACTGGCCGCGCCCGGCTACACGCCCCGTACCATCGCGCTCGGCACCGCCACCGATCCCTATCAGCCGATCGAGACGCAGTATCGGCTGACCCGGCGCGTGCTCGAAGTGCTGGAGCGCGCCAACCATCCGGTCGCCATCGTCACCAAGTCGTCCCGCGTGCTGGCCGATGCGGACATTCTCGCCCGCATGGCCGGGAAAGATCTCGTCAAGGTCTTCGTCTCCGTCACCACGCTCGACCGCGACCTCTCGCGCCGTATGGAGCCGCGCGCCTCGGCGCCCGAGAAGCGGCTCGAGACGATCGCGAAGCTGCACGAGGCCGGCATCCGCGCCGGCGTCGTGGCCGCGCCGATGATCCCGGCGCTCAACGATCACGAACTGGAGACGATCCTGCGGCTTGCGCGCGATGCGGGCGCTGCCGAGGCCGACTACGTGTTGCTGCGCCTGCCGCATGAGCTCAAACCCATCTTCCGCGCCTGGCTGATGGAGCACTACCCCGACCGGCTCGACAAGGCGTTCAACCTCTTGAAGGGCACGCGGGGCGGGCGTGAATACGATGCCGACTGGGCGACGCGCATGAAGGGTTCGGGCCCCTATGCCTACCTTCTCCAGCGCCGCTTCGAGGTGGCGATGAAACGCCTCGGTCTCGACGGCAAGAGGATGCAGCTACGCACCGACCTCTTCAGGCCCCCGGCGCGGGCGGCCCGAGCGAATGGGCGAAAGACACGGACGGACGCAGCGGCGACGCAGCAACTCGCATTGCTCTGATGGCTCCCGAGGTCTCCCACGGCCCCGTTCGATAGCGGGTCCATGGCAACCTGCCTTTCCAGGAAACGTCGGTTCGGCCCTCCATGCTCTCCTCCTCGTCATCCTCGGGCACGGACCCGAGGATCGAGAGCGTCGATCGCATCGCCCAGATCGTAGGCGAACCGGTGCAAGTCGTGCGATCGGTCCGGAGACCGAACGCTGGGTCCCGCCTACTGCGCCCCCGTAGTCTCCAGCCGGTGCCCAAGAATGGCGGCTGACGCTAAGGTCGCACCGGGCCAAGCGTCGCCGAAGCTCCTCTAGGGCGTGTCCGGTTCCTATCCATTCACCGAACGCGCTCTAGCGCATCGTTTTTGCGCGGTTCCCCACGCTGCGGTGCTATCGCACCTCCGTTGGAACGGCTCTAGCCGCTTCGACCCACCAATCGGCCCTCTCTGTCGGAGACGACGATCTCGATCTCGACCTCGGCGCCCTTGAGGGCGGAGACGGCCGATGTGCGCGCGGCCTCCGCGATGCGATCGCCGAGATGGAAGCCTTCCGCCAGCGTCAGCACTTCGAGCGCCGTGTTCGCCTTCCGCGCCCGCGCGACGAGATCGACACCTGCGCCGGCCTCTTCGAGGAGCGCGGCAAGAACGGCGACATCGACCTGGCTGCGCCCGGAATGAAGGTCCATATGGCCCGCCGCCAGCTTCGACATCTTGGCGAATCCCCCGGCGATGGTCAGCTTCGGCACCGGGTGCGCGCGCAGGTACTTGAGGAGCCCGCCGGCGAAATCGCCCATGTCGATGATCGACGTCTCGGGCAGATCGTAGAGCCGCTGGACCAGACCTTCCGACGTCGCCCCCACCGCCGCTGCGATGTGCCGCGTGCCGCTGGCGCGCGCGACATCGACGCCCCGGTGGATCGAATCGATCCAGGCCGCGCAGGAATAGGGCACCACGATGCCTGTCGTGCCAAGGATCGAGAGCCCGCCGACGATGCCGAGCCGAGGGTTCCACGTCTGCCGCGCCAGCGCCTCGCCGCCCGCGACCGCGATCGTCACGATCACATCGCCGCCGCCGCCATGCGCCGCGACGACCTCCGCGATCGCGGCGCGCATCATCTCGCGGGGCACCGGGTTGATGGCCGGCTCGCCCGGAGGCAGCGGCAGGCCGGGCTTGGTGACCGTGCCGACGCCCGCGCCCGCCTGGAAAGTGACGCCGGAGCCGGATGGCCCCCGTTCGACCCGCGCCGAGACGAGCGCTCCGTGGGTCACGTCCGGATCGTCGCCCGCATCCTTGACGATCGCGGCCTCGGCCCAGCCGTCGCGCTCCGTCCCCGCCGCTTCCTTCGCGAGAGCGAAGGCCGGCGTCTCGCCGCGCGGCAGCGTGATCCTGACGGGATCGGGAAAGCGGCCCGTGACGAGCGCCGTGAAGGCCGCCTTGGTCGCGGCCGTCGCGCAGGCGCCCGTCGTCCAGCCATATCGCAGCGGGCGGTCCGGGCGGCGCGCGTCCGCCATCGCTATTCCGCGGCCTCGGCGAGCGCGGCCGGCCCGTAGCGGCGGGGCGTATAGAAAAGCGACCGGTCGCCTCGCTGGAAGATGCGGCTGTGCGATGCGCCGACGATGAGGAGCGTGCGCATGTCGACGATACCGGGATCGAGCGCGGCAAGGCTCGTCAGGCTGACCGTTTCGCCCGCACGCCCCACATCGCGCGCGACCAGGACGGGCGTCTCGCCGGCCTTCGTTCTGCGAAGGACGTCGAGGACGGCGTCCAGCTGAGTGCGCCGCGTGCGCGAGGCGGGATTGTAGAGTGCGAGGACGAGGTCGGCCTCGGCTGCGTGCCGGACGCGGGCGATCACACGATCGAGCGGCTTCAGGTAGTCGGAGAGCGAGATGACCGCGAAATCGTGGCCGAGCGGTGCCCCGATCCGCGCGGCGGCGGCCTGCATCGCGCTGATGCCGGGCGCTATGTCGACGCCAACGCGCGTCCAGCGCTCCGGCGAGGCCTCGAGCGCCTCCATGACGGCGGCCGCCATGGCGAAGATGCCCGGATCGCCCGACGATACGAGCGCGACATGGGCGCCGTCGGCGGCCCGGTCGAGCGCGTCCTCCGCCCGTTCACGCTCCACCCGGTTGTCGCTCGGCGCCAAGATCTGCTCGGGGCGGGGCGCGACGAGGGCGGCGGCCATGCCGAGATAGGTCTCGTAGCCGACCCAGACATCGGCCGTCTCCAGCGCCGCGCGGGCCTCGGGCGTCAGCCAGTCGGCCTGGCCGGGGCCGAGGCCGAGGACGGTGAGGCGCCCGGCCGATCCACATGCGCGCACCGGCGGGCGCTGCGGCTGGGCGACGTCGACGGGCCGCGCCGAGGGCACCACCACCATCGAGAAATAGGGCGGACGCGCCGCGTCGACCTCGGTCGCCGGACGCACGTTCTCCGACGCATGGCTTGCGCGCTCGACATAGAGGGCCCGCTCCAGCACCCCGGCCCGGTCGAGCGCGCGGCGCACCTTGGGCCAGGTCCGCCCGAGCTTGAGGATGACGGCGGCGTCGCAGCCGCGCAGGCGCGCGACGAGATCGTCCTCGCCGAGCGTGCCCGGCAGCACGCTCAGCGCATCGTCGCGAACCGTGAGCGGCACGGCCGCCGAGACCGGGCCTGCGACCACCGAGGAGACGCCGGGCACGGTCAGAACCGCGAACCGGTCCTTCAACCGCGCGTGCCAGTACATGAAGGAGCCATAGAGGAAGGGGTCGCCCTCGCAGAGGACGGCGACGTCGCGCCCCGCCGCGAGATGGGCGGCCAGCGCCTCCGCCGTCTCGTCGTAGAAGCCGGCGAGGCGGACCTCGTAGTCCGCCCGGTCCGCCCCGTCGGCCGTCAGCGGATAGACCATGGGCAGAAGCGTCTGCTCCGCGGTCAGGAACGCCTCGACCGTGCGCCGGGCGACGCCGCCATCGGCGGACTTGCACGGATAGGCGACGACCGAGGCCGCCTTCAGCAGCCGCAGCCCCTTTAGCGTCATCAACTCCGGGTCGCCGGGGCCGACGCCGATGCCGGCGAGCGTGCCGTGCTCTTCGCTCGAAGCCGTCATTCGATCTCGCTCGCCAGCGCGTTGATGGCCGCGACGGTCAGCGCCGACCCGCCACGCCGGCCGTGCAGCGTGAGGAAGGGCACGCCGCGCGCATCGTCGGCCAGCGCGCGCTTCGATTCGCGCGCGCCGACGAAACCGACGGGAAGGCCGAGAATGGCGGCGGGGCGGGGCGTGCCGGCATCGAGAAGTTCGAGAAGGTGGAAGAGCGCGGTCGGCGCGTTGCCGATCGCGACGATGGCGCCGGCCATTCGCTCGCCCCAGAAATCGAGTGCGGCGGCGGAGCGTGTATTGCCGATGCTGCGGGCGTGGTCGCGCACGCGCGGATCGTCGAGAAGGCAGAGAATCTCATTGTCGGCCGGCAGCCGCGAGCGGGTGACGCCGGCCACGATCATGTTGGCGTCGCAAAGCACCGGGGCGCCGTCGCGCAGGGCCGCGCGCGCGGCGGCGCCGACCGAGACGCCGTCGGCGCCCGGGCCATGGTCGAGATCGCGCGGCAGGTCGGTCATCCCGCAGGTATGGACCATGCGCACGGCCACCGCTTCGAGATCGGCCGGCAGATGGGCAAGGTCGGTTTCGGCGCGGATGGTCGCGAAGGACTGGCGATAGATCGTCGCGGGGTCGCGCTCGTAGTCGAGCGATGGTGGCGCGCGATGCGGGAGGGGCTGACTCATGCGGCTTCCCGTGTCGTTTCGAGCCAGGCGGTGAGGCATGCGGGAAGCGCGGCGGGTGCGATCGTCTCCAAGGCCCGCGCGTCCGTATCGGCTGCGGCATCGGCGAAGAGCGCGTAGGCATCGCCCTCGGCGCGGAGCAACCAGTCGGCCGGGCCGGGCCGGGCGCAGCCCCTGCGGCAGCCGCTCAGATGGATCGTCGCGGGGCGATGCGGGGGCGTGGTGCTGCGGCTCTTGGCAAAGGTCATGGCGCGAGTCTTGGCGAGGGCGGCGGCGAGTTCCGCGGCATCGCCTCGCGTGTCGCGCGCCGTGCGGGGGCAGCCCTTCGCTCCGGCGCAGGCGACGATGCGGAGGGGATGCACGCTCACCGCGAAGCCGCGCTCATCCGCCTCGTGCCAGAATGGTGGCGCTCGCATCGGCGGAGAGGCCGGCCAGCACGATCCGCCGGTTGGGCGCGAGGCGGACGAGCCCGTCGCCGCGCTCCGCCCAGATCCCGAGAGACGCGAGCCCATCGGCCCCTAGCCCGTGAAGCGGTGCGCGCAAGGTCAGGTAGCCCGAACGCTCTCCGAGATCGTCGGCCGGCTCCGGCCAGTGCGGAAGGTGGGCCTCGGCGAGCGCGACGAGGCCGGTTCGGGGCAGCGCTTCGGCGCGCGCAGCCCGCTCCATGGCGCCGATCCGTCGGCGCGCGCGGGCCATCGCCTCGAAGAGATGGATGACGAGACCGGGCGCATCCGCGCTCGCGACGCCCCGGTCGCTCGGCTGGCCGGCAAGGCTGATCCGCCAGATGTCGCCCGCCTTCTTGATCAGACCGACATCGTGGCCGAGGCCGATCACGTCGCCGGTGCCGCCATCGATCACGCAGCAGGCCTTGACGGGTAGGCCCTCGAGCCGGCCGGCATCGGCCGCCCGCGCGATGGCGGCGTCGATCATCTGGACGAGCCGGGGCAGGGCGCCGTCTGCGTCGAGCGGGCTCGCGAGAATGTTGCGCGCGCGGTCCGCCCGGCGGGCGCGGGGGGCGAGGCCGAGCCTGTCGAGCTCCGCGTGGAACGCATCCGACCCGCGCCATGTCGAGCCCCCGCAATTGAAGGTTGGCGCGATTGGTGAGGTCGATCGCGCCGGAGCCGCACGCGCGCGCGGCCGCGGCGAGCCCGATCGCGGCCTGCGCCGTCAGCCGTCCGCCTGGTATGCGCAGGCGTGCCATCGGGCCGTCTCGCATGGCGGCAAGATCGTAGAGGCCGGGGCATTCGGGCACGCGTCGCGCTTCCTTCTCGAGATCGAACGGGTCCGCAGCATAGACCGGGGACGGGGAGGCTGGCACCCCGTCGGAGGGGGCGAGATGTCTTGAAGGAAGCGTCAGGTCGCCGCGTCGGCCACCCAGGCGCGGTACCAGTCGGCGAAGGCGGCGATGCCGTGCTTGAGATCGGTGCGGGGCGCGAAGCCGGTGTCGGCGGCGAGGGCGCGCGTGTCGGCCCAGGTCGCGGGCACGTCTCCGGGCTGCATCGGCAATCGCTCCAGCACCGCCTCGCGCCCGAGCGCCGCCTCGAGCGTGCGCACGAACTCCATCAGATCGACCGGAGCGCCCCGGCCGATATTGTAGAGCCGGTGCGGGGGATCGCTCATCGGGGCTTTGTCGGCGGCCCGCAATATGCCCTCCACGATGTCGGCCACATAGGTGAAGTCGCGCCGCATGTCGCCGCCGTTGAAGAGGCGGATCGGGCGGCCTGACAGGATCGCCTCGGCAAAGAGCATCGGCGCCATGTCGGGCCGGCCCCAGGGACCGTAGACGGTGAAGAACCGGAGCCCCGTCGCCGGGACGCCGTGAAGGCGCGCGAAGGCCTGGGTGAGGAGTTCGCCCGAGCGCTTGGTCGCCGCATAGACGCTGGCCGGATCGTCGGCCCGCATGTCGGTGCGGAACGGCATCTCCCGCTCCAGCCCGTAGACCGAGGAGGAGGAAGCGTAGACGAGATGCTCGGTGCCGGCGGCCTGCGCGGCCTCCAACACGCCGATCTGGCCCATCACGTTGGCCTCGACATAGGCGCGCGGGTTCTCGATCGAATAGCGCACGCCCGCCTGCGCCGCGAGGTGGACGATCACCCGGGGGCGCAGCTCGGCCGCGAGCGCGACGAGCGCGGGATCGGCCACGCTCAACTCGTGGACGGGGATGCCGACCGGCAGTCGCGCGAGCCGTGTCCGTTTCAGCCCGACATCGTAATAGCCGTTGAGATCGTCGACGCCGACGACCTCGTGGCCGAGAGTCATCAAGCGCCGCGGCGACATGGGCACCGATGAAGCCCGCCACACCCGTGACGAGAACGCGCGTGGGCGAGCCCAGAAGCCCGTCCGGCCGCCAGTCGGTCGCGAGAGGGCGCGAGGCCGGGTACGGTCGTCGATGGGCGCGGTCTCGCCTACCATCACGCGGCGTCGCCCTTGCCTGCGCCTTCGGCTTCGGCCAGCACGCGCTCCATCCAGGCGGCGACGGAGAGGGCCGTGCGGTCGGCCAGGCGCGGGCCGACGATCTGGACGCCGAGGGGAAGGCCTCCGCCGCGCAGTCCATCGGGCACCGGCACCGTCACGGCCGGCGTGCCGAGCAGCGTCCAGAGTCGGTTGAAGCGCGAATCGCCCGTGCTCTCCAGCGTCGGCGCCCGGCCGGGCGCGGAGAGGGTGAGGAGCGCGTCGCAGGCGCCGAGCATCATAGGCAGCTGCGCGCGGGCCGTCGCCGTCGTCGCGAGCGCTTCCTCATGGGCCGATTCGGGCAGGATCGACGCCATGTCGAGTGTGCGGCGCAGGCCGTCGCTGAGGCCATCGGCATGCGCCATGCGCTCGTGGCCGAGCGCGCGTGCGCCCTCCCAGTCGTTGATCACCCGCCACGCGGCGTCGAGTTGGGCGAAGGCAGGCGGGGCCGCAAGGTCGAGAAGGACGGCGCCGGCCGCCTCGGCGGCATCGCGCGCGGCCTGGAGCGTGGCATAGGCATCGGCATCGCCGCCATCGGGCGCGAAGACGCCGAGACGCGGCGCGCGGGGCAGGGCGGAGGGCACGAGGTTGCGCCCCGAGAGGACGCCGGCCAGCAGGGCCGCCTCGGCGACGCCGCGCGCGAAGGTGCCGATCGTGTCGAGCGTCCAGGAGAACGTCTTCACGCCGACGGTCGGAATGAGGTCGAAGCTCGGCTTGTAGCCGACGATGCCGCAAAAGGCGGCCGGGCGGATGACCGAGCCGCCGGTCTGGGTGCCGACCGCACCGTCGAGCATCCCCGCCGCCACCGCCGCCGCCGATCCCGACGACGAGCCGCCGGGCGAATGGGCAAGATCGTGCGGGTTGCGTGTGCGGGTAGGCGTCAGCCAGGCGAACTCGGTGCTCTCGGTCTTGCCGAGGATGACGCCGTCATTCTGCGCGATGAGGACGGCGAGCGCCGCGCTCGAGGCCGGCTGATGGTTCTCGTAGATCGGCGAGCCGTAGCGGGTCGGCATGTCGGCCGTGTCGATGATGTCCTTGAGGCCGATGACGCGGCCCGCAAGGGCCCCGATCTCCTCGCCGGCCTCCAGCTGTGTCCCTAGCTGCGCCTCGATCTCGCCCACGCGCCGTTTGGCTCCGTCGATGTCGAGATGGCGAAAGGCGCGCACCTCCTGCTCGCGCGCGCCGATGGCCGCGAGGCAGGCTTCGAGGCGCTCGGCGGGGCGCGGGGCGGAGGAGTGCGCGTTGGTCATGCGGGCGGTGTGTCACAGACGGGGGCGGGATGCCAAGAGAGGATCGAGGGTGGATGGAGAGAGGATCGAGGAGGATCGAGAGAGGTCGTCAAGCTCGCGGACGGCGCGGCGGGTGACACGCCCGTGTCCCCGCGCGAAGGGAACGCCCGGGGGCGCGCGCCGCTTGTCTGCGCACAGGCTCTCCACCGTCCAAAGGTCTTCGATAATGCACCGCCCAGCCCGTTCCCTGCTCGCAGCCGCCCTTCTCTCCGTCCTGGCGAGCGCCCCCGCGATGGCACAGGACCTCGATCTCATCTTCAAGAAGTCGACCGCCTTCAAGCTCCTCACGCCCGACCACAAGCTGGCCGTCTATGCCGTCGACGATCCGATCGTCGAGGGTGTCGCCTGCCACATCACGCTGCCGGAGAAGGGCGGCGTGTCGGGCATGTTCGGCGTGGCCGAGGAGGTCTCGGACGCCTCGCTCGCCTGCCGCCAGGTCGGGCCGGTCTCGTTCAAGGACACGTTCGAGCAGGGCGACGAGATGATGAGCCAGCGCCGCTCGCTCTTCTTCAAGGAGGTCCAGATCGTGCGGGGCTGCGATGCGGAGCGCAACGTGCTGGTCTATCTCGTCTACACCGACAAGCTGATCGACGGCAGCCCGAAGAATTCGACCTCGACCGTGCCCATCATGCCCTGGGGCGACGCCCCCGCCCCCCGCTGCGCCGACGCGCTGGAGGATTAGACCGCCAGGATGGCCGCGAACCGCTCCAGCCCGATATTGGAGCCGCAGGCGATGAGGCCGATGCGCTTGCCCTTCGCTCGCTCGCGCAGCGGGCCGAGGAGGGCGGCGAGCGAGGCGGCGCAGGCGGGCTCGCAGACGAGCTTGGTCGCGTCGAAGAGGAGCCGCATCGCGGCGCGCATGTCGTCGTCCTCGATGCGCACGACGTCGTCGACATGGGCCTTCGTGATGGCGAAGGAGGCCGGCATCGTCATCGGCGCGCCGAGCGAATCGGCGATCGTGCGGACCCTATCGAGATGGACCGGGTGGCCGGCGGCGAGGCTGCGGGTCAGCGCGTCGGCGCCCGTCGGCTCGACGCCGATGACGAGGCAGTCCGGCCGGGCGAGCTTGATCGCCCGGGCCATGCCCGAGATCAGCCCTCCGCCGCCGACGGGCACGATGACGATGTCGCAATCGGGCGCATCCTCGATGAGCTCCGCCCCGCAGGTCGCCGTGCCGAGCGCGATCGCCTCGCCCTCGAAGGGATGGACGACGGTGCGGCCTTCGTCCTCGGCCAGCCGCTCCATGGTGGCGAAGGCGTCGGCGATATCGCGTGCGATCACGACGCCGGCGCCCATCGCCTCGCAGCCCGCGACGCGGACGGGATCGACGCCCTCGAACATGACGACCTTGGCCGAGACGCCGGCCGCCTTGGCCGCCCAGGCGACGGCGAGCGCGTGGTTGCCCGCGCTCACCCCGACGACGCCCCGCCCACGCGCCGTCTCGTCGAGGCGCGCGACGCTGAGATAGGCGCCGCGCGCCTTGAACGAGCCGGCCTGCTGGAAGAGTTCGAGCTTCATCACCGCCGACGCGCCGTCTGGCAGATGCGGCGCGATGCGGGCGCTGGCAAGTTCGAGATTGGGCGTCCGAACGAGCGTTCCCGCGATGGCGCGGCGCGCTTCGGCAATCGCATCCGGGCCGGGGCCGGGGGCCGACAAATAGGGATTGCTCATCATGTAGGTCGGCTTTCGGATGGGTGCGGGAACGCGGGTGCGGGACGGTTGCCGGGGACGGCGCGGCGCGTCAACATGTCGTCCGGACGACGCGCGGCCATCGCAGGGCTCTCGGGGGGCAATAGACCCCGAGGCGAAGGCGGATGGACCAGACGCGGCGCGAACGGGGAGACTGCGGCTATGGATCGAGTGAAGACACGAAAGCGACCGGGGATAGGACGGTCGGGCGAGCCCTGCACGCTGCCCATCGGCCTGCAGGTCCGATCGCGGGTTTCGTCATGGGCCTGATACGGCGCAGCCGCGAGGAGGGGCACAGCCGGAAATTCCTCGCCGTCGTGGACGACACGCCCGAATGCGAGCGGGCCGTCTACTTCGCCGCCCGGCGCGCCAGCCTGACGGGAGGCTCCCTCACCCTCCTCTACATCATCCCGCGCGAGGACTTCCCCCACTGGCTCGGCGTCGAGGCCGTCATGCGGGCAGAGGCCGAGGAGGAGGCGCGAAAGCGGCTCTATCACTTCGTCGACCGCGCGCGCGAGATCGCCGGCCTCGACGCCGAGATCGTCATCCGCGAGGGCAACCGGACGGACGAGATCTCCGCCCTCGTCGAGGAGGACGAGGACATCGCGATCCTCGTGCTCGCGGCCGGCACGTCGAGCGATGGCTCTGGCCCGCTCGTCACCCATCTGGCGAGTCGGGCCGGCACCTTCCCCATCCCGCTCACCATCGTGCCTGGCCAGCTCGACGACGAGGCGATCGACGCGTTGGCGTGAGCCTGGCTGAGCCTGGCTGAGCTTGGCCGGGCCTGAGCCTGGCCGGCTCGCCGATGGGCCTATTCGCCGAGGAGGTCGGGCCGGCGCGCGCGGGTGAGGGCGAGGGACCGCTCGGCGCGCCAGCGCCGAATCGCGGCGTGGTCGCCGGAGAGGAGGGTGTCGGGG
The DNA here is from genome assembly GCA_963842125.1 of uncultured Alphaproteobacteria bacterium. Lineage (GTDB taxonomy): Bacteria > Pseudomonadota > Alphaproteobacteria > Rhizobiales > CAWCWK01 > CAWCWK01. Next base: position 764,967 of record CAWJFE010000001.1, on the reverse strand, counting down.
ATCGTGCGGCCCTCCCATTCGCGAGGCCGGGTGTAATGCGGGTATTCAAGGAGCCCGCCCTCGAAGCTCTCCTCTTCGCCCGACGCCTCGGCGCCCATTACGCCCGGCAGCAGGCGCACGCAGGCGTCCATGAGCACCATGGCCGCGATCTCGCCGCCCGACAGCACGTAGTCGCCGATCGAGACCTCCTCCAGCCCGCGCGCCTCGATGACGCGCTCGTCGACACCCTCGAAGCGCCCGCAGAGGAGAATGGCGCCCGGTCCGTCCGCGATCTCGCGCACACGGGCCTGTGTCAGGGGCCGTCCGCGCGGGCTCATCAGGAGGCGGGGGCGGTCGTCTGGTCCGCCGCCTGCCTCATCGAGCGCGTCGAGCGCCGCGGCCACCACGTCGGCACGCAGAACCATGCCCGCGCCGCCGCCTGCGGGCGTATCGTCGACCGCGCGGTGCCGGCCGATCCCGTGGTCGCGCAACGCCCGCGCCTCCAGCGTCCAGAGGCCACGCTCCAACGCCCGGCCGGACAGGCTCTGGCCGAGCGGGCCGGGGAACATGTCCGGATAGAGCGTCAGAACGCTCGCCGCGAAAGGCGCACGGTGCGATCCGGCACTGTCGTCGATTGATGGCATGGCCGTGTCGGTCTCTCTCTGTCAGCCGGCTGCACCTACGACCGGGCGACCGAGCCACTAGGAGCCCGTCCGGAAACGCAGTCGGGTCGGTTTGACGGTCGGCTCGACCGCCCGCTTCGTTGCCAATCCTCGCCGATGCTGCCGGCATCGGCTGTGTCTGCCGCCTCACGGCTCGGCCGAACCCCTTCGCCAACCCACCGCCGCAGCGTTCCCGGACGGGCTCTAGCTCGAACGACGATCAGTGCCGAGAGGGCATCGTCCTGACGCGTTCGTGATATGCGCAATGTCTATCCTAGGGCCCAGACCTATAAACCGGGTGCGTTCTGCGCGGCCTGGCTGTCGATCCGGATAGACGCGAAGGTGCAGGAAGGCTTCTGCCTTTCAAACCTTCGCAACGACGCCGGGCGACAGCCAGGCCACGCCCGAAGGGTTCGTCAGAACCGGCCCGCCTGCTGCGGAAAGGCTCGTCGAATATGCCCAGCATGTCCGTTCTCACCTTTCCTTCGCATTCGGACCGGTTCTGACGAACAGAAGCGCATCCGGTTTATAGGTCTGGGCCCTAAGCAGATCCGGAAGTCTCAGACCATTCAATCGTCTAACGACGGAGAAGGACTATAAGCCCTGCAGTCTCTGCGGCTTGCATGCAACAGTTTCATGGCCGTGCCGGACGCCAAACCCGCTTATGTTGACCTGGTTAATAAACGAATGGTTCACTGATTAAGTCTCGGGGAGACACTGGTGAGCGGATCATAACATAGGTTAATTAAAGGTTAACTTCTCTCCATAATAGAAGAACCTTTGTGCAAGACTTGTGAGGTGGTGCGCTTCTCCAACTGGGGGAGAGAGGATGCATCGGCCTATCCGGACGACCATACCGAAACTGCGCCATCTCGGCTGGGCCCTGGCCCTGGCCTGCGCCATCCCGATCACGACGGTGGTGCCGCGAAGTCCGGCGCTGGCGACGCCGTCTCACGAGACGATCCTACACGAGACTTCCACACGGTCCGCCGCACCGGCCACGTCCTCGCTGGCCGAGCGTTCGGTGGCGGTGCGGGGATGGGGCCTGCCGGACGCGCTGCACCCCCTTCAGCGGCTCGCCCGCGTGCCGCGCGGCTACACCGCCTTCTGCCAGCTCCACCCGCAGGACTGCGCCGCGGTCCGCCGCCGGGGCGCCACCGAGACGGAAGCGCCGGTTCGGCTCGATGCGAACCGTCTGGCCGAGCTCGACGCCGTCAACCGCGCCGTCAACGCCGCCGTCCACCCGATCACCGACATCAAGCTCTACGGACGCATCGAGGAGTGGACCTATCCGCGCCGGGCACGACTGCGCCTCGCCTCGAAGCAGGGTTCGAAGAAGGGTATCGCCCGGACGATCGAGACACTGGCCGGCGACTGCGAGGACTACGTTCTCCTCAAGCGCGCGCAGCTGCTGGCGCTCGGCTGGCCGGCCAACGCCCTTCTCATCACCGTCGTGCGCGATCTCGAAGGGCTCGGCCACGCCGTGCTGACGGCGCGGACCGATGGGGGCGACATCATCCTCGACAATCAGGCCGAGGATCTCGCCCACTGGAAGGCGACCGGCTACGCCTTCATCAAGCGCCAGTCGGCCCGCGACCCCAATCTCTGGGTCTCGCTCGGCACGCCGGTGATGCCGGCGACCGTGGTCGGCAACACGGACTGATCCGGCCGACCCGTCAGGCCTCGAAGAAGGCGCAGGAATAGGGCGGGAGCATCAGGCCTTCGCCCTTCACGTCCGTCGCCTCTCCCGCATCGTCGGCGTCGGCGAAGCCCGGCACGTCCAGCCGCTCCCCCTCCGGCTGTGCGAGCCGGGCAGCCGCGCCCGTCAGGTTGAAGGCGCCGGTCAGGCGCGCACCCCCGGCCTCGCGCGTGACGACGACGACCTCGCGCCGCTCGCCGCTGGCTTCCACGCTGACGAGATCACCCTTGACGAGCGCCGGCTGTCCGCTCCGCCAGGCGAGAAACCGGCGCAGGCGATTGAGCGGCGCGGTCTCGTCGTTCTCCTGCGCCGAGACGGCGCGCTGCGCGTGGTCGGACGGCATGGGAAGCCAGCCGTCGACGAGGGAGAAGCCGGCATGGGCCTCCGAATCCGTCCACGGCATCGGCGTGCGGCAGCCGTCGCGGCCCTTGTCCTCGGGCCAGAACGTCTTGCCCTGCGGGTCCTGCAGCGCCTCGAAGGGCACGTCGGCCTCGGGCAATCCGAGCTCCTCGCCCTGATAGAGGCAGATCGTGCCGCGCAGCGACAGGAGCATCGCGCTCGCGACGGGCTGGAAGGCGCTTGGGTCGGCCTGCGGCGCCCAGCGGGTCGGCACCCGGGTCACGTCGTGGTTGGAGAGCGACCAGCACGGCCAGCCCGTCCCGATCGCCCGGTCGATGCCGTGGACGATGCCGGCGATGTCCTCGGCCTGCGAATGGGGGCCGAGGAGGCGGAAATTGTAGGCCATGTGAATGCGCTTGTTGGCCTCGGTATAGGCCGCCATCGTGCCCTCCTCGTCCCGGTCGGCGCCGATCTCGCCGACGGCAGTCGTGCCGGGATATTCGTCGAGGAGCTGGCGGAAGCGGGCGAGGAAGTCGAGATTCTCCGGCCGGGTCTTGTCGTAGAGGTGGTCCTGCGACCCGTAGGGGTTCACCCGCCGGTCGATGCCGGCGAAATCCTCGTTGCGCGTCCAGGGCGGATTGTCGCGCAGCTCGGCGTCGTGAAAGTAGAAGTTGACGGTGTCGAGCCGGAAGCCGTCCACGCCCCGCTCCAGCCAGAACCGCGTCACGTCGAGCAGCGCGTCCTGCACATCCCTGTTGTGGAAGTTGAGGTCGGGCTGCGACCTGAGGAAGTTGTGCAGATAGTACTGGCTGCGCCGCGTGTCCCATTCCCAGGCCGGGCCGCCGAAGATCGAGAGCCAGTTATTGGGCGGCGTGCCGTCGGGCTTCGCGTCGGCCCAGACGTACCAGTCCGATTTGGGGTTCTCGCGGCCGGCCCGGCTCTCGGTGAACCAGGGATGACGGTCCGAGGAGTGGCTGAGGACGAGGTCGATCATCACCCTGAGGCCGCGCGCATGGGCGGCCTCGAGGAGCGCGTCGAAATCGGCGAGCGCGCCGAAGATCGGGTCGACGTCGCGATAGTTCGAGACGTCGTAGCCGAAATCGTCCATCGGCGAGGTGTAGAAGGGCGAGATCCAGATCGCATCGACGCCGAGGCTCGCGATGTGGTCGAGCCGCTGCGTGATGCCCGGCAGATCGCCGATGCCGTCGCCATTCGTGTCCTGATAGGAGCGCGGGTAGATCTGGTAGATCACCGCGCCGCGCCACCAATCCTTGTCGCCGCCGAGTGCCATGGCGCTCTCCCCGATAGGTCCCGCTGCGACGTATCGGAATTGATACGGTTCAAGTCGTGACGGCCTGCGCTTTAGCGAGGTCTCGGCGGGCTGCCAAGCGAGAAATGGAGGGTCGCGGAAAACGCTGCGCGGGAGACGCGGCGGGTGGCAGTCGGCTGGGGGCGCCGCAGCGAAAGCCCTTTCCCGCCCGGACGCGGCGGCATGAGCCGGCCCGGAGCGGGAAAGGGCCGAGCGACGCGACGGCCCATCGGGGGGCAGCCCCTCAGCCCTTCCCCCGGATCGACCGCACGCGCTCAAACGCCGGGCCTACGCAAAGCGAGGCCCATGCGGATACTAACGCAGCGGACCCTAGACCGTAAGCCCCGGTCCGGTTTCGTCGTGAACGCGCGGCGGTCCGAGAGGCTAGGAGCCCATCTCGAAACTCGGCCGGGTCGGCTCGCCGGTCGTTTTCGCCGCCCGCGGTGTCGCCGATCCTCGCCGATGCCGCCGGCATCGACTGCGGTCGCCTCCTTGCGGATCCGCGATAACGCCCCGACGATCCTCCGCCTCCGAGCTTCGAGACGGGCTCTAAGGCAGTTCCTGCAACGCTTGGTCCGGTGCGTAACCGTACCTCCAGCCGTCCCGTCCTAGCATTCCTCGCCCTCGCCGGGACTTTTCTCCAGCGCGTTAGTGACTTGTTAAGAGGTCGCGCCTAGGTTGTAGTTGTACCCCCTGCGAAGGCGCGGCGACGGTCTTCAGAGACTGCCGCCGCGCCACTTCGCACCACCAGACCAAAGGGGTGGTACTCTCAGACCTTACGTTATTCAGACAACAATTGCGCCGCAACGCGCTCCCCGACCGTGCCGTCGGGCAGGAGGCCGCGGGTTTCCACGCGAGTTCGCCAGCCGGTCTCGGCAGTCCCTTCAATCTCGTAGAGGTTGTACGCGGCGCCCGGTTTGGCATGACGCGCGTCGGGCAGGGCGGAGGCGGACGGGACGCCGCAGATCGGCATCGTCTCGGCGCCGTCCACCCCGCCCCAGACCAGCGTCTGCGTATGGTTATGGCCGTGAAGGACGAGCTCCGTTCCAGCCTCCCGCAGCACGTCCATGAAGGCGCTGCCATCGGTCAGACGGCGCAGGCGCTTCGCGGTTCCGGGCAATGGCGGGTGGTGGATCATCACGACCCGGTAGAGCCCTTCGCGGCCGAGGGCGGTGAGGAGATCGCCAAGCCGCGCGCGCTGACGCCGACCGACCTTGCCCGTCGCCATGAAGGGCCCCGTCGGCACACCGCTCGACACGCCGACCAAGGCGATGGGTCCGCGCCGCCGGACATAGGGAAAGCGCGGCGCGCCCGCGAAGATGGGCTCGCTGGCCTCCGGCGTGTCATGACCGTCGGCGTCCGGTCCGCCGGGCAATGCGGCGACGACATCGCCCGTCATATAGGCGTCCCAGACCGTCTCCAGCCGGCCGAGCGCGCCGGCGACATAGGTGTCGTGATTGCCGGGCACGACCGAGACCCAGCCCGGCGGCCCCAACGTCTCCAGCCATTCAAGGGCCGGCGGCAGCTCGGATTTGAGCGCCAGGTTGAGAAGATCGCCCGTCAGCGCGACATGGTCGGGCGCCTGATGCTTGAGGTCCGCGATCAGCGCCTCGAGCACATCGGCCCGGTGCGCCCGGCCTCGCCCTCGGCGCCAGTTAATGTAGCCGAGCACCCGCTTCGAGGCGAGCTCGCGCTTTCGCGGCCGGGGCAGGGGCGCGAGGTGGGGATCGGAGAGGTGGGCGAGGCGGAAGGTCACGCGTCAGCGATGGGCGACGGAAGCCCTTGCGTCAACGTCCCGCCCTCACACGACCGCCAACCTTCACGCCCCCATCCGCGCTTGCGGCACCGCGTCCGCGATGCGGCGCAGGTCGGCGAGGAAGCGGTTATACTCCATCCGCTTCTGCTCCTCGTCCGGCAGGCGCAGGAGGAAGGACGGGTGGACGGTGACATAGGCCTGCAGGTCCTCGTCCATGTCGAAGACCGTGCCGCGCGATTTCATCACGCCGATCTCGCGCCCGAAGATCGCCCGTCCGGCCGTCGCGCCGAGCGCGACGACCATCGCGGGGCGCACGGCCGCGATCTCGCCCTGGAGCCAGATATTGCAGGCCTTGATTTCGGTGATGCCCGGCTTCTGGTGGATGCGGCGCGGCCCACGGGGCACGAACTTGAAATGCTTGACGGCATTGGTGACGTAGACCCGGTCCCGGTCGATGCCGGCATCGGAGAGCGCACGGTCGAAGACGCGGCCGGCCGGGCCGACGAAGGGCCGCCCGGCAATGTCCTCCTTGTCGCCCGGTTGCTCGCCGATGAACATCAAGGGCGCATCGGGCGGCCCTTCGCCGAAGACGGTCTGGGTGGCCGGTGCGTAGAGGGGGCAGAGCGTGCAGGCCTTGGCCGCGGCCTCGAGGGTGCCGAGGCTCTGGACCTCGCCCGCGCCGGCCTCCTCGGCGATGGCGTCCGTGTCGACGGGCTTGTCCGCATCGCTACCGAAGAGGTCGTCCTGAGAGCGCCCGCCCTGTGTCTGGCGTCTGTCCATGCCCCGTGCCTCCGCGATCGAACTGCCGTATTGCGTTCCATCAACGCCCGACGATTCGGTGCGTTCCGGCACGGATGCGGCCGGCTGGGTGCGCCCGCCGATCTCGGCCTCGACGCCGCGCCGGGGCTCGGCCGACGAAGGCCGATAGGTCTCGAAGCCGACGAGGCCGGCCTCGCGGCCCCGCGCGATCATCTCGTCGGTGCGCCGGCCTGCCTCCTGAATGAGCGGGCGGATGAGGCGGGCTTCAGGCAGGTTGTGCCAGTATTTCTTCGGCATCTCCGACGTCATGGCGTCGATCTTCAGCCGGGCGGGATTGAAGATGGCGGTGTAGTAGGCCCGCCAGGCGTCCTCCATCGCATCGTCGGGCGGCGCGTCGTCCCGGGTGGCGCCGGCACCGAAGGTGAGCGTCTCACCGTCCCAGAAGGCGGAGAGTTCGGGCGTCAGGATCGCCCAGCGCATCTGCGTGAAGCGGCGCACGAAGAAGAGGGCCGTATCGCGCAGCGTGTGGTGCTCGGGCTCGAACCAGGCGACGTAGTCGGGTCCCTCGCCCGAGGTCGGCGCGTTGCCGACCACCCCCTCGGCTTCCGCAACCGCGCGCGCGATGTCGCTTGCGCCCTCGTCCGCGCCCATCGCGCCCGACGTATCGGCCGCGCGGCCGCGAAAGCGCACGAAGGCCTTCATCTTGTGCTGATCGCGCCGCACCGCCTTTCGAAGCGTGTGCAGCCGATGGATCTGCGGGTCGGACGAGACCTCCATCAACCGTCGCTCGCCTGCCTCGATGCGGGCGAGAAGGGCGTAGAGTAGCGCGAATCGCTCCCCGTCGCGGTGCTGCACGGCCTCGCGCGCTGCCTCGACGAAGGCGGGCGGGACGCGCAGGCGCACGCCGTCCGGCGCAGGCGGCAGGGAGGCGCCGGCACCCAGAAGGTCGCCCGCCTCGCCCGCAACCCGCCAGACGATCGCCTCGGGCGGGAGCCGGAGGGCAAGCGCGGACCGTGCGGCCGTGCGCCAGCCCTCGAAATCGGAGGGGTGCGCCAGCCGGGCTTCATAGCGGACGTCGCTGTCTGGAATGGGGTCGCCGCACGGCACGGGCTCTGTCATGCGGGATGAGCTATGGCTGCGGGCGCGCCGGGCAAGGGGATGCGCAAGAGCGTGCGTCCGGAGCTTTCGGGTGCCCGCCGAGACGGCGTGCGTCTTGATTTGAGCGGCCGTCGATTCGATATGTCGCGCGAGCCCTTCGTCACCCAATCCGGCGCCGCCCTTGTCGGCGCCCGCCCGTTCGAGGATCCGCATGACCGACGAGACCATGACCGACGAGACCCTGAAGCCCGGCGACGAGGCGACCGAGGCGCCGATGGCCCCCGATGCGGATGGCGCCGCCCCAATCGGCGATCTCGCCGTGCTCGAGGCGCATCTCACCAAGATCGAGGCCGAGCGCTCGGAGTTGAAGGACCGGCTGCTGCGCATGCTGGCCGAGGCCGAGAATTTGAAGAAGCGCACCCAGCGCGAGGTCGCCGACGCGCGTCGCTATGCCGTCACCGGCTTTGCGCGCGACATGCTCAATGTCGGCGACAACCTCTCCCGCGCGCTCGATGCCGTCGGCAGCACGGACGACAATCCGGCGCTGAAGACGCTCGTCGAGGGCATGGAGATGACGGCCCGCGAGCTCGACCGTGCCATGGAGAAGCACGGCGTCGCCAAGCTGGAGCCGGAGGGCGAGCGCTTCGATCCCAACCTCCACCAGGCGATGTTCGAGGTGCCCAATCCCGATCTGCCCAACGGCACGGTCGTCCAGATCCTTCAGGCCGGCTATACGATCGGCGATCGCGTCCTGCGTCCCGCCATGGTCGGTGTCTCCAAGGGCGGCGAGAAGGCGGGCGCGAGGGCGGCGGACGGCAATTCCGCCCAGCCGACGTCGGCCGCCCCGGAGGCCTCGGTGCCGGAGCCACAGGAGCCCATCGATCCCGGCATCCGCATCGACCGGACGGTCTGAGCCCAGGCGCAGGCGCCGAAACGGCCCGCGCGCCTACTCGGCCAGCGCCTCGGCCAGTGCGGCGCGGGTCAGCGGCTTGGTCAGCCTGTCGGTGACGCCGGCCTCGCGAAGGCGTGCGGCATCGGCCCCGTCCGTATCGGCGCTGAGGACGATGATGCGGGGCGGCGTCTCCTCGCGGGAGAGACGGACGGCGAGTTCGGCGCCGCCGAGGCCGGGCAGATCGAGATCGGTCACGACGACGGCGAAGGGCGTGCCCGCGCGCGCCGCATCCTCCCAGATCCGTAGCGCTTCGGCCCCGTCGCGCGACCAGCGGACCGTCCAGCCCTCGGTTTCTAGCAACCGGGTGGCCACGAGCCCGTTGACCGCGTCGTCCTCTGCGAGAAGGACGCGCCGACCGCCAGTCGTCGCAGCACGGCTCGCCCTATCCTCTCCCATGACCTGCGCGACGAGGCTGCGGGGGCGCACGGGGGCAATGAGATAGCCGTCCAGTCCGGCCGTGCGCAGGCCGGGCAACATGCGGCGCTGGTCGGGCCGGAGGATCGCCACGCGGCGTGTCGTGTCATCCGCCGTCATGTCGGGCACGAAGGTGGCCGCGTTCCGGCCCGTCAGATCGTGAAGGATCGTATCGGGCCCCTCCATCGCACCGACGAGTTGCGCGCCCCGCACCGTGAGTCCTCGGGCGAGAAGGGCCGACGTCACCGGTCGGTCGGCATCGATGTGGACGCGGCGGCCTGAGAGATCCTTGCCGACGGACGGCCGATCGGCAGGGTAGCCAGAAGGCGATAGGGCGAGCGGCAGCGAGACGGTGACCATCGTGCCGCGCCCGTCCGGCCCCGTATCGAGCGCGACGGTTCCGTCCATCTCCCCGACCAGCCGCGCGACGAGGGCGAGGCCGAGGCCCGCGCCTTCGCGTCCCTCCGTCGCGGCGGCGCGAGAGAAGGCCTCGAACATGCGCTCCCGTTCATCGGGCGCGATGCCGACGCCGGAATCGAGGACGGCGATCGTCAGCCGCCCGCCGCCGGTCTCCTCCGCCACGATTCCGACGCCGCCTTCGTCGGTATACTTGATCGCATTGCCGACGAGGTTGAGGAGGACCTGCCGCAGGCGGCGCTCGTCGAGCACCATCTCGCGCGGGAGCTCTGGCGAGACGAAGGCGGCAAGGTCGAGCCCCTTGGCGTGTGCGCCGGGGGCGAGCAGCTCGGCCACATCGCCGATGAGCGCGCCGAGCCGCACTGGCGCCGGGGCCGACTTCGCGGCGCCGCCCTCGCCAGCGCCCGCGACGAGATCGTCGGTGAGGCCGCGCATGGCGCCGGCCGCTCGGAGGACGGCTTGCGCATAGGTGGACTGCTCTTCGGTCAGGTCCGTCTCGGCAAGGAGCCGCGTGACGCCGACGATACCGGCCAGCGGATTGCGCAATTCGTGGCCGAGAACGGCCTGCCGACCGGTCCGCTCGGCATCGCGGCGAAGGAGGATGCGCAGGCCCTCGCGCAGCGCGTCCCGCTCGGCGAGGGCCGGGTCGCGCGCCTCGACCTCGGCGAGGAGGCGTGCGTTCTCCTGCTCCAGCTGATCGGCCTCCTGCGCCAGATCCTCCAGCCGCCGCAGCACCAGGAGGCCGAGGAGAAGTGCGCCAAGGCCGGCGCCGAGAAGGAGTGGCAGCAGCGCCTCACCCGGCACGGCGAGCGCGGCGATCGCGAGAAGCGCCGAGAGAGGTACGGCGCGCAAGGCGAAACGACCCCAGGAGCGCTCCGCCTCGGCCTGCCCGTCATGCGGGCCGGGTATGCGCTCACGTCTGGCCTCAGGCCGGCCGAAGCGCGGGCGTAGCCGTCCGGCACCGGCCCGGAGGCGATCGGCACGGGCCTTGAGGCGGGCTCGCCGAGCCTTGGTCTGCGCGACATGTGTCACGGCGGAATCCGCTTTGGCCGAATCTGCTTTGGCCAAGCGTTCGGGCGGCCTGTCCTCGGTCACGGGCCTGCGCCCTGGACCATGGTTTGGCCAGGCTGACGCATCAGGCCGACGTCAGGGCTGGAGCGACGCTCGACAGCGTCCCCGGCGCGACGCTTGGCCCGCGCTCCGGTCTGGCGCGGTAGCTGAGGGCCTCGGCGATATGGATGCGCCCGACCGTGGACGCCGCATCGAGATCGGCCAGCGTGCGCGCGACGCGCAGGACCCGGTGATAGCCCCGCGCCGAAAGCCGCATCTGCTCGGCCGCGCGCTGCATGAGCGCCACGCCGTCGGCATCGGGCCGTGCGACCTCCTCGACCGTGCGGGCCGGCACCGAGGCGTTGGTATGGCCGGCCAGGTCCATCGCCGCGTAGCGCCGGGCCTGCAGGGCGCGCGCGCCGGCGACGCGGACGGCGACCTCGGCGCTACCCTCCGATGGGGCGGGCAGGAGAAGGTCCATCGCCGAGACGGCCGGCACGTCCATATGGATGTCGATCCTGTCGAGCATCGGTCCCGATACCTTGGCCTGATAGTCGCTCGCGCAGCGCGCGCCGCGCCGGCAGGTGTGGCCGGGCTCGCCCGCCATGCCGCAACGGCAGGGGTTCATGGCGGCGACGAGCTGGAAGCGGGCCGGATAGGTGACGCGGTGGTTGGCGCGCGCGATGACGGCCTCGCCCGATTCGAGCGGCTGGCGCAGCGCGTCGAGCGTGCGGGCATCGAACTCGGGCAGCTCGTCGAGGAAGAGTACGCCCTCATGCGCGAGGCTGACCTCGCCCGGGCGCACTTTGAGCCCGCCGCCGACGAGCGCGGCCATGGAGGCGGAGTGGTGCGGGCTGCGGAAGGGGCGCGCTTCGCTGAGGCCGCCATCGCTCGCGCCCGCGATCGAGTGGATCATGCTGACTTCGAGGAGCGCTTTCGGCTCCAGGGGCGGCAGGATGGACGGCAGACGCTGCGCCAGCATCGACTTGCCGGAGCCCGGTGGCCCGCAGAAGAGGAGATTGTGGGCGCCGCTGGCCGCGACCTCGAGCGCGCGCTTGGCGCTCTCCTGGCCCTTGATGTCGGCGAGATCGGGCAGCGTGCCGGGGTCTGTGCGGCGCACGCCGGCGCGCGGCCGTGCGAGGGGCTGGTGCCCGGCGAGATGGTTGGCGAGCTGGATGAGGCTCTCGGCCGCGACGATCTCCTGATCCTCCGACGCCCAGGCCGCCTCCGGTCCGTTTCCGGCCGGGCAGATGAGGCCCTGCTCGCGCCCGTTGGCGGCCATGGCGGCGGGGAGGGCGCCGGCGACGCCGGTGATCGAGCCGTCGAGCGCCAACTCGCCCAGCACGCAGAAGCCGGTAATGCTCTCGGGCGGGATCGCGCCCAGCGCCGCCATCAGTCCGAGCGCGATGGGCAGATCGTAATGGCTGCCCTCTTTCGGCAGATCGGCCGGTGCGAGATTGACCGTGATTCGCTTGGCCGGCAGCGCCAGCCCCGAGGCCAGAAGCGCACCCCGCACCCGCTCCCGGCTTTCGCCCACCGCCTTGTCGGCCAGCCCGACGATGGTGAAGGCGTTCATGCCCCCGCCGATGAGGACCTGCACGTCGACGGGCCGGGCATCGAGCCCCTCGAAGGCGACGGTGGAGACGCGCACGACCATGAAGAAACGCTCTCCGCTATTCGAGCCGTTCGGGGCGGGCGCGAAATGGCCCGCAGGATCGGATGAGCGCAAGGTTAGGCGAGGGCCGGCGGGCGAACAAGCCGGGAACGCGGTCGGTGAGGGTCTGGAGCCCCATAGCTGTGGACAGACCCGTCTCCCGGTCGTCGCATAAGCGCCTCTCCGTCATGGACAGCGGCATCCCGGCGGCGCTACAGCGATGATCGGCTCCGCAGTGATCAGGACGGCATATGACGCAGGCTCTACCCCCCGTGACCGGTGGCCTCGCGGCCGACTATCCGCGCGACATGGTCGGCTATGGCGCACACCCGCCCAAGGTCGATTGGCCGGACGGCGCGAAGCTCGCCCTCCAATTCGTCGTCAACTACGAGGAGGGCGGTGAGAACAACGTCCTCCACGGCGATGCGGCCTCGGAGGCCTTTCTCTCCGAGATCGTCGGCGCCGCGGCCTGGGAGGGCCAGCGGCACATGAACATGGAATCGCTCTACGAATACGGGTCGCGCGCCGGCTTCTGGCGGCTCCACCGGGCATTCACGACGCGGGACATGCCCGTCACCGTCTTCGGCGTGGCCACGGCGCTGGCGCGGAACCCGGCCGCCGTCGCCGCGATGAAGGCGGCCGATTGGGAGATCGCATCGCACGGCCTCAAATGGATCGATTACCGCAACGTTTCCCGTGAAACGGAGGCGGCGCACCTGCAAGAGGCTCTGGCGCTCCACGAGGCCGTGACGGGTGCTGCGCCCGAGGGCTGGTATCTCGGCCGCACGTCGGAGCACACGCTCGGTCTCGTGCGCGACTACGGCCGCTTCCTCTATACATCCGACAGCTATGCCGACGATCTGCCCTATTGGATCGGCGCCGGCGCCGACGCCCATCTCGTCGTGCCCTATACGCTCGATGCCAACGACATGCGGTTCGCGACCCCGCAGGGCTTCAACGCGGGCGACCAATTCCTCGCCTACCTCAAGGATTCGCTCGACGTTTTGCTCGCCGAGGGCCGCGCCGGCGCACCGAAGATGCTGTCGGTCGGTCTCCACTGCCGCCTCGTCGGCCGACCGGGCCGGATGGCGGCGCTGGAGCGTTTCCTCGACTACGCCGCCGGCTTCGACGACGTCTGGATCTGCCGCCGGGCCGACATCGCCCGGCATTGGCGCGCGTGGCACCCGGCGCCCTGAACGCGAACGCCGCACCGGTCTCCCGGCGCGGCGTCGATGGTGATGATCGCGGTCGACTTCAGAAGATGAAGCTGTCGGCCGTCAGCGCCGTGTCGGCCACGCCGATCAGCGTCACCGAGCCCTGACCGGTGCTGATGACGGCATTGCCGCCGGCATCCGCCGAAATCGAGACGCTGCCGAAGCTCGTGAGGCCGGGCACGAAGGCGAGGCTGATCGCGTCCGTGCCGACCTCGAAGCCGTAGACGGTCGAGGCACCGGACGGGCCAGCCGCGAAGACGTCGCGCGCGCCGTCATTCGCGCCGAAATAGACGGTGTCGTCGCCCGAGCCGCCATAGATGGCGTCGGCGCCCGCACCGCCGAAGGCGACGTCGTTGCCGGCGCCCGTGTAGAGCACGTCGTCGCCATTGCCGCCGCCGAGCGTATCGGCGCCCGCGCCGCCGCCGAGGATGTCGTTGCCATCGCCGCCGAAGAGCGAATCGTCGCCCTTGCCGCCATAGGCGACATCGTCGCCGCCGGCGGCGTTGACGAGGTCGTTGCCGAGACCGCCGAAGCTGATGTCCTTGAAGAGGCCGCCGAAGAGGCTGTCGTTGCCATCGCCGCCAAAGAGCGTGTCGAGCGTGTCGAGCGCCGTCTCGACGAGCGCGTCGACGGCTTCGGCGTAGAGCCGGTCGTTGCCGAGAAAGCCATAGAGCACGTCCGAGCCGAGCCCGCCCGAGACCACGTCGTCGCCCTCGCCGCCGCCGAGCGTATCGGCACCGGCGCCACCGTCGATCGTGTCGTTGCCGGCACCGCCGAAGATCGCGTTGGCGAGATCGGTGCCCGTCAGAAGGTCGGGGCCGGCGCTCGGGGTCGTCGGGGCCGTCGGTACGGTGCCGCCGATCGTCTCCTGCAGCTGCGCCAGCGAGATGTCGCCATATTGCGCGAAATAGGCGTCGACTTCGGCCTTGCTGAGCGCGAGGAGCTCGCTCGGGTTGGCCTGGAGGGTCGCGATGCCCGCCTTGATCTGCGGCAGGGCAGCGATGAGCGCGTCCTTGGCCGGACCTGCGGGGACGAGGTTGATCGTGTTCTCCAGCTGCGCGACGACCGCGTTCCAGTCGAAGGTCGTCGAACCCAGGACGGAAAAGGCAAAGTCGTAATAGCCCTTGAGATCACTCAGTTTCAGGCCGTTGAACGGATCGGTCATCGTCGGTTTGCCCCCTCAGGCAGTTCAGGATCTCGGCCCGCTCTCATGCGTGGCTAGGCCGCGCCGGCCAGTGATCCTGACCTTGGGGCAATTTGATGGCGATGGGAGGAGAAACCTTTCAGGGGCGAATTTGCCTTCTGGCGGCCGCCTCCATCCAGACCAGAAGGGCGAGAACGACGACAGCTGCCGGTGCGAGCGCGATCCAGGGGCTGTTGATGGCGAGGACGCCCAGTCCTATCAGGGCCATGTTGGTCAGCGCGACCCGGCCGGAGACGGCCGCGTGACCGCGCGTGGCGGCGGCGCGCTGGTAGGCGTGCGAGCGGTGCGGCTGCCAGATCCTCTCGCCGCGCACCAAGCGCTTCAGCAGCGTCAGCGTCGCGTCGGCGAGGGGGTAGGCGGCAAGTATGAGGCCGGCCGGTCCGAGCCCCAGCATGGCCAGGACCAAGAGGCCGAAGCCGACGAGGTAACCGATCGGGATCGAGCCGACATCGCCGAGAAAGACCTTGGCCGGCGGCCAGTTGGCCCGCGCGAAGCCCAGGGCCGCGCCGCCGAGGGCCGGCGCGATCACGAGGCTTGCCATCAGGTGCGACGGCAGGGCGGCCGGAGCGCGGAACGCCATCACCCCGCTGGCCGAACCGATGAGGGCAAGGGCCGTCCAGCCGGCGCAGAAGGGGGCGGTGTCGGCAATCGTGATTCCGTCGATGCCGTCCATGAAATTGGTCGCGTTCATCACCCACATCCAGGCCAGCCACGCGATCGCGAGATCGAGCCAGAGCGGCATCAGGGAAGAGAGCCCGAGCGGGGTGACGAGAGGCCTCAGAAGGGCCGCGACCGGACCGATGAGGGCCGTCTCGCCGGGCCACCCCATCACCACGGCGAGGCCCAGGGCGACGGCCAGCCCCTGCGCACCGAAGCGGAGCGAGACGGAAAGCGGTGCGCGATCGTCTCGCCAGGAAAGCGCCATGAGCGTGGCGGCGAGAACGAGGATGGAGGCCGCGCCGGCAAGCGTCGTGAGGGATACGCCCATCATCGCGATAACGGCGGCGGCCAACCCGGCGCCGACGGCGAGCCCGGCGCAGACCGCTATGCCCCCGCCGCGCGGCGTCGGCACGGTGTGGCTCGATCGGGCGTTCGGCCGATCCATCGCCCGCCGCCGCAGCATGGGGACGAGGCGAGGCGTCAGCAAAAGCGTCGTCAGCGCGGCGACGATGGGCGCGAGGACGAGGATCAGCGTCATCCGGGCATCGCCCGGCTCACGTCCGCCGGTAGATGAGGTAGGCGGGCGCGCGGCCCTCCCGATAGGCCTTGGCCTCGTAGCGCGTGCCCGGCCAATCCGCCCAAGGGGTCGGTTCGTGGCTGACGAGATCGAACCCTCGAGCGGCATCCGCATGGCGGCGGGCCCAGACGATGTAGTCCGCGACATCGCTGGCGATGCGAAGCTCTCCGCCGGGCCGGAGCGCGCGGGCCATGCGGGCGAGATTGTCCGGCCGCACGAAGCGGCGCTCACGGTGGCGCAGCTTCGGCCAGGGGTCGGGATAGAGGACGTCGATGCGAGCGAGCGAGGCGGGCGGCAGCCAGTCCATGACCTCGCCGGCATCGCCCCGATGAAGGCGCAGTCGGGCGTCGTCGCGCGCCTCTTCCTCCAGCTTTGTGAGGAGCGCGGTGATGCCGTTGAGGAAGGGCTCGGCGCCGATGAAGCCCATCGCGGGCTCGCGCGCCAGTTCGTGCGCCAGATGCTCGCCGCCGCCGAAGCCGACCTCCATGCGCAGGCCCGTGACGGGCGCGGCGAAAAGGGTTTGCGGATCGGCCGGGCCGGGCGTGGTGAGATCGAGCGAGAGCCGCTCCAGGCCCGCTCGCGTGCGGCGCTCCTGCGTCGGGCTGAGGCGCACGCCCTTGCGGCGCCCGAAGAGGCGGCGCGGCACGAAGGCGTCACCGGGCTTGGCCCGCTCGCCGCCCTCGTCCTGCGTCCGCTCCTCGTCTGCCATCTGCGTCTCGTGGGCTCCGGCCAGCATGGTCTAGCGAACCTCGGCGGTGATCGCATCGGCGAGGTCGGTCGCCTCCCAGGAGAAGCCGCCCTCGGCGTCGGGCTCGCGGCCGAAATGGCCATAGGCGGCGGTGCGCTCGTAGATCGGCCGGTTGAGTTTGAGCGTCTCGCGGATGCCGCGCGGCGTGAGGTCCATCGCCCGCCCGACGGCCCGCTCCAACTCGGCGTCCGGCACCTGCCCGGTGCCGTGCGTGTGGACGTAGAGAGAGAGCGGCCTGGAGACGCCGATCGCGTAGGACACCTGGATCGTGCAGCGCGAGGCCAGGCCCGCCGCGACGACGTTCTTGGCGAGGTAGCGGCAGGCATAGGCGGCCGAGCGGTCGACCTTGGTCGGATCCTTGCCCGAGAACGCGCCGCCGCCATGGGGCGAGGCGCCACCATAGGTGTCGACGATGATCTTGCGCCCCGTCAGGCCCGCGTCGCCGTCCGGTCCGCCGATGACGAAGCGGCCGGTCGGATTGATGTAGAGCTGGTCGGGCGGGCACATCCAGCCCTCGGGCAATGCCGCCTCGATGACGGGCACGACGAGGCCGCGCACATCCGCCTCGCTCACCCCTTCGGCGTGCTGGGTCGAGACGACGACGGAGGTCGCGCCGACCGGGCGCCCGCCCTCGTAGCGCAGCGTGATCTGGCTCTTGGAATCGGGTCCGAGCCGCGTCTCGCCGCCATGGCGCAGGTCGGCGAGATCGTGGAGAATGCGGTGCGAATAGTGGATCGGCGCCGGCATCAGGACGTCGGTCTCGGTGCAGGCATAGCCGAACATGATGCCCTGGTCGCCCGCGCCTTCGTCCTTGTCGCCGGCCGCATCGACGCCCTGCGCGATGTCGGCAGACTGCTCGTGGACGACGCAATCGACGTCCATCGTCTCCCAGTGAAAGCCGTCCTGCTCGTAGCCGATGGCCCGCACGGCGCGGCGCGCGATGTCGGTCATCTCGTCCTTGGCGACGGGCGGGCGGGCACGCACCTCGCCGGCCAGCACGACCTTGTTGGTCGTCGCCAGCGTCTCGACGGCGACGCGGGCTTCCGCGTCGTTCGTCAGATGTGCATCGACGATCGCGTCCGAGATCCGGTCGCAGACCTTGTCGGGATGACCCTCGGAGACGGACTCGGACGTGAAGAGGTAGGAAGAACGGTCGGACATTGGCGCGGGTGATCCCTCGAGGAAGATGCGGACCGCAGGCGCTGCCGGTCCGTCGGAGCGCGGCTCTCGAAGCGTCCCGTCGGGCGCTTCGCAGGAACGAGGGGCGCGCTCGCGAGCGAAACGCCGAGCCTCGGACGGCCCGTCGCCGCGGCGAGCCAGGGGTGCGAATATCCGCAGCGCCCCGTCATGTCGATAGGGGATATCGAGAGGGCATGGTGGGGAAGTGGCCGAGCGGTCGGGCCACCGACCGGCTCTCGGCCCGCTCTCGGCCTACCTTCGGCCTACCTCCAGCCCCGTCCGTCAGTCGTCGGAGGTCGCTTCGTCGCCGCTGCCGTCGCGCCGCTCGTTGGCCGCGATCGTGCGGGCCATGTCGAGAACGGTGGCGCGCAGGGCTGGCGTGCGGATGCGCGAGAACGCCTCCTGCAAGGCCTCGGCCTCCGCATTCGCCTTGAGGCTCGACGGGCCGGGCGGCGCTCGGTAGGGCTCGGCCGCCTCCGCCATGCCGGCGGCCTCGGGCTCGCCAAGGAAGTCGCTGAAGAAATAGTTGACGTTCACGCTGAGCGCGTCCGCGATCTTGTAGAGCCGACTGGCGCTGATCCGGTTGGCGCCGCGCTCGTATTTCTGGACCTGCTGGAAGCTGATCCCGACGTCCTCGCCGAGCTTGCTCTGGCTGACCTTCATCTCGGTTCGTAGCGTACGCAGTCTTTGGCCGATGACCGCGTCGATGCTTTCTATGGGGGCGCGGGACATGGTGGTATTCGCTCAAGCTCGTGGGGAGGTATCGTCGGACAGGTCATATCAACACGAAAACGTGTTGTCCGCATTAAAATACAACGTCTGGTACAAAGAGTGAAGTCCGCAGAAAGGTTTTTTATCTTCTCACCTTCTGTCGGCCGTCTACGACCGGCGCCAGCGCCCGATCAGCGCGAGGCCGAGACAGGCGAGGACAAGTCCAAGCGGCATCCGCCAGCCCCAACGCGCGAAGGGCGGCGGGGCGATCGCGTCGGGCAGCGCCGCATCGAGCGCGCCGACGACCCCCAGTTCGAGCCGCGCCGTGGTGCGTCCATAGGCATCGAAGACGGCCGAAATGCCCGTATTGGCCGCGCGAATCAAGGGCAGCCCTTCCTCGATCGCGCGCAGCCGGGCATGGGCGAGATGCTGTGCAGGGCCGAGGCTGGTGCCGAACCAGGCGTCGTTGGTGACGTTCAGAAGCCAGGCCGGCCGCGCCGTCGCCGCGCCGTCGCCTGAGACGTCGGGGCCGAACAGTTCGCCCGGGAAGACCGCCTCGTAGCAGATGAGCGGCTGGAAGCGGGGCAGGCCGGCGACATCGAGCGTCTGGCGCGTGCGCCCGGCCCGAAAGCCGCCGCGCATCTGGGTGAGCTGGCGCAGGCCCACGGCCTCGAGCGCGGACTGCCAGGGCAGGTACTCGCCGAAGGGCACGAGATGGGTCTTGTCGTAGGCCGCCTCGATACCGCGCGGCCCGATCGCATAGAGGCTGTTATAGGCGCTCGGGCGTCCGTCGAGCCGCGCGTCGCTCCGGTCGAGCCGCAGGGCACCGGTGAGGAGAACGGGGCCGTCGGCCACGAGGTCGGTGATCCGCGAGAGCGCGCCCGGTGCCTCGACGAGTACGAAGGGAAAGGCCGATTCGGGCCAGATCAGCGCGTCGATCTGCGACAAGGGCCGCGGCGTCTCGGTATCGGCCGGGCCCGCCCGGCTGAGATCGAGATAGGTCGACAGGATCGCCTCGCCATTGCCGCCCCGCCATTTCTCGGCCTGCGGGATGGCGGGCTGGACGAGGCGAAGCCAGACCGTGTCGTCGGCGGGCGGGGCGACGCCGCGCAGTCCGGCATCCTTCAGACCGTTCACGATGGCCGGCGCGATCGGCTCCGGCGGGCGCTGACCGCCCCAGACCGCGAGCGTGCCGAGACCTGCGAGCGCGAGCACGGGCGGGCCCCAGGCGGCGACCGTCCAGCCTGCCCTGCGCGGCGCCAGCGCGGCGAAGCTTGCCCCCAGAAGGAGCGCGAGCACGCTCAAGCCATGGAGACCGACGAGGGCCGCGCCCTGCGCCGTCGCGTCATGGGCCGCGAGCGTGAGCCCCGGCACGTTCCATGGGAAGCCGGTCAGCACGTGGCCGCGCAGCCATTCTGAGAGGCCGAGCCCGAAGGCCAGTGCCGCGATCCGCCCCGCCCCGTCGCTCCAGACGAGCCGCGCGAGCGCCGCGCCAAGCCCGAAGAAGAGCGCGAGCCCGCCGGCCAGCAGAGGCACGGCGAGGGGGGCGAGCCATTCGAACCCGTCGCCCTCGACGAGAAAGGCCTCCGTGATCCAGTAGAGCGAGGCGGCGAAATAGCCGAACCCGAAGGCCCAGCCGACGGCGAAGGCGGATCGAAGCCTCGCCGGCCGCGAGACGCCCTCGGCCCCGTCGATCAGCCAGACGAGGATGGGCAGGCTGATGGCGAGGACGGGTAGCGCCCCGATGGGTGCAAGCGCGAGGCTCGCCGCCGCACCCGCGAGAAGCGCGAGCCCCCAGCGCCGCCAGCCCTCGACCAGCATGATCCGTCCAGCGATGTCGTCCAGCATGGAGATCGGCAGAGACCCTGGAGGAGGCGTGTCGGCGAAGAGGTGTGTCCTCGTCTGCGGTTAGAGCATCGCAGCCGATGGAACAAGCGGGCGGCGGGGAGCACGAAGCGGGGCAGCGCCCGCGATGGGGGCACGAGCGATGAGGGTATCCGGGGTTCCTTGCGCCGCCGCCACGCTGGCCAGCGCCAGCGCCATCGGATAGACCGCCCTCCAATCCTCCGGATCCCAGTCCCGCAGACCCTCGAAGGCCTTACGCTCCATGACCATCACCCTCCATCACGGCGACCTGCCGGACGGGCTCGACCTCGGCCCCGTCATCGCCGTCGACACCGAGACGATGGGGCTCGACCCGAAGCGCGACCGGCTCTGCGTCGTCCAGCTCTCGTCGGGCGACGGCACGGCGCATCTCGTCCAGATCGCGCGCGGCCAGACGGAGGCGCCCAACCTCGTGGCCATGCTGGGGGACCCCGACGTTCTCAAGCTCTTTCATTTCGCCCGCTTCGATATCGCGGCTCTCCAGAACGCGCTCCGGGTCGTCACGGCCCCGGTCTACTGCACCAAGATCGCCTCCAAGCTGGTGCGCACCTATACCGACCGGCATGGACTGAAGGATCTCGCCCGCGAACTCTTAGGGATCGAGGTCTCCAAGCAGCAACAGAGCTCGGACTGGGGCGCGCAGAGCCTGAGCGACGCACAGAAGGCCTATGCCGCCTCCGACGTCCTCCACCTCCACGCGATGAAGGCGCGGCTCGATGCCATGCTGGCGCGCGAGGAACGCGTCGCCGAGGCCGAGGCCTGCTTCGCCTTCCTGCCCATGCGCGCCCGGCTCGACCTTCTCGGCTGGGACGAGACCGATATCTTCGCGCATAGCTGAATGCGGCGCCTGGCCACCGTGGCACGCGGCCCGAACGATCGCCGCAAAGCGCCTGTAGGAGTGCACCCGCAAAGAGCGGCATAAGCCGTTCAGCCGCCGGTCATGTCGGCGGGCTATTCTCGGGCGACGTGTAGGAGGCGAGCGAGATCGACGGTACGACCTACGCGCTGGAGCGTGCGGTGAGCGAAGGGCGCGCCGGCACGCGGACCTCGGAGCGGGCGCGGGCGATGCGGGCCGCGACGCTGGCCCGCGCGCGCCGGCATTCGCGCCGCGTGCGCCGTCTGCGCTGGGTCCTTCCCCTTCTCAGTATCGTTCTTCTCGTCTCCTTCTGGGGCTCGGCCTCCATCAATGCTCTCCTGCGCGGTGCCAATCTCGGCTTCGGCGCGCTCGACCTGACGGCGCTCGTCGACGGCGAACTCGTCATGGCCGAGCCCGATATCAGCGGCACGATCAACGGGCGGCGCTTCGAGGTGACGGCGGCCCGGGCCGTGCAGGACGTCACGCGCCAGGACGAGGTCCGCTTCGAGAACCCCGTCGCCGTCCTCGACGGACCGCAGGGCCGGATCGACGTGACGGCCGGCGCGGCGCTCTATGCGATCGACGGCGAGACGCTGGCGCTATCGGGCGGCGTCGACGTCGTGACGGCGCGCGGCCAGACGGCCCGGCTCGAAGACGCGCGCGTCGATCTCGCGACCGGCAACCTCGTCTCCTCCTCGCCCGTGACGCTCGACGCGCCGCAGGGGCGGATCGAGGCGCTGGGCGTCGAGATCGAGGATTCGGGCAAACGGGTCCTCTTCACCGGCCGCGTTCGCGCCCGGTTCAGCCCGAGCGATGGCACGGCAGACACTGGCGCACCGGCCAATGGCGGAAGCCCGGCCTCGCCCGGTCCGGACGTATCCGGCTTGCGCGGGCCGTCCGATCCTCCCATGTCGGTGCCAGCACCCGAATGATCCAGAGCCCCGCCTATCCCTTATCAGGAGTTGTTCCGCCGATGTCGAAGTCGCCGATCGCCCTCGCACCGGCCGCAGCCCTGGCCCTCGCGCTCCTCGCGGCCCCCATCCTCGCGCCTGCGCCCGCGATGGCGCAGGCTCTGACCGGCGTCGAGGTCGGCGAGGGGCCGATCGATATCGAGGCCGACGAGCTCGAGGTCTTCGATGAGGAGAGCCGGGCGATCTTTCGCGGCAACGTCCGGGTGCTGCGCGGCGAGACGACGCTGACCGCCACCGCGCTCACCGTCTTCTACACCGCACGCGACGGCGCCGCGGAGGCCACGCCCGGCGGCGCGGGCCAGGACATCGAGCGCATCGAGGCCGAGGGCCCCGTCACCGTCTCGACGCCCGAGCAGACGGCCAGGGGCTCCGAGGGCACCTATGACGTGACGACAGAGACCGTGACGCTGACCGGCGACGTCGTCCTCACCCAGGGCGAGAACGTGCTGCGCGGACCGCGCCTCGTCGTCAATCTGCGCTCCGGCGAGGCCAAGCTCGATCAGGGCCGCATCCGCGCGACCTTCTCGGCCGGCTCTGCACCGGGGCAATAGGCGCGTCAACGCGCCGTTAACCCTGGTTAACGCATCATTGGAGCGAGGCGGCTCGCCATCCCGCATCGGGACGGCCGAGGCGCAACGCGGACAACGAGGCAGGACGACGTGAGCGAGGCCTACGAGACATCGCGGGAGGCGGGGGATGCGACGCCGCGCGATCGCGCCTCGCCGCCAAGAGCGGTGCCCGCGTCGGCGGCCGGTTCGTCCTCTCGCACGACCGACGCCCGCACGACGGACGCCCGCATGCCCGATCCCCGCACGCCGGTGCCCGAGCAGCCCTCGAGCGTCGGCCTGCTGCGCGCCTCCCACCTCGCCAAGTCCTACAAGAAGCGCCCCGTGGTGCGCGATGTCGGCCTCTCCGTCCGACGCGGCGAGGCCGTCGGCCTCTTGGGCCCCAACGGCGCGGGCAAGACGACGGTCTTTTATATGATCACCGGGCTCGTCGACCCCGACGAGGGCACGATTACGCTCGACGGCGAAGACATTACGGGCCTGCCCATGTATGCGAGAGCCCGGCTCGGCATCGGCTACCTACCACAGGAGCCCTCGATCTTTCGCGGCCTCTCGGTGCGCGACAACATTCTCGCCGTGCTGGAGATCGTCGAGCCCGACAAGACGACGCGCCTACACCGGCTGGAGGAGCTGATGGAGGAGTTCTCGATCGCGCATCTCGCCGCCAGCCCCTCGATCGCGCTGTCGGGCGGCGAGCGCCGGAGGCTGGAGATCGCCCGCGCGCTCGCCTCCGATCCCGCCTTCATGCTGCTCGACGAACCCTTCGCGGGCGTCGATCCGATCGCGGTCGGCGACATACAGGCCCTGGTGCGCCATCTGACGGCGCGGGGCATCGGCGTCCTCATCACCGACCACAATGTGCGCGAGACGCTCAGCCTCATCGACCGCGCGACGATCATACACGACGGTCACGTCCTGTTGGAGGGCACGCCCGACGAGATCATCGCCGACGAAGGGGTGCGCCGCGTCTATCTCGGCGAGCGGTTCTCGCTATGATACGCCGGCTTATGATCGCTCGTATTCCGGTCGGGCTCCGATGAGCGCGGGCGCGCCGAATACCGGCCTGCGCCTCGAGGCGCGCCAGACCCAGACCTTGAGCATGACGCCGCGCCTCGTGCAGGCGATCAAGCTCCTCCAGCTCTCCAGCCTCGACCTCGCCGTCCACGTCGCCGCCGAGATCGAGCGCAACCCGCTCCTCGTCGAGGCCGACGAAGCGCTGCGCAACGCGCGCGAGGAAGGCGAGAGGGTCGGCGATCCGGATGACGGCGACGATCGTCTGAACGCCTCGACCTCGGAAGCCTCCAGCCTTGAAACCTCGACCGAGGCGTTGGAGGCTGGTCTCGGAACCGAGCTCGGCAACGTCTTCGAGGACGAGGCGGCCCGGCCGGCGGCAGGCCCGCTCGCCACGCCTGGTCCCGCACAGGACGGACCGTGGGAAGACACATGGCGGGCGCCCGTCACGCTGGCCGACCACCTCCGGCCTCAGATCGCCCTCGCACTGCCCCACCCCGTGCAGGGCCTGATCGCCGATCGCCTGCTGGAGCGGCTGGAGCCAGATGGCTACCTGCGCGACCCGCTCGACGAGATCGCGAGCGCTCTCAAGGTGCCTCTGGCATCGGTGCGTGGCGTTTTGAGCCGGCTTCAGACACTCGATCCTGTCGGCGTCTTCGCACGGGACCTGGCCGAGTGCCTCGCGCTCCAGTTGAGCGAACGCGACCGCCTCGATCCGGCCATGCGCGCGCTCCTCGACCGTCTCGACCTCGTCGCCGCAGGCGACTGGTCGGCCCTGCGCAAGGCCTGCGGCGTCGATAGAGAGGATCTGTCCGAGATGGTCGGCGAGATCCGCGCGCTCGATCCTCGCCCAGGCCTGCGCTTTGCCGCGCCCGATCCGGAGCCGCCGGAGCCCGACGTGCTCGTCGTGCCGAACCCACATGGCGGCTGGCACGTGGAGCTCAATCCGAGCGCCCTGCCGCGTGTGCTCATCGACCGGGCCTATCATACGGAGGTCCGGGCCGTGGTGGACCCGGCCGCTCGTACCTTCCTCGATACCGCTCTCGACGAGGCCGGCTGGCTGATCCGTAGCCTCGACCAACGCCAACGCACCATTCTCAAGGTCGCGACCGAGATCGTGCGCCACCAGACCGCGTTTCTTCGCCAGGGTGCGGAGGCTCTCCGCCCCTCCTGATGCGAGATGTGGCCGACGCCATCGAGATGCACGAATCGACCGTGAGCCGGGTCGTCGCGAACAAGACGCTGGCCTGCCCGCATGGGGTCGTGCCGATGAAGGCGTTCTTCGGCGCTGCGCTCGCCAGCAGCCAGGGCGCGGACGGCGTGACGGCGGTCTCGGTGAAGGTTCGGATCGGTGCCTTAATTGCGGCCGAGGATGCCCTCCGACCGCTGTCGGACGACGCTCTCACCCGCATGCTCAAAGCCGAGGGCACCGAGATCGCCCGTCGCACGGTCGCCAAATATCGGGAGGCGTTGGGTCTTCCCTCATCGTCTCGCCGTAAGCGTGCACGCGCTTTGGATGCCTAGATCCACAAGTGTCGTGCCGGTTGCGAAAAGCGGGGCTTTGCCAATAGGATAGGGTTCGGCAACCAAAGGTCGTGATCCAATCTCTGATCGTCGGATAATTGACAGCCACAATCGCCTCCCATACGGTCCGGCTTGCTGCGGGACACCTCTTTGGAGGGTGCGCGGTAGGGACAGGCCGAGAGGTTTTTGGAGGACGTCCGGTCGGCTCAGGCAGCCGCGGAATGTCTGGGGGCGTAGCGTTGGATCGGACCGGATATCCGGAACGGAACGGCGCGAACCAGCGAGTTCATCGAGACCGGCGGCGTGGACCGATCGGCCGAGCCCAAGGACGGGGCACGGCCGTGCCCCCATCGCTTTCGAAATCGATGTCGTCGGGCAGGTGCTGGGCTGGAGCCTGGTCTGCCGGACGGGTGCGAGTGGGTTGGTGCGGCGCCGCCATCGGCGGGACCGTACGGGCGGGACAGGTAGAGGTTTGAGCGCGTAATGACTCTGAACGATCTGATCGGCCCCGATGCCGTCGTCAGCCCGCTCAAGGCGGCGAGCAAGAAGCAAGCCATCCAGACCCTCGCCACGCGGGCCGCCGAGCT
Organism: uncultured Alphaproteobacteria bacterium; assembly: GCA_963842125.1. GTDB lineage: Bacteria > Pseudomonadota > Alphaproteobacteria > Rhizobiales > CAWCWK01 > CAWCWK01. The sequence goes on along the minus strand of CAWJFE010000001.1, from coordinate 739,187 downwards.
CACGGGCTTCGAGGCGCGTGATATCTTCGATACGCTGTTGGAGCGCGAGCGTCTCGGCTCGACCGGGATCGGGCGCGGCGTCGCGATCCCGCACGGCCGGATGGCCGGCCTCGACCGGCTCTTCGGCCTCTTTGCGCGGCTCGACAAGCCGGTGGAGTTCGATGCGTCGGACGATCAGCCGGTCGATCTGATCGTGCTGCTGCTGGCGCCCGAAGGATCGGGCGCCGATCACCTCAAGGCGCTGGCGCATGTCGCGCGCCTGCTACGCGACGACGACGCGGCGACACGGCTGCGCTCGACGCGCGACCCGCATGAGGTCTACGAGGTTCTCACCCGAAGCCAGCGGCCCAAAGCGGCCTGACCGACCGGGCCCGCTGCCCCGACCCTGATCAGTGGACGCTGACCGTCGTCAGCTCGTTCTGCAGGGCGTTGGCGAGGGCGGCCTCTCGCGTATCGGTCAGAATGATCGGGCGCCCGTTCGCGCTGACGAGCGCGAAGAGGTCGAGCCCCGGCTCGATATCGGGGGCCTGCGGGAAGAGCTCGGTGATCTCTTCGGACCGCATCGGCTTCACATAGGCGATCTCGTCCTCGCCGAGGTGGGCGAGGTCCTGCGGGGTGATGACCGCGTCCTTCATGTCCATCATCTCGAACTCTCCTGTCGGTCCGCCATTCGCCCCACCCGCCTGCCAGCCAAAGAAGGCGGGCACGAGGAGGCTAACGCAGAACCGTTAAGGCCAAAGCCACCGTCGCTCGTCCCGCCCGTGCCTCATGCGACGAGGGGTCGAGGGAGGCGCATGGCCATCGTGTTGCCTCAAGAGATTGGGCGCGGGGGCCTCGTCTTCAAGCGCGGACAGATGCGCGCACCCGCCTTTGGGCGGCAAGCCGCTATCGCTTCTCCTATCGCTTGTTCTTGGCGCGCACCGTGGCGGCCTCGTCGAGGGCCGAGAGGTAATGCGCGCACCAGGCCTTGGCGTCGGCCTCGTGGATATGCGTGTTGAGCGCCTGCCAGCGCTCCTTTCGCTGATCGAGCGGCATGTCGATGGCGGTCTGGAGGGCGTCGGCCATCGAATCGATGTTGTAGGGATTGACGATGAGGGCCTCCTGCATCTGCTCGGCGGCGCCGGCAAACCGGGAGAGGACGAGAACGCCCGGATTCTCGGGATCCTGCGCCGCCACGTATTCCTTGGCGACGAGGTTCATGCCGTCGCGCAGCGGCGAGACGAGCCCGACCGCAGAGGCGCGGTAGAGGCCGGCGAGGATCTGCCGCGTGAAGCCCCGGGTGAGGAAGCGGATCGGCGTCCAGTCGAAATCGGCATAGGCGCCGTTGATGCGGCCCAACTCCGATTCGAGATGATGGCGAAGGTCCGCATAGGCATCGAGCTGCGCGCGCGACAGCGGCGCGATCTGCATGAAGCTGACACCGCCGCGATTGGTCGGATAGTTCTGCAGCAGGCGCTCGAAGCCGAGAAAGCGCTCGGGGATGCCCTTCGAATAGTCGAGCCGGTCGACACCGATGATCTGGCGCCGGCCCGCCAACAGGGCCTGGAGCCGCGCGCCGTGCTCCTTGGCGATGTCGGTCGTGGCGAGCTTGGCGAAGCTGTCGGCGTCGATGCCGATCGGGAAGACGGTCGCGGTCGCGTGCTCGGTGCCGAGATGGACCCGCCCGTCCTCGTCCGCCGAACCGCCCAGCTCCTCGACGACGTAGCGCACGAAGCAGCGCCGATCGAGATCGGTCTGAAAGCCGATGAGATCATAGGCCATCATGTCCCGGATCATGTTCTGCGAGCGGGGCAGGGCTGTCAGGATCTCGGGCGGTGGGAACGGGGTGTGGAGGAAGAAGCCGATCGGGTTCTTCACGTCCATCCGGCGCAGCTCGGCGCCGAGCGGCAGGAAGTGGTAATCGTGCGCCCAGACGATATCGCTCGCCCCGATGAGCGGTTTGACGCGCTCGGCGAAGCGATTGTTGACGCGCCGGTACGCGTCCTCGAAGCGCTTGTGGAAATCGGCGATGTCGAGCCGGTAGTGGAAGAGCGGCCAGAGCGTGCGGTTCGTGTAGCCGGCGTAGAACTCGTCATTGTCGGCCTGCGTGATATCGATGGTGGCGAGCTGGACCTTGCCCTGCTCCTCCATCCGCAAGGGGCCGAACGTGCCGGTCTCCGTCACCTCGCCCGACCAGCCGAACCACGTGCCGCCACGCTCTTTCAACGCATCGACGAGCCCGACGGCGAGCCCGCCCGCCTGTGCGGTATCGTTGAGCGGGCCGACACGGTTGGAGATACAGATGAGACGGCTCATGAAATTCTCCAGACGGCCAAGTCGGCGTTATCGATGCGGTGGGCGCTACCCGAATGCCGCGAAAGGGTGGGCGAGGCAAGCGGACACGTCGTGTCCGAGCGGTGCCGAGACCAAGGAATTGAAGCGGTTCAAGGTTTCGAATGCGCTTCGACGGTGCCGTCCGCGATCCAGCGGCCGATCTCGTCCACATCGGCGGTCCGGTATCGCGCGGCGGTCTCGCCGTCACCGACCTTGATGCCGAAACCGCCGAGCCGCGTGGCCGCCCGAAAGCCGTCCTCGTCCGTCACGTCGTCGCCGACGAAGACGGGCATGCGGCCGGCGAAGGGGGCTTCGGCCATGAAGGTCTCGACCGCGACGCCCTTGTCCGATGTGGCAGGCTTGACCTCGATGACCATCTTGCCGTCGACGCCGTGGAGGCCTGTGACGCCTCCATACCCCGCTCGACGAGTGCCCGGCCGATCCGAGGTCGGGATGGCGGCGAAAATGAAGGGCGATCGAGACGCCCTTGTCCTCGATGTCGAGCCCCGGCCTCCGCGCCGCCCCGGAGATGCGCGTGCGAAACGTCTCCACCGCGACGCTCGCCGCGGCCTCGTGGCGTTCGCCCGGTCCATCCCGCCGCTCCAGCCCGTGGAGGCCGGCGGCGGGAAGGGCGAGCGGGCTAACACCCGATCGATGGTCGAGATCGGACGACCGCTACGATCGCCAGCGCGCCGCCGAGACGATCGCGCGCGAGCGGCAGAGCCCCGCGCGTCGCATGCGCGACCGTGACCGCCTCCGGATCGTCGACGATCTCGGCCAGACGCCGTCGAAATCGAAAAGAGGGCCCAGTCCGGGCGCGATAGGTGGCGGCGTGTCTGAGGGCATGAAAGGCTCCGTTCGGGCGGCAAGGCGGGCGGCGAGGCAGTCGGCGAGGTGAGCGAGCGCATGGCTGGCGCGCCGCAGATCAGCATGATTGCGCCGTAATTCGCAGCCACGTCTCAAGAGGGAATGCGTTCGCGATCGGGCCACAGGGCTCTCGGCCGCGAGGGCACCGTCTCGCCCCCATTCGAGCTTGAGAGCCTGCCGCGATGCGCTTCGCCTCCACCGCTTCCACCTTTGGTGTCGCCCTTCTCCTCGGTCTCTCGGCTGCGTCGGCCGATACGGTACCGCTGCCGCGCGATCGGATGGATGCCGGCGCGGCGCTGACGACGAAGGCCCTCGTTGCGGCCGCCGGGCGCGTGGCACGGCCGGCCGAGGGTGCCGATGTACCGGCTGCTGCCCAGCCCTTCGCAGCGACGGCCGCCGCCCGCCCAAGCCTCTTCCAGCGTCTGGCCGCCGCCAATCGCAAGGCCCGCGAGAACAACGCGGCCGCCCGCAAGGACCGGCTCCTCAAGCGGACGAGCGCGCCCGGAGCCGTCGCACGAGGCACCGCCAAGATCATGGTGCCCGGCCCCGGCGGCGAGCCGATCCCGCTCGCCCAATCGTCCTGCGGCGGCGCGGCCAGCTTCGTTGCGGCCTTCGTCGAGACCGACCCGGTGGAGGGGCGCGGGCGCTGCGGCATCGCCGAGCCGATCAAGGTCTCCGCCCTCACCCGGCACGCCGTGGCGGTGACGCCCTCCGCAACGCTCAACTGCCCCGTCACCAACGCCATCGCCGACTGGATGCGGGAAAGCGTCGTCGGCGCGGCCGAGGCCGAGCTCGGCGCGAAGCCCGCCCGCATCGTGAATGCCTCGTCCTATGCCTGCCGCACGCGCGGCCACAAGCGCCGCGCCCGCCTCTCCGAGCACGCCTTCGGCAATGCGCTCGATATCGGTGCCTTCGTCCTCGAGGACGGCCGGCGCGTGGACGTGAAGCAACACCCCAAGGGCAGCGCCGAGGCCCGTTTCCTCGCCTCGATCCGCAAGAGCGCCTGCACCTATTTCACGACCGTGCTCGGTCCGGGCTACAACCGCGCCCACGCCGACCACCTCCACCTCGACATCGCGCAGCACACGGCGTCGGGCGACTATCGGTTCTGCCGATAGCTGGTGCGCTGCGCTCCGGACGGCGTAGCATCCTGAGTGCCGGCTTCGTCAGCCGCGACCTCGCGCGGCCGCGATCACGGCCCTGACCGCCACCCGCATGGCATCGAAGCCCGCATCCGAGGGAATGACGTAGTCGGCCCGCGCGCGCTTCTCCGCGTCCGGCGTCTGGCGCGCGAGGATGGCGGCGAGCGTCTCTTCCGTCATGCCGGGCCGCGCCAGCGCGCGCTCGCGCTGGATGGCGGCGGGCGCGGAGACGGTCGCGACGGCGTCGACGGTCTCCTCCAGCCCGGTCTCGAAGAGGAGCGGGATGTCGAAGACGACGAGATCGGCACTCGTCTTCGCCGCGTCTCGAAGGAAGCGCGCGCGCTCCTCCGCGACGAGCGGATGGACGATGGCCTCGAGCCGCTTCAGCGCGGCCGGATCGCCGAGGACGGCGCGCGAAAGGGCGGCGCGATCGACGGCACCATCCACGCTCGTGCCCGGAAAGGCAGCCTCGACGAGGGGGGCGGCTCGGCCGGCATAGAGCGCGTGCACGGCCGCATCCGCATCGAAGACGGATATGCCTTCGTCCGCGAACATCGCGGCCGCCGTCGACTTGCCCATCGCGATGCCGCCGGTGAGCCCGAGGCGGAAGACGCGTTCCCCAGTGTCGTCAGCCACCGGCAAGGTCCGAGACGACGAGATCGCGCAACTCCACCGTCACCTCGGGGCGCAGGCCGAACCAGATCTCGAAGCTGAGCGCCGCCTGGTGGAGGAGCATGCCGAGCCCATCGACGCCGACGAGCCCGCGCCGTCGCGCGGCGGCGAGGAGGCCGGTCTCCAAAGGCGCGTAGACGATGTCGGCGACGAGGGCGTGATCGGGCAGTACCTCGACCGTGCCGTCCGGCAACAGCAGCGGGGGCTGGCCTGCCATGCCGAGCGCCGTCGCGTTGACGAGGAGATCGGTGTCGCGGGCGAGGGCCGCGCAGTCGGCCCATTCGATGGCACCGGCGCCGAAATCGCGCGCCAGGCCCTCGGCCCGCTCGATCGTGCGGTTGGCGAGCGTCACGCGGGTGCCGCGTGCCGTCAGCGCCTCGACGATGGCACGAGCGGCGCCTCCGGCGCCGAGGACGAGCGCATGCTCGATCGCATGGCCGGGCGCCGCCTCGTCGAGCCCGGCGAGAAAGCCTGGCCCATCGGTCGTGGTGGCGTGGAGCTCTCCCTCGACGCCCCAGAGCGTGTTGGCGCCGCCCACGCGCGATGCGGCCTCCGTCGGCCGGTCGGCGAGGGCGAGGACGGCCTCCTTATGCGGTACCGTCACGTTGCAGCCGATCCAGTCGCCGGCGCGAACGGCGCCGAGGAACGTGGCCAAGTCCTCGGGCGCGACGGCGCGCTTTTCATAGGTCGCATCGAGACCGTGTGCCGCGATCCAGTGATTGTGGATGAGCGGAGAGCGCGAATGTGCGATCGGCCAACCGATGACGCCCGCATGGGCCCCGCTCAAAACTCGAGCGCGCCTTCGCCGCGCAGAAAGGCGAGGAGGGGAAGGAGGGGGAGGCCGAGAATGGTGGCGTGGTCGCCGACGATCCGGTCCATCAGCCGGATGCCCGGCCCCTCGATCTGGTAGGCCCCGACGCTGCCCAGCGCCGCATCGCCGACATGGGCCATGTAGATGCCCACCTCTTTGGGTGTGAGAGGGCGCATGGTGAGATGGGCGGCGGCGGCGTGCGAGAAGACCGGCATCCCGTCCTGCGCGACCGTCAGCGCGGCATGGAGCGTATGCGTGCGCCCCTGGAGGGCCAAGAGCTGCGCACGTGCCGCCTCCTGCGTTTCCGGCTTGTGGAAGCGCTCCCCGTCGCAATCGAGCGTCTGGTCGGCGCCGATGACCAGGGCCGAGGGATGGCGCGACGAGACGTCGACCGCCTTGGCCTGGGCGAGGACGGCGGCGATGTCCTCCGCACCGAAGCCTTCCTCGGTCAGCGGCGCCTCGGCGGCGCGCTCGTCGATATCGGGCGAGGCGGTTTCGATGTCGAGGCCGGCCGCGCGCAGCAGGGCCGCGCGGGTCGGGCTCTTGGAGGCGAGGATGAGGCGCATGGTCGGGTGTCCGAACGGTTCGCGGGGCGGGACCGCCCGACTGGCACGGCGCGCCGCCTCGGGCAAGATCGGGCGCGTCTCCAGCTCTAGCGGACCCTAGAGCCCGTCGCTGCGGCCCGCGCGCATCTTCGGTCCGCCGGCGACGCGGTCGGCCATGACGGCGCCGCGCTGGCCCATCGGCTTGTCGGGGCCGACGGTCGTGTCCTGGTGCGTCTGATGCTCCAACTCGGAGTTCATCTCGGCGCAGGTGATGACGATGATGGTCGAGATCCAGATCCAGGTCATGAAGCCGATGGCGGCGCCGAGCGAACCATAGGTTTCGTTGTAGGAGCCGAAATTAGCGACGTACCAGGAGAAGAGGACCGAGACGATCACCCAGAAGCCGGCCGCCGCGAGACCGCCGATGGTAATCCAGCGCCATTTGGCCGGATCGCGCGAGGGACCATAGCGGTAGAGGAGGGTGAGGAAGGCGGCGATGGCGACGAAGAGGATCGGCCAGCGCAGCCAGTTCATCAGCGTCTCGACGAGGGAGCCGAGCGCCATGGTCTTCACGATCGCCGGGACCGCGACGACACCGACGAGCGCCAGGATGACGAAGAGCAGTGCGCCGAGCGTGAAGGCGAAGGCGGTGAGGGTGAGCATGACGAAGCCGCGCTTCTCGATCTCCTCATAGGCGATGTTGAGCGCCTCGATGATCGCCTTCATGCCGCCATTGGCCGACCAGAGCGCGAGCCCGAGGCCGACGAGGAAGGTCAGCCCAAGACTGCCGCTATCCTGCGAGACGAGCGTCTCCAGCTGGCCCTCGATGATCTCGACGGCGCCGCCCGGCAGTACGCCCTGGAGCGCGCTCACCTGGCTCTGGATCGAGGCGGGATCGGCGAAGAGGCCGTAGACTGAGACGATGGCGGCGAGTGCCGGGAAGAGTGCGAGGAGGACGTAGAACGTCACGCCCGCCGCGACGAGCATGACGTGATCTTCCGAGATCTGCTTGTAGGTGCGGATCAGCACCTGCTTCCAGCCCTCGGCCGGGAGCGCGGTGGGCGAATCTGCGTGGCGACCGGCACCCGAGTGCTTCGCTTCCTCGGCCTTCTTGGCTTCGGCGCGTGCCTCCTCGCGGCGCTGACGGCGGGTCTTGCCGGAGCCGAAGAAGGCGAGGCCGGCCGCTGCGGTGGCGGCAAGCGCGACGCCGGCCTTGTTGGACGAGGAATGGTTGGGATCGGTCACGGCGGTCTGGCAAGCCTCTCGATGCGCCGCACCCGGCCGCTGGACGGACGAGCGGGGCCACAGGTCGCGCGTCGACGTTCGAAAGCCGGCGCATCTTTCGGTTCGGGAACGGTTTTGGACCCTTATGGGTTCCTCGGCGGGCCTATTGGCGAGCGCCCTAGCAGGTCCCCCGACATGCGAAAGGCCCCGCCGGAGCGGAGCCTTTATCGGTCGGGGATCGCCGGCGGCCGTCGATGACGGGTCGCTGCGCGATCAAGCAATCCGGTTAAGCGGATTTGGCCGTCTTGTCGGTCGGCACGTCGGATGGCGTGACGTTCTGCTTCTCGGCCTCGTCCTTGGCGCCGGAGATGGCGGCATCGAGAACGCTTTCGACCTTGGAGACACCGTCCTTGATGCCGGAGCGTGCGAGGTCGCCGGCCTGGGAGATGCCGGTGCGGGCCGCGGAGCCGGCCTGAGCCGCGCCCTGGCGGGCGAGACCGCCGACGCGCTCGGCCTCGGCGCGCGCCGCATCGCCGGCGGCGCGGGCCTTGCCCTCGGCCTCGGCCGGTGTCAGACCCTGACGACGGGCCTCGCCCATGGCGTCGTCATAGGCGCGCTGGCCGATGGCGAGAACCTTGGACTTGGCGTCCTCGAACGTGTCCTGACCGGTTTCCCAGGCCTGGCGCTTATAGGCATCGGCCGTCTCGCCGAAATACTCGTCCTCGATGCGCGTCTTGGGCAGCGCGGCACCGATGGCGGCACCGATGGCGATGCCGAGAGCGCCGAGAAGGAGCGGGTTGTCGCGCAGGATCCCGCCCGCCTGCGAGGCGTAGCGACCGGCGTCCGATCCGTAGGAGCGTGCACCGTAGCGCGCATCGTCGACCCAGCGGCGACCATTGGCTGTCATGACGTAATATCCTCTCCGGCCGCTCTGGCTCAATCTGTCGCCTGCATAGCGCGCGCCGCCACTGACCCGGTCATAGGCCATGGACGCTCCATCGGTAACACTCTCATAGGCGGACTGCGCGTAATCCGACACGGTCTCGACGACATTGCCGAGCGCGTCGGTGACGGTGCCCGCCGCACCGGCGATCCCGCCGGCTGCGTAGGAAGCCGCGCTCGATGCGCCGCTCGCGGCCGAGCGCCCCGCGCCGGCGACGCCGCCGGCCGCACTCGACGCGGCCGAGGAGAGCCCGGTGGCGGCGTCATAACCGGCCCGGCGGGCGCCCTGCGCCGCGCGCGACGCGCTATCGGACGCCGTATGCGCACCGCTCGACAGACCCGAGCCGATCGCGCGGCCCGTGCCGGCGATGCCGCTCGCGGCCGAGGAGGCAGCGCTCGAGGCACCATAGGCCGCGCGGCTCGCGCCGGCCTGTCCGCTCTCGCTCAAGGCGTGGACCGTGCCGGAAGCCGCACCGGCCGCCGCACCGGCATAGCCGCGTGCGCGATCGCCGATCGAGGGGCCTGAATCCGCACCGACGGCCAGCGCTTCCGAGCGGCTGCCCGGATAGTAGCCCGTGTCGGCCGCGTAGCTGTCGGCATAGGCGTCGCCGCCATAGTAGACCTGCGCGTCGGCATCGTAGTCCCGCGCGCCGACATAGCGGTCGCGGTAGACGGTCTTGGTCTTCGGCCGGCCGCTCGAGAAGGCGAGCCAGGCGAGGCCGGCGCCGACGAGGGCGAGCGGCAGCGGGTTGTCGCGCATGTCGCGACCGAGATTGCGGGCCATGTCGGCCGCGCCGTTCTCACGCGCGAAGGTTACGGCCTGCTCGAAGATCTCGCCGGGCGCCATGCGGTCCTGGATCTCGTCGAGCGTATGGCTGACGCGGGCACGGGTCGCCTCGACCTCGGCCTCGATCTGCTCGGGGCTCTTGTTGCCGGGGTCTGTGGTCTGGGTGGACATGTGAGTCTCCTGATGGGTGTGTCGTCGCTAGGATCAGCGCCGGTTCTGTCTTCCTGGCCCGCTTGACGGCGGGGTGTCGTCAGACGTGCTCTTTGGCGACCTCGGCGTCGCGACTCACCTGATGGATGGTCCGGTCGGGCGTGAGGTTGGAGAGCTTCATCTCGTTGACGCCCTTCTTCATCAGCACGACGCCGATGATGGCGAAGAGCGTGCCGACGATGAGCGCGGCCAGACCCTCGTAGGTCGGCAGCGTACGCGCGGCGTCGAGCTGGGCGCCGACATTCTCGTTGATCGCCGTGACGAGCGCGAGGCTCGTCTCGTCGAAGCCGTCGACCGCTACGAGCGTGCGATCGTCATCGCCGCCGAAGATGCCGACGAGGAGACGGGCGACGCCGCTCACCAGAGCCGAGAGCAGGATGCCGAGCGAGACGGCGAGCATGATCGCGCCGCCGACGATCTCACCGACGGCGGTGCCGAGCTGGCCGACCTTGTCGGACATCTCGGCCCGCGCGAGCTGGACTTCCTTGCGGAAGAGCGTCGAGACCTCGTTGAGAAGGTCGGTGAAGAGTTCGCCCATCGAGCGACTGTCGCGGGGTGTGTTGTAGTCTTGTGATGCCATGTCCTGAACCGTCCTGTGCGTATCTGATCGTCGTGTTTACCGGGAAGCGAGGCCGGCAGGCCGTTCAAAGGCCCGCCGCGCGATCGCCCGTCAGGCGCTCTTGATGGCGCCCGAGCCGGAGACGGGGGAGGACGCGGCCGCGCCGGCCTTGTACCCGCCGCCCGTCGCGGCCGCCGGAGTGGCCGAGGCGGATACGCCGGAGGCGAGGTCGCTGGGGTTGGAGGACGGGTTCGACGAGGCGCTGGAACCGGCCGGCTGGCGGTTCGGTGGATTGACGGCGCGGTGGGGGATGCCGGCCTCGGCATAGGGCTCGTCGAAGCCGGTGGACGGCGCGCCGCCCTGGTAGGAGCGCTCGGCCGGAACGGCGTAGCGCGGCTCACCGCGATAGCCGGTGTCGTAATCGTCCTCGCGGGCCGAGGACTTCACGAAGCGGGCGAGCGCGAAGCCGGCCAGCACCGAGGCGCCCAGAAAGGCGGTCGGCTGACGGCGCGCGAAGCTCTCGACCGAATAGAGAAGGTCGTCGACGCTGCGATCCTTGATGGTGGAGGCGACCCGGTCGACCTCGCCCGCCGCATCGCGGACGTAGCCGGCCACGAAGCCGAAGCGCTCGTCGAGATCGTCGGCCGCGTCGTTGAGGGCGCGCGAGACGTCCCTGGCGCCGGCGGCGGCGGTGCCCTTCTGCTCTTCGGCGAAGGAGCGGGCGTAGGTGCGCGCCTCATCGGCCGCGCGGGAGGCGGCGTCGGTCGCGGCCGACTTCACGCCGGTACCGAGGCCGACGGCCTTATCGCGGAGGCGGGCAGCCTCTTCGGCGGCCGTCTCGTAGGTCCGGGAGGCCTCGTCCTTGGCCTTATCGGCCGTTGCGCTGGCCTCGGCGCTCACCTTGGCCTGCGTGTCGGCCTCCTGGCGGCTCGCGGTGGAGGAGACAGCCGAGGCTTCGCTCTTCGCGACGCCTTCGGTCCTGGCAGCCGCGCTAGGCGTGGGCGTGGTGGTGGACGGCGTGTTGAGGCTGTCGCTCTTGGGGGTGTCGCTCTTGGGGGTGTCGCTCATGGAACGGCTCCTGGAAGGAGGAATGGGGAGAGCCTTGACGTATCGGCTCGGTGCGGTTGGCTCGATGGGAATGCCGGGGATCGCGCTTGGCGTCCGGCGCCCGGTGTTTGCACTTCGGCGTCCGATGCCCGGCGTCCGATGCCCGGCGTCGGGATGGCCTAGGCGAGGCCGAGGAAGGACAGGATGGCCACGACGATGACGACGAGACCGACGATGTAGATGATGCTGTTCATGGCGCGTGTTCCACTCGTATTGGACGCAGCAGGGGATGCGCGAAGGGCGTCCGGCCCGCGATTGTCTCGCGCACCATCGGCCGTGACGGCGGAGGAAGGCTCGGGAGAGCCTCTGCCCCTCCCATCCGCAGGCTGCCTTGTGCTGTGAACGAGGCCCCGGAGAATTGGTTCCGCGCACAGAACGGCATTTCGCCCCGTGCGGCGGGCGTTTCCGCCCCGACGGGCCCGCGCAGGTTCTCCTGCCGGACATCGCGATCGATGCCGGGCGAGGGGGGGGTCGGCTCAGCCCGCAATGGCGCCACACTCATGCGCCTCTTGTGCGCCTCTTGACGTGCCTCTTGCAGTCGTTCGGCGACGGTCGGGCCGTCGCGCGAGCCGGTCCCGCATCGCGATCAAGTCCCGCTCCGCCATCTCGCTGTGACCTCGCCATGACTTCAATCTCGCCATGACTTCAATCTCGTAATGACCTCGACCCCGTAATGACCTCGACCCCGCCATGAGCTCCATTCCGACATGACCCTGCTGCGCAACTTCGCCACCGTCGGCGGTGCGACCCTCCTCTCGCGGCTCCTCGGGTTCGCGCGGGACGTGCTGATCGCGGGCGCGCTCGGCGCCGGGCCGATCGCGGACGCCTTCGTGGCCGCCTTCCGCCTCCCCAACCTCTTCCGGCGCATCTTCGCGGAGGGCGCCTTCAACGCCGCCTTCGTGCCCCTCTTCGCGCGCACGTTGGAGGGCGACGGGACGCGCGAGCATAGGGAGGAGGCCCGCGCCTTCGCGGCCGAGGCGTTGGCCGGGCTGACCCTCGTCCTCCTCGTCGTCTCCGGCCTCGCCATCGTCTTCATGCCGGCGCTGACGCTGGCGCTCGCGCCCGGTTTCGCGTCTGACCCCGAGAAGTTCGACCTCACGGTCCTCCTCTCGCGGATCTGCTTTCCCTACCTCTTCTGCGTCTCGCTCGTCGCGCTGATGTCGGGCGTTCTCAACGGATTTCGCCGCTTCGCCGCCGCCGCCTTCGCGCCCGTCGCGCTCAACGTCGTGCTCATCGCCACGCTCGGCCTCGTCTATGCGATGGGCTGGGCAGGCTCGGCGACGGCCGGCATGGCGCTGGCGATCGGGGTCGCCAGCGCCGGCTTCGTCCAGCTCGCCCTTCTCGTCCTCGCGCTGCGCCGGCTCGATTTCCGCATCCCCTTTCGCCGTCCGCGCTGGACGCCGGGGCTGAAACGGCTCGTGCAGCTCGGCCTGCCGGGCCTGATCGCGGGCGGCGGCATGCAGATCGGCATCTGGATCGGCACGCTCATCGCGTCCCTCCAGGACGGCGCCATCTCCTGGCTCTACTATGCCGACCGGCTCTACCAGCTACCCCTGGGGCTGATCGGCATCGCGATCGGCGTCGTGCTGCTCCCTGAGATCTCGCGCCGGCTCAGGGCGGGCGATACGGGCGGTGCGCTCTGGTCGCAGAACCGGGCGATGGAGATCGCGCTCCTCATGACGCTGCCGGCCGCGACCGCCCTCGCCCTCATGGCCGAGCCCATCGTGCGCGTCCTCTTCGAGCGCGGCGCCTTCGGGCCGGACGCCACGGCCGCGACGGCGGCGGCACTGACCGCCTATGCGTTCGGCCTGCCGGCCTTCGTCATCGCCAAGATCTTCCAGCCCGTCTACTTCGCCGCCGAGGACACCGCGACGCCCGCCCGCTTCACGCTCATCCAGATCACGATCAACGCCGCGGGCGCCGCCGCGCTCTTTCCCTTCCTCGGCCATGTCGGCATCGCGCTCGCGACCAGTGTCGCGGGCTGGGTGAACGTGGCGCTGCTCTGGAGGGGCCTGCGCCGGGACGGACGTGTGGCGTTCGACGCGCGCCTGAACGCGCGCATTCCGCGCATCGTCCTCAGCACGGCGCTCATGGGCGGCGTCCTGTGGTTCGCGGGCGAGGCGCTGGCGCCGTGGCTGGCCGGCGAGACGAGCCTCGGGCGCTTTGCCGGGCTGGCCGCGCTGGTGGCCGCGGGGATGGCGGTCTATGCGGCTGCCGCCCTGGGGCTCGGCGCGACAAGCCTGCGGGATTTGAAGGGGGTTCGGCGGGTTTGAGGAGAATGGCCCACGGGGGACGGAGGCCTGTTTGCGTCGATGGGGCGTCTCTTTGGCGCGGGCGTCGGGAGGGCCGAGACTGGTGTGCCGTAGCGTCTGACGACGCTTTTCGGCCTCTACCCAACCCTTCCCCGGTTCAGCCCGCCGGCGTGAGGCAAATCATGCGAAGGACTTTTGGCGCGCGGGGCGCTGTGCCGTTGGTGTTGGGTGTCTTACGCCGCCAACGCCGCCCGCACCTGGTCGCGATAGCCGTCGAGGCAGGCGGGGCCGTCCTTGGTCTCCACGTGCCAGAAGGTCCAGCCATTGCAGCTGGCGGCGCCCTGAAGGGCTGCGCCGACGCGGTGGATCGAGCCTTCGGTGCCGCCGGCGTCTAGCGTGCCGTCGGGGCGCACGACGGCGCGGTAGCGACCCTTGGAGTCGGTGAGCGTGGTGCCGGGCGGCACGAGGCCGCTCTCGACGAGATTGCCGAAGGGAATGCGCTGCGCGGTGCGCTTCTCCGGCGTCACGCCGCGTGCGCCCTCGGAGAGTGGCTCGATGGCGGCGATGCGGCGCATGGCGGCCTCGGCATAGGTCAGGTCGCGCTCGATACCGATGAAGCGCCGATCGAGTCGGCGCGCGACGGCGCCCGTCGTGCCGGTCCCGAAGAAGGGGTCGAGAATGATGTCGCCTGGCTTGGTCGAGGCGAGGATCACCCGGTGGAGAAGGCTCTCGGGCTTCTGCGTCGGGTGAACCTTGTCGCCGGCCGCGTCCTTCAACCGCTCGCCGCCCTGGCAGATCGGCAGAACCCAGTCGGAGCGCATCTGCACATCGTCGTTGAGCGCCTTCATCGCGCGATAGTTGAACGTATGCTTGGCGCCTTCCTCCCGCGCGGCCCAGATGAGGGTCTCGTGCGCATTGGTGAAGCGGCGGCCGCGAAAGTTCGGCATCGGGTTGGATTTGCGCCAGACGATGTCGTTGAGCACCCAGAAACCGAGGTCCTGGAGCGCGGCGCCGACGCGGAAGATGTTGTGATAGGAGCCGATCACCCAGAGCGTGCCGTCGGGTTTCAGAACGCGGCGGCACTCGGCCAGCCAGGCGCGGCTGAAGGCATCGTAGTCGGCGAAGGAGGCGAACTTGTCCCAGTCGTCGTCGCAGCCGTCGACATCGCTCTCGTCGGGACGCTTGAGGGCGCCGGAGAGCTGGAGATTGTAGGGCGGGTCGGCGAAGACGGCGTCGACGGAGGCGTCGGGAAGCCGCTTGAGCTCCTCCACGCAGTCGCCGACGAGGATCTCGTCGTTGCAGGTGGTGCCGGGCCCGGTGTGGCTGGGGGCCGGGGTCCATTCGGACACCCGGCCCCGCAGCTCGGCCATATACGCGTGGACTTGGTTCATGACGACTGAAGGATCGCACGCCATGGTGAAGGAAGCGGAAGTGGTTAATCGCCGTATTCGCCGTCCGGCGGCCGTTTCTGTGCCAGCGCGAGACGGGCCGGCTCGATCGGCCCTGCGCGCCCTGCCTCCGCCCAGGCCGCCTCCACCGGTGCGAATCCGCGGCGGTGCTCGAGGCAGGGGCCGAGGCGGGCGAGGGCTTCGCGGTGGGTGCGTGTCGGATAGCCCTTGTGGCCCGCCAGACCGTAGCCCGGCCAGCGCGCATCGAGCCGGACCATCAGCCGGTCGCGCGCGACCTTGGCGACGATGGAGGCCGCCCCGATGGCGGGCTCGCTCGCATCGCCCCGGACGATGGCGCGGGCCGTGACGTCGGTCGGCGGCACGTCCCGCCCGTCGATGAGCGCGAGCGTCGGTTTGGGCGAGAGGCGGGCGAGGGCGCGGGCCATGGCGAGAAGCGTCGCGCCCCGGATGTTGAGCCGGCCGATCTCCTCGGCGCTGGCGAAGGCGAGGCCGACCTGGCTCGTCGCGAGGATCTCGGTGAAGAGGCGTGCCCGCGCCTCGGGCGTCAGCGCCTTGGAATCGGTGAGGCCGCCGGGCATGCGACGGGGATCGAGGACCACGGCCGCCGCGGCGACCGGCCCGGCGAGTGGCCCACGGCCCGCCTCGTCGACGCCCGCGATGCGGCTCACGCGCCCCGCTCTCTCTCAGCCGAATAGAGATGGCTCGCCATCCCGCCGTCGCCGAGCGCGTCTCCGACCAGCATCAGCATCGGCCGGGCCAGCCCCTCCGCCAGTGCGCCGAGATCCGCCAGCCGGCCCTCCCGCACCGCCTCGCCCGGGAGCGAGGCCCTCGACACGATGGCGGCGGGGCAATCGGCCCCGAGGACCGGCACCAGCGTCTCGGCCACACGTTCGGGCGCGGTGCGGGCGAGGTGGATGCACAAGGTCGCGCCCGTGCGGGCGAGTGCCGCGAGGTCTTCGCCGTCCCCGACCGGGGTCGCGTTCTCCTGCCAGCGCGCCAGCGTCACGCTCTGGGCGAGGCCGGGGCGGGTGAGGGGGCGCAGGAGAGCCGCCGAGGCGGCCGCGAAGGCCGGCACGCCCGGGACCATGACATGAGGAATGCCGAGCGCATCGAGCCGCTCGGCCTGCTCCGCCACGGCCGAATAGAACGACACATCACCTGAATGGAGCCGTGCCACGTCCTCCCCTCGATCGTGCGCGTGGGCGAGATGGGCGACGATGGCGTCGAGATCGAGCCCTTGCGTGTCGATCGTACGCCCAGGGCTGAGCGCGACGATCTCCGGCGAGACGAGCGCGCCGGCGTGGAGGCAGACCGGGCAGGTCTCGATGAGCCGCGCGGCCCGCAGCGTCAGGAGGTCGGGCGCACCGGGGCCGGCGCCGATGAAATGGACGGTCATGGCGCCACGCTACCCGCGCCGCGGCCTGCCCCCAAGGCGAAAATCGACGCTTCGCGAAACGCTGCCCAATCCTCTCCGACGGGGGCTCGCCTAGGCCCGCGCGAGGTGTTATAGGCCCGCCCCAAGGCCGGCGGAATGACCCGCCTGCCCAGCACGGCGTCCCAGGCAGGATCGCCGGACGCTTGCAAGGCCCGCCCGCCTCACGAGGGCGCAGCCTTGCGCGAAGCCGCCAGGTTTCGCACGGAAGGCCTCGTCGAGAGGCGCCCGTAGTCGAGCGTCCCGTCATCTTGCCCTTGCCGCCGTGCCGATGATCCGCATGACGCCCGCGACGCATCGCGGGCGACCCGCAGGGCCGACGCGCCCGCGCGGGCTTTTGGTACGAGGAATTCCCACATGTTCGACATTCAACGCGAGACCCTCGATTGGGGCGGGCGCGAGCTCACGATCGAAACCGGCAACGTCGCCCGTCAGGCCGACGGCGCCGTCATGGTGCGCTATGGCGACACGCAGGTGCTGGCCACCGTCGTCGGTGAGCACAAGCCCAAGCCCGGCCTCGATTTCTTCCCCCTCTCGGTTCACTACCAGGAGAAGTTCTATGCGGCCGGCCGCATTCCCGGCGGCTTCTTCAAGCGTGAGGGTCGCCCGACCGAGAAGGAGACGCTGACCTCGCGCCTCATCGACCGGCCGATCCGCCCGCTCTTCGTTCCGGGCTACAAGAACGAGACGCAGGTCATCATCACCGTTCTCAGCCACGACCTCGAGAACGATCCCGACATCGTCGGCATGGTCGGCGCGTCGGCCGCGCTGACGCTCTCCGGCCTGCCCTTCCTCGGTCCGATCGGCGGCGCCCGCGTCGGCCTGATTGCCGGCGAGTTCGTGCTCAACCCGCGCCTCGACCAGATGGAGGACACCAAGCTCGACCTCATCGTGGCCGGCACGCAGGACGCCGTCATGATGGTCGAATCGGAGGCCAAGGAGCTTTCCGAGGACGACATGCTGAGCGCCGTCATGTTCGGCCACAAGGGCTTCCAGCCCGTCATCGAGGCGATCATCCGGCTTGCCGAGAAGGCCGCCAAAGAGCCGCGCGACATCTCCATTCCGGACAATTCCTCCGTCGAGGAAGCCGTCGCCAAGATCGCGTCCGACGCCGTCGCCACCGCCTACAAGACGGTCGACAAGGGCGAGCGCCGCGAGCAGCTGACGGCCGCCAAGGACAAGGCGATCGCGGAGCTGCGCTCGTCGGATGCCGTCGAGGCCGGCACCGCGCCCGCCGATGGCGACATCTCCAAGGCCTTCAAGTCATTGGAATCCAAGGTCGTGCGCGGCTCGATCCTCGAGACCTCGAGCCGCATCGACGGCCGCGGTCTCGCCGACGTTCGCCAGATCGAAGCCAAGGTCGGCGTGCTGCCGCGCGCCCACGGCTCGGCGCTCTTCACGCGCGGCGAGACGCAGGCCCTCGTCATCGCGACGCTCGGCACGGCCGACGACGAGCAGTTCATCGACGCGCTCGAGGGCACGTACAAAGAAAAGTTCATGCTGCACTACAACTTCCCGCCCTATTCGGTCGGTGAAGCGGGTCGCATGGGCGGTGCCGGTCGCCGCGAGATCGGCCATGGCAAGCTCGCCTGGCGCGCCGTGCATCCCCTGATGCCGGCCTCGGCCGACTTCCCCTATACGCTGCGCGTCGTCTCGGAGATCACCGAGTCGAACGGCTCGTCCTCCATGGCGTCCGTCTGCGGCACCTCGCTCGCCGCGATGGATGCGGGCGTGCCCTTGAAGGCACCCGTCGCGGGCATCGCGATGGGCCTCATCAAGGACGGCGACAAGTTCGCCGTGCTCTCCGACATCCTCGGCGACGAGGATCACCTCGGCGACATGGACTTCAAGGTCGCCGGCACCACGGAGGGCATCACCTCCCTCCAGATGGACATCAAGATCGCCGGCATCACCGAGGAGATCATGAAGGTCGCCCTCGAGCAGGCCAAGGGCGGGCGCGAGTTCATCTTGGGCGAGATGTCGAAGGCGCTCGACGGCGCCCGCGAGGAGATGGGCGAGTACGCGCCCAAGATCGAGCAGATCAAGATCCCCGTCGACAAGATCCGCGACGTCATCGGCACGGGGGGCAAGGTCATCCGCGAGATCGTCGAGAAGACGGGCGCCAAGGTGAACGTCGAGGATGACGGCACCGTCAAGGTCTCCTCGTCGGATGCGAAGTCGATCGAGGCCGCCGTCAACTGGATCAAGTCGCTCACCTCGGAGCCCGAGGTCGGCGTGATCTATGACGGCACGGTCGTGAAGACCGTCGATTTCGGCGCCTTCGTCAACTTCTTCGGTGCCAAGGACGGCCTCGTCCACATCAGCCAGCTGGCCGACGAGCGCGTGAACAAGACCACCGACGTCGTCAAGGAAGGCGACAAGATCAAGGTCAAGCTCATGGGCTTCGACGATCGCGGCAAGGTCCGCCTCTCGATGAAGGTCGTCGATCAGGAGACCGGCGAGGATCTCGAAGGCAAGGACGACTAGCGCAGAGACAACTAGAGCGCGTCCGGTTCGTATCCATTCACCGAACGCGCTCTAGCGCTTTGTTTTAGCGTGGTTCCTTGCTCTGCGGTGCTATCGCACCGCCGCTGGAACGGCTCTAGCGACGACAGTTCAAGGCGATCGACGACAGCAGAACGGGCCCCGCGGGGCCCGTTTTCGTATGCACTCTGCGGCTCGTTCCGCTCGCCGCGATCAGGTCCCGGCGAACTCGAAGTCGGCGCCGTCGATCTGGGCCGCCGTCACGCCGTTGAGCGTAATGGTGCCCGTGCCGACGTCGATGACCGCGTTGCCACCCACTTCCGAGATGCGCCCCGCGACGGCGGCGAAGCTGTCGAAGCCGCTCGCGCGCACGTTGAGAAGGTCGGTGCCGTCCTCGAAGCCGTTGACGACATCCGCACCATTGGTGGCGCTGGAGCTGTAGACGTCGCGCGCGCCGTCCGCGTTGCCGAGGAAGATGACGTCGTCGCCGGCCCCACCGAAGACCGAATCGGCGCCCGCGACCGCGAAGATCGTGTCGTTGCCGTCTGCGCCGAAGATCGTGTCGGCGCCTGAGCCGGCCGCGACGTTGTCGTCGCCGGCACCCGCACCGATCTCGTCGTCGCCCGCGCCGCCGGCCAGCGTGTCCGCACCGAGGCCGCCGAAGACCTTGTCGTTCTCCGAGCCGCCATAACCGACATCGTCGCCGGCACCCCCGAAGACCCGGTCGGCGCCGCTGGAGGCGAAGAGGCTGTCATTGCCCATGCCGCCACCGGCCGTATCGTCGCCGGCTCCCGCGGCGATGCCGTCATTGCCGTCGCCGCCGAAGATCTGGTCGTTGCCGGTGCCGCCAGCCGCGACATCGTTGCCGCCGGCGCCGAAGAGGACGTCGTTGCCGTCCCCGCCCAGCACCCGGTCGTCGTCCGCACCGCCGAAGATCTGATCGTTGCCGGCACCGCCCGCAAGCGTGTCGGCGCCCGCATTGCCGATCAGCCGGTTGTCGGCTTGATTGCCCGTCACGGCATCGTTGCCGGCGCCTGTCGTCGCGTTCTCGATGAGCGAGCGGGCATCGTCGTTGAAGAGCAGTGCGTTGAAGACGTTGCCGCGCGCGAGCTGGCTTCCATCCATCGAGAGTTGCGCGATCTGATCGGCTGCAAGCGTCGAGACGCCGCCGGGCGTCAGATCGACCGTCACGCCGCCGGCATAGTTCGAGAAGTCGTAGGTGTCGTTGCCATTCCCGTCCCAGGTCGTCAGGAAGACCCGGTTGGCACCCGGTGTATGGTCGACGACGCCGTCGATCAGAAAGGCGCCGGTCGTCTCGTTGAACGAATAGACCGTGTCGCCGGCGCGCGTCGCGTAGTTCGCGCCGTACATGTATTGCAGCGCCGCGATGTCGAGGCTCATCAGGGTCTGCGACCAGCCGAAGGTCTCGGCCGCAGGCGCCCCCGGGTCCGAGCCGATGAAGGTCCGATAGGTCATGACGGAGAATTCGTTGCCGTCGACACCGGCCGGAAGCGTGGGAAAGCCGTTATCGGGCGTGTGCCCGTGCGCGAGGCCGAAGGCGTGGCCGATCTCATGGATGATCGTCAGGTACGCTTCGTCGCCCACTACGGGGTTCGTGTAGAAACCGGCGCGATTGTCATAGAAGACGTCGCCGCCATTCTCCGTGCCGGGGCCGAAAGCATAGGCGCCGTTCGGCGACCCCTCCCCGACGCCGGGCTCGGTCGAGAACCCGTTGCGGATGTCGCCGTCCGCGACCTCTGTGATGGTGAAGGGAATGACCTCGGCGAACTCGGCCATGATCGTCCGCGTCGCCGCTTGCGCACCGGGCGTCAGGGGCATGAAGCCGTTGAAGGGCGCCGCATCGCCATAGGTCTCGGCATTCGGGCCGTAGACGCCGGCATTGGCTGGAAAGCTGTAGGTCAGGGCGGTATCCTGCCATGCGCTGCCCGTCAAAAGCCCATCGATGTTCGGATTGCCGCTCGCTGCGATCGTTCTTCCCGTATTCATTGCCGTCCCCTCGACTATGCCTCTCCGCCAAGCTCATGCGGCGCACCGCCGGACAGATTGTCACAGAGCTTCGGAAGGGCCAACCCTTCGGCCGCCCGAGACGTGCGGCCCTCAAAGCCGCCGCAGCATCACCCGCTCGATGAGGTGGCCCTCGCCCTTGTGGAGAAGAAGATCGGCCCGGTGGCGGGTGGGGAGGATGTTCCGGTGGAGGTTGACGAGGTTGATCTCGTCCCAGATCCGGTTCGCCATCGCAACGGCCTCGGCGTCCGGTATCTCGCTGAACTGGCGAAAGAAGGAGCGCGGATCGCGAAACGCCGTCTGGCGGAGCGCCATGAAACGCTCGACATACCAGCGCCGCAGCATCGCCTCCTCCGCATCGATATAGATCGAGAAGTCGAAATAGTCGGACACGTAAGGGATATGATCGGCGTCCGGCGCACCGGTCTGCAGCACGTTCACACCCTCGAGGATGAGAATGTCCGGCCGGTCGATCGTCAGCCGCCGCTCGGCCACGATATCGTATTCGAGATGGCTGTAGACCGGCGCGTGGACCGGCCCCTCGCCGGCCTTGATCTCCGACATGAAGCGCAGCAGACGCTCCGCGTCATAGCTCTCGGGAAAGCCCTTGCGCTCCATCAGACCCTCGGCCGACAGCTGCGCGTTAGGCTTCAAGAACCCGTCCGTCGTGACGAGATCGACCTTCGGGCTCGATGGCCAGCGCGCGAGGAGCGCTTTGAGGAGCCGCGCCGTCGTCGACTTGCCGACCGCCACCGAGCCCGCGACGCCGATCACGTAAGGCACCTTGGTGAAGCCATCCCGCTCGCGCGCCGCCAGAAAGCGCCGGGTGGCATGGAAGAGGTGCTGGGTCGCCGTGACGTAGAGGTTCAGCAGCCGCGAGAGCGGCAGGTAGATCGTCTCGACCTCCGGCAGCTCGATCGGATCGTTGAGGGCGCGCAGATGGACGACCTCCGCATCCGTCAGCGTCATCGGCGTCCCCTCGCGCAGCGACGACCACGCCTCCCGGCTGAAGACACGATAGGGCGAGGGCAGCCCATCGCGCAGCGAGCCATTATTGTCTCGCGCCGACGGGCTGGAACTGTCTCGCGCCGACGGGCTGGAACTGTCTCGCGCCGACGGGCTGGAACTGTCTCGCGCCGATGGGTTGGAACTGTCTCGCGGCTCTTCTTTGCCTTGCGCCGGCAGGCTGGGGGTGACCCGCGGCTCTTTTGTGTCTCGCGCCGAAGGGCTGGATTTGCCTCGCGCTGGCAGGCTGCGAGCGGCCTGTGCCGGCAGGGTGGAATTGCTGTGCGGCGCTGGGCTGGCGTTGCCATGCTCCGGCGAGGGAGTGCTGTCTATCGCTGACGGGTTGGGGGTGCCTTGGGCGGACGGACCGCTCTCGTCTGGCCGCGCGCCATCCTGCGGATCATCGACGTGTTTGCCCGCCGAGCCGTTTGCAGGCAGGCGGTCCGATGGCGCCGTCCGGACTCCGTCAAGGGATGACGGCGGCGGGTCGGGGGCTTCGGAGGAGGGCGTTTCGCGTGAAACGTCGGGGCTGGATGCCCCGTGGCCGGATGGGTTCACCGGGCCGCGTCTCCGCCGCGCGCCGCTTTCTCCGCCAGGCCCGAGATGCCCTCGCGTCGTCCGAGCTCCATCGCCACATCGGTAGGATCGACGCCCGACGCGTGCAGCAGCACGGCGAGGTGATAGAGAAGATCGGCGGCCTCCTTGCGGGTTTCGTCCGTATCGCCGAGCGTGGCCGCGATGGCGAGCTCGACCGCCTCCTCGCCCAGCTTCTGGGCACATTTGGGAACACCCTTGGCGAGAAGCCGGGCCGTGTAGGAGGTCTGCGCGCTCTCGCCGGCTCGCACGGCCACCGTCTCCGCCAGCCTGTCGAGGGCGGCGCCGAGGGTTCCGGTCTGCAAAGGCGAAGCGTTCATCACAACGGGATGGCACGGTGCGGGCGCACGAGGCAAGCGGCACACGACCGGGTCCGGCATTTTCCCGCCGGAAACGGGATGGAGGCGGGCCGCTGCGCCGATCCCGTCCGATCGTTGCGCAATTCGATCAAATGCCACCGTGCGATCCCACCGCATCTTCGATTCCTTGCGCCACACTTCGCCCATCAACGGGAACGGGGACGGGCAATGATCGGGCAGACGACGAATGACAGCGGCAGACATCGCCGACTGTCCATGATCATGGGCGCAGCGCTGGTACTGTGCAGCGTCTCCGGCGCATCCGCGCTCGACGTGCGCCCGCTCGACCGGCCCAATTTCGAGAAGGTGGAAACGGCCGCAACGAAGGTCGCGCGCAGCTTCGAAGCGTTCGCGCCCCGGCGGGTGCGTGTGGTCGGCATCGTGCCGCCCTTCGCTGCCGACGCGGCCGACGCGCTCGTCCACGAGGCCGATCCGCTGGCCGCGATCCTGCGCACGCGCCTCCCGCGCTAGCGCCGTCAGGCGCTTGTCAGGCGAGGCGGACCGGCACGCCGGCCGCGTGCATGTGCGCCTTGACCTCGCCGACGCTCGCCTCGCCGAAATGGAAGATCGAGGCGGCGAGCACCGCGCTGGCATGGCCCTCCGTCACGCCAGTCACGAAATCGTCCATGCCGCCCACGCCGCCCGACGCGATGACCGGGATATCGACCGCGTCCGCGATCGCACGGGTGAGCGGGATGTCGTAGCCGATGCGCGTGCCGTCCCGGTCCATCGACGTCAGGAGGATCTCGCCGGCGCCGAGTGCGGCGACCGTCTTCGCGAAGGCGACGGCGTCGATGCCCGTCTCGCGGCGCCCGCCATGGGTGAAGATCTCGAAGCGCGGCGCCTCACCCGGTCCGGAGACCGTCTTGGCGTCGATGGCGACGGTGATGCACTGCGCGCCGAATTTGGTCGAAGCCCGGGCGACGAGTTCGGGATCGTTCACGGCCGCCGTGTTGATCGAGACCTTGTCGGCGCCCGCCAGCAAGAGTGCGCGCACATCCTCGACGGCCCGCACCCCACCGCCGACGGTGAGCGGCATGAAGCAGGCCTCGGCCGTGCGGGAGACGACATCGAGCAGCGTGCCCCGCGCCTCATGGCTCGCGGTGATGTCGAGAAAGCAGAGCTCGTCCGCCCCGGCCGCATCATAGGCGATGGCCGCCTCCACCGGATCGCCCGCATCGACGAGATCGACGAAGCGCACGCCCTTGACCACCCGGCCGTTCGAGACATCCAGGCAAGGGATGACGCGGGTTTTCAACACAAGCAAACCTCCAAGCAGACGGCGCCAGCCGATAAAGGTCCTTTCCCATGAATGGGAAGGGATTTAGGGATGCGTTGAAAAGCGTCGCAAGACGCTGTCGCGCACAAGTCTCGCCGGCTTCGACGCTCTTGCGACCCTCCCCAAAGACCGATCCCAGCTACCCCGCCGCCGCCGCCAGCGCCGCCGCCGGATCCAACCGCCCATCATAGAGCGCTCGTCCCGTGATCACGCCGGCCACCCCGCCGCCCGCCACCAACGCCTTCACATCGCCGATCCCCGCAACGCCGCCCGACGCGATGACGGGAATGTCGGTCGCCGCCGCGACCCGGCGCGTGGCCTCCGCGTTGACGCCCTGGAGCCGGCCGTCGCGCTCGATGTCGGTGAAGACGATGGCCGCGACGCCCGCGTCCTCGAAGCGGCGGGCGAGGTCTAAGGCGGGCATGTCGCTGCCTTGCGCCCAGCCCTCGACGGCGACGAAGCCGGCACCCGACGCATCGGCCGCGCAGCCCTTGGCGTCGATGCCGACGACGATCTGGCCCGGATAGCGCCGTGCGCCCTCGCGCACGAGTTCGGGATCGCGCAGGGCCGCCGTGCCGAGAATGACGCGCTGGACGCCCGCCTCCAGCCAGTCCGCGATCTGGTCGAGGCTGCGAATGCCGCCGCCGAGCTGGACCGGCATGCGGTCGCGCCGAGGATCGCCTCGACCGCCGAGCGGTTCTCGGCGCGGCCCGCGAAGGCGCCGTCGAGATCGACGACGTGGAGATGGGTGAAGCCGGCCGCCTCGAAGCTGGCCGCCTGCGCGGCCGGATCGTCGTTGAAGACGGTGGCGCTCTCCATCTCGCCCGCGACGAGGCGGACGCAGGCGCCGGATTTGAGATCGATGGCGGGGTAAACGACGAACGGCATGAGCAGACGAACCGGCAGGGAGCAAAAGCCCTTCCCCATGATTGGGGAAGGGTTGGGATGGGGCTGACCAGCCCGTAAGGGCTTCAAGGCGGTTTGGCCAGCACGATCTCCGGTCGGGCGTGGGATCGTCATGGCCGGGTGTGATGTGGTCGTCGCTCGCGTGGTTCGTGGGCTTTGAGGGGATGGCCGCGGCGTAGCGTATCGCGCTGCGAGGCTGGTGTGCCACGGCGGCTCGTGCCGCTCGTCAACCCACCCCTAGATCCCCTCCGCATCCTTTCGCCTCGCGCCGGCGGGCTAGGCATGGGAGGGGACCTTTGGCAGCCCCGGTGGTCGCCTCAAGGCGACCACCTCAGGAAGTTGGCGAGAAGGGCGAGGCCCAGTTCCTGACTCTTCTCCGGGTGGAACTGCGTCCCGACCATGTTGTCGCGTCCCACGACGGCCGTCACCGGGCCGCCATAGGGCGACGTCGCGACGAGGGCGGCCTCGTCGTCGAGCGCAATGTGGAAGGAGTGGACGAAATAGGCGTGCCGGCCCTCCTCCCCGAGCGGGATGCCGTCCAAAAGGGCGTGTGGGCGATGGGATCGCAGCGTATTCCAGCCCATGTGCGGTATCTTGAGGGCAGGGTCGTCGGGCACGATGCGAACGACGGTGCCGCCGAGCCAGCCGAGACCGCGCGCGCCGCCGAATTCCTCGCCCCGCGTCGCCATGAGCTGCTGGCCGACGCAGATGCCAAGAAAGGGCGTGCCCTGCGCCAGGACCGCCTCTTCGAGCGCCTCGACCATGCCGTCGACCGCATCGAGCCCGCGCCGGCAGTCGGCGAAGGCGCCGACGCCGGGCAGCACGATGCGCCCGGCCCGGCGCACGACATCGGGATCGTCCGTCACGCGGATCGACTGGCCGCTCCCGCCCTCCCGAGCGGCGCGCTCCAGCGACTTGGCGGCCGAGTGGAGGTTGCCCGAGCCGTAGTCGATGAGGGCGACGGTCTCCGACGTCATGGCGCCGCCACGCCCGTCAGGCCGCGCTCGGCATCGAGCCGAGGACGGGAGCGGGGCTCTGCATACGCGGATCGGCGGCGGGCACGAGCCAGCGCGCGAAGAAATCGCGCTCGGCGCCGTCCCGGCCCGCACCCACGGCGATGCCGGCCTGGCGCCAGTTCTGGCGCCGGAGCGACCAGCGTCGCAGTGCGTTCGCCTCGAAGGCGAAGAGGAGCGCGAAGCCGAGACCGATGACGACTTGCACCGCCTCGTTCGGCGCCCACCAGTCGAGAAGGAGCGTGAGGACGAGGGCCGCCGCGAGGTAGACCGCGAGAATCCACCACATGCGCCGCCAGATCAGCCAGATGACGGGTACGAGGAAGGCGCCCCAGGAGAAGCCGTCCCTGACGAAGGCCATGCGCGCCGCGCGGTCGAGGCGGTTCGTGCCGCGCGGGGGCTCGTGGACGGTGTAGGTCGACACATCACGCTCCCGGAACGACGACAGGGCGGCAAGAGCCCCGTCCCGGGATCGGGCAGGGTCGGGGCTGAAAACGCGTCAGCGCTATAGGATGAAACGGGGGAGGTGGCTAGGTCGGGTGGCTCGGTATTGCGGATCGCGGCGGCGTTGCTTGAGCCGTTCTCGCAAACGTCGGCTTGACCTCTCCCCTATCCTCTTCGTCATCCTCCGGCACCGACCCAAGGCTCCAGAGCGGCAATCACGTCGCCTTGATCAGGCCAACCGTCGCAGGTCGTGCGATGCGCTGGAAGGTCGGACAGAGGTCTGCTTACTGCGCCGCCGGATTCCCGGGTCGGTGCCGGAGAACGACGGCTGGGGTCCTGATCGCCTACCGAATCAAGCTGTGCAGGAGCCGCTCTCGTCGTCGATTGGCCTGCGTTCCGATGCGCACCGGAGCCGTTCCTGGCGCTTGCGCGCCGGAGCGCTGTGCGGCGGACGGTTACCGGTCGAGTGCTTGAAAGACGAGCGTGGCGTTCGTCCCCCCGAACCCGAACGAGTTCGACATCACGGTCGTCAGCGCCGCCTCGCGCCGCTCCATCAGGATCGGCATGTCGGCGAAGTCGGGATCGATCTCGGAAATGTGGGCGCTTTGGGCCATGAAGCCGCCCTGCATCATGAGGAGCGAATAGATCGCCTCCTGCACGCCGGCGGCGCCGAGCGAGTGTCCGGTGAGGGATTTCGTTGCCGAGACGGGCGGGCAAGCGTCGCCGAAGACCTCGCGCAGCGCCTCGACCTCCTTGGTGTCGCCGACCGGCGTGGAGGTCGCGTGGGGATTGATGTAGTCGACCAAGCCCTCGACGCCCTCGAGCGCCATGCGCATGCACCGCACCGCGCCCTCGCCGGACGGAGCGACCATGTCGTGCCCGTCGGACGTGGCGCCATAGCCCGTCAGCTCGGCATAGATGGTGGCGCCCCGCGCGCGGGCGTGCTCCAGCTCCTCCAGCACGAGGACGCCTGCGCCGCCGGCGATGACGAAACCGTCCCGCGTCGCGTCATAGGCCCTGGACGCGGTCTCTGGGGTCTCGTTGTGCTTGGACGACATGGCGCCCATGGCGTCGAAGAGGTTGGATTGCGTCCAGTGCAGGTCCTCGCACCCGCCGGCGAACATCACGTCCTGACGGCCGAGCCGGATCTGGTCGGCCGCATCGCCGATGCAATGCGCCGAGGTCGAGCAGGCCGAGGCGATCGAATAGTTGAAGCCCTTGATATGGAAGAAGGTGGCGAGCGTGGCCGAGGCCGTCGACGACATGGCCTTGGGGACGGCGAAGGGACCGATCCGCTTCGGGCTACCGTTCTGGCGGGTCGTGTCGGCGGCCTCGACGATCACCTTGGTCGAGGGTCCGCCCGAACCCATGATGATGCCCGTGCGTGGGTTGGAGACCTCGGTCTCCTCCAGCCCGGCATCCGCGATCGCGCGGTCCATGGCGATGTGGTTCCAGGCCGTGCCCCGGCCGTGAAAGCGCAGGGAGCGCCGGTCTACATGGGCCTCGATATCGATCTCCGGGCGGCCGGAGACTTGGCTGCGAAAGCCGTGTTCGGCCATCTCCTCGTCGAAGCGAATGCCGGAGCGCGCGTCGCGCAGGCTCTCCGTCACCTCCTCGGCCGTATTGCCGATCGAGGAGACGATGCCGAGGCCGGTGACGACCACGCGGCGGGTGGTGATGGACATACGGGACTCCTCGAATGTGTTGACGCGCGGCCGGGGATTGCACGAAGGATCGCACCCGAGGCCGCACGAAGCGCCTGCGCGGTCTCGCCCGCACGCCACCCAGACCTAATCGTTTCTCGCTCGACTGTCAGGCCGGTGGACGAAGGATCGGCGGGCTCGCCGGCCTCAACCGGCCTCTTGCGGGGTAAAGAGCCCGACACGCAGCATCTTGGCCTCGTAGATGGTCTCACCATCGGCCTTCAGCCAGCCGTCCGCGATACCGAGATTGAGCCGGCCTCGCATGACGCGCTTGAGATCGACGCCGTATTCCACGCGCTTGACCGAGGGGAGAACCTGATCGGTGAACTTGACCTCGCCGACGCCGAGCGCGCGGCCCCGGCCCGGTGCGCCGAGCCAGCCGAGATGGAAGCCGACCATCTGCCAGAGCGCATCGAGCCCCAGGCAACCGGGCATCACCGGGTCGCCCTCGAAATGGCAGGGGAAGAACCAGAGGTCGGGGCGCACATCGAGCTCGGCCCGCACGTGGCCCTTGCCCGAGGCGCCGCCGTCCTCGCTGATCTCGGTGATCCGGTCGAACATCAGCATGGGCGGCAACGGCAGCTGCGCATTGCCCGGCCCGAAGAGTTCGCCATGGCCGCAGCGCAGCAGGTCCTCGTAGGAATAGCTCGAAGCTCGATCGCTCATTCACGTCCGCCTTTGCGCGCCATACGCGTCCTCGATGCCGCCGGCGCCCCTCGTGCCGTCGGCGCCGTACCGCGGACCCGGGGGCATCCGCGTCGTCCGGCCTTCTACGACAGGGGGGAGGCGGGGAACAAGTCGGCTGGCGTGGCGAATAGCGTCGAGGCGTCGTTGGGCGCGACCGGGCGCTGCCCCGCCCCGGGCCCAGCAGCCCGAATTGACCGTGTTCGCGCGACCCTTGGTCGTCTCGCCTTGCCTCGCCTCTCGGTCAATCCTATGATCGGTTTGAACAAATCGTCCTTCCGGCCCCGCACGAACCTGCGCAAGGCTGGCGCCGACGGTCAAGACGAGCGGATGCACCGGAACGATGGCAGCGCGTAGCGAGATGGAAATTCGGGCTGAAGAGGCAACGGGAGAGGGTGCGGCGAACGTCGCCGCTCTGCGCGGGCGTCTCAGCGAGGCGGGCCTACGCCCCACCCGTCAGCGCCTCGCCCTCGCGCAGCGCCTCTTCACGGCCGACCGGCACGTGACGGCCGAAGGACTGCACGAGGAATGCGGCGCGGCCGGCGAGACGGTCTCGCTCGCCACGGTCTACAACACGCTCAACCAGTTCACCCGGGCGGGACTCCTGCGCGAGGTCTCGGTCGAGGGCGCGCGGACCTATTTCGACACCAACGTGTCGGACCACCACCATTTCTTCATCGAGGACGAGGACCGCATCCTCGACATTCCGGTCGGCCATGTCAGCGTCTCCGACCTGCCGCCGGCGCCGGACGGTCTCGTCATCGACCGCGTCGACGTAGTGGTGCGCCTGCGCCGGGCCGGCTAGGCCTTAGGTCCGACGCCTATCGCTTCAACCGGACATAGAGCGCGCCCGAGCCGCCATGGCGCGGGCCGGCGGGCTCGTGGCCGATCACGTGCGGCGCCATGTCGGCGAGCGCCAGCCAGCGCGGCACGGCGCGGCGGATGACGCCGCGTCCCTCGTTGGCGGCAAGGCGGGCGGGCGTGCCCACATCCTCGCCCTTGCCGGTCACGACGAGAACCAGGCGGTGGCCCCGCGCGCGGCTCATCAGGACGAAACTGCGCAGCGCCTCGTGCGCCGCCGCCTGACGCATGCCGTGGAGGTCGATCCGCGCGTCGGGCTCCGTCTGCCCCCGGTTGAGACGGCGCCGCGTGCGCGCCTCTATCGCCGGCGTCCGGCCGTCCTCCAGAGCTGGCCGGGCCTGTGCCTTCGGACTGGCTTGTGCCTTCGGATGGGACTGGGGCGGCGTGTAGCTCGGCGGCAGCACGCTGGGGCGTTTGGACGAGCTAGGCTTGGCAAAGGCTTTGGCGCGCGATCCGTTGGGATCGGCGCCCGACCGGGCGAGGCGCGCCGCGAGCGGACCCAATCCCGGAATGGGGCGTGGCACGGGTCCCGAGACGTCGCGCGGCATCTCGGGCGCTCTGGCGCGCGTGGTCGATGTCTTCGTCTTCCGACCTGGCGCCGCCGGAGCGTCGTCCAGCGGGGCGACGTCGCGCGTGACGATCCGCCAGAGGTCCTGCTCGGGCGGGGTGAGCGTGCGGCTACGGCGGCTCACGGGTTTGACGACCCGCGTGGCAGAAGGAGGACGAAATCGGCAGGCGCGGCGACCGGCCCGGCCCGGCGGCCGGCCTCATCGCCCGTGCCGAGGAAGAGATCGCCGCGCGCGGGGCCGACAATGGCTGAGCCGGTGTCCTGCGCGACCATGAGTGTCGCCCACGCCCCCTCGTCGAGATCGGCCGCGACCCAGATCGGCAGGCCGAAGGCGTGGACGAAGCGATCGACGGCGAGCGAGCGCTTCGGCGTGAGCGCTGCGCCCTCGGCGCCGACGGGACCGAGATCGGGGTCGAGACCCTCGGAGACGGCGAAGAAGATGTAGGACGCGTTCTGGTGGAGGATGTCCGCCACGCGGCCGGGATGGGCGTCGAGCCAGGCGCGGATGCCGGCCATGTCGGCCTCTTCCAGCGCCAGCGCGCCTGAGCGCACCAGCACCCGCCCGATGGCGGTATAGGGATGGCCGGACTTGGCCGCGAAGGTGACGCGGATGTCCGCCGCCTCGCCCTCGAGCGCGATCCGCGCCGACCCTTGGATATGGACGTAGAAGGCGTCGACCGGGTCGAGCCAGGCGATGGCGAGGTCCTCGGCCTCGATAAGCGCGTCGATGGCGCCGCCGGCGATCTCGCCCCGCGTTGGATAGGGCCGGAGCCCATCGGCCGTGCGGCGCGCCCATTCGAATCCGTCGAGCGCGCCGGTCCCGGGCCCATCGAGGCGCACGAGATCGGACGGGCGCCGCAGCAGGGGCGCGGAGAAGCGCTCCGTCCGCACGCGCGAGCCGGTCATGACGGGCTCGAAATAGGCCGTCACGAAGCCCGCTCGGTCGGTGCGCTCGGCGCCATCGGTCACGACCCGGTGGGGCACGAAATGGGTCTCGAAGAAGGTGCGGGCGTCCGGCGTCTCGTCGCCGAGCGCGCGGCAAATGCCGAGAAGGGCCGGCTCCAGCGCCTCGCGCGTCGGCCCGCCCCGCAGCCGGCCCCTCTCCAGCGCCAGGGCGCAGGAGCGGTGGAAGGCGGCGAGCGCGGCGGCGTGATCGTCTTGCCCCCAACCCTCGAGATCCGAGAAGGCGAGCGGTGCCAGCGTCGCGCCCGGAACGGTAATGGCCGGTACGCCGGCATGGGCAGCGCCGGTCATGCCGGGTATCGCGAGGGAGAGGAACAGGAGCAGGGCACCGAGGACCAACCGTTCGACGAGACGCGGTCGCGGGCGGTCACAGCGGACTGTCTCCCTCCCATATCCCTGCCTCGTACGCTCGGCCATGACTACGATATTCGGAGACTGCGACATTCGAAGACTGCGACATTCGGAGATGAAAAGCGTCCTGCGGACTGCGGATCGGATGCTGGCGAATCGGTCGGAGCGCGCATGAATAGGCGGACGCATGACGACGCGCGGTCGCGTCTCAGCCTTCGGCCGGGGCCTCGGTGGAGACGAGCTGCCAGTTCGGATCGCGCGACGCGGTATCGCGCGAGAATGTCCACACGTCGACCACCTCGACGACCTCTCGCGGGTCCCCGTCGACGACGGCGCCGTCGCGGTCCTGGGTCGCGGTGATCATCTGGCTGACGAAGCGGATGGTGACGTGGGCGTCGCGGCCCTCCATATCGGCCTGGGTGATGTCGGCGGTCTCGATGCCGATGAAATTGGTGTCGACCTTCTCGCCCTTGGCCTCGCGCTCGTCGAGTGCGGCGGAGAATCCTTCCATCACGTCGGCGGAAAGAAGGGGTTTCAGCGCCTTCCTGTCGCCGCGCGCGAAGGCGGTCACGATCATCTCGTAGGCCTGACGGCCACCAGCGACGAAGCCCTTGGGCTCGAAGGACGGATCGGCCTCCATGATCGCCTCCAGCCCCTCGGCCAGCGGCGTGCCGGGGGCGGCGAAACCCTTGAGGCGCTTGGCGCGAGTCTCGGCCGGATCGGCATCGGCGACCGGGGCCGGCCCGTCCGTGCCGGGCAGCCGGACGACGTTGTCCTGGCCTGAGTCCGGCCGACCCTCGACCTTCGCATCGCCATCCTTCTTGCGCGTGAAGGGGTCGTATGGGGGGCGCTCGTTGCCGGTCCGCTTGCCGAGCGCGTTCCGCAGGCGCAGGAAGACCACGACCGCCAGGATCAGGAAGATCAGCGTATATGCGTCGAAGAAGCCGTCCATGAGCCGCCTGAAACCTTTTCTGCTCGCTGTTGCAGACCCTTGCCGCCGCGCCCGACAGAGGCCCGGCCGCCGGCCACGCGGGCCCGGTCCGGGCCAGGCCGGGGAGGGCTGCGATCCGATCGATGAACCCCTATATGGTTCGCATGGCAAAGGGAATCCATAAGGGACCGTCGAATGGTGTCAGTTGTCGAGGGCGAGGCCTTGCGAGCGACCACGATATGCCCGGTACGCGAGGTGGCGAGACGGACTTGGGCGCGAGGGACGGAACGATGGGAACGCGCCTCACCACGCCCGAGCCATCCGTTCGACTGCGCGTCAGCCCATCCGCGCGCGAGCGAATCGTCAGCCCGTCGGCGCGAGACAAACCGTCGGCACGAGACAAGACAACGCCGCGGGCTACGCCTCAACTCGTCAGCGGAAGATGAGACAATGACAAGAGACCAACCCAGCCCGTCGGCGCGAGACAGATCCAGCCCGTCGGCGCGAGACGGATCCAGCCCGTCGGCGCGAGACGGATCCAGCCCGTCGGCGCGGGACGTACATCATGAGCCGGCTGATCCTGCCGGCGATCCTGCTGCTGCCCTTGATCGAGATCGCCGGTTTCGTGTGGATCGGCGGGTTGCTCGGCGTCTGGGGCACATTGTTGTGGACGCTGATGGCGGCGCTGATCGGGCTGCGGCTTCTGAGCCGGGAGAGCGTGGGCGCGCTGCGGCGGGCCGAATCGGCCCTGCGGGCGGGCCGGAGCCCGGCGGTGAACGCGGCCGATGCGGGCCTGGCGGCGCTGGGCGGCATCCTCTTGTTGATCCCGGGCTTCTTCACGGACGCCGTCGGCCTCGCACTCGCCGTGCGCCCGATCAGGGTGTGGATCGCGGCCCGGGCGACGGGTCGGTTCGGCCTCGCGAGGGCGAAGCCGGCGCGACCGGGCGTGGTCGAGCTGGAGGCGGGCGAGTATCTGGACGTCTCGCGGCAAGCCGGCCGCCCGGAACGCAAGGCTGATATCGACGACGCGGTCGTGGAGGACGAGACGCCGGGAGGCCGAGGCCCCACGCAACGCCCCGAGTCCAAGGATACTCCTTGGCGCGGGCCGCGCTGACGAGGCCTTCGCCTCACGACGCGAAACCGCGTTTGCTTGTTCCGCCGGGCGCTTTGCGTTAGAGCCTGCGGCGGATTTCATCCGAGACACCCGTCGCCGAGACCCATGCCGGATAGGTCCGGCCCGAGGTCTCGCTTGGCCGTCTCGCATCCCGGACTTGAGAGGATAGAACACATGTCGGATACCAATACGGGCGATCAGGCCCCCGCAGCGGGCAGCAACGGCGCGGCCGAGGGCGGCGAGGCGCAAAAGCCGCCGGTCTTCGGCGTCGTCTCCCAATACGTGAAGGATCTCTCCTTCGAGAACCCGCGTGCACCGGCCACGCTCGGCAAGCCGCTGCCGGGCAACGGCATCAAGATCGAGCTCAACGTCAATTCGAAGAAGCTCGAGGGCGACCAGCCGGGCCTCTACGAGGTCGAGCTGAAGGTGAACGCGCGCGCCGGCGACGGCGACGAGACGGCTTTCGCGCTCGAGCTCGTCTATGGCGGCGTCGTGCGCGTCGAGAACGTGCCGGACCAGAACGTCCACCCGCTCGTCACCATCGAGGGGCCGCGCCTCCTCTTCCCCTTCGTGCGTCAGATCCTGGCCGATGCGACCCGCAATGGCGGCTATCCGCCGCTCTATATCGACCCGATCGATTTTGCCCAGCTCTACCGCCAACGCCTCCAGCAGCAGGCCGCGGCCGTCAAGCAGGCGACGCAGAACGCCTGAGCGGCTTTATTGCCTCACGCCGGCGGGCTGTTTTATTGCCTCCGCCGGCGGGCTGTTTTATTGCCTCACGCCGGTAGGCTGTTCTCCTGCCTCTCGCCGGTAGGCTGTCTTTTGACCCTTGCCGGCGGGTTGGCGCCCGTCTCTCGTCGGCACTTCGCCGTATGGGCTGGCAGCGCCCTGGTTTGAGGGGCGTTTCGTGCGCGTGCATCCTGTCCCCTCCGCCCTTCGGCCGCCTCTTCAAGCGGCTGGACGGGAGCGTCGCGGCATTCCTATCCCCGGGACAGACTTTCGAGGCGCGCCTGCATCTCCCGCATCTGCCGCTTGAGGGCCGACAGGTCGTCCTCGGCGGGTTCGGGCTCGGGTGCGCTCGCCGAAGCCGCTGTCGGCGCCGGATCCTGCGTCGAGCCCGATCCCTGCTCCGGCTTTGGCCCCAGCCCTTGCGTCCGGCCCTGCTCCTGCAGCACCGCGAACGGGTTGAACATCTGCATCGCGCTGGTGAACATCTCCATGTTCCGGCGCGTGCGCTCCTCGATGGCGGTGAGCGTGCCCTTGCCGAGCGCGCCCGGGATGGCGCCGGGCAGCGCGCCCTTGACGAGGCCGCCCGTCATCGCCTCGCTCAAGGCCCGGAACTTGTCTTGGTCGCGGTCGAGTGCGTCCATGGAATATTCGAGATATTTGGGCACCATCGACTGCATCGAATCGCCGTAGAAGCGGATGAGCTGGCGCATGACCGAGAGCGGCAGGAGATTCGGCCCGTTGGCCTGGCCCTTCGATTCCTGCTCGAAGATGATCTGGGCGAGGACGGAGCGGGTAATGTCGCCGCCCGTGCGCGCGTCGGTGACGGTGAAATCCTCGCCGCGCCGCACCATGCGCGACAGGTCGTCGAGCGTGACATAGGTGCTCGTGCCGGTGTTGTAGAGCCGGCGGTTGGCGTATTTCTTGATCGAGACCGGCCCCGAGCGATCCCGCGCCGCGCCGGGACGGGGGCCCGTGTCCGATCCCGAGGATGCACCCCTCTCGCCGGCTCCGGGTTGGACCGCCTCGGCCGAGGGCTTCGGCGTCTTGGACCTGTTCGTCGGTGTCTGGCTCGTTGGTGACTTGCTTGTCGGTGATTTGCTTGTCGGTGATTTGCTCATCGTGGGCTTGCTCATGGTGCTCGCGTGCCTTTGGCCTGCCGTTGACGGTCGGGCGCATCTCCAGGTCTCTGACGGACCCTAGAACTGGCACGGCGCTGGATGCGGTGCAACAGACCGGGCCGGCGGTCCGACTCTGGTTTTGCTGCGCCGCGCAATTCCTCGCGCGCACGGGCGGGCTCAGACCTTCGATTCGACGTCCGCGCCGCTGACCTCAATCCTGCGCTACGCCGACTTGGGTCTCCCGCCGCGCTGCGCTAGGTAGAGGCCAAACCACCAGAGAAGGACGCCTCACATGGCTGCACAGGATCCCGTCGTCATCGCCTCCGCCGCCCGCACGCCCGTCGGCAGCTTCAACGGCGCGCTCGCAGCCGTTCCGGCGCACGACCTGGGGCGCGACGTCATCAAGGCGGTGCTGGAGCGGGCCGGCGTGGAGCCGGGCGAGGTGAACGAGGTCATCCTCGGCCAGATCCTGACCGCCGGCCAGGGCCAGAACCCGGCCCGTCAGGCGAGCGTCAATGCAGGGCTACCCGTCGAGGTGCCGGCCTGGGGGCTCAACCAGCTCTGCGGCTCGGGCCTGCGCGCCGTCGCGCTCGGCTACCAGCAGATCCTGGAGGGCTCGGCCGACATCATCATCGCCGGCGGCCAGGAATCGATGAGCCAGGCCACGCACTGCGCCCACCTCAGGAACGGCACCAAGATGGGGGACGTCAAATTCGTCGACACCATGCTGCGCGACGGTCTGATGGACGCCTTCAACGACTACCATATGGGCACGACGGCCGAGAACGTCGCCAAGCAGTGGCAGATCACGCGCGAGACGCAGGATCAGTTCGCCGTCGCCTCGCAGAACAAGGCCGAGGCCGCGCAGAAGGCCGGCCGCTTCGAGGACGAGATCGTCCCCGTCACCATCAAGGGCCGCAAGGGCGACACCACCGTCGAGGCCGACGAGTACATCCGCTACGATGCCAACATGGACGGCATGGCCAAGCTGCGCCCGGTCTTCGACAAGGAGGGCAGCGTCACGGCCGGCAACGCATCGGGCATCAATGACGGCGCGGCGGCCACGCTCCTCATGAGGGCCTCGGAAGCGAACCGCCGGGGCCTCGCGCCGATGGCGCGCATCGTTTCCTGGGCGACGGCGGGCGTCGATCCGGCGATCATGGGCACCGGGCCCATCCCCGCATCGCGCAAGGCACTGGAGCGGGCCGGCTGGTCGGTCGACGATCTCGATCTCGTCGAGGCCAACGAGGCTTTTGCCGCGCAGGCCTGCGCCGTCAACAAGGACATGGGCTGGGACGCCGACAAGGTGAACGTCAACGGCGGCGCCATCGCTATCGGTCATCCGGTCGGCGCGTCGGGCGCACGGGTGCTCAACACGCTTCTCTTCGAGATGGCCCGCCGCGATGCCAAGAAGGGCCTCGCCACGCTTTGCATCGGCGGCGGCATGGGCGTCGCGCTCTGCGTCGAGCGAGACTGAACCGCTCGAGGCTTTCATCAAGAGGTCCCTTCCCGCGTGCCGGGAGGGGGATGGCGGGTGCGCGACAAGGCCGCGCCCGCCAGACCGCTTCGCGTCAGATGACGCGGCTGTGCGAGGCGCGCGGGGCGTCCTTGAGCCCGGCCGCGCCTTCATAGGCGGCGCGGGCCGTGCCGGGGGCCGCCCGGCGGCGGGCGCGAAGCTGGGGCAGGTTCTCGCGCGTGGCCCAGAGATGGGCAACGAGGGCGGCGTCGGGCGTGATCCGCCGCGCAGCCGTCGCCGCAATGGTGCGGGGCGCGGCACGCGGCGTCTCGACGGGCACGAGCGCCTTGTGCGTCGGCACGGCCTCGGGGCGTTGGCCGGTCTGAAAGCCCGTTCCGGTCGTCGTGGCACTGGTGGCGATCGCGGCAATGGACATCTTGCACTCTCCTGTCGAACGGGCCGCTCTTGGCGAGCGGGTCCCGAATGTCCCGGACTGAAACGCCGTCCGGCTCCTGCCGTGAGCGTTGCAAGCCGCGTGCCAGAAGGGTGGACGACGAAAATCCGTCTCCCGTGCCGATGGCGCCCGAGGAGGGGAGTTTTACACTTCGTTAAGGATTGGTCGAGGGGAAAGCGCGTCGCGGTCCGGGCCGCGTCCGAGGGCTCGATGCTTGGGAGACCGGCGAGCCGCCGCTCAGAACGCGCGAAGCACCATGCGTGCGCCGACACCGAGGATGAGCGTGCCACCAAGAACGCGCAGCCAGCGCTCCCAGCGCCCGCGTCGCCCCATCCGGGCGCCGGTGGCGAGCCCGGCCGAGGCGCTCAATGTCAGCGTGACGGCCATGCCGAGCGCGATGCCGATCATGGTGACGAAGCCGAGCGTGCGCTCGCCGACGAGGACGGCATAGGACATCACGACGGCGGTCACGGGATCGGGCACGAGGCCGATGGCGAGAGCGGGCAGGCGCTCGGCCGGCCCGCGAACCGCGCCCGAAGCCGATCCCCCTCGCGATGCGGCGTCATCCCGCCGCCGCAGCCACCCCTTGAGCGCCCCCGACAGCATCCAGAGGCCGAGGCCGACGAGGACGGCGCCGCCCATCGCTTCGAGCAAGGGCGCGCGCATCTCGCCGCCGACCGTGCGCTCCAGGAGCGACCAGCCGGCCAGCACGATGAGGACCGCGGACGTGACGCGCATGGCGCCGATGAGGAGCCCGTCCGCCCCGGCTCGCGCCAGCCCCGCCCAGCCCCGACCGAGCGCCGCGTGGTGGGTGGCGAGCACGGTCTTGCCATGGCCCGGCAGCAGCGTGTGGATGGCGCCGAAGGCGAGGCCGATCGCGAAGAGCCACAGCCCGGCGAAAGGCGCGCCGCCGGCATCCTTCAGCCCCTCGAGCACCAGATGCTCGAGCTCGTGCACGGCCTCAAACATGGGCCGCTTTCCCCCGCCGCGCCGTGGTCACGACGATGGATTCGGCAAGGCGGTCGTCACAGATAAGGCTCCACCTGCGCGCCCTCGATGCGGTAGCCGACATCGGCGAGCACGGTCGCGACCGGCGTCGCGCGCAGCGTGCCCGTGATCCAGACCGGCTCCCACATGGAGGCGATGTCGAGCCCGGTCGCGTCGGTCGCGTAGACGATCTGGTTGGCGGGCGGCGGCGGCGTGTGGATGCAGGCGCCGAGGAAGGGCACGAGGAGAAATTCCGTCACCGCGTCGGCATCGAAGCCGACGGGCGTGACATAGCCCGCCATGCGGATCGTGACGCCGTCGAGATCGGTGCGGATGGCGGCGCCCGGCTCCTGCAGCGAGCGCATGTCGTCGATGTCCTGGATGAACTCGGCGATGTCGGCCTCGGTCACCTCGCCGAAGGCCTCGCGCTCCGGCATGCCGGTCCGGACCTCGGTGCCCTCGGCGAAGGAGACGGGCTCGCCCATGCCCTCGGCCGGTACGAGATCGTCCCAGTCGATGACACGCGGCGCACCATCGGTTCCCGCCGTGAGATCGGCCAGGGTGAGCGTGCCGCCCGCCTCTTCGGCTCGGGTCGTCTCGGTCTCCATCGTCTCGGGCAGCGCGACCCGGCCCATGTGGTTCGCGTCCGCGCCGTCTGTCGCCCCGGTCGCGACGAGCGCTTGCGGGCCGATATCGGCTTCGCTACGCCCCTCGCGGGTGACGAAGGCGAAGCCGGCCAGGCCGAGGGCGAGGATCAGGCCGCCTGCAAGGAGAGCGCGCGTATTGGGAAGCATGGAGCACCTGGAGGATGAGCGCGGACGATAGCACCGGGCGGGATCTGTAACAAGATTACGTTTACGTGATCCGCCGCTCATGCGACGCCGCGATCCTCGGCGTCCTCTAGGTGGCCGGCGCAGTGCAATCGGGGCAGAGGCCGGTGATCTCTACGAGGCTGTGCGTGATGGTGAAGCCGGTCCGCTGGGCCACGACGTCGACGACGGCGCTGAGCGCCTCGTCACCGAGCTCGTCCACCCGGTCGCAGCGCTCGCAGATGAGGAGCTGGGGCGCCTCGCAGTCCGGCCCGCCGGTGCAGGCGATATAGGCGTTGCGGCTCTCGACCCTGTGGACGAGGCGCATGCGGGACAGGCTGTCGAGGGCGCGGTAGATCTGGACGGGCTGAAGCTTGCGCGCGTCGTCGGCGAGCGCATCGCGCAAGTCGTAGGCCCCGCGCGGACTGTGCTGGCGCAGCAATTCGCGTAGCACGTCGAGACGCAGGCCCGCGAGCGGGCGCCCGGCCGCGGCCGCGACGTCGCTGGCATGGGCGAGCGCGGCGTCGATGCAGACGCCATGGTCGTGCCCCGCGCCGCGATGCCGTCCGGCACCCCCATCCCGTCCTGCGCCGTCTTGCGAGCGCCGTATCGTCCCACCGTTCGCTTCTGTCACCGGCAACCGCATAGCCTCCCTGCCGCCTTCGGCTTGCCGAATGTAGGGAGTGCCTCGCGTTCTGCCAACACAGGACGGCGTCTCGGCCAGGCGGCGATATCGCAAGAAATGCAACTTAAGATAATGAAGGGCCCCGATGGGCCGTTAGGGTGCGCGGCGCAGTCTTCGGACGCGTCGATACAGAGGCTTGGGAATCGCAGACATGGAGAGCGTGGACGCCGGTGCGATGGCAGCCGCCGAGACGGGGCGCGGCGATCGGCATCGTTCAGGAGTGGACGGCGGGTGTGCCGGCCCGGAACTCGTGAGCCCGATCAGTCCCGAAGCGCTCTTCCTTGCGCGGACGCGGGCCGATGAGAGGTTGCGGCTTGGGCAGATCTTCACGCCGCCGGCGCTCGTGCGGATGATGGTCGACTGGATCGCGCCCTCCGCGCCCGGCTCCGTCCTCGATCCGGCGGTCGGACCAGGCGCGCTCCTCGCCGGTTGGCGCGAGGCCGATATGGGCGCAGCGGCGCGGCTGACGGGTTACGATGTCGATGCCCGAGCGCTCGCGCTCGCCGCCGCGCGCCTTCCAGGGGCCGACCTCGTCGAAGCCGACATGCTGTCCGCGACGCTCGCCGGGGTCGTCGCGCGCCACGATGCGGTGCTTGCCAACCCGCCTTTCGTGCGCGCGCATTGGTGCACCCCCGAGGTGCGGGAGCGCCTCGCTCGCGTCTCTGCGGTGGCTGGCGTGCCGCTCGGGGCCCGCGCCAATCTTGCGCTCGGTATCGCGCTCGCCGGGTTGATGGCGTTGAAGCCTGGCGGGCGCGCCTCGCTGCTTCTGCCGGCGAGCGTGCTGACGAGCGACGCCGCGCGGGACTTTCGAGAGGCTCTGGCCGGTGGATGGCTCCGCGGCGTGGTGCGCCTGGGACAGGGCGCACGCCCCTTTCCCGGCCATTCGGTCGGCGCTTGCCTGCTGCGGATCGAGCGGCCCGTCACGAGGCGAGCCCGGGGGCGTGGACTTCGACCGGAAGCGACGTCCGCTTCCTCCTTCGAGTCACGATCGGGCGACGGTGCGCCGGCCTCGCCGCGCGCGGCTCCCGTCGGTGGAGACGGACTGGTGCCGCTCTCAGCCCTTGCCACGGTCCGCCGGGGTGTGGCGACGGGTGCGAACGGGTTCTTCCATCTGACCGACGCGGCCGTGCGCCGGTGGAGCCTTGCAGCGGACGTCGTCGTGCCGTGCATAGGCCGCGCGGCGGACGCGCCGTCGGCGAGGATGACGATAGAGGACTATGCGCGTCTGCGCGCCGCCGGTCGGCCGGTCTGGCTCTTCGCGCCCGGACGCGGGGGACCCCTCGACCGGGCTAGCGACGCCTATCTGATCCATGGCCTTCGGCTCGGTATCGCCGAACGGTCGCTGCCGGCACGGCGAAAGCCCTGGTATAGGCCCGAGCGCATCGCGCCGGCGCCGATCTGGCTGACGACCTTCGGCCGGCTCGACGGGCGGGGGGCGCCACCGGGGCGGGTCGTGCGAAACGCTGCCGATCTCCTCCATCTGACGGCCTTTCACGGCCTCTATCCCGTCTGCGCCGACACCGGCTTCGCGGACGCGCTCGCCTCGGCGCTGTGCGCGTCCTCCGTGCGCCGACAGCTCGATGCGATGGTGCGCGACCAGGGCGGTGGGCTCGGCAAGCTCGAGCCCGGCGACATCGCCCGGCTGCGCGTGGCCGACATCCGCCGCACAACGTTCGCTCGGCTGGGCGCGATGATGGGGTCGGGCGATACGACGCGCTGAGGCACCTCGGGCTTCTTCGCCGTTCCGCGACTAGGGAAGGGGCACGGCTGGGCAATGGGGCATCATTTCCTCGCGCAGGGCCGAGGGGTTGATGACGAGCGTACCGCCGCGCGGGCGCAGCGCGGTCTCGACGCCGCCATCGGCCTGTTCGAGGACGACGCCCTCCAGGTTCGGCCGAGGCGCGAAGACGCCGATCTCGGCGCCTTCATCGAGCGGGATAAGGAAGGTCGGTTTGTTCTGGCTGCGCGAGAAGCGCTGCGGCGCGACCCGTTTCGGCGCATAGGCGAGGATCTCGAAGGCTCGCAGCATGTTGATCGCATAGGCCCGGTCGAAGAAGACCTGGACCTGCATTTGCGGCCGGCGATGGAGCGTGATCCAGCGATAGATGCCGCGGAGGTCCTCCAGCTTGATGGTGAAGCCAAGCCTACTCGCGCCATGGAGCCTACTCGCGCCATGGAGGCCGCTCGCGTCATGGAGCCCGCTCGCACCGGAGAGACCGCTGGCGTTCCCGCGATCGCCATTGTCCTGCACGACATCGCTCGTCGCGCCCTCTCGCGCTCTGTGCACGAACCGCCGATCGACGAAGTAGCGGCTCGCGCGGACCTCGATCGCACCGAGTGGCTCGCTTGTAGGGTCGCTCGAAGAAGCGCCGCCAGTCAGACCGACGAGAAGGTCGGGCCGCTTGCCCGCGCCCATCGCCTCGTTGCAGCGCCGAAGGAAGGTGTCCTCGAAGCCGTCGTCGCCAGCCATCAGCCTCGCATCGCCATCGTCGAGGCGCCGGGCGGTCAGGGGGGCGCTCGCCACGATGCCGTCCCGCACCGCCGCCTCTGCCCAGTCGCCGAGCGCCCAGGCCTGCGAGAAGCGCGAATGCCGCGCCGAGGGCGACCGCTTCCGACCTGGCGCCATGGTGAAGATATCCGCATCGCGCGGGATCGTACCCTCGCTCCGCAGGCGTCTGAAAAGCTCGGCGGCAGCGTCCCGGAGCGCTCGGCTGTAGCGCGCGAAGTCCACCGGCTCGTTCGCTGCGACGGTTTGCGATGTGAAGGCTGGGTATGCGGCCGGGCCGGCCAGGGGTGTCGATAGGTTCGTCATCAGGTTCGTCGTCGGGTTCGTCATGGGCTTTCGCGGTCGTGAGCGGCGCGCGGCAACACGCCTATCCGAACAAACTAAACCAAAAGTTGTATGTCTGCGAGACAGTGCCGATCGGGTTGTGGACAAGCCTTGACTTTTCCCGCACGATCCGGGAAACCGGCGCCTCACGTGGCGGCCGCGTTTGCCGCTTCGGCCCGGCTATGGGCCGGCGCCGCCCGTATCAATCCAGTCGAGGAATGCTCCGATGGCCAAGGCCGCCATGGTCAAGATCAAGCTCGTCAGCTCGGCTGACACCGGCTTTTTCTACGTCACCAAGAAGAATGCCCGCACGCAGACCGAGAAGCTGAGCTTCCGCAAATATGATCCCGTCGTGCGCAAGCATGTCGAGTTCAAGGAAGCCAAGATAAAGTAGTCTTCCGGGTGTACTCCGCGCGGGCGTCGCAGGCGTCCGCTGGACGAGACCTCTCGGATACGCCGCGCGTTCGCTCGACATCCGCCTGACCTCCAAGCCAGCGCGCCGGGAT
Source organism: uncultured Alphaproteobacteria bacterium (assembly GCA_963842125.1). Taxonomy (GTDB): domain Bacteria; phylum Pseudomonadota; class Alphaproteobacteria; order Rhizobiales; family CAWCWK01; genus CAWCWK01. The sequence continues at coordinate 696,057 of CAWJFE010000001.1, read as the reverse complement.
GCCCCGAGCGCGCTTTTCGCCTTTGCAAGGGTCGTAGGAGCTTTGAGTGGATCGCTCACGGCCGACGGCACTTGCTGTGCCGAACGCCTTCCCGGGGGGGCCTTGTTCCGGCGGTGGCGACAGGGCTTTGGACGCCTCGGCGGCTTATGCCGGCGTCATCCAGCCGGCGACCGCGCCGCCCGGCTCCTTGATCACCGCAATGCGCCCGGTATTGGGCAAGTCGAAGATCGGCTTGAGGACCGTGCCGCCAGCCTTGGTGGCCGCCTCCACGGCGACGTCGATATCGTCGACCGCGAAATAGACCATCCAGTGTTCGGGCAGGCCCTCGAACTCCGGGCCGTCCATGGTGAAGATGCCGGCCACCATCTCGTCTCCGGCCTTGCAGATCCAATAGGGCGCGCCCGGACCCATGCTCATCTCATCGAATGTCCAGCCCATGGCGGGGCCGAGAAAGCTCTTTGCTTTCTCTGCGTCCCGCGTGTTGAGCTCCGTCCAGTGAACATGTCCGTGCGCCGTCATGTCCCGCCTCCCGAATCAGTTGCTCCGTAACGGAAAGATAGCAGCGTTGCGGACAGGAGTCCTCATCGGGCGTTCGCTAGAGCGTCAATCGGAACGTCACGAACCCGTCCGCCGCGTCGCCGACCCGCTCCACCGAGGCGCCCTTGACGCTGTCGACATAGTCCTCGGCTTTTGGGCCCGTCTCGAAGGTCACGCTGGTGCCGTCCATTGGGGCGAACGACCAGTTGGCGTCGGCGCTCGGGTTGATCGTGCCCTGGTCGACGATGTAGCGCACGATGACGTCGCGATTGGTATCGGGACCGATGAAGACGACGGCCTCGTCGGTGATGCCGGGGAAGTTGCCGCCGCCGCCGGCGCGGTAGTTGTTGGTCGCGACGATGAAGGCCTGCGCGTCGTCGATGGGCGCGCCCTCATAGGCGAGGTCGACGATCCGCCTCGCGCTCTCGTCGACGATGGCACCCTCGTTGTCGTAGCGGCTCGGCTGGGAGAGATCGATCTTGTAGGTCACCCCGTCGATGACGTCGAAATTGTAGGACGGGAAGTCGGGGTTGAGGAGCGCCGCGTCCTCGGTGCCGGGCTCGATCCGGTTGAACATGCCGGCCGAGCGCTCCAGCCATTCGCGGACATCGGCGCCTGAGATCTTCACGGCGCGGACGGTGTTCGGATAGAGGTAGAGGTCGGCGACGTTTCGGATCGCGACATCGCCCGTCGGCACGTCGGTATAGTAGTCGGGGCCCCCGCGCCCGCCGGCCTTGAAGGGTGCGGCGGCGGAGAGGATGGGCAGGCCCTCGTTCTCCGTCCCCTCCATCATCTGCGCGATGTACCAGGTCTGCGCCTGGCTGACGATCTGCACGCTCGGATCGTCGGCGACCTGCGCGAAATAGCTGAAGAGCGGCGCCGAGGTCTGCCCGACCGAGCGGCGCACATAGTCGAGCGTCTCCTCGTGCTCGGTCCGGGCGGCGGCGAGCACGTCGTCCCGGCTCTCGACGAGCGGGATCCGCTCGCGGTCCTCGCGCCGGAAGATGGGCCGGTTCTCGACCATGAAGGAGAGGACCTGCCAGCCGTCATCCGCCTTCTCCAGCATCAGGTCGATGAGGCCCATGTGGGAGCCCCAGAAATTGGCCATCACGGCAGGCTTGCCCATGAGCGTGCCCACCTCGGCATCGACCCCGTCGAGGTCCGCATAGGCATCGCCGGGGAAGAGGCGGTGGTGGTGGCCGGTCATGATGACGTCGATACCCTCGACCTCGCCGAGATAGAGGGACGCGTTCTCCATGCCGGGCGTATAGGGCGCCTCGATGCCCGAATGGGAGAGCGCGATGACGAGATCGGCGCCCTCGGCCCTCATCTGGGGCACGTAGGCTCTAGCCGTCTCGACGATGTCGCGCGTGTCGACCGTGCCTTCCAAGTGACGCTTGTCCCAGGTCATGATCTGGGGTGGCAGGAAGCCGATCAGACCGACCTTGATGGCATGCGTCTCGCCGGCGCCGTCCACGATCTCCCGATCGAGGATGACGTAAGGGGGAACGAGCGTGTCGTCCTCCGTCGGCGTCGCGCCCAAGGGCAGGTTGGCGACATTGGCCGAGACGATGGGGAAGTCGGCGTCGTCGAGCGCTTTCTTGAGATAGTCGAGCCCGTAGTTGAACTCGTGGTTGCCGAGCGTCGAGGCGTCGAAGCCCAGCACGTTCATGGCCGCAATCATGGGGTGCGTGTTGCCGGCGTCGAGGCCCTTCTCGTAGGCCATGTAGTCGCCCATCGGGTTGCCCTGGATGAAGTCGCCATTGTCGAGGAGGAGCGCATTGGTCGCTTCGGCGCGCACATCGGCGATCAGGCTCGCCGTGCGGGCGAGGCCGAAATCGTCGACGGGTCGGTCGCCGTAATAGTCGTAAGGGTAGACGTGGACGTGAAGGTCCGTCGTCTCCATCAGCCGCAGATGTGCCTGGCCCGCCTCGGCCCGCGCCGAGAAGGGATGAAGCACGCTCGTCGTGGCCGCGAGGGCGGCCGTGCTGGCGAGAAAGCGGCGGCGGGTGAGTGCGAGGGACATCGAAGGGCTCCGTTCAAGGCTGCAGGGGGCAGGGGGCTGTACGATCGCTTCATCGAGGTCGAGCGTAGGCGATATGACGGACTGGCGCGAGCCCATTCGGCGGGCCGCACTATCGCGCGCGCAACGCTTGGCCGGACGACGCAGCGCCTTACATCACCCTCATGATCGCAACCTCCGACATTCTCGAGACCCGCCCCGCCGGCCTTTATTCGCCGCTGGCCGACGTCTATATCGACCCGATGCAGCCGGTGCCGCGCGCGCTCGTCACGCATGGCCATGCCGACCACGCGCGGGCCGGGCATGGCGCGGTCATGGCGACAGCCGAGACGCTCGACATCATGGCCACCCGCTATGGCGCGGATTTCACGCGCGAGCGGCAGACGGCCGTCATCGGCGAGCGGGTGCGGGTGGGCGATGTCGACGTGACGTTCCAGCCGGCCGGCCACGTCCTCGGCTCGGCGCAGATCGTGCTCGAAGCGCGTGGCCGGCGCGTGGTGGCGTCCGGCGACTACAAGCGTCAGATCGACCCGACCTGCACCCCCTTCGAGCCCATCCGCTGCGACGCCTTCATCACCGAGGCGACGTTCGGCCTGCCCGTCTTCAGCCATCCGCGCGCCGATGGCGAGGTGGCCAAGCTTCTCGCCTCGCTGAAGACGTTTCCCGAGCGCGCCCATCTCGTCGGCGCCTATACGCTCGGCAAGGCGCAGCGGGTGATCAAGCATCTGCGCGAATTCGGCTACGAGCGCACGATCTACCTTCATGGGGCGGCCGTGAAGCTCTGCGCGCTCTACGAAAGGAACGGCATCTCGCTCGGGCCCTTGGAGGCCGTCGGTCCCAAGGAGCGGGGCGACAAGGACCGGTTCGCCGGCGAGATCATCCTCGCGCCCCCAGCCGCGACGGGCGATGTCTGGGCCCGGCGCTTTCCCGAGCCCGTCGTCGCCTTCGCATCGGGCTGGATGCGGGTGCGCGGGCGGGCGCGCCAGAAAGGGGTCGAGGTGCCCATGATCATCTCCGACCATGCCGACTGGGACGATCTGTGCACCACCATCCTCGAGACCGAATGCGAGGAGCTCTGGGTGACCCATGGCGAGGATGCCGCCCTCGTCCACTGGGCGACCGGTCTCGGCCTCGACGCGCGCCCGCTCCACATGATCGGCTATGGCGACGAGGGGGAGGGCGAGGCCGTCGCCGATGCGCCGGAAGTCACCGATGTCGCCGACGCGGCGGCGTGACGGCTGCCGCGCTCCTCGTCGCTCTCGCCCATCTCGTCAACGTCGCGGTCGCGGGCGGGGTGGGTGTCGCCATCCTCAAGGGCTCGCCCGGCCTGTTGGCGACCTATGGCGGCGACACACCGGCGCTGCGCATCCTGGCCTGCGTCTACCTCGCCATCGCGGCGGCGAGCGGTGTGGCCTTGGCCTCCTATGCGAGCGGTCTCGCCTTTCCGGTCGCGCATGGCTTGCCAGTCGCGCATGGCTTGCCGGTCGCGGGTCTGGCCGTCGATGGTCTTGCGGTCCGGATCGCCGCGACGCTCTTTCCGCTCCAGATCGCCTACAAGGCGATGACGCTTGTCGCGCTCGGGTCGGGCCACCCGGTCGCAAGGGCCAACCTTGCCGTCACCGTCGTTCTGACGGCGGCGTTGGTCGCGCTCGTCCTGGAGGCGCGCTGAGTCCGTCGGTCAATCGACGTCGGTTCCATCGGCCGCTCGGGCCGGAAGCGCCTCGAACCAGTCCATCGCCATGTCCGTCCAGCCGGCGGGGATTCCGTGTGTGCCGGGATGGAGCGCGAGTTCGAGCGCGCGGCCGGACGTGCACGCCTCCCAGCGTCGGCGCCAGTAGGCGTCCGTGATGGCGAAGGCGTCGGCGCGGTGGTTGTCGCAGCCGTTCTCGGCGCGCCAGACCTCGAGGCCGGCGAAGATGTCGCTCTGGCGGCGCGCGCCGGAGCCGAGCATCCGGCCCTCCAGCGGCACCGTCTTGTCGACCCAGCCATGAGTGTGGAGAAGGTCGACCGGGCCGGCGCAATCCGTCTTCAGCGGATGCCAGAAGCCGCCGGCGATGGGTGCGTAGGCGCGCCACGGACCACCGGGCGCCGCGCAGGCGACGTCCCAGACGAGGGAAGCCCCGCGCGAGAAGCCGGCGAGGAGGATCCTGTCCGGGTCGACCGCATGGCTGGCCGAGACGTCCTCGACGACCGCCCGCAGGAACGCCTCGTCGATCTCGAAGCCGTCCCGCCCGTCGCGCACTTTCCAGTTCGTCACCGCCCGCTCGCGGAACCGGGTCATCTCGCCATCGGGCGCAGCGAGGATGGCGCCGTGCTCTGTCGCGATGCGGGCGAGCTCCGGGTTGTCGATCATCGCCTTCGAGGAGGCGAAGGCGCCGTGGAGGAAGACGACGAGCGGGCGGGCGCCGGCATCGTCCATCGGTGCTAGGACGCGGTAGCTGCGCTCGCCGAGCGCGCAGAGCGTGCCCGAGGGATCGCACGCGTCTGCGGGCGCGGCGGTGAGGGCGAGGAGCGCGGCTGCGAGAAGGGCGGCGCGAGGCTTGGTAAGCGGGGAGCGGGGAGGTGCTGTCATCGCACGAGCCTTAGCCCGTCTCGCCTGCGGGCAGAAGGCCTGGTGCGCGGCATCAGGACGGCACGATCCAGAGCTTGATCGCATAGGCGACGATGCCGAGCGCGCCGACGCTCATCGCCCAGATGGCGACGAACCAGAGGAGGCGGCGAATGAGGCTGGGTGAGGGGTCGCGCTGGGGTGAGGGGCGCTGGGGTGAAGGGCGCTGGGGCAATGTTGTCGGCATGCTGGTACTCCGGCGGTCGGGTCGAGGGGGCGTTCTGAAGGGCCAGGGTGGTTCATGGCGAGCGCGGCTTTCGCTCGAAGGCGTCATGCCGTTTCCGTCAGCAAAGCGTCTTCGCTGGTGAGACGTCCCCCCTCATCCGCCTGCCGGTACCTTCTCCCACGAGGGGAGAAGGGCGCTGCTGCGAGGTGGCCGACGACCTTTAGGTTCCTGGTGCTTCAACCCTCCGGTATTGGGCAGTCCCGGGTCGACAATCCCGGTCTCAGCGTCAGGCATTCGAGGACGCCGGGTGGTCTGAGCCACTCCAGCCCGCCGGCGCGAGGCACTCCAGCCCGCCGGCGCGAGGCACTCCAGCCCGCCGGCGCGAGGCACTCCAGCCCGCCGGCGCGAGGCACTCCAGCCCGCCGGCGCGAGGCACTAATGATAGCCGTCGTCGGGGTCGATCTTGCCGCGGAAGACCCAGTAGGCATAGGCGGTGTAGGCGAGGATGATGGGGATGAGGATGCCGGCGCCGACGAGCATGAAGAGCTGCGCGTTGCGCGGGCGCGGCGGCCTCCCAGATCGTGATCTCGGTCGGGATGACATAGGGCCACATCGAGACGCCGAGGCCGATGAAGCAGACCGCGAAGAGGGTGAGGGTGAGGAGGAAGGGACGGTATTCGTGATGGTGGACCCTGAGGCTCAGGAACATCAGTACGGACAGGCCCGCGACGGCGAGCGGCACCGGCGAGACCCAGAGGATGCCCGGCCAGGCGAACCAGCGGTCGAAATAGCCGGCCGAGAGGAAGGGCGTGGCGAGGCTGACGGCTCCGATGAAGAGAAGCGTCGCGATGCCGAAGACCCAGGCGAGCTTGCGGGCGCGCTCCTGCAGCGGTCCTTCCGTCTTCATGATGAGCCAGGTCGCGCCCAGAAGCGCGTAGCCGACGGTGACGGCGACGCCGGTGAGGAGGGAGAAGGGCGAGAGCCAGTCCCACCAGCCGCCGGCATAGGCCCGCGCGGCCTTGTCGACCTCGATGCCCTGCAAGAGCCCGCCGAGCGCGACGCCCTGCGCGAAGGCGGCCAGCCCCGAGCCGGCGATGAAGCAGACGTCCCAGACCCATTCCCAGCGCTTGGTGCGCCAGCGGAACTCGAAGGAGACGCCCCGGAGGATGAGCGCCAGCAGCATGGCGATAATGGGCGCGTAGAGCGCCGGCAGCACCAGCGCGTAGGCGAGGGGGAAGGCGGCGAAGAGCCCGCCGCCGCCCAGCACCAGCCAGGTCTCGTTGCCGTCCCAGACGGGGGCGACCGAGTTCATCATCACGTCCCGGTCGCGCTTCTCGGGAAAGAGCGGGAAGAGGATGCCGAGCCCGAGATCGAAGCCGTCCAGCACCACGTAGGCGAAGACGGCGAAGGCGATGAGGAAGGCCCAGACGACGGTGAGGTCGAAGGAGACGCCGGCTGCTACGTCCATCATGCGTCTCCTATTCGGCCGGGTCGGCGAGGGGGCCGCCCTGGCCCTGCGCGTCGTCGACGCCGCGCCGTCCGCCCTTCTGGCGATCGACCTGAGGGGCGGGCGTGAGGCCGGCGGTGCGGATCGGGCCGTCGCCGGCCGTCTCCTCCGCGCCGCCCTCGCCGATATGGGGCGCGTGGCCCATCAGCCGCAGGATGTAGAACGTGCCGGCGCCGAAGACGGTGAAATAGACGACGACGAAGGCGATGAGCGAGGCGGCGACGGCGGGCGCCGCCAGCGGCGCGACCGAATCGGCCGTCGCGAGGAAGCCGTAGACGGTATAGGGCTGACGGCCGACCTCGGTCGTGATCCAGCCGGCCAGCACGGCGACGAGGCCGGCAGGGCTCATGAGGACGGCGCTCCAGTGGAGCCAGCGGTTCTCGTGGAGCGTGCCGCGCCAGCGGGCCCAGAGCGACCAGAGGCCGATGCCCAGCATCGCGAAACCGATGCCAACCATGATGCGGAACGACCAGAAGACGATGAAGACCGGCGGCTGTTCGTCGTCCGCGATCGTGTCGAGCCCGGCGAGGGGGGCGTCGAGGTCGTGCTTGAGGATGAGCGAGGAGAGTTTCGGGATGCCGAAGGCGTAGTCGAGCGTCTGCGTCTCGTCGTTGGGAATGCCGAAGAGATAGAGCGGCGCGCCGTCGAGATGGCTCTCGTAATGGCCCTCCATGGCCATCACCTTCGCCGGCTGATGCTCCAGCGTGTTGAGGCCGTGAAGGTCGCCGAGGAAGATCTGCACGGGTGCGAAGACGGCGGCCATCCACATCGCCATGGAGAACATGGTCCGCGCGGCGCGGTTCTCGTGCTCCTTCATGCGCAGGAGATGCCAGGCGCCCACGCCGCCGACGATGAAGGCGGTCGTCAGGTACGCCGCCGTCACGGTGTGCATCAGGCGGTACGGGAAGGAGGGGTTGAAGACGACCTTCCAGAAATCGGTCGGCAGGAACTGGCCGGTGTCGGGATCGATCACGAAGCCCGCCGGCGTGTGCATCCACGAATTGACCGAGAGGATCCAGAAGGCGGAGAGCGCGGTGCCGAAGGCGACGGCGCCGCAGGCGATCATGTGGAGCGTCGGCCCCACCCGGTCGCGCCCAAAGAGCATGATACCGAGAAAGCCGGCCTCGAGGAAGAAGGCCGAGAGCACCTCATAGGCCATCGGCGCGCCGATGACGGGGCCGGCCCTGTCGGAGAAGACCGACCAGTTGGTGCCGAACTGGTAGCTCATCACGATGCCCGACACGACGCCCATGGCGAAGGCGACGGCGAAGATCTTCACCCAGTAGTTGAAGAGCCGCAGATAGACCTCGTCGCGGCGCCACAGCCAGAGCCCGTTGAGAACGGCCAGATAGCTCGCCAGCCCGATCGTGAAGGCCGGGAAGAGGAAGTGGAACGAGACCGTGAAGGCGAACTGGATGCGGGCGAGGAGGACCGCGTCGAAACCCTCGAGCATGACGGCACCAAGGTGGGAGGCGTGTGCCCGCGCTATACGCCTAAAGTCGTAGGCCGACAACGCGGCACGTCGGAGAACGGGACACCGTGTCGCGTGACCTGTGGGACGTGGAAGGCCAGCTACCGGGCACCACGCTACCGGAAGAGGGCGAGAATGCCCCGATCGGCTTCGGCGACGATGGTCATGGCGGCCAGCGCCATCTGCTGGCGGGCCTGGGCGGAGAGGAGACGGGCGCCGGCCTCGTTCGGGTCGGCGCGGGTGAGGCGGGCGGCGCCGTCGACGAGGCTGCCGGCGAGGCCTGCGTTGAAATTCGACCGAATGGAAAGGCTCGCGACCTCGGTCGTCAACCGCCCGGCCTCCGCGTCGATCGTATCGAGCGCGGCGCCGAGCGCATCGAGCGTCTCGTCGAGCTTGCCGCGCTCGATGAGATCCCAGATCTCGATCTTGCCGAAGTCGAGCCTCTCGGAGAGGAGCCCGGGCGAGCGGCCGACCCCGGCCCGCGTGCCTTGGTCGTTGATGACGAGGCTGCGCGCATCGCCGATGGCGGGATCGGCGCCGTCGAAGCGGGCGTCCTTGCAGGAGGCTGTCATATTGCGAGACCATGTCGCCGATGGCCTCGAAGTCGCGCCATTGCTCGGCCGAGATCCCGTTGCTGGCCTGGGGCAGGACGAAGGGCTCGGAGGTCGGCGCGCCCCAGACCCGGTTATAGGTCAGGCCCGCCACGCGGATCGGGCGCCAGCCGGGAATGACGGGCAGACTGTTGGTGCCGCCGGTGCTCTCGAGATAGACCCGGCCCTCGTCGGTAAAGCCGGCCTTCAGCTTGACCGTGCCGGCCGCCTCCGCCTCGTTGATGGTCGCCACGAAATCGCCCAGCGTCGTGCCGTCGCGGTTGGACGCGGTGCCGTAGAGAAAGCGGACCTGCCCGCCCTGACCGTCGGAGATGAACCCCGTGCTGCCCACGGCGTCGGTACCGGCCGAGAGGCCGGCGACGGCGCCGACGAGCCGCTTGGGCGCCTCGATGGCGCCGCCCCAATAAGTGCCGCGCGGCATGCCGAGCGCGGTTTCCATCTGGGTGTTGCCATGGACGTAGAGGCCCCGCGCATCGCCTTCGACGACGAGCGTGCCGCTCTCCAGCCGCGCGTCGAGCTCAGGGACCGTGTCGTTGATGAAGCGGATGAAGTCGCCGACGGTGCGCCCGCCATAGTCGCTGCGTCCGTCCGTGCGGTAGCGGAAGGTCGCCTCGGTATAGCCCCGCGCGCTCTCCTCGCTCGGGCTGACGAAGCGGATCCACCGATTGTTGCCGACGCCGCCCGGCAGGCTGGCGATGTCGGTATCGAGCGTCAGTCCGCGTGTTCCACGGATCACCGTCGAAGCGGTCTCGGACGGCGTGACCTGGTCGGCCCAGAGCCGGTCGCGGCGCATGTGGAGGGCTTCGAGCATGTCGCGGCTGCCGGTGAAGCGGATGGCGGTATCGGGATCGTCGGCGACGATGCGGAGCTGACCGTTCTCGAGGCTCGCGGTCACCGAAAGGTCGGACGCGTTGATGTCCGCGACGAGCTGGCCGACGGTGCGAAAGTTGAACCGCTGCATGGCCGGGCCGAGATTGTCGTGCCGCGATCGGGCCCGTGCTGTCGTAGCGGAACTGCGCGCGATCGATGAGCGCCCCGTTCCGGTTCTCGACGCGAAGCTGGAAGTTGCGGCCGTTGGGCAGCGGAAAGGCCGTATAGGGGTCGTCGTTGAGCGTGCCGACATCGGTGTCGGCCGAGAGCCCGGATCGCAGCTCGGCCGCGACCTCGTAGCGCGCCTCGTCCGGCAGATATTTGCCGAAGCCGGCGACCTGGTCGCGCAGCCGGGTGAGGAGCTTGCGGCCGGCCTCGATGCCGTGGAGGCTGGCCTCGAGCGTCGATTTGGCGAGCCCGATCCCGCCGACCGCGTCGCGTCGAGCGCCTCGGCCCGGCCTCGAAGCGCGGACGCGCCGAAGAAGGCGCTCGGATCGTCGACGGCCGAGCGGACCTTGAGGCCCGTGCTGAGCTGCGCCTCGGCCTCGGCGCGCGAGGCCTGCGTCGCCTGGAGGACGAGAAGCGAGCCCTTGAGGGACGCGCCGAGATTGACATTCATATCGCCCCCCTGCTGGTGCCGTCCGTGCGTGGTGTGGACGTCTCCGGCGATGTCCGCGAGCGGGCGGCCATCCGTGACCCCACCATGACGATCTGGCCCCGATGGCGGTTTAAGCGACAGCGTTAATGCGGGATTACGTAGCGACAGCGTTAAGAGAATGCCTCTCTTTTGAGCAATCGCCCATCCGGTCCTTCCATGCTCGTCTCGAGGCCGCGCACGGGGAAACGGAAGGCGGAACCTCAAGAGCGAGAACGCAGGCGCCGGTGTTGGCCGTTGATGCGGGGCCTTGATGCGGGCGCCCACTTCGTCGCAAATGCGCGAGACAGCAAAGGCGCGCCGACCCGCCCCCGCCCGCCGCCTATGCCCGCCGCCCAAGCCCGCCACCCAAGCCCGATCAGAGCCGTTCCATGACCGTCGCCGACACCATGACCGACACCGCGGTTGCCGCCGCCCCCTTCGTCCTCGGCGCGCGCCAGGCGCGGCCCGACCAGCTCGTCTCGGGCGCGACCGGAGACTGGGAGGTCGTGATCGGCCTGGAGGTCCATGCCCAGGTCCTCAGCCGATCGAAGCTCTTCTCGGGTGCCGCCACCGAGTTCGGCGGCGATCCCAACGATCATGTCAGCCTTGTCGACGCCGCCATGCCGGGCATGCTGCCGGTGCTCAACGAGGAATGCGTGCGCCAGGCGGTACGCACCGGGTTGGGCCTGAAGGCCGAAATCAACCTCAACTCCGTCTTCGCCCGCAAGAACTATTTCTACCCCGATCTGCCGCAGGGCTATCAGATCAGCCAGTTCGATCTGCCCGTAGTCGGCGAGGGCGTCGTGCGGCTCGACCTGGAGGAGCGCCATGGCGGCCCGCCCGGCGGCGGCACGATCGAGATCGGCGTCGAGCGCATCCATCTGGAGCAGGATGCCGGCAAGTCGATCCACGACCAGCACCCGACGATGAGCTTCGTCGACCTCAACCGGTCGGGCGTCGCGCTGATGGAGATCGTCTCGCGGCCCGACATTCGCTCGGCCGACGAGGCGCGGGCCTATCTCGCCAAGCTGCGCAGCCTGCTGCGTTATCTCGGCACGTCCGACGCCGACATGGAGAAGGGCAACCTTCGTGCCGACATCAACGTCTCGGTGCGCCGCCCGGGGGGTGAGCTCGGCACCCGGACCGAGACCAAGAACGTCAACTCGATGCGCTTCGCGGCCGCCGCCATCGACCACGAGGTCGAGCGCCAGATCGGCATCCTGGAGGATGGCGGCACGATCGACCAGGAGACCCGTCTCTTCGATCCCAAGACCGGCACGACGCGCGCCATGCGCTCCAAGGAAGAGGCGCACGACTATCGCTACTTCCCCGACCCCGACCTCCTGCCCTTGCGCCTCGCGCCCGAATTCGTCGAGGCGCTCAAAGCCGAACTGCCCGAGTTGCCCGATGCCAAGCGCGACCGGCTGACGGGCGACTATGGCCTCACCCCCTATGACGCCGACGTCATCGTCGCCGATCGCGAGACGGCCGATTTCTACGAGGCGACCGTCGCCAAGGCGGGCTCCGAGAACGCCAAGCTCGCGGCCAACTGGCTGACGGGCGACCTCTTCGGCGCGCTCAACAAGGCCGGCCTCGCTATCGGCGAGAGCCCCGTCTCGCCCGACCAGCTCGGCGGGCTCCTGCGGCTCATCTCCGGCGACGTCATCTCGGGCAAGATCGCCAAGGAGGTCTTCGAGATCCTCCTCGCCGAGGGCGGTGATCCGGCCGAGATCGTCGAGGCGCGGGGCCTCAAGCAGGTCACCGACACCGGCGCCATCGAGGCGGCGGTCGACAAGGTCATCGCCGACAACCCGGACAAGGTCGAGGCGGTCAAGGCCAAGCCCTCCATGGCCGGCTGGTTCGTCGGACAGGTCATGAAGGCGACGGGCGGCAAGGCGAACCCCAAGGCGGTCAACGACCTCGTCAAGGCCAAGCTCGGCGTCGAATAGCGCGCGCCCGGCCGCTCGGAACGCAACCCGAGCGTCCCCGGGCGTTGAGGGCGCACACCGTCTCGTGCCCGAAAGCCTGCCCGTGCCGCGTCGCCTTCGCATCATCGTCAACGGGAAGCATGCCGAGGACACGCGCCTCGCGACCGCGATCGATCGCGCCCGCTCCTGGGGGCTCGTCGTCGAGAAGCAGGTGCCGAGCGCGGCGGAGTTCGACGACGCGATTCGCCAGGCCGCGCTCGACGGCGTGCGCGCGCGCTTCGACACGCTCGTCGCGGCCGGCGGCGACGGCACGTTCAATCAGATCGTGGCCAGTGTCGTCGATGCGATCGACGAGGAGGCAACGGTCGTCGAGGGACATCCACCCTTCACGCTCGGCCTCGTCCCGCTCGGCACCGCCAACGATTTCGCGACCGCCGCCGGCATCCCGGACCCCATCGCCGCGATGCGCCTCATCGCCAATGCGCCGGCGCAGGAGATCGATGTCGGCACGCTCAACGGGCGGGCCTTCGTCAACATGCTGTCGGGCGGCTTCGGCGCCCGGGTGACGGCCGAGGCCGATCCGCGCCTCAAGGCGCTTCTGGGCGGCGCGGCCTATGTCGTCGCGGGTGTGCGCCGCATGGGCGAGGTGGCCGATCAGGCGGCGCGCTTCGAAGGGGAGGGGCCGGATGGCGCCTTCGCCTGGGAGGGTCGCTTCTCCATCCTCGCCGTCGGCAACGGACCGACGGCGGGCGGCGGCCTCGCCGTCTGCGAGGGTGCGATGGTGGACGACGGCCTCCTCGATCTCACCATCATCCCCGCCATGCCGACCGAGGACGCGCTCGGCCATCTCTCCGAACTCATCAGCCGAGGGATCGACGGGCTCGGCGAGGACGTCGTGCGGACCCGCCTGACGCGGCTCGCGGTTCGGGCCAGCCAGCCTGTGCATGTCAATCTCGACGGAGAGCCGCTGCGCTGCGACGCACTCGACATCGCGGTGCGCCCCCGCGCGGTGCGCCTCCATCTCAGCCCGCGCTCGCCCGTGCTCATGCAGCCCAAACGGCTCTGACGCGCGTCCTCACTTCTTCGCCATTTCCCAACGAGCCATTTCCCAACGAGCCGTGCCATGACCGCACCCATCGCCCTCCACTACTGGCCGACGCCCAACGGCTGGAAGGTCTCGATCATGCTCGAGGAGTGCGGCCTGCCTTACGAGACGCATTGGGTCGATATCGGCGCCGGCGACCAGTTCGCGCCCGACTTCCTCGCCATCGCGCCCAACAACCGGATGCCCGCCATCGTCGATCCAGACGGGCCGGACGGCGCGCCGATCTCGGTCTTCGAATCGGGTGCCATCCTCCTCTACCTCGCCCGGAAGACCGGGCGGTTCTACCCGGACGATGCGCGCGGCCGCGTCGCGGTGGAGGAATGGCTGATGTGGCAGATGGGCGGGTTCGGGCCGATGCTGGGTCAGAACCACCATTTCAGCGCCTCCGCGCCCGAGCTCATCCCCTACGCCATCCAGCGCTACCGCGACGAGACGCGGCGTCTCTACGGCGTGCTCGACCGGCGCCTCGCGGGGCGCGACTTCATCGCCGATACCCTCTCGATCGCCGATATCGCCGCCATCGGCTGGGCCATGCCCTATGAGCGCCAAGGCGTCGATCTCGACACCGTGCCCCATGTGCGCGACTGGCGCGCCCGAATGCTCGACCGTGCGGGCGTGCGCCGCGGCATCGCGCTCGGCCTCGAGCGCCGCAAGGGCGGCTTCTCCGAAGACGAGCGTGCGCGTCTGATGGCCGAGCGCGACGGCGGCTGACGCCACACGATCACCCCGACACCCCCAGGCCCGACACCCCCCAGGCCCGACACCCCCCAGGCCCGACACCCCCCCAAGCCGGAGACGCCCCATGACGAACGATGCCGAGAGCGGAGCCGACCGAAGGGTTACCGGCGCAGCCGATACCGAGAGGAGAGGCGGCTTCTGGTCCGCGCTTTCCAGCCTCGAGGACCGGGTCGATGCGATGCGCCAACGCCTCTTCGGCGAGGGCGATGCCGCGCGTGCGATCCTCCAGCCCTATTTCAGCTTCGGCACGCCCGACCGCATCCAGCTTCGCGCTCGGGTGCTGCGGGGCGCGCTTCTCGACAGCCCGCACCCCGTCGAGGCCGGTCCCGCCGGCGACGAGGCACTGGCCGGCGAAGACGGCGATCTCGACGACCTCATCGCGTCGCGCTGGGAGGTCCTGCGCACGATGTGGGACCGGTTCGAGACCGACGAGGTGGCCGGCGCCGAAGTCGAAGTGCCGGGCACCAGCGCTTGCGCGCGCTCCGACGCCGAGGGCTACCTGTCGCTCGAGATCGCGGCCGGTGCCGCCCGGCCCCGGCCGGAGGACGCGCGCTGGCACGACGTCCCTCTACGCCTCACCGCCTCGAGCGAGCCGGGCGCTCGGACGACCGTCCCCGTCCTCATCCCCGGCCAGGACGCGCGCTTCGCCATCGTCTCCGATATCGACGACACGATCGTCGAGACCCATGCGACGAGCAAGCTGAAGATGATCCCGCTCGTTCTGACCCGCTCGGCCGCGCAGCGCACCGCGCTGCCGGGCGTCGCGGCCTTCTACAAGGCGCTGGAGCGCGGCGGCCGCACGGCGCAGGCGCGCAGCCTCAATCCCGTCTTCTACGTCTCGTCGAGCCCCTGGAACCTCTACGACGTGCTGGTCGAATACATGGCGCTGCGCTCGATCCCGCTCGGGCCGATCTTCCTGCGCGACTACGGGCTCAGCCGGCATGGTCCGATCGGCGAGCACCACGAGGCGCACAAGGGCCGCGCCATCGGCACGCTGATGGACACCTATCCCGATCTCGGCTTCGTCCTCATCGGCGATAGCGGCCAGCGCGACCCGCAGGTCTACGCCCAGGCCGCACGCGACTATCCAGGCCGCGTGAAGGCCGTCTATCTGCGCGACGTCTCGCCGGCGCAGGGCCCCGAGTTCGCCGCCAAGGCCGCCCCCTTCGTCGCCGATCTCGAGACGATGGGCGTGCCGACCCTTCTCAGCCCCGACACCCGCGCCATGGCCCTCCACGCGGCCGAGCACGGCCTCGTCACGGAAGAGGCCGGCCGGCGCATCGCGGAGGGGCTGCCGGTCCCGGGCTAGATCGGCTCCGGGTGCTGGCGGTCTCCATAACAGCCTCTAAGCCGGAATGCAGCAAAGGCGGCCGAAGCCGCCTTTCGATGTCCGCTCGTGCGCCGAACGAGTTCTCGCTTCCGATCAGCGCGACCGGCTTACCGCGACCATGTCTGCGTCTTGCACAAGGGGCGAACGACGCAGCCCTTGAGCGTGGCCGAACTACCGTTCACGGTCATGTAGCCGGTGTAGTTCTTGCCGTCCTGCGGGTTGTAGAGCTTGCCCTTGTACTGGTTGGCGCCCGTCTCGGTCATGCCGGTCAGGATCGTCATGCCCTTGACCTTCCGCCCACTCTTGGCGTCGGCCCGGTTGGGGTCCTTGGTCCAGATCACGGTGCCGCAAAAGGCGCCGCCGCAGGGCGCGATCCGCACCTGGCTGAGGCCGCCCTCGGTCGTCCAGGTGCCGCTCGGATCGGCCAGCGCCGGCGTCGCCGCCAGACCGAAGGCCAGGGCCGCGCCGGTCAGGATCCCGGTCAGGGTGGTCCGCGAAATCTTCGTCATACGTATGTCTCCTCCAAAAGCGCCCTTCGGGGGCATCGTCTCGCTCACGGCTCGGGTCCCTCCCGGGGTCTCGAACGTCTCACAGGGTTCGGCCACGCGCAGTCTCGCACGGCGAAGGCGTTCGCGGCCTCGATGACGGCGCACTATGTCTCGCTCTTCCGTTTACGTAAAGAGCCGTTTTCGGTCTCGCTCGCCAGCGTTCGCATCGCCCAGTCTGTGGCATCCGCGCCATCACGGTGAGGGCGCGTGCGAGCCCATGTTGACCCGAACCCCGCCCGCCCCTTAAGACAGCCGAACCGGGCACGTGGCCGAGTGGCTGAAGGCGCTCCCCTGCTAAGGGAGTATACGGTGATGAGCCGTATCGAGGGTTCGAATCCCTCCGTGCCCGCCACGGCTTCTTTGCCGATTTGCTCATCGAAGCGGGAGGGCGGGCGCCGGTTTGCTGGCCTCTGCACGCACCCTTCGACCATCGCCTCCGATCTTTGACCCTCGGGCGAAGGCCGGCGATAAGGGTGGGTCCTCGCCATCGGAGCCGCATCATGAACCATCATGCCCCATCGTCCGGGATGAGCCTGCCGGATCGCTCGGCACCGCTCGGTATCTTGAAGCAGCGCTTCGGTGAGCGGTTTTCCGATGGAATGAGCGTGCGCGAGCAGCATGGGCACACGACGAGCTGGACGCCGAACCAGCCGCCCGAAGCCGTCGTCTGGGCCGAGAGCGCGGACGAGGTGCGGGACGTGGTGCGGATCTGCGCCGAGCATCGTGTCCCGATCATTCCCTTCGGCACCGGCTCTTCGCTGGAGGGCCATGTGAACGCGCCGCGCGGCGGCGTCTCGCTCGACATGAGCCGCATGAACCGCGTGCTGCGCGTGAGCCCGGAGGACCTCGATTGCACGGTCGAGCCCGGCGTGACGCGCAAGGCGCTCAACGCGCACCTGCGCGATACCGGCCTCTTCTTCCCGATCGATCCCGGCGCCGACGCCTCGCTCGGCGGGATGGTCGCCACCCGTGCCTCGGGCACCAACGCGGTGCGCTACGGCACGATGAAGGACAACGTTCTGGCGCTGGAGGCCGTGCTCGCCAACGGGGAGTTGTTGCGCACCGCGCGCCGGGCCCGCAAGACCTCGGCCGGCTACGATCTCACACGGCTTCTCGTCGGCTCGGAGGGCACGCTCGGCATCGTCACGGCGATCACGCTCAAGCTTGCCGGCATCCCGGAGGCGGTCTCGGGCGGGGTGTGCCCGTTCCCGGACGTCGGCTCGGCGGTCGATGCGACGATCCTGACGATCCAGTCGGGCATTCCGGTCGCGCGCATCGAACTGCTCGACGCGCTGCAAGTGAAGGCCTGCAACGCTCACTCCAAGCTTTCGCTGCCGGAAAGCCCTTGCCTCTTTCTCGAATTCCACGGCTCGCCGGCCGGCGTCGCCGAGCAGTCGGCGGCCTTTGCCGAGATCGCCGGGGAGTGCGGCGGCGGCCCCTTCGACTGGGCGACGGACCCGGAGGTTCGCGGCCGGCTCTGGTCTGCGCGGCACGACGCCTATTGGGCCGCGATGGGCCTGCGCCCCGGCGGCGAGGGCGTCTCGACCGATGTCTGCGTGCCGATCTCGCGGCTCACGGAGTGCATCACGGAGACTCAGGACGACATCGCCGAGCTGCGCCTCGTCGCGCCGATCGTCGGCCATGTCGGCGATGGCAACTTCCACACGCTCGCCCTGATGGATCCGGGCGATGCCGACGAGGTCGGCCGTGTCGAGACGCTCCTCGCCCGCCTCGCAGAGCGCGCCATCCGCATGGACGGCACATGCACCGGCGAGCACGGTATCGGCCAGGGCAAGGCGAAGTACCTCACCCGGGAGCTTGGCGATCCCGCCATCGCGGCCATGCGCGCCATCAAGACGGCGCTCGACCCGCACGATCTGATGAACCCCGGCAAGATCGTGCCCGATCTCGGGCCGGTGGGATAAGCCGTCAGTCGAGCCGCACCCGCGCCCGGTCGGCGGCGCCGGCGGCGTCGATGACGGCGATCTCGACGAAGCCCGGCCCGGTGACCTGCCAGAGCGCCTGCTCGCCGGAGGCATCGCGCGCGATGGGGGCGCCGTCGACATACCACGTATAGGGTGGGCGTCCGTCCCGCGCCTTGAGGGCGAGTGCGCCACCGGTGCCGCCGACCTCGACGCGCGCGGCGTCGGGCGGAAAGACGATCTGCGGTCCCGTGTCGCGAACCCCGGCGATGGCGGCACGCCCGACGCGGCGCATGGCCGGCGGCAGCCCGCCGCCCGAGGAGGCGAGGATGCCGGGCGGTGGACCAGGCAGGCGCGTGAGCGGGCCGATGCGGGCGAAGACGTCGCGCAGCACGGGCACCGCGTCCCGCTGTCCAAGGAGGCCCGGCACCGGCGCGCCGTCCGGCCGGCCGATCCAGACGCCGACCGTATGCGTCCCGTCGAAGCCGATCGCCCAGCCGTCGCGCGAGCCGTAGGACGTGCCGGTCTTGATCGCGAGATCGCCCGGCGAGCCTTTGGTGGTCGTCTTCGCGCCGGCGAGGATGGAGGCGACGTACCAGGCGGACGGCGCGGGCAGAATGCGCCGGGGCAGGCCGCCCGTTCCGGCCAGAACGTGGAGCGGCCGCGCGGCGCCGCCCTCGGCGATCCCGGCATAGAGGCCGACGAGATCGTGCAGCGTCAGCCCGACGCCGCCCAGACCGATGGCGAGGCCCGGCAGCGAGCGATCGCCGAGCTCGGGCGCGGCTCCGCCCTTGCGCAACCGTGCGACAAGACGGCTCGGCCCGACGCGCGCCAGAAGCTCGACCGCCGGCAGGTTGCGCGAGAGCTGGAGCGCGCGGCGGACCGTGATGAGCCCCTCGAAGCGTTCGTCGAAATTCTGCGGCCGATAGCCCGCGAAGCTGCCGGGGCTGTCGTCGACGAGGCTTTCGGGATGGGCGAGCCCCCGCTCGAAGGCGAGGCCGTAGATGAAGGGCTTGAGCGTCGAGCCCGGCGAGCGGATGGCGCGGGTGAGATCGACATGGCCGTCCCGCGCGGCATCGAAGAGGTCGGGCGCGCCGACCGAGGCGCGGATGGCGCCCGTCGCGTGGTCGGCGACGAGGAGGGCGAGGCTCACGCCAGCGCCGAGGCCGGCCGCGCGCTCGCGCGAATAGGCCTCGAGCGTTCTCTGGAGACCGGCATCGATCGTCACGTCGATCCGGTCCGTGTCCCCTCGCTCGGCCGCTAGCCGGATCGCGGTATGGGGCGCGAGGAAGGGGAGGGCGCGGCGGCGAGACGGGACGGGTTCGGCCAGCGCGCGGGCGAGTTCGCCCGCATCGATCTCGCCAAGAGCGGCCATCCGGCGCAGCACGCGGTCGCGCGCGGCCTTGGCGCGCTCGGGAAAGCGATCGGGCCGCGTGCGCTCCGGCGATTGCGGCAGGGCGACGAGGAGCGCGGCCTCGGCGGCCGTCAGCCGGCGCGGCGCCTTGCCGAACCAGGCGAGGCTCGCCGCCCGCACGCCCTCCAGGTTGCCGCCATAGGGCGCGAGCGTGAGATAGGTCGAGAGAATGCCGGCCTTGCCCGCCACCCGCTCCATCGCAAGGGCGGTGAGGACCTGCTCGACCTTGGCCGGGGCGGAGCGCGTCGGTAGCTCGGCCGAGAGGCGCGCGGCCTGCATGGTCAGCGTCGAGGCGCCGGAGACGACGCGGCCATGGCGCAGCGCCTGCCAGCCGGCGCGAAGGACGGCCAAGGCATCGACCCCGCCATGGGTGCGAAAGCGCTTGTCCTCCCAGGCGAAGAGCATCCGCAGATAGCGTGGATCGACATCGTCCGGCCCCGCGCCGAGGCGCCAGCGGCCCTCCTCGTCGGCGAAGGCGGCGAGGAGGCGGCCGTCCGGATCGCGGATCTCGGTGCCCGTCACGGGCGCGGCGAGCGCGAGTGCGCGGGCCTCGATCGCTCGGTCGATCGCGAGCGCGGACCAGAGGGCGAGGCCCGACGATAGGGCGAGGGCGACGCCCGCCGCCGCGAGCCTTCGTCGGCCGCGCGCCACCGTCAGCGCCCCACCGCCCGACCGACCGTCAGCGCAGCGGTCCGACGACCGAGACGAGCGTCTCGTTGGTCCGCCCGCGCCGCTCCGGCCGGTACATGTCCTCGACGGTCGCCGCCGGATGGACGAAGTCGCCCGGCGAGACGGCGCGCACGACATAGGCGAAGCGGCGGGGTACCGTGTCGCCCTGCGGCTTGTCGAAGGCGGCCAGGAACCGTTCGGCGCGGAACTCGGTATGGGCGACCTCGGTCGTGAGCGCGATGTCGAGCGCGGCCACGTCGCCGCCCCGGAGGATGTCCGGATTGTCGATCTCGAAGCCGGCGGGCAGCGGATCGTTGACCATCACCCGTGCGAAGGCCTCGTCGATGGGTAGGACCTCGACGACGGCGACGAGCCTGTCGCCCTGCGCGACGACGCTCGGGTCGGCGGTCTCGCCCTCCATCGTGTAGTAGCTCCGGGTGATCTGATAACCCTCGGTATAGGCCGGCGGCGCGACGAGTGGCACGCCGCGCACCGTCACCTCGGCCGTGACCGCATCGTCGGCGCGGTTGACGATCGCGGGAGCGTCGCCCGTCAGGTCGTCAGTGTCGAAGCGGCGGGCATAGGCGCCCTCGCGGATGGTGCCGTCGATCTCGAGCCGCGGCGGCGCCTCGGTGAGGAGGGCGTGGGCGGCGAGGAGCGACCAGGCGTCCTCCTGCGTCGAGGTGTGGTCGCGCCCAGCCCGCCCGGCGCTGACCTGGGTGACGAGGCCGCTGAGATCGACGCCGTCTATGCCGGTCTCGAGGCCGAGCGTCAGCACGGCGGCGTCGTCGCGCAGAGCCGTTCCGAAATCGCGGCGGGAGGGGTCGTAGCGCCGCCCGGCGGCATCGTCGACGGCGTTGCGCAGCACCCGCTCGGCCCGCACCCGGTCGCCGTAGAGTGCCAGCGCGGCCGCGACCTGCGCCTTGGCGAGCGGGGTGGGGAAGCGGCCGAGCTGCGTGTCGGCGAGATAGCGCAGATCGCCGATCGCGGCCCGCCCGTTCCGCGCCAGCACATAGGATGCATAGGCGACGGGCGCGTAGTCGGGCTCGGCCGGCAGGTAGGCGAGACCGTTGCGAAGCGCGTCGATGGCAAGCCGGAAGGGCGTCTCGGCCACAGCGTAGCCGGCCTCGCGGGCGCGGGTGAGGAAGTCGGTCACGTAGGCGTCGAGCCAGAGATCGCCGCCATCCGGGCGCCAGAGGCCGAAGGAGCCGTTCGAGGCCTGATTGGCGAGCACGGTCTCGATGGCGGTCTGCACGCGGGCCGTGATCTCGGCGTCCTCTCCTTCGCCGAGACCGGCGGCCAGGATCGTGCGGTCGAGATAGACGAGGGGGATGGCGCGGCTCACCGTCTGCTCGGTACAGCCATAGGGATAGCGATCGAGGTCGCGCACCACGCCCGCCACATCGAAGCCGAGGGCGCCGGTGATGCTGACCGTCGCCGCTGCGGTACCGGGCACCATGTCCGCCAGGAGGTCCGGCCCGAGGTCGAGCGCGGCGCCGGAGGCGAGGCGCAGGGTCGTGTTGCTCACCGTCTCGGGTGCGAGGCTGCGCACGGGCAGGGTGAAGGCCTTGGTCAGCACGTCGCCGCCCGGCAGCGTCAGCACGGCCTCCATCTCGGCGTCGCCGATGGCCAATGCGCGCACGGACACGAGCGCGCGGGCGCGCCCAAGCTGGCCGAGATCGAGGAGCCAGTCGGCCGTGCCGCCGAGTTCCACGACGCCCTCGCCGCCCGTGAGGGCGAGCGAGACGGCGCCCGCCGGGCCCTCGACATGGGTGAGATCGAGCGCGATGCGCGATATGTCGCCCGGCGCGAGGAAGCGGGGCCGGGCGGCCGCGATGACGACGGGATCGCGCGCCACGACGCTTACCGAGGCCTCGCCGACGCCGGTCCCGGACCAGGCGAGCGCGGAGAGGGTGAGCGCGCCGTTGAAGTCCGGCACGTCGAGCGAGACGGCGACGCGCCCGTCTGCGCCCACTTCCAGCGGGCCGACGAAGGCGGTGACGAGATCGTCCATCGGCGGCGGGCTCTCGAAGGAGGCGCTCGCATCGCCGCCCGAGCGCACCCGCCCGAGCGCGCCCTGCATCCGGTCGATGAGCCGCCCGTAGAGATCGCGCACGAGAACGCCGAGCCGGCGCTGGCCGAAATAATGATCGCTCAGCGAGGGCGGTGCGAACCCGGTGATGTTGAGGATGCCCTCGTCGGCCATGGCGAGCGTGAGATAGGCGTCCTCGCCCTCCGCGACGCCCTCGACGGTGACGACGAGATCGAGCGTGGAGCGCGGCGCGATTCTCTCGGGCGCCTCGATGGCGACGTCGAGCGCGCGGTCGCCGGGATCGACCTGCGCATGGGCGAGACCGAGGGCGCGGCCGGGCATGCGGGCCGCATCCATCGGCCGATAGGCGATCGCGACGACATAGGCGCCAGGCCCCCAATCCCGGGTGACGGGGATCTCGACCGTGCCGCCCTCCGCGCCGATCTCGGCGGTGACGCGCGCCACGACCCGCTCGTCGAGCACCAGCACCTCGACGGGACCGGCAAAACGCGCCTCGACATGGACGCGCGCCGTGTCGCCCACCGCATAGCGCGGCTTGTCGAGCGAGACGCGGGCCGCGTCCGGCGTATCGACGCTGGCGGCGGCGACGTACCAGCCGGCCGAGAAGCGCGCGCTGACGGGGAGGAGCGCGCCGGCCACATCCTCGATGCGAAGCTCGTATCGACCCCAGTCGACGGTCTCGGCGAGCGTCGCGGCCAAGTCGTCCCCGATGGCGAGCGTGCCGTTGGCGACGAGGCTGCGGGTCTCGATCGGCTCGTAGTTCCACTGCCCGTCGAGCGAATACCACTGGAAGCGCTCGGTGATCCGCTCCAGCCGCCAGGAGGCCTCGGGCAGGGCCACGCGCCCGCCGGCGGCGTCGATGGCGATGACGTCGAAGCGGGCCTCGGCGCCCTGCGCGACCGCATCGTCGAAGCGGGGGCGCAGGCCGAGCCGGCCGCTCGTCTCCGTGACGGGCACGGTCTCGGTGCGCTCGATCGGGCGACCGTCGGTGTCGATCACGCGGACCTGAAGCTCCGCGCTCAAGGGCCGCGTCGTCGACGGGCGGGGGAAGGGCGAGAGACCGACGACGGCACGGCCCTCGGCGTCGGTCCGGGCGGGCTCGAAGGGCTCGCGCGCGTTGACGGCGTCCTCGGCGGCCAAGCCGAACGTATAGGCCGGATGGGCGGCAAGCGTGCGAGACGTGCGCAGGATCGCCTCGCCCGCGACCTCGAGATCGGTGGCCGGCGCGCCGAAGAGATAGCGGGCATCGACTGTGAGGGCGGCCGGGTCGGCCGGGTCGAGCGTCTCGGCTCCCGCGACGAGGGCCGCGTCGATCTTTTCGGGTTCGAAGTCGGCGACGAGGGCGGTCGTCGAGGCGAGGGGCGCGCGCTCCGGATCGCTGTGGACGGCGAAGGTCCACCGTCCGCGCATCGCGCCCTCCGGCAGCGCGGCCTCCCAGACGAAGCCGCCCGCGGCCACGTTGCGCAGCACGGTCCGCGCGTGCTCGGCCCCATCCGGGCGCCGCACGATGCCGGTGAGGGTGAGTGGCGGGACGGCGTCGCCGGCCGCATCGCGCACCGTGCCGGTCAGGTAGGCGGTCTCGCCGGTACGGTAGATGCCCCGGTCGAGGGTGAGGAAGACGTCGAGCGGTCCGGCCGGCGCGCGGCCCTCGACGCCCCGGTCGGCGAGGTCGAACGGGGCGGCGGTAAGGTCGAGAAAGACGAAGTCGTCGCCCCGCGCCGCGGTCAGTACGGCCGGGCGATCGCCGCCGGTGCCGGCGAGGAGGGCGGCGGGAATGCGGGCATGGCCCTCGCCATCGGTGACGACGGAGGCGAGAACGGCGTTGTTGACCGCGACGAGGTCGAGCGCGACGCCTGTGAGCGGCGCCGCATCGTCGAGCGAGCGGGCGAGGACGTGGAAACCGTCCGAGGCCTGAAGCGTGGTCAGGCCGATCTCGGAGACGACGAACCATTGCGTCGCGAGGCTGTAATCGCTCGCCGGTGCGTTGGCGGCCTTGGCGGTGAGGACGTAGACGCCGGCCTCGAGATCGCCGACGATCAACGAGACGGGAATGGCAGTGACGACCTCGGCATTGGTGCGGGCCTCGACGTCGACCGTGCCGGTCCAGACGTCGGTGCCGTCGCGGTCCGAGATCTCGCTCCACGTCCCAGGTCGCGAAACCGCGTAGGAAGGTGTTGTCGGCGATGAGACGGGCGAGCGCCCGCTCCGGCACGCGCTGCACGCGGGCCTCGATCGCGTCGGTGTTGATGCTGGTGACGGGGATGGTCGCCGGGCCATCGGCGCTCGTGCCGGCGGGCAGCACGTAGGCGTGGGTGGCGAAGCGCACGCTGGGGTCGCGGTCGCGCACATAGGCGATCGTCTCGACGGGGCGCTCCAGCACCTCGCCGCTGGCCGAGGTGACGCCGGGGCGCACGAGAATGCGATAGCGCGCGCCGTGCCGCGCGCCCTCGACGCAGATCTGGTTGCCGCTGGCCGAAACGGGCAGCGTTTCGCCGCCCTCGACGCTGACGAAGTCGCCCGCCGCCTCGCCTTGCGTGAGCATCGGGGCGAGGGGCTCGGAGAAGGTGAGGCAGACGCGCGGGCTCGCCGCGTTGTTGTCGATCGTGTTGCCGGTCACGCGAAAGCCGTGGCTCGCGACGAGCGCGTCCAGCCGGCGGGCCGTGCCTTCGTCCTCGCGCGCGGCCAGGCTGGCGCGATAGGCGCGGATGGCGAGAGGCCAGTTGCGCGACAATTCCAGCGCTTCGCCCAAAAGCGCGAGCCCTTCGGCGCGGGCGGGCGCGTCCTCGGCCGTGACGGCGGCGTTGATCGCGGCGCGCTGGCGCAGCGCCTCGGTCCGGCGGCGCTCGTCATAGCGGTCGGGCCGATGGGCGAGGGCGGCGCGGGTAAGCGCGATCCAGGCCTCGGCATTGCCAGGGTTCCGCCGCAGCGCCTCGCGGGCGAGCGCGCTGCGCTCGGCATAGGCGAGACCCTCCTCAGTCCGCGTCAGGAGCGCGGCGTCGGAGAGATCGCTGAAGGCGCTGTCGCGCCGCTCGCCCGCGATCTCGAGGCGCAACCGGCGCGCCTCGTCCCGCAGGCCTTGGGGAAGCATGTCGAGGGCGGCGAGGCGCGCCTCGAGCGTGGTCTCGTCGATGGCCCGGCGCTCGACGATGCGGGCGGCGACGGCGCCCGCGGCCGCGCTCAGCTCGCCGACGCTCTCCTTGAGGAAGCACCATTCGGCGCTCGCGTTGTAGGTCAGTGCCGCACAGCGCGCATCGGCGAGGCAGGCGGCCTCGCAGTCCTCGCGCGAGACCTCGCGCAGCGTCTCGTAATCGCCGCCGAAATAGTCGGCCCCCTCGCTGACAAGGAGCTGCCGGTCGGGCGCCTGCGCCCTCGCGGAATCCATCAATGCCAGGGGCGCGGCCACGAGGACCGCCGCCGAAAGGGCGCGAATCAGACGGACGGAACGGGACGAGAGGTCGACAGCGCGCATCGGACAGGCTCCTTCACCCAAGGGATAGGAGTCTACGCCGGATCGCGCAGGGCGCAAACCGGGGTGGCGGATGGCCAGGATGGATCCTCAACCGTCGAGGTTATCTCGTGTCCCGACAAGGTCTCTTCCCAAACCGGGGCAGCATCGACGATTGCCGTCGGAATTGGCATAACCTTGGCATAACGTTACGAAAGACGTCGGCGGTGGTACGCTCGATTGTGCGCCACCGAGGGAAGCAGATCGAGGATTGAGAACCAGTAGAGGCAAGGGGAAGACGATGGAAACGACATATAACGGCATCACCTTCAAGCTGGGCGACGTGGCGTTCGCGGATGCGGTACCGCAATACGCTCCAGTGACGACGAACGGAAATCCCACGAGCGAGTATCGCTTCAGGGATGCCGCGATCGGCTCGCCCGACGCACCGCCCCCGGCAGGCGCGTCGAACAGCTTCGTCTCCCTCGGCGAGGGCGGCCGGATCGTGGTGCGCTTCGATGACAACGTGCTGGTCGGCAGCGGCGATGCGAACCCAGACCTCTATATCGACGAGGCCGGCACGGGCGCGAGTGCGGAACGCATGTTCGTAGAGATCAGCGAGACGGGCTCGACGTGGATCAGCGTCGGGGTCGCCAATGGTGGCCCGAGCTCGATCGACATCGACCCTTTCCTGGTGGGCAGTTCCGCAGATCGTGGGTTCCGCTTTGTCCGGATCACGGACGATAAGGATCAGGTCGCGCAGACCAGCGCTGCCCAGGGCGCGGATATCGACGCGGTGGGCGCGATCACGAGCGGCGCCCGCATGGTCGGCAACGATACGCCCGAGATGCTGAACGGCACCGAGGGCCGCGAGGTCATCATCGGCGGCGGCGGCGCGGACACGATCTCGGCGGGCGCGGAGCGCGACACGCTGGAGGGCGGCGAGGGCGACGACGTCATCTTCGGCGGCGCTGGCGTCGATCGGATCTTCGGCGAGAACGGCGACGACCAGCTCTTCGGCGGCCGCTCCGAGGACGCCGACTACATCGAAGGCGGCTCCGGCCGCGACCAGATCTACTCCAATGGCGGCGAGGATACGGTCTTCGGCGGCAACGACGACGACATCATCGGCACCGGCGAGGGTGATGACAGTGCCTCTGGCGGCTCGGGCCGCGACACCATGTTCGGCAGCACCATGTCGGGCAAGGACACGCTGGACGGCGGCGACGACCGCGACGTGATCTATGCCGGCGCCGACGCCGATTCGGTCGACGGCGGCAATGACGACGACGAGATCGGCGGCGGTAGCGGTGCCGATTCGCTCAAGGGCGGCAGCGGTAACGACACCATCTTTGGCGGCGGTGGCAACGACACCATTTCCGGCGGCGGCAATTCCGATCTGCTCTATGGCGGCGCCGGCGACGACGCGGTCTTCCTCGGCAACTATGCCAACAATCCCTCCCCGACCTTCAGCCGGGACAGCCAGAGCGACATCTACGGCGCCGTGGCCAGCAATGGCGACGACACGCTCTACGGCTTCGAGGTCGGAACGGACGACGTGAACCTGCGCGAGGTCTCGACGCTCAACAACTTCACGGACGTGCAGTCCAACCTCTCGTCGAACGTGCAGAACTATGCCGTGCTCGATCTCGGCAACGGCGACAGCATCACCTTCTTCGGCGTGACGCAGGGTAGCCTGACGGCGAACGACTTCATCTTCTAGACCGTCAGCCGTCTTCGACGTCTGGAGCGGGCGCCCACCTTCCCCGGTGCGGCGCCCGTCTTCGTTTCAATCCCGCACGACGACGGGCACGGTCTTCGACGCCGGGACCTGGCTGCCCTTCGCGTGGTGGCTCATGGGGACGAGGACGTTGAGCTCGGGGAAGTAGCCGCCGCAGCAGCCGTCCGGAATGTCGTAAGGGGTCACGCGAAGGCCGGAGACCGCGCGGGCGACGCCGTCCTCGACGGCAGAGGCGAGGGTGACGTGCTGGCCTTCCTCGAGCCCGAGCCGGGCCATCTCGGCGCGGTTGATCAGCAGCACCTCGCGCGTGCCGGAGATGCCGCGGAAGCGGTCGTGATAGCCGTAGACGGTGGTGTTGAACTGATCGTTGGAGCGTAAGGTCACGAGGCGCAGCACGTCGTCGCGTGCGAAAGCCTCGTGGCCCTCCGCCGTCAGCGCGGTCGGCGTGGTGAAGCGGGCGCGGTCGGTCTCGGTCTTCCAGACGCGATCTCTTGCGGGGAGCGGGCGGGGGAAGCCGCCGGGCTGGAACATGCGCGCCGAGAAGTCGTCGAACTGGCTCGGATAGGCCAACTCGATCTCCGAGCGCACGAGGCCATAGTCGGCCACCCAGCCGTCCCAGTCGATCCGCTCCGTGCCCGGCAGCGCGGCCTTGGCGATGCCAGCGACGATGGCGGGCTCCGATTTCAGATGCGGCGAGGCGGGCTCGACCTGGCTGGTGGAGGCGTGGATGCAGGTCATCGAATCCTCCATCGAGACGTGCTGGCGGCCGGACGCCTGCTCGTCATGCTCGGAGCGTGCGAGGCAGGGGAGGAGCCAAGCGCTGCGCCCGAGGACGAGGTGCGAGCGGTTGAGCTTGGTCGCGATCTGGACGGTGAGGCCGAGCCGCGTCCAGGCCTCTTCCATCGGGCCGGTATCGGGGATGGCGCGAATGAAGTTGCCGCCGAGCGCCACGAAGGCGTCGACCTCGCCCCGGAGGATCGCCTCGCAGGCCTCGACCGTGTTGAGCCCCATCTCCATCGGCGGCGCGATGCCGTAGCGCTCGGCGAGGAAGTCGTTGGGCACGACGGACGGGTCCTCGCCGATGCCGACCGTGCGCTGGCCCTGGACGTTGGAATGGCCGCGCACCGGGCAGATGCCGGCGCCCGTCCGGCCGATATTGCCGCGCAGCAGAAGAAGGTTGACCACCATCTGCACGTTCTCGACGCCGCCGACATGCTGGGTCAGCCCCATGCCGTAGATGCCGATCGCCTTCGTCGAGCGTGCATAGGCGGAGGCCGCCGTCTCCAGGTCGAAGCGCGAGAGGCCGGAGGCGGCCTCGATCTCCGCCCAGGGCGTCGTCTCGGCCAGCACCCGGTAATCTTCCAGACCGTCGGTGTGCTCGGCGATAAAGGCGTGGTCGATCGCGTCCTCCGCGATGAGCGCCTTCGACACCCCGAGGATCGCCGCGATGTCGCCGCCGGCGCGGACCTGGTAATAATGCGTCGAGATCTGCGTCTCGGTGCCGGTCGCCATCTCCAGCGGGTTCTGAGGGCTCGTGAAGCGCTCCAGGCCGCGCTCCTTCAACGGGTTGAAGGTGATGATCTGCGCGCCGCGCTTCCGGGCCGAGCGCAGGTCATGCAGCATGCGGGGGCTGTTGGAGCCGGGGTTCTGGCCGAAGAAGAGAAGGCAGTCGGTCTCCTTGAAGTCCTCCATCAGCACGGTGCCGACCGTGGCGCCGATGACGGGCTTCAAGGCCGTACCTGTCGTCTCGTGGCACATGTTGGCGCTGTCGGGCAGGTTGTTGTTGCCATAGGCGCGCGCCAGCAGCGCCCACATGTAGCTCGTCTCCAGGGAGGCGCGCCCCGACGCGTAGAAGACGGCGCGCTTGGGGTCCTGGCTTCGGATGCGGGCGAGCTCGGCGCCGATTTCCGCGAACGCCGTCGCCCAGTCGACGGGCACATAGCGATCGCTCGCCGCGTCGTAGCGCATCGGGTGGGTGAGCCGGCCCTCGTTCTCGAGCGCGTAGTCCGACCAATGGCGAAGCTCGGTCACGGTGTGCGCCGCGAAGAAGTCCGGCCCGCAGCGCTTCGGCGTGATCTCCCAGGCCGTCGCCTTGGCGCCGTTCTCGCAGAACTCGAACGGGTGATGGTCGGCGGGCCTGGGCCAGGCGCAGGAGGTGCACATCAGACCGTCGGGCTTGTTCTGCTTGGCCAGCACGCGCGGGCCGGAGAGCGGCACCTCCTCGTGCAGCAGGATATGCTTCAGCGAGTTGGCCGAGCCCCAGCCGCCGGCCGGGCCGTCATAGGGCGAGAAGTCGATGGGGCGGCCGTCTTCCGCCGTCCGGCTGTCAGCCATCTGGTTGTCGGCGGTGGTGGCCTCGTCCCGGTTCGTGGCATCGCGATCCATGACCGTCTCCTCGCTTGCGCGCCCGGCTGGCGGTCTGCCCCGCCCGGCCTTGTGCCGGAGAGCCCGTTCCGGCCAGATGGCGCCGTGCGAGATAGAGACCACAGTTCCGGCGACCCGCCTAGCGGGGACAGGGCGGCGAGGAAGGGCGAGGCGCTGCCAGAGGGTGCGGCGCGGGCGCGCACCGTTCTCGCCTGGCGCGACGGTCGGATGGCGCTGGAGACGCGGGTTCTGCCCGGCGAGACGGCGGTCGCGCTCGTCGTCGAGGGCGCGACGCATGGCGTGATGATGGCGACGCCGGCCGACCTGTCCGATTTCGCCTACGGCTTCGCGCTCGCCGAGGGGATTATCGAAGCGCCGGGCGACATCGCGCGTCTCGATATTCGCCACTCCGAACACGGCATCTCGCTGGAGATCTGGCTCGCGCCCGGACTCGCCGACACCTATAGGGCTCGCCGCCGCGCGATGATCGGCCCGACGGGCTGCGGGTTGTGCGGGGTGGAGAGCCTGGAGGCCGCGGTGCCCGCGCTCATGACGTTATGCTCCGACCTCACGGTCACGCCCGGCACCATCGTGGCGGCGATAGCGAGACTGCGGCCGGCGCAGAGGCTCAACGCGCGCACCCGCGCCGTCCATGCGGCGAGCTTTCTGGATGTGGTCGAGGCCGGCGATCTCGTCCTTCGGGAGGATGTCGGCCGCCACAACGCGCTCGACAAGCTGGCTGGCGCGCTCCTTCGGGCGGGGCGGGATGCGGGGCGGGGGATCGTCCTTCTCTCCAGCCGCGTCTCCGTCGAGATGGTGCAGAAGACGGTCCGCCTGGGGGCGCCCATCCTCGTCGCCGTCTCGGCGCCGACGGATCTCGCCTGCCGGGTGGCCGAGGAGGCCGGCCTCACTCTCGTCGTGGTCGCGCGCGGCGACGAGTTCGAGATCGTCACGCATCCCGAGCGGGTGCGGATCGAGGATGGCTAGGCGAGCGGCGGCGCGGCAGGGTTGCGCTCCGCGCAGGGCAGCCCTGCCGGCCTCCGCCCGCGATTTGAGGGTTCAAGGTCGCCCAGCGCATTGATCGCCGCGCGAGATGGAGTCACATCCCGTCCATGACCATCGATGATACGACACATCCTGCCGGCGACGCCCGCCCTGACGGCGCGGGAGACATCAAGACGGGTAGGGCAAGCGATATCCAGCCTCGCGGCGTGAGCGAGACAACGCCACCGCGCGAGGCGCGGTGGCACGCGACGGCGCGGCATCACACGCCGCTCGAGGATGCGCAGGGCCTCTTCACCGGCGTCGTCATGACGGCGCTCGGCTTCGCGATCCTCTCCCATCTCGGCCTGCTGACGGGTGGGACGGCAGGACTCGCCCTTATCATCGACTATGCGACGGGCTGGGGATTCGGGCCGATCTTCTTCTGCCTCAACCTGCCCTTTTACGGGTTGGCGATCAGCCGGATGGGCTGGGCGTTCACGTTGAAGACCTTCCTGGCCGTGGCGGGACTTTCGGTCGTGGCGGCTTGGCAGCCGGTCCTCTTCGAGCTCGGCGCGGTAGAGCCCGCCTATGGCGCGGTGCTGGGCGGGTTGCTCGTCAGCTTCGGTCTCCTGGCTCTGTTCCGCCACCGCGCGAGCCTTGGCGGCGTCGGTATCCTGGCGGTCTATCTGCAGGACCGTTTCGGCTGGCGGGCCGGGATCGTGCAGCTTTGCATCGACCTCGCGATCCTCGCCGCCGCACCACTCGTGATCGACGGCGCGGCGATCGCCTATTCGGTGCTGGGCGCGGTGGTGCTCAACGTCTTCCTCGCCATCAACCACCGCACCGACCGCTATATCGCGGTCTAGAGCCGCTCCTGCGGAGGTGCGACAGCACCGCAGCGTGAGGAACCGCGCAATATCAAAGCGCTAGAGCGCATTCGGTGAATGGATAGGAACCGGACGCGCTCTAGCGTTCGTCAGACGCTCCGGTTTTCCTCGGCGATCTTGGCCGGCTCCCGTCCGCCGGCCTGGCGGGCCATGAGATCGCGAATCTCCTCGAGAAGGACTTCGTTACGCGGCTTGGCAGGTGCCTCGGCGGGCGCTTCCTCCTGCTTGCGGCGGGCGGCGTTGAAGAGCTTGACGATGAGGAAGACGGCCGCTGCCACGATCAGGAACTTGATGACCGCGTTGATGAAGAGCCCGATGTTCCACGTCACGGCGCCGGCTTCCTGTGCGGCCTCGATGGTATTGTAGGGCCCGGGCGTGGTGCCCTCGCTGAGCGTGAGGAAGAGCTGGCTGAAATCGACGGCGCCGAGCACGAGTCCGATCGGCGGCATGATGATGTCGTCGACGAGCGAAGAGACGATGGCGGTGAACGCGGCGCCGATGACGATACCGACCGCAAGGTCGATAACGTTGCCGCGCATGATGAAATCCTTGAATTCCTGAATCATTTCTCTGTCCCCTTCTGCAATCGATGCGCTAAGCATCGAACCATCATCGTGTCGGGCGCAAGGCGGATCACGGTGTGGCACGCGCTGGCTCGCCTTCGTCCCCAGCTAAATGCTCGCGCGAGCGGCAATTGCTCGAACGATGTCGGACGTCTCGGCGCTGCCCTCCGTCCTCCATTGTCCGGCCTACCGATCTCGGCCACCATCGCGGCCGGCAAGGAGGGTCGGAGGAAGGCCCGAGGATCAGGCTGAAAGAGGGTGGAGCGCCGTGCTGCCAGGCTGGATCATCGTCGGAACGGGGCTGGCCTACCTGGCCACGCTCTTCCTGATCGCCAGCTGGGGCGACCGGGTGAGCGCGCGCGCCGCCGCCAGCACCGCCGAGCCGGGCCCCACGCCCTGGCTCGCCCGACCGGGCGTGCGCCGGCTCCTCTACCCACTCACGCTCGCGGTCTACTGCACGTCCTGGACGCTCTACGGCTCGGTCGGCCTCGCCTCCCGCGAGGGCTGGAGCTTCCTGACGATCTATATCGGGCCGATCCTCCTCTTCACGCTCGGGATGCCCCTCCTCGCGCGCGTCATCAGGCTCGCCAAGGCGCACAACATCTCCTCGGTCGCCGACTTCATCGCGGCCCGGCACGGCAAGAGCCAGCGCGTGGCGGCGATGGTGGCCTTCATCGCGCTTCTCGGCACCGTTCCCTACATCGCGCTCCAATTGAAAGCGGTCTCCGATTCGCTCGCCGTGCTCGCCTGGGAGAGCGGGGCCGGGGTGGACGATGGCGGCCCGCCCTTCGGGCTCGACACCTCGCTCGCGGTCGCGCTCATCATGGCTCTCTTCGCCATCCTCTTCGGCACCCGCAACATCGATGCGACCGAGCACCAGAACGGGCTCATGCTCGCGGTGGCGACCGAATCGGTCGTCAAGCTCGTCGCGCTCCTCACGGTCGGCGCGTTCATCACCTGGGGGCTCTTCGACGGGCCGGGCGAGCTCTGGCGGCTGGCCTCGGAGCAAGGTCTCGACGCGCCCTTCCGGCAGTTGCCCGCGCCCGATCTCCTCGTCGCCATGACCGGGCTCGCGCTTCTCTGCGCGATCCTGCTGCCGCGCCAGTTCCACGTCGCCGTCGTCGAGGCGCATGGGGCGGACGACCTTCTGACGGCGCGGGTCCTCTTTCCCGTCTATCTCGTCCTCATCAACCTCTTCGTCGTGCCGATCGCGCTCGCGGGCCTTCTCGTCTTCCAGGGCGCGGGCGGCATCGATCTGCCGGGCGCCGCGCCGCTGGCGAATGGCGATCTCTTCGTGCTGGCTCTGCCGCTCGTCGCGCAGAACCCCGGCATGACGATTCTCGCCTTTCTGGGCGGGCTTTCGGCGGCGACGGCCATGGTGATCGTCGGCAGCGTCGCGCTGGCGATCATGCTGACCAACGACGTCGTCACGCCGCTCGCGCTCCGGCTCGGATCGCGGACCCGGATCGAGCGGTCGCGGGCGGAGCGCGACGGGCGGGAGCCGCCGCGCGCGCCCGTCTGGCTCGACACCGCCCGCTTCGGCACCGCCCGCACCGTCCTCTTCGTGCGCCGGCTCGCCATCCTCACCGTGGTGCTGATGGCCTATGCCTATGAGCGCTTCGCCGGTGGCGGCGCGGCGCTGGCCTCCATCGGCCTCATCTCGTTCGCCGCCGTCTCGCAGCTCAGCCCCGCCTTCCTGGGCGGGCTCGTCTGGCGAGGGGGCACGTCGCGCGGTGCGCTGGCCGGCATGATCGTCGGAACGCTCGTCTGGGCCTATACGCTCCTGCTGCCGACCTTCGCCGCCGGTGGCATCATCGCGGACGCCTTCGTCCGCTTCGGCCCGTGGGGCATCGCCTGGCTGAAGCCGCAGGCGCTGATGGGCGTCTCGCTCGACTCGCTGGCCCACAGCGTCTTCTGGTCGCTCGCCCTCAATGCCATGGTCTACGTCGCCGTCTCGCGCATGATCCGCCCGAATGCGATCGAGAGGGTGCAGGCGGCGCTTTTCGTGCCCCGTCACCCGGTCCCGGCGCCCCGCATGGCGGCGACGGATGTCGGCGTCAGCATTGGCGAGCTCGAGGATCTCGTGACCGGCTATCTCGGCGAGGTCCGCACGACGCAGGTCTTCCGCGCGCTCACGGCCGAGCATGCGAGCCGCGACGACCGGGCCTCGCCGGCGCTCCTCAACGAGGCGGAACGGCTTCTGGCGAGCGCCGTCGGAGCCGCCTCGTCGCGCGCGCTCCTCTCCTTCCTCCTCATGAAGGGCGACGTGCCGCGAGACGCCGCGCTCCAGCTTCTCGACGAAGCCTCGGCCGGTTTGCAGGAGAGTCGCGGCATCCTCCAGACCGCGCTCGATCAGGTCCGCCAGGGCATCGCCGTCTTCGACGCCGATCTGCGTCTTCGAGCCTGGAACAAGCAGTTCGTCGAGCTCTTGCGGGTGCCCGACATGCTCGTCCAGCCCGGCACGCCGCTCATGGCGGTGCTGCGCCACAATGCCGAGCACGGCCAGTACGGATCCGGACCTGCGCAGGCTCGGGTGCGCGAACGCATGGAGCAGATCGTGGTGCGCCAGAGCACCTTCTCCGAGCGGCGCACCGACACCGGCGCGGTGCTCGAGGTGCGCACCGCGCTCCTGCCGCAGGGCGGGCTCGTCGCGACCTATACCGATGTGACCGACAAGGTCCGCTCGGCCGAGGAGCTGGCCGAGGCCAATGCCGGGCTGGAGCGGCGCGTGCGCATCCGAACGGCCGAATTCGAGGCCGCCAACCGGGCGCTCGAGGATGCCAACCGGGCGCTCGGTGAAGCCAAGGCGAACGCCGAGATCGCGAAGGCGACGGCCGAGACGGCCAATGCTGGCAAGACGCGCTTTCTCGCTGCCGCAAGCCACGATCTGATGCAGCCCCTCGCCGCCGCCCGTCTCTATGCCGGCACGTTGCGCGAGCGGCTGGAGGATGGCGTCGGCGATGGCACCGCCGATCTCGCGACCCGGATCGACGCTTCGCTGGGTGCCGTCGAGGAGATCCTCGTCACGCTGGTCGATATCTCGCGGCTCGACGCGGGCGCGCTCCGCCCGCTCTTCGAGCCGGTTCGTCTCGATGATCTTCTGGAGCAGGTCCGCACCGAGTTCGCGCCGACGGCGGCCGAGGCCGGCCTCGCCTTGCGCGTGCGGGGAACCGACGTCGCCGTCCTCACCGACCGCCGGCTCCTGCTGCGGCTGCTGCGCAACGTGGTCTCCAATGCGCTCAAGTATACGCGCGCGGGCGGCGTCCTCGTCGGCGTGCGGCAGCGGGGCGGTACGGTGGTGCTGGAGGTGACGGATACCGGCATGGGCATCCCGGACGACAAGCGCGATCTCGTCTTCCAGGAGTTCCAGCGCTTGGAGGACGGTGCGCGGATGAGCGAGGGCCTCGGCCTCGGCCTCTCCATCGTGCAGCGCATCGCCGGCGTGCTCGACCATGGCCTGAACCTGCGCTCCGAGGTCGGGCGCGGCACGCGTGTCGGAGTGACGCTACCCGTGGTCGCGGCTCCGACCGCGCGACCGGCGGTGGCGGCGACCGCCTTTGCGGGGCTCTCAGGGCTCGGCGTCCTCTGCGTCGACAACGAACCCGATATCCTTCGCGGGATGCGCACCCTTCTCGAGGGTTGGGACTGCGTGGCCGAGACCGCGGAGAGCCGCGCCGAGGCGGTCGCGAAGCTCACCGAGGGGGCGGTCCGGCCGGATGTCCTCCTCCTCGACTATCACCTGCCCAACGATGACGGTCTCTCGATCGCCGACGCGTTGCGGGAGCATATCGGCAGGACTGTCCCCGCCATCCTCATCACGGCCGAGCGCGGCGACGCGGTGACGGCGGCAGCCGGCGCGCGCGGCCTCCACGTCCTTCACAAACCGCTGAAACCGGCCCGCCTCCGCGCACTCCTCGCCCGCCTCGCGCAGGAGGCCGCGGAGGGCCTGGACGCAGACGGCACGAGCGCCGAAGCCGCCGAGTGATGTCCTCGCGCATGGCCGCCTCGCGCATGGCCGGCCTATCTGACCCCGAAGCCGTTCCTGCAACGTCGGTTCGGCCCCCCGCCCTCACCTCCTCGTCGGACCCGCCCTAGGCTCATCCCTCGGCCGTGCCCTGCCATACGGCAGGATCGACCTTGGAGGCTGTGATGACGGCCTGGGTGCGGCTGTCGACGCCGAGCTTCTGTAGGATGGCCGAGACATGCGCCTTCACCGTCGCCTCCGAGACGCCGAGGCGGAAGGCGATCTGCTTGTTGAGAAGGCCTTCTCCCAGCATGACCAGCACGCGCACCTGTTGCGGTGTCAGGGTGGCGAGGCGGGCGGCGATCTCGTCGGTGCCGTCGTCGACGTCGAGGGGCACGCCCGGAGGCGTCCACACGTCGCCGTCGAGGACGGTCTCGATCGCGCCCGCGATGTCGGCGGCGGCGAGCGATTTGGGGATATAGCCCGAGGCGCCGAGCTTGAGGCAGCGGCGGACGAGGCCGGGTTCTTCGGAGGCCGAGACGATGACGATCGGCACGTCCGCATAGCGCGCGCGCAGTGCGGCGAGCCCCGAGAGGCCCAGGACGCCGGGCAGGTTGAGGTCGAGGAGGACGAGGTCGATCTCGCCGCCGTCGAGCGCCGCGCGCGCCGGCTCGATGTCCTCCGCCTCGATGATCACGGCGTCGAGGCGCGGCCCGAGCGCCTGGCGCAGCGCATCGCGAAAGAGCGGGTGGTCGTCGACGACGAGGATCGTGTGCTGCTGCGTCATCATCCCCCTCCTCGATCGAGCGCCCAGTCCAGTCGCCCGCGCGCGTCCGTTGCGAGGCGGCGCAGGCTTAACCCGGCCGGGCGTATGGTGCAAAGCGCAAGGCCGGCTCGTGTGGGTAACCCCGTGGTGCGAGGGGGAACACCAGGGATGGCCGTCTGGCCGTCTGCCCGCTCCGGATGCGTAGACGTGCGGGTTCAGCGCTCGCCGAGCGGATGGAGATTCGATAGCGGAAAGGCCGCCATCTCCGCGATGAGCTCCGCCATCCGATGGGCCGCGTGCGCGGCCGCGTCCGCGCCCGTCTCGGCCGTCGCCGCCGTCGCATCGCCGCAGATGCCGCTCGGATGGAGATCCTGCGCGATCCAGGCGAAGCCGTTGCGCCCGGCGCCTTCCAGCACGGCGTTGTCGCGCGCCATCGCGGCCGAAAGCGGCTCGGCGGCCACGGCCTTCTCCATCGCGACATGGCCGGGCGAGAGATGGAGCATGAGCGCCGTCTCGATGGTGCCGCCATGAATGCCGAAACGGATCTCGTCGTCGCCGAAGAGACCCTCCGGATAGCCCATCCGCGCCCAGGACGTCGCGACGACGAACATGCCGGCTTGGACGCGTAGGGTGCGCGCGACGATGCCCATCACCTCCGAGTTGCCGCCATGGCTGTTGAGGATGAGAAGCTTGCGAACCCCGCCCCGCGCGACCGATCGCCCGATCGCCGTCCAGTGCGGGATCAGCACCTCGGCCGGCACGTGGAGCGTGCCCTTGGACGCGATGTGCTCGTCCGACTTGCCGATCGACTGCTGCGGCAGGACCAGAACGTCGAACCCCGGCTCGATACGCGGCGCGGTCTCCGCCCAGAGCCCTTCGTTGATGATGGCGTCCGTGCCCGTCGCGAGATGGGCGCCGTGCTGCTCGATCGCCGCGACGGGAAGGACGGCGACGGTCCGCTCCGCGTCGAGCGCGTCGAAATCGGGTGCGGCAAGATCGGCCCAGGCGCGGACGGTCATCGTCCCGCTCACACGCCCGCCAACTCGGCGAGCCGCATCGCGCCCGCATGGTGCTCGTAGCGAAGGCGCGCGAGGTCCTGGCCGACGGGCTGGCCGTCCTCGACGCGCCAGAGCCCCGCCACCATCACCCGGTCGGCCCGATGTGCGCCGCAGATGACGAGCGCGTCGATCGGGTCGTGCGCGCCCGAAAAGCGCAACTCGTCGAGGTCGTAGAAGGCGAGATCGGCTTCGCGGCCGACCTCGATGCGGCCGATATCGTCGCGCCCGAGGCAGGCGGCCGAGCCTTCCGTGCCCCAGCGCAGCGCCGTGCGGCAGGTGACGCGCCTCGGCCCCATAGGTCAGCCGGTTCAGCATCATCGCGTGCCGCACCGATTCCATGAGGTTGGAATTGTCGTTGGAGGCCGAGCCGTCGACGCCGAGGCCCACGGGGCTGCCCGCCGCCTCCAGCTCCAGCGTGCGGCACTGACCGGAAGCCAGCGTCATGTTGGAGGTCGGGCAATGGCAGACGCCGACGCCGTGCCGGCCGAGGCGTGCCACCTCGGCGTCGTCGAAATGGATGCCGTGGGCGAGCCAGACGCGATCGGTGAGCCAGCCCTGCTCCTCGAGATAGTCGACGGGGCGCAGGCCGAACTGCCGGACGCAATAGGCGTCCTCGTCATGCGTTTCGCCCAGATGGGTGTGGAGGCGGCAGTCGTGCGCGTCGGCGAGGCGCGCCGATTCGCGCATCAGTCGTTTCGAGACGGTGAAGGGCGCGCATGGCGCGAGCGCGATCCGCGCCATCGCACCCCGTGCCGTGTCGTGATAGCGCCCGAGCACACGCTCGCAGTCGGCGAGGATGTCGTCCTCCGTCTGTACGACGCTGTCGGGCGGCAGGCCGCCATCCTTCTCCGAGAGGTTCATCGAGCCGCGCGTGACGGTGACGCGCAGACCGAGCCGCTCCGCCTCCTCGATCTGCACGTCGACCGCGTCCTCCAGACCGCGGGGAAAGAGGTAATGGTGGTCGCTCGCGCAGGTGCAGCCCGACATCAAAAGCTCGGTGAAGGCGAGGCGGGTGGCGAGCCGAAACATCTCGGGCGTGATGTGCGACCAGACCGGATAGTTCGCCTGCAGCCAGGGAAAGAGCGGCTTGTTGGCCGATGGCGGGAAGGCGCGCGTCAGCGTCTGGAAGACGTGATGATGCGTGTTGACGAGCCCCGGGATGACGACGTGGCGCGAGGCGTCGAAGGTCGCGTCATAGGGGGTCTGGGGCCTTGCGCCCGCCGGCACCAGCTCCACGATCCGGCTGTCCTCGACGACGAGGCCGCTATCGGCGCCCTCGGCGAGGATCGCCAGCGGGGATTGGATCCAGAGGGGCATCGCGGGAACTCGCTTCGATGGGTCGGCACGGTCCTATCGCGCCGCCGGCGACCTGTCACGCATGGGCGTCGGTCCGGCTCTCACGTCTGGCGAAAGGCGGGCAGCGTCTGAACCTCGATGCGATGGCCGTCCGGCGAGCGGACGAGCCCGGCATAGACGCCGAACCGCTCCGAGGCGCGTGGCCGGATGGCGATCTCGGCACCGCGCGCGGTGATGGTCTCGAAATAGGCGTCGACCTCGGCCTCGCCCTCCAGGACCATGGTCAGCGTGACGCCCGCCGGCTCTTGCGGCCGGTCGGGCAGATCGCAGACGCCCCAGAGGCTGGCGGGCGCCACCCGGTAGAGCTTGCAGGCGCCCTGATCGACCACGAGCGGCAGACCGAGCGTTCGGGCGAAGAAGCGCTCGGCGCGGGCAAGGTCCGATGTGTAGACGAAGGTGACGCTCGCGCGAGCGGGCATGGCGGGGACGGTGTCTGTCATGAGACCAGCTTAGCGAGCGCCACCGGGTAGAGCGAGGGCGCATACGAGGCTCTCCACCACGGTCGCCATCCGCCCTGCTCGATCGCCTACCCCTTCGTTATGGTTAAGAAAGGGTTTCGATGGACGGTCCCGGATCGGCACGACATGGTCCCGCGCATGTCCGTCACCGAACCCTCCTCCATCGCCGCGCCGGCCGGTGCGGCGCCGCGCTCGCCCTCCCGGCGGAGGCGGGGTGCGATCCGTCTCTTCGGCCTCGATCTTCTCGATGCGACGCGAGGCCAGGCCCTCTCGCGCCTGCTCGATGGCGGGCCTGTCACGGCGGCTTTCGTCAACGCGCATTGCGTCAACGTCGCCGCCCGCGATGCTGCCTATCGCCAAGCGCTGGGCGCAGCCGACGTCCTGCTGCCGGACGGGTCGGGCCTCCAGATCGCGGCGCGCATGGGGGGCGAGCGCTTCACCGCCAATCTCAATGGCTCCGATCTCTTCCTGCCCTTGTGCGAAGCCGCCGCGGCGAGGGGGCAGTCCATCTATTTCCTCGGCAGCGCCGAGGGCGTCGCGAAGGCGGCGGCGGAGGCGGCACGCTGCCACGTGCCGGGCCTTCGCGTCGCCGGCCATCACCACGGCTATTTCGCGTCGGACGGCGCCGTCATCGCCGAGATCAACGCTTCGGGCGCCGACATCGTCCTCGTCGCGATGGGCGTTCCGCGCCAGGACGTCTGGATCGCGCGCCATCGCGGACGGATCGACGCGCGGGTCGTGATGGGTGTCGGCGCGCAGTTCGACTTTTGGTCGGGCCGCGTGCCCCGCGCGCCGATCGCATTCCGGCGCGCTGGCCTCGAATGGGTCTATCGCCTGAGTCTCGAGCCGCGCCGTCTGGCAGGCCGCTACGTCGCCGGCAACCCGGCCTTCCTCGCCCGCGCGGTGCGCGAGCGGATGAAACGGGCCGCCTGAGGCTTGAGCGGGCCCTAGAGGCTGATCTCGATGCCGAAACCGGCGAGGCCGACGAAGCGGCGTTGGCTCGACGTGACGAGGCGGATGGTACGGATGCCGAGATCGCGCAGGATCTGCGCGCCGACCCCGACCTCGCGCCAGTCCGCCATGCGGGCCTTGGCCGAGCCGTGCCGCTCGCCATCGGTGAAGGGTTCCGCCGTCTCCTCCGCCTCGAAGATGTCGTCCGCCACGGGATTGCGCAGGAAGACGACGACGCCGCGCCCTTCCTCCGCGATGACCTTGGTGGCGGCCTCGAACCAGTCCTCGCCGGAGCCCGCGCGCGACAAGAGGTCGGTCACGGGCTGCTCGCGGTGGATGCGGCAGGGCATGGGCCCGCTCGCCGCCGGATCGCCGACGACGACGGCGACATGCTGCAACGGATCGAAGGGCGTCGAGAAGGCATAGGCCGTCGCCGACTGCCCGGCGACCGTGACCATCCGCGAGCCGACCCGCGTGACGACCTGCTCGGCCTGCGTGCGGTGGCGGATGAGATCCTCGATCGAGACGATCCTGAGGCCGTGCTCGCGGGCGAACGCGAGGAGTTCGGGCAGGCGTTTGACCGTGCCGTCATCGTTCATGATCTCGGCCAGCACGCCGACGCCGGGCAGGCCGGCCAGCCTGGCGAGGTCGGTCGCGGCCTCGGTATGGCCGGAGCGCGTGAGGACGCCGCCCTCGCGCGCCGTCAGGGGGAACATGTGGCCGGGGCGGATGAAGTCCTGACCGACCACGTTGTCGTTGGCCAGCGCATTGGCCGTGTTGGCGCGTTCCTGGCCGGAGATGCCGGTCGTCATGCCGGGCTTGTAGTCGACGCTGACCGTGAAGGCGGTGCGCAAGGGATCGAGATTGTTCGCGACCATCGGTGCGAGGTTGAGGTGCTCCGCCCGGTCGGCCTCCATCGGCACGCAGATGATGCCCGACGTGTGGCGCACCATGAAGCCCATCCGCTCCGGCGTCGCTTTCGAGGCCGCCATGATGAGGTCGCCCTCGTTCTCGCGGTCGGTATCGTCGACGACGACGACGAACTCGCCATCAGCGATGGCGGCGATGGCATCTGAGATGGTGTCGAGCGTCGTATCGGACGGGGTGTCGGACATGGGGGCGGGCCTGCGCGTGGAGAATGCCGCGAGGCTCTACCATGTGGCGCGCGCAATGGAAGAGGCGCGCGCGTGCGCCCTGCCTAGGCCGCGCCGAAGCCGCCGCCCGTCGGGGTGATGACGGTGACGGCCTCGCCGGTCTTCAGCACCGTCTCGTCGGTGCCACCGAGGACTTCGATCGTGCCGTCCGCGCGGCGCACCTCGGTGCGGCCGAGCTCGCCCGGCTCGCCGCCCTCCAGCCCATGCGGCCGGATGGTGCGATGAGAGGCGAGAATGGCGCAGCTCATCTCCTCGAGGAAGCGGATGCGGCGCAGCGTGCCGTCGCCGGCCGACCAGCGTCCGCGCCCGCCCGAGCCCTCGCGGATGTGGAAATCCTCCAGCAGCACCGGATAGCGGTGCTCCAGGATCTCGGGGTCGGTGAGGCGCGAATTGGTCATGTGGACGTGCACGCCCGACGTGCCGTTCCAGCCGGTGCCATCGGGGTGCGCCCGGCCGGTGACCCTGAACAGATCGTCTCGTAATACTGATAGGTGGCGTTGCCGAAGGTGAGGTTGTTCATCGTGCCCTGGCTGGCCGCCATGGCTTCGAGCGCGCCGAAG
The DNA here is from genome assembly GCA_963842125.1 of uncultured Alphaproteobacteria bacterium. Lineage (GTDB taxonomy): Bacteria > Pseudomonadota > Alphaproteobacteria > Rhizobiales > CAWCWK01 > CAWCWK01. The sequence continues at coordinate 653,669 of CAWJFE010000001.1, read as the reverse complement.
AGCGCGTTGGTGACGTGCTGGCTCGTCTCGACGTTGCCCGCCACCACCGCCGCCGGATAGTCGGGCCGCAGCATGGAGCCCTCGGGGATGACGATGTCGATGGGGCTGCAGGCAGCCGGCGTTCATCGGGATCGCATCGTCGACCAGGACGCGGAAGACGTAGAGCACGGCCGCCCGTGCGACGGGCTCGGGCGCGTTGAAATTGCCGTCGGCTGGATGCCCGACGTGCCGGTGAAGTCGACCTTGGCGCGCCGCGCCTCCCGGTCGATCGTGATGCGCACCTTGATGACGGCGCCCTGATCGGTCGGGTATTCGAACGCCCCGTCCTCCAGCCTGTCGAGCAGCGCGGCGCACGCTCTCGTCGGCGTTGTCCTGCACGTGGCCCATGTAGGCCTGGACGACGTCGAGCCCGAACTGGCCGACCATCTTCCTGCAGCTCCGCGACGCCCTTCTCGTTGGCCGCGATCTGCGCCTTCAGGTCGGCGATGTTCTGCGTCGAGTTGCGCGCCGGATAGGCGTGGTTCGTGAGGAGCACGGTCAGCGCGTCCTCGCGGAACGTGCCCTGGTCGACGAGCTGGAAGTTGTCGAAGAGCACGCCCTCCTCGTCGACCGTCGTGGCGAGCGGAGACATCGAGCCCGGCGTCGTGCCGCCGACATCGGCGTGGTGGCCGCGCGAGGCGACGCAGAAGAGGATCTCCGTCCCGTCGTCCGAGAACACCGGCGTCACGACCGTGATGTCGGGCAGGTGCGTGCCGCCATTATAGGGCGCGTTCAGTGCGAAGACGTCGCCGGGGCGCACCTCGCCCCGTTCTGGCGGATGATCGCCTCGACCGAGCGGTCCATGGAGCCCAGGTGCACCGGCATGTGCGGCGCATTGGCGACGAGGTCGCCCGTCGGCGTCGAACACCGCGCAGGAGAAGTCGAGCCGCTCCTTGATGTTGACCGAATAGGCCGTGTTCTCCAGCGTCACGCCCATCTGCTCGGCGATCGACATGAAGAGGTTGTTGAAGACCTCGAGCATGACCGGGTCGACGTCCGTGCCGAGCGCGGCCTGGGACCGAAGCGCCTCCACGCGGGTGAGCACGATGTGGTCGAGCTTGGTCACCTCCGCCCGCCAGCCCGGCTCGACGACGATGGTCTGCGTCGGCTCGATGATGATCGCCGGGCCTGAGACGATGTGGCCGGGCGGCAGAGCTGCGCGCGCAGCCAGGCACCGGCCGCGTGGGACTGGCCGCGCGGTGAAGATGTCGAGCCGCTCGGTCGGCTCGGGTCGATCGCTGCGATGCGAGGTCGAGTTCCGCTTCGGTCGCGTCCGCGCCGCCGCCGACGCTCTCGACCTCGATCGCCTCGACGACGACGGGCTTGCCCTCCATCGCGAAGCCGAACTGCGCCTTGTGGGCCTTCTCGAACGCGGAGACCATGTCCGACTGCGCGCCGAGCGGCACGAAGAGGACGGTGTCGGTGCCCTCGTAGCGCAAATGCGCCTTGGGGAGATGGGTGATGTCGGCGCCATCGAGACCCTGCGCTTCGAGCTCGGCCACGTTCTCGGCCGCCAGCCCCTCGCGCAGTTCGTCGAGGTGCGGCAAGAGCGCGTCGTCGAGGCGCGTGACCACGCTCGCCTGGCGGTTGGCGCGGATGTCGGCGAGGCCCATGCCATAGGCCGACAGGACGCCCGAATAGGGGTGGATGAGCACCTTCGACATGCCGAGCGAATCGGCGACGAGGCAGGCGTGCTGGCCGCCCGCACCGCCGAAGCAGTTGAGCGACGTAGCCCGTCACGTCGTAGCCGCGCTGAACCGAGACCGTCTTGATGGCGTTGGCCATGTTCTCGACCGCGATGGTCAAGAAGCCCTCCGCGACCTCTTCCGGAGAACGTCCGTCGCCGATCTCCTCGGTCAGCGCCTCGAAGGCGGTGCGCACGGCGTCGGCGTCGAGCGGCTCGTTCTGCTCGGGACCGAAGATCTTGGGGAAGAACTGCGGCTTCAGCTTGCCCAGCATCACGTTGGCGTCGGTGACGGCGAGCGGCCCGCCGCGCCGATAGCAGACGGGGCCGGGATTGGCGCCGGCGCTCTCGGGCCCGACGCGGTAGCGCGCGCCGTCGTATTGGAGGAGCGATCCGCCGCCGGCCGCGACCGTGTGGATGTGCATCATCGGCGCGCGCATGCGAACGCCCGCGACCTCGGTCTCGAAGGCGCGCTCGTACTCCCCGTCATAGTGCGAGACGTCGGTCGAGGTGCCGCCCATGTCGAAGCCGATCATGCGCGGGAAACCGGCCATCTCGGCCGTGCGCGCACCGGCGACCACGCCGCCGGCCGGCCCCGAGAGGATCGCGTCCTTGCCCTGGAAAAGGTCGGCATCCGTCAGCCCGCCCGACGATTGCATGAACATCAGACGGGTCGCGTTGCCCGGATCGTCCGCGCCCAGCTCCTCGGCCACCTGCGCCACGTAGCGCCTCAGGATCGGCGAGAGATAGGCGTCGACCACCGTCGTGTCGCCGCGCCCGACGAGCTTGATGAGGGGCGAGCATTCGTGGCTGACCGAGACCTGGGGCACGCCCATGCCGCGCACGATCCGTGCGACCTCGGCCTCGTGCTCAGGATGCTGGAAGGCGTGCATGAAGACGATGGCGACGGACTGGATGCCGTCCGCTTGGGCCGCCTCGACGGCGGCGCGGACCTCGGCTTCGTCCGGCGACGCCTCGACCGTGCCGTCGGAGCGGACCCGCTCGTCGATCTCGACGACCCGGTCGTAGACCATCTCCGGCAGTATGATCTCCTTGGCGAAGATGTCGGGCCGCGCCTGATAGCCGATGCGAAGCGCGTCGCGAAAGCCCCGGGTGATGAGGAGGAGCGTGCGGTCGCCCTTGCGCTCCAGCAGCGCGTTGGTCGCGACCGTGGTGCCCATCTTGACCGCGCCGACCGTGCCCGCCGGGATCGTCTCGCCGGCACTGAGCCCCAGCATCTCGCGAATGCCGTGGACGGCGGCATCGCGATAGGCTTCGGGGTTCTCGGAGAGCACCTTGTGCAGTGCCATGCTGCCATCGGGCTTGCGCGCGACGATGTCGGTGAACGTGCCGCCCCGATCGACCCAGAAGTCCCACAGCCCGGTTGTGCGCGCGTCGTTCATGTTCCACATCCTTCCCAAGATCAATCGAAGGCTAGACCGATCTAAAAAACAGATCAACGTCAATTTGTTGACGAAATGCTTTTATTGCGTCATCGTTCTGATATCGAGCGGGGGCAACCCGCCGGGAAACCTTTGCATCATGGACGACTGCCACGCGAATCGCAGATCGTTGGATGCCCTTCGAGGAGAGACCAGATGAAGACCTTCGCGCTGAGCCTGATCGCGGCCACGGCCATCACCGCCCCCGCACTCGCCGCCGAGTGGGACATGCCGACGCCCTATGGCGATTCGACCTTCCACACGGCCAACATCATCCAGATGGCCGATGAGATCCGCGAGGCGACGGATGGCGCGTTCGACATCACGGTCCATTCGGCCGGATCCCTCTTCGCGCACCCCGAGATCAAGAACTCGGTCCGCCGCGGCCTCGCGCCCATCGGCGAGCTTCTCGTCTCGCGCCTCGCCAACGAGGACCCGATCTTCGGCCTCGACGCCATTCCCTTCGTCGCAACCTCCTATGAGGAGGCCAAGGCGCTCTACGATGCGCAGAAGCCCGCCCTCGAGGAAGCGCTCGCAAACCAAGGCCTCACCTTCCTCTACGCCGTGCCGTGGCCGCCCCAGGGCGTCTATGCCAAGACCGCCGTCGAGGACATCTCGGCGCTCGAGGGCGTGAAGTTCCGCGCCTATAACGCGGCGACCGAGCGCCTGGCGCAGCTCGTCGGCGCGATCCCGACACAGGTCGAGGTGCCCGACATCCCGACCGCCTTCTCCACGGGCCGCGTCGACGCGATGATCACCTCGCCCTCGACCGGCGCCAACCAGAAGGTCTGGGACTTCCTGACCCACTATGTCGACACCCAGGCCTGGCTGCCCAAGAACATGGTGGTCGTGAACACCGAGGCGCTCGAGGCCCTCACCGACGCCGAGCGCGAGGCCCTCATGACCGCCGCCGCCGCTGCCGAGACGCGCGGCTGGGAGATGTCGGCCGCCGAGACCGAGGCCAAGACGCAGGAGCTGCGCGACAACGGCATCGACGTCTCCGCCCCGACCGAGGCCCTGATGAGCGCCATGACCGAGGTCGGCGCGACCATGGCCGCCGAGTGGGAGGCCGAGGCCGGCGAGACCGGCGCGGCCGTCCTCGAAGCCTACCGCCAGTAGTCGACCCGTGCCCGTCCCGATCCCTCGGGGCGGGCGCTTTCGCATCCGACACCGCCGCTCCAGCGACCGGAGGCCCACGCGCCATGCGTGCCTTGCTCACCCACGTTTACAAGGCCTCGCACGCGCTCGCCTGCGCCTGCCTCGCCCTCATCGCCGGCCTCGTGGTCGCTCAGGTTCTGCTCCGGCTCTTCGATGCGCTGCTGCGCCTCGTCGGGCAGGCGCCGATGGGCATCATCATCCCGTCGCTGACCGAGCTCGGCGGATTCCTCCTCGTCGCGGCGACGGCGCTGGCGCTCGGCCCGGCGCTGAAGTCGGGCACCCATGTGCGCGTCTCCCTCCTCGTCGAGAACGTGCCGGCGAGCCTCAGACGCGCCATGAACGCCCTCGTCCTCCTCGCTGCGCTTCTCCTCGTCGCTTTCGCGACCTATCACCTCTGGGACCTCACGGCCGACGCGCTCCGCTTCGATGAGCGCTCCTACGGTCTCGTCGCCTATCCGCTCTGGATACCGCAGGCGATCCTCACCCTCGGATTCGCCGTCTTCACGCTCGCCCTTCTCGACGAGTTCGCGCTCACGCTGCGCACCGGACGGCCGGGCTTCGAGGCCGCCACGACGGCGGTGCAGCCACCGCTCGCAGGGAGCGAATAGATGGACGGCGCACTCGTCCCCCTCCTTCTGGCCGGCGGCCTCCTCGTCTCGCTCGCCCTCGGCCTTTGGGTCGCGCTCAGCCTGATGCTGGTCGGCGTGGCCGGTATCGCGCTCCTGACGACGGTGCCGAGCGGCACGGTCGCCGCGACCGCGATCTGGGCCTCGATCAACAAATGGGACCTCACGGCGCTCCCGCTCTTCATCTGGATGGGCGAGATCCTCTTTCGCTCCCGGCTCTCGGAGGACATGTTCGCCGGCCTCAGCCCCTGGCTCGGGCGATTGCCGGGCCGGCTTCTCCACACCAACATCGCCGGCTGCGCGCTCTTCGCCGCCGTGTCGGGCTCCTCGGCCGCGACGACGGCCACGGTCGGGCGCATCTCGCTGCCCGAATTGAGGGCGAGGGGCTATGACGAGCGGATCGCGATCGGCACGCTCGCAGGCTCCGGCACGCTCGGCCTTCTCATCCCGCCCTCCATCATCCTCATCGTCTATGGCGCCGCGACCGAGCAGTCGATCGCGCGGCTCTTTATGGCCGGCGTCCTGCCCGGCATCATGCTGGCCGGGCTCTTCATGACCTATGTCATCGCCTGGTCCTGGATGAACGCCGCGAAGATGCCGGACCCCGAACCGCCCATTCCCTTCCTCGACAAGCTGCGCGCCAGCCGCCGTCTCCTCCCCGTCGCGGGGCTGATCGTCGGCGTCATCGGCTCGATCTATACCGGCCTTGCGGCGCCGACCGAAGCGGCTGCCATCGGCGTCGCGCTCGCCCTCATCCTCTCCTGGGTCTCGGGCACGCTCTCTTGGCGCACCTTCTCGGAGGGTCTGTCGGGCGCGGCCAAGGTCTCGGCCATGATCGTCCTCATCCTCATCGGCGCACACATCCTCACCGTCACGATGGGCTATACCGGAATCCCGCGCGATCTCGCGGCCTGGATCGCGGCGATGGAGCTCTCGCCCTACGCGCTCCTCTTCGCCCTGACGCTCTTCTTCATCGTCATGGGCTGCTTCCTGGACGGCATCTCCATCGTCGTGCTGACGACCTCGATCGTGCTGCCGATGATCGAGGCCGCCGGCTTCGACCTCATCTGGTTCGGCATCTTCCTCGTCATCGTCGTCGAGATGAGCCAGATCACGCCGCCCGTCGGCTTCAACCTCTTCGTGCTGCAGGGGCTGACGGGCAAGAACATCTTCACGCTCGCCGCATACGCGCTGCCCTTCTTCCTCATCCTCGTCCTCGCCTGCGTCCTCCTCGTCGCCTTCCCGGGCATCGCGACCTGGCTGCCGACCACGATGAGCGCGCGATGAGCGACGATCCCTCCGCGAAGGACAGGACGATGCCCGAGACCCGCGTCTCGCAACTCCTCAGCCTCGTCGCGAGCGGCAGTCAGATCGGGCCGATCGTCTCCTCATCGCATCTTGCCGAGGGCGCCATGCCGGCGCTCTCGGAGGTCGAGTTCGCGCTGACCATGACGCAGAACGCGTTCTCGCGCTGGATGGTGCGCTGCATGAAGGCGGCCGGCGTCGACGGGCTCGCTCCGCTCGACGTCTTCCTCCTTCACACGGTCAACCATCGGGGCCGGCCAAAGACGCTCTCCGATATCTGCACCATCCTCAACATCGAGGACACGCACACCGTCTCCTACGCGCTGAAGAAGCTGGAGCGGGCCGGCCTCGTCTCGTCGGGCAAGCGCGGCAAGGAGAAGTCGGTCGAGATCACGACTGAGGGCGAGGCCGCCTGTCAGCGCTATCGTGAGGTGCGCGAGGCGCTCCTCGTGAAGGTGCTTAAAGCGATGAACGTCGACGAGACGGAGCTCACCAACCTCGCAGCCCTCATGCGCGCCCTCTCCGGCCATTACGACCAGGCCGCCCGCGCTGCGGCTTCGCTCTAGACGGACCCTATCGCTGCGCTTTGCGTGTGGTCTTTGTGCGGGGCGGCGAAGGCTCGGGGGCGAGCCCCTCCGCGTGAAGGAGCGCAGGGATCTGCTTCTTCAGCCGGAAGAAACCATGGGTGGCGTGCGGCCACGCGGCTGCGTCCCACGGCCTCCTCAGTGCGACGAGATCGAGCCCGGAGGTACGGAGCGGATCGCGGAAGCTCTCGATCGCATCGCGGATCGGGCCGACGGGCGCTTCGGGGTAGAGGATCGCCTCGGCGTTCGCGGCCTTGGCTGCCGACACCAACGATCCGGCATCGGGAACCGCCTCGAGGATGGACGCCAGACCGAACGCGTCCTTCGCCCGCCCCGCCGTGTCGTCGATCGCACCCGCCGTGAACGCCTCGGCCGGTGATCCGATCGCGAGGGGGGAGCGCGCTTCCGTTCGGCGCATCAGCGCGGCGCCGCGAATGCGGGCCCCACCGAGTGGGAGCGTCTCCAGCCCGAGATCGTCTTCGTGAAGGAGCAGCAACACGTCGCACGCCGGTGCCTGACCGACGGCATCTCGCAGCGGCTCGGGATCGGGCACCGGCTCGGACTCCTCGATCGCCTCGGCGCGGCTTGCGAGCCCTGTCGCCGAGAGCCGTCCCTCGGTGTAGCGCGTGATGTTGCCGGCCGTGGCCGCATAGGTCTTGCCCCGCGTCTGCAAGCCCGCCACCCAGCGCCAGGAGAGCGTGTTGACCGCCGGATCGCCGTCGACCAGCCGGCGCAGGAAGAGGTCGGCGCCAAGCTGCCAGGGCAGGTTCAGCGTATAGAGCCAGATGCTGGCGAACCACATCCGCGCATGGTTGTGGATGTAGCCGTCCTCTTCGAGCTCCCGCGCCCAATGATCGAAGGCGGCGATCCCGGTCCGGCCCTCGACGGCGTCCCGATAGGCGGTGCGCAGCCCGGCCTTCGCCTCCATCTCGGCGAGCGCTGCGTCGCGCTCATTCTCGTAGCGGTCCCAGAGCGCAGGGCGCATCTCCAGCCAGCCCTTCCAGTAGGTGCGCCAGAAGACCTCTTGTACGAATTTCTCGGCCGCCGAGGGCGTGTGCCGCTCCAGCACGGCCGCGATCACCTCACGCTCCGAGATCAGGCGATGGCGCAGGTAGGGCGAGAGGACCGAGACGTTCTCGCGCCGCTCCGACCCACGGTCGTAATTGCGCGTCGCGGCATAGTCCCGACCCGCGCGGGGCACGAAGTCGGCGAGCCGGCGCAGGCCTTCCGCGCGCGTCGGGATCCATACGGCGCTCATCGCTCGAGCCTGCGCATCGCGCCCGACAGGACCGGCCGGACATGGAGAAAGCCTCTATAGAGCGTCTCCAGCACCGGCAGCGCGCCCGGCACGCGCTTGATGCCGGCGAGCCGGCGCCATCCCGGCAGGGTCTCCCAGAGCGTCAGGAAGGCCTCGGCGCCCGACACGCGCCGCCCGTCCGGCAAGCCGACATGAAACCGCGCCAGCGCCGCTTGCCGTGTGAGGCCGGGCGCCACCTCGTCTCCGGATGGCCCTTCGCCGGCTCCCGAGACATCCCGCCAGTCGAGCGCCTCGCCGCCCGCGCCTCGGCGGTAGAAGGCGACCTCGCGGCGGCAGAGCGGGCAGGCGCCGTCATAGTAGACGGTCGGCTTGGACTTGGAGGTCTCGTTGGCGGTCTCGGCGGTTTGGGCAGTGTCGATCATGCGCGTGCATATAGGGCGGCGCTCGCGTCGCGCCTCCGACGCGATGACGCAGTCGGGGCCCGTGTTCCCGCGCGGCGCGCTGTGGCAGGTTGCGTGCGCGCCAAGACGAACGGTTCCACAGGACGAACGGTTCACCGAGACGCGCGGCACTGCGAAGGGTCTTCCAATATGTTCGCCATCATAGGCGCAGGCATTGCCGGTCTCGCCGCCGCCCGCACGCTTCAGGATGCCGGGCGGCGCGTGCGCGTCTTCGAGAAGAGCCGTGGGCTCGGCGGCCGGCTTGCGACGCGGCGCGGTGCGGATGGCGGTTTCGGCGAGGCCTTCGACCACGGTGCGCAATATGCCAGCGTGCGTGATCCGGCCTTCCGCGCCTATGCCGACCGCGCGATCGCGGCCGGTGCCGCCGCCGACTGGCCCCATGCCAAGTCCGACACGCGCCGCATCGTCGGCCTGCCGGGCATGAGCGGCCTCGTCAGGCCGCTCGCCGATGGTCTCGACATCCGGCGCGAGATCCGGGTGAGCGCCATCCGGCGCGGCGATGACGGTCTCTCGCTCGCCTTCGAGGGCGGATCGGACGCTGGCCCCTTCGATGCCATCGTCTGCGCCGTGCCGGCGCCGCAGGCCGACACGTTGCTCGCACCCTTCGGCGCGCCCTTCGATCGGATCGCCGAGGCCGTCATCGCGCCCTGCTGGTCGCTGATGGTGACGTTCGCCGAAGCGCCCGACCTTCCCGAGACGCGGCGCTCGGCCTCGGGGCCGATCGGCTGGCTCGCCCATGAGGGCGCCAAGCCCGGCCGCGCGCCCGGCCATCGCTGGATCGTCCATGGCGGCCCCGCCTTCTCGCGCGCGCATCTCGAGGACGATCGCGAGACCGTGTCGGCGCACCTCCTGGGGGCGCTCGCCGATCTCGCCGGCGGGACCTTGCCGGACGTCGTCGGCTCCAGCGCGCATCGTTGGCGCTTCTCGCAGGTCGAGACGCCGCTCGGCAGCGAGTATCTCCTCTCGTCCGATGGCCGGATCGGCTATTGCGGCGATGCGTGTCTGGGCGGGCGCATCGAGGCCGCCTTCCTCAGCGGCAGCGCCCTCGGTCAAGTCATGGTTGAGAACCAGTAAAGGTGGCGCGTCCGGTTCGACAAGTCCTGGAAGCTTTGTGTTAAACCTGAGCGAAGTCCCGTCGGCGTGTGGGATTTGAATTAAAGTCCTGGCGAGGATTGGGGCGCATCTTCCTCTGCAACGACCTGCAGAAGGAGAACCGCCATGTCCATGGGAACGCCCACTGGCTCTGTCGACGCCGCAACCAGAACTTCGCGCGATGCAGCGCCTGCGAGCCGCTTGAGCCGCCTTCGCAGCCGCGCCCTCAACAGCGTGACCGGCTTCGGGCGGAACGAGCGCGGCGTGGTCGCGATCATCTTCGGTATCGCCGTCCTCCCGGCCCTCCTCCTCGCCGGCGGCGCGACCGACGTGATGCGTGGGAGCAGCCTCAAGGCCAAGGTGCAGGGCGCGGCCGATGCCGCGGCGCTCGCCGGCGCACGCAACCTGACGCGCTCCGACAGGGAAGTCGAGGCGATCATCCGCACCACGCTCGATGCGAACCTGCCCGATGCCTATCGCGGCCAGCCCTTCACCTGGACGCCGCTCGACGACCGCGCCGCCGTCAAGGTCGATTTCGCGACCAGCATGGACAACTACTTTCTCGGCCTCACCTCGCTCCTCAGCGACCGCGACATGAGCCGGACGGATGTCGGCGCAACGAGCGTCGCCAATGCCGGCGAGCGGGCCGAGGTCGCCCTCGTCGTCGACGTCACGGGCTCGATGAAGCCGCATATGGCCGCGCTGCGCGAGGGCTCCAAGGACTTCGTCGACATCCTCTTCCAGGGCGGCGACGACTCCGAGGTCGTCAAGGTCTCGCTCGTGCCTTACGTCACGACCGTCAACGTCAAGGCCGATCCGTCCCACATGGCGTGGATGGACGTGAAGGGCGACTCGAAGTTCCACGGTAACTGGTTCGAGCGAATCAACCATAAGTGGGGCCAGCGCAATCTCTTCGTCAGCCGCTCGGAGGATTGCCTCGCGCCGCCGCCGCCGCCCAAGGATCCGAAGCCCTCGACGCCGAAGCCCTCGACGCCCAAGCCCTCGACGCCCAAGCCCTCCACGCCGCCGACCACCACGCCAACGCCGCCGACTACACCGCCCAAACCCATGCCCGACGATCTCGGGTTCGCGCCCGATCTCGAGCATCCCGACGCGCCCTGGCAGCGTCTCGCCTCCATCACGGGCGACGCCGTCTATGGCGCCCTCGACGCCGTTGGTTCCTTCCTCGTCCCGTCTGCGCTGGCAGACAAGAAGGATGACGACGACAAGAAGGGCAAGGGCAAGGGCAAGAAAGACAAGAAGGACAAGAAGGACAAGACCGCGAAGGCCAAGAAGGACGAGGTCATCCATACGAAATGGGCCAATGGCGAGGACGATGCCTGGCGCGACATGACGATGGACGACGAGTATGTCGACTGCCAGATCGAGTTGCAGAAGGTCAACCACTTCGATCTCTTCGACGAGATGGGCATCCCTTGGGCGGGCTGCGTCGAGATGCGCCCCGAGCCCTATGACGTGACCGATACGCCGCCGTCCAAGGCCCGGGCCGACACGCTCTTCGTGCCCTATCTCTGGCCGGACGAGATCGACAAGAAGGGCTCGAACGACGAGGCCGTGGGCGGCAAGACGAGCCGAAACAGCTATATCGACGACGACAGCTACGTTCACGACTGGGTGCTGAACAAGCAGCCCAAGAAGGCGACGAGCAAATGGCGCGACAACGTTCGCGACCACGGCGCCTCGGTGCAGGGCTTCCTGTGGAAATACGGCAAGATCGACGAGGACGCCGAGGTGCGCAACGAGTTCGGCTTCGGCGGTGCCAGGGGCTATGACGAGCAGTCGCCGAACGCGGCCTGCCCGGACCCGATCGTGCCGCTGACCGACAAGCGTGCCGCGCTCGACGAGACGATCGAGGCGCTGCGCCCCTACAAGGGCTCGGGCACCAATGTCGCGCTCGGTCTCACCTGGGGCTGGCGCACGCTCTCGCCGGGCGCGCCCTTCACCCAGGGCGAAGACTACGGGGCGGAGCGCAACCGCAAGATCATCGTCCTGATGACGGACGGCGTGAACCTGATGCAGGAGCAGAACGTCTGGTGGACGAAGTCCGACTATACCGGCCTCGGCTATGCCAGAGAGGCGCGCCTCGGGACCGACAATCGCGACAAGATCCGGGAGAAGCTCGACGAGAAGGTCCTCGAGGTCTGCGAGACGGTGAAGGACGATCACGAGATCGAGGTCTACACCATCATGTTCAACCCCGATAAGGGCTGGTGGATGGACGATGTCCGCAAGATGCTCCAGACCTGCGCGACCGATGCCAAGCACGCCTTTGAAGCGACCTCGGCCAAGGAACTCGTGACGGTCTTCAACCAGATCGGCAGCGCGATCGCACACCTGCGGCTGACCAAATAGGACGTCGGCGCAAGCCCTATCCGACCAGATGCCCGGTCCGCGCCTGCAGGCCGGGCATCGCCGTCTCGAGAAGGGTGATGAGGCGCGCGGCGGCCTTCTCGCCCTCCCGCTTGGTCTGCGCATGGCTCAGCGTCTCCTCGGTGAGGCCGGCGCCCATATTGGTGATCGTCGAGATCGCGGCCGCCTTCATTCCCAGCCGGCGCGCGATGATGACCTCGGGCACCGTCGACATGCCGACGGCGTCTGCGCCGAGCACCTTCAGCATCGCGATCTCGGCCGGCGTCTCGAAACTCGGGCCCAGCATCCAGGCGTAGACGCCCTCATGAAGATCGCCCTCGCCGGACGCTTCGCGGATCGCCTCGGCCATCCCGGCATCATAGGCCCCCGTCATCGCGGTGAAGCGCGCGTCGCCCGTCTCGCCGACGAGCGGGTTGAGGCCGGAGAGATTGATATGGTCGCGGATCAGCATCAGTGATCCCGGCCCCATTTCGGGCCGGAGCGAGCCGGCCGCATTGGTGAGAACGAGCGCTCGGCAGCCGATCGCCTGCAGCGTCTCGATCGCGGGGCGCATCACGGTCGCGTCGCCATGCTCGTAGGCATGGGCCCGGCCCTGGCAGACCGCGACCGGAACGCCGCCGAGCCGGCCGAGCACCAGCTGCCCGGCATGGCCGCTCACCCCCGCCGCCGGAAACCCCGCAAGATCGCGATAGGGCACCCGGACCGCATCCGCGACGGCGTCGGCGAGCCCGCCGAGCCCCGAGCCGAGGACGAGCCCGATCTCGAGCACGAAGCCCGGTGCCCTCTCCCTCACGATGTCGGCGGCTTCGGTCATTGGATCTTTCCTTGCTCTGCTCCCCAGCCAGAGGGGGGAGGGGTCACCGCCGCTGTTGGCTCAATACCGGCGGCAAGGCAAACCTCGCGGCAGCGTGCTACCAGCCATAGACCACGACCGCACAGCCGCTCGTCAACATATCCGTTCCAACCCGCGCGGCGCTGACGGGTCAGGTCCAGACCACGGGCAGGAGCGAGGCGACGAGGAGGAGGGCCATCGCGGCGTTGAAGACGCGAAGCCGCGTCCGGTTGGTCAGCACGCGGCGCATCTGCCGGCCGAGCACGGCCCAGGAGCCGACCGAGGGCAGGTTGACTGCCCCGAAGACGCAGGCGACGAGGAGGATGGCGCCGAGGCTGCGCGAGGGCGCGTAGACGGTCACGGCCGTCAGCGCCATGGCCCAGGCCTTGGGGTTCACCCATTGGAAGAGCGCGGCCTCGACGAAGGTCATCGGTCGGCCGCCTTCGCTCGTCTCGACCGTCTCGACCGTCTCGACCGTCTTGGCCGTCTTGGCCGTCTTGGCCGTTCTAGCCGGCTCGGGCGGTGCGCTGTTGGCGATCCGCCAGGCGAGCCAGAGGAGATAGGCGACGCTCACCACCTTGAGGAGGGTGTAGCTGACCGGATAGGCCTCGAAGACGCCGACGAGCCCGATGCCGACCAGCGCCACCATGAGGACGAAGCCGAGCGCGACGCCGAGCATGTGCGGGATCGTACGCCGCACCCCGAAATTCGCGCCCGACGCCATCAGCATCAGGTTGTTGGGGCCCGGCGTGATCGAGGACACGAAGGCGAAGGCGGCGAGCGCCAGGAGGAGATCGGCATCGAGCATCGGGTTCATGCCGGCATCATGCGCCTCCTTGCGCGACAGGGGCTTGCGAATCGCTCGTCGATCCGCCGATCATCGCAATCGATGAGCGCCTTGGACCGCATGGACGAGCGAATCTTGCGCGAACTCGCGCGAGACGGCCGCGTGAGCAATGCCGACCTCAGCGCGCGTATCGGCCTCTCCGCCTCGGCCACCTTGCGCCGGGTGCAGGCGCTGGAGCGCTCCGGCGTCATCGCGGGCTACCGGGCGGTGCTCGACCGGGCCCGGCTCGGCGACACGTTCACCGCCTATGTCGGCGTCGGGCTCTCGGACCACACCAAGGCGAGCCAGGAGGCGTTCGAGCGCTCGATCACGCAGGCGCCGCAAGTTCGCGAATGCCACAACATCACCGGCACGATCGAATACATGCTGCGCGTCGAGACGCGGGATCTTGCGGCCTACAAGCATTTCCACACCGAGGTGCTGGGCGCGCTGCCGCAGGTCAACACGATCACGAGCTATGTGGTGATGGGGAGCCCCAAGGATGAGCGGGCGTAGTGGACGAGCGGGCGTAGAGGACGAGCGGGCGTAGCGCGTTCGAGACGGGGGGAGGGGCCAGCCTTCGCGGAGCGGCGGCATCATGCGAGCGCGCAGCACGATGCGTCTCCGCGCGGCGGGCGCGGAGGTGGGGGGCGTCGATCCCGGCCTGCCGATGTTCGGCGGGGCCGAGGCGTGGGAGCGGTCATAGGGCCGCATGCCCGGTTGCCGGGCCTTCTGTTGTTGTCAGCAACGGTCCAAGACCGCTCCCAAGGGCGGCGACTTCATGGGCGCTGAGCGCCCCGTTCCCTGCCTGGCGCGCTTCGGCGGCGCCGGCCCCGCGCCTCGCGTGAGCGAGACGTTTCGGGGCGGGCTAACCTGCCTTAAGCCTCGTGCCCGCCACCAAGGTGTCGGGGGAAGGCGGACCGGTCGTCCCCGGCGGCGAAGCACCGCGAGCCCCCCGGACGCTGGACGCTGCCTGGCGCTGAACCCGGCAACCCCCTATCCGCGATGCCCTCGCATGCTCCCCCGGCCGGTGCCGGACGGGCGCATATCGGCACGGACCCCTCGGGACCGGACGGGAACCAGACCGTCCGGGCGCGAGCGCCGCATCCCCCCACCCCACGCCGGCCTGGTTCGCGGTCGGCGCTGCCTCGTGAGGCGGGGAGTGACCGCACCCTAGCGCAAGCAAACGAGCCGCAAACCCGCATTTGTTGATAACGCCCGCCGCGCGCCACCCACCCGGCAGCGAGCAAAAGCCCCTTCCCAAGGCAGCCCGTCGGCGAGAGGCAGTAAAGCGAAGGGGTTGGGGATGGGCTGACGAGCGCCGCCAGGCGCTGCGTCGCGAGCGGGTCGTGCGCGGCACCGGGAGGTTCGCTCGACCCCCATCGCTCGCGCCACCCCGCGTGACGAGGGCTTTGCGATATCGCTCACGGCTAACGGCGCTGCCGCGCCGAACGCCTCCGCGAGGGCGGCCTCCGGCCGGCGCCTCTTCGGCGCTGAAGGCTGGGCGTGGGCGTTGGGGGTAAGTCGCATTTCTTGACGAGACAGATTCTGGTTGTTCCCAGAATGGGAACATGTTACATCTCCCATGTGCAGGTCATTGCGAGACGAACGTTGCGCGAGTTCTGGGAGCGCGAGCCGCGCGCCGAGATGCCGCTCAAGACGTGGTACGCGCTCGTCACTCATGCCGAGTGGACGAGCCCGGCCGACGTGAAAGCAGCCTTCCGCAGCGCCGATTTCGTGGCCGACAACCGGGTGATCTTCAATATCGGCGGCAACAAATATCGGCTGATCGTTCGCGTGTCCTACGAATACCGCCGCGTGCTGATCAAGTTCGTCGGCACGCACGCCGAATACGACCGCATCGACGCGGCCACCGTCTGAAAGGAGAGAGCGATGAAGATGGATATCCGCGCGATCCGCAGCGAGGCGGACTACGATTGGGCTTTGCGCGCAATCGAGACCTATTTCGATGACGAGCCGAAGCGCGGCACGCCGGAAGCCGAGCGGTTCGACGTGCTGGCCGCGCTCATCGAAGCCTATGAGGCGAAGCGCTGGCCGATCGATGCACCGGACGCGGTGGCGGCGCTCGAAGAGGTCATGGAGCAGCGTGGGCTGACGCAGGCCGACCTCGGCCGCGTGCTGGGATCGCGTTCGCGGGCGTCTGAGGTGATGGGGCGGAAGCGACCGCTGACGCTTGCGGGGATGCGGCGGATTGCGGAGGCTTGGGGTGTGCCTAGCGATCTTCTGGTTCGGATACCGCACAATCAGGCTGCGTAGTGAGGCAGGGCGATCTGCGAGAGCTTTGAACCTATCGCTCACGGCTAACGGCGCTTCGCGCCGAACGCCTCCGCGAGGGCGGCCTCCGGCCGGCGCCTCTTCGGCGCTGACGGTCGAACAAGCTGCTTGGGGATAAAATCGCTCCGAGCGATATTCTACTTGTCGCAGGCCAGCGACCTGCTATGTCTCTTGGCGTGATGAACCTTGCTTATGCAGAACCCGACGAGACCTGGGGCCGGAGGCCCTGTGAAGGCTTTGTGCCTTCAACTCTCATCTGCGTCTCGGCGCGCGGGGTGGCCGCTGGCCGCACCCGTCCGGGACCGGGTGCGGCATGTAAGGGGTCAAACGCCGCTGATCATCTTCCTCTTTCCTACGGGGGCCAATTTTGGCCGGGACAGAGGAGTAGAAGTCATGAGCAAAGACGACGGTCAGCACCAGCGGCGGCATCGCAAGAAACCTTCTATATGGCGGTATCTTTGGATCGCCACTGTGAGTTTGTTCCGACTTTGGAACTGGATCACAGGAGAGGGGGATTGATATCCTCTTCTCGGAAGGCCAGCGGCGGTGACCCCTTCCCAGCCCTTAGGGGTAGTCAATGACGGAACGACCGAAGCCGATGATCAACGAGGCGCTTGCAATTGCTCGCCTCTACTGGGGTTACTCGCAAGTAGAGATGGCCGAAGCGCTTGGGATGTCGCAGGCGATGGTTTCCGAGATCGAACGAGGCAACAAGTTCGTCACGATGGACACGCTGACGAGGTACAGCAAAGCTTTCGGAATTCGAGCGTCCCAGCTGATGTTTTTCGCAGAGGAGATTGAGGGAGAGGCTCCCGTCCGTCACGGGCGTCTCATTGTTGCGCGTAAGGCGCTAGATTTGCTGGAGAAGCTAAAACCAGCGGAGCCGGACAATGCCCAAACGGCGGCTTCCTAAGCCCTACGAACGCTACGACCTGGAACGCTCTCCTCTTGCGCGGAATCCGTCGCAGCGTGACATAGCCAAACTTGTTAACGAGACTAGCGCGGATTTGAACCGTCTTGGAATTCCATCGTTCAAGGAACCGTTCCTTGTGCGCCGCCCGCACGAGTCAGGTGGCAAGATGCGCAACCTCGTTTACCCCGAGGGGCGCCTGCGGGCTGTTCACGAACGACTTAAGTTCCATCTCAACAAAATTATTCAGCCGAGCTACCTAATGAGCCCGCGCAAGGGGCGTTCTCAACGCGACAATGCGGCAGCGCATCTTAATGCCGCTCAGTATCTAACGCTAGATATCAAACAGTTCTATCCGTCCACGACACGTCCAATGATCCGTCGTTCGCTCATCGATCAATTTGGCATGAGCGGGGATGTCGCAGGACTTGTTGCTCACGTAGCAACGGCGGATGACCGGGCGTGTTTCGGCTCCCCACTGACCCCGGTGCTATCAACACTAGTACACCGTCCAATGTTCGACGCTATCGCTAACCTGTGCGCTCAATACAGCCTGTCCTATAGCGTTTGGGTAGACGATCTAACGGTTTCGGGGGCAGAAATAACTGGAGAGTTTGTCAGAAATCTGCGTGAAATCATCGCCAAACACGGACTACGCTCGCATAAACTTAAGCACTACATGGGAAACAAGGTTGTTTTCATCACTGGGGTAGGGGTGGTAGGGAGCAATTTGGTAGTGCCCAACCGGCTTGAGTTGCGATCGAAAGAACTATGGCGCGACTTCCAAGATGCACGGGAGCGAAATGACGTCGATAGTATAGACGGAACAAGCAAAAGGTTGCTGGCACATCTTGGCGGCATTCGCCACGTCGTGGGGCGTGCTTCAGTACGCGGGCAGAAGCTCGTGAGTGAGATGAATTCGATCAGACAGAAGCGGGACAAGGCTATCCGAATTCGCGAAGAGCAATGGGCCGCAGAGATGGAGATCCGTCGGCAATCTAACCTCCCGAAGCAAAACGAACAGTGGGCAAACATTGCTGAGACTGTCGACAATCTCTCCTGATGGTCGTCTTGCAACTCTGGAATTGAAGTGTCGAAGCCCTTCATCGCGGTTACATTCTTACTCAAATCTGCCAAGCTAGACGAAAAAAGGGCCGCACCTTCCGGCGCGACCCCATAATTCTCAGCGATGGTGCGGACCGTTGAAGTCCATACCGCCACCGCGATCGGCCTTGGTCGATCGCGGCACCAAAATGATGGATGGAATGGACTAGAAGTCCATACCGCCCATACCGCCCATGCCGCCGCCGGGCATTCCGCCGCCCATGCCGCCGCCGGAATCCTTCTTGGGCGCCTCGGCGACCATGGCTTCGGTGGTCACGAGAAGACCGGCGATGGAGGCCGCGTCCTGGAGGGCGGTGCGGACGACCTTGGTCGGGTCGATCACGCCCGAGGCGACGAGGTCGCCATACTCTTCGGTCTGGGCGTTGAAGCCGAAGGACGCAGACGAGTTCTCCAGCACCTTGCCGACCACGATCGAGCCTTCGACGCCGGCATTGTCGGCGATCTGGCGGATCGGGGCTTCGAGCGCGCGGCGCACGATCTTGATGCCGGCTTCCATGTCCGGATTGTCAGCGGTCATGCCGTCGAGCGCCTTGCGGGCGCGGAGCAGCGCGACGCCGCCGCCGGGCACGATGCCTTCCTCGACGGCCGCGCGGGTCGCGTTGAGGGCATCGTCGACGCGGTCCTTCTTCTCCTTGACCTCGACTTCCGTGGAGCCGCCGACACGCACGACGGCGACGCCGCCGGCGAGCTTGGCGAGGCGCTCCTGGAGCTTCTCGCGGTCATAGTCGGACGAGGTGTCCTCGATCTGCGCCTTGATCTGGGAGACGCGGGCTTCGATGGCCGCCTTCTCGCCGGCACCGTCGACGATCGTGGTCTCTTCCTTGGTGAGCTGAACGCGCTTGGCGGTGCCGAGCATGTCCATGGTCACGTTCTCGAGCTTGATGCCCAAGTCCTCGGAGACGACCGTGCCGCCGGTGAGGACGGCGATGTCCTCCAGCATGGCTTTCCGACGATCACCGAAGCCCGGCGCCTTGACGGCCGCGATCTTGAGGCCACCACGCAGCTTGTTGACGACGAGCGTGGCGAGCGCCTCGCCCTCGACGTCCTCGGCGATGATGAGAAGCGGGCGCGACGACTGTACGACGCTCTCCAGGATCGGCAGCATGGCCTGGAGGTTGGAGAGCTTCTTCTCGTGGAGAAGGATGTAGGGATCGTCGAGATCGGCGATCATCTTCTCGGCATTGGTGATGAAGTAGGGGCTCAAGTAGCCGCGGTCGAACTGCATGCCCTCGACGACTTCGAGCTCGGTCTCGGCGGTCTTGGCCTCCTCGACCGTGATGACGCCCTCGTTGCCGACCTTCTGCATCGCCTCGGCGATCATCTGGCCGATCGAGGCGTCGCCATTGGCGGAGATGGTGCCGACCTGCGCGACTTCCTCGGACGTGTCGATCGTCTTCGACATCGTGCCGAGCTCGGCGACGATCGCCTTGACGGCCTGGTCGATGCCGCGCTTGAGGTCCATCGGGTTCATGCCGGCGGCAACGGACTTCGCGCCTTCCTTGACGATGGACTGGGCGAGAACGGTGGCCGTCGTCGTGCCGTCGCCGGCGATGTCGTTGGTCTTGGAGGCGACCTCACGGACCATCTGGGCGCCCATGTTCTCGAACTTGTCTTCGAGCTCGATCTCCTTGGCGACCGAGACGCCGTCCTTCGTGATGCGCGGGGCACCGAACGACTTGTCGATCACGACGTTGCGACCCTTGGGGCCGAGCGTGACCTTGACGGCATTGGCGAGAATGTCGACGCCGCGCAGCATCTTGTCGCGAGCGTCTACGCCGAATTTGACTTCTTTGGCAGCCATGAGACGGTTTCCTAATCTGATGACCCAGGTGCGGCGCGCTTGGCGCGGCGCGGGGAGACCGCGCGGACCTGGGAGGGAGTGTGTGAATAGCAGGCCTCAAGCCTGCGAGAGCGAAAGAAGGGTAAGCCTGGTCGTCGCTTGCGGTCCCCTTCGGGGCTCGCGGCGAACGCGCCAGCCAGCGCTTAGCTGGTCACCACACCCATGATGTCGCTCTCCTTCATGATCAGCAGCTCTTCGCCGTCGATCTTGACCTCGGTGCCGGACCACTTGCCGAAGAGCACGCGGTCGCCGGCCTTCACGTCGAGGGCCTGGACGGTGCCGCTATCATCGCGCGCGCCGGGGCCGACGGAGACGATCTCGCCTTCCTGGGGCTTTTCCTTGGCGGTGTCGGGGATGATGATGCCGCCGGCCGTCTTCTCTTCCGACTCGAGGCGGCGGACGACGACGCGGTCATGCAGCGGACGAAATGCCATCGCTGGACTCTCCTGATTGGGGATCGTTGGTGTACCTGATCCCGCTGGCACTCACCTCATGGGAGTGCCAGCGGGGTGAGGGGCATCTAGGAGGTCGGTGCGGACGTGTCAACGCAGAGGACCGCGAAATCGGTTCGCCAAATGTGGACGACGGCTCGAAACCCGCATAGATCCGCCGAAATTACCGTGGCGCATCCGCCAGATAGGTCGTGCCTCGATAGAGTGAAAGCGTGCGAGTCTATACGCCCACAGTCGCCGGGGCGCATCCTCCGAACGGAAAAGAATCAAAGCCAAGAGGATCGGCGGCGGGGGGGATGCCCCGCCGACCGTCTCAGTTCGCGGTCGTCTCGCCGGTCGTTCCGGCCGGTGCGAGCGGTGCGGTCGTCTCGGGCACGGCGTCGGCCTCAGGCGCCGTCTCGGCGGGCGCAGCGTCTCCGCTCGCCTCCGCGATGGTGATCGGCGTTCTGAACGAGGTCGCATCGCCGCCATTGAGGTCGTTGAGGCGGGTCACGATCGTGTAGGTGCCGGGGCGCAGATCGCGAAGCGTGTAGGAAATGGTCAGGAAAAGGTCCTGCGTCTTCGTCTCGGCCTCGAAGTCGAAGCGGGCGAAGTCGGCCTGGCCGACGAGGAGGATCTGCTCGGACGGCGAGAGGAGCGCGTAGTCGCCCGACAATTCGACCGTGTAGGCGCCTTCCGTTCCGGCGAAATCATAGCCCGTCGGTTCGACATAGAGTGTGACCGTCTCTTGCGACGCATAGGCGTTGTCGGGCCGCTCGTCATAGTCGCCAAAGGCCTCGACCTCGTCGGAGACGAGGATGGCGCGGCGCACGCCGAAGGGCCGGGCGTCGGAGACGGCCTCGATCGCGCCCTCGAGCGCGGCGATGGCGGCATCGGCATCGTTGGCGGCGATGGCGGCGGTCGCGGCCGCTCCGGCCTCCTCGACGCGGGTCGCGACGCCGGCGTCGAGCGTGGCCACATTCTCGCCGCCCTCGACGGCCGCCAGGATCTCGCGCAGGAAGGCGGCGGTGTCGGGATTGGCCGTGTCGGAGTTAACCGAGTCAGGATTGGTCGTATCCTGCGCGGCGGCCGGCACGATCGCCGCCAGAAGCGCGAAGCCCGTGATCCATCCTGCCCTTGGGGCTGTGCGTGTCGCGATCCGTGTCATGCCGTCTTCCTCCGCTGCCGGTCCGCCGCTCCGGCCTCATGGCGCGGTGCGGCGACCCTCTATGGTTGTCGCGCCTATCGTGCGCGTTCGCGCTGATTAAGGAATAGAAGGCGCGTGATGACAAGGGTTTGACCGGTAGGACCGTTCCCCCGCAGTTCCTGGCCGCTCCCTCGCAGTTCCCTGGCCGGCTTCGTCAGCCTGATTCGGCGTCGCCGCCGCCCGCATTGTGCCGCGCGTCCCAGACCCCGTGCTCGTGCGCGATGCAGCGATCGATGAGTTCGCGCCAGACCGGCTCCGCGATGGCGCGCGACAGGCCGGCCGCGTCGGCGCGGGCGAGCACCTTCTCGACCACCTCCTCGATCCGCCAGGGCAGACGCACCTCGGACTTTTGCGGCTTGATGCGCCCCGCCGCCTCGATATAGCGCTGGCGCACGCTGAGAAGCGCGACGAGTTCGGCATCGAGCGCATCGATGCCCGCGCGGACCTCGGCCATCTCGCGGCAGTCTTCGGGGGCGACGGTGTCGGGAGAGGCGTCTGGCATGGTCGCTCGGAAAGGATCGGGCACGGGGTATGGTACGCGACGACGGTCACTCCAGGACCGTCATTCGGTGTGGCCCGGCTCTCCTAGCAGGTTTGGCCGCCCCTGCCAGCGCCGGAGGTGTCGCGGTCGCTCAGGCAAGAGCGGAAATGGGCCGAGCGCCGTGATGGGGTAAGACTTGACGGTGGGGCGGCGCTCGCCCAAGCGTCCGGCATGACGAGACAGCGCGCATGACGGCCTTTCCCCGACCCGGTCCCCGCACCGGACGGTGGCTCACGGCCGCGCTCCACCGCTATCGCCAGCACGCGCGCGGCCTGACCCTCGGCGCGCGGGCTCTCGTGCTGCGCGAGCGGGCGGGGCGGGCCGAGGCCTTCTTCATCCGCCACACCTATGCGCCCGGCCTGCAGCTCCCCGGCGGCGGCATCGAGCCCGGCGAGAGCGTCGTGGCGGGCCTGCGCCGCGAACTCTGGGAGGAGGGCCGCATCCGCCCCTCGGAGCCGCCCGCCCTCTTCGGCCTCTACCACAATGGCCCCGACTGGCCCCGCGACCACGTCGCTCTCTACGTCCTTCGCCACTTCGAGCAGCCCGCGCCGCCCCGGCCCGATGCCGAGATCGCCGAGCACCTCTGGCTCGACGTCGACGCGCTGCCGCAGGATGTGCTCGCCAGCGCGCGGGCGCGGATCGCGGAGGTGGTTCGGGGTGCGGCGGTCAGCGAGACGTGGGTACCTCGGTCCGATGCGCCTTCTGTTCCCTAATGGGCCCTAGAGAAATGCGCCCTAGAGACCGAACGGTGCGCGCCCTTTGCCGGCGTTCCACTCCGGCCCGAGCCTAGCCCGCTCATGCGGCGCGTCACGGTCGAGTGCGGGGCCGACGGGGACGATGCGGGTCGGGTTGATGGTTTCGTGGCTGGCGTAGTAGTGCCGCTTGATGTGGCCCATGTCGACGGTCTCCGCGACACTCGGCACCTGATAGAGATCGCGCAGGTAGCCCGACAAGGCCGGATAGTCGGCGATGCGGCGGATGTTGCACTTGAAGTGGCCGACATAGACCGGATCGAAGCGCACCAGCGTCGTGAAGAGGCGCCAGTCGGCTTCCGTGAGCCGGTTGCCGACGAGCCAACGCCGATCGACCAACCGCGCGTCGAGCCAGTCGAGCGTCTCGAAGAGCGGGCGGACGGCGTCTTCATAGGCGCCTTGCGTGGTCGCGAAGCCGGACTTGTAGACGCCATTGTTGACCGTGTCGTAGACCCGCGCGTTGACCGCGTCGATCTCGCCCCGCAGCGCCTCGGGGTAGAAATCGAGCGAGGCGTCGGCGCCGACATCGTCGAAGGCGCTGTTGAACATGCGGATGATCTCGGACGATTCGTTGGAGACCATCGCGTTCGTCTCCTTGTCCCAGAGGACGGGGACGGTCACGCGGCCCGTATAGTCCGCCTTCGCGCGCTGGTAGATCTGGAACATGCGAGTGGCGCCGAAGAGCGGGTCGGGCACGACGCCCTCGCCGGGCTCGAAGGTCCAACCCTCGTCGCCCATGAAGTCGTGGACGACGGAGACCGAGATCGCGTCCTCGAGCCCTTTGAGCGCGCGAAAGACGAGCGCGCGGTGGGCCCAGGGGCAGGCGAGCGAGACGTAGAGATGGTAGCGCCCCGGCTCCGCCTTGAAGCCGCCCGTGCCGCTGGGGCCGGCCGAGCCGTCCGGCGTGATCCAGTTGCGAAAGCCCGCATCGGAGCGCACGAACTTACCGCCGGACTTCTTGGTGTCGTACCACTGGTCGTGCCATTCGCCGTCTATGAGAAGGCCCATCTCGTCTCTCCTGCCATATCTGATCACCCGTTGACCTACCGCGCGGGGCGGCGCGCGCAATCCGCGCCGCCGCACAACGCGCGTGCGGGGCTGACGAGCGCGCGCCGCCGTGTGCCACCGTGTCTTGACGAGGCTCCAATCGGATTGCCGAGGCGGCAGGCCTCGTGTTAGCAGCGCGGCATGAGTCTCCAGGCGACCCTTCGACGACGAACGCGCACCTTCTGGCGGGCCTGCGCCCGCACGCGCCCGTCCTGAGCGACCCGGAGACCCCGGGCGCTTAGGACATCACTGTCCTGGGAGCCCGGCATGACACGCCTCGCGACGCACATCCTGTCCGCATCACCGGCCGCGCCCGAACCGGAGCAGGCCTCCGTGATCCTCACGCCCGAAACGCACGACCCCGCGCCCGGTCTCGACGCCGAGATCGAGGCCCTGACCGACACCGTCTTCGGCCCCGGCCGCCACGCCAAGGCCTCGCAGCGCGTTCGCGAGGAGGCGCCGCACCAAGCGCACCTCTCCTTCACCGCGCGCGTGGGCGCCCGCCTCGTCGGCTCGGTCCGCCTGACGCCGATCACGGTCGGGCGGGCGCCGGCCCTCCTTCTCGGACCGCTCGCCGTGCTGCCGGACCTGCGCGGGCAGGGCGTCGGCCTGGGGTTGTTGCTGGAGAGCGCCCGCGCGTCTCGGGCCGCCGGCGAGCGCGCCATCCTTCTCGTCGGTGATCCGCCCTATTACGCCCGGGCCGGCTATCGCCGCGCGCCCGCCGGCGTTCGCATGCCGGGCCCCGTCGACCCGGCGCGCCTGCTCGGCCTCGATCTCGTCGCGGGCACGCTGGACGGGCTCGGCGGCCTGGTGCGCGGGCGGTCCTAGAGCTGTTCCAGCGAAGGTGCGAGCGCACCGGAGCGTAAGGAACCGCGACGAAACAAGGAGCTAGAGCGCATCCGGTGAACCGATGTGAACCGGACGTGCTCTAGACCGCCCAGTCGGGCCAGGCCTGGCTGAGCCTCCCGCCGACGCGGACGGGCGAGACGGCGCGGGCGAGGCCCGTCGCATCGTCGGTCTCGACCGCGACGCCGCAGACGGTGGCCGCGCCGAGCGAGGGCGTGAAGCGCGAGGCGGGGATCTTGGAGCGGAAGCGCTGGATCGGCTCTTCCTTGTCCATGCCGAGGACCGAATCGTAGTCGCCGCACATGCCGGCGTCCGACAGATAAGCGGTGCCGCCCGGCAGGATCTGGTGGTCGGCCGTCGGCGCGTGGGTGTGCGTGCCGACGACGAGCGAGGCGCGCCCGTCGAGCATGTGGCCCATGGCCTGCTTCTCCGAGGTCGCCTCGGCATGGACGTCGACGAGGACGGCGTCGGCGACGCGCCCGAGCGGGGCTTCGTCGAGCGCATCGTCGATGGCGCGGAAGGGATCGTCGATCGCGTCCATGAAGACCCGGCCCATGACCTGCGCCACCAGCACCCGTGCGCCTCGGGCCCGCCCGCGCGCAACCTCGAAGAGATTGGCGCCGCGCCCCGGGGTGCCGGCGGGGTAGTTAAGCGGGCGCAGCAATCTGGGCTCGCGGGCGATGAAGACCAGCGTCTCCTTCTGGTCCCAGGCATGATTGCCGAGCGTGACGCAGTCGGCGCCCGCGTCGAGGACCTGGGCCGTGATCGCCTCGGTGATGCCGAACCCCCCGGCCGCGTTCTCGCCGTTGACGACGACGAAGTCGAACCGCCCGCGCTCGATGAGGCCGGGCAGCCGGTCGATCGCGGCCTGCCGGCCCGCGCGGCCGACGAGATCGCCGAGGAAGAGGATGCGCATGGTGGCTCGCGAGGACTGGGAGGCGACGTTGCGTTCGGCGAGGCCCCTAGCACGGTGGGCGGAGGGCGCGAAGGGCCTCAAATAAGCGTGCGCGTCTCCGTCACCACGGCGCTCAGACGGCGGTCGAACCGGTCTCTAGGGACGGCGCCCAGCATCTGCGCATCGAAGGCGAGGCCGATCGAGACGCAATCCGCGAAGGCCGGCTGCGCGAGCGTGCGGTCATAGTGCCCGCCGCCCTGGCCGAGGCGCCAGCGGTCCGCATCGAAGGCGAGGAGGGGAACGAGGAGGCAGGTCGGGGTGACGACGGTGCCATCGACGGGCTCCGGCACCTTGACCGCGCCCGTTCGCAGCGGCTCGCCGGGTCGCCAGACGCGAAAGGTGAGGGGGCGACCGGCCGCGGCGACGGGGAGGGCGTAGGCCCCGCCGGCTTCGCTCCATCGGGTGAGGAGCGCGGCGGGGTCGACCTCGGAGCCGACGCCGACATAGGCGCCGAGGATGGCGGTTCCGCCGGTCGCGGACACTCGCGCATCCGACAGCAGCGCATCGGCGCGCGCGAGGATGGCGCGCGTGCGGGTCTCGCGGTCCGGCACCGCCTCGCGCGCAGCCCGCATCCGGCGCCGCAACGCGCGCTTCTCGTCGTCGATATCGGCTGGCACGAGAACTCGAGGCAAAAGGGTTGGCGAAGCCGTGAAAGGCCGTGGGACGTTTCTATCCCGGGAACCTACAGCGTAGGTGGGCGCCATATGAGCGAGGCCACGGCCCTGCTCAGGGACAGCTCCCGAGGGAGTCGATAAGGCCCCGGGGATGTGAAGTCCTGCACGCACCCCACAGCCCGCCAGTCACGTATGTAGGTCTTATCAAGGCCGGGACCAAGGGGCGTGTGGCGGGCGCGTGTCGATTTGGGGAAGCGCTCGTGCGTTTCGCCTCTTCCGGGGGGGGGGGGCGATGGACCGTGAGCGGTGTCCCCCTCATCCACCCTTCGGGCCCCTTCTCTTCGGGGGGAGAGAAGGGGCGCGCGAGGGGCAAGGTTCAGCGCGGGGCCGTCTGCTGGGCCTGGCGGGCCAGGGCCTCGATGCGGGCGGCCGCGTCGTCGAGGGCGTCGGCGGCGCGCGCCTCGATGGCGTCGAGCCGGGCGACAGCGTCCTCGCTCGTCTCGGCGTCGGAGCGTGCGCCGGTCTCGGCCGTGCGGAGCCGGCGGCGCGCCTCGTTGCGCTCGTCGGCCAGCACGATGGCCGCCATGACGGCGAGCCGCGTGTCCCCGACCTCCCCGATCGAGCCCCGCAGCGCCTCGACCTGCGCATCGACCTCGGCGGCCAGCCCGAGGAGATGGTCCTCCTCGCCGTCCGCGCAGGCCATGCGATAGCTGCGCCCGCCGATCTCGACCTTGATCTGCGCCATGTCTCGCTCTCCTGCTTTCTGATGATCTCTGTCCGGCGGCGGCATTCGTGCGCTAGACGCCCTCGTCGAGGACCATCCGGACCGTCTGGCGGGCCTCGCGCACGCCGCTCAGGGCGCGCTGGCCGGCCTCGCGCAACGTCTCGCCGGCGCTGCGGGCCGCGATGAGCTCCTCGGCCATGCGGGCGCGGTCCTCGGCCATCACCTCGACCTCCCGGCGGGCCGGTGGCCCCTCCCGGCCCTGGGCGAGGGCCGCATCGAGCGCGTCGAGGGCGGCGGCGAGGCGATGGGACGCCCGCCCGATCCTGTCCGTGCCTCCAAGATCGTCTGCCATTCGCGTGTCTCCCGATAGGTCGAGCGCCGCGTGTTGCGGGGCGCATCTCGCCCCCGCCGCCGCGTCTCGCGTTGGTCTTGGAGGCGCAAGGCGGCGAGAGGGTGACCGCTGTCCCCGATGCCATCCCGATGCGTCCCCAGCCCGCTCCCGATCATTCGGCCGATCGATGATAGCCAGCAGGTTTTAACGGCTGCGCCTTCGATCCGGCACCGTCCATAGTGGCGTCAGATCAGGAGCCGAACCGATGACGACCGCACCGATGACGACCGCGACCCACAGCCCGTTTGCCATCCCCAGCCTCCGTGGCGCGACGATCGGATCGCGTCTCAGCTCTCGCCGTAGTGCCCGCCCGCACGCCCCCCTGCGGTCGGGTCTCCAGGCGATCGCCGGGACCGTCGTCGGAGCCGTCTCCGGTCTTGCGCGCCCGTCGCTCACGGCGGCGGAATGGGATGCGGTGATGGCCAAGGCCGTCACCGGGTTCGGTCTCCTGATCACTCTGTCCGCCCTCGTGGCCGCGACCACCATCCTGACGGCGGCCGATTACACGGTCGTAGCCGAAACCGTCCTCGCCGGCTCCGACGGTCTCGTGACCGTCTATGACGGGCGCTACTAGAGCCGTTCCTGCAAGCGTTGGCTCGACCGTCGCCCCCTCCTCGTCATCCTCGGGCACCGACCCGAGGATCGAGAG
This sequence comes from uncultured Alphaproteobacteria bacterium, assembly GCA_963842125.1. Classification (GTDB taxonomy): domain Bacteria; phylum Pseudomonadota; class Alphaproteobacteria; order Rhizobiales; family CAWCWK01; genus CAWCWK01. The sequence continues at coordinate 625,644 of CAWJFE010000001.1, read as the reverse complement.
CGCCGATCGCGTCGCCCTGGTCGCCGGCAACGCCTCACACGTCCTGCGATCGGTCGGGAGGTCGTACAGAGGTCCCGCCTGCTAAACCCCTGGATTCTCGGGTCGGTGCCCGGCAATGACGGCTGGAGGTCAGGTCGCGTACCGAACCGAGCTTTGCTTCAACAGCCTCCAGCTGGCGTCTCTCTCAAGAGCGTTGCCGATCGGAGCGGATGAGCCCCCCCCGCGAAACCGTGATCGTCTGCGATCATCCGTTACACGGCGGGGCCTCGCAACGCTCCCCGTTTGCCGGTAGTGTACGCTGCGAGATGCCGGGGCGAGCGGTCTGAACGTCGGGCCGAGACGATCAGCCGAGAGATTTGGCCGAGCGATTCGATCTGGGCGCATCTCACGTGATGTCTTGCGTCACGTGATGTCTTGCGCGGCACTCTCCTATCGAGAGGCGTCGCTAAGCTGGTTCGCCTCGTCTCACGGCCCTCGTCCGTCCGGGTCTCCTGCATCGGCCCTTTTGCTTGGAAGTCGCATGTCCTGCCGCCTGCCTCGCCCTTCGTCACCGCTCCCGCCCGTTGTCGGTGGATGCGAAAGGCCGGGTTGCGATCGCTCGGGTCATGATCGCTCGGGTCATGATCGTTCGGGCCACGATCGTTCGAGTCATGCGCCGATGGGGAGGCCGTCATAGACGCCCGCACCCCCCTTCCGTTCGAACCGGCGAGCCCGCCCTCAAGCCGGCCCCAGGCCGCGAACCCGATGCACGGGCGCTGGCGCACCCTCCTGCGCTGGATCGCGGCCGGGCCGCAGCGGGTCTTCCGGCCCGTCTATCGCCCGGGCCGGCGGCAGCGCTCGCTCGCCCTCGTGACGGCGTTCACCATTGGCGGCTTCGCCTTTCTCGCGCTCGCGCTCGTGATGAGCCTCTTCGTCTATTTCGGCCGGGTCGAGACCTCGCGGGCCATCGCCTTCGAGGGCGACACGGTCGTGCGCACCGTCCTCGATCAGGTCGAGGACCACATGGCGGTGGCGGACGAGACGCTGGACGGGCTGCGCGCCGTCCTCGAGGACGAACCGGTCCTTGCGCGCAACGATGGCGCCATGCGCCAGCTCCTCACCCACGGCCTCATCGGTCCGCGCCAGATCGCGGCTCTCAGCTTCGTGCGCGCCGACGGGCGGGCCTGGCGGGCCGAGCGCGAGAGCGGCACCGTCGCGGCCGACGACATCTACCAATTGCCGGAACTCAACGTCTGGATGGCGGATGCGCGCCGCTCAGGCCCCGGCGTATCAGGCCCCGAGGCCAATGCCTGGAGCCTGCCGCGCGCCAACTCCGCGCTCGACCTGCCGATCGTCATGCGCCGCGCGCCGGTCTGGGACGGGGACCGCTTCGCCGGCCTCCTCGTCGCCAGCGTCTCGCTGGCCGAGCTTTCCTCCTATGCCGCCATCCTCTCCGAGCGCCTGTCGGAGAAGACGCCCGACGGCACCAACCGCACCGCCTTCATCCTCTTCGGGCGCGACCTCGTCCTCGCCCACCCACGGCTCGGCATGGCCATGGGCGCGGCGCGGCTGCCCTCGACACAGGAGATCGGCGATCCCGTCCTCGCGCGGATGTGGGACGATCCGGAGCCCGTGCCGGGCGCGCCCAAGATGCGCCATGCGACCGCGCATTGGAACGAGCAGAACGGCGACATCCAGGTCTTCATCTACGCGATCACGACCGCCTTCGGCCCGGTACCCTGGACCGTGGGCGCGCATTTCAACGCCTCAGATGGCGGCAGTCCGGTCGATCGGTTTCAAACGCTCCTCATGCTCGCGATCACGGCGACCCTCGTCGTCACCGGGCTCGGCATGCTCGTCGGTAAGCGGATGGCGCAGCCCTTCTCGCGGTTCAGCGCGCAGATGTCGGCCGTCACGCGGATGAACCTCGCCGAGGTGACCGATCTGCCGCGCTCCTCGGTGCGCGAGGTCGATCAGGCGAGCCGGTCGTTCAACGCCATGGTCGGCGCGCTCCGCCGGATCGAGCGGCATCTGCCGGGCAATTTCGTCGATCGGCTGGTGCGCGGGCGGATCGGCGAGCCGCATCTCGAGACGGCCGCCGTCACGGTCCTCTTCACCGACATCGCCGGCTTCACCCACATCGCCGAGGCGCTGCCGGCCGAGGAGACGGCTCAGCTTCTCGCCGACCACTATGCCGACATCGCCCGCGCCGTCACCAGCGTCGGCGGCACGATCGACAAGTTCGTCGGCGACGGCGTGATGACCTATTGGAGCGAGATGGAGCATGGCGACGACCATGCCGCCAAGGCGCTCTCCAGCATCGCGGTCATCCGCCAGGCCATCGCCCGGCGCAATGTCGAGCATGCCGAATGCCCGGGCGACGGGCGCGAGGGCGGGAGCGTTCCGCTGCCGCGCATCGCGGTGCGCTACGGTCTCCATTCTGGCACCGCGCTCGTCGGCGAGATCGGCGAGAGCCGGCTCACCCACACCGTGATCGGAGACGTCGTCAACGTCGCCGACCGATTGCAGAAGGCGGCCAAGGACCTGCCCGACCTCGCCGAGGACGCCGACGTGAAGGGCTACGTCTCCGCCGTCACCTGCGAGCTGGCCGGCGATACGCCCCCATGCGACGACGCGCACGCGACCGTGTGGGACTGCCTGACCCTGCCCGGCCGGATGGGGACCGTGGACGCGCGCCGGGTATGACGCGTCGCCCGTCCCAACCTTCGCCGTCAATACTCGTGGCCATCCGAGAGCTTGGCCCCTATTCAGGCCTGAATTCGCGCGATTCGGCGCGCCGATGCTCCGAACGAGGGAGTTGAGACATGTTGGAGAGCGTGACGCTCGACCAATTGCGGATGCTGGTCGCCATCGTCGACACGGGCTCCTTCACGGCGGCGGCCAAGAAGGTGCAGCGCGGCCAGTCGGCCGTCAGCCAGGCGATCGCGAACCTCGAGTTCCAGCTCGACCTCAAGCTCTTCGATCGCTCGACCAAGCGCCCGAGGCTGACGGATGCCGGCGCCACCATCGTCGGCGACGCGCGCGCCGTCATCGACCGCTCGGACGCGCTCAAAGCCAAGGCAAAAGCGCTGTCGGGCGGGTTGGAGGCGCAGGTCAGCCTCGCCGTCTCCATGCTGACGCCGATCGAGAGCATTGCCGACACGCTCCAGGCCTTCGGCGAGGCCTTCCCCAGCGTCGCGCTCAATCTCTTCGTCCAGGAGGCCGGCGGTCCGATGGACATGGTCCTCGACGGCGAGGCCGATATCGGCGTCATCGGGGCCTTCAACATGACCGGGCCGGGGCTGGCCGAACTGGTGCGCGAGCCGCTGCCCCAGATCGACATCATCGCGGTGACGGGCGCCGACCATCCGCTGGCCACGCTCGGGCGCACGCTGACCGAGGCAGACCTGCGCGACCAGCGCCAGATCCTCTCCGCATCGCGCCGGGGCGCCGGCACGCCCAACCCGCTCTCGCTCGACGTCTGGCACGTGGCCGACCAGCGGGTGCGCCGCGTTCTCATCGAGCGCGGGTTCGGTTGGGGCATCATGCCCCGCCACCTCGTCCAGGCCTCGCTCGATGCGGGGCTCTTGAAGCCGATCGCGCTCACCTTCTTGAGCGGAGACGCGCTCCACGAGACGCTCTACGCCATCTCCCGCCAGGACCGCCCCCTCGGCCGCGCCGGCCTCTGGCTCGTCGACCGCCTGCGCGCGGCCTGGTAGGGCTTGGCCTTAGCCCAAAGTCAAAACTCGAACCTGAGAGTGCCTTCACCACAGTCTGGTCTGGCAGGCGACTTCGCCTCCTGCCGTCATTCTCGGGCACCGATCCGAGAATCCAGGGGCGCGATTGGCGGGACCGACGTCCGGCCTCCCGACCCATCACACGCACGTTTTGCGACGCTTCGCCTACGATCAGAGCAAGGCGATCGCTGCTTACGGATCCTCGGGTCGGTGCCCGAGAATGACGACGAGGAGAGGGTAGGGGTCGAAGCCGACCTTTGCAGGAACGGCTCTAGGCGGACACCATGGCGCGCGGGGCCGGGTTGGTTCGGGCGATGGGCGCGGAGCCGGGGAGGGCGAAGCGCTGGCCGGAGGCCACGCCGAAGGCGTTGGGAAACTCGGCCCGCGCCTCGCGTACGATCCGGTCCATCGCGTCGTCGGTCCGGTCGTGCTTGTGGTGGAAGAGGCCCCAGCGTTTGGCGCCGGCCTGTTCGGCCAACTCGCCGCAGGCCCGCCAATGGGCATGGCCCCAGCCGGCGCAGGGGAAGTAGTCGTCCGGCGTGAAGGTCGCGTCGAGGAAGGCCAAGTCGGCGTCTTGGGCGAGCCTCACGACCGAGGTGTCGCCCGCGCCGCCATCCTGTTCGAAATCGGTGATGTAGGCAAAACTCGCCCCGCCGCGCGTCGCCCGGAAACCCGTCGCGCCGTCCGGATGTTTGAGCGGGGCCGTCTCGATGGCGGTATCGGCGACCTCGAGCGCGTCTCCCGGCCGGAAGGCGTGGAAGGAGATGTCGGCGCCGATGCAGTTGATGGAGGCCGGGAAATAGGGCGATTCGAAATAGCGACCGATCACCGCCTTCACGCCCTCGTCCGTCTCCGCGCCGCCATACCAGACGCGCAGGCGCACGTCGGGGCAGAAGATGGGCGCGAAGAAGGGCATGCCCATGATATGATCGTAGTGGACATGGCTGAGGAAGAGGTCGATCTCGCGAATGCCGTCGGCGAGGATCGCCTTGCCGCTGCGGGGCGCGGCCGAGCCGGCGTCGAAATAGACGACCCGGTCCGGCATTCGCAGCTCGACGCCGGCCGTATCGCCGCCATAGCGCAGCACGTCCGGTCCCGTAAAGGGGATCGAGCCACGCGCGCCCCAGACCCGCACGTCGAGACCGCTGCGAGTCGCGGCGTCGGCCGGCACGGAGGGATCCTGGCGCGCCGTGATGCGGGATGCCGTGTCGGGCTGCGTAGCGTCGGTGCCGGCGTGGATGGCGTCGCTCCGATGGCTCGGCGCCGTTGGCGCGTGGGTGTGCTCTATCATGAGCCTCAAGGTGAGCCGTGCAAGCCTCGGCCACCAGAGACGAAATTGCGTTCAGACCTATCGACCAGGCCGATGAGAGACTGACCGGAAGACCAACGCGCGATCCCGCCCGTGGTTTCGTGCCCTTGAGCACGGCGCGATGCCCGGCGCCCTCGAGGCCCCGATAGCTAGCGAGCCAGCCGCCTGATCGCGGCGGCGAGGGCGCCCCGGATGGCGACGCCGTAATTGTGGTGGGAGCGCGCATCGAAGGCGGCCGAGCGATTGGGCTGGCTGGAGCGGAAGCCGACGAAGAGCCCGAAGATGCGCCGCGTGCCCGGCACCAGAAAGGCGGCACCCGAGGCGCCCTGGCCGGTATCGCAGTCGATGGCGATCTCCGCCCCACGCGAGCGGGCGCGGCAGGTCTCGATGCTGCGCGTGCCGCGCCGCCAATTGGAATGGCCCTGCGCGACGAGGGTGACGCCGCTCGATGCGCGCGCGACCTCGTAGGGCGCGACGCCGGGCACGGCCTCGGTCAGCCGCGCGACGGCCCAGTCGGACGTGCCGGCGGCGCGATAGGGATTGGTCGAGCCGACGGTCACGCTCGACGCGTCGATCCGATAGGTGCGCCCGGCGACCCGGAAGGTGCAGCGTCCGAAATCGGTGCGCGGGCGCCCGCCCTTGGCATAGAATCCATGTGCGACGGAGGTGATGACGGAGGACGATCCCGTCAGCTGGGCCGTGCTGATCGTGCCGGCGCAGTCGAGCCGGCCGGTGGCGGCATAGAGCGTGCGCTCGGCCGCGCCGAGCGTGCGCCGGCTCTCCCCGTCGATGATGACGGCCTCGGCCGGCGAAAGGCCGAGCGTCAGCCCCGCGAGTAGTCCGGCAAGGGTGAGCGGGGCGCCGCGATCGCGCATCCGGCGATGCCTTTCGACGACCGGCATTCGACGGCGGCGCGTCTCCGGTGCGGACTGCGTGCCGTGCGCGGGCGGATGGGCGGGCATCATCGGTCGGGTCATTCGCCTCCGGCTCGGGCGCGCGCGTCCCTCGTCCTCCGCGTGCCCCGGGCGACAGCACAACAGACTGCGCTTCGATCCGTCAAGGCAGGCGATGGCGAAGCGCGCGGACCGGGGGCGTGTCGTGCCGACGCAGGACACGAAAAAAAGGCCCCGCTCGGACGAGCGAGGCCTTCAAGGTTGGGATAGGGAGGAAACGACTTTGCGGGGCTCCTTCTGCGCAGTTGGAGGTGGGGGGCGTTGCGGGGCGGCTGAACCCTAGCGCTCGAACGTATCGAAGCGGTCGCGGTTCTCGTCGTTGATGAAGATGGCGGACGGGTTGGCCGATGCGCGGCCCTCGACGATGCGGCCTGATGCGCCGTCGGTGAAGTTGGGTGCCGAATGGGAGCGCTGCAGGTTCTCGTCGTTGATCGAGAAGCCGACCGGCTCCTGGCTGAGGCGGCCCTCGAAGACCGTGGCCGACACACCGGCCGAGAAGGCGGGCGCGGAGAGATCGCGCAGCCGGTTCTCATCGTTGATCGAGGCTGCGGAGGCGGAGCCGGCAATGGTGAGGGCGGCAACGGCGGCGATGGCGAGGGTCTTGATGGTCATGACTGAAATCCTTCGGTTGGTTGGTATGGCGCCTCGTGAGCGCCGGTCTCCGGTTCGGGAGGGAGCCGCTCGGCCCCGCTGACAAGGGCAACATGCGCCAACCCGATCTCGCATAGAACTGATGAAAAACCGAACTCAACAATCGGTTATTTCGATGACTTCGGGTGAGCCGCCGCGCATGCGAGCCTTCCTATGCCCGCGTTCGGCTTGCCGGCCCGACAGCGGCGCGGCAGACTGCCTGGCGACGTCCGCTCTCCTCCGGCCGCCCTGCAACGAGGTGCCCGCCCATGCCCCTGTCCCTGCCCATACCCGATCGCCTTCGACCCGATCCTCGCCGGCTCCCCGCCCTCTTCGGCGCGCTCGGCCTCGCAGCGCTGACGGCGACGGGCGCGCTCGCCCAGACGCCGGCCAAACAGCTCTTCGGCGCGGCAGTCGATGCGGCTCCGATGACGCCCGCCCCCTACGGCTCCTATGCCAAGGGCTGCGTCGCGGGCGCCGAGAGGCTCGAAGAAGACGGTCCGACCTGGCAGGCCATGCGCCTCAGCCGCAACCGCAATTGGGGCCATCCCGAATTGGTCGATTTCCTGCGCGATCTCGCGGCCGATGCGCCGGGCGTGGGTTGGAACGGGCTTCTCGTCGGCGATCTCAGCCAGCCGCGCGGCGGGCCGATGCTGACCGGCCATGCCAGCCACCAGATCGGCCTCGACGCCGATATCTGGCTGACGGAGATGCCCGACCGGCGTCTCTCCGACAGGGAGCGCGAGGAGATCAGCGCGACCTCGATGCTGAAGGAGGGCACCCGCACGCTCGACACCGCGAAGTTCACCCGCGACCACGCCTCGATCATCAAGCGCGCCGCCTCCGACGACCGGGTGGCGCGCATCTTCGTCCATCCGGCCATCAAAGAGGGTCTGTGCCGCATGGCTCCGCAGCTTGGGCGCGGGGAGACCGACTGGCTGCGCCGCGTGCGGCCCTGGTACGGCCACCACTACCACTTCCACGTCCGCCTCAACTGCCCGGCCGGCGCGAGCCAGTGCCAGAACCAGAACCCGCCGCCGGCCGGCACGGGCTGCGGCGGTGCGCTCGCCTACTGGCTCTCCGACGAGCCCTGGACCCCCAAGCCCGGCGCCGCACCCGCCAAGCCCAAGCCCCCGCTGACCCTTGCCGGCCTCCCCAACGCCTGCCGCAACGTCCTTACCGCCGGCGGCGCACCGATCCGGGTGGCGGTGCCTTTGCCGAGGGTGCGCCTGAACTAGAGCGGTTCCAGCAAAGCCCGGTCCGGTAAGCAACCTCACCTCCTCGTCATTCTCGGGCACCGACCTAAGGATGACGAGGAGGTGAGGATAAGGGTCGAGCCAACGTAGGCAGGAACCGACCTCGAGCCGTTCCAGCGGAGGTGCGATAGCACCGCATCGTAAGGAACTGCGCACAAACCAAGCGCTGGAGCGCGTTCGGTGAATGGAGAGGAACCGGACGCGCTCTAGTCGGGCGCGCGGCCCGTCATCACGGCGAAGCGGCCATTCTTGTAGGTGCAGTCCACGTCGCGAAGTCCGGCGTCTCGCATCCAGCGGAGCTGATCCTCGACGCTGGCGCAGCGGTCGTGCGCCATCCGGCGTCCGGCTGCCGCAATCTCGTCGGCATCGGAGCCGAGCGCGGTGATCTCGGTCATCCATTTGCGCGCATCGGCGGCGTCTCGCGCCGGTGTCGGACCAGCGACCTGTTCGGCGTTGACGAAGACGCCGCCAGGGGCGAGCGCGACCGCCACGCGTGCGAAGAGGGCGCGCTTCGCGTCGTCCTCGAGATGGTGAATGGCGAGCGCAGAGACGATCGCGGTCCATGGCCCGCCAAGGGCCGCGGCGCCGAAATCGGCGACCTCGAAGGCGATGCCGTCCACCTCGGACAACCGCCGACGCGCGCCTTCCAGCATGGCGTCGCTGGCATCCATCAGCGATAGCGAAGCGTCCGGGAAGCGCCGTAGGAGAAGCGCCGAGAGGAGGCCCGTACCCGCGCCGAGGTCGAGCATGCGGGGTGCCGCTCCAGGATCGGCTTCGGCGACGGCATCGAGGGCTGCGCCATAGAAATCGTCGAAGCAGGGGACGAGGCGCCGCCGCGCGGCATCGTAGTCCGGCGCATCACGGTCGAAGGCCGCCGCGACGGCGGCTGCGCCGGAGCTCACTCCGCCGCCTCGACCCCGACCCCGATCGGGCACGTGACGCCCGTGCCGCCGAGCCCGCAATAGCCGCGCGGGTTCTTGTGGAGATATTGCTGGTGGTCGGCCTCGGCGTAGTAATAGGGTCCGGCGGGCGCGATCTCGGTGGTGATGGCGTCGAAGCCTTGGGCTTTCAACTGCACCTCGTAGGCGGTTTTGGAGGCCTTCGCGGCGGCGAGCTGCTCGTCGCTCGACGTGTAGATGGCCGAGCGGTACTGCGTGCCGACATCATTGCCCTGTCGCATGCCCTGCGTCGGGTCGTGGCCTTCCCAGAACGTCTTGAGGAGCTGATCGAGCGTTATCTCGGCCGGATCGTAGACGACGCGGACGACCTCGGTGTGGCCCGTCTCGCCGGAACAGACTTCCGCGTAGGTCGGGTTGGGCGTCGTGCCGCCGGCATAGCCGACGGACGTGGAGACGACGCCCGGCAACTGCCAGAACAAACGCTCCGCGCCCCAGAAGCAGCCCAGCGCGACGACGATCTCGGCCTGCCCGTCGGTGAGCGGGGCCTTGAGGTCGGTGCCGTTGACGGCATGGCGGACGGCGGTCGGGATCGCCGCGTCGCGGCCGGGCAGGGCCTGATCGGGGGCGGTGACGGCGAGGGGCTTGCGGGAGAAGAACATCGGACGGGCTCGCTCTTGTAGGGAGGCCTTCTATATAGGCGCGCGGCCGAACTTTGGAGAGGGCCGCGGGTGACGCATCCCCCGGGGCCGCTCCGGTCTTCGCGACTGCCTCTCTTCCAGCACGCGCGTTTCCCGCACGCATGTTTTGATCCTGCGCAAGACGCGGGGCGGCCGGGCCTGCTACGGTTTCGCGAATCGCGAGACCCTGCGTGCCCGAACGACGCGCAAGGCCGTGGGGTGCTCGCGCCCGCTCGATCGAGGAGAACCCGTCATGTTCAAGACCGCCAACATCGGCAGTACCGACCGCATCCTGCGGATCGTCGTCGGCCTCGCCCTCGTCGTCGTCGCCTATCTCTATACCGAGGGCTGGGTCGTCTGGCTTCTGGCCGCCATCGGCTGGGTGCTCATCCTGACGGCGCTGGTGCGCTTCTGCCCGCTCTACCGTCTGATCGGCACCAGCACGGCCGGTCGCTGACGGCGCGTGCCTCGCCCGACCCGGTTACGGTCGGGGCGGCGTCCGCGTGCCGTCGTCATAGGCCTCCCAGCCTTCGCCTCCGAAGGGATCGACGCCTAGCTGGCGCATCACGTGCGGGAAATCGACCATCACGTAATTGTCCGCGATGCGTCCGTCCGTGACCTTCCAGAAGTCCATGTAGCGGATCTCCACGCGCCGGCCCGTCGGCGGAATGCCCATGAAGGTGCCGGAATGGGTCGCTTCCTGGCGCCCGAAGGCGGCCATCCATTCGCCTTGCGCGAGGCGCGCCTCGTCGATGCAGACCTTGTCGGAGAAGGCGGCCTGGAAGGGGCGCTGCCAGTTGTTCTGGAACTCGGCGAGGCCGTTCTTGGTGCCGCAGCCGGCATTGCCCATCCAGCGAAAGTCGGGCGCGAAGAAGCGGCCCATGCCATCGATGTCGTGATCGTTGAGGCCGTCGACCATGGCATCGACCGTGCGGACCGTCTCGTCGGTCTTCGTGAGGTCGTTGTCGCGGGTGAGGGCGCCCTGCTCGGGTCTCGCCCCTGCCTTTGCGCCGCTCATCCCTTCACCGCGCCGGCCGTGAGGCCCGACACGATCTGGCGCTGGAAGACCATGACGAGGATGAACAAGGGCGCCGTGATCGAGACGGCCGCCGCGACGGCCTCGACCTGATCGGTCGTCGTCGTCTCCATGTTGAAATATTGCGTGATGGCCGGGACCATGGTGCGCGTCGTGCCGTCGAGAAGGAGGGCGGTGACGAGATAGTCGTTATAGGCGAGAAGGAACGAGAAGAGCCCGGTCGTGATGACGCCCGGCCACATGACCGGCATGATGACCCGCCAGAAGGCCTCGAAATGCGAGCAGCCGTCGACGCGGGCCGCCTCGTCGAGCTCGGCCGGAATGTTCTGGAAGAAGGAGCGCAGCATCCAGATCGTGAAGGGCTGGTTGATCGAGACGAGGACGATGATGACGGCGAGCCGCATGCCGTAGAGCGTCGGCGCCTCGTCGGAGAAGAGGCCGAAGAACCAGCCCGTCAACGGCCAGTCCCACAAGGGCTGCATCCACTGCCCCGAGGTGATGAAATAGGGCAGGTAGCCCGTCACGAGGACGGAATGGGGGAGGGCGCGAAAGATGAGCGCCGCGATGAGGAGCCAGAAGGCGAGCGATGTGCCGGTGCGGGCCAGCGCATAGCCGGCCAGCGTGCCGACGGTGAGCGAGATCGTCACCACGCCCGCCGTGATGATGAGCGAGTTGATGAACTGGCGATAGAAGCCGTTCTCCACCCAGACGGCGGTGTAGTGCTGCGTCGTCGCGCCGATCAAGGGCTCGACCAGCAGCCGGACGCCCGGAATGGCACCCAAGATCATATCGACGAGGCTGAGAAGGAAGGGCAGCACGATCACGAAGGTGATCGCGAAGCCGAGGGCGAGCGCGATGGCGGTGGCGATCCAACCGAGCCAGACCTGGCCGCCGACGCCAAGCGTGCGCGCCATGCCGGGGCCCCGCCCGAAGGCGAGCTTGTAGAAACCGTAGAGCGCCGCGACGCCGACGACGATGTCGACGAGCGAGAGCCCGCCCACGGCCCCGCGCGTGACCGGGCCGAAGAGCACGTCGAGCGGGTTCTCGGCAAAGGCGTCGAGCGGCAGCTTGAAGCTCATCACCATGATCCACACCAGCGGGAAGGCCGCCAGCAGGAGCCAGAAGATCAAAAAGCCGTTGGTGGCGAGCTTGAGGCCGAGCGGCGTCTTGAGGGCGCGTGTCTCGGCCATCATTTCGCTCCTCGCTGGTCGCGCCACGTTCGATAGATGAGCGGCACGAGAAGGATGACGATGCCGACCATGGTGAGCATCGAGGAGGCCGAGGCCCGCGCGATCGAGCGGTTGCCGCTATCGTCGGGCGTCAGATAGTCGAAGGTGAGGTACTGGAGGGAGATGCGGTGCGCCTCCGAGGAGAAGCCGACGATCTCCTCGAAGACCCGGTAGCTGTCCATGAGGTGGATGAGCGCGATGAAGACGATGAGCGGCATCAGGTGCGGGATGATGACGTAGCGCATCCGCTCCCAGCGCGACGCGCCGTCGACGATCGCGGCCTCGAGCGCGTCCTGATTGACGGTCTGGAGGGCCGCGTAGAAGACGACGAAGGCGAAGGGCGCGACGTGCCAGACGCGGTAGAAGAGCATCAAGAGCTCGATCGTCCAGCCTTGGGCCGCCATCGAGATGTTGGTGTCGAGAATGTTCTCCAGCGCCGCCGTGAGGATGCCGTCGCCGTAGAAGAGCCAGCGGATGGACAAGGCGCCGATGACGGGCGTGATGATGAAGGGGAGGAGCGAGACGAAGATCACCGGCCCCCGGATGCTCGCCACCGTGTTGTTGACCGCGACCGCGATGAGAAGCCCCAACCCGATGACGAGCGGCAGCGTGACGAGGCTGAAGGTGAGCGTGAAGCGCAGCGCCTTGTAGAAGTCGAGCGTCAGGAGCGCCTTGAGGCCGCCCCCGCCCTCGGAGAAGGCGGCGGCGACCCGGTCCGGCGCCAGCAGCACCTTGTAGGTGTCGAAGCCGACCCAGCGCGTCGTCGTGATGATGTTGCCGTCCGCGTCCTGCATGGGGCGGGTGACCTGGTTCTCGGTGCAGACCTGCGTCGGGAAGCCCGGCGTGCAGGAGCGCTCGGTCACGACCTCGAACTGTTCCTGCGTCAGCTGGAAGCTCTGGATGAAGACGCTGACGAGCGGCAGCGCGATGAAGACGAACATCAGCGCCAGCGAGGGGCCGACGAAGGCGAAGAATGTTCCACGTTTCATAGCGCGCCGTCTCCGTCGGCCAAACCGTCAGGGGCGGACGGTTGCGAAGCGTCCGCGATAGGCATCGCCTCCGCCGACTGATGAGGGCGGCGGAGGTCTTGTCAGCGTATGGCCGCCTACTGCAGCAGGCCGGCCTCGCGCGCCGAGGTCGTATAGGCGTCCTCGACCTTGGCCAGCGTATCCTCGACGGAGGCGGCGTCGGTCAGGTAGTCGGCGATGTTGTCGCCGATGGCGTTGAGCATGACGCCCATCTCGGTCGAGGCCGGGTAGGGGGCGGCGCCGCCCATCGCGGTCGCGGCCGCACCGGCGGCGAGGCGGCCGGGCTCGTAGCCCTCGATCAGCCAGACGGCCTCATCGTTGTTGGCCTGCACCATCTCGCTGTCGAGCCCGCCGAGGATGAGCTTGAAGGCCGCCTCGGCCTCCTCGTCGGTCGCGTTGGCCGCGATCACCATGCCGTCCCACCAGATGGTCGAGGCCGGTCGATCGCCGCCCTCGACGCCGGGGGCGGAGGCCATCTCGACGAGACCGACGACCTGGCTCTCGGCCTCGTCGTCCATGGCGCCGGCGCGGCTGGCCCAGAGATTGGCCATCGCGATCTTGCCCTGCTGGAACTGCTGCTGGACATAGGTCGAATCGGAGACGAGGTATTCGGGGTCCATATAGGCCGTCAGCGCCTTCAGCATCTCAAGCGCCTTGACGCCCGTCTCGTTGTTGACGGCCGGCGTCTTGTCGGCGTTGAAGAACTCCCCGCCATAGCCGAGATACATGTTCACGAATTCCATGCCGAGGTTGAAGCCCGGCATGAGCGTGCCGCCCAAGGGGTAGTCGACGACGCCGGCCTCCTTGATGGCCTCGGCGGCGGCGAGCACGTCCTCATAGGTCTGGGGCGTCTCGAGGCCGAGATCGGAGAGGATGTCCTGGCGGTACATCAGGTGCTGCGCGTTGACCATCATGGCGATCGCCATGGTCTCGCCGTCGATCGTGATCTTGAGGTTGTCGGAGAGGTCGGGCGCGAATTCCTCGATCAGGCTGTCGAGCGGGCGGATCGAGCCGTCGTTGAGCAGCGGCACGATCGTGGAGTTGGCGACGCCGCCGATCTGGTAGAGTGCGGGGCTGGCGGCGAAGGCGGCCGGCTGCTTCTCGCGGAACTCCTGATCGAGCTCGGCCGTGAGCGGGCCGCACTCGGCCATGGCGTCGGTGACGGCCTTCCAGGCCTCGAAGCCGGCCGAGAGCGACTTGATGGGTGTCGTGACCTCGTAGGGGCAGGCCGCGTTGGCGAGCGTGGCGGAGGCCACCGTGACGGTGGTTGCCAGGAGAAGTGTCTTCAGCATTGCGTGTCCTCGATCGTTTCTCTGGGGGGTCTGTGATGGGGTGTCGGTGCGGACCGCGCCGCACCTGGGGTTCACCGAACGCCGCGGGGCGCGGGGGGCGCCGATCGCGGTGTCGATCTCGTCAGGCCGTCTGCCCGGCATCGGCCGCCATTGCTACATCCACCGTGCGCGGTGCGTGCGGGTCGGGCGGGGCGTCCTCTATGTAGCGGCCATCGTTCGGCGCGGGCTGGGCGGCGGGGGCGACGGGAAGGCCGATGCGGGCGCCCGTTGCCGAATCGAAGAGGTGGCAGATATGGGCCGGCACGGAGAAGCCGACCGTCTGGCCGATGCCGATGCGGTACTCCTTGTCGGCCTTGACCGCGACGAGGCCGGAGGCGTTGCCGCCCTCCGCGCCGCCGCCGGCCCGCACCGTCACCATGGTCGCATCGCCGAGAAGCTCGATGGAATAGACCGGCGCCTCGACCTCTCCGCCGCCGCCCGGCCGCACGCTCGCGTCCTCGGCCCGGAAGCCGAGCGTCACCGGTCCGCCCACCGAGGGGTCGAGCCCCGTCACCGTCACGTGCGCGGTGCGGAAGGTCCCGTTCTCGATGGTGCCCTCCAGGAGGTTCATGGCCGGCGAGCCGATGAAGGAGGCGACGAAGGTGTTGGCCGGATAGTCGTAGATCTCGGTCGGCGTGCCGACCTGCTGCACGACGCCCTTGTTCATCACCACCACCCGGTCGGCCAGCGTCATGGCCTCGATCTGGTCGTGGGTGACGTAGACGGTCGTGACCTGCAATTCGTGCTGCAGGTTCTTCAACTGCGCGCGCGTCGAGACCCGGAGCTTGGCGTCGAGATTGGACAGGGGCTCGTCCATCAGGAAGACCTGAGGCTGGCGCACGATCGCGCGGGCGAGCGCGACGCGCTGGCGCTGGCCGCCCGAGAGCTCGCGCGGCTTTCTATGCAAGAGGTCCTCGAGCTCGACCATGCGGGCGGCGCGCTGCACCTTCTCCTCGTGCTCGGCCTCGGGCACGCGGCGCACCTTCAAGGGGAAGCGGATGTTCTCCTTGACATCGAGATTGGGATAGAGCGCGTAGGACTGGAAGACCATCGCCACGTCGCGGTGCTTGGGCTCCAGATCGTTGACGACCCGGTCGCCGATGCGGATCTCGCCGCAGGTCGGATCCTCCAGCCCCGCGATCATCCGCATCGTCGTCGTCTTGCCACAGCCAGACGGCCCCAGCAGCACGAGGAACTCGCGGTCCTTGATCGTCAGGTCGAAATCGTCCACGCCCACGAAGTCGCCCCAGCGCTTCGTGATGTGGCTCAAGACGACATCCGCCATGCGCCCGTCCCTCTCGGCCTCGCCGGCGCGTCCTTCCGTCCCGTGTGCCCGGGTTGCTCGAAAGGGCCATGCGAGGCACATCTCGTTGGCCTCTCAGGGTGGCACTCTAGACAGGTTTTTTCGCCGTGGGCAAACAAGACCTTGGAACGAGGGCCCGGGCGGCCGTGACCTTGCGCTACGCCGCCCCGCTGCCGGCAGTCGATAGGCCGGCCATAGACGCCCTTTACCAACGACGGATCGCGGTGACCGCAGGATGACGATGGGACCGCCCAAGGCAGCGCTTGAGGCATCGCCTCCGACCGGGCCACGCCCGCGCGCCGGGAGACCGGGTGCGCAGCGGGCCAGACCGCCGATCCTCGCCCCCCTCGTGGTCGCGGCCGTCGCGGTGGCGGCCTTGCTGTCGCTGCCGCTCCTCACGGTTGCGGGCTCGGTCTTCCTCAGCGGAGAGGGCGCCTGGGCCCATCTCGCACGCACGGTGCTGGGCAGCTATGTCGCCAACTCGGTCGGGCTCATCGCGATCGCCGGGCTCGGCGCGCTCGTCATCGGAACCGGGACGGCCTGGGCGGTGAGCCTGTGCGAATTTCCGGGCCGGCGGGTGCTCGAATGGGCGCTCGTGATGCCGCTCACCATTCCGGCCTATGTCGTCGCCTACGCCTATACCGACGCGCTCCAGCATTCGGGCGTCGTTCAGACCGGGCTGCGGGCGCTGACGGGATGGGGCGCGCGCGACTACTGGTTCCCCAACATCCGCTCGCTGGGCGGTGCCGGCTTCGTCTTCGCCTGCGTCTTCTACCCGTACGTCTATCTCCTCGCGCGCACCGCCTTCCTCGCCCAGTCCGGCCCCGCCTTCGAGGCGGCGCGGCTGCTCGGCACCGGGCCCTGGGGGGCGTTTCGGCGCATCGCGCTGCCGATGGCGCGCCCGGCCCTCGTCGCCGGCACGGCGCTGGTGCTGATGGAGACGCTGGCCGACTACGGCGCCGTCGCCCATTTCGGCGTGCCGACCTTCACGACCGGCATCTACCGCGCCTGGTTCGCCATGGGCGACCGTATCGCCGCGACCCAGCTCGCGGCCTGCCTCGTCGGCATCGTCCTCGTCCTCCTCGTCGTCGAGCGATTGCAACGCCGGCACGTGCCGGAGCGGGGCTCGCGCCAGGAGCGCGATCTCGCCCGGATGACCCTGCGCGGCTGGCGCCGCTGGGCGACGACGGCGGCCTGCGCCTTGCCCGTCCTCCTCGGCTTCGTTCTGCCGATCCTCATCCTGGCCCGCCTCGCCTGGCCGCGGTGGGAGCTCTTCGCGCAGCCCCGCCTCCTTCGCCTCGTCGTCAACACGGTCGAGCTGGCGAGCCTGGCCGCGCTCATCGCGGTCGCGATCGGGCTCCTCCTCGCCTATGCGGCGCGGCTCCACCCAGGCCCGGCGACGGCGACGTCGAGCCGGATGGTCTCCCTCGGCTACGCGCTGCCGGGCTCGATCGTGGCCGTCGGACTGCTGGTGCCGCTCGCCGGCTTCGACAATGCGCTCGACGCCTTCATGCGCGCGCGCTTCGGCGTCTCGACCGGGCTCTTGCTGACCGGCAGCATCACCGCGCTCCTCTTCGGCTACACGGTCCGTTTCATGGCGATCTCGCTCGGCGCCATCAATGCCAGCCTCGCCCGCGTGACGCCCTCGCTCGACGGCGCGGCGCGGGTGCTGGGCGCCTCGCCGGCCGGAACGCTGGCGCGCGTCCACGTGCCGATCATCAAGGGCGGCCTCTTCACGGCGGCGCTCCTCGTCTTCGTCGAGGTGACGAAGGAGCTGCCCGCGACGCTCATCATGCGGCCCTTCAACTACGACACGCTCGCCGTCCAGGCCCACCGCCTCGCCTCCGACGAGCGGCTCGCCGAGGCCGCCATCCCCTCGCTCGTCATCGTCGGCGTCAGCCTGCTGCCGGTGCTGCTGCTGAGCCGGCAGATCTCCCGCGCTGCGCTGCGAAGATGATGGCGGCGCTGACGGCAGCTCTCGGCCTACCTACCAGGGAATCGCCTCGCCGAGATGGTCCCGGAAGCCGCCGCTGTCGGCCGGGGTCAGCCCGTCGATCACGGTGAGCATCCGCTCGGCCGCCAGATCGGGCGGCTGCACCTCCAGCCCCGCCTTGGCAAAACTCTCCGAGAGCCCGGTGTCGACGGTGCCGGGGTGAAGGGCGATGCAGAGCGCGTCCGGCCGGGAGCGGGCGAGCTCGATCGCGGCGCAGCGCACGATCTGGTTGAGTGCCGCCTTCGATGCGCGATAGCTGTACCAGCCGCCGAGCCCGTTATCCGCGATCGACCCGACCCGCGCCGACAGCGTGGCGAAGACCGCGCGGCCCTGGCGCGGGAAGAGCGGAAGGAAATGCTTGGCGAGGAGCGCCGGTCCGATCGCGTTGAGCGCGAAGGCGCGGGCCATGGCGGCGGGGTCGATCTGGCGCCAGGACTTCTCGGGCACCAGCCCATCCTTCGAGAGCGCGCCCGTGGCGTCGAAGACGAGGCGGAGCTCGCCCATCGCCGCGACATGCCCGGCCGCTGCCGCCACGCTCGCCTCGTCGAGAATGTCGATGCCGGGACGGGTCGAGCGCCCGAGGCCGATCACGCGATCGAACCGGCCTGACGCCTCGATCCCGGACGCGACGGCGCGCCCGATCCCGCCCGTCGCGCCGATGACGAGGGCGGTGCCGCCCTCGAACGAGTCCAATGCCATGTCGTCTCTCCCTCACCGGGGAAGCTAGCGCGACGCGGGGAAGACGCCAGAGGGGCGGGGGCGCGGCAAGGTGCGCCCCCACCCCTCTCCTTCGGACCTAACCCGCCAGCGCCACCGCGATCTCGGCGGCGATGCGGGCATTGTTGCGGGCGAGGGCGACGTTGGCCTTGAGCGCCGCGCCGCCCGTCGCCTGGGCGAGGTGCTGGAGGAGGAAGGGCGTGACGGCCTTGCCAGCCACGCCTTGCGCGTCGGCGGCGAGGAGCGCGGCCTCGATCCAGGCGGAGACGGCCTCGGTCTCGAGCGCGTCGGCTGCCGGGATGGGTGCGGCGATGACGGTGCCGGTCTCGAGGCCGAGCCGGGCCTGCAGGGCGAGCATGGCGGCGACCTCGCCCGGCGTGTCGGCGCGCAAGGTCAGATCGAGCCCGCTCGTCGGCGTGTAGAAGGCGGGCAGCTCGTCGGTGCCATAGCCGATGACGGGCACGCCCTTGGTCTCCAGCACTTCGAGCGTTTTCGGCAGATCGAGGATCGATTTCGCGCCCGCACAGACGACGGCGACGGGCGTGCGGGCGAGCTCTTCGAGATCGGCCGAGACGTCGAAGCTCGTCTCCGCCCCCCGGTGGACGCCCCCTATGCCGCCCGTGGCGAAGACGCGGATGCCGGCGAGATGGGCGCCGATCATCGTCGCCGCCACCGTCGTCGCGCCCGAGCCGCCGCGCGAGAGCGTGAGCGCGAGGTCGCGGCGCGAGAGCTTGGGCATGTCCTCGTTGGCCACGCGCTCCAGCTCCGCCGCACCGAGGCCCGCGTGGATGCGACCGTCGAGCACCGCGATCGTGGCGGGCACGGCGCCAGCGCCGCGCACCTCGTCCTCGAGCGCGCGCCCGACGGCGAGATTGTCCGGCCGGGGCAGGCCATGCGCGATGATGGTCGATTCGAGCGCCACGACGGCGCGGCCGGCACCGAGGGCGTCGCGGACCTCGTCGGAGAGGGTGAGGGGCGGGGCGGCTGGGGAAGAGACTGTCATGAGGATCGCATCGCGCTCCCCGCCGTGCTTGTCAAACCGCGCCACGTCGGTAGAGCGCGGCGAAACGGTCGGCGGTCTCTGCTGTACTCCCAGAGAAGCGCAGATCGTCGCGAGCCTGCGCCAACCGCTCCCGAAGCGCCGCCGGGGTGAGGCGCGCGGGCATGCTGCCCGTCGCCTCCACGGCGAAGGCGGCGGCCACGACGCCGTCCTCCAACGCATCGGCAATCCGATGGACACGCTCGCCGCTCCGGTCCGACGCGTGGCAAGGCTCCGCCGCGATCCGCGCGAGGACGGCGCCGATGAGCGCGTCGCCCGCCCCCGTCACGTCGCGCAGATCGGCCGGGGCGGCGCGGACGGCGTGATAGCGGAAGGGGTGGCCGATTGCCACGCAGCCCTCGGCGCCGAAGGTGACGATGGCGATCTCGCCGCGCCGGACCTCCTCCCGCGCGATCTCGTCGAGGTCGAGGCCGGGATAGACGACATGCGCCTCGTCGCGCCCCATGAAGCGAAGGTCGCAAGCCACGTCGCGCGTGCGGGCGGCCTTGGCGACGGAGACGGCGTCGAGGACGAGCGTGGGGCGCGTGGTGCCGGAGGGGTCCGTCTCCCAACGCGCGACGCGTCGCGCCCAGGCCTCGGAGAGAGCGCCCAGCGTTTCCGCCGGCAGGTTCGCGTCGGCGAACCAGACCGCGCTGTCGTCGAGGAGGTCGGCAGCGGCGTCGATCGTCTCCGGTCCGATCCTGTCGTAGAGGCCCATGTCGGCCAGCGCGACGACGAGATCGCCCGCCTCGTCCAAAAAGGCGGTATAGGTCGCGGTCGCGCCATCCGCCGAAGCGAGGCGGGCTGTGTCGACGCCGTCCGCCCGAAGCGCGGCCCGCACCGTCCGGCCGGCCTCGTCGTCGCCGACGAGGCCGATGAAGGCGACTTCGACACCGGGTTGCGCACCCAGCCGGGCGGCGACGCGGGCGGCGTTGCAGGCCACACCGCCGACGCTCGATCGCATCGCGACGGGGTTGGACGATCCCATCGCGACCGGGCCCAGCGCGCGGGCCGTGCGGTCGACATGGGCCGCGCCGATGCAGACGATGCGGGAGGCGTTCAAACGGGCGCTCAAGCGGGCGCCTGCGCCCCCATCCGCGCCCGGTCGGCCCGGACCGTCAGGGCGAGGAGGGCGAGGGTGACGATGACGGCGGCGATGTTGACGAGGGCCGCCTGCGGCCAGAGCGCGCCCACGCCGGCCACGCCGGCCACGATGCGCAGCCCCCAGTTGAGCGGCGCCTCCATATGGCCCTCCAGAAAGGCGCTCAGCGCGTAGACGCCCACCACGCCCTTGCCGAAGATGAGGAGGATCGTGATCGGATCGCCCGACAGGAACGGCGTGTAGGCGAAGAGGACGGGCACGATATAGAGCCCCTTGGCGAGCTTCCAGGCCATGACGCCGGTCGCCATCTGCGGCGTCTTGGCGATGGCGGCTGCGGCGAAGGCCGTGAGGCAGACGGGCGGCGTGACGTTGGAATCCTGGCTCAGCCAGAAGATGATCATGTGCGCCGAGAGAAGCGCCGCCGTCACGGAGGCCGCATCGAGCGCGGACGGGTAGACGAGGCCTAAGATCTCGGGCGGGGCTGCGAGGACGAGCGCGCGGGCGGCGGCGGCGTCCATCGGCGCCGCGAGCGCGGTGAGGGCGGCCGGGTCGGCCAGCATGAAGGGTGCGCGCGCGGCCTCGGGCAGCGTGCCGGACGCGATCATGTCGATGAGCGCCGAGTTCTGGATGAGCGCCTGGAGCGCCGGCGCGGAGAGCGTGGCGAGCACGATATAGGCCGCCGTCACCGGCAGGCCCATGCCGAGGACGAGGCTCGCCAGCGCGATCAGGACGATGGCGATGAGGAGGTTCCCGTCCGCCCAGCCCGAGATCATGAGGCTGAACGTGTTGCCGATGCCCGTCATGGCGATGACGTTGACGATGAGGCCGACCGCGATGAGGAGGACGGCCGTCATGATCATGTTGTTGGCACCGAGGACCAGCGCCTCGTAGATGGCGCGCAGGTTCATGCCGCGCCGTGACCAGACGGCGCCGAGAAGCGTCGCGCCGACGACGAGGCCGAGACCGAGGAGAGGCTCGGCCTCGGCGAGGGCCACCGCAGCGAGCGCGACGAGCGGCAGCGCGATGGACGGGATCATGCGCGCGAAGAGCTCCTGCCGATCGGGCGGATGGCTCGACAGGCCCGAGATCCAGCTCGCCACGATGACCGAGAGGATCGCGAAGCCGGCCGCGTATACCGGCGTATAGCCGTCGATGAGGAGGTAGATCAGCACCGCGATGGGGATGAGGAAGGACGGCCCGCCCTCCTTGAGGACGTCGATCGAGCGGCGCGGCTCGTCGTCGTCCATTCCGCGAATGTCGTGCTTCTTGGCCTCGATGCGCACGAAGAAGGCGACGGAGAGGAAGTAGAGGATGGCCGGCAGCGTCGCGACGGCGACGATGTCGAGATAGGGGATCTGCGTGTTGGAGGCCATCACGAAGGCGCCCGCACCCATGATGGGCGGCATCAGCTGCCCGCCCGTGCTGGACGCCGCCTCGACGCCGGCGGCGAATTTAGGCGGAAAGCCCGACTTCTTCATCAGCGGGATGGTGATGACGCCGGTCGAGACCGTGTTGGCGACGGCGGACCCGAGATCGTGCCCGTCAGCCCCGACGAGAAGACGGCGACGAAGCCCGGCCCGCCGACGAGCTTGCCGGCGACCGAGCGCGCGAGATCGATGATGAAGTCGCCCGCGCCAGAGCGCACCAGAAAGGCGCCGAAGATGATGAACATGAAGACGAAGGTCGCCGAGATGCGCCCGATCGTGCCGAACATGCCCTCGTCGGCGAAGATGGAGCGGAAGACGACCGTCTCGACCGAGAGGCCCGCGAAGCGGAAGACGCCAGGGATCATGGCGCCGAGAAAGGCCACATAGGCGAGGCTGAGGATGATGAGGACCGGGATGATCCACCCCGTCGTGCGCCGCGTCAGCTCGATGGCGCCCAGAATGGTGACGATGGCGGCGACCCATTGGGGGCCGTCGAGGCGCACGCCCTGGGCGTAGATCGCGTTCTCCGAGCCGATGATGAAGAGCGTGGCGCCGGCGATGGCGAGGCCGATCAGGCCGTCGAGCCAGAGGGGCGCCGTCCAGCGGCCGATCCGGAAGGGATAGCGCAGCGCGCAGAGGAGCGCGAAGCCGGCGAAATGGATGCCGACCAGCCAGAGCGTCGAGACGCGGCCGTAGATGTTGGCGACGATCGCGAAGACCGAGAGCGCGATGCACAGGATCGCGAAGGCCTGCCCGAAGCGGCCGGAAAAGCTCCGCACGGCGGCCGAGACCTCGCCTTCGTTGTCGGTCTCGAGCGATTCGGCGGCGCGGGTCTCTGTCATGCGCCGGAGAGTGGCGGAACGCGGGGCGGATGTGAAGGCGCCGCCACGTGGTCGGGACCGGGCATGGGACCTGACGACTCTCGTCTAGAGATTCGAAGGGGGTGTCGTGATCGAGGTGAGCGTCGCCGTCGCGAGGAGGATGGCGGCGACGGCGGCCATCTCCCACGCGATCGAGCGGCGAAGGCGGAGGGGCGCGTCGCGGTCCCCCCTCGCGATCGCGGGCACGAGTCGGAGCTTGTTCAGCGCCGCGAGGCCGAGGAGGAACGTGACGACGGAGACCTTGGCGAGCAGGGTCCAGCCATAGGCCGTTCCGACGAGGCCCTCGAGATCGCCGACGAGGAGGTAGGCGAGCGTGCCGCCGGCGATCACCAGAACGCCGACCGTGACGGCCGCGATGCGCCCGAACCGGTGGAGAACGGCGGCGCCCGGCAGGCTCGCGCCGCGTCGCAAGGGTTCGAGCGCCGCGATCCAATAGGCGGCGGCCAGCAGGTGAACGGTCAAGAGGGTCGCCAAGGCCCGGCGGGGCTCGCCGAGCGCGTGTCCGACCTGGGCGTAGGAGACGGCGATCAGCACCGAACCGACGAGCGCGAGGGCCAGGCCCCAAGCCCTCGATACGAAAACCGCCAGAGCGAGGATGAGGCCAAACCCGCGCACGAGGAGGCTGTCGCCCATCGGGCTCTCCCAGACGATGCCGATCATGATGGGGTCGAGCATACCCTCCACGCCCATGCCGGAGATCCGTCCGGCCCTGATGTCGAGGCGCAGGGCCATCACGATGGCCGCCGCAACGGCCGCCGCCGCCGTCATCCGCCGCACGAAGAGACGCGTTCGCGCATTCGCTCGGGGCAAGGCGAGGAGGAAGAGGGGACCGCCCATCGCCAGGAACGCGGCGGCGTAGCCGATCGCCTTGGCGAGGATCGCGGCCGCGACCCAGCCGTCGATCGGCGCGAGACCGTCCAGCTTGAGCACGTGCCGCCCTCGCTACCGGCCGACCGTGAAGGAATAGCCGCCCTGCATCGGGTGGCCGTCTGCGGAGAGACCGCGCCATTCGACCTCGTATTCACCTGGCGCGACCGCGCCCTCGGGCGTCGCGACGTACTCGGTCACCGCGTTGGTGCCCATGTCGGACGACAGGCCGATCTCGCCATCCGAGCCCGACAGGGCGATGCGGGTGATGCGCATGGGCTGGTCGAACCGCAGCACGAGTTCGGTCACCTCCCGGACGTCCGCCCCATCCATCGGCACGGTCGTCTCCTGCGTCGAATGCGCCAAGGCGCCCGTGGTGATCGCGAGCACCATCGCCGCTGCCAGGATCGTCGTCTTCATCATCGTTCCTTCCTGTCCGATAGGACCGCTCGTCCCGTGTCTGTCTGACGGGCGGCCGATCGCGAGAGAGCCGGGTCCACCATCGCCGCTTGCGTTATCACGCCCGCATTGCGCTCATCATGCCGTGCCCGTCTTCGCATGTGCCAGAATGGCCCTGCAATGGCCCGGCCACATCCAGAACACGCCCAAAATGAGACGATGTCGGCATCCGAGCATCCTGGCGCGGACCCGGAGACGGGTCTGTATCGGCAGGCATCGCGAGGAAGACGGACCTCGGCCGGCCTGGAAAGCTTCCGACCGCGCCGTATCGCGTCGAGGCGGATCTCGTCTGCGCCGACGCCCGCTTCCAGCGCTTCCTACCGGCACTCCGCAAGCGCTTCCATCACGCCGGCATCTTTTGCCCGGCACAATCTGCCGCGCGAAACGCTTCGTTAACCCTGGCGACCTATTCGTTAACCACGAGGCGCTGGGGGAACGCCGTCTCCGGGGTTGCGGGACCACAGGTTCCGCGCTGCGAGATGACGGATCCTCCCGCCCGAGATGCGAGACGCCGGACCCGGGATGCGACCCGGTCGTCCGATCAGGCAGGAGTTGAGCGATGTCGATGGAGACGACGGTAGACCAGGCTGCGCTGGAGGGTCCGCCCGCCCGCAAGGGCGTGCCCATCTGGATCGTGATCGCGGGTGCGCTGGTGATGTTGGTCGGTGCCGCCGGCGCCTATGGCTACGCCTCGGGCATGTTCCTGTCGGGCGCACGCACGGTCGAGACGCCGCAAGGCGACCAGATGACCTATTACGACCTTCCCGAGATCACGGTGAACCTCGCTACGACCAACGCCACGGTGCGCTATCTGAAGCTGCGCGTGACGCTGCAGGTCGCCAACCGGGGCATCGTCCAGATGGTCGAGCCGCATCTGCCGCGCATCATCGACACGTTCCAGGTCTACCTGCGGGAGATGCGCACCGAGGACCTTTCGGGCTCGGCCGGCCTCTACCGGCTGCGCGAGGAGCTGACGCGGCGCATCAACATCGCCATCGCGCCCGAGGAGATCGACGACGTTCTCTTCCAGGAACTCATCATCCAATAGCGCCCTGCGCCACGGCCCGCCTCGCGGCGGGGACCGGTAGCCCCAGCCCTGCGGCGCGAGCAAGATACAGCCCTGCGGCGCGAGCGAAACGAACTCCCGCGGCGCGAGCGACTAACCAGCCCCGCGGCGCGAGCGAAACGAACTCCCGCGGCGCGAGCGACTAACCAGCCCCGCGGCGCGAGCGACTAAAGGACAGACCCATGACGGAACAGACGGGCGCTGCCGGAACCGAGATGGACCAGGACTACCTGGACATGCTCGCCGCCATGGGCGAGGACCCGACCACGATGTCGGCGGAGGAGGAGGCCGACGCCATCGCCGCCGCCGCGCCCGATTCGGGGCGCTCCGGCCTCAACCGGGTGCTGAGCCAGGAGGAGATCGACAACCTTCTCGGGTTCACCGACGAGGCCAGCGCCCGCACGGCGCGCACCGGCGTTCAGGCGATCATCGACAATCAGATGGTCTCCTACGAGCGGTTGCCGATGCTGGAGGTCGTCTTCGACCGGCTGGTCCGGCTGACGACGACGAGCCTCAGGAGCTTTACCGGCGACACGGTCGAGGTGACGATCGACAACATCTCCTCGGTCCGCTTCGGCGAGTACATGGACGCGGTGCCGCTGCCGGCGGTGCTGACGATATTCAAGGCCGTGGAGTGGGACAATTACGGTCTCATCAACGTGTCGGGCGACCTCATCTACGCGCTCGTCGACGTGCTCTTGGGCGGCAAGCGGGGCGCGAGCGTGCCGCGCATGGACGGGCGGCCCTACACGACGATCGAGATGACGCTCGTCTCGCGGATGACCGAGCTCGTCCTCGCCGACATGACCAAGGCCTTCGCGCCGCTGACCGAGGTGCAGTTCGAGATCGACCGGAACGAGAGCAATCCGCGCTTCGCCGCCATCACGCGCAACGCCAATGCCGCCGTTCTCATCGAGTTCAAGATCGACATGGAATCGCGGGGCGGGCGGCTGGAGATGCTGCTGCCCTATACCACCATCGAGCCGATCCGCGAGCAGCTCCTCCAGGTCTTCATGGGCGAGACCTTCGGGCGCGACAACGATTGGGAGCGCCATCTGGCGACCCAGGTCGCGCTGTCCGAGCTCGACGTGGAGGCGGTGCTGGCCACCAAGGCGATGGCGCTGCGCGACGTGATGGCGATGGATATCGGCGACACGCTGATGCTCGACGTTACGCCCGACGATCTCATCGAGATGCGCGCCGGGGGCATCAAGCTCGGGCAGGCCCAGATGGGCCGCGCGGGCGAGAAGATCGCGGTGCGGGCGGCCCAGCCGCTGCGCCGCCGGCCTGCCCGGGCCATTCAGGACGGTTGAGCCGAGCGGTTGACGACAATGGCGCCCGAGCGGGGGCGAGACGTGTTTTTTGGGGGATTGAAGCGATGTTGAACCTGGCGATCGAACTCATCGTGGCGGGCCTTCTGGCGGCGACGATCGGCTATTGCGTGCTGCTGAACCGGCAGTTGCGCCGTCTGCGCGTCGATGGCGGCGAGCTGCGCCGCACGATGGAGAACCTGGTGGCGGCGACCAACCATGCCGAGCGCGCGCTCGCCGGCCTGAAGGCGAGCGCCGTCCAGGTCGAGCACGGGCTGGCCAAGCGGCTCGACGAGGCCGACCACGTGACCGGCAAGCTCGGCGAGCAACTCGCGCAGGGCGAGACGGTGCTCAACCGCATCACGCAGATCACCAAGGCGATGCAGGACGGACGGGACATGGGCAGGGACGTCGGTCTCGGCCGCGGTCCGCTCGACGACGAGGCGGGTACCGTCCACGCCGCCCCCTTCCACCGCGCGGCCTGATCCGGGCGGCCCCCATTCGCCGCCCCTCGTCCCCGATAGTCATCCCACAATGCGCGTCCGGTTGAACCGGCGCGCTTAGGAGTTGCCCGATGCGCCCCGCGACCCAGGCCCGAACGAGCAAGAACCCGGCCGCTCCGCAAGATTCGGCGCGCTCCCTCGATGCGCCGTCTGCGACGGAGGGCGGCCAGCCGTCTCTCCAGCCGTCACTCCAAGCTGCATCGGCCGATCCGGCGTCCCAGACGGCCGCCGATCCATTACCGAAGCCTTCGGCCATCGATGGTCTCGCAGAGACGCTCGCCAGGGTTCCGATGCCGAGCATGCGCGACGTCAGGCTGCCGCGCGCCAATCTGCCCCGGCCGCGCACGCCCCGCCTCTTCACCACCGTCGCGATGGCGGCCGCCTGCCTCCTGATGCTGAAGGGCGCCGACCTCTTCCTCGGCGCGCCCCTCGTCGACGGTGCCTTCGCCCAGTCGATGCTGGGCCCGGAGCCGCCCGTGTTGCGTAAGGACGGGCCACGCACCGGAGAGACCGAGATCTACATCGAATCGGCCGGGCGCGAGACGCCCGAGCAGACGCCGACCAGCCCCCTCGACGTCGTGCCGACAGAGACGGTGCTCGGCGAGCGCATCGCCGACCGGCGGCGCCTCCTCACCGAGCGCGAGCGCGAGCTCGACATGCGCGAATCGCTCCTCAAGGCCGCCGAGACGCGGATCGAGGAGCAGATCGGGTCGTTGCGCGCGATGGAGTTGCGTGCGGAGAACGGCTCGGTCGGTGTCGATGGCGCACCCGCGCCCGATGCCGACATGGACCGCATCGTGACCATGTACGAAGCCATGAAGGCCAAGGAGGCCGCCCGCATCCTCGCCGAACTCGACATGGAGGTCCTGGAGGCGGTCGCGCGGCGGATGAACCCGCGCAAGCTCGCCGACGTGATGGGCGAGATGGACGCCAAGCCCGCTACCCGCCTCACCGTGCGTCTTGCCGGGGCGCGCTCCGCCCCCGCCGCCGGCCTCAAGCCGAGCGTGCCGGCCAACCTGCCGGTGATCCAGGGCGAGATGCCGCGCTGAAGCGTCAGGCGGCCCCGCCTCGTTCTCGTGCAGCCTCGTCCTCGTCCACGCCCCACCCACCGGGGGACGGCCCGGCTAAGCCTCGGTTAACGGCGATTGCCTAACCTGTCCCCCGGGATCGGACGATGCGCCCATGCGCGTCGCCGTGGAGAGGGGAACGGCTCGTGGTATTCAGGGCTAGCGACGGTCAGGGTCTTCGGCAGCGGCCGGGCGATGGATTGCGGCGCGCCGCCCGTGTGGTCGGGCTCGCCCTCGTCGGGCTGGCCACGGCCGCCGCGGCGGCCCAGGCCGGCGTCAAGGCGTCCTACGAGAACGGCTACGCCCGCATCGTCATCCGCGACGCCGCCGTCTCGCCGCCCCGCACCGAGATCAACGATGGCCTCGTCTTCATCGATCTCGAGAAGGCGATCGACGTCGATCTCTCCGACATCCCGGCCGCCATTCCGCGCGCCGTCAGCGCCGCGCGGCTCGACCCCGACGGGCGCGGCATCCGCCTCGCCCTCACGCGCGATTTCCGCATCAACACCGTTCGGGCCGGCGACGAGCTCTATATCGACGTCCTGCCCGCCAACTGGACGGGCCCGATGCCGGCTCTGCCGCCCGAGGCCATCAAGCGGCTCTCCGATCTCGCCGACGCCGTGCTCGTGCGTCGCGACGGGGCGCTGCCCGAGGTCGATTTCCGCTACGGCATCCATCCGACCTTCGCGCGCCTCGCCTTCATCTGGGAGGGCGCGGTCTCGGCCGAGATGAACCGCGACGACGACCAGATCGAGGTCGTCTTCAGCGCCGGCGGCACGATCGACCTCACCGCGCTCAAGCAGCGCATGCCCGAGGAATTGCAGCAGGTCCGCGCCGGCCAGCGCGACGGTAAGCTCGTCGTCCAGATCGACGTGTTGCCGAGCGTGCCCGTGCGCGGCTTCTGGGACGAGAGCGCCTATGTGATCGACGTGACGACGGCCCCGTCCTCGACGCTCGACCAGCTCAACATCGCGCCGCGTGCCGCGCTGCCGGCGACGCTGAGCCCGCCCGCGCCCGAACGCACCAGCGCCGTCGCGCGCCGCGCGCCGCCCCCGCCGCCGGGACTGGACGAGACGGCGACGCGGACCGTTCGCGACGTGCGCCTCGCGCCCCGCCCGGCGCCCGCCGACGAGCTCGACATCGTCGTCACGCCGCCCGGCGAGGACCTCGCCCTCACCTTCGCCTTCGAGGCGCCCACGCCAGCCGCGGTCTTCGATCGCGGCGACGACGTCTGGGCCGTCTTCGGCTCGGAGCGGGCGATCGACATCGACGCGCTGCGCGAGATCGTGGTCGGCCGGGTGGCGGGGCTCGACCTCGCCCGCATCGGCGACGTGCAGGTGCTGCGCTTCTCGCGCCCCGAGGGCCGCGTGGCCGAGCTGATCGCCGATGGCACCGAGTGGACGCTCTCGCTCGCCGGATCGGCCGATGGCGTGGCCCGCACGATCGCGCCCCTGCGCACGCGCGAGGCGAGCAAGGCCGGTCTCGTCGATTTTCCCATCGATGGTCCGCTGGTGACGCGCGACATCGACCTGCCGGGCATCGGCCGGGTCAGCCTGGCGCTCGCCTCTGCGGGTCCGCAGGGCATGCCGGTCGAGCAGAGCTATGTCGAGTTCGACGTGCTGCGAAGCGCGCAGGGTCTCGCCGTGGTGCCCAAGGTCGACGGGCTGCGGCTCGTAAAGACCGACGAAGGCGTGCGCGCCACGCTCGATGGCGGCCTGCAGCTGACGCAGGCGCGCCGTGCCTTCGATCTCCTGGCCGACGACAGGCTGCGCGGTGCGCCCAAGCCCCGCGTCCTCTTCGCGCCGACCACGGTGGTCGCCGATACCGACCGGGCGGGCGAGCTGATGCGCCGCGCCGCCGCGACCGAGAACCCGGCCCGCCGCTCCGACCTTCGCATGACGCTGGCCGAGCACTACGTCTCCCACCTCTTCGCGCCCGAGGCGCTCTCGGTCCTCAGCGCCATCGAGCAGGACGACGAATCGCTGCCCGGCACGAGCCGCTTCCAGCTTCTCAAGGGTGTCGCCAACACGCTTCTCGGGCGTACGCCGATGGCGCGTGCGGCGCTCGGCTCGCCCGACCTCATCGACGATCCCGAAGCCCGCCTCTGGCTTTCGCTCGCCGACGTGCAGGACGGGCAGTGGCGCAAGGCCGACCGGGCCTTCCGGGACGGCTCCGCGATCCTCCATGCCTATCCGCCGACCCTCCAGGCCCGCTTCCGCCTCGCGGCCGCGCGCGCCGCGCTGGAGCGCAACGACGTCTCGACCGCCGGCGAGCAGCTGGAGCGCCTCGTCGTCGCCGAGCTCGACCAGGGTCAGCTCAACGAGCGCGCTCTCCTCATCGGCCGCTTCAGCCAGATCGTCGGCCGGGCCGAGGATGCCGAGAAGGCGTATGCGGTCGTCGAGGCCGAGGGCGAGCGGCCCCGGTCCTACGAGGCGCAGGTTCGCCTGACCGATCTGCGGGTCGCCAACGGCGACATGTCCCTGGAGGACGGAATCCAGCGTCTGCGCGCGCTCTCGATCGGCTGGCGTGGTGATTCGACCGAGATTCACGCGCTCAATCGCCTGAGCGCACTCGAACTCGAGGCCGGCAACCACCGGGAGGCCTTCCGGGCGCTGCGCCAGGCCGTCCTCTCGCGCCCCGATCTCGAGGAGGTCGAGCAGATCCAGGACGCGATGGGCGAAGCCTTCGCCCAACTCTTCCTCGAGGGCGAGGCCGACACGATGCCGGCCGTCGAGGCGCTGTCGCTCTATTACGACTTCAACGATCTCACGCCCGTCGGCAGTCGGGGCGACGAGATGATCCGCCGCCTCGCCGACCGGCTGATTTCGGTCGATTTGCTGCCGAAGGCCGCCGAGCTCCTGCAGTATCAGATCGACAACCGGCTGCGGGGCGCCGCGCGGGCGCAGGTCGCGGCCAAGCTCGCGCTCGTCCAACTGATGGACGGCCGTCCGAGCGCCGCGCTGACGACGCTGTCGCGCACCCGCCAGGCGGCGCTGCCGGGCATGATCGACGAGGACCGCCGCCTTCTGGAGGCGCGCGCCCTTCTCCAGACCGGCCGCGTCGACTTCGCGCTGGAGACGCTCTCGGTTCTCGAGGGTCCGCGCGCCGACCGGCTGCGCGCCACGGCCCTCTGGGAGGCCGAGCGCTGGCAGGAGGCGGGCGAGGAGATGGAGCGGATCATCGGCCGCGCCTGGGAATCGACCCCGCCGCTGACCGAGACGCAACGCCGCTACGCGCTACGCGCCGCCATCGCCTACACGTTGGCCGGGGATGCTGTCGCGCTCGACCGGTTGCGCGGGAACCTCGCCCCCCGCATGGCCGGCACGGCGGACGAGGCGGCCTTCACGATCGTCTCGCAGCCGGTGGGCGAATCGAGCGTCGCGTTCGCGGGCGTTGCCGGGCGCGTCGCCCGCTCCGACGATCTCGACGCCTTCCTCGACGAGTACCGCACCCGCTATTTCGGCGAGCCCGAAGCGCCCGCGGCGCCCGAGATCGGCACGCGCGAGGTCGGCCCGTTGGAGACGCTCGACGTTGCGATGAACGACGGCTGAGGCCGTCGTCGCCTGGCGCTGGGGCCGGCGCCGGGCCTCACCCGAAACTCTGCACCAGACTGCCCGCGACGAGGCCCCATCCGTCGACGAGGACGAAGAAGATCAGCTTGAATGGCAGCGAGATGATCACCGGCGGCAGCATCATCATGCCCATCGACATCAGGACCGACGCGACGACGAGGTCGATGATCAGGAAGGGCACGAAGAGTAGGAAGCCGATCTCGAAGGCGCGGCGCAGCTCCGAGATCATGAAGGCCGGCACGAGCGTGCGCAGGCTGATGTCCTCGGCGAGGACGGGCGCCTCCTCGCGGGCCATGTCCATGAAGAGTTCGAGATCCTTGTCGCGCACATGCTCGCGCATGAAGGCGTGGACGGGCCGGATGCCGCGCTCGATCGCCTGCTCCATCTCGATCGAGCCCTCGACGAGCGGGCGCACGCTCTCGTCGTAGACCGTCTGCATGGTGGGGGCCATCACGAAGCCCGTCAGGAAGAGCGCGAGCGCCATGATGACGGTGTTGGGCGGCGCGGTCTGCGTGCCGAGCGCGGTGCGCAGGATCGAGAGCACCACGACGATCCGGGTGAAGGACGTCACCATGATGAGGATCGACGGCGCGAGGCTGAGGATCGTGACGAGCGCGACGAGCTGGATCGCCCGTTCGGTCAGCCCGAGGTCCTCGCCGAGTCCGATGGTGAGCGCCTGCGCGTGCGCCGTGCCGGGCAGCGCGAGCGCGATGACGAGGGTGGCGAGGGCGAGGAGCCAGGAGCCGATGCGGGCCTGCGCGCGGCGGTGGGGCAGGGCGGACGTCTGATAGGGCGACGAAGCGGTCATCACGTCTTCTCTCCATCGGACTTGCCGCGTGTCGTCAGCTCCCGGAGGAGGTTTTCCATCTGCTGCTCCAGGCTGCGCATGTCGGATGCGCCGGGCGGCGTCGCCGTGGCGGGTGGTCCGGGCTCGTCATCGTGTGCGGGGGACGGCGCGGGCTTCGGAGCGGCCGCCGGCTCCGCGGCGCTCCCGGTCGCATCCTCCCGCGCGCCCTGCGCCAACCCTTCGCGGGCCCGGTAGAGGGCATCGAACGGGCGCGCGGGCGTGTCGTTGCCGGTGGAATGGGGAGGCGAGTTGGCTTCGGCCGCCTCCTGCGGGGCCGTGCCGTGGTCGTCGCCGAGATCGCTTTCGGGGAGACCGGCGCCGGAGACATCGGCGAAGGACGGACGCTCGTCGGCTTCGTCGTCCCGGAGGTCTCGCTGCGGCTCGACCGGCCGCTCGGTTTCGCTCGGCACGCCGAGAACCGTCCGGGGCGAGAGCTGCGTCGGCGCGGCGGGATCACTCGCGACGCGGCTGGCAGGCTCCGGTGTCGTCGACGGGGCCATGGCCTGCGACGGAGCGTCGGTGTTCCGGCCGCCCCTGAGGAAACGGGGCAGTTCGGGCGTCGGTTCGTCGTCGAGCGGGACCTGTCCGCGCCGACGCGGCCCGGTGATCGCGTCGATGTCGAAGGGCTCGCGCGTCTCGATCGGATCGGGTGTGGTCGGGGTCGAGGTCTCGGCTGCTGCGGTCTCGGGTGCCGCGGTCTCGGGTGCCGCGGGTCTGGGCGTGGGAATGGCGCCGGTGGGAAAGGGCATCGGCGCGGCCGGCGCACGATCCGGGATGCGCGTCTCGTCGTTCAAGGCTTCGGGCGTCAGTTCCAATGGCTCCGACCTGAGGTCGGCCTCGACGCGCGCCTCGATATCGGCCCGCAGCGGGTCGCCCTGAAGGTCGGCTTCGAGATCGCGCGCGAAAGCGTCCGCCAGGGCCGCGTCCGACCGATCGGTCCTGCTGTGCTCGACTGGGGCGCGCTGCGTCTGTACCGGCGGCGGTGCGGCCGGTTTGGGCGCGGGTGCGGCGGGGGCGGAAGCGGCGGGGGCGTCGTTCGGTTCGGGCTGATCGGCCCGGGCTCGGGCGGCGGCGAAGGGATCGCTACTGGGATCGCCACTCGGACCATCGCCGGGATCGGCGCTTGCGGGCTCCGCGCGGGCCTTGCTGGCCGCGTCGGCGGCGCTCGCCTGAGCCGCCCGCTCCGCCGCGCCGGCGGCGGCCGGACGCGTCGCGGCGCTGGCGACGTTCGTGTTGGCGCGGCGCTGCGCCTCCGGGCGGGGCTTGGCGGCGCCGCGCAGGATCGGTCCCTCGACGACGAGATCGTTCGGCCCGCCGGTCAGGATGAGATGCTCGGCATTGTCGCGCCGGATGAGGATGAGCCGGCGCTTGGCGTCGACGCTCGTCTCCTCGATGACACCGAGGCGCGGCTGGCGCCCGCCGCCTCGGCCACTCGGCAGCGGCGAGCGGCCCGACACCCAGCCGAGCGCCAGGAAGACGAGGGCCAAGAGCGCCAGACAGATGAGAAAGGCGACGACGGCCCGAACGAAGAGGCCGGCATCGGCCAACCCTATCGCGGCGAAGAGTGCGTCCATGTCGTCCCCCTTGTCAGATGCCCGGGCGCCGGATGGCAGCGGTGCCGCCGGCCTGTCCCGAACTGAATCACGTATCCCTGCGCCCTGCGCATGCCCTGATCATGACCCGGCAAAATTTGCCTAAAGGACCCTAACAGGGCGTTAACGCGGGCAAAGAGAACGTTAACGCCCGGATCGCGCCGGCGTCACGCCGCCAAGCGGGATCGGCAGTGGACAAAGGGTGGCGCGCGACGGCGGTCGCAGCGGGCGGGCGGGCGTAGCGTAGGTCTCGGCCTTTGGGGCCCCTCCGGCGAAGCGCCCCATTCTGACCGGCGGTCGACGCGATGGCACCGGAAGCCACGTCGGGCGCCGTCCTGGCGCGAGACGCCGAGCGCCGTCCTTAACGCGCCGTTTACCTTAACGACCCATTGTGCGCAGAGCGATGGACCGCGAGGTCCGACAACCGAGTAGCCCCATGGGGCGCGAACCAGCCCCGCAGGGGTCGAGAAGGGAGCCAGGGATGCCGGTCACCGATATGCCCTATTTCCAGATGGTCCGCTCCAAGATGGGTTGGCACCAGTCGCGCCAGTCGTTGCTGGCCGAGAACGTCGCCAATGCCGACACCGTCGGCTACGAGGCGCGCGATCTCGCCCCGGCCAATTTCCGCAAGCTGATGAGTGCGGCGCAGACTCGGTCCATCGTGCCCGATCGCACCCATTCGGCCCACATCACCACCCGCCCCGTCTCGATGTCCAACCGCCCCGAGCGACAGGACGATTTCGAGGTTCGCCCGCGCGGCAACGCCGTCGTGCTGGAGGAGGAGATGATGAAGGTGACCGGCAACCAGATGGATTTCGAAGCGGCCAGCCTCGTCTACAAGCGCGCGCTCGGCCTCATGAAGACCTCGATCGGGCGCCGTTAGCGCCGTCCTCCCATTCGCGTGCCGCCTCGCGCCACGCCTTTTGTACTGTAGGAGTCTGAACCTTGGACCTGATGCGCTCCATCTTCGTCGCCGCCACCGGTCTGCGCGCCCAGTCGGGCCGCATGCGGGTCGTGGCCGAGAACCTGGCCAACAAGGATTCGGTCGGCCAGACGCCGGGCGCCGACCCCTATCGCCGCCGCATCGTCTCCTTCGAGGCCCAGATGGACCGCGAACTGGGCGCCAAGGTCGTCGAGCTCGACCGGATCAAGGACGACATGTCGGAGTTCAAGCTCAAGCTCGACCCCGGCCATCCGGCCGCCGACGCCAATGGCTACGTCAAGACGCCCAATGTCGACGGGCTCGTGGAGGCCATGGACATGCGCGAGGCGCAGCGCTCCTACGAGGCCAACCTCAACGTCATCACCGCCAGCCGCCGCATGATCGGGCAGACGCTCGACGTGCTGCGCGCCTGATAGATTTCCTGCCGGCGCGTATCGCCGGTGATCGCCTCGCTGGTCTCGGGTCCAGACAGCACCTTTCCAGAACGGGAGACCTCCCATGAATATCGCAGCCGCGGCCAAGGCCGCCTCATCCTATGCCGGCGTCTCCGGCATCGCCGAATCCATCCAGGGTGCCGCAAAGGGCATCAAGACCGACGCGCTGTCGGGCTTTGGCGGCATGGTCAAGGAAGCCATCCAGGACACGATCGCGACCGGCAAGGTCTCCGAGATGAAGACTTCCGACATGCTGACGGGCAAGGCCGACGTCGTCGACGTCGTAACCGCCGTTGCCGAGACCGAGGTCGCCTTCGAGACCATGGTCACGCTGCGCGACAAGGTGATCGCGGCCTATGAGGAAATCATGCGGATGCCGGTCTAACCACCAGCCTCGCCTGCCCGAAGGCCTTGAGCGCGCCGGCCCGGGCGGCGCGCCACCCTCGCTCCCAGAAGGGACCAGACAGATGCTTCTCGTGCTGATCACGTCGCCATCCGAATCCTCGCGCGCGGTGTTCGTGCGATGACCGGCCCCGAGGTTCTCGACATCGGCCGCGACGCCGTCACGACCATGCTCGTCATGGCCGCGCCCATCATGATGGTCGGCCTTGGCGTCGGCCTCGTGATCGCGCTCTTCCAGGCGCTCACCCAGATCCAGGAGATGACGCTGGCCTTCGTACCGAAGATCCTGGCCATGTTCGTCGCGCTCATCGTCACGCTGCCCTTCATGGGCCGGGCGATCAGCGGATACATGGACCGGATCGCGGACCAGATCATCAATATCAGCTAGCCGCCGGGTCCGCTCCGGACGCACCGCCTCGCGCGGGGCCCACGAGGCCCCGCGTTCCTTTCGTCCCGAACACCGCCCTACCGATCGATCGTCCCCGACGATGACCCCGCGCCAGAAGGCGCCGGCCCGAACGCTCCCAGAAAGGCAGCGCCCCGCCTCGTGAACACGATCACCCTCGACATGCTGCCCTTCGTGGCCGTGACGTTCATGCTGACGCTGACGCGGGTGAGCGCGATGCTCATGGCGATGCCGGCGCTGGGCGAGAAGGCGATCCCGTCGCGGATCAAGATCGGCATAGCCTTCGCGCTCGTTCTCGTTCTCTACCCGCGCTCGTCGGAGGCCTACGAGATGCTGCGCGCCGATCTCGAGCGGGGCTCGCTGGAGCCGATCGTGCGCACGCTTCTCATCGAGATCCTGATCGGGCTCTTCATCGGGCTGACGGGCCGGATCGTCCTCTCGGCGCTCAACCTGGCCGGCGCGACGATGGCGACGCAGTTCGGTCTCGGCTTCGCCCAGACGGCCGACCCGACGCAGGGCATCCAGGGCGCCATCATCGCCTCCTTCCTCACCATGATCGGCGTCACGCTCATCTTCGTGACCGATCTCCACCATCTCTTCCTGCGCGGGCTCTACGACAGCTACACGCTCTTTCCGCCCGGCGAGGCCCTGCCGGCGGGCGACACGGCCGAGATGGCGGTCAAGGTGATCGGCGACGCCTTCCGCGTCGGCGCGCAGATCGCGGCGCCCTTCATCGTCTTCGGGCTCCTCTTCTACGCGGGCCTCGGCATCCTCTCCAAGCTGATGCCGCAGGTGCAGATCTTCTTCCTCGCCATGCCGGCCAACATCCTCCTCGGCACCACGCTCCTGGTGCCGATGCTCGGCGTCGGCATGCTCGTCTTCCTCGAACACCTGGAAGAGGTCTCCGTCCTCTTCCTCGCTCCTTAAGGGAACGCCGACATGTCCGACCAGCCGGATGAATCCGAGAAGACCGAGGACCCCTCCCAACACAAGCTCGACGAAGCCCACAAGAAGGGCGACGTGCCCAAAAGCCAGGAGGTCAACACCTGGTTCGTGCTGATGGGGTCGATGGTCGCGCTCTTCTCGATGGGCGGGCCGGTGGCGCTCAAACTGAGCGACGTCCTCGGCGCCTTTCTCGGCCAGGTCCACGACGTGCCGATCGACGGGGCGAACCTCATGCATGTCGGGACGGAGCTTGGCGGCATGGCGCTCGTCGCCGCGGCGCCGCTCGTCCTCATCGTCGCCGTCTTCGCCGCCATCGGCAATCTCATCCAGCACAAGCTCGTCTGGTCCTTCGAGAGCATCAAGCCCAAACTCTCGAAGATCTCGCCGATGTCTGGTCTCAAGCGGATGTTCGGCGGCGAGGCGATCGTCAACTTCCTCAAGGGCCTGGCCAAGCTCGTCATCGTGTCGGTCATCATGGCGCTCGTCGTCTGGCCCCATCGCGACAAGCTCGAGAACGCGATGACGATGAGCTTTGGCGGCGTCATGGAGCTGATCTGGTGGGACGTGATCCTCCTCTTCTCCGCGACCCTCGCCATCCTCACGCTCGTCGCCGCCGCCGACCTCGCCTACCAGCGCCACAAGTGGTTCAAGAAGCAGAAGATGACGATGAAGGAGCTCAAGGACGAGCACAAGCAGATGGAGGGCGACCCCCACATCAAGGCCAAGATCCGCCAGATCCGCATGCAGCGCGCCTCGCGCCGGATGATGGCGGCCGTGCCGCAGGCCAGCGTCGTGATCACCAACCCGACCCATTATGCGGTCGCGCTGCGCTACGAGCCCGGCATGCCGGCACCGATCTGCCTCGCCAAGGGCACCGACGAGGTCGCGCTGCGCATCCGCCAGGTCGCCGAGGCGCACGACATCCCCCGCGTCGAGAACCGCCCGCTCGCCCGCGCCCTCCACGCCACCGCCGAACTCGACCAGGAAATCCCGCCCGAGCACTACAAGGCCGTCGCCCAGGTGATCGGCTACGTGATGCGGCTGAAGCGGAAGACGCTGCACTAGAGCGCGTCCGGTTCCTATCCATTCACCGAACGCGCTCTAACGCATTGTGTTTTCGCGGTTCCTTACGCGGCGGTGCTATCGCATCGCCGCTGGAACGGCTCTAGCGACAAGTGATGCCGTCCAGCGCGACCCCCCCTCTCCCTTCGGGGAGAAGGGGGGGGCGCGATAGGTGGCGGGGCGGCTACTCGTTGGGCACCGGTCCCGTTCGCCTTGAGCCCTGGCCGATTCCGGCGTATCGGAACCCGTGCCGCTCGGCGATCTCGGCCGAGTAGACGTTGCGCAAATCGACGAACGCATCCCCCCGCATCGTGCCCTTCAGCCGGCCAAGGTCGAGCGCGCGGAAGCGGTTCCATTCGGTCAGGATCACCACCGCGTCCGCGCCCTCAGCGCAGGCATATTCGTCCTCGGCATAGGCGATGCCGGGCAGCAGGCCTCGCGCCTCGTCCATGCCTTCGGGGTCGAAGGCGACGATGGCGGCGCCCGCATCCTCCAGCGCCGGCACGATCGCGAGGCTCGGCGCCTCGCGCATGTCGTCGGTATTGGGCTTGAAGGTGAGGCCGAGGATCGCGATGCGGCGGCCCCGTACGTCCCCGCCGCAGGCCTCGATGATGCGCCGCGCCATGGCGCGCTTCCGGGCATCGTTGACCTGGACCACCGTCTCGATCAGGCGCGACGGCGCGCCCGCTTGCTCGGCCGTGCGGATGAGCGCGACCGTGTCCTTCGGGAAGCACGAGCCGCCATAGCCCGGACCCGCATGAAGGAACTTCGCTCCGATGCGCTTGTCGAGCCCGATGCCGCGCGCCACGTCCTTCACGTCCGCGCCCACGGCTCTCGGCCAGGTCCGCCATCTCGTTGATGAACGTGATCTTCATGGCCAGGAAGGCGTTGCCGGCATATTTGATCAGCTCGGACGTGCGCCGTGCGGTGAAGACAATTGGCGTCTCGTTGAGCGAGAGCGGGCGGTAGACCTCGCGCATCGCTTCCTGCGCGCCCGGATCTTCGGTGCCCACCACCACCCTGTCCGGGCGCTTGAAGTCCTCGATCGCGGAGCCCTCGCGCAGGAACTCGGGGTTGGAGACGACCGCCACGTCGAGTTCGGGCCGGATCGCGCGCACCCGCCGCTCGACCTCGTCGCCCGTGCCGACGGGCACCGTCGACTTCGTGACGATGACCGCCGGGCCGGTCAGCGCGTGCGCGATCTCCTCGGCGGCGGCGTAGACGTAAGTGAGGTCGGCGAAGCCATCGCCGCGCCGGGACGGCGTGCCGACCCCGATGAAGATCGCGTCCGCGCCCGCCACCGCGCCCGCCAGATCGGTGGAGAAGGTCAGCCGGCCCGCCTCGGCATTGGCCGCCACGAGCGCCTCCAGCCCCGGCTCATAGATCGGAATGCGCCCCGCCCGCAGGCCCGCGATCTTGTCCGCGTCCTTGTCGACGCAGATCACGTCGTGCCCGAAATCCGACAGGCACGCCCCCGAGACCAGACCCACATAGCCCGACCCAACCATCACCAAACGCATCACGGAGTCCCCTCTAGAGCCGTTCCAGCGGCGGTGCGATAGCACCGCAGCGTAAGGAACCGCGGGAAAAAAACAAAGCGCGCTAGTTGGCGACCCCACCTCTTGCCGTCATCCCCGGGCACCGACCCGAGAATTCAGGGCGCAATAGGTAGAACCCAAATAGACCGTTCGGCCGATCAGAGAAAACGTGGCGGTTCGCCCGCGATCAAGGCGACGCGGTCGACGCTCTGAATCCTCGGGTCGGTGCCCGAGGAGGACGAGGAGGGGAGGGAGGGGGACGAACCAACGTTCGCAGGCGCAAGTTCTACACCGGCTCCCTGCCGTTCCCCACCGACGTGATGCGCATCACGCCGGCGCGGTCCGCACCGTTTCTCAGTCGTCCTCGCCGGGCTCTCCGACCTGCGCGAGGAGGACCGATTCGGCCCGATCGAGCGTGCGCAACGCGTCTTCGAGGCGGGCCCTTGCGGATGCCGAGAGACTGGGCGTCCGGGGCGTGATTGCCGAGGCGGCCGTCGGCTCCTCGGCTCCGCTGGACACGACCCCGCTGCCGGGCGGTGCCCGTTCGGTGTGCGTATCGGACGGTGCGTTCGACGCGTCGGTCGCCGCCTCGCCGCTCACAGGCGCGCCTACGGGGGCTTCGCCCCCTGACGTTCCGGCCGGGGACGATGCGGCGTGGACCGCCTTGTGCTTCGGCGGCGGGTCACCGATAGCCTCGCCGGTCACGGTGCCGCCGATCGCCTTGACGCTCCTGACGCCCTTCTCGCGCAGGATGCGCTGAACGCCCCGCAGCGTGTACCCCTCGCCGTAGAGGAGGTGGCGGATGCCCTGGAGGAGGACGACGTCGTCGGGGCGGTAGTAGCGGCGCCCACCCGCGCGCTTCAGCGGTTTGACCTGGGTGAACTTGGTCTCCCAGAACCGGAGCACGTGCTGCGGCACGTCGAGCGCGTCGGCGACTTCGGAGATGGTGCGATAGGCTTCGGGCGCCTTGCCCGTGGGCTTGCGCAGCACGGCGTCGTCGGCCTGTGCGTCGGGGTTGGGTGCGTCGGGGTTCGGCGCATCCTCGTCCGAGGCGATCTCGAGCTGGGTGTCCCGATGCGGCGTGCCCGGCTCGGTGTCGGGGTTCGCGCTGGTGTCGGCGGCTGCGTCGGCGGGTCTGTCGATCCCCTCCGGCGCATGGACGGGGGCGTTCATCGAACGCGGCCTCACGCGCCGCTATTGGCGATGCGGGATTTCAGGACGTTGCTGGCCCGGAAGACCATCACGCGGCGCGGCGTGATCGGCACTTCCTCGCCGGTCTTCGGATTGCGGCCGATCCGCTCCCCCTTCTCGCGCACCTCGAAGGCGCCGAAGGAGGAGAGCTTGACGTCCTCGCCGGCGACGAGGCTCTCGGTGATCTCGGCGAGAACCATCTCGACGAGGCCCGCCGATTCGGCCCGGCTGAGGCCGACACGGCTATAGAGCGTCTCGGCCAGATCGGCGCGCGTCACGGTGCGTCCACTCATACTGCTATTACCTGTCCCGCGCTCTGAAAGCGTGAAGGCCCCCCAAAAGCCATCCCTGCGGACGCTATGCCCTTCACCCCTGAAGGGTCAATTGGGGGATTTTAGTCATAAGGTGCGGATGGTCGCCTACCAGCGCAGCAGTGCCGACCCCCAGGTGAAGCCGCCGCCCATCGCTTCCAGAAGAACGAGGTCGCCCGTCTCGATCCGCCCGTCCCGGCGCGCCGCGTCGAGCGCGAGGGGGATGGAGGCGGCCGACGTGTTGCCATGACCCTGCACGGTCGTGACGACCTTGCCGGGCGCGATGCCCAGCTTCTTCGCCGAGGCGTCGATGATGCGCTTGTTGGCCTGGTGCGGCACGAACCAGTCGATGGTCGAGGCCGTCTCGCCGGTGGCGGCGAAGGCATCCTCGATGACGTCGGTAATCATTCCGACGGCGTGCTTGAAGACCTCGCGGCCCTCCATCTTGAGCACGCCCGCCGTTTGCGTGCGCGAGACGCCGCCATCGACATAGAGCTTGTCGCGGTGGCGCCCGTCGGAACGCAGGTGCGTGGTGAGGATGCCGCGCGCATCGCCCTCCACCCCCACCTCGCGGCCCTCCAGCACGACCGCGCCCGCACCGTCGCCGAAGAGGACGCAGGTCGTGCGGTCCTCGAAATCGAGAATGCGACTGAACGTCTCCGCGCCGATGACGAGCGCGCGCTCGAACTGGCCGAGCCGGAGCGCGTTGTCGGCCGTGGCCAGCGCGAAGACGAAGCCCGAACAGACCGCTCCGACGTCGAAGGCGGCGCCGCGCGTGATGCCGA
The DNA here is from genome assembly GCA_963842125.1 of uncultured Alphaproteobacteria bacterium. Taxonomy (GTDB): domain Bacteria; phylum Pseudomonadota; class Alphaproteobacteria; order Rhizobiales; family CAWCWK01; genus CAWCWK01. The sequence continues at coordinate 583,818 of CAWJFE010000001.1, read as the reverse complement.
GCCCCTCCTGCACGACGGTCGCGGTGGCGGGAAAGGTGTAGTCGGGCGTGGCGGTGGCGAGGACGATGAGGTCGATATCGCCCGCCGTCAGGCCGGCATCATCGAGCGCCGCGCGGGCGGCGTGGAGCGCGAGGGCGGAGGTGGTCTCGCCTTCGGCCGCGAAATGGCGCGCCTCGATGCCGGTGCGCTGGACGATCCATTCGTGCGACGTCTCGACGATCTTGGCCATGTCGTCATTGGTGACGGTGCGCGCGGGCAGGTAGCTGCCGGTGCCGACGACGACGGAGCGCCTGAGACCGGCGGAATGCGGTACTGCCTTGGTCATGCCGCATCCTCCTCGCGTGCGTCGTCTGGCTGATCGTCACTAGGCCGCAGCTGCGTCAGGTCGGCGGTGATCCGGTCGACGAGCCCAAAGCGGGCGACGTTATAGGCATTGGTGACGGCGGCCGCGAAACCCTCGGCGTCCGTTCCGCCATGGCTCTTGATGACGATGCCGTCCAGCCCGAGGAAGACGCCGCCATTGACCTTGCGCGGGTCCATCCGGTCGCGCAACTCGTCGAAGGCGTCCTTGGCGAGGAGGTAGCCGATCTTGGAGCGCAGCGTGCGGCTCATGGCGAGGCGCAGATACTCCGCGATCTGGCGCGCGGTGCCCTCGGCGGTCTTCAGCGCGATATTGCCGGAGAAACCTTCCGTCACGACCACATCGACCGTGCCCTTGCCGAGGTCGTCGCCCTCGACGAAGCCGTGATAGTCGAAGCCAGGGAGGACGGTCTCGCGCAGCCGCTCTCCGGCCTCGCGCACGCCGTCGAGGCCCTTGACCTCCTCGACGCCGATATTGAGGAGACCGACGGTGGGGCGGTCCTTGGCAAAGAGCGCGCGCGCCATCGCGGCGCCCATGACGGCATTGTCGACAAGCTGGCCCGCCTCCGCGCCGATGGTCGCGCCGACGTCGAGGACGATCGAGCGACCCCGCAGCGTCGGCCAGACGGCGGCGATGGCGGGGCGCTCGATGCCGGGCACCATCTTCACGCAGAGCCGCGACATGGCCATGAGCGCGCCCGTATTGCCGGCCGAGACGGCGGCGTGCGCGCGGCGCTGCTTGACCGCGTCGAGCGCCAGCCACATCGAGGAGACCTTGCGGCCGCGCCGCAGCGCCTGGCTCGGCTTCTCGTCCATCGAGACGGCGATGTCGGTGTGGTGGACCTCCGAGTTGGCGAGCGCGGGGTGCGCGGCCATCTCGGCCCGGATGCGGGCCTCGTCGCCGAAGAAGGCGAAGGCGCAGTCCGGGTGGTCCTGGAGTGCCCGCGCCGCGCCCGGCACGACGACGGCCGGCCCGACATCGCCGCCCATCGCATCGAGCGCGATGGTGATCGTATCGCTCATCGGCGGGGCCTCCCGGCCGAGGGACGCGCGGTCGGCGGGATCGGGTTCGGGCGGTTCATGCAGGGCCGTAGCGGTTGTTGCGGGGCGGAGGCGATCGCCGTGGAATGGGCGGATCGGCCTCGTGCGGCGGGACCATAGGGAGATTGCGGCGCCAGGGCCAACGGTTTTGCCATCCATTGCAACACTGCGATGTGAGGATCGGATGTGAGGATTGGATGTGAGGATCGATGGCGGGGCACCCGGCCGTCCGTGGAGCACGACGCGCGTCAGGCGTCGCTCGCGCCATCCTGCAGACGCTTCAGCACGGCGAAGGGCGAGGTCTCGGCGTCGGTCGCGAGGTCGGCGTCGAGCTCGGCGCCCGGTGCCTTGGGATAGGGGTCGAGCGCGAGGACGAGATGCTCGCGCGCGATCTCGGCCAGGTCGAGCGTATCGCCCTCCATCGGCTCCGGCCCCTCGAGGGCGGGATCGATGACGATCTCGCCATCCTCCATCCGTTCGCTCGCATGGGGCGAATAGGTCACGTCGATCGCCTCGCGGATCGAGGCCGGGAGATCGACCAGCGTGAGGACGCAGGCCTGAACGAGATCGGCCGCGATCCGGCCCCGCACGCGGATGCCGTCGGCCGGCGCGCGCTCGGCCGTCAGATCGGCCTCGAATCGGTCGAGCCCCGTGAGGCGAAGCTCCTTGCGCAGCCGCGCCCGGTGTTCGGTATCGGCCGCGAGCGCGAACACGCGGCCCCCGGGCGGCAGGCCGGTGCGGGTGACGGTGGGCGCCGGATGCATCGGCCGGCGGCTCGCCGCGGGGTCGCTCGTTTCTGGCTTCATCGGTTCAGACACAGGGGGCCTCGGCGTGAAGGGTGTCGGCGGCTGGCATGTCCGGAGCGGTGCGGGGCGGCGGCAGCGTCAGCTGGCCGGCCATGAGATCGGCATCCCGCGTTGTCGCGAGTGCCGCGTCCAGCGCAATGAGGTCGTCGGTCAGTGCGAGCACCCCGTCCGGGGGCGTCATCGTCCGCGTATCGGTCGCCGAATCGTCCGGGTAGACGTTGCGAGCCAGCGCTTCGGCCAGTATCGCCCGGTTGCCGGCGTCGAGGGCAGCGCCATAGGCCTGGGCGCGGCCGTAGAACGATTCGGCCACGCGGCGCATCTTCTTCGGCACCGTCACGTCGCCGACGCCGACCTCGCGCATGGCCCGCTCGATCTCCGACATCGCGTAGTCGAGCGTATCGCGCCAGAGATCGGACCCGTGCGGCGCGATGGGCTTCAGCCGGCGAAAGAGCGCGGCCAAGTGGACCTCGAGGATCTCGAGCCGCCCGTCCATCGTATCGGGCACGCCCCAGTCGGCGTAGTAGACCGGTTCGCGCGCGCGCAAGAGCAGCGCCTCGTAGAGCGAGACGGCCTGGCGCGGCACGGAGGGGCGCAGGAATTTGGGGATCAGGGTCTGCGGGATGAGGCGCACGGGCATGGCTCTTAGGGGTTCGGGATCGGTCGGCTCGCTCGACAGGTGAGATATGTCCGGCCATGCCGCAGGAACAGGGGGCGGCCCGTAGGATCGGGTGCCTCCCTCATGCCGTCTCCGTCCCAGCATGGCCGCAATGCTGCGTCATGGCCAGACGGGACAGGCTCCGCGCGAGCGGCTCCGACCTCCCGACGAATCACGACGGACCGACGACCATGACGCATCGCTCCCTCCTCGCCCTCCCGCTCCTTGCCGTGCTCGGCCTGACCGGCTGCGCGGGCGAGACGATCCACCACGGCTTCCTCCTCCAGGAGGCGCAGCTCGAGCAGATCCCGAGCGGGGCCACAAAGGAGCAGGTGCTGCTCGCGCTCGGTAGCCCCTCGGTGCGCAACACGTTCGATGGCGGGCGCGAGGTCTATTACTACGTCGCCCAGCAGATGGAGCGGCCGGTCAAGTTCATGAACCCGCGCATCACGCAGCAGCAGGTCGTGGCCGTCGCCTTCGACACCAACGAGACCGTGACCGACGTCTCCAATTATGGGCTGAAGGACGGCAAGGTCTTCAACTTCTCCGACCGCAAGACGCCGACGACGGGCAAGGAGCTCTCGTTCATCTCGCAGCTCATCTCCGGCGTCGCCGCCCGCCCGTTCGGGTAGAGCGTTTCCGGCCAAGGTTGGCTCGACGGCAAAAGGGGCGCTCCGGCTCGACCGGGCGCCCCTTCTTTTTGTCTCGCGCGGGTCCCTTGGGGCCCGCTTGTCGACCTAGTGCCCGAGCACCGCGAGCAGCAGCAGCGCGACGATGTTGGTGATCTTGATCATCGGGTTCACGGCCGGGCCGGCGGTGTCCTTGTAAGGATCGCCCACCGTGTCGCCGGTCACGGCGGCCTTGTGGGCTTCCGAGCCCTTGCCGCCATGATGCCCGTCCTCGATGTATTTCTTCGCATTGTCCCAGGCGCCGCCGCCGGCGGTCATGGAGAGCGCGACGAAGAGGCCGGTGACGATGACGCCGAGGAGCATCGCGCCGACGGCGGAGAAGGCGGCCGACTTGTCCGAGATCGCCAGGATCGCGAAGTAGAGGACGATCGGCGAGAGGACGGGCAGGAGCGAGGGCACGATCATCTCCTTGATCGCGGCCTTGGTGAGAAGGTCGACGGCGGCCTTGTAGTCCGGCCGGTCGCGCCCTTCCATGATGCCGGGCTTCTCGCGGAACTGCCGGCGCACCTCCTCGACGATCGATCCGGCGGCGCGGCCGACGGCCGTCATGCCCATCGAGGCGAAGAGGTAAGGCAGCAGACCGCCGAAGAGGAGACCGACGACGACGTAGGGGCTCGACAGCGAGAAGTCGGCGACGACGCCGTCGAAATAGCTGCCCGGCTCCGCGATCTCGGCGAAGAAGCGCAGATCCTCCGTATAGGCCGCGAAGAGGACGAGCGCGCCCAGACCCGCCGAGCCGATGGCGTAGCCCTTGGTGACGGCCTTCGTCGTGTTGCCGACGGCGTCGAGCGCATCGGTCGTGTCACGCACCTCGGAGGGCAGGTCGGCCATTTCGGCGATGCCGCCCGCATTGTCGGTGACGGGACCGAAGGCGTCGAGGGCGACGACCATGCCGGCCAGTGCCAGCATCGTGGTGACGGCGATCGCGATGCCGAAGAGGCCGGCCAGCGCGTAGGTGCCCAGGATGCCCGCGATGATGATGAGGGCGGGCAGCGCCGTTGCCTCCATCGAGATGGCAAGGCCCTGGATGACGTTGGTGCCGTGGCCGGTCTCGGAGGCGGCCGCGATCGACTTGACGGGCCGGAAGTTCACGCCCGTATAGTACTCGGTCACCCAGATGATGAGGCCGGTGATGACGAGGCCGATCACGCCGCAGCCGAAGAGGTCGAGACCGTTGAAGGCGACGCCGCGCGAGGTCACGAACTCGGTGTCGAAGCCGAGCATGACGTAGGTGACGGGCACGAGCGCGATGAGCGAGAGCACCGACGTGACGATGAAGCCTCTATAGAGTGCGCCCATGATCGAGGAGTTGGCGCCGAGCTTCACGAAGAACGTGCCGATGATCGAGGTGATGACGCAGGCGCCGCCGATGGCGAGCGGGAAGACCATCATCGGCAGCAGGAACTCGGTACCGGCAAAATAGATGGACGCGAGGACCATCGTCGCGACGACGGTGACGGCATAGGTCTCGAAGAGGTCGGCCGCCATGCCGGCGCAGTCGCCGACATTGTCGCCCACGTTGTCGGCGATGGTGGCGGGATTGCGCGGATCGTCTTCCGGGATGCCGGCCTCGACCTTGCCGACGAGATCGCCGCCGACATCGGCACCCTTGGTGAAGATGCCGCCGCCGAGACGGGCGAAGATCGAGATGAGGGAGGCGCCGAAGCCGAGGGCTACGAGCGCGTCGATGACCGTGCGCGCGCCCGGCTCGAACTCCAGCCAAGTCGTCAGGACGAGGAAGTAGATCGTGACGCCCAGCAAGGCGAGCCCGGCGACGAGCATGCCCGTCACCGCGCCCGACTTGAAGGCGACCTCGAGACCGGCACCGAGCGAGCGGGACGAGGCCTGCGTGACGCGCACATTGGCGCGCACCGAGACCAGCATGCCGATGAAGCCCGCGAGCCCCGAAAGGATGGCGCCGATCAGAAAGCCGATGGCGACGAGGAGGCCGAGGAGGAGCCAGGTGATGGCGAAGATCACGACGCCGACGAGCGCTATGGTCGTATATTGCCGCGTCAGGTAGGCGGTCGCGCCTTCCTGGATGGCGCCGGCGATTTCGCGCATGCGGGCCGAACCGCTATCGGCGGCCAGCACCGATTGCACGGCCCAGACGCCGTAGACGAGCGACAGCGCACCGCATGCGATGATGATCCAGAGTGTCGGTTCCATGATATCCCGTCTGTCCGTGAGGTCCGTCGCCGACCTTTCGGCAAGGACCTTCCCCCTCAAGAGTCGGGTCTGAGAGCCCGATCACGCGGCACTATGCAGGAATTTGGGGGGCAAGCAAATCGTCTTCGGTCCGCTGCCTTGGCGCCGCGCGGAGGAGGAGAGCGAGACGGCGCCGCCAGAGGCACCACGCATGACGACACGGGGCTCGAACGCCTGCCATAGCCCCCATATGGGGGTTGCGTCCTAGAGGTCGCTTCTATTGTGTCGTTTGTCGGGTGCCCCGTTGGGCCGAGGGGGAATCGAGATGGCGGACGCCTTTGCACCGCTGGTGCGGCGGCCGGGGCCGGGAGAGCCGAGCGGCCTCTTCGGCCTGCCCCGCGTCCTCAGCGTGCCCTTCGAGGCGACGGGCGGCGCGCTCGGCGTCTGGCAGAAGATGGTTGCGAAGGGTTTCGGCACGTCGCTCCACCGCCATGTCGGCGAATACGAGATCCTCGTCGTCATAGACGGTTCGATCTCGGTTCGGTGCGGGGACACCCGGGTCGAGGCGGACAAGGGTACGGTCGTCGTGATCCCGCCCGGCGCCCCCCATGCCTATGAAGGCACGCGCGACGAGAGTCCGAGCTGCATCCTTCTCGTCATGGCCCCCTGCCTCGGTGCCAACGTCACGCCGCTCGCCCGGCGCGGCGGCGCGGGAGGGTCCGACGATTACTCGATGGAACTCCTTCCCGACGACGAAGTCCTGCGCGCCGCCAATGATGACGGGATGGCCTGACGGTGCCGGCGCCAGACGCTCGGAGGCGACGCCAGAGCTGACCTCAGAGCTGTCCGTGGCAGTGCTTGTACTTCTTGCCGGAACCGCAGGGGCACTGTGCATTGCGGCTCACGCGTCCCCATGATTCGACCTCTTCCGGGCTGACATAGGGCACGGCCGCGCTCTCGGGGCCGGGGCCTATGGAGAGCGGGTTGGCCGCATCCATGGCGTCGGGCGCGGTGTCCTCGCCGGTCAGCGGATCGAGGCTCGTCTCCTGGGTAGGGCCGGGGTCGGGCTGCTGCGGCGCGAGCTCGACGCGCATCATGTTACCGGTCACGACCTCGCGCAGCCGTGCGAGCAGGCTCTCGAAGAGCGTGAACGCCTCCGACTTGTACTCGTTGAGCGGGTCGCGCTGCGCGTAGCCGCGAAAGCCGACAACCTGGCGCAAATGCTCCAGCGCGAGGAGATGCTCGCGCCAGAGCTGGTCGAGCGTCTGGAGGAGGATCGCCTTCTCGATATAGCGCATGTTCTCCGGGCCGATGCGGCTCGCCTTGGCGGCGTAGGCCTCGTTGGCGGCCTTGATGGCGCGTTCGCGAACCTCCTCGTCGGCTATGCCTTCTTCCTGCGCCCACTCGTCGACGGGGAGGTCGAGATTGATGGCGCGGCGCAACTCCTCGCGCAGGCCCACCACGTCCCACTGCTCGGGGTAGGCGTTCTCGGGAATGTGCTTGGCGACGGCGTCCTCAATGGCGGTCTGGCGCATGTCGGCGACGGTCTCGGCGACGTCCTCCTCCTCCATGATCTCGCGGCGCTGCTCGAAGATCACCTTCCTCTGGTCGTTGGAGACGTCGTCGTATTTGAGGATGTTCTTCCTAAGGTCGAAATTGCGCGCCTCGACCTTTTGCTGCGCCTTCTCCAGCGCCTTGTTGATCCAGGGGTGGACGATCGCCTCGCCTTCCTGAAGGCCGAGCTTGACGAGCATCGCGTCCATCCGGTCCGAACCGAAGATGCGCATCAGGTCATCCTCGAGGCTGAGGAAGAACTTGGAGCGCCCCGGGTCGCCCTGCCGGCCGGAGCGGCCGCGAAGCTGGTTGTCGATGCGGCGCGATTCGTGGCGCTCGGTGCCGATGACGTAGAGCCCGCCGGCGTCGAGCGCGCGGCGCTTGAGGCCCTGGACCTCGGCGCGGATGCGCGTCTCGAGATCGGCTTTGAGCGATTCGTCCGCCTCGGCGCCCAGTTCCTGCTCGACCCGCATCTCGACATTGCCGCCGAGCTGGATGTCGGTGCCGCGACCGGCCATGTTGGTCGCGATCGTGACGGCGCCGGGCGCGCCCGCCTGCGCGACGATCTGCGCCTCCTGCTCGTGGTAGCGGGCGTTGAGCACCTGGTGCGGCACGCCCTTCTCCTTGAGGACGCTCGAGACGTATTCCGATTTCTCGATCGAGGTCGTGCCGACGAGCACCGGTTGCCCCTTGAGGCGGGCCTCCTCGATGTCCTCGGCGATGGCCTCGTATTTCTCGCGGGTCGTGCGGTAGACCTCGTCCGATTCGTCGATGCGCGCGATCTCGACATTGGTCGGGATGGTCACGACCTGAAGCCCGTAGATATCGAGGAGCTCGTCGGCCTCGGTATCGGCCGTGCCGGTCATGCCGCCGAGCTTGTCGTAGAGGCGGAAATAGTTCTGGAAGGTGACCGAGGCCAGCGTCTGGTTCTCGGGTTGGATGGCCGCGCCTTCCTTGGCCTCCAGCGCCTGATGCAACCCTTCCGAATAGCGCCGACCCGGCATCATGCGGCCGGTGAACTCGTCGATGATCACGACCTCGCCGCCCTGCTGCCCCTGGCTCGCGCCGCCGGGCTGGCCGCCGCGCACGATATAGTCCTTGTCCCGCGTGAAGAGCCTGTGCGCGCGGACGGCCTGGTTGGCGTGGTGGACGAGCGTGACGTTCTCCACGTCGTAGAGCGAGCCCTCGGTGAGGAGGCCCGCCTCCCGCATCAGCTGCTCCATGTGCTCGGAGCCCTGGTCGGTCAGCGTCGCCGAGCGGTTCTTCTCGTCGGTCTCGACATCGCCCTCGACGAGAAGCGGCATCAGCTTGTCGATCGAGACGTAGAGGTCGGACTTGTCCTCCAAAGGCCCCGAGATGATGAGCGGCGTGCGCGCCTCGTCGATCAGGATCGAATCGACCTCGTCGACGATGGCGAAGCTGTGCGAGCGCTGCACCATCTGCGCGACTTCGGACTTCATGTTGTCGCGCAGATAGTCGAAGCCGAACTCGTTGTTGGTGCCGTAGGTGATGTCGCAGGCATAGGCGTTCTTGCGCTCGGCGTCCGAGATGCCGTGGACGATCGTACCGGTCGTGAGGCCGAGGAAGCCGTAGACCTGCGCCATCCAGGCGGCGTCGCGCGCGGCGAGGTAGTCGTTGACCGTGACGACGTGGACGCCCTTGCCGGCGAGCGCGTTGAGATAGACCGCGAGCGTCGCGACGAGCGTCTTGCCCTCGCCCGTCTTCATCTCCGCGATCCGCCCCTCGTGGAGGACCATGCCGCCGATGAGCTGCACGTCGAAATGGCGCTGGCCGAGCGCGCGCCGCGCCGCCTCGCGCACGGTCGCGAAGGCCGGCACGAGCAGATCGTCGAGCGAGCGGCCATTGGCGACCTCCTGGCGGAACTGGTCGGTGCGGGCGCGCAGCGCCTCGTCGGAGAGCGGCTGCACCTCGGGCTCGAGCGCGTTGATCGCGTCGACGCGCTTCGAATAGCCCTTCACGGTCCGATCATTGGCCGATCCGAAGAACTTGCGGGCGACCGCGCCGAAACTGACCATGGGAACTCCAGATATATCAATGTCGAAACCCGCGCCGGGCCTGTCGGCCACACGGCGGCGGAGGATTGGCTCCAGCGCGGGACTTCGAGGGCCCGCGCATTGCCGGCAGAGGTATGGGCGCCCCCCGGTCCTGTCAACGAGAACGCCCGCGCAAGCGTGCATCAACCGCCTCGCATGACGGAGATTTCACGGAAAAGGCAGGCTAGCCGGCGATGGTGTGATGCGCGATGAACCTTCCGGCCGGCGGCGGCGTTCCTTCTCCCGAGCGCCGCCCGCGCCCCGTCCCATTCCTCACCACCGGACCCGTCATGCCCCGATCTATCCTGTCCCGCCCGACCTTGCCCCGCCTTTCGCGTCTTCTCGTAGGCACCGCGCTCGCGATGACGCTGGCCTTGCCCGCGATGGCGCAGGAGCCTTTGGCGAGCGTCAACGGCGTTCCGATCACGCAGGCGCAGATCGAGGCCGCGCGCGGCGAGATCGCCGCCGCCATCCCGGCCCAGGTGCCGCCCGAGCAGCGCGACGGCTTCGTCCTCGACTTCCTCGTCGATGCCGAGCTTCTCGCGCAGGATGCGAGCGCGCAGGGGCTCGATCAGACCGAGGCCTATGGCGCCCGGCTGGAGCAGCTCCGCAAGCGCGCGCTGATGGAGGAGGCGCTGGCCGCCAACCTCGCCACCGCCGTCACCGACGAGGGCCTGCGCGCCTTCTACGACGAACAGGTCGCGAGCGCGCCCGTGCAGCAGGAGGTTCGCGCCCGCCACATCCTCGTCGAGACCGAGGAGGAGGCGCAGGCCGTCGTGGAGCGACTGGAGGCGGGTGAGGATTTCGAGGCGCTGGCCGACGAGCTGACCATCGATCCCTCCGGCAAGGGCAGCGGCGGCGATCTCGGCTATTTCGGGCGCGGGCGCATGGTGCCGGCCTTCGAGACGGCGGCCTTCGAGCTCGAGCCCGGCGGCGTTTCCGCGCCCGTCCAGAGCCAGTTCGGCTATCACGTCATCAAGTCCGAGGACCGGCGCGACATCGCTCCGCCGGCCTTCGAGACGGTCGAGGGACAGATCCGCGAAGTGCTGGGTCGCCAGGCGCAGCAGGCTTATATCGAGCGGCTGCGCGCGGGCGCCGAGATCACGCGGGCCGACCCCGTCCCGGTCGAGGCTGCGCCTGCAGACGCCGCCACCGAAGCCCCCGCCCCGCAATAGGCGTCAGCGCGCGCCGTGCCGGGTAGCGCCTAGAGAGCACGCGTCATGCCGATCGGCCTCTAGAGCGCGCGTGTCATGAAGAGGCTGTGCGGGTCGTCCCGATAGTCGCCGAAGGGCGGGCATTCGGCGAACCCATGGCGCGCATAGAGCGTCTGCGCCGCCTTGAAGCTCGCCGGCCGGCCCGTCTCGAGGCTGAGCCGGCGATAGCCCCGCGTGCGAGCCTCGTCCATGATGACGGCGAGGAGGGCGGTCGCCACCCCCCGCCCGCGTGCGGCCGAGGTCGTGTGGAAGGACTTGAGCTCGCCATGCTCCGGCCCGATCGCCTTCAGGGCGCCGCAGCCGAGAAGCGTGCCGCCGTCCCGGTCCGTGTCGCTCCAGGCCGTCCAGAGCGTGAGGTCGGGCGCGCGCAAGCCGCCGAGATCGAGTGCGTGGACGCTCTCGGCCGGGGTGAGCGCATGCATCTCGTCGAGATGGCGGGTGAGAAGGGCGATGACCTCCGGGCCGGTCACGTCGTCGATGCGGATGTCGAGCGCCGGTCTGTCCATCGGCTTATTCATGGGCTTGTTCACGGGTCGGGACTCCTGCGTTGCGGACTGCCGATAGCGCCGGGAGGGCGGGACGCGAAGCCTGAATAGTAGGCGGTTGCACGCAGTCGGGGCGGCGCAGCGCTCGGGCCCCCATCTCGACCGCCCGTCCATCGCCCTGCTAAAGCCGGTCCGTGCGAGACGAGTGCCGCCTTGCCGCCCTTGTCAGGAGACCCGCTGATGCCGACCCTTACCCGCTCCCCGCTCGGCCCCGCAGAGGATGCCGTGCCGCTGGCCGTGCCGGGCGTGCGCTTCGCGAGCGTCGAGGCGGGCATCCGCTATCGGGGGCGCCGGGATCTGATGGTCGCGGTCTTCGATCGGCCGGCGACGGTCGCCGGCGTCTTCACCCGCTCGGCCTGCGCCTCCGCCCCGGTCGAGTGGTGCCGCGCTCGGGCCGCGACGCGCGATCCGGCCCGCGTGCTCGTCGTCAACGCCGGCAATGCCAATGCCTTCACCGGCCGGCGGGGTATCGAGGCGGTCGAGGAGACGGCGCGGATCGCGTCCGAGGCCATCGGCTGCGGACCCGGCGGCGTCTGGCTCGCCTCGACGGGCGTCATCGGCGAGCCGATGGAGGTCGGCGCCTTCGCCGATACGCTGGCGAAGACCTGCGCCGCCGTCTCGGAAGGCGCCGATGCGCTGAAGGATGCCGCCGCGACCATCATGACGACGGACACCTATCCGAAGGCGGCCTCGCGCACGATCGATCTCGACGGCGCCGCGATCACCCTCTCCGGCATCGCCAAGGGTTCGGGCATGATCGCGCCCGACATGGCCGGCCCCGACCCCGTGCCAGCGGGCGGGACCGCGACCATGCTCGCCTTCGTCTTCACCGATGCCGCCGTCACGCGGGACGTGTTGCAGGTCCTTCTGGAGCGGCACACCGAGACGACGTTCAACGCCATCACGGTCGACGGCGACACCTCGACCAGCGACACGCTCCTCGCCTTCGCCACCGGCGCGAGCGGCATGACGCCCATCGAAAGCGAGGACGATCCCCGCGCGGCTAGCCTCTCCGCAGCCCTCCACGATCTCCTCCACGAGCTGGCGCAGCTGACGGTGCGCGACGGGGAGGGCGCGACCAAGCTCGTCACGGTGCGCGTCGAGGGCGCGAAATCCGACGCTTCGGCCCGGCGGGTCGCGATGAGCATCGCCAACTCGCCCCTCGTCAAGACCGCCATCGCGGGCGAGGACGCCAATTGGGGCCGCGTCGTCATGGCCGTCGGCAAGGCGGGCGAGCCGGCCAATCGCGATCGGCTCTCGATCTGGTTCGGGGGCGTGCGCGTCGCCCATGAGGGCCTGCGCGATCCGGACTATGACGAGGCCGTCGCGTCCGCCGTCATGAAGAACCAGGAGATCGCGATCCGCGTCGATCTCGGCATCGGCTACGGCACCTACACCGCTTGGACGTGCGACCTCACGCATGGCTATATCGACATCAACGCGGACTACCGGAGTTGACGGAGGCCGGCGAGCCGTCATCCCGGCCCGCCACGGCCCTGGTGCGCGAGATCGAATCGGCCTTGATGAGCACCTGGCCCGCCATCCGCACGGCGATCGAGGGGGCCTGGCTGGTGCGCACGGCCGAGGGGTTCAGCGGGCGCGCCAATGCGGTCACCATCCTCGATCCCGGCGATGACGACGACGTGGAGGCGCGCATCGCCTGGGCGGAGAGCGTCTTCGGGGGGCAGGGCCTCGTGCCCGTCTTTCGCGAAACGCCGCTGATGCCGGCTGCCGTTCGGGGCGCTCTGCGCGAGCGAGGCTATGGGCCGGGCCAGGCGACCCACATGCTCCACGGCCGGCTTCCCGCCCCGAACGCGGATGACATCGGAACCGAAGGCCATGGCGCGCAGGTTCGCGGCTTCGATACGCCGGATGGCCCCTGGATCGAGGCGGCGCGCCAATGCTCGCCCCGGATCGCGTCGGGCGGGGATGCGGTCCTCCGCATGCTCTCCGCCATGGCGACGCCGGCGCGCTATATCGCGGTCGAGGACGCCGACGGTCCGGCCGCCGTCGTGCAGGCCGGATTGCACCGGGGCATGCTGACCGTCCACAACGTCGCGACCCACCCCGAGAGGCGGCGGCGCGGGCATGCCCGGCGCGCGATGGCGGCGGCGCTCGATTGGGGTCGCGCCGAGGAAGCGTCCCGATTCTGGATCGCTGTCGAGGCCGGCAACGCGCCCGCGCGCGCCCTCTATGCCGGCTACGGCCTCGCCGACATCTACCGCTATCGCTATTGGAGCCGCGCCTGATGGCCGCGACCGTCCTCGTCTCCGCCGTCGCGCTCATCGATGCGGACCGGCGCGTCCTCATCGCCAAACGCCCGGCGGGCAAGGGGATGGCGGGTCTCTGGGAGTTCCCGGGCGGCAAGGTCGAGGCCGGCGAGACGCCCGAGGCCGCCCTCGTCAGAGAGCTCGACGAGGAACTCGGCATCGACGTGACCGAGGCCTGCATCGCGCCGCTGTCCTTCGTCAGCCACGCTTATGAGGATTTTCATCTCTTGATGCTCCTCTATGTCTGCCGGAAGTGGTCCGGCACGCCCCGCGCGCGGGAGCATGACGGCCTGACATGGGTCCGCCCGCATGAATTGCGGGCCTATCCGATGCCTCCCGCCGACGCTCCCCTCATTCCCGCGCTGTGCGACCTGTTGTGAGGGTGAAGGGCCGGCCTATGAACGATGACCGAATCGCCGGATGCGCCCCCCGCTGGACGCGCACGCTCGCCCGGTTCGCGCGCGACGAGAGCGGCGCCACGGCCGTCGAATACGCCCTCGTGGCGTCCCTCATCTGCCTCGCCATCGTCGTCATCGTCGGTACGCTGGGCGAGACGCTCGCCGAACTGTACAAGCGCGTCGCCAACGCCCCCTTCGTGACCGAGCCGGGCACCGCGAGCTAGAGCGCTTCTCCGACCCTATTGGTCCGCGTAGGGAAGCGGGATTGGTAGGGGAGCGGGCTTGCCTCTCGGCAAGGCGCGGCAAGCGCTCTGCACCGGCTCTTGCCCAAAGGCCCCCACCGCCGCGCGATCACCATTCTGACCAGTGCCGCAGCGCCGTCGTCACCGCGTCCGGCGCCTCGAGCGTGGTGAGATGGCCAGCGCCCTCGACCACGACGAGACGCGCGCCCGGGACGAGGTCCCGCATCGCCTCGTGCCGTGCCACCGGGCAGAGCCGGTCGTGTGCGCCGACGAGGACGAGGGTCGGGACGCAGACCTCGCGCAGTGTCTCGGTGTAGTCCGCCCGATCGCGCAGGGCGAGCGACTGGGCGCGGAAGACCTCCGGGCCGAGGTCGAGCGCCATGTCACGCACGAGAGCGAGGATGGCCGCGGCGCCGGGATGATCGGGTGCGAGATAGGCGGGCTTCATCTCCTCGACCATCACAGCCTCCAGCCCGCCCGCCATCGCAGCCGCGATCTGCGGGGCGCGTGCGATGCGGCGATCCGGCGTCTCGGCGCGGTGGTTGGTGTCGAGAAGCGCGAGGCGGCTGATGCGTTCGGGCGCGCGGGCGACGATCTCCATCGCGACGATGCCGCCCATCGAGAGTCCGGCCAGCGCGAACCGCTCGGGCGCGGCCGCCAGCACCGCCTCGGCCATGTCCTCGATCGTCTCCTCGCGCGGTGCGTCCCAGGCGATGGCAGGGGGGATGGCGCTCGTCTGGGGCGAGAAGAGGCGCGCGTCGCACATCATCCCCGGCAGGAGGATGAGCGGCTCCGCCGTCATGCGTCCGCGCCGAGCGCGGCTCGCAGCCGCTCCGCCAGGCTTCGCAGCGCATCGTCCGCCGCGATCGGTGCGCCGGCCGCAAGGTCGGGCGGGGTCGTGTCGCCGTCGTCGAAGCGGGGCACGAGGTGCCAGTGGACGTGCGGGGCCGTGTTGGCGAAGAGCGCCATGTTGATCCGTGCCGCGCCCGTCATCGCCTTCACCGCGCGGGCGGCGCGCAGCATGTCGGCGTGGAGCGCGAGAAGGTCGGCATCGGTCTCGTCCAGCATGGCGCCGGCGGTGAGGTGGGTGCCGGCGATGAGCGTCGCCTTGCCGGGATAGCGCTGCACGGGATCGACGATGAGCGCGGACGCCGCCATGTCGGCGACGAAGCCGGGCGGGCGCGTGTCCAGCACCCCGCAGAGTGGGCAGCTCGGCTCTCGCGACACGTCCTGCGAGACCATCACCCGCGCCGCGCGTTGGCGACTTCTACGCCCTTAGACAGGCTTTCGAGCTTGGCCCAGGCGATCTCGGCATCGACGGCGCCGAAGCCGGCAAAGGTCGCGAAGCCGCAATCGGAGCCGGCCATGAGCTGCGCCGGCCCGACGATGTCGGAGAAGCGCTCCAGCCGTTCCGCGACGAGGTCGGGGTGCTCGACATAGTTGCTCGATGTATCGAGCACGCCCGGCACGAGCGTATAGCCGGAGGGCACGTCGATATCGCGCCAGACCCGCCATTCATGCGCGTGGCGCGGATTGGCGCCCTCGAAGAGAAGGGTGCGCGGCGCGGCCTCGAGCACGGTCGGCAGGATCTTGCTCATCGGGATGTCGTGCGTGTGCGGGCCCTCGTAATTGCCCCAGCAGACATGCATCCGCACTCGGGACGCATCGATACCGTCGAGCGCGCGGTTGAGGATGTCGACATGGCGCTTCGCGTTGTCGACGAATTCGTCGTCCGTGAGGTCGGTGAACATCATGTGCCGGCCGAGCGCGAGGTCGGGCGCGTCGATTTGCAGGAAGAGCCCCGCGTCGACGATCGCCTTGTACTCGTGGTGCATCGCGTCGGCGAGGTCGGTGAGGTAGGCCTCGTGGCTCGCGTGATGGTCGGAGGGCTGGAAGAGCGCGATGACGCCGGGGCTGGCCGAGTTCATGAACCCGGTCTCGTATCCGGCCGCGTCGAGGCCTGCGCGAAAGCGGCGGATGTCGTCGTGGAGAGGCTCCAGCGTCTTCACCTCGATGGGCCCTACGCAGCGCGGGCGCTTGTAGGTCGGCGTGCCGCCCGCCTTGGCGATCTTGTCGAGATAGGAGGGAAAGTCCTTGAGGTCGGCCGGCGCGCGGCGCGGGCTGTCGCCCTCGAAGCCGGTCAGCCGGTCGGCGATATAGGTCGCGTAGGAGATCTTGCTCATCTCGCCATCGGACGGCATGTCGATGCCCACCAGACGCTGGCGCGCCACGACGTCGAGCGTGGCCTGGCCGACGACCGTCTCGAAGCGCTCCGCCGAGACGGCATCGCCGGTCTCGATGCCGAAGAGCACCTCGGTCACGGCTTCGGAGCGCGGCAGCGAGCCGACATGGGTGGTGCGGATGGTATCGGGCATCGGGTCTCTCAAGCCGTGTCGTCTGCGGCCCCCGCGATCACGAAGGCGTGAGTTGCCTGTCTGGCACGCTCACGCCTCGTCCGACAAGCGCTATGCCTTGCGCGGCAAGCGGCAAGCGGCAAGCGGCAAGCGTCAGGGGTCAGGCGGCGCTGCGGGTCTCCAGCACCGGCATGGCCGGCGCGTCGCCGCCGCGCACGACATAGGCGATGGCGGGCTCGTCGCCCGAGGCGGAGAAGGCGTGGACGAGGCCCTTGGGCGTCGAGAAGGCGTCGCCGGGGCCGAGGACGAGTTGGTGCGTATGGTCGCCGTGCCGCCAGGAGAGGGTGAGCGTGCCCGATTGCATCAGGATCACCTCCTCCTCCTCGCGCGCATGCATCGCCGTCGCTGCACCGGGCTCGGCGCGCAAGAGCCGGAGGTTGAAGCCGTGCGGCCACCAGCCCGTGATCGGGCCGGGCGCGAAGCCGTCCCCGGTCGCTTCGGGTGTGATGATGGGCGCCTCCGATACGCCGTCAGCGGCGATCGGCGATGTCCGATTGGCCGCGATGTCGGCAAAACGGACGACGCCCTTCAGCATATCGGCGTCGGACGGGCTGGCGAGCCGCTGGATGGCCTCGGCGTCGGGCGGCGTCTCGCGGGTCGCGCCGTCGGGCACGGTCTCGCCCTGCGTGGTATCGACGAGCCGGCCGCCCTTGAGGAGGACGAGGCCGTAATCCTTGGCGAGGTCGAAGACGGACGGCGTCCAGGTCACGCGGCCCGGGTCGTCGCGCCCCAGCACCGCGAAGAGGAAGGAGGGTTCGGCCTCGTCCTCGGTGATGTTCTCGAAGCCGCGAAACATGTGGATCGGCAGCGAGATGACGTCGCCCTTCTCGAGGATCACGTCGCCATCGTCGCCCTCGGGGCCCCACATGAAGCGCCAGCGGCCGGAATGGACGATGAAGACCTCGGCCGTCTCGTGGCTGTGCTGCGAGTTGAGGCAGCCGGCCGGCTGGCGCGCGCCGCCGATGTTGAAGCCGTGCGGTTCGGGCAAGTGGACGTGCTGGAGCGGGTTCTCCGAGACGCCGGGGCCGATGATCGTGAAATTCTCCTTGGCGTCGGAGCCCGGCGTGCGCGCATCGACGAAGGCATTGAGGCAGGGCTTCAGGTCGGCATAGGGGATGTGCCGAGCTTTGATGGCGGCGGGCGTCCAGTCGGACATCGTGGGGGGCTCCTGCGGCAAGGCCCCCTCGGCGTCGGGCGGCCGGATTGATCGTGGCGGTCGCGGACCGGCGGACCGGTGACGCAGCGCGTTCCTATCATGGCACGGCCAGCCTCGCGAGAGCCGTTCGCATGCCACACGCCGATCAGACATCGCGCGACCCGGGGAAATTCGACTATCGGGCTTAACCAAACGAGCTAACCCGACCTTAGGTAGAGGCGCTCTAGGCTCGCGGCCAACGATCTTTCCTACGAGCCCGGTCCCGCCATGACGAACGCCTCGCAATGCCCGACATCAGCCCCTGCAGACGCATCTACGGACACCCGCGCAGGCATGGCTGAGATCGTCGTCGGCGGGACTGGCGACGCGCCCGCCGTCATCGCGCGTGCGTTGCGGGCCGTCCGCGAGCACCTCGGCATGGAGGTCGCCTACCTCTCCGAGATCGTCGGCACGCAGTCCGTCTTCCGCCATGTCGACGCGCCCGGTCTCGAACACCTCATCAAGGCGGGCGATGCGCGCGATATGGCGGACGTGTACTGCCCGCACATTCTCGCCGGCGACCTGCCCGAGCTCATTCCCGACACGTCGGAAAACGCGCTTGCCGCATCGCTGCCGATCACCGAGGCCGTACCGATCGGGGCGCATGTCAGCGTGCCGATCCGGCTGCCGGACGGCGAGACCTACGGCATGTTCTGCTGCCTCAGCCCGACGCCCAACGCCTCGCTCAACGCGCGCGATCTCGCCACCATGCGTCTCTTTGCGGACCTCGCCGGCCAGCACGTCGCGGGCGAGGTCGCCGCCGAGCGGGCCGAGCGGGTCGTCCACGCGCGGATCAGCGCCCTCATGGGCACGAAGGGGCACGCGGCCGTCTTCCAGCCGATCTGGGATCTCGGCTCCGACCGAATCGCCGGCTTCGAATGCCTCTCGCGCTTCACGAGCGAGCCCTATCGGCCGCCCAACGAATGGTTCGACGATGCCGCCTCGGTGGGGCTCGGCCTCGAACTCGAACTCGCCGCGATCAATGCCGGGCTCGACGGGCGCGACCGGCTGGGCGGAGACACCTACGTCTCGATCAACGCGGCGCCCGAGACGATCGTCTCGCCGGAGTTCGCCGCCCTCATGGCCGCACGGGGGCCGGCGCACGTGATGCTGGAGATCACCGAACACGCCGCCGTCGCCGACTATACGGCGCTCCAGGCCGCGCTCGTCCCCTTGCGCCGCGCGGGGCTGGTTCTCGCCGTCGACGATGCCGGCGCGGGCTATGCCAGCTTCACCCACATCCTCCAGCTACAGCCCGACGTGATCAAGCTCGACATGGCGCTGGTGCGCGATGTGGATACCGACGCGGCCAGGCGCGCCCTCGCGGCCGCTCTCGTCCTCTTCGCGCACGAAGTCGGCATCCAGGTCGTCGCGGAAGGCGTCGAGACCGGGGCGGAGTTGAGCGTCCTGCGCTCGCTCGGCGTGTCGAAAGCGCAGGGCTATCTCCTGAGCCGGCCCCTCTCGCTCGACGCGGCGCGGTTCGCCCTCGCCTCCCACGATGTCGACGGGGCCGCCTTCGCCGGCGATGCGCGCCCCGCGCGGACCGAGGCGGCGGTCCAGTTCGCGGCGGACGCGCACGCCGCCTGAGGGTCCCTTCTCAGGCGCCGGCTCTGTCCAGCGCCAGGATGGGACCGGGCACGGCAAGACCGTCGCGCTCGGCCTTCGCGCGGTTCTCGAAGCGCTTGGCGCCCGGCAGGCGTGCGCCCTCGTCGGCGGCATAGGCCTCGGCCAGCGCGGCCAGATGCGCCGCCGAGCCGCCCGAGCGGGCGGGATCGATCGCGATGACGACCTGGCCGACGCCGGGCGGCGGGCCCTCGGCGTCGAAGAAGGACGAGGACTGCCAGGAATAGTTGGCGCCCGTCAGCCCTGCGCTCAGCACCTCGACCATGAGCGCGAGCGCGACGCCCTTGGCGTCTCCCATCGGCAGCATCGTGCCGTCGAGGGCGGCCTTGGCGTCGGTCGTCGCGCGGCCCTCGGCGTCGAGCGCCCAACCCTCGGGGATCGGCTCGCCGGCCTGTGCGGCGCGCATGATGTTGCCCCGCGCGACGCGGCTGACCGAGAGGTCGATCACGACGGGGTCGGTATCGCCGAGCGAGATGCCGAAGGCGATCGGATTGGTGCCGAAGAGCGGCGTGGAGCCGCCCCAGGGCGCGATCGAGGCCGGCGCGTTGGCGAACATCAGCGCCGCCAGCCCCTCGCGCGCCAGGCGCTCGACGGCGTGGCCGAGCACGCCGCAATGGTGCGAGCGGTCGATGGGGGCGAGCGCGATCCCGTGCCCCCGTGCGAGATCGGGCAGGACGCCCATCGCGGCCGCGATGGCGGGATAGGCGAAACCGTGGCCGGCATCGACGCGCGCGACCGCCCCGTCGACCGAGACCGTCGGGGCAACATGCCCCTTCACCTTGCCGGCGCGGGCCTGCGCTGCATAGGCCGCGACGCGCGAGAAGCCGTGCCCGGCCCGCCCGTCGGCTTCGGCCGCGACGAGCGCCTCGGCCACATGGGCGGCGTTGTCGGCACCGACATCGTGCGCCTCGAGAATGCGGGCGACGAGCGCGCGCGCTTCGGCCGGCGTCATCGTCGTGGTCTCGGTCATCGTGGTCTCGCTCACAACTCGGTCTTCAAGGTGTCGCGCACCGTCTGCGCGGTGACGCGGCTGACCCGTACGTTCGATTCCGCCGTCACGCCTGCGATATGGGGCGTGAGGACGAGGTTGGGCACACCGGCGAAGACCTGCGCGGCCTCCTTCGTCAGCGGCTCGTGCGCGAAGACATCGAGCGCCGCGCCGCCGAGATGGCCGCCCTGGAGGGCGCTTGTCAGGGCGGCTTCATCGAC
This sequence comes from uncultured Alphaproteobacteria bacterium, assembly GCA_963842125.1. Taxonomy (GTDB): domain Bacteria; phylum Pseudomonadota; class Alphaproteobacteria; order Rhizobiales; family CAWCWK01; genus CAWCWK01. Next base: position 563,401 of record CAWJFE010000001.1, on the reverse strand, counting down.
GAGCCCTCCGCGCGCGGCGTTGACGAGCACCGCGCCCCGCTTCATCGCCGCGATCGCATCGGCGTCGATCAGGCCGCGCGTCTCGTCCGTCAGCGGCACGTGGAGGCTGACGGCGTCGCTCCGCGCGATCAGGGCGTCGAGGGCCAGGCGCTCGACGCCGTCCCAGGCCGGATCGTCGGGGCCGAGATGCGGATCGTGGGCCGCGACGACCATGCCGAGCGCTCGGGCCCGATGGGCCGTCTCGCGCGCGTTGGCGCCAAAGCCGATCAGACCGAGGCGCGCGCCGGCGACCTCGCGGCCCATCGAGCGCCCGCGCGGCCAGTCGCCGGCCTCCATCTCGGCGCGGGACTGAAAGGCGCCGCGCAGCAGCAGCATCACGGCGCAGACGACGTATTCGGCCACCGCCGTGTCGTTGGCGCCCGTCGCCGGGGCGACGCGGATGCCCCGCGCCTCGCAGGCCGCGACGTCGATATTGTCGAGCCCGACGCCGAGCCGCCCGACGATCCGAAGTGCCCGGCCGGCCTCGAGGAGCGCCCCCCGCACCTGCGTCCGGTTGCGCACGATGAGCCCCCTGGCGGAGACGATCTCGCGCGCGAGCCGGTCCGGATCGTCGACCAGCGCCGGATCGTAGAGGACGTCGTTCGTCGCGCCGAGATCGTCGACCGCCGCCTGATCCATGAACTCCGCAATCACGATGTCTGCCATTCCCCGCCCCATGTCGCTCGCTCGCGCCTCCCTTAAAGCGCAGCCCCGGCCTCGCCGCCAGCCGTTCGCGTGCTCGAAGCGCGGCGCCTTCCTACGAAGACTGTTCGAATGACGAACGTCCTGTTGAGTGCCTGGGAAGGTTTGCGCGGCATGATGGGGTGTGATCCCGGACCGGCGCCCGTCGCGGCGTGGGCCAGAAGGAACCGAGACCGCACTTGTGACGAACGCCTCCGAAACCTTACGCAGACGCCAAGACACGCGGTCCGAGGATGCCGAATCCCGTACGCGCGGCGATGGTGCGGGCGCGGCGCAGGACGCCTGGATCGCGCGGGAGCGCGGCCAGTCCGCCTCGGTCGATCCCGACGACGTCACCCGCGCGCTCTACCGCCGGATGCGCAGCGCGCCCGCGCACAAACCCTTCTCGATCCCCGTCTTCATGCGCGAGATGCGGGCGAACCTCATCGACGCCTGGCAAGTCTGCCAGCGCGACGTCTACGGCCTCACGCTCGCCGATCCGGGGGCGATTCGATCGGGGCAGGTCGCCAGCGTCATGCGCTACGTGCCGTTCCTGTGCTTCTCCAGCTTCCTGAGCGGCCTCGTCCTCGTCGTGACCGCCTGGGACGACAAGTCCCGGTTCGCCATGCTGTGCTGGTTGGCCGGCCTCGTCGCCGTCGCGATCCGCAACGTCCAGGGCTGGTGGCGCGGGCGCAGCAAGGTCCACACCCATGCCAGCAAGGCGACGATCAATGCGATCGCCCTGCATTCCCTCTATCTCGGGGGGCTCTGGGCGGTGGCGATCCCGTTCTTCTTCATCGGTGCCGAGGGCGCGAACGCGATCATGATCGCGGCCGTCTCGACCGGTATCATCTATGGCGGGCTCACCATCCTGGCCGCGCCGCTGGCCGCCCTCTCCTATATCGGCATCACGACCCTCAGCGCCGGACTGACCCTGGCCGTCTTCGGCGGCGGGCTCGCCGTTCCTCTGCTGCCGGTCCTCCTCTGCTACAGCCTAATCTCGAAGATCGTGGTGGTGAACTATACCCGCGAGACCCGCGAGCGCGTGCGAAACCAGGAGGCGGTCCGGCACCGGGACGCCAACATGGAGCGTCTTCTCGGCGACTTTCGGACCGAGAGCGGCGACTGGGTCTGGCGGATCGATGCCGCGGGCCGTCTCGTCGACGTCGCGCCCGGTCTCGCCTTCGCGCTCGGCCGGCCATTGGCCGATCTCGAAGGGCGCACGGCCTCGGCCGTCCTCGCGCTCGTCACTGATCGCCGCACGCGCCGTCTTCTCATCGGCCTGATGCGGGAGCCGCGGGCGTTCCGGTCGGTGCGCGTGCCGATCGCGGGTGAGGACGGCCGGACGACCTGGTGGTCGCTCAGCGGCTATGTCGTTCAGGGCATGGACGGGTTCGACGGTATGCGCGGCCTCGGTGCCGATGTGACGGAGGCCCACGCCGAGCAGGACCGGATCGCGAGGCGCGCCTCGACCGACGCCCTGACCGGCCTCGCCAACCGATTCGCCTTCGACGCCGCGCTGCGCGAAGCGCTCGAGGCTGCGCACAAGAGCGGCGAGGGCCCGCTTGTCGCCGGCGGCGGTCTGGCGCTCCACTATCTCGATCTCGACGGTTTCAAGCCGATCAACGACACCCATGGTCACGCCGTCGGCGACGGTCTCCTCCGCACGGTCGCCGAGCGGCTGACGGCCTGCGTGCGGGATATCGATTTCGTGGCGCGCCTCGGCGGCGACGAGTTCGCCGTCATACAGACCGGCGTCACGCGGACCAGCGACGCGCGCCGGCTGGCCGCCCGCATCATCGAGACCGTCTCGCGGCCCTGCACGGTCGGTGAGACCCGCATCAACGTCGGCACCAGCATCGGCATCTGCCTGCCCGATGCCGGCATGGGAACGGACGCGCTCATCGAGGCCGCCGATGTCGCACTCTACGACGCCAAGGCGGCGGGGCGGGGCGTCTCGCGGATCTACTCCTCCAGCATGCGGATCGAATCGGATGCGCGGCGCCAGATGGAGCGGGACCTGCGCGCGGCCTTCGATCGGCGCGACCTGGCGCTCCACTACCAGCCGATCGTCGATGCGCTGTCCGGCCGGACGGTCGCCTTCGAGGCGCTCTTGCGCTGGCCGAACGCGCCGGCCGGCCCGATCTCGCCCGGCGTCTTCCTCCCGCTGGCCGAGGAGACCGGCCTGATGCGCGAGATCGGCGACTGGATTCTCGGGCGCGCCTGCGAGGACGCGGCGCGCTGGCGGCAGGACGGGCAGGACGCGAGCGTGATGGTCAACTTGTCGGTCATGCAGCTGCGCGAGGCCGGACTCGTCGAGACGGTCGCCGAGACGCTCGAACGCACCGGTCTGCCCGCCAACCGCCTTCATGCCGAGATCTCGGAGACGGCCCTGCCGGAAGGCCCGGAGCGTCACGCCATGTTGCAGATCCTGACGGATCTGCGCGCGCTCGGCGCCCATGTCGGTCTCGACGATTTCGGCACCGGGACGACGTCTCTCGCCACGCTGCGGGGCGGCACCTTCGATCAGGTCAAGCTCGACCGCTCGCTCATTTCAGCCGCGCAGACCAATGACGAGGACGCGGCCCTCGCCAGCGCCATCGTCGCGCTCGCCCGCTCGCTGCGGCTGCGCACGATCGCCGAGGGCGTCGAGACCCCCATCCAGCGGGACTGGGTGAGCGCCGCCGGCTGCGACTGGCAACAAGGCTTCCTCTTCGGCGGCGCCGTCGACAGCGCGGCCGCCTTGGCGAGGCTGAGGGGACAGGCGCCGCCCGCCGCGAAGTCGGAGCTGCGACCCGCCGAGGCGGCCTAGGGGGCTCGGACGGGATCCGACCCGTTCAGCCAAGGTTCAGCCCTCGCGCGTCAAGGATGTGCTATGAGGGCGACGATCCCGGTCCGCATCGGGCCGGGGACCCGTGTCGCCGCGTGTTCAACCGTCGCCGCGAGGGCCCAGTCTATGCGTATCGAGAGGACCGAACGAGATTTGGACGTCTTCAGGTCTCGGTCATCCAATGTCCGGGCGCGCCGGCTGCGAAGCGCCCTTGGCGGACTGGTCTTCGGCCTCGCCTGTACCTTTCCCATTCTCGCCAATGCGCAGGACGCCTATGAGCGGCGCGGTCCGGATCGAGGCGGCTGGCAGGTCGAACTCGGCTGGGGCGAGAGCCCGCGCTATCAGGGCGAGCGGTTCTACGAATACGACGCGCGCTCGCCGAACCTCTCACCCAGCCTCCTTCCCGATCTCGCGCCGAACCTCTGGGGCGAGCCGGCTCTACCCTCCGATGTCGGCCAGTTCGAGGCCTTGCTCGATTTCGGCGAACTCATCGTGCTGCGCGGCGAGACGGTCTGGCGACCCTATGCGGCGCTCGGCTGGCGCCCCTTCACGGATGGCGCCTGGGACTACGAGGCCGCGCGCGGCTGGGTCTGGAGCGGCTCCGACCCCTGGTCGGCCATCACCGACCATACCGGCGTCTGGCGCGACGATGCCGATATGGGCTGGATCTGGTCGCCCGCCGGGCGGAGCGACTGGAGCCCGGCCCGCGTGGCCTGGCGCATCGGCGCCGGTCTGATCGGCTGGGCCCCGCTCGGGCCGGACGGCGAGGCCGATCCCCGCCATTTCGTCTTCATCCCGCTCGACGGGCTGATCGCGCCCGGCCAGACGGCCGCCCTCGGCCCGGCCGAGAGCCGCGCCGTCTACGGCCGAACCCGCGCGCTCTCCAGCAGCGAGTCGTTGCGGCTCTCGCCGGCCGATCTCGCGGTCTATGGTCAGGCGCCGGCTCGATCCACGGTCGCGGCTCTGCCCGAAGTCAGCCCGGAAGTAGTGCGTGAACCGCTGCCTCCAGTTCTGCCCGAGGCCTTGCCGCCGCTGCAATCGGCAGCCCCTCCGGCCACGCCTCGCTTCGACACTACGGTGCCGGGTGGGCGTTTCGAGGCTGGTCCCGATCTCTCCAGCGAAGGCGCCCCCATCGGTCCCGTCCTGCGAACGCCGCCGCCCGTCCCGACGCAGCGGCCCGCCGATGTGGCCGCGCTGCCGAGCCCGGCCACGACGCCCGCGGCACCGCCCTCGACGCCGCGCCAGTCCGTCGAGGCTCCGTCCACGGCCCAACCGGCGACGTCGGCACCCACCGTCAACGCGGAGGTCGAAGCCCCCGGCACCGACGCGGCCGGCGAGGGTGGTCCGCGCGTGGTCGGCCCGCAATGGCTCTCCAATGGCGATTGCTCGTCGCGCGGCATCCGCGAAGGGCGCTGCCGCACCGAATGACGCGTCGCACCGAGTGATGCGGGCGGCCCCCGGCCGCTCAGCCGAAGCGGCGGATCTCGGCGGTCTCGGGCACGGTGTCGCCGATCCGGTCGGTCTCCGGGCCGAGGGGGATGGCGGCGCCGTCCCTCGCGAAGAGAGCGATCTCGTCGAGGAGGAGCCGGCGTTGGTAGACCCGCCCGCCTCCTTCCAGCACATCGCCCGTCGCCCAGTCGTGCCAGCGCCCCTCGGGCAGGTAGAAGCGAACCTTGCCGCCGGGCTCGGTCGCCGGAACGACGAGGAGGTCGTCGCCGAAGAGAAACTGCGTCTCGAAGGCCCAGGCCGGCGGCGTATCGGGGAAGGCCAGCGCCATCAGGCGCTGCACGGGCAGGCCCGTCTCGTGTGCCTCGGCGAGCGTCTTCCAGAGATAGGGCAGCAGACGATAGCGCAGCGCGAGCGCCGCCCTGACGGCGGCCTCGGCCTGCGGCCCGTAGGACCAGGGCTCGCGCGTGCCGATGCCGTGAAAGCGGATGTGGGACGAGAAGATCGCCGCCTGCGTCCAGCGCACGAAGAGTTCGGGGTCGCGATTGTCGGCGTAGAAGCCGCCAATGTCGGTCGCGTAGCAGGGCGCGCCCGACGCGCCCCAGGACAAGCCGCCCCGGATGCTCGCGGCCAGCCCCTCCCAGTCGGCCTGCGGATCGCCGCCCCACTGCGCCGGGTAACGCTGGCTGCCCGCCCAGCCCGCGCGTCCGAAGAGAAAACCGCCATCGGGCGCATGGCGCTCCATCGCCTCGAAGACGCAAGCGTTGTAGAGAAGCGGATAGACGTTGTGCAGCCGCCGCCCGGTGTCGCCATTGTGCGCGACGGCGTTGTCGCCGACCTGCTCTCCGAAATCGGTCTTGATCATGTCGACGCCGACGGCGAGGAGCGCCTCGTGGCTGTCGCGCCAGAAGGCGTAGGCATCGGGGTGCGTGAAATCGACGATGCCGCTGTCGGGGAGCGGCGTCAGGACGGCGCCGAACGGTTCCTTGTCCCAGACATAGCGCAGCGTATCGCCGGTCTCGCCATCTTTGAGGAGCCAGCCCTTGGCCGACATCTCGGCAAACAAGGGATGCTCGACCGAGACGAGGGGGTATTCCCAGACGCAGACCTTGAAGCCGAGCGCGTGGACCTCGTCGAGCACGGCCTTGGGGTCGGGGTAGCGCGACGCGTCCCATTCGAAGGCGAAGCGGGTGCGGGTGTCGAGCCAGGCGCGCCCGTCGAGCGTGATCGTATCGCAGGGCAGGCCCCGGTCGCGCGCCTCGCGGGCGGCGGCGAGGAATTCGTCGGCCGTGCGGTAGTAGGCGCGTGAGAGGATCGTGCCCATCGACCAGGCGGGCGGCATCGGCATGCGCCCCGTGAGGGCGGTATAGCGCTCGATCACCTCGGCGCCCGTATCGCCGGCGAGGAGGAAGAGGTCGAGCCCCTCGTCCTCGAGCACGATGCCGTAGGAGCGGTGCGACCACTGGGCGAAGCCGACGCCGTGGTGAACCGGGGCGGGCGTGTGGACGAAGACGCCCCAGCCCGCGGGCGACCAGGCGAAGGGCGCGTTCTTGTAGGAGCGCTCCGCGTTCACGCCGAGCGCATCGTAGGTGTAGGAATGGACGAGCTGGCCGCGCCGGTCGAGCGCGCCCCATTTCTCGCCGAGCCCGTAGACCGCGTCGTGCGAGCCGAGGCCAAGAGAGACGAACCAGCCCTCGCCCGTCGGCGTCGGTACGCGGGCGAGGGGCGGCAGGCGAAACTCGCGCACGAAATGGGCGTCGGTCGCCGACGAGAGGATCGGGCGGTCCCAGCGGCGAAAGTCGAGCGCGAAGGGCGCGTGGCGGATGGTGAGCGTGTAGAGGCCCCAGGCGATGCGCGTCGCGCCCTCTTCCTCGACGATCTGGCTGACGGGCGACCAGGGAACATCGGCGAGGATGCCGTAATCGGGCTGGCCCTCGCCGCCTAGGGTGAGGCGGACGCCATCGGGCAGCGGCGCGATCGTCAACCGTCCGGCATCGGTGGGGACATGCACCCGCGCCCCGTCCTGCACGGCCGGCCCCGTGACGCGCACGGCCGGGTAGCGCGACCAGTCCGGATTGAGCATGTCGAAGACGCTGTCCATGCGGGGCACGGCCAGCGTCTGCGAGCGATCATGGGGGAGGGGCGGGGCGAGCGGCTGGGCCGTCGGCACGGGGCTCTCCGGCGCGCCCGGACCGTTCACGGACGGCCTCGCCGGCGCGCGATCGCATAGGCCGCCGCGTAGGCGATGGCCGCGCTGGAGAGGCCGAGAAGCGCGAGCCCGAACGTGCCGAGCGGGGGCAGCACGCTCAGCCCGCCCCACATGAGGACGAAGATGATCGCGCCGACGATGATGATGTTGGGCTTGGTCTTCATGTCTCCACCACCGGGCCGGATCATGCGATGTCGAGGACGGCCATGTCGAGCGCGGCAGCAGCCGCGCGCAGGGCCGGGCGGATGTCGCCGTAGACGATCGAGACGTGATGCTCGAGCGCATGGCCGAGGATCGCCTCGCGCGCGCCTTTGGCGCCCACATCGAAGCGCACGATGCCCGACGTGCCCGAAAAGCTCATCGCCGGCGCATCGCCCGAGGCGCGCACCACCTCGCCGCCCATCAGCACGAGTTTCGGGTCGTCGCGCGACTGGCTGAGGCGGGCGAGCGTGATCCGGCCGGGCTTCAAGGGAAAGGCGTGGAGAAGCGGCATCTTCCGGTTGGAGTGGAGGTCGGCGCGCGGCGCGAACTCCGGATCGGCCATCTCCAGCGGCGCGAGGCCGCAATGCCAGACGACGCCGGTATCGGTCTCGTCGTCGAGATCGACCACGTCGACGAGGAAGGCAGGGCCGTCGGCCGCCTCCGTCATCATCAGCGAGGTGATCGCGCCCCAGACGTCGGCCTCGCAGGCGGCCGGCACGCCGTCCTGCGTCAGCATCGCCATCGGGCCGCAGGCGGCGCAGCCATAGTCGGTGAAGGTCTCGGGCCAGCAGCGCACGGCGAGCGCGTCGAGCGATTTCGACTCGATCACGTCCTGGAGCGAGGCGAAGAGGCGGCAGGAGCGGTCGAGCTCTTCCTGATCGACGGCATCGGCGCCCTCCACCCCCGCATCGACGCGGGCCCTCACTTGCGCCGCCCGCTCCGGCGTCACCTTGGCGGCGTTGCGAAAGAGCGTGTCGAGCCGGGCGCGCGGCACCTCGGCGCCGAAGCGCTGCATCAGGTCGTCATCGTCGAAGCGGCAGGTGTCGAAACCGTCGGGATGGCGCCCGACGAGGCCGATCCGGGCACCCGTCAGCCGCGTGGCGATCCGCTCGCCGACATCGTCCGCGATACCGCGCCGCAGCGTGCCGGGCGGTGTGGGATGCGTGCCGGCGATCGCGGCCTCGATGGCGGGTCCGAGATCGGCATCGGCCGGCGCGGCGTGGAGCCAGGCCGGATCGCGCCCGATGAGCCCGAGGGCGTGAGCGGCGAGGTTGAGGCCGCAGAACGAATTGAGCCGCAGCCGACCGCCGGTACGGGCTTCGGGGAAGGCCCAGACGAGGAGCGGGGCATCGATGGCGCGGGCGAACTCAGCCGTCATCGTCGCGTCGGTGAAAGTGACCTGGAGAATGACGAGGGCATCGATCGCCTCCCCCGCCAGCGTCTCGAGCGCGGTGCGCGCCGCGTCGGCGTCGAAGAGGAGATCGCGCGGGCCGATGAGCGTGTGGCCCGTCGCATCGAGGGCGGCAAAGGCGCTCTGCGCGACCTCTTCGGCGAGCGCGACGTCGAAGGTCGGGCGTGCGAGTGCGACGACGCCTATGCGGCGGGGTGCGGCGATGGTCATAGCGCGATCTTCATCCCCAGATGGCTGGCCTCGAAGCCGAGGCGTTCGTAGAAGCGGTGTGCGTCGGCGCGGCTCTTGTCGCTCGTCAGCTGCATGATCCCGCAGCCCGCCGAGCGCGCCCGCGCGATGAGGTGTTCGATCAGGCGCTCGCCGAGCTTTTGCCTGCGCCGGCTGGAGGCCACCCGCACGCTCTCGATGAGCCCGCGCGACAGGCCCCGCCGGCTGAGACCGTTGAGGACCGTCAATTGGGCGCAGGCGACGATGTCGCCGTCGATCTCGCCGACGATCAGGTGGTCGTTCGGGTTGGCCGCGATGGCCCGGAACGCCTCGCCATAGGCCACATCGATCGGATCGGTCAGCACGTCGCGGGCGGCACCCAGCACGTCGTCGGCGAGGAGGGCGACGATGGCCGGCAGGTCGGCCTCGACGGCGTCGCGAAAGACGGGCGCCTTCGACACGTCAGAAGCCCGGATAGGTCTCGCGGAAGGCGGCGCCGCCCGGCAGGCCGAGGTCGGCGTGGCGCTCGTGCGCGGTCCAGGGCGTCGCGTGGACGTCCGTCAGGCCGTTCAGCTCGCGCATGTAGGGGATGGCGTCGCGCTGGAGGCCGGTGCGGATCGCGTCCCAGTCGGGAAAGGCCTGGAAGGCCTCCAACCAGATCGCCCGGCCGGCGAGATAGCCCGATGCGCCGGCCTGATAGGCGTGGCTGAGGACGTTGCGGAACTCCGTCATGCCGGCGCCGGCCGAGAGCATGACCCAGGGGCGCCCGGCGCGCATGCCCAGCTCGTCGAAGAGCGCCTGCGCGTCCCGCCAGCCCTCGGCGCCGACGCCCGGCACGTCGGCAGCGTTCATCGGGCTCTCTAGCTTGAAGAGATCGACGCCGTAGTCGGCCTTGGCGAACTCGGAGACGCTGTCGAGGACGAGATCGGCCTTCTTGTCCTTCATCTCGACATAGCCCGTCTCGGTCCCCTCGCCCGGCAGCTCGTAGACGAGGAGCTCGAAGACGAAAGAAATGTCGTAGCGCGCGCAGGCCTCGCCGATGCGCTTGGTGAAGTCCTGCTGCGCCTTAAGAACCTCCGGCGAGGCGTCAGGCCGGTACCAGGCGAGGACCTTGACCGCGTCACCGCCCACGCGCTTGATCTTCTCCACCGACCAATGGTCGATCTCGCAGGAGACACGGCCGCCCTCGGTCTCCTCGAAGACCGAATCCTCCAGCGTCACGATCAGGCCCTTGGCGGGCAGGAGGACGTTGAGGCCCTTTGGGAGCGCGTAATGCGGGTCGAGCAGCATGGCGCTCGCCTCGGCCTGCAGCACGTCGATCAGCTTCAGCTTGAAGCGCTCGACATCGTCATAGGGCGCCTGCGCCGTGCCGCGCATCTTCGCGATGGGGTTCTTGATCGGCGGGCGCTGGTCGACCGCGACCATCTTGAAGCGCCCCTGCGCATCGGCCATGCGCCGCATGCCCCAGAGCTTGCCGGCCGTCAGTGCCATCGTGATCCATCCCCGTGTCGCGCCGCGTCTCGCGGTCTCGTGATCTGTCCATCGCAGGCAGCCGGGGCGCTGGCAAGAGTGCCGCGAACGGTAGCGGCGAGAGGCATGCGGCGGGCGCTCAGCCGAGCGTGCGGATCGCGAGCGCCAGCAGCAGCGTCGCGGCGAGGATCGGCAGTGCGAAGAGCGTGATGGTCATGCCCCGCACCCGCCAGACGAAGCGCTTCATCGTCGGATCGCCGGCCTCGGCGACCTCGTGGGTGAGGAGCGAGTGCGCGTGCATCAACCGCCCGGCGAGAACGGCGAGCGCGACGGGGCCGAGCCACCAGGCCGTCACGCCATTCGCCTCGCATAGGCCGAGGAGGATGAGGATGATCGGCATGTATTCGGTGAAGTTGCCCTGTGCCCGCGTCGCGCGCAGCAGGGCCTCGTCCTCGGAGAGACCGACGGGCACCTGCGCCCGCCGCCGCGCGGAGATGGCCTTGAGGCTGAGGCGGAAGAGCAGGAGCGCGAGAGCGGCGGCGAGGAGCGAGGTAACGGGCAACGAGGTGACGGGCAGCATCATCGGTCCTTCAGGAACGTATTGACCTCGGACAGGCGCGGCACGCCCGCGCGGCCCCCGAAGCGGGTGCACTTCAATGCGGCGGCGGCGGAGGCGAAGCGGATCGCGGCTTCCTCGCTATCGCCGAGCCCGAGCCGGAGCGCGAAGGCGCCGTGCCAGATATCGCCCGCACCCAGCGTATCGACCACGTCGACGGCGAAGGCGGGCAGGCCCTGGAGCGCCCCGTCCACCAGCCAGAGCACGCCCTCGCCGCCATCCGTGACGCAGACGAAAGCGTCGGTGCGGGTCGCGGCGAGCCGAAGGGCGTCCTCCAGGGGGGCGTTGGGCGCGCCGACGAAACTGCGCAGGCCCGGTGCCGCGAAGGCGACATGGGTCGCGAGGCGGATCGCCTCCGGGCCGTGGCCGAGAACCGGCGCCTCGACATCGAGAACGCCCGGTATGCCCCGCGCGCGGGCCAGCCGCATCGCCTCGAGCGCGCCGCCATGCCAGCGGGTGTCGGCCTCCACCGCATCGAGCGATCCGGTGCGCGAGAGGTCGGGCGTCTCGTGGAGGTCGTCGTCGCGATAGTTGACGATCATGCGCTCGCCGCGCTCGTCGACCATGATGGCCGAGGTCGGGGTCGCCGCGCCCGGCACCGGTACGCTCAAGGTGCAGTCGACGCCGTAGCCCTCCAGCTCGGCCCGCACCAGCGCCGCCATCGGATCATCGCCGACGCGCGCGCAAAGGAGCGCCTCGCCGCCCAGCCGCGCGACGGCCACCGCCGCCGTTCCCGCCATGCCGCCGCCGACGGAGGCGAAGCCGTGCGCGCGGAACTTGTGGCCGCCGGCCGGCAGCTCCGGCACCCGAAAGACGAAGTCCTGCGCCGCGATCCCGACGCAGAGGATGCGCGCGCTCACGAGCCTCAGAGCCGTGCCGCGAGGGCCTGGAGCGACGTGCGGCGCCTCGGCAGCGAGAAGGGTGCGGCCGTGCGACGCGAGAGGCCGAGCACGTCGCCGGGCGCGCTCTCGACGGTGCCCTCCGAGGCGAAGCGCGCGAAGGGGCGGCACTGAAAATTGCCGGTAGAGACGACCTTGGTGACCGGATTGTAGGTCGTGCCGCGATAGGCGAAGCAGATGTCGCCGCGCTCGATCTTCCAGGCGCCGGGCAGGATGCGCGCATTGCCCGGATACCAGAGGAAGACCCGCCCGTCGGTGCCGAAATACTCGACCTGCGTCCCGTGGCCGGAATCGTAGAAGAGGACGGTGCGCCCGGCGAGGCCGGCCTCCGTCAGGACGGCGCTCGATGCGATGCCCGGCGCGGCATTCGGCGCGGTGGTGGCGGTGCAGCCGGCGAGCGCGATCGCGACGAGGGCGGCGGCGAGGAAACGCGTGATCATCGGAAGCGGAACTCGCAGGTCTGGGAATAGAGCTCGCCCGGGCGCAGGATCGTGTCGGAGAAATGGGGCACGTTCGCGCTGTCGGGGAAGCGCTGCGCCTCGAGACAGAGACCGGCCATGGGCGGGTAGGGCGCACCGCCGAGGCCGGGCACGGTCATGTCGAGCTTGTAGGCATTGTAGATCTGGAGGCCGGGCTCGGTCGTCCACTGCTCCATGGCGAGATCGCCGCCCGATGCGGTGAGCGTCGCCGCCCAGACGAGCGGATTGTTCGTCAGATGATGTTGCGCGCCGTCGCTGCGCTCGATGACGGTGCCGGCGTCGAGCGGCGTGTCGCCGATCGCGCGGGCCTCGCGGAAATCGTAAGCCGAGCCGTCGATACGGTGGATCTCGCCCGTCGGCACGGCCTCCTCGTCCACGGGGTGGTAGAACCTGGCGCCCGCCTCCAGCGTGTGGCTGCGGATGTCGCCCGAGCCGTCGAGGTTGAAATAGGAATGGTGGAGGAGGTTGACCGGGCTCGCCTTCGTCTCGCCCGGCGCCATGCGGGCCTCGTGCTCGACCGTCAGCGTGTTGCCCTCCAGCGTGTAGCGGCACAGCGCGTCGAGCGCGCCCGGATAGCCCTCGTCGCCATCGGGCGAATGGAGGGTGAGGGTGACGTGGGTGTCCGAGCGATCGCGAATCGTCCAGACCTTGCGGCCGAACCCGTTCGGACCGCCGTGGAGATGGACCTGCCCCGGCTTGTGCGCCAGCGCATGGGTCTCTCCGTCGAGCGTGAAGGCGGAGCCCCGAATGCGATTGCCGCAGCGCCCGGCGATGGAGCCGAAATAGGGGGAGTGGGCGACATAGTCGTCGAGCGTCTCGAGCCCGAGGACGACGCGGCGCCTCTGCCCTTCGCTGTCCGTCACGATGAGGTCGCGGATGACGGCGCCCCAGGTGATGACCTTGGCGGACGCCGTCTCCGAGGTGAGGACGATCTCGACGACATCCTCCCCGTCGAAGGTGCCGAAGGGGGTGGGATCGCTCATGGTCGAGGAGGCCTTCAAAGCGCGTAGGCGGCGAGGCGGGAGGCCTGCCGCGACTGGGTGTGGAGGAAGTCGGCCGCCTCGTCGATGGCGGCCCGCGCGAGCGGGACCATCCGGGCACGGTTCGTGTAGCCGTGGGCGAGGGCGTCGTCGAGGCGAAGCCGCGTCTCCACGCCGGCGGCCTCGAGCGCATCCTTCATCAGGAGCGCATCGTCGCGCAGCACGTCCTTGCCCGCGGCGCTCAGCCAGGCGGGCGGCAGGCGGACGAGATCGGCGTGGACGACGTCGATGCCGGGATCGGTGTGGCGTGGGTTGGAGGGACTGTCGGGCGCATACATTCCGATGAAGGTCTCCATCAGGGCGCGCGGCAGGCCGAAGCGTCCGTCGCCGAAGGCGCGGTGGCTCTCCGTCTCGGGATCGACGCCGAAGACGCCGTAGAAGAGCGCCATCCCCAAGGGCAGCTCCGCCCCCCGGTCGCGCCGCGCGAGACAGGCCGAGACGGCGAGATTGGCGCCCGCCGAAGCGCCGGCGATCAGCACGCGGCGATGGTCGAGCCCGGCCCGGGCCGAGGGGCCCATGCACCAGTCGAGGACGGCATCGACGTCGTCCCGCGCCGCCGGGAAGGGGTGCTCGGGCGCCAGCCGGTAGCTGGTGGCGAGGACGTTGAGACCGGAGCGCGCCGCGATCTGCCGGCAGACCCATTCGGTCGCCTCGATCGAGCCCTTTACCCAGCCGCCGCCATGGAGAAAGACCACGATGGGCGCCGGCCCCGGCACGTTCGGCTTGTAGAGCGTCGCGTCGAGGAGCCCGTCGGCGCCCGGCAGCACCATCGGCAACACATCCTCGACCTCGGGCGCGCCCTCGGCCCAGAAGGGTGCGGCGGCGTGCGACACGTGCCGGTCGAGCGCGAGATCGTAGGGCGCGCCCGGCACCGCGCCCGCCGCCTCGGCCAGCTCCGCGCCCTTGGCGAGGGCGGCGGCCATGTCGGGGTCGAGCCCCTCCGCGATCATCGCGGCGGCGGGCTCCGGAACGGTGAGCTCCGGGGCGGTCTGATCGGCCATGGCGGTCCCCATCGGGCGGTAGCGGTGCCGCGATCTAGCAGGCGGGCGGGAAGGGCGGCAAGTGAGAGTGTGGGGAGTGAGAGTGTGGGGAGTGAGAGGGAGTAGACTGGAGTGGGATGGGCTCGTTGTCCGACGCTCCGCTGGCCAATCGCCGCCGCACTGGTAGGATCGCCGGACCCACAGCCTCAGCGAGCCTCCATGCGCCCCTCCGCCACGCCAGACATCCTCGCCGCCCGCATAGACCAGGCGCGGGGCCACGCGCCCGCCGACCTCGTGATCAAGGGGCCCCGCACGCTCGATCTCGTCACGGGCGAGATGCTGGACGGCGACGTCGCGATCTGCGGCGACACCATCGTCGGCACCTGCGGCGACTATGCGGGCGCGCGCGAGATCGACGGGCGCGGCCGGGTTCTCGTGCCGGGCTTCATCGACGCGCATTTCCACATCGAATCCTCGCTCGTCACCCCGGCCGAGTTCGACCGCTGCGTCCTTGCGCGCGGCACGACGACGGGCATCTGGGATCCGCACGAGATCGCCAACGTGCTGGGCCGCGAGGGGCTCGACTATGCGCTCGCCTCGGCCATGGAGACGGCGATGGACCTGCGCGTCGCACTCTCGTCCTGCGTGCCGGCGACGGAGATGGAGACGGCGGGCGCCCGGCTGGAGGCCGCCGACCTCACGCCTTTGGCGGACCACGACCGCGTGATCGGGCTCGCCGAGTTCATGAACTTCCCGGGCGTCCTGATGAAGGACGCCGGCGTGCTGGCCAAGCTCGCCGCCTTCTCGGCCGGTCCCATAGACGGCCACGCCCCGCTCCTGGGCGGCCTCGATCTCAACGCCTATTGCGCCGCCGGCGTGCGCACCGACCACGAGACGACGACGGCCGAGGAGGCGATGGAGAAATTGCGCAAGGGCATGCGCGTCTTCATCCGCGAAGGCTCGGTCTCGAAGGATCTGGCGGCGCTGGCCTCGATCATCGCGCCCGAGACCTCGCCCTATCTCGCCTTCTGCACCGACGACCGCAATCCTCTCGACATCGCGGAGGAGGGCCATATCGACTTCGTCATTCGGGACGCGATTCGGCGCGGCGCGCCCGTCCATCATACCTATCGGGCGGCCTCCTGGTCGGCGGCGCAGGCCTTCGGGCTGCTTGACCGCGGCCTCGTCGCGCCCGGCTGGCGGGCCGATCTCGTCCTCCTCGACGATCTGGAGAGCTGTGCCGTCTCCTCCGTCGTCTCGGCCGGCCGCGTGGTCGACGACGCCCTCTTCGCCCGGCGCGGCACCGTCGAGCCGGTCGGGCTGGCGAGCGTGAAGCGGACGCCGGTCTCGGCCGAGATCTTCCGGGTGCCGGCGACCGGGGGCACGGCGCACGTCATCGGCGTGACGCCCGGCCGGATCATCACCGAACACCTTACGGTCGAACGCGACCCCAAGGCCGGCGAATACGACGCCGATCCGGCGATGGACCTCGCCAAGGTCGCCGTCCTCGCCCGCCATGGGGTGAACGACAATGTCGGCGCGGCTCTCGTGCGGGGCTTCGGGCTTCAATCGGGCGCCATCGCCTCGTCGGTCGGGCACGACTGCCACAACATCACGGTTGTCGGCGTCAACGACACGGACATGGCCATCGCGGTCAACCGCGTGATCGCGATGCAGGGCGGCTTCGTCGTCGCGTCGGGCGGAGCGGTGCGGGCCGAACTCTCGCTCACGCTGGCGGGGCTGATGAGCCTGGCGAGCTTCGAGGATGTCGAAGCGGGCCTGCGCCCCTTGCGCGCCGCCGCCCGCGATCTCGGCTGCCGCCTGCCGGAGCCCTTCCTCCAGGTCAGCTTCCTGCCGCTCCCGGTGATCCCGCACCTGAAGATCACCGATCGGGGCCTCGTCGACGTCGACCGCTTCGCCTTCGTCTGATGTCCCGCGACGAGACGGGCTGGTTAAGGATTCGCTAACCTTTACGAAAGGTTAGCAGTGACGGCGCTCCAGACTTAAGGATAGCCTACCCTCGGTAGAACGCCGGGGGGCACGAGATATGCATAGGGACGACCAGGGTCGGATCATCGATCGACGGACGCGCCAGACCGGCAAACGCCGCGACGTGGCGAGACGACGGGGTGGAGGCTGGCCGCGCCGATTGCTGACGGCCCTGCGCGGTCGGCCCGTCGATCCGCAGCGCGGCCTGATCGTCCTCGTCGCCGCCTTCGTCGTCGTCTCGACGGTTCTCCTCGCCCTCTCCGCGACATCGCAGCCGCGCCGCTCCGTCAGCGCGAGCCTGACACTCGTCTCGATCGATCCCACGATGCGCGAGGGCGACATGCTGAGGCTCGCGCGCTCTCCGGCGGTGATGGATGGGGTCGCGCGGGGCCATGCCTTCGCCGAGCCCCATGTGCGGCGGCTCTGGCGGTGGCTGACCGGCGCCTCGCACCCCTCGGCCGACAGTCTCCTCTTCGAGCGCACCGATCTGCGCCTGCGCTCCCGCAACGGCTCGCACTGGTCGCTCGAGATCGAAGCCCGTGGCTGGACCGAGACCGAGGCCGACCGCCTCGCGCGCCGCTATGTAGAAGCCGTGGCCGGGCTCGCCTCGCTCGGACGTCTGCCGCCGCAGGAGGCGGGCGCCTACCATCTCGCCCGCCTCGCACCGGCGGCGGGAACGATGGCGGACGCCGCGCCTCTCGCCATCATGCCTTTCGCCGCCATGCCCTCCGCCGGCGTGCTGCACGGGCAGCGGGTGATGGTTGTGGATGATGTCGCAGCGGCTCCGGCTATTGCTACGAAGGAGACTGCGAGCGTGCTCGCAGGCTCGTCGGTCGATGCGCGCTCCCTGTCGCTTGGCGCGACCCTCCTCGGCTTCCTTGTGGCAACCTTCGGTCTCTTCCAGGTCGGACGGCGCGGCTTTTCGGCCGGCCCGCTCGATCCGGCGACGGCGACGGCGTTTACCGGCCTCGATGCGATCGCGCTTCACGACGAAGGCGGCGGGGACGCTGCGCCCAGCCGGGCCAGGCTCCAGTTCCTCTTGGACGCTGCGATGCGCGGCCGGCCGGCCGGAGCGGGCGGCATCGTGGCCGTGACGGCGCTCGACGGCGACGGAACGGCGCGGACCGCCCTCCGGCTGGCCGCGCTCGCCCACGGACCGGAGGGCGCGGCCGTCTGCGTCGATGCCGATCTCGGGCGGCATATGGGCCGGGCGCATTCCCGGCCGGGACTGGCCGAGGTGCTGGAGGGCCGCCTGCCGCTCGGCGACGCGATGCACCGTGGCACCGGTCATGCGGGCCGCCCCACGGCCATCGCCGCCGGTCGGGCTGTGCTGTTGCCGCGAACACTCTTCGCCCTCTCCCGCTTCGAGAGCGTGTTGCAGGCGTTGAGGTCTCGGTTCGCCACCACGGTCCTGATGGCGCCGCCGGTGGGCTCCGAGGCGTTCGGCCCCGTCGCTGTGCGGGTCGATACGATCATCGTCCTCGCGACGCGCCGCATCGCGTCGGACTATCTCGCCGACCGTACCGAGATCGTCGAGGCGACCGCGCCCCGCGCGCGCGTCCTGATCGGGCTTCTCTGACGCGGCCGGTCAGACGCCTTCAGGCGCCGAGCGTGTCGCGGAAGTAGGCGATCGTGCGCGCGAGGCCCTCGTCAAGTTCGACCGTGGGCGCCCACCCCAGCGTCTCGTGGGCCCGCGTGATGTCGGGCCGGCGCCGGCGCGGGTCGTCGGCGGGGAGGGGACGGGTGACGATCCGGGAGGCCGATCCGGTCTGCGCCAGGACCGCTTCGGCCAGCGCCCGCATGGTGAACTCGTTCGGATTGCCGAGATTGACCGGGCCGGCGAACGTCTCGTCCGGATGGTTCATCAGCCGCACCAACCCGTCGACGAGATCGTCGACATAGGCGAAGGAGCGCGTCTGCCCGCCGTCGCCATAGAGCGTGATGTCCTCGCCCCGGAGCGCCTGGACGATGAAGTTGGAGACGACCCGCCCGTCCGACGCGTGCATGCGCGGGCCATAGGTGTTGAAGATGCGCGCGACGCGCGTCGTCAAGCCGTGCTGGCGGCGATAGTCGAAGAAGAGCGTCTCGGCGCTGCGCTTGCCCTCGTCATAGCAGGCGCGCGGGCCGATCGGGTTGACGTGGCCCCAATAATCTTCCGTCTGCGGGTGCCGCTCGGGGTCGCCATAGACCTCGGAGGTGGAGGCCTGGAGAATCGGACAGCGCAGCCGCTTGGCCAGCCCCAGCATGTTGATCGCGCCGTGGACGCTCGTCTTCAGCGTCTGCACGGGATCGGCCTGGTAGTGCACCGGCGAGGCGGGGCAGGCGAGGTTGTAGATCGCGTCGACCTCGACGAAGAGCGGAAACGTCACGTCGTGCCGCATCAGCTCGAAGCGGGGATGGTTGAGGAGATGGTGGACGTTGGCGCGCTGGCCGGTGAGGAAATTGTCGACGCAGAGCACGTGGTGCCCGTCCGCGATCAGCCGGTCGCAGAGATGGGAGCCGACGAAGCCTGCGCCGCCCGTCACCATGGTCGTCGTCGTCGGGCGTCGGTCTGGCATGGAGGTGGGCTCCGTGGGCGTTCGCTCGGTGGATGCGCGCGATATCGGGCCGCCCAGCCCTGGCGGCGAGGTCAGACGCGCGCGACCGTGTGCCGCTGGCGCCGCGAGGCGTGGACGAAGGCGGCGATGAAGAAGCCGGTCAGGACGAGGACGACGGTCGGCGCGGGCGCGCTGTCGAGAAAGACGCTCGCGTAGACGCCGATGAGACCGGAGAGGAGCGTGACGGCGACCGCCACCACCAGCATCCGCTCGAAGCGTTTCGTGACGAGGAAGGCGATGGCGCCGGGCGCGATGAGGAGCGCGATGGCGAGGATGAGCCCGACCGCCGTCAGCGTCGCGACGATGGTGAGGGAGAGCATCGCGAGGAGGCCGTAATGAAGCCAGCGCGTGGGAAGCCCGATGGCCCGGGCCTGCGCCGGATCGAACGCGTGGAGAAGGAGGTCGCGCCGCTTGGCGAGGAGGACGCCGGAGACGAGAACGGCGATCACACCCGCCGTCCAGAGATCGCCCGCCCCGACGCCGAGCATGTTGCCGAAGAGGATATGGTCGAGATGCACGTCGGTGCTGATCGCCGTGTAGAGGACGAGCCCGAGGGCGAACATGCCCGAGAAGACGACGCCCATCACGGTGTCCTGCTTCACCCGGCTGTTCTCGGCGAGATAGCCGGTGGCGAGCGCGCAGGTCATGCCGGCGAGAAACGCGCCGACGACGAGCGGGATCCCCGCCACATAGGCCAGCACCACGCCCGGCAGAACGGCATGGCTGACGGCGTCGCCCATCAAGGACCAGCCCTTGAGGACGAGATAGCAGGACAGGAGCCCCGTCGGCACCGCCACGATGGCCATGATCGCAAAGGCGTTCTGGAGGAAGCCGAAGCGGAAGGGGAGGAGGAGCTCGTCGATCACGGCCGTATCTCGCGCAGCGCCTCGGCGCTCCTGCGGCGTGCGGCCAGAAGGCCGTGCGTGGGGGCAAGGACGAACGCGGTGAGAAAGATGAGCGTCTGGAGGAGGACGATGATCCCGCCCGTCGCACCGTCGAGGAAATAGCTGAGATAGGCGCCCGCAAAGCTCGTGCCGGCGCCCAGCGCCACGCTCAACGCGAGGAGCTTGGGAAAGCGGTCGGTGAGGAGATAGGCCGTCGCGCCGGGCGTCACCACCATGGCGATGACGAGGAAGGCCCCCACCGTCTGGAGCGCCGCGACGCAGCAGGCCGACAGGAGGGTGAAGAAGACGACGCGCAGAAGATCGGGGTTGAGACCGATCGAGCGGGCGTGGCTCTCGTCGAAGAAGACGACCATCAGGTCCTTCCACTTGGCCAGGAGGACGGCGAGCGAGACGAAGCCGATGATGGCGAGCTGCAACGTGTCGCCGGGCGAGATGGCGAGGATGTTGCCGAGCGTGATCGTCTGCACGTCGACGCTCGTCGGCGAGACGGAGACCATGAAGAGGCCGAGCCCGAAGAAGGACGTGAAGATGAGGCCGATGATCGCGTCCTCCTTCAGCCCCGTCCTCTGGTTGAGAAAGAGCATGGCGCCGGCCGCCAGCCCGCCGGCCGCGAAGGCGCCGAGCGCGAAGGGCAGGCCGAGCATGTAGGCGCCGGCCACCCCCGGCACGATCGAATGGCTGAGCGCGTCGCCGATCAGCGACCAACCTTTGAGCATCAGATAGGCGGAGAGGAAGGCGCAGACCCCGCCGACGAGGGCGCTCACCCACATCGCGTTCGTCATGTAGCCGTAGGTGAAGGGCTCCCAGAGGACGGTCATGACGGCGCCATCAGTGCGGCTCGTCGTAGATGACGAAGGGGCGCTCGTCGTCGGTGATGACGGTGACGCGGCGCGCATCGTCGTCGTCGTGGAGGTCGGCGCCCTCCAGCACGAAGTGGCGGAGCACGCCGCCGAACGCCTCCTGCAGGCGGGCCTTGGTGAAGACCTCGCCGGTGGGGCCGTGGGCGAGGACCGTGCCCTTGACGAGGATCGTGCGGTCGCAGAATTCGGGCACCGAGCCGAGATTGTGCGTCGAGACGAGCATCACGCGGCCCTCGTCGCGCATCTCCCGGAGGAGGGCGATGATGGCCTCCTCGGTCTTCACGTCGACGCCGGTGAAGGGCTCGTCGAGCAATACGACCTGACCGTCCTGCGCCAGCGCGCGGGCAAGGAAGACGCGCTTGCGCTGTCCGCCCGACAGCTCGCCGATCTGGCGGGTGCGATAGTCCGACATGCCGACCCGCGCCAGAGCATCCGTCACGGCCGCGCGGTCGGCATCGCGCGGGCGGCGCAGGAAACCCATATGGCCGTATCGGCCCATCATCACGACATCCTCGACGAGGACGGGGAAGGTCCAGTCGACCTCCTCGGCCTGCGGTACGTAGGCGACGAGCCCCGCCTTCAGCGCCGCCTTCACCGGCCGGCCCAGCACCGCGATCTCGCCCTTGGCGACCGGCACGAAGCCCATGATGGCCTTGAAGAGGGTCGACTTGCCCGCGCCGTTGACGCCGACGAGCGCCGTGATCGTGCCCGTCGGGATGGCGAAGCTCGCGTCCCGGAGCGCCGTCGTGCCGTTGCGATAGGTGACGAAGACGCCGCGCGCATCGATGCCGGCGCCGTCGGCGGGGGAGGGCGGCGGGGGGGTGTCGACGCGCGCGTCCATCCTTCTATTCGCCCTCCAGCCCGTCTGCGATCGTCTCGGCGGTCACGCGAAGGAGATCGAGATAGGTCGGCGCGGGGCCATCCTCGTCGGTCAGGCTGTCGACGTAGAGGACGCCGGCGAAGCGCGCGCCCGTCTCGCGCGCCACCTGTTCGGCGGGGCGGGACGAGACGGTGCTCTCGCAGAAGATCGCCGGCACGTCGTGCTCGCGCACCCCGTCGATGACGGCGCGCACCTGTTGCGGCGTGCCGGTCTGATCGGCGTTCATCGGCCAGAGATAGAGCTCGGTGAGCCCGAAATCGCGGGCCAGATAGCTGAACGCGCCCTCGCAGGTGACGAGCCAGCGCCGGGTCTCCGGCAGGGCCTCGATCCGCGCGCGCAAGGGCTCGATCGCATCCCTGAGCCGCGTCTTGTAGGCCTCGGCGTTGGCGGCATAGGTCGGGGCGTTGGCGGGGTCGTGCTCGGCAAAGGCGTCGCGGATGTTGTCGATATAGACGAGCGCGTTGTCGAGACCCATCCAGGCATGCGGATTGGGGCGGCCTTCGTATTGGCCGGACGCGATGCCAATCGGATCGATCCCGTCCGTCAGCACCGCGCTCGGCACATCGGAGAGGTTGGCGAAGAACTGCTCGAACCAGAGCTCGAGATTGAGCCCGTTCCACAAGATGAGGTCGGCATCCTGAGCCTTGAGGATGTCGCGCGGGGTCGGCGAATAGCCGTGGATCTCGGCGCCGGGCCGGGTGATCGATTCGACCACGGCCGCATCACCCGCCACCTCGCGCGCCATGTCGGCCAGCACGGTGAAGGTGGTGACCGCCTTGAACCGGTCCTCGGCCCGCGCGCCATCCCCCGCGAAGAACGCGAGACACACGATCGTCGCAGCCATGACAGGGCGAAGATTCGGCAGTGGCATCATGACGAAAGCTGCGCTCCCTAATTTCGTGCGATCAGACTGGCGATCGGACTATGAAGCGGAGATGGGGTCTGTCAATGCAAATAGGAATGGTTCGCAAAGAGAGATGTCAGATGCGAACCGCCGTGCTGGCGGAACGAGGAGACGGTGTTCGACTAAGCGAACGTCTGCTTTGCGAGTGCTGCGACGACATGGTCGATGAAGGCCGTGGCGGCCTTGCGCCGGAGGCTGCCGATCCGCGACAGGGCGACGATCTCGAACGTTAGCGGCGGGTCCAATGGTTTGATCGTCATGCCGTTCCCCACCAGCGCTGCTGCGGTCAGGCCATCGGCGATCGTGCAACTGCCCAGCCGTTCTGCGAGCGCCGGCAGGAACTGGAGGGAGTCGATCGAGACCGTTGCGGCGGTCGCTACCTCGGCACGGTCCAGGGCGTCGCGAAGGACGTTGCCGATCGGCCCTTGCGGAGTGATCGCGACCCGTCCGCTATGGTCGGCGACCTGCTCGAGGCTCAGCGTCCCGCAGGCGTCCAGCACATGGCCTCGCGGCACCAGTCCGACGAAGTGGCCATGGCCAAGCAGGCGGACGTCGAGATCGGTCGCCGGCAGTTGGCCGGCCGCCAGACCGAGATCGATGCGTCCCTCCCGCACCGCCCTGATCTGATCGTGCGCGCCAAGAAGGCCTATCCTCATCTGAAGGTCGGGAAACGCCTTGAGCGTCGCGTCGACGGCCGCAGGCAGGATATCATAGGCGAGCGGGCTGATCGCCGCGACGCTGAGAGGAGCCGAACCACCGCGGCGCAGCGTCTCGACCGTCGCGCCGATGCGCGCGACGCCGTCGCTGAGGAACGTGCATTCGGTGAAGAGCATGTCCGCGTCCGCCGTCGCGCGCAGTCGACCACGGTGCAGCGTGAAGAGCGTCAGTCCGAGCGCCCGCTCGAAGTCGCGCAGGTGACGGCTGACGGTGGGCTGCGAGAGCCGCAAGCGCCGGGCGGCCGCGCTCACCGATTTCTGTTCGTAGATGGCTCGAAAGACCTCCAACCGCTGCAATGTCAGGCCGTGCATGACGTCTCGCCCTCCGATTATGCCGATTACGAAACGGCCGAACGGCTCCTATAATATAGCGTATTACTATGATCATCGGCATTATTCTCAGTTTTCAAATGGCTGAGCGCGTGGTCTCCTTCGGGTAACACGCCTCCCCATCGCGCGGACGAGATGAAGGACACCGATTTGCAGGCCATTGCCGTCCTTTCCTTTCTGGGCCTGACCCTGCTGGCTGGCGGCGCGATCGCCTACATTATCGGCGCGTCGGCCGTGGTCAGCTTCACGCTTGGCGGGAACGCGTCCTATCTCGCGGCCATGCCGCAGCGGCTCTACAGCCAACTCAACGTCTTCGCCTTCCTGGCCATGCCGCTCTTCATCTTCGCGGGCGACCTGATGAACCGGGGCGGGCTGGCCAAGGCGCTCATCGACGTCTCGATGGCGATGATCGGGCGCCTCAAGGGCGGGCTCGGCCATGTGAACGTGCTGACTTCCGTCTTCTTCGCCGGGGTGAGCGGTTCGGCCGTCTCGGATGCGGCCGCGCTCGGCAATGCGCTGGTGCCGGAGATGCAGCGGCGCGGCTACACGCTCGACTACGCGGCCGCGATCACCGGTGCCTCGTCCATCATCGGCCCGATCATCCCGCCTAGCGTGATCCTCATCTTCTACGGCGCCCTGATGGACACCTCCGTCACGGCCCTCTTCGCCGCCGGCATCGTGCCCGGCCTCCTCCTCGCGGCGACGCTGATGGCGATGAACGCCTTCTTCGCATGGCGGGACGACCATCCGGGCGGCAAAGGCGACGAGCTCCCGCCATTCTGGCCCTCGCTGCTGCGCGCGATCCCCGCGCTGACGCTGCCGATCATCATCTTGGGCGGAACGCTTTTCGGCTTCATGACCCCGGCCGAGGCGGCGGCCGTCGCGGTCGTCGCGGCGCTCCTCGTCGGCGTGCTCTACGGAGAGCTCACGTTCGCGAAGCTGCTGGAGAGCCTGACGCGGACGGGCGTCCTTCTCGGCGCGCTCTTCATCATCCTCTGCGCGATCTCGAGCTTCAGCTATCTCGCCGCGCTCGAGCAATGGCCGCAAAGGATCGCGGCGCAGGTGGCGGCCTGGGGGCTCGGGCCCTTCGGCTATCTCATCTTCATCAACGTCATCTTCCTCGTCGCCGGCATGGTCATGGACGTGAAGGCGGCGGTCGCCCTCTTCGCGCCCATCTTCGTGCCGGCCGCGCTCGTGATGGGGATCGATCCGGTGCATCTCGGCATCGTCATCTGCTTCAACATCACGGTCGGGCTCCTGTCGCCGCCGCTCGGCGGCGTGCTCCTCATCCTCGCGACGACCGTGAACATGAACTACTGGCGGCTGATCCGCGCGACCCTCCCCTTCTTCTTCGCCGAACTGGCGTTGCTCGTGGTGCTGACCCTCGTTCCCTCGATCAGCACCGCCCTGCCGACCGCGCTCGGCCTGATGTGACCCGAGGGACCCGACGACGAACACCATGAGGATACGGCCATGACGCCAAGCCCCACTCGCTCTCTCCCCGCTCGCCTTCTCCCCGCCCGCCTTCTCGCAGCCACGGCGCTCGGCGCGCTGATGACGCTCTCCGCGGCTGCCGCCGAGGAGATCAAGATCGCCATGAACGGCGTGAACGATCCCAAGGCCAATGCGGAGGCGGCCTTCGTCGAGGGCTTCACGACCGCGCTCGACGGGACCGACTTCACGGTCGCCGTCTTCCCGTCCGGCACGATGGGCAAGGAGGAGGAACTCTTCGACCAGGTCACGCAGAACCTCATCCAGGTCCACCTCGCGGCCGTCTCGACCGGCTTCTCGATGAGCCCGCTGATGAAGGGTGTCCTCCTCCCCTTCATGTTCGAGGACGCGGACGAGTTCGACGCGCTGGTCGAGACCTCCGACCTGCTGGCGCAGATGAACGAGGGCCTGACGCCCAACGGCGTCCGCCTCGCCGGCTTCAACTATATCGGCGTCGGCATGGGCATTCACAACACCAAGCGCCCCGTCACGACGATGGCGGATCTCGCCGATCTGCGCTTCCGCGCGCTCAATGCCGAGCAGCTCGCCTATCAGGAGGCGCTCGGCACCAGCGGCACGATCGTCGCCTGGTCGGAAGTCGCCAACGCGCTCCAGACCGGCATCGCGGACGGCTACTTCAATCCGCCGAACTCGGCCATCCGTACCGGCCATACCGAGTTCCTCAAGCACTTCACGCAAGCCGACTTCTCCCCGTCCACCCGGGCCATCCTCATCTCCGAGGACTGGTACGAGGCGCTGGCGGACGACGATCGGGCGACGGTCGACGCCGCACTCGACGCCGGCATCGCGGCCAACCGGGCCTGGGTCGACGCCTGGGAGAGCGACGTGATGCAGAAGCTCGCCGATGCCGGCGTGACCGTCTCCGAGCTCGCGCCGGGCGAGCGGGACAAGATGGTCGAGGCCACGCGCGTCACCTATGCCGACATCATGTCGGCCGACGACCTCGCCAAGTTCGAGGCGGCGCTCGAGACCGTCCGCCAGTGAGACCGTCGCCGGAGGAGGGGGGCTTGGCGCCCCCTTTCGCACCAGACCGGTCGCGCGCGGCCGAGGCCGTCGTCGCGCTCAGCGACGGGCTCGACCGCGGCATGCGGGTGGCGACGATGGGCTTCATCGTCGTCCTCGTCGGGCTCGTCATTCTTCAGGTGGTCGCCCGCTACGTCTTCTCCTCGCCGCCGCCCTGGACCGAGGAGATGGCCCGCTATGCGATGATCTGGGCGGGCCTCCTCGGCGCCACGCTGTCCTTCAAGCGGCGCTTCGACCCCGCGCTCTTCAACGGCGCGCGCGCGAGATCGGCCGCCGCCCGCCAGTTCAACCGGATCGGACAGACGATCCCCGTCCTCGTCTATCTCCTGCCCATCCTCTTCTATTGCTTCGTCGGTGCGAACGGGCGGATCGAGCGCAGCTTCCTGGTGCGCCATTCGCGCATGACGGCCGATGCCTTCGACGTCACGACCCTCCTGGTCGCGGTCGCTGTCCCGATCACCATCCTCACCATCTTCGTGCACCTCGCCGCGCGCTGGTGCGGCGACGAGATCGCTTCGCCGCCGGCCGAGGGCCGCGAGATCGGCTGATTCAGCCGTCCAAGCTACTGCCGCAAGCCACTGCCGCAAGCCACCGATGCAAGCCACCGACGCCCGACATGCGAGCCTCCCATGCAGACCGATCTTCTCTTCCGCAACGCCACGATCATCGACGGCACGGGCGCCCCTCGAACCACTGGCGACGTCGCCGTCACCGACGATCGCATCGCCGCGATCGGAGACCTCGCAGCCTGGACCTCCGGCCGCGAGATCAACTGCGCCGGCCTCGTCCTAGCGCCGGGCTTCATCGACCCCCATACCCACCATGACGAGGCGGTCCTGACCGATCCGCTGATTCCCTCGATGGTCAGCCAGGGCGTCACCACGCTCATCAACGGCAATTGCGGCTTCTCGATCGCGCCGTTGACGACGGACCGCGCGCTGCCCGCGCCCTTGAGCGCGATCATCGACGGCGACGCGCCGCGCTTCGCCAGCTTCGCGGACTATTTCGCGCGGCTGGACGCTGAGCCCGCCGCCGTCAATTCGGCCTGCCTCGTCGGCCACGGCACGCTGCGGCTCGACGTGATGGACGACCTCGGCCGGGCCGCCACGCCGGCCGAGATCGACGCCATGCGCGCGCTTCTCGACACCGCGCTCGACGACGGCGCAATCGGCCTCTCGACCGGTACCTTCTACCCTTCCGCGCGGGCCGCGCCGACCGAGGAGCTGATCGCGCTCTCGATGGGCCTCCACGCGCGCGGCGCCCTCTACGTCACCCATATGCGCGACGAGGGCGACCGCGTCGTCGAGGCGCTGGAGGAAACCTTGGCGATCGGCCGCTCGGCCCGATGCGGCGTCCATGTCAGCCATCACAAATGCGCCGGCCTCGCCAACCACGGGCTGTCGGAGACGACGCTGGGCATGATCGACGCCGCCTATGACCAGCAGGATGTCGGCCTCGACACCACGCCCTATATCGCCAGCTCGACCATGCTCGACTCGGGCCGGCACCGACAGGCGACGCGGGTCATCGTCACCTGGTCGCGCGACTATCCCGACGCGGCCGGGCGGGACCTCGCCGACATCGCCGCCGAATGGGACTGCGACCTCGATGCCGCCATTGCCCGGTTGATCCCGGCGCTCGGCATCTTCTTCATCATGGACGAGGCGGACGTTCGCCGCATCCTTGCCTACGAGCACACCATGGTCTGCTCGGACGCCATCGCGACGGGCCCGCATCCGCACCCCCGCGCCTGGGGCACGTTTCCCCGCGTGCTCGGCCACTACGTCCGCGATGTCGGGCTCTTCTCGCTGGAGACGGCGGTCGCCAAGATGACCGGCCTGCCCGCCGCCCGTTTCGGTCTCCGCGATCGCGGTACCATCACGAAAGGCGCTTTTGCCGACCTCGTCCTCTTCGACCCCGCTCGCATCGAGGACGCCGCGACCTTCGAGACGCCGATCCAGCCGGCGCGCGGCATCGCCGAGGTCTACGTCAACGGCCGCTGCGCCTGGCGGGATGGCGCTTCGACCGGCGATCGCAGCGGTCGTGTGATCCGGAGACCGGACGATGCCGGCTGACGGGTTCTCGACCGGGCCGAGATCGCCGAGCCACGCATCGCCCACGTCGTCGTTGCAGCGTCAGTCCCTTCGATCCTGCTCGGTTGGCCGGCTTGGAACGCGTTTGGCGCGCCGGCGCGGACGCAGCACCATCATGTAGACGAAGACGGCCGTCAGCACGAGGAAGACGAGGCTGTCCGGACTGGTCACGAAAATGCTCGGGTCGCCGTCGCTGAGCGATAGCGAGCGGCGCAGGTACTGCTCCAGGTCGGGGCCGAGAATGAAGCCGAGGAGCAGGGAGACGACGGGGAAGCTTTCCCGCCGCAGAAAGAAGGCGAGGACGCCGAAGACGACGGCGAGTGCCATCTGAAAGATCGAATAGGTCGCGACATAGCTGCCGACCAGGGCGACGACCGCGATGCCCGAATAGAGGAGCCCGCGCTGGATCGCGACGATCCTCAGAAGGTAGGGGCCGAGAAGGTAGAGCGTGAGCGGAATGAGAACGAGCGCGCTGACGAAGAGCGAGGCGAACATCGGCGCGATGAGATCGGCCTGGTTCGTCAGAAGCCGGGGTCCGGGCTGAAGGCCGTTGATGACGAGGACGCCGAGGACGATCGCCGTCGTCGGATCGCCCGGAATGCCGAACATCAGCATGGGCACGAAGGCTCCGCCGCACATCGCGTTGTTGGCAGTCTCGGCCGCCGCGATGCCTTCCCGGCTGCCGTTGCCGTATTGCTCGGGCTTCGCTGAGCGGCGCTTGGCGTCGGCATAGGAGACGAAGGCCGCCATCGAGCCGCCGGCGCCCGGCAGGATGCCGGTGCCGTAGCCGATGACGGCGCTCTTCAAATAGGTGAAAAGGCCGATCGCGCGGATCTGCGCGAGGCTTGGCAGAAAATCGCGTCGACGAATGACGACGTTGCGGACGGCCTCGCCTGAAGGTGCGCCGGCGCTCGTCCAGATCGAGGCCTGATGGAGGATCTCGCTGATCGCGAAGGTGCCGATGATGAGTGGCATCATGTCGATGCCCTGCGTCAGCAGCTCGGTGCCGAAGGTGAAGCGGGGTATGGGCTGCATCACGTCGATGCCGATCGTGCCGATCATGATGCCGAGGCAGGTCGCTATGACGCCTTTGGCGACCGCGCCCTTCTCGACGATCACGATGACGACGAGCGCGAAGAGGACGAGCGAGAACTTGCCGGGCGTCCTGATGAGGAGCGAGAGCTCGGCCGCGACGGGGAGGAAGGCCATCAGCAGGACGGCGCCGACAGTGCCGCCGATCATCGAGCCGAGCGCCGCATGACCGAGTGCGTTGGCGCCCTGCCCGGCCTTCATGAGCTTATGGCCCTCGAGAGCCGTCATCATCGAGGACGGGGCGCCCGGGATGTTGATCGTCGTCGCGGTGATGGAACCGGAATACATGCCGGCCATGAAGATCGAAGCGCACATGACCAGCGAGGGCACCACGTCCATGCTGAAGGTCAGTGGCAGCAGGAGAGCGATCGCCAGCACCGATGTCAGCCCCGGCATCGCGCCGAAAAAGGTACCGATGAGGAAGCCGGCCACCATGAAGGCGAAGACCTCTGGGTCGGCCAGCGCGGCGAAGCCGCCGAGCATCGTGCCGAACGTCTCCATCAGATTAGGCCAGCAAGCTTGGGAAGCCGAATGCCGAAGGCGCCCGCGAAGAGCGCATAGAAGACAGCCGTCACCAGAGCGGCATAGGTGAGGCGCCAGAGCGGTTGGCCCTCGCGGAAGCCGAAGACGGCGAAGAGGCCGATGACGAACGGGATGGTCGCGGCGACATAACCGATCGTGCCGAAGGCGGCGATATAGAGAACGGTCGCGCCGACGATCAGCGCCGGGCGCTTCAAGGTGCCGGCATGCGATGCGCGCGCCTGGCCCGGCTTGGTCTTCAGCCTGTGAGCCAGCAGTTCGAAGAGGAGCGCCGCGTAGACCAGAAGTGCGGCCAGGATCGGCAGGAAGCGCGGGCCGACGATGCCTTCGCTGAACTGTGGCCTGACCGAGAAGGCGGCGGCGAGATAGACGCTCGTCGCCATGAAGAGGACGAGGGCTAGGCCGTGCGAGACGCCGGCATCCGCTTCCCGATCGTCCGGCTCGCCTTCATCCGTGTTGGACGTGCCCGGCATGAAGCTTCCTTCCTCGCGGCCGCGCGGCAGACGTCACGAACGAGCCCGCCGCGCGTTTCTGAACGGGCGGCTCCTACTTCGTCAGCACGCCCTCTTCCACGAGATCGTCCATCTGCGTGAACAGTGTCTGGCTCGTCTCATCGGCCCAGCCGGTGACGCCGTCCTGTCCGATCCAGCTCGGCGTGACCCCGACATCGGCAACCCAGGTCTGGAACTCTTCGCTCTCGAGCGCGGCCTTGTAGGCGGCTTCGATCTTCACGCGCACGTCTTCAGGCGTGCCGTCCGGCGTGGCCAGGACAATGAAGCTTCCGATGCGCAGGTCGAGGCCCGCGTCGGCGGCCGTCTGGACGTCCGGATAGGTGGGGTTGGGGCTGTCGGAGAACTCCAGAAGACCGCGCACCGTACCGTCGGCCATGAGCGAGGCGAAGTCGCCAAGGCTGGTCGCGACCACGTCGACCTCATCGGAGAGGATCGCCTCCTTCTGAGGAGCCGCACCGCCCGGATAGCCGATGATCTTGAACTCTGCGCCCGTCTCGTCCTGCAGCTGGAGGATCGCGAGATGGGTGCGAGAACCGATGTTCTGGATGCCGATGCGGATGTCGCCGGGATCGGCTTTTGCGGCCGCGATGAGATCATCGATCGTCTGATAGTCGGAACCGGCGTCGACGATGATGGCATCGGGCTCGCTCGTCACGCGCGCGATGAGGTCGAGATTGTCCATCTTGTAGCTTGCCAGGAGACCCTGCCAGGGAACCGTGATGACGCTATCATACGTCAGCGCGCCGATCGTGTAGCCGTCCGGTTCGGCGTTCATCACCTGGCTGATGCCGGTCGCGCTGATACCGCCTTCGACGTTCTCGACATACATCGAGGCGCCGATCTCGCCTTCCGCGATGTTGGTCAGCTTGCGCACGATGCCGTCGGTGCCGCCGCCGGCACCCCACGGCACGACGACGCGGATGTCGCGCTCCGGGTACTCGGCGAACGCCGCCCCTGTCAGCGCGAAGGTCAGTGCGGTCGTCGTCAGTGCGATGCGTGTCAGTGTGGTCACGTCATTCTCTCCCTGAAGGCTTGCTGTCGTTGAACGATGCACGTCTTTGGAACGTCTCTGGCCTCCCTCGCAGCGTGTTCTCCTCGATGAGCCCTGCCGCCTAGCGGTCGGTGAGCTTGAAGAAGGGGACGGGCTTTAGCAACTGGTTGCGCTGGCTGACGAGATAGCCCGCCTCGGCGCTCTTCTTGAGATAGTCGCCCCAGGCCGGATCGGCCTGGAGGGCCGCCCGTTTCGTCTCCCGGTCCGCCGCACTCTCATAGACCCAGATGTGGACATAGGCGTTCGGATCGCCGGTCTCGGTCTGGGCATAGAGCAGCGGGGTGCCGAGATGCCGGCGCTGCACCGCCCAGCCATGCGCCTCGTAGAGCGCGAGGTGCTTCTTGATGGTGCCGGGCCGGCAGACATAGGTGCGATGGTCGAAGATCATGGGTCATCCTTTGCGGGTCGTCTGCGTGTTGCGCGGTAAAGTACGACGAGATCGCGCAGCGAATAGGCGCACATGATCGCCGCGGAGAACGGTATCGCGGCATAGACCGTCGCGACCGGGATGTTGAGGATCGGCGTGACGGCGCGGCTGCGCAGCGTCAGGTCGAGCCCCTTCCAGGCCAGGACGGCGAGGAAGCCGAGGCTGAGAAGGGCGAGAAGCGCGCGCAAGACCGTCGAGGCCGGCCCGCCGCCGGTCTCGTCGTCGAGAAAGGTCTCCAGCCAATCGATGCGGAAGTGGTCGTGCTCGCGCCAGAGCGCGGCCGCGCCGATGAAGACCATCCAGGCGAAGAGCGCCTGCACGATCTCGTCGAACCAGGCGATCGACCAGATCTGGAAATAGCGCGACAGGACGTTGCCGAAGAGGATGACGAAGAGCGCCGCCAGGCAGAGCATCGGCACGATGCGCAAGGCGGCCCCGAGGACCCGGTCGAGCCGGAGAAGCGTGTCCGTCACGGCCCGAGCAACCGGTTGGGAAGCCAGATCGAGACGGCCGGCCAGTAGGTGACCATGAGGAGCACGACGACGAGGCCGGCAAGATAGGGGAGCATGGCCCGGCTCAGACGGCCCACCGGAACGCGACTGATGCTCGATACGGCGAAGAGCACCATGCCGACCGGCGGCGTGAGGAGGCCGACCATGGAGCAGAGGATCATGATGACGCCGAACTGCATCGGGTCGACGCCGACCTCCATGACGACGGGCAGGAAGAGCGGCACGCAGAGGACGATGACCGCGATGCCCTCGAGGAACATGCCGAGCACGAGAAGGATGAGGACGACGAGGCCGAGCACCACCGCTCGGTTGTCGGACAGGCCGAGCATCGCCTCGATCACCTGGTTCGGCACCCGCTGGTGGATGAGCAGCCAGCCGAAGAAGCCGGCCGCTGCGATGACGAACATCACGCGCACCGAATGGACGAGCGTGTTCCAGAAGATCGCCGGCAGGTCGGCCAAACCGATCTCGCGATAGACGAGCATCGAGAGGGCGAGCGCATAGGCGCTGGCCGCGACGCCGGCCTCGGTCGGCGTGAAGATGCCGCCGAAGATCCCGCCGATGATGATGAGCGGCGTGAAGAGCGAAAGGAGCGAATCGATGAAGCTGCGCAGGACCTCGCGGAGCGGCGCGCGCGGCTCGTGCGGCACGCGGGTCACGATCGAGACGATGTAGACCGCGATCATCAGCGCGCCCGCCATCAGGAGCCCCGGCACGATGCCGGCGAGGAAGAGCTTGGCGACCGAGACACCGGTCAGCGACGAGTAGAGGACGAAGGGGATGGACGGCGGGAAGACCGGACCGATCGTCGAGGAGGCGGCCGTGATGGCGGCCGAGAACTCCGGGTCGTAGCCCTTGTCGTTCATTGCCTTGAGCTCGATCTGGCCGAGGCCCGCGGCATCGGCGACCGCCGCGCCCGACATGCCGGAGAAGATGAGGCTCGCCAGTACGTTCACCTGTCCGAGCCCGCCCCGGATATGGCCGACGCAGGCATTGGCGAAGCGGAAGATGCGGTTGGTGATGCCGCCGGTGTTCATCAGGTTGCCGGCCAGGATGAAGAAGGGAATGGCCAGCAGCGTGAAGCCCGTCGTCGCCGAGAACATGCGCTGCGGCAGCATGGCGAGAATGTGGATGTCGCCGGAGAGGACGTAGAAGCCCGTCGCCGTCAGCCCAAGGGCCACGGCGACCGGCACGCCGATCGCGATCAGCACGACGAGGGCGAGGAGGATCGCGAAGGCGACCATGAGCGAGGCTCCGGAAGGGTAGAGACCGGGCGCCGGCTCTCTTCAGCCAGACACCCGGTCGGGTCCATCTATTTCAGGAAGGACAGGAACGTGTCGAGGTTCTCCGGCCCGGAGAACTCGGCCACCCGATCGCGCGCATCGCTGGCCGCGACCGTCGCGGCGAACGGGGCGAGGTCGGGCCGGGTGATCTTCATGCCGGCCTCTTCCAGCTTTGCCAACTCGTCCTCTTCCTGCGCCACGACGGCCTCACGCATCATCTGGCCGGCGGCTGCGCTCTCCTCGCGGATGATCGTCTGCTGCTCCGGGGTGAGCCGGTCCCAGCTAGCCTTGGAGACGACGTGGATCATGCTGTTGTAGACGTGCCGCGTCAGCGCCAGGTGCTCCTGGAACTCGTTGAGCTTGAAATGGTAGATGACGCCGATCGGGTTCTCCTGGCCGTCGACGACGCCCTGGTTGAGCGCGTTGGGCAGCTCCGGAAAGGCGATCTGCGTGGCGTTGGCGCCCAAGCCCTCGACGGCCGCGACGATCTGCACTTCGGGCGGGGTGCGCAGGGTCAGCCCTTCGACATCGGCCGGCGTCTCGATGGGGCGGACCGAATTGGTGATGTTGCGAAAGCCGTATTCCCAGTGGCTCAGCATCACGAGCCCGTCCTCTTCGAGCTTAGGCCCGGCCCAGTCGGTGAACGGTCCGTCGAGAACGGCGTGCGCCTCCTCGTAGCTGGCGAAGGCGAAGGGCATCATCACGGTCCCGAAGGCCTTCTCGTACTTGTCGAGCGCGCCATGGGTCGGCAGGTTCATGTCGATGGCGCCGAGCACGGTCTGCTCCAGCTGCTCAGGGGGCGAGCCGAGCTCGTTGGCCGGATAGAGCTCGACCGCGATGGCACCGTCGGTGCGCTCGGCGACCCGTTCGGCGAACTGGACGGCGGCGAGATGGCCCGGATGGGTCTCGGCGGCGAAATGCGCGAGCCGCAGCGTAATGTCCTGCGCGGCGGCGCTCGACATGAGGGCGGCCAGGGCCACGCCGGCGAATAGGGACGTCTTCAGCATCGTTTCCTCCTTGAAACATCGAACGTTGCGTCTGCCGGGGCTCGTTGATCGGCCCCGGGCCTTCAGCTCTCAGGCTCGGGCAGTTTCGCCTCTATGCCGGTGAGATCCTCGTAGGCCTTGATGATGGCCGTGCAGCCTTCCTCGCCATGTCCCATGAGGGAGGCGAGCGCATAGGTCTGGTGGACGCTTTCGGCCATAAAGCCGGGCAGGCCCGCGCTCTCCAGCCAGCGAGCGTAGTAGCGCACGTCCTTCTGGGCGTTGGCGAGCGACATGTGGGGCGTGAAATCACGGCGCAGCGTCAGCTCGCCATAGAGGTCCATCATGCCGGACTTGCCGCCGGCGGCCGAGATGATGCCGATGACCTTCGACATATCGAGCCCCTCCTTGGCGGCGAGCGCGAAGCCCTCGCAGAAGGCGGCGACGTTGGCGAAGGCGATGTAGTTGTGGATCAGCTTCAGCCGGATCGCGTGCCCGGCCGGGCCGACATGGAAGATGTTCTCGGCATAGGTCTCGAAGAGCGGACGCAGGCGCTCCAGGAGCGCCGCCTCGCCGCCGAAGAGGATGTTGACCTCGCCCCGGTCCGCATGGGCAGGCGTGCGCGTCATCGGGCCCTCGCAATAAAGGACGCCGCGTGTCGCGCAGGCCGCGCGCATCGTGTCGACATGCTCGGGCGAGACCGTCGTGTGGTCGAGGAAGACGGTGCCTTCGCGCATCGCGGCAAGGGCGCCGCCGGCACCAAGCGCGATCTCGCGCACCGCCTCGGCCGTCGTCACGCAGACGGCGAGGATGTCGGCGTCCGCGGCCATCATGGCCGGGCCTTCGCCTTGCGCCGCGCCCATGCCGGTCGCGTGCGAGACGGCAGCGTCATCGCGGTCGAACACCGTGACCGGAACGCCGGCCTTGAGCATGTTCTTGACCACGCCTCGCCCCATGCCGCCGAGCCCGACAAAGGCAACGGTCGGCCATTCGCTACTGACGTCGCTCGCCGTCTCATCCGTCATGCGGTCCTCCACCATCGTCTCACGCGTTCTCTTGGTCCGTGCCCTGGTCCGTCCCTCGGTCTATCCCTTGGTCTATCCCTTGGCCCGTCCATGGCCCCGTCCCATGGGGGGTCTCGTCGATCGCCCTCGTCGCGTTCCCGATTGCCCCCGCCTTCCGCCTCCGGGAACGGTCGCCTATCCGGGCCGAGCGGTGCTTTCCTCCACCATGCACATGATCAGTTGTCTGACAACTGAAATTTGTTAGAAGGGATTCGAGATGCTATCGGCGCACGGATGTCTCTCGGCAGGAGGCGTGTAGAACGGAAAAGCGGAGGGCGCGGATTCGTCCGTTCCCACGCAGAGCGCTGATGGTATGCGATGTACGGCGCCGCAGAGTATCGGCGAGCCGCCAGAGGAGTAGAGCGTGTCTGACGGAACTATGGTGGACGAGCGAGCCGGAGGCGATCTCTTCGCGCGGATCGACCGGCCGAGACGGCTGCCTGACGAGATCGCCAACAGCATCTCGGCCGCGATCGAAAGCGGGCGGCTGGCACCCGGCGATCGCCTGCCCACCGAACATGCGCTTTCCGAGCAATTCGGCGTCGCTCGCACGGTCGTGCGCGAAGCCGTCTCGCTGCTGAAATACGACGGCGTCATCCAGTCGCGTCGCGGCGTTGGAGCGTTCGTCGCGGCCGTGCGCGAACGGCGGTCCTTCCGCATCGGACCGGACTGCTTCGAGAAGCGGCGCCAGTTGGCACAACTGTTGCAGCTACGCGCTGGTACCTTGTCGAACGCGTCTGCGCTCGCCGCAACGGCGCGAAGCGACGACCAGCTGCATACGATCGGCACCCATCTCCAGACCATGCATGACGCCGTCACCAATGCCTCCGGCGATGCCGTTTCCGATGCGCTGACGGAGCGAAGAGTGAGTGCCGAATCGGCCTTCTACGACACCATCACGGTCGCGTCGGGCAACGAGTACTACGTCGAGTTCGCCGGAATGATCGAAGCGAAGGTCTCTGACAATCTCCGCTCCGTCGCGCTCAAGAACGCCCGCGCAGCCGAGTGGAGCCTCTCGGTGCTCGCCGAGCACGAAGCCGTCTTCGACGCCTTGCGCGATCAGGATCCCGAAGCGGCGCGCAGCGCTACCCGTCGCCATTTCGAACGCGCCGCCCAACGCCTGATCGATCGTAAGGATTTTGCCGATGTCTGATGCCGCCATCGATCGCGCGACCGATCCGACCGTCACGGCGGTCAGATCCTCGTCGAGCAGCTGCGCGTCAACGGCGTGGAGCGCGTGTTCTGCGTGCCGGGCGAGAGCTTCCTGGCGGCGCTCGACGGTCTTTACGACAGCGAGATCGACGTCGTCGTCGGACGTCAGGAGGGCGGCGTCGCGATGATGGCCGAGGCGCATGGCAAGGTGACCGGCCGGCCCGGCATCGCCTTCGTGACGCGCGGCCCCGGCGCGACCAATGCGTCGGCCGGCGTCCATGTCGCGTTCCAGGATTCGACGCCGATGATCCTCTTCGTCGGGCAGGTCGCGAGCGATCAACGCGATCGCGAAGCCTTTCAGGAGGTCGATTACCGCCAGATGTTCGGCCCCCTCGCCAAGTGGGTCGCCGAGATCGACCGCACCGACCGTATCCCCGAATATGTCAGCCAGGCCTTCCACGTCGCGATGTCGGGTCGGCCAGGCCCGGTCGTCCTCGCGCTGCCCGAGGACATGCTGTCGGGCCGGGCCACGGTGGCGGACGCTTTGCCGGCCGCGATGCCACGCAACGCGGCGAGCGAGGCCGAAGTCGGTGACATTCTCGCACGCCTGGAGGCCGCCGAGCGCCCGTTCGTCATCGTCGGCGGCGGAGGCTGGACGGGGGAGGCCGGTGACGCCCTGGCCCGCTTCGCGGACACGTTCGATCTGCCGGTCGGCGCCTCGTTCCGTTGCCAGGATTATCTCGACAACGCGCATCGCTGCTATGTCGGCGACGTCGGCATCGGCATCAATCCGAAGCTGGCCGAGCGGGTGAAGGCCGCGGACTGCCTTCTCGTCATCGGCGCGCGGCTCGGCGAGATGACGACGAGCGGCTATACGCTCCTCGATATCCCGAACCCTCGCCAGGACCTGATCCACATCTACCCGGATGCGTCCGAGCTCGGCCGTGTCTATCGTCCGGCCCTCGGTGTCGTCTCCGGCTCGCCCGATTTGTTGGCGGCGCTCGCCAAAGCGGTACCTTCCAAGCTCGTCGGTTGGGCAAGCTGGCGCGAGGCCGCTCGCGCCGACTTCGAAGCGTGGCGCATGCCGGTGGAAACGCCCGGCGATCTCAAGATGGAACGCGTCATTCGCCATCTCGGCGAAGCCCTGCCGCGCAATGCCGTCATCACCAATGGCGCCGGCAATTATTCGGCCTGGGCCCATCGCTATTACGCCTATGGCGGCGGCTCGGCGCATTGGCGAACGCAGCTTGCGCCGACCTCCGGCTCGATGGGCTACGGCCTGCCCGCCGCCATCGCGGCCAAGCTCGCCGACCCGTCACGCGATGTGATCTGCCTCGCGGGCGACGGCTGCTTTCAGATGACGGCGACCGAGTTCGGAACGGCCTGCCAATACGGCGCCAACGTCGTCGTTCTCGTCTCCAATAACGGGATGTACGGCAC
Organism: uncultured Alphaproteobacteria bacterium; assembly: GCA_963842125.1. Classification (GTDB taxonomy): domain Bacteria; phylum Pseudomonadota; class Alphaproteobacteria; order Rhizobiales; family CAWCWK01; genus CAWCWK01. Next base: position 525,247 of record CAWJFE010000001.1, on the reverse strand, counting down.
CATCCGCATGCACCAGCAGCGCCACTACCCCGGCCGCCCATCGGGCACCGCGATGGTGAACCCCGATTTCGCCGCCTGGGCCCGCAGCTACGGCGCCTTCGGCGAGACGGTAACGCGTGATGCCGACTTTGCCGATATCTTTGCGGAAGCCCGCGCTGCACACAGCCCCGCATTGATCGACCTCAAGGTCGATGAACGGGCGCTTTCGCCGCGAGCGGTTCTGGAGAGGTAGAGCACCCCTCCTGCGCGGGTGCGGCGCTCTAGAGCGTGTCCGGTTCCTATCCATTCACCGAACGCGCTCTAGCGCTTTGTTTCTGCGCGGTTCCTTATGTTGGGGTGCTATCGCACCTCTGCTGGAACGGCTCTAGTAGCCGGTGGCGGCGACGCGGGAGGGTTCGACCGAAGCGCGGGTGGTCGCCACGGCGTCCCGCATGGCGCGCATCAAGGTGCCGAAGTCGTTGCCGGGCGTCACGAGGTCGAACCCCTCGGCCCGCCGGCGCGCGGCCATGTCCGCGTCCGCGCAGAAGATGCCCGTTGCTACGCCCTTCGAGCGGGCGCGTTCGAGGATGTGGGCGATCGCATCGGCGGTCCGCCCCCTCTCCCGCTCTGCTCCCGGCCGCTCGCCAAGATCGAGGGCGAGGTCGTTGGGTCCGACATAGACCATGTCGATCCCCTCGACGGCGAGAATGGCATCGATCTCATCGACGGCCCGGGCGGTCTCGATCATGGGGATGACGAGCACCTCGTCATTGGCGCGCTCGAAATAGTCCGCGCCGCCGTAGAGCAGCCCGCGCGCCGGACCGAAGGACCGCGTGCCCCGGCCGGGGTAGCGGGCGGCCGAGACAAAGGCGCGGGCATCCTCTGCGCCCGAGATCATCGGGCAGATGATGCCCATCGCACCGGCGTCGAGGAGGCGCATGACGAGCGAGGGCTCCAGGCGCTCGACCCGGGCGAGGGGGACCGCTCGGGTGGCGGAGATGCCCTGGAACATCGCGATCGCCGTCTCGAAACCGATCATGCCGTGCTGCATGTCGACCGTGACCGCGTCGAAGCCCTGATGGCCGGCGCCCTCCGCGAGGTAGGAGGAGGGCACGGAGAGCCAGGCGTTGACGACGGTCTCGCCAGCTTTGAGGAGCTGCCGGACGCGGTTCTCGCGCATCGCTCAGGCGACCTTCAGGGCGGAGCCGGGCAGCAGATGGCGCTGCGCGACATAGCCGCCCGGATCGACCCAGAGGTCGGTCTCCTCGGCTGCGCAGGTCCGGACGTCGTCGGCAAATTGCGGGCGCTTGCGATGATCGCCGGTGATCGCGATGACGGCCTCCACCGGCTCGTCACCCACGCAGCGCAGCACGCGCCACGCATCGGCCGGGACCGAATAGGTATCGCGCACATCGAGGCGGACCGAGACGTCGCCGTCCGCGTTGAGAACGACGTCGAGCGCGCCCTTGTAGACGATCAGGACGGCCTTCTCAGAGAGAGTGTGGCGCGACACCGAGCATCCGGGCGCGAGGCGCAGCCATTCGAGCGAGAAGCCGTGCGGATTGGTGATGGGGGCGGCGTGATCGCGGTTCTGCGTCATGCCGGCGCCGATCACGGGCGCGATCTCGGCGCCGCAGCCGGGAAGGTCCTGGTCGATGAAGGCAGGGCGCCAGTCGCGCTCTTCGCCCTTCACCATCCGCTTGCGCACCTCTTCGGGCGTGTAGCGGCGAAGCTCGGCGATCTCCTCCTCGCGCATGGTGCGAAGGCGCGTGTCCTCGGCCGGTGCGGCCTCGCCGCCCGCCGTGTCGACGAGCACGTTGTCGGCCGTCAGATAGAGGCCGTGCTCGGCCGCCTCGTTGATGATGTCGGGGTGCCAGATGATGCCGCCCGTGTCGTCACCGCCGAGGCAGGTGAAGAGCCAGCCGTCGTTCGGCCCCGTATTGGTGAAGCCCCGGAAGATCCAGGTCGGCACGGAGACGATGTCGCCGGCTTGGCCCGTGATCTCGCCATCGTCGCCACGCGGGCCCCAGCGGAAGGTCCATTCGCCGGCGAAGCACAGGAAGACCTCGGCCGTGAAGTGGATGTGGAGGTTGTTGGTGATGCCGTGCGGCATGGCGGCGGCGCCGACGTTGAAGCCGTGCGGCTCGGGCAGGTTGACGACCTGCTCGCGCGAGGACGAGACGCCCGGACCGATGATCGAATAGTTTTCTTTCAGGTGCGAGCCGGGCTTCTTGCAATCGATGAAGGCGACGGCGCAGGAGACGTAGTCGTCGCGGCGGACGTGGCGGCTCTCGGCCTCCGCTTGTGTCAGTCTGGTCTCAGACATGAGCGGTCTCCGTGATGGTGTGCGCGCTATCGGCGGCAAAGGGGGCGGGGGCGGCCTCGCGGGCGAGACGTGCACCCGTTTCGGCATCGAAGAGGTAGATGCGCGCGTCGACGACGTTCATGCCGAGCGGCGCGTTGATCTCGTGGCGGAAGCGCGCCGGTCCGCGGGCGCAGACCGTGGCCGGTCCCGGGCGGATGGTGGCCAGCGTCGCCTCGCCGGTCAGCTCCAGCGCGTAGAGCGGTGCGCGGAAATGGGCGTCGTCGTCGGTGGAGAGCGTCAGGTCTTCCGGGCGCACGCCGAGCACGACGTTCCGGGCCTGGTCGATCGGCATGCCGGGCACGCGGCAGCCCGGCGCCTCGAAGACGCCGTTCGCGATGTCGCCGGTCACGAGGTTCATCGAGGGCGAGCCGATGAAGCCGGCGACGAAGAGGTCGGCCGGATCGGAGTAGATGGCCTCCGGCGTGTCGAGCTGCACGATGCGGCCCTTGTTCATCACCGCGATACGGCTCGCCAGCGTCATCGCCTCCATCTGGTCGTGCGTGACGTAGACGGTGGTGACGCCGAGTTCGTGGTGCAGGTGCTTGAGCTCGGCGCGCATGGAGACGCGCAGCTTGGCGTCGAGGTTGGATAGGGGCTCATCCATGAGGAAGATCTGCGGCGTGCGCACGAGCGCGCGGGCGAGTGCCACGCGCTGGCGCTGTCCGCCCGACAACTCGCCCGGGCGCCGCTTCAGAAGGTCGCCGAGCTCGACCTTGTCGGCCACCGCACGGACCTGCGATGCCCGCTCGGCCTTGGCAACGCCGCGCAGCTTGAGCGGATAGCCGATGTTCCGCTCCACGGTCATGTGCGGATAGAGACCATAGTTCTGGAAGACCATCGCTACGTCGCGGTCCTTGGGCGGCAGGTCGTTAACGATCCTGTCGCCGATACGGAGCGTGCCGGCCGTGATCTCCTCCAGCCCCGCGATCATGCGCATGGTGGTGGTCTTGCCGCAGCCCGAGGGGCCGAGGAGGACGAGGAACTCGCCGTCATGCACATCGAGGTTCTGATTCTGGATCGCCTCGAACGCGCCGTAGCGCTTGACGATGTCGGTGAGCGTGATGGTGGCCATGCGCGTGCCCCTATTTGACCGCGCCGGACGTCATGCCGCGCGTGAAGTGCTTCTGGATGACGAGGGCGAGAAGGAAGATCGGCACGGTCATCATCACGCCCGCCGCGCTCATCAGCTCCCAGAGATCGCCGCGCTCGGTGCGGAACGAGACGAGTCCGACGGGCAGCGTGACGGCATCGCGTCGCGTGATGATGAGGGCGAAGAGGAACTCGTTCCACGTCAGGATGAAGCAGAAGATCGCCGAGGTGATGATACCCGGCAGCGCCATCGGTGCCACGATGTCGATGATGACCCGCACCCGGCTGGCCCCGTCGACGAGGCCTGCTTCTTCCGAGTCGAGCGGTATGGCGTCCATGAAGCCCTTGATCATCCAGATCACGAAGGGCGTCACGATCGCGAGGTTGACGACGATGAGCGCGATGCGCGTATCGAGCAGCCCGAGATCGCGGAACATGAGGTAGAAGGGCAGCACTACGACGACGGCGGGAATGAACTGCGTGGCGAGGATGATGAAGAAGAGCGTCTTCTTGGCGCGCATCTCAAAGCGCGAGAAGGCATAGGCCGCGAGCGCCGCCGCCGGCACCGCGATGAGCACCGTCGTACCGGCGACGATGAAGGAGTTGAGGGCCATCGAGCCGAGGTTCCAGGGCGGCGCGAACACGGTCGCGAAGTTCGACAAGGTGGGCGTGAAGTCGAAACCGAGATCGTAGGCGTCCCGCGCCCGCTTGAAGGCGGTCAGGAACATCCAGCCGATGGGGAAGAGGACGACGACGCAGACGAGGAGCAAAGCCGCCGTCTCGGCGATCCGCCCGCTGGTCGAGCGCCTGGGGCCACCCGCGGTGCCGCTCATGTCGCCGTCCTCCGGTCGGAAAGAAGAAGTCGCACATACCAGAGCGAGATCAGCATCATGGCGGCGGTGAGGATGTAGGCGAGTGCGGAGGCGTAACCCATGTCGAACCACTTGAAACCGACGTTGAAGACGAAATAGGCCATCGTCTGCGTCGCGTTGCCCGGCCCGCCGCCGGTGAGCGTGACGACCTGGTCGAACATCTTGAGGGCGAAGATCGTCTTGAGGATCGCCACGACGAGAAGGACGCCCCGCATCTGCGGGATCACGACGTCGACGAGGATGCGCAGCGACGACGCGCCATCGACACGTGCCGCCTCTTCGGTCTCGCGCGGCACGGCCGTGAGGCCGCCGAGGCACACGAAGGTCATGTAGGGCGTCCAGTGCCACACGTCGGTGAGGACGAGGACGAACATGGCGAGCCCAGGACTGGCGAGCCACGCCACCCCGTCGAGCGCGGGAATGACGGCGCCGATACCCTTGGCGAGCACGCCGAATTCGGGGTTGAACATGAAGCGGTAGGAAACGCCGATCAGCGCCGGGCTCATCGCGAAGGGGAGGATGAGAATGGTGCGCGTGAAGGAATGGAGGACGCCGGTGCGCCGGAGCAGTAACGCCAACGCGAAGGAGAGGACGAGCGTGAGAACGACCGAGGAGGCGACGAACACCACCGTCACCCAGACCGAGTTGAGGAACTCGGGGTCGCCGAACGCCTGCTGGTAGTTCTCGGTGCCGACAAAGCCCTGCGGCGTGCGCGAGCGCGTCAGCCGCCATTCGCGCAGGCTGGTGATGAAGGAATAGGCGAGCGGATAGATCGTCGTTGCGATCACCAGCGTGAACGCGGGTACGAGCAGCGCATATTTAAGCGTGCGGTCGCGCATTGCCGATCCTCCCTCGCAGTGACGATTGAAGGGCCGGAGCTCGCGCCCCGGCCCGGAGTACGCTCTAGCGGATCGCTTCGACGCGCTCGGCCGCCTCGTCGAGCGCGTCCTTCGCGTCGAGCGACGGATCGGCGGCGAGGGACGAGATGGTGGTCTCGAGGATCTCCGAGATCTGCGCCCATTCCTCGGTATAGACGAGCGGCGTGGCGCCGCGCAGGGCCGTGGCGGCGGCCTGGTGCATGCCGCCCCAACGCGCGTTCACGGCCTCATCCTCGAGGTTGGGAAGCTGCACGGCGACGACTTCCGTCAGGCTCTCGTCGAGCAGGACTTCCTTCTCGAGCGCCGGGTCCGTCAGCCAGGTCAGGAACTCCATCGCGGCGTCCTTCTTGTCCGACGTCTCGGTGACGCCGAAGACCCAGGTGTTGGTATAGGTCTTGTTCTCCGATCCCTCGTAGGTCGGGACGGCGACGAAGCCGATCTGCTCCTCGGTCAGCTTGGACTGCTCGGGGTCGGTCAGCTGCGAGCGCACCCACCACCAGACCGGCAGCATGGCCGCGTTGCCCTGCTTGAACGAGTTGACGGCGTCCTGCTCGACAAAGCCGGCCGAGCCGGGCGGGACGATCTCGTCCCTGGTGAGGAAGCCGATATAGTCCTCTGTCGCCGCGACGGCCGCCTCCGAGTTGAAGACCGGATTGCCGTCGGCATCGAAGAGCGCGCCGCCCTTGGCGGTCAGAAGGTCGTACCAGACCATCAGGTTCTGCGCGTTGCCCTTGCCATAGGGCAGCGCGATGCCGGCCATGTCGGTTGCGTCCTGAATCGCCTTCGACGCCTCGACCACCTCGGTCCAGGTCTTGGGCGGCTCGAGGCCGAGTTCGTCCAGCACGTCCTTGCGGTAGAACATGAGCTGCACGTGACCGCGCACGGGCAGGCCGTTCAGCGCGCCATCGATGCGGCCTTGGTTGAGATGGGCGTCCGGCCAGTTGGAGAGATCGATCTGGCGCGCCTCGATGCCCTCCTCGATGGGATCGAGCAGGAGCGCCATCGACGGCACCCACTGGTCCATCACCGAGACGACGTCGTAGCCGCCCGCGCCGCCGACCATCTCGGCCGTCAAGGCTTCCCGCATGTTGGGAAACGGCACGTAATCGTAGCGCACCGTAATGCCGGTCTTCTCTTCGAAGTCGGCGAGCCGCGCCTCGTGCGCCTCGAACTGGCTCGACTTCACGGCGAGCACGTTGAGCTCGGTGCCCTCATACGGCTTGCCCTCGGAGAGCTCGGCCGCGAACGCCGCCGTGCCCATGAGTGCGGAACCGGCCAACAGGGCCGCATTTGCAAAGGTGAATAGGGATCTCATGAATGTCTCCTCCCGACGGGTCTTTGCCCGAACGCTGCGAAGCTCCCCGACCAGGGTCTCCGCCAACAGTCTGCCAACGCATCTACGAGATGTCTACAATATTGTCTACAATCCTGGCGATGATCTTTCTTTGCCGGCCGGGGATCGGTATGGCTTTCCTGGGAGGACATGCGATGGCAGGGGAAGATCTGGCCGAGCGTATCGAGGAGGACATCGTCTTCGGGGTCCTCGCCACGGGGTCTCGGCTCGTCGAGGAGCGGCTCGTGAAGCGCTATGCCACGTCGCGCCATGTCCTGCGGGCGTCCTTCGCGGTGCTGGAGAAGCGCGGCATCATCCAGCGCTTTCCGAACCGGGGCGTGGAGGTGAGCGAGCCGACGCCCGACATGATCGACGAGCTCTACGAGGTCCGCCGCATTCTCGAGACGAGCGCCGCGCGCATGACGTCCCTGCCCGTGTCCCCGGCGGTGCTGGCCGAGCTGCGGTCCGTGCAGGACGAACACGAGACAGCCGTGCGGCGGGAGGACTTCCGCGCCGTCTTCCACGCCAATATCCGGTTTCACGCGGTGCAATACGCGACCTGCCCGAACGCGATGCTGACGGCTGCGATCGCCGACTATGCCCGCCGTGTGCATATCATCCGCGCGATCAAATATGACGATCCCGCGCATATGGCGACGGTGATCGCACAGCATCACGCCATCATCACCGCCATGGCCGGTGACAGCACGAGAGATTACGAGGCGGGCATCGTCGCGCACCTGCCCGCGTCGAGCGCGGCTTACCGAAGAGCCTACGAGTTGCGCCACGGAACGACGACGGCCGAAAGCCGTGTCGCGTGAGGGGGAGAGACGCGGTGACCGTCATGGACGAGGCACTCCTGCGGAGACTGCAAGCGGTCGACACGCCGACCGTGTGCAACGCGATCGAGGTGGCGCAAGGCCGGCGAGGCTTTGACGGCTTCACGCGTGGGACGCCGCTCTCGAGCGTAGCCGACGGGTGCCCGATCGTCGGCTACGCGCGCACCGCCAGCATTCGCGGCTCCGCGCCATCCGAGGACGGTATCGAGGCGACGCAGGCCCGCCGCATGGCCTATTTCGAAAGCATGGCCCGTGGACCGAGGCCCGCGATCGCCGTCATCGAGGACGTGGACGCGCCCGATTGCGTGGGCGCGTGGTGGGGCGAGGTGCATGTCGCGGTGCACAAGGGGCTCGGGCTCGCGGGCGCGCTCACCAACGGGCTCGTCCGAGACCTGGGCGATCTCGACGACGCCTTCCCCGTGATCGCGGCCGGAACCGGACCCAGCCATGGCTTCGTCCATGTGCGCAGCATCGGCGAGCCGGTCACGGTGTTCGGTCTGCGCGTTGAGGAGGGCGACCTCGTCCACGCCGATCTCCACGGCGCGGTCGTCGTTCCCCCCGACGCCTTGCCCGAACTGGAGGCGGCCCTCCACACGCTCGAGCAAAGCGAAGCCCTGATTCTCGGCCCCGCCCGCGAACCCGGCTTCGACATCGATCGATTGCGCGACGCCTGGGCCGCATTCGAGAGAGCGCGGACGTGAGGACCGCAGGGGCCGTGCCGCAGACCTTGGAGGATCGAACCTGAAGGCGTTCCAGAGGAGGTGCGATAGCACCGAAGCGTAAGGTGCCGCGCAAAAACAACGTATTGATCGGCTCGGCTCGGCTGCCTTACGCTACGCTCTCGCCCACCTGTCCGGGCCGCCTTCAGTCTTCGGAGCTGGAACTCTAGATCCGAACCACGCCCACAGGGGCAGGCCATCGCACACGACCATGCTCCCGAGACGTATCTCATCAGAGCCGCCGAGCCGAACGACGCTCCCGACTGTCTAGTTCTGCGCGGTCAAACCCGGGAGAACGCTCTCTCGGAAGCCCAGCTCGCCGAGCGAAGCGTTACGACGAACTCGTGGAAGCGCGCGGTCGCGGACGGAACGCTGCCCGGCCATGTCGCGTTCGATGGCGATCTGATGATCGGCTACTGCTTCGCGAACGTGCGCGACGGCGAGGTCGCAGTCTTGGTCATCAGACCCGAATTCGAAGGCTGCGGCTTAGGCAGGCGGCTTCTCTCCCGGACGGTGGAGACCCTGGCAGATGCGGGCTTCGATCAACCGTTCCTGCTATGCTCATCGGATCCGGGTGTGCGTTCGCACGGCTTCTATCGGCATCTCGGCTGGAAGCCGACAGGCAAGCGCGACGAGCATGGCGACGAGATCCTGGAGTTCGAGGTCCACTCGGACCAATAGGGGGCGGCGAAACGCGTTCGGTCTCCTTGGGATAGGCGTCATCGCGGATGACGACCCGACTGGTTCTTCACCCTTGGAGCGCACGCACCCATCCACAGGCCTCGCGTCATTCGCCTCGGTCTCGCAATGGCGGCGAACCGATGGGTCTTCGAATCCAGGCTGACGGGATGTCCCCGGAAGAGATATCTCACAATTGCTGCGGAGCGCTACGGAGCGCGTTTGCAACGACAGGCTCGATCGAGCCTGAGTTCAAGCGTCAGCCGGCCGATCTGCGGACCAGCGCCATGCGACGCGAACGATGATGATCAAGGCAATCAGCTGAACGCCCATGAAGAACAGGTTGTCGAGGTCGGGATCGAGGTTGCCCGCGATGATCATGGCCATCGTGAGTACGCTGGTGCACACATTGGTCCACCGGTTGATGCGCCGAGGAAGCACCAATGCGAGGACTGTCATGAGGATGGGCATCTCGATCATCGCGACGCCCAGAAGCATCAGCGCTTCTGTAATTACGACGCCGTCGATCGTGCCCGACATCATCTGCTCCAGCATGCCGGGCCGAATCATTTCGTGAATGTCTCTGGCGAAGAAATTCAACACGACGAAGATCCAAAGCACCGTGAGGAACACGCGCGGATCTCTCGAAAAAGTATTCATTTCAAACTCTCTCTTTCGCACTATTGGTAAGAAACCGCAGCCTTATTGGCACCACCGGTCCAGTTGAACGCGCCTCAGGTTTCGGTAAACGCGTGATCAAGAACTCCGCGACCGCTAGGTTGAGGATCCACGCGGTTACCATCAGGCCATCGCGCACCGGGCCCATCGCCTCCGACCCGGCGAAGACGATCCAGGCGATCCCGAACATGGTCTGCGTCGATGCGCCCTGCGCGATCGCGTAGGCGCGTGTCATCGAAGCGGCGTGTCGGAAAATGTCGCGGGACCGGATCGCGATCACCGCCCAGACGATAAGAACGATCATCGACGATCCAAGCACCATCCTGACCCAGTAGAGGAGGCTCCCCTGAAGGTCCGCCGGAAACATGTAGGCGTGCGTCATCCACAAGCCGGTCGCCGCCGACACGCATCCCGCGACGGCGACGACACGCCCGTTGATGCGATGGCATGCCCGGTTGTGGCGTCTGATGCTCGGCAGGAACTGAAGCGCGCCGGCGATGCAGAACACGAGACTGGTCAGGATGTGGAGCGTGATCGGGAACGGATCGGCCAGGGCGCGCGGATTCGGAGGCGCGATGGCCGGACCGCCGGCCAGTTCGAGCATGCGTATCAGTCCACCGGCGGTCGGCGCGAGCGAGTAGACCAGTATGAACGCCAGCAACGCCCGTTCGGATCGGCGCAGTGCTATCATCGCACGGTTCCCCCACGGGGCGTGACACCTTCGTTCCGAGACGAACCGGACGCTTCTACGGGCTTTCCCGCCCAGAAAGCCGTGCTGGCCCGGCCGGCTCCGAACCCCAATCCGATCGGCTGCAACCCGATATCCTCCAGGCCACTTTCCCGGAGCCATGCGATGCCCTGCTGATCGCTCACCATCCAGGTGCGCCAGCGAAGCTGCACGATCGCCCCGAACGCGGATCGCCGCGTCATGCAGGCGAACAGGACGCCGCCGGGTTTGAGCACGCGGACCATCTCATGGAGCGCGACTTGAGGCTCGGAGAGGTGTTCCAGAACATGCGCCGCCATCACGACGTCGAAGGTGCGATCGGGGTAGGGGATCGCACGGACATCCGCTTTATGGAGCTGGGGTACGATCGCGGCACGACGCAGCTCGTCGTTTGCCGCCACGAGCATCGCGCCGGAGGTGTCGATGCCGTGGTGGTCGAGCGGTTCGCGAGCGATGCCGGCAAGGGCCAGCGACAGGTTTCCACTTCCGATCCCGCAATCGAGGACGCGAGCTGACGGCTTGGCAAGCACGTCCACCGCACCGCTTGCGATCAGCGGATCGCGGTACGCCGTTTCGAGCCCAAACCGGCGTGACGTTCGTGCCCAACTCTTCGACGCACGATCGTACAGGTCGGCGAGGTCCCCTGCGGTACGCGTCCGGCGACGCAAGGCGAGCTCCCAAGACCCAAAACCGCCGCTCACGATAGGAATGCTCCCCGGTGAGCCGGGCATGGATGACGTTGCCCATGTTCGTTCGGCTATGGTCATCGCGCAGGTCCGTTCGGTCGAGATCAGTGTCGAGACCGTTCTGAACCGACTACGTCCAATACGAAATTGCGTATCCTTCTGGGTCCGGTATACGCAGATCATGGAGTGGCAACGATCGGCCTTCGACTGGAACCAGGCTCGCGCGTTTCTCGTGACGGCCGAGGAAGGCTCGCTATCGGCCGCCGCCCGCGCGCTTGGGCTGACGCAACCGACCCTCAGTCGCCAGGTCGCAGGTCTTGAAGAAGCCCTTGGCGTAACCCTCTTCGAGCGAACGTCGCGCGCATTACTTCTGACGCAGACCGGTGCGGAGTTGCTGGAACATTTCCGCGGCATGGGGGACGCGGCCAACCGCATCGCCCTGACGGCCACCGGTCAGTCCGAAGCCGTCACGGGCAAGGTGGTGATCGCCGCGACCAACGGCATGGCGACCTACGTCCTGCCGCGAGTGCTCAAGGACCTTCGGACCAGAGCGCCGGAGCTTCAGATCGAGATCATCGCTTCGAACGAAACGAGCGATCTGCGGCGGCGCGAAGCCGACATCGCGATCCGGCACGCGCGCCCGCAGGACGAGAACCTCTTCGCGAAACGACTGCGCGACATGGCGGGGCAGCTTTACGCGTCGACGCAGTACCTCGACGAAGTCGGTCGCCCGTCGAGCGCCGCCGATCTTGCGACGATGCACTTCGTCGGTTTCGATGCGCCCGAACAACGCCTAGCCCTCATGGCATCACGCGGGATCGCGCTCACGGCGGCGAGCTTCAACTTCCTCACGTCGAGCGTGACGCTCTCCGTCGCGCTGATGCGGGAAGGCCTCGGGATCGGGATCCTGCCGGTCGCTATCGGCGAAGCCTATCCGGAATTGGAGAATCCGTTCCCCGATTTCGAGCCGATCGCGATCGAAACCTGGCTGGTCGCCCATCGGGAACTGAGAACCAACCCGCGGATCAGGCTCGTGTTCGACCTGATCGCAGACGGTCTATAATGGCCGAGCCCTGGACCAAACTGCTCGCCGGGCGGTCCGACCCGGTCCCGGAGGGCCAGCGGGACCGCCAGCCAGGGCTCCGCTGACCCCTCCGGCCAACTCGAGCCCGACCATGCCGCCAGGGGACCAACCGACAATGGCAGCACCGGAAGGTGCCGAGGATCGGACCGCGTCAGCAAACGCCTCGACGGTAGGCAAGGGCGGAAGGGCGATACCAAACCCTTGTCGAGGAGATCGAGGCCGAGCCCGTCCTCGAACCGCCGCGCTACGTCGGACCGAACCGGGGTGGAGACCGCGCTCGACCTCACGCTATGACAATCGGCACCGCGCTCGCGACGATGGTCGCGATGAGTGAGGCGTTCAGGACGCGTACTATGGCGGGACGACGCAACCAGGCTCCGCCCAATCGACCGGCCAGCAACCAGACCCCGCAACCGATAAGTACGGCGATGCCGACGATGGCGCCGAAGACGATCGCGTGACCCTCGACGCCTAAGGCGGGAGAGCAGAACAGCGCGCTAGCGGCGAACGCGGTCGTCCATGCCTTTGGGTTGGACAACTGGAACGCGAAGCCGTCCCAGATGCCAACGGCGTCTATCCTGGCACCGTCAGCGTCATCGCTGCCAGATGCACTCAGCTTCATGCAAAGCCGGACGGCGAGCCATCCCATCAACAGAACCGCCGCCCATTTCGCGACCTTGATGATCAGGTGGTCGAGCTCTGCGAGTGCGCGCAACGACGATGCCGAAATCGCCCAGATCCCAGCATAGCCGAGGGCCATGCCGACCAGTAGCGCCAGGCCCGCCCGCAGGTCCAGTCGCGAGCCGGCCGCGAGAAGCAGGACGTTGCTCGGGCCGGGGCTGATCGCGATCGCGAACGCGAAGACCGCCATCACTGGATCCACGCCCATCACGATGAGCCTCCCGGCCGCTCGTCGAGCAAAGCGAGGGCCGTCGGCACGACCGCGATCGTCTCCGCGTTCCGGCACGAACGATCGCCTTCGCGTAGCGGCGAAGACAGTCTCTGGCCCGACCAGGCGGGCGGCACAGGAATTCGAACCGGTCGATCGCGATCCTTGTTCATGCAGCCGAGCGTAGTGCCACCCGTTCGGATAGGGATACACCCACTTGGGTATCCCGGTCCGGAACGCCGATGTTCGCGATGAGACCGTAGGTGTTTGGTCCCGGATGGTGGTGGTAGCTTGCCAGCGCGGGAAGAAACGGACGCGCTGAAGGACGCCATCCTCAAACGGCATCACTATGCCTCGCATACGCAGCTACAAGACCACGTCCGAGACTTCACTGGCCTCCACGACAAAGCCCGAAGGCTCAGGGTCCTCTGCGGCCTCACGCCCTACGAGGTCATCGTCAAGCAGTGGACCGAACATCCCGAACGGTTCACGATGGTTCCGCGCTACCACGGTCCAGGACCAAACACCTGAGAGACGTCTGCATGACTGACCGACAGGCCGAAGCGGACGCCCTGCAGGCCAAGACGGATGCCAAGACGCATGCCAAGGTGCATGCAAAGGCGGATGCCTTGCGGGCCAAGGCGGAGGCTCTGCGCTCGAAGGGTGTCAGGGTGACGCGTCAGCGCGTCGCGCTCCTCACCGCGCTTGCCGAGGCCGACGACCATCCGGACGCCGCCGAGCTTCATGCGCGCACCAAGGCGCTCGACCCCAGCGTCTCGCTCGCCACGGTCTACCGAACGCTCGCCGTCCTCGAACGGGAAGGCCTCGTGCAGCGGCACAGCTTCGAGGGCGGCGGCGCCCGCTTCGAGACGGCCGACGCGCCGCATCACGACCACATCGTCGATCTCGACACCGATCGCATCATCGAGTTCCGGTCCGACAAGATCGAGCGCCTGCAACGCGAGATCGCCGCCGAGATGGGCTACGACGTCGTCCATCACCGCCTCGATCTCTACTGCCGCAAGCGCCGGTAGGGGCGACGGCACCGCCGACTTGTCCCCGCCCCCTCGCGGACCCTCTTGCCTCGCCCGCCCGATCTGACTTATACGGCCCGCAGTCGGAGCGTGGCGCAGCCCGGTTAGCGCACCGGTCTGGGGGACCGGGGGTCGGAGGTTCAAATCCTCTCGCTCCGACCATTATCGATCAGGAGACCCCCCCGCACCCATTTGGGGTCGGCGAACAGCGTCCTTGAGACGCCGCGCCGCTACGTCCGCGGCACGATCTTCTGCTCGCGAACCCTCTTCCAGACCCTGCCGCGTGGCGACGCCTTTAGTGGCGCGCCATGATCTTGGCGTGCAGGCGGCGCACGATCCGGCTCGCCGTCGTCTCGAAGAGTGGCGGGATGAGCGCGTGGACGAGCGCGGCCAGGGCGGCGGCGAAGAGCTGGACCGAAAAGCCGAACGCGAAGCGCGCGTGCTGGAGATAGGTCTCGTCGACGCTCGCGGGATGATCGACGAAGCCTCTGAGGAAACTGCTGCGTGCGGGCGGCGTCGTGTCGGCGGTCTCGATGCTCATGGCGGCTCTCCCTCGGATCAGTCCCGGCAGTTTGCATGATGTGCCGCAGGAAAGCGTCCCAAAGAGTTTGACAGCCCGGGCGATGACGATGCATTCGTACCCATCATGTCCCAAAAACTGGACGAAACGGACCGCCGCATCCTGCGCGCTCTCCAGCAGGACGCCTCGTCGAGCATGGATGCGCTGGCCGAGACGGTGCACCTGTCCCGCAATGCCTGCTGGCGGCGGGTAAAGGCGATGGAGGCGTCGGGCACGATTCGGCGGCGGGTCGCGATCGTCGATCCGGGCGCCGTCGGGCTCGGCCTCTCCGTCCATGTGCTCGTGCGCACGAACCGCCACGATGTCGAATGGCTGACGGCCTTCGACCGCGCGGTCCGCGAACTGCCCGAGATCATCGGAGCGCACCGGATGGCTGGCGATATCGACTACGTGCTGCGCGTGCGGGTGCGCGACGTGCCGGCCTATGACGCGTTCTACCAGGCGCTCATCGCCCGGGTGCCGATCTCCGACATCTCGGCCAGCTTCGTGATGGACGACATCGTGGACACGACCGCTCTGCCGGTCTGACCGGGCCATCCCTCGTCGGCCTTGACCTCGACGGGTGAAAGGGGCCCTGTCGGCGCCTGCCGGATTCGCCAGATCACGCATCGGCCACTCGCATCGGCCGTATCTCTCTCAACACCCGGAGCGCCCTTCATGTCAGACGTCTCGCCTTCCGCCGCCGATCGCCGCGCACTGCACGAGGGCTTGTCCCGGATCGCGGAAACCGGCGGCCGCGGGCTGCGGGCTGCGCTCGAGGCCGTCTATCATCCGGACGCCAAGCTGCGCGCCTCGGCGCCCATCGACGAGGTCCACGGTATCGACGGTATCGAGGGCGCTTGGGGGCCGATCCACACCGCGCTGCCCGATTGCGAGCGGCGCGACGTGGTCTTCATCGGCGGGGCCTATGAAGGAGCCGCCTTCCTCGGCGCCGTCGGGCACTATTGCGGCACGTTCACCAGCGACCTCTTCGGCATTCCGGCCACGGGCCGCACGCTCTATCTGCGCTATGGCGAGATGCACGAGGTGCGGGACGGGCGGATCGTCCAGACCTCGATGCTGATCGACTTTCTCGACGCCATGCGCCAGGCCGATGTCTGGCCGCTCGCGCCCAGCCTCGGTGTCGAGGAGATGTGGCCGGCCCCGATCACGGCCGATGGCGTGCGCTACGAGGCGTCGGATCCGAACGAGTCGGCCGCCAGCCTGAAGCTGACGCTCGACATGCACGCGGCGCTCGGCGCCCATGACGACCGGGCCGACCCGACCCGCGAGGGGCTCCTCGCGATGCCGCAGCGCGAGTTCTGGCACCCCAGGATGATGTGGTACGGCCCGGCCGGCATAGGCACCACGCGCGGGCTCTCGGGCTTCGTCGACCACCATCAGTTGCCCTTCCGTCTCAGCCTGCCGAACCGCAAGGGCGGCAACCACTATGTCCGCTTCGGCGACGGCGCCTATTCGGCGACCGGCGGCTGGCCGAGCGTCTACGCGAGCCACGAGGGCGGCGTCTGGCTCGGCCTGCCGACGAGCGGGCGCCAACTCACCATGCGCGTCATGGACTTCTACCTCGCCCATGAGGGACTCATTCGCGAGAACTGGGTGCCGATCGACATGATCGACATCCTCCGGCAGCTGGACGTCGACGTCTTCGCGCGCATGCGGGCGCTTCTGAAGCGGGTCTGATGGCGGGGGAGGGCGGCGACGGAAGCGAGGGCCGCGACAATGACGGTCCGGGCCGCGTGTCGCTGCGGGCCGGCCGACCCGGCGATGCGGCGGCCCTGGCCCGGCTCGTCGCCATCACGGTACGCTTCTCCAACGCCTATGAATATACCGACCAGGGCCGGGCGCGGATCGCGCGGCTCTACGACGAAGCCTCGCTGCGGCGTAGCCTGTCGGCCGGCCGCATCCGGGTGGCGGAGGATGGTGCCGGTCTCGCCGGTCTCGTCGCCGTGGTGCCCCGCGAGACGGCGCTCAGCGTCGAGGCGCTCTTCGTCCACCCCGATGCGCAAGGGCGGGGTATCGGTGCGGCACTCCTCGAATCGGGCCTCGCGGCCGTCGTGCGCGGCGAGGGCTTCGATCCGCCGCGCGTGACGGTGCTCTCCTCGCTGACCGCCGAAGGCTTTTACGCACGGGCGGGTTTCGAGCGGCTGCGGGCCGTCGAGCGGCCCTATGGGACGGCGATCCTGATGTCCCGGGCGTGACGCCTCGCGCGGCCCTGACCTCTTTCGCCGCGATGCGGCCTTGATGTCGGGCGGGCGAGGCGGTAGCGCCCGGATATGAAGGGATTGGCTATGACGGCGCGAGACGAAGACCCGGACCGGACCGGCTCCGACAACGAGACGATCGTGATGGCGCAGATCGGGGCGCCGCATGGCGTGCGCGGCGAGGTGCGGCTCAAGGTCTTCGCCGAGAATGCGGGCGTGCTGCCCGATCTCGGCCTGTCGCTGCCGGATGGCCGGCCTGTGCGGATCACGCACCTGAGAGCGCTCAAGGGCGAGATGTTCGTCGCGCGGCTCGACGGCGTGGCGGACCGGGACGCGGCCGAGGCGCTGCGCCTCGAGCGGCTCACCGCGCGCAAGGCCGACCTTCCGCAGATCGAGGACGAGGACACGTTCTATATCGCCGACCTCGTCGGGCTCGAGGTCCGGGACGAGACAGGCACCGTGATCGGCACTATTCGTGCGGTCCACGATTTCGGCGCCGGAGACATCTTGGAAGTGCGCGGGCTGCGCACCGAAGCCGGCGCCGCGGCGGACGCCTTCCATCCCTTCACCCGCGAGACCGTGCCCCATGTCGCGCTCGACGAGGGCTGGCTGACCTTGCGTCCCGAGGTCTTGGACGCCGACGAGATCCCGAAAGGCGACGGCGCCCCCTGACGAGCCACCTGGCTTTTGGCCCTTCGCCCGGCCTCTGGACCGTGGCGCGGCTTCTAGAGCGCGTCCGGTTCCTATCCATTCACCGAACGCGCTCCAGCGCCTTGTTCTAACGCGGCTCCTTGCGCTGCGGTGCTGTCGCACCTCCGCTGGAACGGCTCTAGACCGTGGCGCGGCCTTCGATGAGCGCCCATTCGAGGAGGTCGGAGTCCTGCACCTGCGCGAACTCGATGGCGAGGCCGCCCTCGATATGGCGCACGATACGGCCACGGACGGCGCCGACGAAGGCGGGCGTGCCGGCTTCGGGGCGCTGGTCGGTCGCCACGGCCGCGCCGCTGATCGAGGCGTCGATGATGTCGACGGGGATCTCGGTGCCGTTGACGAGGGTGAGGACGGTACGCGTCTCCTGGAGATTGACGCGGGCATGGCGCCGGTCTTCGGGCAGGCTGAGCGCCGAGCGGTTGGCGAGATAGGTAAGCTGCGCGGCGAGCTTGTCGCGCCGGCGCGGCGTCGCCTTCACCGTCATGGCGAAGCCGCCCTCGATCTTCCTTACGACCTCGCCCTCGACCCGGCCGAGATGGTCGAGATAGGCGACGACGCGGCTGCCGAGCGGGGGCACCGTGTCCGAGCGAAGCGCCACGCCGCCGGGCGACATGTCGATGGCGCGGCAGCCATGTTCTTCGTGGCTCTCGGCGATGAAGCGGCCGGTGAGGTCCACTTCGACGCGCTGATGGGTGCGGCGGTCGAGGGCGGTCGGCGTCGGGGGCAGGGACGGTCCGGATTCGGCCGCGTCGGCAAGGCCGGCCAGCGCCCGCATGGCCGCGTCCGCGTCAGGCGTGCCCATCGGGGTGACCCCCGTCCGAGTGATGCCCGAATGCGGCGCGGCGCTGCCCGATGCCGTGCCGGCCGGCGCCCGCGTCGGCATCGCATCCGGCCCGTGGCGCAGCCCCGCCCCTCGCTGACTGAACATGTCGCAGCCCCTTCCCCAAGCCTGTCGAGGCGACCGGTCCCAGTGGTCGGCCCTCCATTCGGTTCCCCATCGTCCGCTCGCCGCATCGACGCTGCCATGCGTGCCATCGGGTGCGGACCTTGAGGACGGCCAGAGTGTCAGAGCGGTCTTAATTCGGGGTTTCGATGGCCCTCCCGATCCGGCCGGCCGCGTCAGTTCGATTCGGCGCCGTCCTCCCTATCCCCGCCGCCGCGCAGCAAAGTCAGATGACCGCGCTGCTGGAGGACGGGCATGCCGTTGACCGCCTCGTCGCCCGGGTCCGCATCGTCGAGCGCGACCTCGTTCGGCGCGAGGACGGAAGGAGCGGGCCGCGCCGCTGCGGCCGGTCCTGCGAAGACGGCCGGGTGCAGCGCCACGACGCCGTCTCCGGCCGCCTCCAACTGCGCCTCGATGTCGGCAAAGGGCTCGCGGCCGGCGAGAGCAGGCGCGTTCTCGGGCCAGACCATGCGGACCGAGGCGATGGCCTGGTGGACGACCGGCTCCATGCCCATCCAGAAGGGCGTCGACCAGGGCACGAAGGCGCCGATGATGCGGCGGACCGTCTTTTGCCCCACCCGGCGGGTGAGCGGCATGGCGACCATCTCCATCTCGATGGTGCGGCCCTTGGAATTGGTCATCTGGTGGCTTGCGACGGCGACGGCGGCGTCCTCGACGATGGAGAAGAAGAGCATTTCCGCGCCCTCCCGGTCCTGGCCGTCCCAGAGTGAGAGCGCGTCCGTCCCGCGCAGCTCGCGGCCCCAGAAGGCGCAGAGCCGCGTGCCGGCGAGACGGATCTCGTATGTGCCCTCGTCCGTCACGTCGATGATGAAGATGTCGGGCAGCGCCTCGCCGATAAGGGCCGGGTCCATCAGTCGTTGCTCGGGCGCCGGCGTGTCGGCCCGCAGCCGGTTCCAATAGTTGAAGAGGTCGCGATTGGCCTGATGCCGGATCATGGAAGCGCTCACCTGACTGTCCTTTTTTCTCTCGATCAGGCCCTGTCGCGTTCCGGAACGGGACGAGGCGGGCCTGTTGTCGGAAGTGTTGCAAGGCGCGTGCCAAGCGTGGGAAGGCGCGCGCCAAGCGAAGGAAGGCGCGTGCCAAGCGTGGGAAGGTGCGCCAAGCGAAGGAAGGCGCGTGCCGAGTGCGGGATCGGCGCGCCGAAGACGATCGGGGGAAATGGAGGGTCCGTCCCGGACGAGACGAACCCACCGATGTGCCGGACGACGCAGGCCGACGTTCTTGTCGGCGCGAACGGCAACGCGTATGGCCATGGCCCTATGGTCACCGACTTCGCCGCGAGGCACTTCATAGCCGTCCCCGGACACGGGACGTCGGGCGTGCCGCTTGAGCGTGGTCTCGCACGCGCATCCTCAGGAGACGGCGATGGCGGGCGGGGCCCGATCGGCCCGCCGCAGCGCCCCGGCGGCGGCCCGCCCGCCGGTCCGTCCGAACAGCGCCCACGCCCCGCCGAGCCGGCCTTCAACGTGCCGGGCGTCGTCCTCGCCCTCATCGCGCTTCTGGCCGCCATCCATGTCGGGCGCGGCTGGCTCTCGCCCGATGGCGAGGTCGCGCTGCTGCTCCGCTTCGCCTTCATTCCCGCGCGCTACGAGGAGATCGGCCTCTGGCCGGGCGGCATGGGGGCGGCGGTCTGGACGTTTCTCACCCACGCGCTCCTTCATGGCAGCGTGCTCCATCTCGTCGCCAACGCGATCTGGCTCGCCGCCTTCGGCAGCGCCATGGCCCGGCGGCTGGGCCCGGCACGCTTTCTCGCCTTCAGCGCGGCCTGCGCCATCGGCGGCGCGCTCCTCCACCTCGGCGCCCATGCCGGGGAATGGGTGCCGATGGTCGGCGCGTCGGGGGCCATCTCGGGCCATATGGCCGGTGCGGCCCGCTTCGCCTTCGCGCCGGGCGGTCCTTTGAGCCGGTTCGCGAGCCCCGACCCGGCCGTCTACCGTCGCCCGGCCGAGCCGCTGCTGCGGGTGCTGCGCGACGGGCGCGTGCTCGGCTTCCTCGGCGTGTGGTTCGCGATCAACCTCCTCTTCGGCGCCGGCATCGTCGATCCGGGCCTCGAGGAAGGCACGAGCGTTGCCTGGGAGGCGCATGTCGGCGGCTTCCTCGCCGGCCTTCTCCTCTTCCCGCTCTTCGACCCCGTGCGGCAGCGCGAGGATTGAACGGGTTGCCGGCCCGTGCCGGCTTTGGCATCATCGGGGCCGATCCCTGTCAGGGGCGCGTATTCCCTGTCGGGACGGCCGAGACGCCGCCATCGCCAACGCCGTCCCGGCGGTCTCGATGACGGCACTCCAGCCCTGAGGAGGCGCGTGTGTACGTATCCGAACTGCTGAAGGTGAAGGGCCGTGACGTCGTGACCGTCTCGCCCGGTCAGACGCTGGCCCAGGCCGCAGCGCTCCTGGCCAAGGCGAAGATCGGCGCGGTCGTCGTGCTGGAGGCGGAGCGGATCGCGGGCATCCTTTCGGAGCGCGACATCGTGCGCCGCCTCGCCTCCGATGGGGCGGATGCACTGAAGCTGGCCGTGTCGGACGCCATGACGGCCGATGTCGTGACCTGCGAGCTGGCCGAGACGGTGGACGCCATGATGCAGCGCATGACGACCGGCAAGTTCCGCCACCTCCCCGTCGTCGACGAGGCGGGCGGCATGATCGGCGTCATCTCGATCGGCGACGTGGTCCGCGCCCGGGTCGAGAGCTACGAGTCCGAGGCCCGCGCTCTGCGCGACTATGTGAGCGCCGTCTCCGGCTAAAGGAATTGTCTTGCCTCGCGCCGGCGGGCTGGGTCTGACTCGCGTCGGCGGATTGGAGTGCCGCACGCTGGCGGGCTGCAGTGCCTCGCGCCGGCGGGCTGGTTTGCCTCACGCCGGAAGGCAGGTTTGCCTCACGCCGGAAGGCTGGTTTGCCTCACGCCGGAAGGCTGGTTTGCCTCACGCCGGAAGGCTGGACTGCCTCACCCTGTCGGGCTGGGCCGTTCCGTTCGCTCGTGCCGGCACGCCGTACCAGGCCTTCGGCTACGGCTGATCTTTTCACAAGCCGGGTCCCGCCCTAGGTTCCCGAACTCCTCCGGGCGCCCGTCGCGGCCTCGCCCGCATCTCATCCAGACCTTCGAACGGAACTCTCCGCTTTATGGAAACCCGCAAGCTCGGCCGCACCGGCCTCGACGTCTCCGTGATCTGTCTCGGCACCATGACCTGGGGGCAGCAGAACGACGAGAGGCAAGGCCACGATCAGATGTCCTACGCGCTTGAGCGGGGCATCAACTTCATCGACACGGCCGAACTCTACTCCATCCCGCCCAAGGCCGAGACGTCCGGCTCGACCGAGACGATCATCGGCACCTGGCTCCAGGCCGACAAGACGCGCCGCGACCGCGTCGTCCTCGCCACCAAGATCGTCGGGCGCTCCGACAACACCTGGTTCCGCGACCCCCCGCGCCCGGCCCGCCTGACGCCGAAGGACATCACCGAGGCCTGCGACGCGAGCCTGCGCCGATTGCAGACCGACGTGATCGACCTCTATCAGGTCCACTGGCCCGACCGGAAGGTGCCCTTCGGCGCCAACCCCACCGTCTACACCCATGACGACGCCGAGGCCGTGCCGATCGAGGAGACGCTGGAGGCGCTCGACGGGCTGGTGCGGGCCGGCAAGGTCAAGCATGTCGGCCTCTCCAACGAGAGCGCCTGGGGCACGATGCGCTACCTGGCGGCGTCCGACGCGAAGGGACTTGCCCGCGTCCAGTCGATCCAGAACTGCTACAACCTTCTCAACCGCACCTTCGAGGTCGCGCTGGCCGAGGTCGCGATGCGCGAGGATGTCGGCCTTCTGGCCTATTCGCCCCTCGCGCAGGGCTATCTGACCGGCAAGTACCGGGACGGCGCACTGCCCGAGGGTAGCCGCAAGCAGCTCTTCAACCGGCTCGGCCGCTACGAGGCCGCGGGCTCCGAAGAGGCGGTCGAGGCCTATTGGGCGCTGGCAAACGAGCTTGGGCTCGACCTCGGCCAGCTCGCCATCCGCTTCACCACCTCGCGCCCCTTCCTGACCTCCTCCATCGTCGGCGCGACCTCGATGGAGCAGCTGAAGACCAATATCGACGCGCAGGACCTTGCCTGGACCGACGAGATCGAGACCCGCATCGACGCCATCCATCAGGTGCACCAGAACCCCGCCGGCTCGTAGGGAATAACGGGCGCTCCCATTCCCTGCGCATGTGGAGGATGGGATGGCCGGGCGAAGAGCAACGCGCCCGTTCGCACCCACCCCTCGCACCTGCTATGCATCGACGTCGGACCGGCATCGGCGCCGACAAAGGACCGGGAGGCGAGAGGTGACAGAGCGACGACCGCTGGCCTCGCGGCAAACGGGATGGGCGGCCCGTCTCCTCGCCCTCCTGCTTCGCACGCCGCTCACCGCCGACGCGATCTCCGCCCTCGGTCTCGTCTTCGCGCTTCTGGGCGCGGGCGCGATGCTGATGGGGCGAGGGGCGTCCTGGGCCCTGCTCCTCGCGGCGCTCTTCATCCAGCTGCGCCTCCTCGCCAATCTCATGGACGGCCTCGTCGCGGTCGAGGGCGGGCGGGGCTCGAAGCTCGGGCCCTTGTGGAACGAGGTGCCGGACCGGCTGGAGGACGCCGTCCTCCTCGTCGCCTTCGGCTATGCGATGGGTGCGGGCTGGCTCGGCTGGCTCGCCGCCTGCCTCGCCATCGGCACCGCCTATCTGCGTCAGACCGGCGCTGGCCTCGGCCACGGCCAGGATTTCTCGGGGCCTTTGGCCAAGCCGCAGCGCATGGCCCTGTTGACGGCGGGCTGCGTGCTGGCCTTCATCGAGACCATGATCCGCCACGACGCAGAACCCGGTCTTCTCGGGCGGGCGACCCTCGCCCTCATCGCGCTCGGCACCGCCGTCACGCTTGCCCGGCGGCTCGCGCGGCTCGCGCGGCTGGCCGCCACGCTGAAGGAGGGCGCGCCGTGATCGCCAATCCCTGGAACCCGTCCGAGCCGATTCTCTCGCCGCTCCTCCTCGGGCTGACGCGCTTTCTCGTCGGCGGGCACGCTTATTGGGTCGGCGCGAAGCCGACGCCGGCACAGCGCATCTATTTCGCCAACCATACGAGCAATCTCGATACGCTCGTTCTCTGGGCCGCGCTGCCGCCCATGCTGCGCGCCCGCACGCACCCGGTCGCCGCCGCCGACTATTGGGGAAAGTCGCCCTTGCGCCGCCATGTGGCGGTCGACGTGCTGGGCGCCGTCCTGATCGACCGCAAGCGCGAGCAGGAGGGCGATCCCCTGGAGCCGCTCTTCCCCGTGCTCGATGCCGGCGAATCGCTCATCATCTTCCCCGAGGGCGGGCGCGGTGCGGAGCGCCTGCCGGGGCCCTTCAAGTCGGGCCTCTACAATCTCGGCCGGCGCTACCCGGATGCCGAACTGATTCCGACCTATCTGGAGAACATCAGCCGGGCCTTCCCGCGCGGTGCGCTCTTTCCCGTGCCCATCGGCTGCTCGGTCCGGTTCGGTGCGCCGGTGCGCCTGCGCTCCAACGAGGACCGCGCCGTCTTCCTGCAGCGCGCCTACGAAGCGCTGTGCGCCCTCGCCGCGCCCAAGGACGACCCCGTCGAGCTGGAGGCTCATGAGCGCGCCATCGCCAAGGCCCGCGAGAAAGCCGAGAAGGCGCAGGAGAAGGCGCGCCTGAAGGCGGAGGCCGAAGCGGCCAAGGAGGCGGCCAAGGAGGCGACCGAGGAGACTGCCAAGGAGACTGCGAGGGACCATGCGGCGAAGCTGGCGCCGGGCGAGGTCGCGCCGGACGATGCCGCGGGCGCCGCACAGCGCACCACGCCGGGGCAGGACGTCCTCGCCCGCGCCTTTGCCGATCAGGCCGCGAGGGACGCGGCGACGACCGCGCCCCCGATCCCGCCCTCGCCGGACGGCCCGACCGGGGAGCGGACCTCGTGACGGCGTTCGATGCGCAAGGCCCCCTCTGGCCGCTCTTCGTCGGGGTCTTCACGATCCTCATCGTCGCCTCGATCGTCGGCTTCGTCCTCTCGGCGCGCAACTTGTCCCACAGCGCGCGGCGCACGGTCGACAATCTCAACGCCCGGGTGCGCGCCTGGTGGGTGATGGTGCTGCTCTTCGGCTTCGCCTTCCTGGCCGGGCGCACGGTGACGCTCGTCCTCTTCGCGCTCACCTCGTTCTGGGCCCTGCGGGAGTTCATCACGCTCACGCCCACGCGGCCGAGCGATCACAGCGCGATCTCGGCCGCCTTCTACCTCTTCATCCCGCTTCAATACGTGCTCATCTGGTTCGACCGGACGGGGCTCTTCCTCGTCCTCGTGCCGGTCTACGGCTATCTCCTCCTTCCGGTGCTCTCGGCGCTCAAGGGCGAGACCGACAACTTCCTGCTGCGCACGGCCAAGATCCAGTGGGGCCTCATGCTCTGCGTCTACTGCATCGGCCACGCACCGGCATTGATGATGCTCGCCATTCCGGGCTTCGAGCGACGCGCGATCATCCTCATCTTCTACCTCGTCGCGGTGGTGCAGATCTCGGACGTGGCGCAATACGTGGTCGGCAAGCTCGTCGGGCGCCGCTTCATCCGGGCCCGCATCGCGCCCAAGATCAGCCCCAACAAGACCTGGGAGGGCCTTCTCGGCGGCGGCGCCATCGCCGTTCTCGTCGGCACCGGCCTCTGGTGGATCACCCCCTTCGCGCCCTGGCAGGCGGCGACGCTCTCCTTCGTCATCGTGGTGTCGGGCTTTTGCGGCGGCCTCGTTCTCTCGGCCATCAAGCGCTCCTTCCACACCAAGGACTGGGGCCAGATGATCCAGGGCCATGGCGGCGCGCTCGACCGGATGGATTCGGTCGCCTTCGCGGCGCCGGTGTTCTTCCACCTGTCGCGCTATTTCTTCGTGCCCTAGGGCTTGGATAGGACAGACGCGATGCCCCGCCTCTTCGTCGCCCTCGGCCTGCCGGACACCGTCCGCGACGCCCTCATCGACCGCCAGAACGGTCTGGACGGCGCGCGCTGGATCGAGCCCGGCGATCTCCACATCACGCTGCGCTTCGTCGGCGATGTGTCGGGCGGGGACGCGCGCGCTCTCGATCGCGAACTGGAGGCGGTGCGCGGCCGGCCCTTCGCCCTCTCATTGGCGGACTTCGATGCCTTTGGTGGTGCGAAGCCCCGATCGCTCTTCGCCCGCGTCGCGCCCGACCCCGCGCTCACCACGCTCCAGGCGCGGATCGAGCGGGCCTGCCAGGCGGCCGAGATGGAGCCGGAGCGGCGCCGGTTCTCGCCCCATGTCACGCTCGGCCGCCTGCGGGGAAACCAGGCCGTGCGCGCTGGCGAATGGCTGGCGCGGCAGGCGCCGCTCCGGCTGCCGCCCTTTCCCGTCACGCATTTCGGCCTCTATTCGGCGCGCGCCTCGGTCGGCGGCGGGCCCTACGTGCTGGAGGCGGACTATCCGCTCGAGCCGGCCGCCTCGTCGGAGCAATCGGCCGAGAAGGGATTGCCATCCGCCTTCGGCGTTTCCAGATAGGAGCGACACGAGATACGAGGAACCGCATGTCCGAGACGGCACGAAACGGGCGCTTCGACGCCTTTCGCGACTTCATCGACGAAGCCGACATCCTGACCAATGCCACCCGGGTGGCGCAAGGCTTCTGGCCGAAGATGCGCCGGGTGGTCTCGCGCGTGCCCTTCGCCGAGGACGCCGTCGCGGCCTGGTTCTGCGCCATGGACGGCGATACGCCCCTGCGCGTGCGAGGCCTCCTCTTGGCCGCGCTCGCCTATTTCGTCATGCCCTTCGATCTGGTGCCCGATATGCTCCTCGGCATCGGGTTCGGCGACGACCTCACGGTCATCGTCTCGACCGTCACCCTCCTTGCCGCCAACATCCAACCCCGCCACCGCGAGGCCGCCCGCCGCGTGCTCGACGGCGAGGACGAGATGACCGATGCCGGCGCCACCCACGCTGCCGAGAAGGCCGGCATCCGCCCCGACCCGGACATGCGGTCCAGGGAGGCTGACGAGGCCGAGGTCGTCGGCGGCGAAGGCCTATAGAGCGCTTTGTTTCTGCGCGGTTCCCTACGCTGCAGTGCTATCGCACCTCCGCTTGAACGGCTCTAGGCGTAGGTGCGGGAGGATGAAGCTCGGAGGTCGATCCGCTAGAAGTTTGCGACACGTCGAACTCTATAGCGCTTGCGCGCTTTTCAAACCCCAACCTAGAGGCTGTTATGGACCTTGGCTCGTCCAACCCTTCGGGCTGCTCGGAGCTACTCGCGGACGTGCGTCGCCGGCTGCAGCCGGCTCCTGCTCCGCGAGCCGCTCAGAGCGGTCAAGCCATCGCCAAGGTCCATAACAGCTTCTAAATCCTGTCCCCGATCTTCGCGGAAGGACCTTGCTCGCTGGCGGTCTCGTTACGGGGGTGGTGTTCAGCCCGCCCAAGCCCCGAACGCCTCGTCGAAGGCCGTCACGCCGTCGGCGCCCTTCTGCAACTCCAGGATCGCGCGCTGGCCGTTATTGTAGAGGATCGGGATCTCGAGGCGGGGCTCGGTCTGGAGGAGCTCGACATTCTTGATCTCGTCCTGCGCCAGCGAGGAGAGGCCGATGAGGAAATAGCCGTCGGTGATGCGGGCCGAGGCGCCCTTGAGGGGGGTGCCGAGCTGGGTCTCGGCGGTCGGCTTCATCAGGATGCCCATCACGTTGGCCACGCCGCCCGGCGCGAAGCCCTCGCTCGTCTCGAAGAGAAGCTCGATCGTGTGGCTGGCGGGCAGCGTGTCGTCGTCGTTGCGGCGGATGGTGAGGAGGACGTCGAGATTGCGCTGCGGAACCTTGACGAGGCCGCGCAGGATGGTCTGTTCCTCGCCGTCCGCACCAGGCTCGCGCTCGGCCGTCCAGGTGACGGAGCCGGGGAAGCGATCGCCCTGGTCCTTGGCGAGGAGGCGCTCCTCGTAGAGGACCGCGCTGCCATCGCCGACGGGTGCGGGCGTCGTCTCCGAAGGCGTCGTCTCGCCTGGCGCGTCGGGAGTGGGCTGCACGGCGACCGTCGCACCGGGCGCCGCCGTCGCGGGCGTCTCGCCGCCGACGGTGCGAACGGGATCGGCGCCGGATGCGGGCCCCGTCTCGACCGGGCCCGCGGTGACCCCTTCGGCCGTGATCCGCTCGCCGTTCTTGGTCGGCGTATCCGCCGCCGTCTCGATCTCCACACTCGTCTCGACGGGATCGGGCGATTGCACGGCGGCCAACAGATCGTCGCGCCGCCAGATCCCGACGACCGCGATGACGGCGACGAGCAGCAGCAGCGCCGCCGCGACCGGCCAGGCGCTGCGGCCCTTCTGTCGCTTGGCGAGGGCTTCGGGCAGCCCGTCCGGCCGCCCGGCGCGCGCCGCGTCCCCACGCTTCGCCGCACCTTTGGCTCCGTCCTTGGAGCTACCCGTGATCTTGGTCTTGTTATTGGCCTTGTTATTGCCTTTGGACGCCCCCTTACGGTCGCCCGCTCCATCGGCCTGCGCCTCCGGCGGCAGGGCGGCGTCCCATTCGGAGCCAATGGGCTCGATGTCGACCTCGCCTACGAAGCCGGCCTCGTGGTCGCTCTCGCCATCGCTCTCGGCGGTGCCGCCGGGTGCGATGGCCAGTCCGGACGTGGCCTCGTCTCGAGGGCTGTCGGTGGAGGGCGTCTCGCGCGGTGCGCTGTCCTCCCACTGGTCGCCATTCTCCAGGCGCGTCGCATCGAAGGCCGGGCGATCGTCGGGCGTGCCGGCGTCGGAGCGCGACAGGGTTCGCGCGGCTCCATCGACGAGCGCCGTCGCCTTGGCCAGCGCGCTCTCGTCCTCGATCTCGTCCGCCGGCCGAGCCTCGGTCGGCCGCGCTTCGGTGCCGGGCGGAAGAATGAGGCCCGAGGGACGCTCGTCGGCGGCGGACGCGTCTGAGGATGGCTCGAAGCCGGGCGTCGCGATCAGCGCCGGGACATCGTCGGCCGGGGTCTGCGCGGTCGGTCCGAACTCCTCCTCAAGCCGGCGCACGGCATCGTCGAGCGAATCGCGCACGCGGGCGACCTGTTCGGGTGCCGGCGCAGGGTCGAGCGAGCCCAGCTGACGATCGAGGGCGGCCTTCGCCTTGTCGTAGATAGCCTGACGACCGGCGGCGTCGAGCCCGGGTTCGCGCTCCAGGGCGCGCTTGAGGATCAGGTGATAGTCGGCCATGCTCGTGCCCCGTGCCGCGTTCGGCCCGTTCTCTCGCCTCGTTCGGCGGCCCGGACGTGAGGACGTGCGGCCGGGTAACGCTTAACCCCAAGGTGGTTAACGCAAAGCTCCCTAACGCCGAATTGCGTCAGCACCATGCCAGTCGCGCACCCGGCGCCGGGACCTCTCGTCGCAGGAGACCCGCCCTTCCTCAGGGCCGGAACGGATCGTGGACGAGGATCGTGTCGTCGCGCTCCGGACTGGTCGAGAGGAGGGCGACGCTCGCCCCGGTCAGCTCTTCGATGCGCCGCACGTACTTGATCGCCTGGGCCGGCAGATCGTTCCACGAGCGCGCGCCCGCCGTCGTCTCCGACCAGCCCTCGAACTCCTCGTAGACGGGCGTCACGCTCGCCTGTGCGGCGGCGCCGGCCGGGAGGTGATCGAGGGTCGTATCGCCCAGCCTGTAGCCGGTGCAGATGCGCAGCCGCTCGAAGCCGTCGAGCACGTCGAGCTTGGTGAGCGCCATGCCATCCATGCCGTTGATGGACGCCGTCTGGCGCACCAGCACGGCGTCGAACCACCCGCATCGGCGCTTGCGGCCCGTCACGGTTCCGAACTCGTGGCCGCGCTCGCCGAGGCGCTGGCCGTCGGCGTCGTCGAGTTCGGTCGGGAAGGGGCCCTCGCCGACGCGCGTCGTATAGGCCTTGGTGATGCCGAGGACGAAGCCCGCCGCCTTGGGGCCGAGCCCCGAGCCCGCCGCCGCTTGGCCGGCAATGGTGTGCGAGGAGGTCACGAAGGGATAGGTGCCGTGATCGACGTCGAGAAGGGCGCCCTGCGCACCCTCGAAGAGGATGCGCCGGCCCGCGCGCCGCTCCGTCTCCAGCAGCCGCCAGACGGGCGCCGCGAAGGGGCGGATGCGCTCGGCGACGGCCGAGACCTCCGCGATCAGCGTCTCGGGCGCCACCTCGTCGAGCCCGAGGCCCCGGCGCAGCGCGTTGTGATGGGCGAGGAGCCGCTCGACCTTGTCGCGGATCGCGCCGAGGCTTTCGAGATCGACGATCCGGAGCGCGCGGCGACCGACCCGGTCCTCGTAGGCCGGGCCGATGCCGCGCCGCGTTGTGCCGATGCGGAGCCCCGCGTTGACGCCCTCGCGCGCCGCATCGAGCTCGCGGTGGACGGAGAGGATGAGGGAGGCGTTCTCGGCGATCTTGAGCGTGTCCGGCGTCACGTGGACGCCTTGCGTCTCCAGCTTGTCGATCTCGGTGACGAGGGCGTGCGGATCGATCACGACGCCGTTGCCGATCATCGAGAGCGTGCCGCGCACGACGCCCGACGGCAGCAGCGAGAGCTTGTAGGACACACCGTCGACGACGAGCGTGTGCCCGGCATTGTGCCCGCCCTGGAAGCGCACGACCACATCGGCCCGCGCCGACAGCCAGTCGACGATCTTGCCCTTGCCCTCATCTCCCCATTGCGAGCCGACGACGGTGACGTTGGTCATGGACAAATCGCTCTCGGCAGGTGGAGACGGTAGGGCGGGGCGCACGGCGCTCCGCCAGACCTGGGCGGGCGTGAAACGCAGCCACGCCCAGAGGCGGCGAAGACGGTGGCCTTATAGTCAGCCGGCGAGACGGGCGATAGCCCAGAAGGTCGGGCGACGCACGTCCCCGGCCATGCTGCGGTCCGACCGTCTTTGGAGGATGACATCGCTGCCCGGTCGGCCTACGCACGTCCGACCGTTCCGGACCCGATCGCTTCCATGTCTCGCCCGTCTACCACCGCCTTGTCTGAGGGGCCGATAGGCTCCGCCATCGGCTGGCTCTGGAACCGGGCTCATCTCCTCGTCGTCATCACGACGCTGACCTGGGGCTTCAACACCGTTCTGGGGCGCTATGTGAGCGGCGAGGTGCCGCCGATCGGTCTTGCCTACATGCGCTGGCTGGGGGCGCTCATCATCGTCCTCGCCTTCGCCTGGCGCCCCGTCCTTGCGGACTGGCGACGGCTGAATGCCGGCCCGTCGCGCTGGCCGGCCTGGGGCGTGCTGGCCGCACTCGGCTTCACGGGCGTGACGTCCTACAATACCGGCCTCTATATCGGCCTCCAATACACCGAGGCCATCAACGCTCTCATCATGACGGCGTTCGGGCCGGCGCTGGTCGCGGTCTTCGCCTTCCTCGTCAACCGCGAGACGCTCTCGCGGCGCCAGGCGCTCGGCATCGTCGTCTCGGCGCTCGGCGTGCTCTACGTCGTCTCGCGGGGCGAGCCGGCGGCGCTGCTGGCGCTGCGGATCAACGTGGGCGACCTGTGGGTCTTCGGCGGGGTGGCGCTCTATGCGCTCTACTCGGCCTTCCTGAAGCGCGGCCCGAAGCTCCATCCGATGAGCTTCCTCGCCTTCACCTTCGCGCTCGGCACGCTCTTCCTCACGCCGCTCTTCGTCTACGAGGTCGTGGTGCAGGGGCGCACGCTGACCTTCGATACGGTCACGGTCCTCTCGGGGCTCTATCTCATGGTCGCGCCCTCGATCTTCGCCTATCTCTGCTTCAACCGCGCGGTCGCGCTCGTCGGGGCCAACCGGGTCGCGCCCTGGCTCAATCTCGTGCCGCTCTTCGGCTCGATCATGGCGATCGCCTGGCTCGGCGAGAGCCTCGCCCTCTTCCATCTCCTCGGCTGGGGCCTCATTGTGACCGGCATCGTCATCGCCTCGCGGGGCTGATCGCGAGCGCCTTGCAGGGCCGATGCGCCACGGTGCTCTACCCAATTGTGGGGACGAGATCGGGCGCCCGCTTGCGCGCGCCGCGTGAAGCCTCCACTCTCTAGAGCCTGGCGCGGCCGACCGCGAGCCGCCGCCGCACCCATCGCTCGACGAGACCGGACACGTTTACATGAATCCGACCGCCAACACGCCGACCGCCCTATGAAGCTGACCCTGGAGCGCGCCAACCTGATGAAGGCGCTGGCCCACGTGCATCGGGTCGTCGAGCGGCGCAACACGATCCCGATCCTCGCCAACGTGCTGCTGCGCGCCGAAGAAGGCGGGCTGGAACTGCGCGCGACCGATCTCGACATCGAGGTCGTCGAGCGCGTCGCCGCCGATGTCTCTGCGCCCGGCGCCGCCACCGTGCCGGCCCACCTCCTCCACGATATCGTCCGGAAGCTGCCCGACGGAGCGCAGGTCTCGATCGAGACCGAGGGCGACCGCGCGCTCGTCAAGTCGGGCCGCTCGCGCTTCCAGCTCTCCACGCTGCCGGCCGAAGACTTTCCCGATTTCGCGTCGGGCGACATGCCGCACAATTTCAGCCTCGAGGGCGAGGCCCTGAAGCGCCTCATCACCAAGACGCAGTTCGCGATCTC
The DNA here is from genome assembly GCA_963842125.1 of uncultured Alphaproteobacteria bacterium. Classification (GTDB taxonomy): domain Bacteria; phylum Pseudomonadota; class Alphaproteobacteria; order Rhizobiales; family CAWCWK01; genus CAWCWK01. Next base: position 493,433 of record CAWJFE010000001.1, on the reverse strand, counting down.
GACCGAGGAGACGCGCTACTATCTCAACGGCATCTACCTCCACGTCGCGGCCGAGAAGCTGACCGCCGTGGCGACCGATGGGCATCGACTGGCGCGGATGCAGCTGGAGATGCCTGACGGCGCCGCCGGCATTCCAGGCGTCATCGTGCCGCGAAAGGCGGTGTCGGAGGCCCTGAAGCTCGTCGACGATCTGGGCGGCCCCGTCCAGATCGCGCTCTCGGACGTGAAGGTGCAGATGGATTTCGGCGCCGTCGTCCTCACCTCCAAGCTCATCGACGGCACGTTCCCGGACTACGAGCGCGTCATCCCGCGCGGCAACGACAAGGCGATGCAGATCGACAAGGCGGCCTTCTCGGCTGCCGTCGATCGCGTGTCGACGGTCTCGTCGGAGCGCGGCCGCGCCATCAAGCTCTCCGTCGACGAGGGCCAGCTGACGCTGACGGTCAACAATCCCGACAGCGGCACGGCGACCGAAGAGATCGCCGTCGGCTACGACGCCGAGCCGATGGAGATCGGGTTCAACTCCCGCTACCTCCTCGACATCGCCAGCCAGCTCGAGGGCGAATCGGCCACCTTCCGCATGATGGATGCCGGCTCGCCGACGCTCGTGCAGGACGGCGTGCAGGACGATGTCGAGACCGCCGACCGGGCGCTCTACGTCCTCATGCCGATGCGGGTCTAGCGGCCGCCATGCGCATGATGCGGGTCTAAGGCGAGAGGCTGGGCGCGGGATGAAGGTCTTCCACCACCCCGGCACGCTCGCTCACGCGCCCAAGCTCTTCTATCGCCAGGGCGCGCTCGTCGGCCATCCCGAGCAGCCCAGCCGCGCCGATCTCCTGCGCCGGTCCTGCGAGACGGCGGGCTACGAGATGGTCGCGCTCGCGGAGCCGGTCGATTTGCTGGGCGGCCGGCCGCTCGATGTGGCGGACGAGCCGATGTCGTCGGAAGATCTGTCCGCCCTGCTGCGCGTCCACGATGCCGATTACCTAAGCTTCCTGACCGAAGCCTGGGACCGGCGAGCGGAACTGCCGGGCGCGCCCGACACGCTCATCGCCACCCATATGGCCCGCCCGCAAATGGCGCGCCGCCCGGCGGCTCTGCTGGGGCGGATCGGCTATCACATGGCCGACACCTCGACGCCGATCCTCGCCGACACCTGGCGCTCGGCGCTCGCCTCGGCGCAGGTCGCGCTGGCGGGAGGCCGGGCGGTCCTGGAGGGTGCGCGCGCCGCCTACGCGCTTTGCCGCCCGCCCGGCCACCACGCCTATGCCGATAGCGCCGGCGGTTTCTGCTACCTCAACAACACCGCCATCGCGGCGGCCGAGATCCAGGCGCAGACCCGCGCGCCCGTCGCCATTCTCGACATCGACGTCCATGCCGGCAACGGCACGCAAACCCTTTTCTACGAGCGGGCGGACGTGACGACGGTCTCGGTCCATGTCGATCCCGCGACCTACTATCCCTTCTATGCCGGCTATGCCGACGAGACGGGGCGCGGCGGGGGCGAGGGGCATAACCACAACGTCCCCCTCCCACTCGGCTCGGCGGACGATGCGTGGCTCGCCGCCGTCGAGCACGGGTTGCGACTGGCGCTGGCGGCGCGCCCCGCCGTCCTCATCGTGGCGCTCGGGCTCGACGCATCCGAACACGATCCCTTGAAGGGCATGGCCGTGACGCTGGACGGATTCGCCCGCGCCGGCCGCCTCATCGCCTCCGCGCGGCGCCCGACCCTCCTCGTCCAGGAGGGCGGCTACCTCCAACCCCATCTCGGCGATGCGCTGACGGCGGTCCTCGGCGGCTTCGACTGACGGTCGTCTTCGGATGCCGGCCCCGTCCACCCCTGTCTCGATCGCGCGCGACGCGCTAGATCGGCGGAGTGCACCCGCTCCCGCCCCCGCCTCTGCCGCGTCTCCACCTCACGGCGCTCAAGCTCTACAACCTGCGCAACCACGCCGCCCTCTCGCTGGCGCCGCTGGATGCGCGACCACTGGTGCTCACGGGGCCGAACGGCATCGGCAAGACCAACGTGCTGGAGGCCGTCTCCCTCCTCAGCCCCGGCCGGGGCCTGCGCCGCGCCGCCTATCACGACGTCGCGCGGCGAGTGGAGACCGGCTCGTCACCCGACCGTTCCTCGCCAGATGGATCCTGGGCCGTGGCCGTCACCGCGATGGGCCGCGTGGGCGAGGTCGCGCTCGGGACCGGGCTCGTGGGCGCGCAGACGGGCCCCGAGATGGGCCGGCGCGTGCGCGTCAACGGCGCGCCGGCCCGCACCATCTCCGAGCTCGGCGAGCATCTCAGCCTCCTCTGGCTGACGCCGGCGATGGACGGACTCTTCACCGGCCCGGCCGCCGACCGGCGCCGCTTTCTCGACCGGCTCGTCCAGGCGCTCGACCCCGGCCACGCCGTCCTCACCGGACAGTTCGAGCGCGCGCTGCGCCAGCGCAACCGGCGGCTCGACGACATGAGCGGCCATCTCGCGCGCGATCCCGCCCTCGGCGCCATCGAGGCGCAGGTGGCCGAGCTCGGCCTCGCACTCTCGGCCGCCCGCCGGGGCGCCGTCCTCGCGCTCTCGGACGTGCTGGCCGACGGCGCCGACGACGCCTTCCCGCAGGCCCATATCGCGCTCGAGGGCGAGGTCGAGGCCTGGCTCGACGCCATGCCGGCATCGGACGCCGAGGACCACTATCGCGAGGTGCTCGCCCGCACCCGCATCCGCGACCGCGCGGCGGGGCGCACGCTCACCGGCCCCCACCGCGCCGATCTCGATGTCGTCCACGCCCAAAAGCGCACGCCCGCGCGCCACGCCTCGACGGGTGAGCAAAAAGCGCTTCTCATCGGGCTCACGCTGGCCGAGGCGCGCCTCGTGACCGAGCGGATCGGCGCCGTGCCCATCCTCCTCCTCGACGAGGTCGCCGCCCATCTCGACCCCGAGCGCCGCGCCCGCCTCTTCGCCGCGCTCGACCGGCTGGGAACGCAGGCCTGGATGACGGGTACCGAACCCGAACCCTTCGCCGCGCTGGGCGCGACGGCGCAGCACTTCGCGCTGGGCGCGGCTGGTATCAGGCGGCTATGAGGCCCGACCTCGGACTGGTAGACGGCGCGAGCCGTTCCAGCGGAGGTGCGATAGCACCGCAGCGTAAGGAACCGCGAAAGAACAATGCGCTCTAGAGCGGCTCCGGCAAAGCTTGGTCGGGTAGGCGACCTTCCCTCCTGCCGTCATTCTCGGCCACCGACCCGAGAATCGAGGGGCGCAGTCAGGCAGGACCTTCGTCCGACCTTTCTACCGGTCGCGCTCTGGACGCCGGTTCGCCCACCACGACGGTTCGACCATGACCCGAGCGATGCGATCGCTGCTTCCGGATCCTCGGGTCGGTGCTTGAGGATGACGGGGAGGAGAGGGCGTGGGGTCGAGCCAATGTTTGCAGGACCAACTCTACTCGCAGACGTGCCGTCCCGGCATCGGATGGGCGCGATAGTGCGCGAGCCGACTCTCGAGCGAGCCGACATGAAGCTCGAGCTTGTGATCGTCGGGATCGAGCAAGTAGAGCGACGAGCCCTCGCTTCGGTTCTCCCGCCACAGACGGGCAGCCGCGCGGACCCGAGCGCTCAAAGCCTCGAAGTCCTCCGCCGCGACGCTGAACGCGATGTGAGTGTAGTCGGGGTGGGGCGCCGTGCGGGCCGCCGGGTCTCTCGACAGGCAAAGCCAGAGCGCGCCCGCCTCCAGATAGGCGCCGTCCTCCCAGATCGCCCGGAGGCGAAGGCCCAGCACGTCGCGATAGAACCCGACAGCCCGCTCCACGCTTGATACCGCGAGGGTGACATGATTGAGACCCGTGATCGTCGGCCTCTCGCGATCGGGTTCGCCGTTCGGCATGGCACTGTCCTCGGCGCATGGTCTGCGCAAGCCTTCGAGCGCGCATCGCACCCCTTGAAGCGGCACTGCCACGGTGGCGGGGAAAAGATGGGATCGAACGCCGAAAGCGAGCAATTTCGTCTATAACATCCTATATAGACGCTACATCCGGCGCCGCGAAACGCCGCACGACACGCAACAGACCCAAAGACTCTTCATGTCCGATATCCTGCCCGCCGACGAGACCCCGATCGATCCCGCCAAGGTGGACCCTTCGAAGGTGGACCCTGCCGAATACGGCGCCCATTCCATCCAGGTCCTCAAGGGGCTGGAGGCGGTTCGGAAGCGGCCGGGTATGTATATCGGCGATACCGACGACGGGTCGGGCCTGCATCACATGGTCTACGAGGTCGTCGACAACGGCATCGACGAGGTGCTGGCCGGCCACGCCAGCCGCGTCGCCGTCACGCTCAACGCCGATGGCTCGGTCACCGTCAACGACGATGGGCGCGGCATTCCGACCGATATCCACGAGGGCGAGGGCGTCTCGGCGGCCGAGGTCATCATGACCCAACTCCACGCCGGCGGAAAGTTCAACCAGAACAGCTACAAGGTCTCGGGCGGCCTGCACGGTGTCGGCGTCTCGGTCGTCAACGCGCTCTCCGATTGGCTGGAGCTGAAGATCTGGCGCGACGGCAAGATCCACCAGATGCGCTTCGAGGACGGCGTCGCCGTCGAGCGGCTGCACGTGGTCGGGCCGATCCTGGAAGGTGCCGAGCAGATCACCGGTACCGAGGTGACGTTCAACCCGAGCCCGGCCACCTTCACCTCCATCAATTTCGACTTCGCGACGCTGGAGCACCGCCTGCGCGAGCTCGCCTTCCTCAATTCGGGTGCCCGGATCGTCCTCATCGACGAGCGCGGCGTCGAGCGAAAGGCCGAGGAGATGTGCTACGAAGGGGGCCTGGAGGCTTTCGTGCGCTATCTCGACCGCTCCAAGACGGCGCTCGTCGACGCACCGATCGTTCTCGAATCGGAGAAGGACGGCCTCACCGTCGAATGCGCGATGTGGTGGAACGAGAGCTATAACGAGCACGTCCTCTGCTTCACCAACAACATTCCGCAGCGCGACGGCGGCACCCATCTGGCCGGCTTTCGCGCCGCGCTGACCCGTCAGGTGAACGGCTATGCCGACAAGTCGGGCATGGCCAAGAAGGAGAAGGTGAGCCTGACGGGCGACGATGCGCGCGAGGGCCTGACCTGCGTCCTCTCCGTCAAGGTGCCCGACCCCAAGTTCTCGTCGCAGACCAAGGACAAGCTCGTCTCGTCCGAAGTGCGCCCCGTCGTCGAGGGCGCGATCAACGACCGTCTCGGCCAGTGGCTCGAGGAACACCCCGCCGAGGCCAAGGCGCTCGTCTCCAAGGTCATCGAGGCCGCCGCCGCCCGCGAGGCCGCCAAGAAGGCGCGAGAGCTGACCCGCAGGAAGGGCGCGCTCGACATCGCATCCCTACCCGGCAAGCTCGCCGATTGCCAGGAGCGCGATCCGGCCAAATCCGAGCTCTTCATCGTCGAGGGCGATTCGGCCGGCGGCTCCGCCAAGCAGGCGCGCAACCGCGAGAACCAGGCCGTGCTGCCCTTGCGCGGCAAGATCCTCAACGTCGAGCGCGCCCGGTTCGACCGCATGCTCGGCTCCAACGAGATCGGCACGCTCATCACCGCATTGGGCACCGGCATCGGGCGCGACGACTTCAACCCCGACAAGCTGCGCTACCACAAGATCATCATCATGACGGACGCCGATGTCGACGGCGCCCATATCCGCACGCTCCTCCTCACCTTCTTCTACCGCCAGATGCCGGCCCTCTTCGAGCGCGGCCATATCTACATCGCGCAGCCGCCGCTCTATAAGGTGAAGCGCGGACAGTCCGAGCAGTATCTGAAGGACGAGCCGGCGCTCGAGGACTATCTCATCGCGTCGGGCCTCGAGAACGTCTCGCTGCGCCTCGCATCGGGCGAGGAGATCGCCGGACAGGACCTCGCCGAGACCGTCTTCGCGGCGCGCGAGATGCGCACCGCGCTCGGCAATCTCCACGCCCGCTACGACCGCACCGTCGTCGAGCAGGCGGCGCTCTCGGGCGGTCTGGAGCCCGAGGCGCTCTCCGACCTCGAGAAGGGCCAGGCTGCGGCCGACGCCATGGCCAGGCGGCTCGACGCCGTGGCGCTCGACTATGAGCGCGGCTGGCGCGGCGAGGCGCGCGAAGGCGCGATCGTGCTGCGGCGCGAGCTGCGCGGCGTCGCCGAGGCCGCCGAGATCGACGACGCCCTCCTCGCCTCCGCCGATGCCCGTCGCCTTCGTACGGCGTCCGAGAAGCTCGGCGAGGTCTTCACCGGCCCCGTCACCGTGCTGCGCCGTGCCAAGACCGCCGAGGGCCGCACCGACGAGACGATCGTCCATGGACCGCAGGCGCTCATCGACCTCGTCTTCGAGATGGGCCGCAAGGGCTTCTCCCTCCAGCGCTACAAGGGCCTGGGCGAGATGAACCCAGACCAGCTCTGGGAGACCACCCTCGACGACAACGCGCGCTCGCTGCTGCGCGTCAAGGTCGAGGAACTCGACGACGCCGACGACCTCTTCACCAAGCTGATGGGCGACACGGTCGAGCCGAGACGCGAATTTATCCAGGCCAACGCGCTGCAGGTCGCCAACCTCGACGTCTGAGCGTCGGTTGCACTGGAGGAGTGGTCCGCAGTCATTCGGACAGGCCTTCAGGTGGCCTCTGGCCCGTTCGCCCAGGGTCTCTATCGCCAGGCACGCGGGGTCCCTGACGACGAAGACGGCGTGATGCGCCGTCAGGCGTTCTCCAGCAGCAGCGCGTGCAGGCGCTCCGTGATCGCGTTCGCGCGCACCGCGTCGCGATCGAAGCCGCTTCGCTCGGCCAGATCCTTCATCGCGCCTTCGGCATCCGAGATGTGCGCCATCGACCAGGCCGAGAAGTCGCGCGCCTCGATCTGCAACATGTCGAGAAGGACGACGTCGGCATGGCGTGGATCGAGCTGAATGCGCTCGAAGGTCTCCTCGATGGCCTCGAGAGTGCCCTCCAGCACCTGAACGAACGAGGTGCCGTTGAACATCAAGGCGCCCGTCAAGCCGGCCTTCTGGTTGTTGCGCCGCGAGATCTCGAGAATGGCCTCGACCTCCGATCGGACATCCGCCTCGATATCGACGATCGCGCTGCGGCTGCGGTAGATGAGGCGGTAAAGGACCTCCGGCTCCGGCGCGTCCTCGTCCACGCTCGCCCCGATATCGGCAGACGCGGCGGACGCCGCCTTCGACAGTTGCCCGGCCTTGAAGGCCTCGATGACCTCCAGCACGGCCGATTGCGGCACGGGCCGGCTGATGAGATAGCCCTGCGCGATGTTGCAGCCGTCGGCGCGGATGCTGTCGAGCTGCTCCTCCGTCTCCACGCCCTCGGCGGTCGTCTTAGCGCCGAGGCTTTCGGCCAGCATGGCGATGGCGCGCACGATGGCCGCGTTCTGCTCTGTCGCGTCCGTTCCGCGCACGAACGACTGGTCGATCTTGATCACGTCGAAGGGGAAGCGCTTGAGATAGCCGATGGACGAGTAGCCCGTTCCGAAATCGTCGAGCGCGACCCGCACGCCAAGCTCGTGCAGGCGCGACAGGATGGCGAACGTGTCCGCCGTATCGCTCATCAGCACGGTCTCGGTGATCTCGATCTCCAGCCGCTCGGCCGCGAGGCCCGACGATGCCAGGGCGCCCTCGATCGTGGGCACGAGGTTCCGGGACGTGAACTGGATGGGCGAGACGTTGACCGAGACCGTCATGTCGTCGGGCCAGGCCATCGCCGCGCGGGCCGCCGTGCGGACCACCCATTCGCCCAGCGGAACGATCTGCTTCGTCTCCTCCGCCAGCGCGATGAACTCGCCAGGTCCGACCAGCCCCTTCTCGGGGTGGTTCCAGCGGACGAGCGCCTCCCAGCCCGTGATCGCGTTGCGCTTGAGATCGAATTGCGGCTGGTAGTAGAGGACGAACTCCTCCATCGCGATGGCGCGGCGCAGGGCGACCTCCTGAGCGCGTTTCTCCCGCATCGCGTCGTCCATCTCGGCCGCGAAGAAGGCGTGCGCGCCGCGGCCGCTCTCCTTGACGCGGTAGAGCGCGGTGTCCGCCTTGCGCAACAGATCGTCGGGGCCGTCGCCGGGACTGGACAGGGCGACGCCGACGCTGCCTCCGATCGTCAGCATCTGCCCATCGACGATGAACGCCCGGCCCAGCAAGTCGACGACGCGCACGGCCACGCTTTCAGCCGTTCGGAGCGCCCGTCCCTCGTCGGCGCCGGCCTCGTTCAGCAGGATCGTGAACTCGTCGCCGCCCAGCCGCGCCGCAACGTCATGGGTGCGCAGCAGGTGCCTCAGACGCTTCGCCACCGTCTGCAACACGCGATCGCCGACCGGATGGCCGAACGCGTCGTTGATGGGCTTGAACTTGTCGAGGTCCACAGCCAGGACCACGGCGTGGCCGCCGCTTCGATCGACCTGCGACAGAAGGCCGTCGAGAGCGTCACGGCAGGCGCGGCGATTGGGAAGCCCCGTCAGCTCGTCGGTCATGGCCTGGGCCTCGGCCGCTTTGCGCGCCTCCACGGTGCGGGTCTGGTCGCTGAGCGAGCCGACCCAGTGCCCTCCATCGAGGGGCGTCCAGGTCAGGGCGATGTGTCGCTCCGCCATCTCGAGCCGGGTCGGGCGCCGGGCGAGAAGGTCGGCGACGGGCGTGTCGCCCAGGAGATCGCGGGCCTTCGCGTTGAGATAGGTGTCGGCGCCGTCCGCCGTGCCGCTTATGACGCCCACGTCCATATGTTGCAGAATGTCGGCGCTATCGAGCGGCGCGGTGCTGCCGGTGTCGTTCTTCGGCAAGGGCTGCGACATACCTACAAACTCCGCGCTATCCGAATTAGGACCATCGCTCTTTCATATCGTCCGTGTCTTAAGGATTCGGTCTGCTCCTCGCGGCCGGATCCCGGCGGTCTCAGAGCCCGGCGTTCGCCAAGACCGGGCGTCGCGTGGCTGGAGAGAACGCTTTGGGGTCGCAGGCGCGGCCGGCAGCGCGTCGGGGCCGCGCACGGGAGATAGGGCATGCGATGTCTTGTCGTCGGCGGCACGGGCTTCTTGGGCGGCGCGATCACGGATGCCTTGGTCGGGAACGGTCATGACGTGGCGGTGCTGTCGCGCGGGGCGACGGCGCGTGCTTTCCCCGACGGCGTGCGAGCGCTCCGTCGTTCCGACACTTTCTGGAGATCGACGCGTCGCGCGCCCGGGCGGCCGGCTTGCGCGCCCGCCCCTTCATCGAAACGCTCGATCCCCTCCTGGCCTGGGATCGCGATCGCCGGGACGAGCCGCTCGAGGGCGGACTCTTCCCGTCGCAAGAGGCGGCGCTCCTGTCTCGCCAGAGCGCGCTTCCCGGATCGGCGTGAGGCGCAGCGGCTCCCGAGAGGCTGGGTTCAGAAGGGGTGCGGCGGACGGCTTGTCATGACCGTCCGGGCAAGGAGGCTTACCATGCCCGATCACGGCCCGATCACGGCCCGATCACGGCCCGATCACGAGCCTTGGCTGTCGGGTAGTCCGTTCGAGCAGATCGGATCACAGCGCTCCCATATCAACGAAGGCGCAGGATGCTAAGGGTTCGTGTCGGACCCGAGACACAGAAAAAGCCCGGCAATTGCCGAGCTTTCCGGTCCTTAACGGACTTCGCCAAATAGGAGAATGGTGCCGGAAGAGGCGCCGCATAGTTCGTCTAAAACGTTGTATTACTTACCGATCGCGTTCGATAATTGCGGTCCATACCGACAATTGCATTTGCACGGGTAGCTAGAGCGCGTCCGGTTCACATCCATTCACCGACGGCGCTCTAGCGCTTTGTTTTTGCGCGGTTCCTTACGCTGCGGCGCTATCGCACCGCCGCTGGAACGGCTCTAGAGGTCGGCGCCGGCTCCCGGCACATAGCGACGTTTCAGAGGAACGACGGCCTGCCATTGCGGCTCGAAGCGATCGTAGTGCTGAAACACCAGGTCGGTCAAAGCCTGCCCGTCTATGAGCCGCAGGTTCGCACTTGTCCGCTCGGTGTCGAGCGCTTGGGCTGAGAAGCCTCCTAATGTCACGAAGAGACCGAACTCGCTTGGCGTGACGGCGCCCATGAGCTGTTGCACGACGGGGCGGCCGATCGTGTCCGTGACCTGCTTGCATTGGACCTTGATGACGGGCGGCTCGAAACCGAACTCGTCAGCCGTCGTCGGCACCTCTCCCCGAACGGCCGCGAGAAACGGTTCGGGATTGTTCGCCACGAGGAAGAGCGTGATGGCGGAGCCGATCTCGTTCAATGCGGCTTGCGGGACGTCGGTGCGCGGGCGGTGCGCGAGCCAACGTACGGAGCGGTAATGCGCAGCGTCATAGGTCGGCGCGTCCGGGTCGTCGCTACCGGCCGGATCGAAGCGGTAGTCGCCAAGCTCGCCGATGTTGACCATCCGATCTCTCTTGGACGGATAGACCACGAGGTCGCCGGGCTGCATCTCGTAGGCGAACCGGAAGAGGACGCCTGCGCTTCCAGGGATAGCGCCAGGCTTCATATCGGGATACTGCGCCGAAACCCGTCTCTTGAACGCCTCCCGGTCTGCCGGAAGGTTCGTCAGATCGCCCATGCTTGGCCAACCGATCGCAACGTACCCCGTCGCGATAGGCAGGGTGCCGTGCTGGCGACCCATGTGAACGCCCCAAATGGTCGGTGTGCTCTTCATCTTCGCTGGCCTTCAAAAAGGGGCAAGTGTGAAGTCGTGGGGCCGCGGCGGGGAGCGATAACGGTCCAACGACGTCAGCGCCGCGCGAAATAGAGCGTCTCGCCGTCACGCTGACCGGAGCGGACGATGCCGAGATCGGACATGATCGCGAGGACCTCCTCGACGCGGGCGCGCTTCTTGGGGGTGAGCCGGCCCTTGAAGGCGCGGGCGATGGCGTCCGACGGCAACGGGTCCTCGGCCCCGCCGAGGAGATCGCGCACGGCGCCGAACTGGTCGCGCGGCTCGTACGGCCAAGCGAGACGCGTCGGGCGCGATGGCGACGGCGATCTCGACCTCGGTCTGCGTCGCCTTCGGCGCTGACGACTTTGTGGCCGAGTTTGGGGATCTGATAGTCCGGCCGCAGCCAGCGGACGTGGCCGCGCGCCTCTTCGCGGCCCGCTCCGAGTTGAGCGCGACGAGGCGGCCGAGCAGATCGTCCTCCTCGGCCGCCTCCTGCGCCTCCGACCTTACCGGGGACGGCGTGGTGCCGCCGGGCTTGCCGACGAGCGCGTCCGCGAGGTCGTCCCAGCCATAGGCGGCGAGGGTGGCGCGGTCGATGTCGTCGTGCAGTTCGGCCAGCAGCGCCGTGCGGGCGCGGGCGTGGTCCTCGCGCTCGTCCTCGGTGAGCGGGCTCGCCGCCGTTCATCGCCTCGCGGCGGCGTTCGAGCCGGTTGTAGAGGCCGGTCAGGGTGAGGTCGTCGTGCGCGGCGAGACGCTCCTTGCGGAAGGCGTCGAGCCGCTCGCCGAGGTCGCGCAGGCGGTCGAGCAGCGCGCGGGCGTGCGGGTCCGGCGCGGGCGTCGGGAGGAGGGCGGGGAAGGGGAAGGGGTCGAAAGTGCGAGCACTTTGGAGTAGACGAGGTCATTGCCTACGCCCTAGCCGGCCGCCCGACGCGCATCAGCCAAAGCGGTGTGGGTTCGCGAACTGACAGCGCTCATGAGGGCCGCATGCGTCGAAGCGCCACGACTCGTACGACTTTTCGTTCGGGCAAAACCTCGCTGGTCAACGAACGAAATACTCGATGTTTACGGTGTCTGCTGTGGCGATGTAAGTGTCGAAAGCGCTATCGGAACGCGTCGCGGATGCCTTCGCGTGATTTCCCCGAATAGCCACCAGAGATACCGGTAACTCTCCCGCTACTTCTGTTCAGGCCGCTCATGGGCGTCACCGATCGTCAAGCACATGCTGGTAAGTCCGCTGGATAACTGCTGCGACTCTACCTCGTCAGCGCCGCGTTAAAGAAGTCTATGCACTAGAATGCCTCTCGGTCGAGCCTGCTCAGATCGCGACCATTGAGATAGGGCGGACGTGGTGAAGCATCCACCTCGTTCGATCGTCTTCGCCGCAACCGGCGTGCCCTGGCGTCAGCTCAGAAGCCTTTGCCGACGGCTGTCACCCTTCGAATGCATATCAGCTGATTTGCCAGCAACGGTACGCAATCCGTTGTCAGGTCGGCTCCCAGCGTCAGCTTCGCCGTGATCTGTCCACGACGTGAGGTCCAGCTCCACCACCGGCGTATCGGTGTTCAGCGCCTCCTCGCGACGACGATCGACCGAGCGTACCCTCGTTCGTCGCCGAGCGCGCGACCGTCATCGCGATGCGCACCGCCGCCAGTCCCGTCCCCTTCACCCAAGGATGATCGGCTACCGCGAACACCAGCGACACTGGTACTCTTCCCCGACAGTGCCGCTCCACCACCCGGCGCGAAAAGGTCTGCGTGATCGAGTTGGTTGTGATGAAGCCGAACCGGCGCAGCGGGTTCGGGCTGGCCCTTCGCGCCACCGCCGGAGAGCTGCACGCCGCCTCGTCCCACCATTGCATCACGAAGTCCGCGCCGCCCGGCACCTCCGGCCGTGCCTTCCACAGCGCTTCGGCGTAGCCGTCGCCAAGCTCTGCCCGCATGGTCCTTGCCGCCGATGAACGGCGGGTTGCCGACGATGAACTCCGCCTCGGGCCAGTCGGCGCGGCGCGGGTTCGTGTAGGTCGTAGACCTCGGCACCCGCGCCGTCTCGTCCGGCACCGCGCAGGCCCGTCACCGGGGCTGGCCTTCATCGTGACGCCGTCCCAGGTCGTCACGGGCTTGCCCGCATCGTCGCGCCGCAGCGCGGCGCGTCGTCGTAGGCGAGCACCGCGTCGGCATCGCGGATCGTGCCATAGGCGTGCAGCACCGGCTCGGCGATGCGCTCGGCGCTGGTCGTTCTGCAGCTGCCATTTGAGGTAGCCGAGCCAGAGCACGAGATCGGCGATCGGCACCGCGCGCGGGTTGAGCTCCAGCCCGTAGAACTGCGATGGGTCGACGGTCTCGCCGGTCATGCTCCAGCGCGACTCCTGCGCCCAGCGCCTCGATCGTCTCCAGCACCTCGCCCTCCAGCCGCTTCATCAGCTCGAGCGCGACATAGAGGAAGTTGCCGGTGCCGCAGGCGGGGTCGAGCACGCGCGTCGTGCGAGCTGGTGGTGGAAGGTCCGCGCCGCCTCGAGCGCGCCGCGCCTCGTCGCCGGCATGGACCAGCGCGGCCCGATGGCGGCCTGCGTCGTCCTGCCAGTCGGCTCGCGCAAGGGCTCGATGATGGTCGGCACCACCAGCCGCTCGACATAGGCGCGCGGCGTGTAGTGCGCGCCGAGCTTGGAGCGCTCGCGCGGATTGAGCGCCTGCTCCAGCAGCGTGCCGAAGATGGCGGGCTCCACGTCCTTCCAGTCGCGCCGCGCGGCGACCCAGAGCTCGTGGATGCCCTGCGCGATCGAGCGGCAGCGCCGTGCGGTCCTTGAACAGCGCGCCGTTGAACCGCTTGACCGTAGCCGCCGTGCCGGCTCGAAGCCGCCCTCGTCCATGACCGTCCACAGTGCTTCCAGCGCCGGCACGAAGGCCTGCCGGATTGTCCTTGCAGGTCGCCGAGGAGGTCGGTGAAGCTGTCCTTCGGGATCAGCTCGACATCCTCGGCGAACATCGTGAAAAGGCAGCGCATGAGGAACGTCGCGACGGTGCCGGGCGATGCTTGCCCTCCAGCCGCGCCGCGACCATGCGCCAGCCGCTCGGCCACGTCCCGCGTGACTTCGGCCGCGCGGATCGCCGGGTTGAGAGCCGGTCGGCGCGTCCCAGACCTGGCCAGCCGCTCGCGCACGGCCTCGTCGGCCAGATCCTCGAGCTTGATCTGGAACGCGGACCGGTTCGGGAACTGCGTGTAATTGCGCCCCGGCCGGAAAAGTCGGCGTAAAGCTCGATGACATGGCCGACGTCGACGACGATGAGGAAGAGCGGCGCCGGATGATCGACCGGCAGGTCGCCGCACATAGTCCTTGGCCTGGTCGAAGGCCCGGCGCATCGCCCGGTCCCAGCCGGCCGTCCCGCGACGCGCCGTGCCGCCGCGCACCGGCGCCATGCTCGGCGGCCATCAGCTCGCCCTGCCCGTCGGCCTTGGCTTTGCGCGCCGCCTCGCTCGAGCGACTGCTTGGATTCGAGGATGAAATGGCCGCGCTTGTAGCAGTCGATCCGGTTGGTCGACGTCACGCCGCGTTCGGAATGCCGCACGGCCTTCTCGAACACGTAGGCGTTGGCCGCCTCGTTGGGCTGCGTCGGATCGGGGCGCGCGACGCCGAGGACGTCGCAGAGATCGATGATGAACCCCTGCGCGTTCGCCATCTCCGCCCCGCCGGACGGCGCCCATTTCGCGATCAGTTCGTCAGGTGTCATGCATGCCCCAATCCCTGGCACAAGAATGACGACGCAACAGTCCCAACGCAATCCGACGGACACCTCGCGAAGGGGGTGGTCGCCTATGCCACGCGCCGTCCTGAACATCCTTCTTGCCTCAGCGCCCGCGCAATGCGCAGGGTCTCGCTATCGATGTGCCCGATGTTCGCATCGTGGTCGCGTAGGGCCGCAATAATCTCCGCCTGCCGATGGTGTGAGACTGCGCCGTAGCTCGTGAAGGTCGTCAGGACTTGTTCGTGGCCGAGGTTTTGCGACCACGCCTTGAACGCTTCCGGGTTCGGGCAGACGCGCTCGCCGAGCTGCGCGAGGGTGTTTCTGACGCTGTGCGGGTTGGAATACTCGGCATCGGCACAGGTGAGCTTGGAGCGATAGCCCGGCTGGCCGGCGAGCCGTTGAAAGAATGCCTTCAGGGCGCGCAGCCGGACCACGATGGTCGCCTTAGCCAGAGGCTTGCCGGTATCGGCATTCGTCGCCTCGTCTAGCACCCGCTTGAAGCGCCGGGCCTGCTCCACAGGAAAGGCCGCGAAGTCCTTCGCATTGGTCGAGACTTCGAACGAGGAGAGCGCGGCCGCGACCTGATCGACGCTTCTTGGCGTTCATGCGCTTGGCCTCTTCCAGATAGCGTATCCGTCCGATCTTCCTGTGCTGCTGCGTTTGTGGAGGGCGAGGTGGTGTCCATTTGCGATGATGGACACTATCGGGGTTTGCGGTGACGAAGCGGCGCGGACGCAAGATGTGGAGTGCCGAGGAGAAGGCCCTGATCTGGCGTCAGGCTCGGGTGCCGGGGATTTCGGTGGGCCAGGTGGCGCGGCGCTACGACGTGAACACGAACCAGGTTTTCACGTGGCTGCGCGATCCGAGGGATCGCGGCGAGGTTCCGCCGGGCCTCGAAGTGGCCGATGTCGATGCGCGGTCCATGGCCGTCGAGCTGGTCGCGTCGACCGGCGCCGATAGAGCGCCTTGTGCCCCCGTTCAGGATGCTGGAGCGTCTCGCAGTCTTTTGGAGGTCGACCTGGTCTGCGGTCATCGGCTGCGCGTGAGCGGGTCCTATGACGCCGACGCCCTGTCACGGCTGATCCGTAGCCTGCCGGCTTGATGCCCGTTCCGGCGAACACGTGCGTCTGGCTGGAGGCCGTTGAAGACGGGATAAGTCGGTTTGGCAGGGCGCCGGGCGATTCCAGCAAGGCCACGTTCTTGCTAGAGTGACGCCATAGAGTGCCGTCATGGCGAACGTGGCATCATCGCTGCCGGACGATCCGAGTGAACTGCGTCGGTTCACGACCCAGTTGCTGGCCGAGGTCAAGGCCCAGGCGATCCTGATCGAGAAGCTCAGGCGCCAGCTGGCCGGTCATCGCGTCTCCCGCTTCGGGACGTCCTCCGAGACGCTCGATCAGCTGCATCTGGCGCTGGAGATGAACGAGGTCGCGGCGGCCGCGATGACGATGCGGCCAGGCCTACCCGATCCCGCACCGGCCGAGGGGCCTGACCAGCGTTCACACGCGCGCCGGCCGATCCCAGAACACATTCCGCGCGTCGAGGTCGAGTTGACGATACAAGGCGATGGCTGCGCCCGGTGCGGCGGTCGGCTGCGCCGCCTTGGCGAAGACGTGACCGAAGAGCTGGAGTACGTACCCGGTCGCTTCATCGTGAACCGGATCGTGCGTCCGCGGATGGCCTGCTCGGGCTGCGAAGCTTTTACGCAGGCGAGCCTCCCGTCTCGTCCGATCGATCGCGGCCGGGCTGGTCCGGGGCTCCTGGCCCATGTCCTGGTCAACAAGTACGCCGACCACCTGCCGCTCTACCGTCAGAGCCGGATCTTCGCGCGCGAGGGTCTCGATCTCGAACGCTCGACGCTAGCTGACTGGGTCGGCAAGTCGACGGCTCTTCTGGAACCGCTCGCCGATGCGATCGGACGCCACGTCCTGGCCGGTTCGGCAATCTTCGCCGACGATACGCCGGTGCGGATGCTGGCGCCCGGAACGGGCAAGACGCAGACGGCGCGGCTGTGGACCTACGCCCGGAACGAACGACCCTGGAGCGGCGATGCTCCGCCGGCGGCCTGGTACCGGTTCTCGCCCGACCGCAAGGGTCTGCATCCCAAGGAGCACCTGACCGACTATTGCGGCTGGATGCATGCCGACGGCTATGCCGGCTTTGAGGACCTCTATCGATCCGGCACCATCCGTGAGGTCGCCTGCATGACGCATATCCGGCGCAAGTTCGTCGACGTGCATCGGGCGCAAGGCTCGGCCATACGGGTGTCAGGTGCGCCCTCATAAGTCCAGACAGCGCGATTGAGGCCGGCGAAGGCTTTGCGGTCCGTCAGGGCGGCGCGGTGCGTCATCTTCGGCGTCGTCAGTGCGCTCTTGAGGCCGAAGGTCGGGTCGTTCTCGGCCCGCGCGGTCGCGATGGCGAGGCGGAAGACCTGGCCGATAACGGCTCGCGGCCGCCGTGCGGTCTCGAAATCGTCCCTGGCCTCTACCCGGCGCAGCGGCACCAGGACTTCGGATGCTTTAATCTCGGCAATTGGGCGCGAGCCAAGATCTGGCCGGGCTAGAGCCGTTCCAGCGGAGGTGCGATAGCACTGCAGCGTAGGGAACCGCGCAAAAACGATGCGCTAGAGCGCGTTCGGTGAATGGATAGGAACCGGACACGCTCTAGCGCGAGAAGCCAGCGCTTTTTGTCGATCGCGGCTTGGCCAGCCCTTCGCGCCCAGCCCGGCCTTCAACAGAGCCTTGGCTGCGTCTCGTTTCGCGCGGGCTTCAGCCAACGAAACGATGGGATAGGCCCCGAACGCGAGGAGCTTCTGTTTTCCATCGAACCGTTACGCTTGGCGGAAGAGTTTCGAGCCGTTCAGCATTGCATGCGCTTGCAGACCGCCGCCGTCGCTCACTTTTCGGATGCGTTCGGAAGGTTTCAAGCCTTTGATCATTCCATCAGACAATGTCATCTGTTGGTATCTCTGTTGGTATCGGAAGGCGCCAATGGCCTCTCGGCGCGGGCGGTACCAACAAATCTGCCAACAAACGGACCGGATGCCAACGGACAACATCGAACCACGGCAAACACCGGAAACGAAAAAGCCCCGCTTTCACGGGGCCTTTCGATCATTCTCGGACTGTGTCGGATAAGAGAATGGTGCCCAGAAGAGGACTCGAACCTCCACACCCTTTCGAGTACCAGCACCTGAAGCTGGCGCGTCTACCAATTCCGCCATCTGGGCGATGGGAAGTGGTCGTCTAAGGGGGGGCGGGGCGGGTGTCAATATCGGGGGGCGAAATGTCGGGGGCGGGCCTTGCACCGCCGGGCGCCCTCTCCGTCGCGGCCGTGAACGGTGCCGATGGGCGCGTCCATCGACGCGGTCCTCTTCGGCAAGATATGCAGCAAGAGATGCGGCGCGACAACGGCTTGCTTGAGTGCGCCCCGGCCTTCGGCTATCCCGGCGAGAGGCCGGATCACCGGCTTGATGGCCCGCAGCGCAGGTCGGTTTCTCCGACCGGTTCCCGGTGCCACCCCTCGATGCCACGCTTTGATACCTTCGCCGCCTTCCTCGACACCCCGCCCCCGGAGCCGACCGCCATGACCGACCGTCCTCAACTCGACCGTGTGGTGACGGTCTTCGGTGCATCGGGTTTTCTCGGGCGCCACGTCGTCGCGGCGCTGGTGCGGCATGGTTACCGGGTGATCGCGGTCACGCGCCGGCCAGAGCTAGCCCAGCACCTCACGACGGTGGGCGGCCTCGTCGGCCAGGTCTCCGTCATGCAGGGCAATATTCGCAACCGGCCGTCCGTGGAGCGCGCGGTGGCGGGGGCGTTCGGCGTCGTCAATCTCGTCGGCATCCTTCACGAGACCGGCCGGCAGGGCTTCGAGGTGGTGCAGCACAAGGGCGCCGCGCTGATCGCGCAGGCCGCGGCGCAGGCCGGCGTGGAGCGGCTCGTCCACGTTTCGGCCATCGGCGCCGATGCCGCGTCGGACGCCGACTACGCGCGCACCAAGGCGGCGGGCGAGCGGGCGGTGCTGGAGGCCTTTCCGACGGCAAGCGTGATGCGTCCCTCGATCGTCTTCGGTCCCGAGGACGGCTTCTTCAACCGATTCGCGTCCATGGCGCGCCTGTCGCCGGTGCTGCCGCTGATCTCGGGCACCACGCGCTTCCAGCCGGTCTTTGTCGGCAATGTCGCCGAGGCGATCGCCAAGGGTATCGACGGGAGCGCGGTGCCGGGCGCGGTCTACGAGCTGGGCGGTCCCTCGGTGCGAACCTTCCGCCAGCTGATGGAGCTGATGCTGAAGGTGACGCAGCGCAAGCGCCTGCTGCTGCCGATCCCGGGCCCGATCGCGAAGCTTCAGGCCAGCATCCTCGAGACGTTGCCGAACCCGCTCCTGACGACCGACCAGCTCAAGATGCTGGCGCACGACAACGTCGTCTCCCCCGAGGCCAAGGCCGAGGGCCGCACGCTCGAAGGGCTCGGCGTCGAGCCGACGGCGATGGAGATCGTGCTACCGACCTATCTCTGGCGTTTCCGTGCCACAGGCGAATTCGCCGAACGGCTCGCCTGACAAGGCTAGCCGGGCGGCGGATCGCGAAGAGGACATGCTCGAATTCGCCGAGCGGCTTGCCTGACGAGGCTGGCCGGGCGGTCGTGCTGGAGGGGCGTGGAGACGCTTGTGCGCAGGCCACGTCGCCGCGAACCGCGTTCGCCGATCCGACCCCGCGCCCGTCCGGCTATCCGCCCAGATACCCCATCCAGATCGCGATCAACCCCGCGCCGCCGACCAGCATCCGCCAGTAGGCGAAGGGCGCGAAGCCGTGCCGGCTGACGAAGTCGAGGAGCTTGCGGACGACGAACCAGCCCGCGATGAAGCTCGTCACGAAGCCGATGGCGACGAGGCCGAGATCGTCGGCCGTCACCACGTCGCGGTTCTTGTAGAGGTCGTAGACGAAGGCGCCGCCCATGGTGGGGAGGGCGAGGAAGAAGGTGAATTCCGCTGCCGAGCGCTTGTCGGTACCCATCAGGAGCGCGCCGGCGATCGTCGCACCGGAGCGCGAGACGCCGGGCACGAGCGCAAGGCACTGGAAGAGCCCGATCTTGAGATAGAGCGGCAGCGGGTACTGGTAGGCGTCGCGATAGCGCGGCTCGGGCGCGTAGCGGTCGACGAGGAGAAGGAGCACGCCGCCGATGAGGAGCATCCAGCAGATGAGGGCGGGCGATTCGAAGAAGACCGTCTTGATCGTGTCGTGAAGGAGGACCCCCGCCAGCGCCGCCGGCAGGAAGGCGAGCCCGACGCCGAGGACGAAGGTCTGCGTCTCGCGGTGCGTCGGCAGCGTGCGCGCGATCGTCCAGAGGCGCTCGAAATAGACCGTCACGATGGCGAGGATCGCGCCCAACTGGATGAGCACCTCGAACGTGTTGCCCGCGCTCTCGAAGCCGATCACCTCGCCCAGAAGGAGGATGTGGCCGGTCGAGGAGACGGGGATGAACTCGGTCAGCCCCTCGACGATGCCGAGAAGGATGGCCTGCAGGATGGCGGCGATGGTCATGCGGCGATGGTCATGGAGGGTCCGGCGAAAGCGGGTGGCGGGCAAAACCTATCTCCGCCGCGCTCAAGGCGGGGTTAAGGCTGGCCCCGCCCGTCCGTTCACGATCCGTCGATCCAGCTTCCTCTGCCCCCTTCGCGCATCCCACGCTTCGCGCTATAGGTTTCGCCGACCCTCTGCCGACCCTCCGCCGCCCGCCCAGATCGCCCTATGCTCCGTCTCTACCACCATCCCCTCGACGCGGCCTCGCGCGCGGTCCGGCTCGTGCTCGGCGAATACGGTCTCTCCTCGGAGCTGATCGAGGAGCGGGTCTGGGACCGGCGGCCCGAATTCCTGATCATGAACCCGGCCGGCACGCTGCCGGTGCTGCGCGACGGCGGCACGGGTCCCGCCGTCTGCGGCCTCGGCCCCGTGCTCGAATTCCTCGACGAGACGACGGGCCTCGGCATGGAGGCCAAGCGTCTCATGCCGGTCGATCCGCTGGAGCGCTCCGAGGTTCGCCGGCTATGCGACTGGTTCGGCGCCAAGTTCGAGCGCGAGGTGACGAGCCACGTCGTCGGCGAGAAGCTGGTCAAGCGCTATACGGGCGCGGCGCCCGACCCGACGGCCATTCGCGCGGGCCGGTCGAACATCAAGACCCATCTCGCCTATATCGCCTATCTGATGCGCGAGCGGCGCTGGCTGGCAGGCCCGAAGCTCTCCTATGCCGACCTCGTGGCGGCCGCCGCCTTCTCCTGCGCCGACTATTTGGGCGAGGTGCCCTGGGAGCTCGACGAGAAGGCCGAGGGCTTTGCCGCCAAGGACTGGTACGCCCGCGTCAAGTCCCGCCCCGCCTTTCGCCCGCTCCTCACCGAGAAGCTGGCCGGCATCGCGCCGGCGGCGCACTATGACGACCTCGACTTCTGACGAGACGGCGTCGTCGAGCGGAGCGCTTGCGCGAGGCGACGCGGGCCTGCCCGACTTGGATTCCCTCGCGCTGAAAGCAGATCTCGTCGCGGAGGCCTCGCGCCTCGGCTTCGACGCGGTGCGCATCACGGCCCCCGATACCATCCCGCAGGCGCCCGAGCGTCTGCAGGCCTTCCTTGATGCCGATCACCATGGCGACATGGCCTGGATGGAGACGCGCACCGATGAGCGCTCCGACCCGCGAACGCTTTGGGACGGTGTCCGCGCCGTGGTCATGCTAGGCGTCAATTACGGGCCCGACGCCGATCCGCGGGCGATCCTCGCCCAGCCGCGCAAGGGCACGATCTCGGTCTATGCGCAGGGCGACGACTATCACGACGTCATCAAGACGCGGTTGAAGGCGCTCGGGCGCTGGCTGCACGCGGCCTCCGGCGTGCCCCTCAAGGTCTTCGTCGACACGGCGCCCGTGATGGAGAAGCCGCTGGCCGAGGCGGCGGGGCTTGGCTGGCAGGGCAAGCACACCAACCTCGTCAGCCGCCAGTTCGGCTCCTGGCTCTTCCTCGGCGCGCTCTACACCGCCGTCCCGCTGCCGGCCGATGCGCCCGAGAGCGACCATTGCGGCCAATGCCGCCGCTGTCTCGATGTCTGCCCGACCAACGCCTTCCCGGCGCCCTATCAGCTCGATGCCCGCGCGTGCATCTCCTATCTCACGATCGAGGCGAAGGGGCAGATCCCGCGCCGCTATCGCGAAGCCATGGGCAACCGCATCTATGGTTGCGACGACTGCCTCGCCGTCTGCCCCTGGAACAAGTTCGCGACGAGGGGGCGTGAGGCGAAGCTCGCCGCGCGGGACGCCCTTCGCGCGCCCGACCTCGCCGATCTCGCCCGCCTCGACGATCCCGCCTTTCGCACCCTCTTCAGGAAGTCGCCGGTGAAGCGGATCGGGCGCGATCGTTTCGTGCGCAACGTCCTCGTCGCGATCGGCAATTCGGGCGATGCGGGGCTGCGCGCCCTCGTGGGCGAGCGGTTGGACGACGCCGCGCCGCTGGTGCGCGGCATGGCGGTCTGGGCGCTCGCTCGGCTGTCGCCGGGAGATGTCGCGGAGGCCGCAGCCGCACGGATGGAACGCGAGGACGATGACGGCGTAGTCGAGGAGTGGCGCGTGGCCCTCGCTGGTGCCTGCGCGGACGCCCCATCGGAGACGCCGCTCTCATGACAGCTCCCGCAGACCCCGGCGCACCGGCCGTGCCCGGTCGCCTCTTCATCTTCGGCCTCGGCTATTCCGCGCAGGCGCTGGCCATGCGGGCGCTCGCGCTCGGCTGGTCGGTCGGCGGCACGGTGCGCGGGCGGGGCAAGGCCGAGGTGCTGCGCGGGCGGGGGATCGAGACGACCGTCTTCGACGGCGCCTCGCACGCGCCCGAGGCGGCCACGGCGCTCAGCGATGCGACCCACATCCTTTCCAGCATCTCGCCGGCGCGGGGCGAGGATGGCGCGCTCGACCCGGTCCTCGCCCATCACGCGGGCGATATCGTCGATGCGCCCGACCTCGCCTGGCTTGGGTATCTCTCGACCATCGGCGTCTACGGCGACCATGATGGCGCCTGGATCGACGAGACCGCTTCGCCCGATCTCGCCAGTCCCCGTGCCCGAACGCGGATCTCGGCCGAGGCCGGCTGGCAGGCGCTGGCGCAATCGCGGCGGCTGCCGGCCCAGATCTTCCGCCTCGGGGGCATTTACGGTCCGGGCCGCAGCCAGCTCGACGCGCTGCGCGAGGGCCGGGCCCGGCGGATCGTGAAGCCGGGCCAGGTCTTCAACCGCATTCATGTCGATGATATCGCGGGCGCGGTGCTCGCCGGCATGGCCGGGCGCGAGAGCCTGACGCTCAACGTCGTCGACGACGAGCCGGCGCCGCCACAGGATGTCGTGGCCTTCGGGGCCGATCTCCTCGGCCTGCCCGCACCGCCCGAGGTCGCGTTCGAGGATGCCGACCTCTCGCCGATGGGCCGGCAGTTCTACGGTGCCAACCGGCGGGTCTCCAACGCGCGCGCCAAGACCACGCTTGGCTATACGCTCGCCCATCCGACCTATCGTGAAGGCCTGCGCGCCGTTCTGGCCGCCGAGACGGGGTAGCGCCGGCGGGCTACAGCCTCCGGCTCGCGGCGCCTTCTCCCGCTCGCGGTGCTGTGATCGGGTGTCAGGCGGGTTGATGCGACGCCGGGCCGGGCGACGGTCTAGGGTCTGCGCGTCCCAGACACCCGCCTTGCACCTTCGGAGCCCCCATGACCCGCATCCCGACCTCGCGCCTTCTTGCCCGCCGCATCCTCTTCTCGTCGGTCTTCGCGGCCGGCCTCTATGTGGCCGTGCCGACCGTCTCCTACGCCTTCGACTACGCCTCGCCCGCGCCGGTGAACCTCGAGGACGGCGCGATCGCCATCAAAGGCTACGATCCGGTCGCCTATTTCACCGAGAGCCGTGCCGTCGAGGGCTCGTCCGAGTTCACGGCCTCGCATGACGGAGCGACCTACCGCTTCGCCTCTGCCGCCAATCGCGACGCCTTCGCCGCTTCGCCAGCCCGCTACGCGCCCGCCTATGGCGGTTTCTGCGCCTTCGGTACGTCCTACGGCCAGAAGGTCGATATCGACCCGCAGGCCTTCTCGATCGTCGACGATACGCTCTATCTCAACGTCAACACCAATGTCCGCACCCGCTGGGCGGCCGATCTGGCCAACAAGCTGAAGGACGCGGATGGCTATTGGCCGCAGATCAAGAACGTAGCGCCGAGCGATCTCTGAGGAGAGCCGGCGTTGGCGAGGGCGGATGAGGGGGATCCCAGGATCCGTCTGGCTCGCTATGCGTAGTCGTGACAGTCGGCCCCGGCCGAAGGGCGTCAGCCTCTGAGAACCGCGCCCGTCGCCTTCTCGACGCCCGCGACGATGCCCTGCGAGACGGTCTCGATCGCCTCGTCGGTCAGCGTGTTGGCGCGGGGCTGGAGGGTGACCTCGATGCCGACCGACTTCCTGTCTTCGCCGAGGCTCGCGCCCTCGAAGACGTCGAAGACCCGCACGCCCGTCACCAGCTTCTGATCGGCCTTGGCCGCCGCGCGGACGATATCGAGCGCGGGAACGGTCCTGTCGACGACGAAGGCGAAGTCGCGCCGCACCGGCTGCAGACTGGCCAGATCGAGCGCCGACCGGGCGCGGGTCGCCTTGCGCTTCTGGCCGGGCAGGGCGTCCAGCAATACCTCGAAGGCGACCATCGGCCCGCTCGCGTCCATGGCCTTCAGGACGCGGGGGTGAAGCGCACCGAAGCGGGCGAGGACGGTCTTCGGCCCGAGCTTGAGGACGCCGGAGCGGCCGGGGTGATACCAATCGGGTGTCTCGGCCGCGACGTTGAGCTTGTCGGTGGCGATGCCGAGCTCGGCGAGGAGCGCCATCGCGTCGGCCTTGGCATCATAGGCGTCGATGGTGCCGCCGTCGCGCCAGTCCCGCCCCGAGCCGGTCAGCGTTGCGCCGGCGCGGCGCAGCCCCGTCGCATGGGTGTGCTGGTCCTCCGGCGCGTCGCCAGTGAAGACCTGGCCGAGCTCGAAGAGCGCCGCGTCCGGCTCGCCCATATTGGCGTTGCGCTGGGCCGCCGCGATGAGGCCCGGCAGGAGCGACGGGCGCATGTCGGACATGTCCTGGCTGATCGGGTTGGCGAGCTTCAGCGCCTCCGATCCGCCGCCGAAGAGCGTCGCCTCGGCCTCGGGCAGGAACGACCAGGTGACGGCCTCGACGAGCCCGCGCGCGGCGAGCGCCCGGCGGGCGAGCCCGTTGCGTCGCTGGGGCGCCGTCAGGATGGGCTTCGGCACGCCAGGCTCCCGAGGGAGGGGCGTCGCGGGCACCTCGTCGATCCCGTGAATGCGCGCGACCTCTTCGACGAGATCGGCCGCGCCGTGAACGTCGGGTCGCCAGGAGGGCACGGCGACGGTGAGGTCGCCCCGGCCCGAGGCCCAGAAGCCGAGCGAATCGAGAATGATCTTGACGAGGCTTCCCGGCAGTTCGAGCCCGGTCAGCCGCTTCACCTCGCCCTCCGGGAGCTGGATGATCCGCGCCTCTTCGGGGATCGTGCCGCTGAGCGTGATCTCGCTTGCCTCGCCGCCGCAGATCTCGAGGACGAGGCGGGTGGCGAGTTCGAGCCCCGGCACGGTGAACTCGGGATCGATGCCGCGCTCGAAGCGGTAGCGCGCATCGGTGTTGAGGCCGAGGCGCCGTCCGGTGCGGGCGATCCGCGCGCGGTCGAAGAGGGCGGACTCCAGGAATACGGTCGTCGTCTCGGCGGTGCAGCCGGACGTCATGCCGCCGATGATCCCGCCCAGCCCCAGCACGCCCGCCTCGTCGGCGATCACGCAGTCGGTCTCGGCGACCTCGCAGGTCTGGCCGTTCAGAGCCTCGAAGCGCTCGCCGGCGCGGCCCATCCGCGCGCCGATCGCGCCCGTCAGCCGGTCGGCGTCATAAGCGTGGAGCGGGCGGTTGCGGTCCATCATCACGTAGTTGGTGATGTCGGCGAGCGCGTTGATGGGGCGCAGGCCGACGCCGCGCAGGCGGGCCTGCATCCATTCGGGCGACGTACCGTTGGTGACGCCCCGGATGGTGCGGCCGGCGAATGCGAGGCAGGCGGGCTCGTCTCCGGCGAAGTCGCGCGTGATCGCACGCGGATTGGGGAACGCGCCCGGGACCGGGGGGTCCTCGAAGGGGAGGAGCGAGCCGAGTTCGGCCGCGGCGAGGTCGCGCGCGATGCCGCGCACGCCGAGCGCGTCCGGCCGGTTGGGCGTGATCGCGATGTCGATCACCGGATCGTTCAGCCCCATCGCATCCACCATCGGTACGCCGACGGGCGTGTCGGCCGCCAGCTCGATGATGCCGTCATGCTCGTCTGAGAGGCCCATCTCGCGCTCCGAGACGAGCATGCCGTTGGACGGCACGCCGCGGATCTTGGTGGGCTTGAGGACGAGGCCATTGCCGGGGATGGTCGAGCCCGAGGGGGCGAAGACGCCGACCATGCCGGCCCGCGCGTTGGGCGCACCGCAGACAACGGTCTCCACGCCGCCCGCATGCGCGACCTTGCAGACGCGTAGACGGTCGGCATCGGGATGCGGCTCGGCCTCCAGCACGCGGGCCGTCCTGAACGGCGCGAGCGCGGCGGCGAGATCCTCGACGCCCTCGACCTCGAGCCCGATCCGGTCGAGCGCGCCCGTGATGTCGGCCAGCGACGCAGACGTCTCCAGATGATCCTTCAGCCAGCCGAGCGAAAACTTCATGGTCGTTCCCCGTCCGCGCCTCACATCGAGCGGCGCGGCCGCGACCTAGCATGGCCTCGGGGGGAGGTTAAGCCTTGGCTGCTTCAGTACGGGCTGCGGCAGCGCACGCGCGGACCGCCGGCGCGGGCGATGAAGCTGTCGGAGCGCACGTCGTAGGTGCGATACCGATCGCGGCACCATGCGACATGGGCCGCCCCGCCCCGCCGCGCGAGGGGTACGCCGCCGCCGAGGTTGAAGCCGAAGGAGACCGTGGGGCCGGAGCGATAGTAGGGCTGCCGGTAGACCGGGCGGCGGTAGGTATAGCCCGGCGTCCAATAGGGGCGGCTGTAATAGTGGCCGCCGTAATAGTGCTGGAAGCCCGGCCGCACGATGCGGTAGCGCGGTCCGTGCCGGCGGGAGTTGTAGTAGAACGACACGCCTTGCGTGCGCTGGACGTCGGACTGGACGGTGGGCGCGGGCGCGGCGCCGAGATGGGCGGGCATGGCTGAAGCGGGCGTACCAAGCGCGCCAAGCGCGAAAAGCGCCGCCATGAGGGAAGTCTTCGGGGACGCGAGCATGAGATACCTCATCGAAATACGTGGATCATGGGTGCCGCCATCCGATAGGTTAACACGAAATTCGACGATCGGTTCAATCTCGCGGACGCTCGGCCTTCGGCTGCAAGCCTGGATCGGGCCTCTCGACCGAGAAGCCGGGGTGCCTCGGCGTCTCGTCCGCGATGGTCAGCCAGGGCAGGGCTTCGCCCGTAAACGCGTGGCGGGCGGGCCGGTACCGCTCCGGCGCGTCGAGAGCGCCGAGCATCAACCAAAGCCGCCCCTCCAGCCGCTCGTCGGCATAGGCGAGCGGTGTGCCGCAGGCGCCGCAAAAGCTGCGCGTGACGTCCGGCGTGCGAAAGGCGGCCGGCTCGCCCACGATCTCGAGCGTGGCCGGATCGACCTCGACGAAGGCCGAGACCGGCGCGCCGGTCGCCTTCCGGCAGTCGCTGCAATGGCAATAGCTCGCGTCGAGCGCCGGCCCGGTTTGAAAGCGGATGGCGCCGCAGCGGCACGAACCGGTGACGGGACGGTCGTCGGGGAGGGCTGTCATCGAGCGTGTCCGAGAGAGGGATGTGGGGGTGAGACTAGTCCAGCCGTGCCGAGGCGTTAAGCTGCGCCGTATGGAGGGCGGTCGAGATCGTGATCGCGTCGAAATGGCTGCGGAGTCAATATTTGTGGAGTCGAGCTTGCCATGAACCGATCGAACGAAGGGGTGTCGCAGACCGTCACCGCGCTGGCGGCGTCGCTGGCCGAACGGATCGGACCGGCGACATCCGCCCGCCGCCTCGTCGCCCTTGCGGGACCGCCCGGCGCGGGTAAGACGACGCTGGCCGAGGCGCTGCGCGATCGGGTCGATGGGGCGGATGACGGGGGCTGCGCGCTGGTGCCGATGGACGGCTTCCACCTCGACAACGCGATCCTCGACGCGCGCGGCCTGCGCCCCCGCAAGGGCGCGCCGGAGACGTTCGATGCGGACGGTTTCGTGCGGCTCGTCAGGCATTTGCGCGAGACCGACGACGACGCCGTCATCCCGACCTTCGACCGTACGCTGGACCTTGCGCGGGCCGGCGCGGCCATCGTGCCGGGCGCCGCGCGGACCGTTCTCCTCGAGGGCAACTACCTGCTCCTCGACGAAGACCCATGGCGCGCCCTGGCGCCGCTCTTCGACGTCACGGTCTTTCTCGACGTCGCGATGGAGGTGCTGGAGGCCCGCCTCGTGCAGCGCTGGCTCGACCATGGGCATGATGCGCAGGCCGCGCGAACGCGGGCGCTCTCCAACGACATCCCCAATGCTCGCCGCGTCGTGGAGGGGGGCGTGAGGGCCGATATCACCCTTTGACGGGCGATTGTCCGGCGCGTCTCCATCCGGGCAGTTGACAGGACGGTCGCATGGATGCTCGCGTATGGCGCACGCCGTTCGCTGCTTCGCTTGAGGGATCGGGCAAGGAGAGCCGGTGCCGCATCACACGCCGGAGCGCGCCCGCAAAGAGGCCCGCCCGGTCCGTTCAGTCTGGGAAGGACATCCGACCATGAAGCTTCGCACGATCACGACCGCATTGCTGGGCACCTCCGCCATAGCCCTCGGTTTCGCCACGGCGCCTGCCTTCTCCGCCGCCCATGCGGAGAAGACTACGGCCTGCCTCATCACCAAGACAGACATCAACCCGTTCTTCGTCAAGATGAAGGAAGGCGCGACGGCCAAGGCCGAGGAGCTCGGCATCGAGCTTCTGACCTTTGCCGGCAAGGTGGACGGTGACCACGAAGCGCAGGTCCAGGCGATCGAGAGCTGCATCGCGGCCGGCGCCAAGGGCATCCTCATCACCGCGTCCGACACCTCGGCCATCGTCGAGAACGTGCGCCAGGCGCGCGATCAGGGCGTTCTCGTCATCGCGCTCGACACGCCTCTCTCGCCCATCGATGCGGCCGACGCGACCTTCGCGACCGACAACTTCCTCGCCGGTGAGCTCATCGGCCGATACGCCGCCGCGCGCCTCGGCGATGCGGCCGCCGACGCGAAGATCGGCATGCTCGATCTCTCCGAGACCCAACCGACCGTCGGCGTTCTGCGCGACCAGGGCTTCCTCACCGGCTTCGGCATCGATGTCGGCGATCCCAACAAGTGGGGCGACGAGACCGACCCGCGCATCGTCGGCAACGAGGTGACGTCGGGCAACGAGGAGGGCGGGCGCACCGCGATGGAGAACCTTCTCCAGATCGACCCCGAGATCAACGTCGTCTACACCATCAACGAGCCCGCCGCCGCCGGCGCCTATGAGACCCTCAAGGCCTTCGGGCGCGACGGCGACGTCACGATCGTCTCCGTCGATGGCGGTTGCCCGGGCGTCGACAATGTCGAGGCCGGTGTCATCGCCGCAACCAGCCAGCAATACCCGCTCCTGATGGCATCGCTCGGCATCGAGGCGATCCACCAGTTCGCCGCCGACGGCACGCTGCCCGAGCCCACCGAGGGCAAGGAATTCACCGACACCGGCGTCGCCCTCGTCGCCGCCGAGCCGGTGGACGGCGTCGAGTCGATCTCGGTCGCCGAGGGCAAGGAGCTCTGCTGGGGTTGATCCCCGCGTGACCCCGGCTTCGGCCTTCGCGCGGGCGCCATCGGCGCCCGCCACCCTTGCGGCCACCCTTGCCGCCACCCTTGCCGCCGGCGTCGATCGATGACGGCGCCAGAGCGAGGCTTCACGATCGGCGGTCTCGGCGAGATCGCTATCCGGTGCCGCGATCTGGAGGCCATGACCCGTTTCTATGGCGAGATCATTGGCCTCCCGCGCCTCGTCGGGCCGCATCGCGGCGGCATCGTCTTCTTCCGCGTCGCTGACGGTCATGCGGGTCACACGGCCATCCTCGCGCTCTTTGAGGACGAGGCGTTCGCGCCATCGACCGCACCCGATGCGCTCGGCGCGCTCCACCATCT
This sequence comes from uncultured Alphaproteobacteria bacterium, assembly GCA_963842125.1. Taxonomy (GTDB): domain Bacteria; phylum Pseudomonadota; class Alphaproteobacteria; order Rhizobiales; family CAWCWK01; genus CAWCWK01. The sequence continues at coordinate 463,834 of CAWJFE010000001.1, read as the reverse complement.
CGCGTTCTCGGTGCGCTTCGAGGAACTGGACGCCGTCACCCGCTGGTATGACGCGCAAGGGCTCGACCACCGCACGGTCGATTTCGCGTGGACGGGCTGGCGCGGCGTCTTCACGCGGGACCCCGAGGGGAATACCGTCGAGATCGTCGCGCGGAACCCAGGCGTCGCCGATCCGCCCGCCCGCATCCAAAGGATGGACACGTGACGCAGACCACAGACGACTACGAGGGCTCGGCCTCCAAGGACACCGCCCTGCCCGAGTTCGCCCAGCGAAAAGGCGTCCTCGGCAATCTGCAGCACGTCCTCCATGCCAACCCGGCGCTGGTGCCGGTCATCATCCTCGTCGCCTCCGTCCTCGCCTTCGGGCTGATCGCGGGCGAGCGCTTCTTCACGGCGTTCAACCTGACGCTGATCATGCAGCAGGTCTCGATCGTCGGCATCCTGGCCTGCGCGCAGACGCTGGTCATCCTGACGGCCGGCATCGACCTCTCGGTCGCCGCCATCATGGTGCTCTCCTACGTGGTGATGGGCCATATGGGCGTCACCTACGGACTGCCGGCGCCCATCGCGATCGCGATCGGTCTCGTCGTCGGCATGTTGGCCGGGCTTCTCAACGGGGTCCTCGTCACCAAGGTCAAGCTGCCGCCCTTCATCGCGACGCTGGGCACGTGGCGCATCTTCCTCGCCGTCGTCTATCTCTACACCGGCTCCCAATCGATCCGCTCGTCCGACATCGATGCGGCGGCGCCGGCCCTCAAGTTCTTCGGCGAGCGGTTCTCGCTCGGCGGGGCGCAGCTCACCTACGGCGTCGTCCTCATGGTCGGGCTCTTCGTCGTCTTCTGGTACGTCCTCTCCCAGACCGCCTGGGGCCGGCACGTCTATGCGGTGGGCGACGACAAGGAGGCGGCCGAGCTGGCCGGCATCCGCACCGACCGCGTCCTCATCTCGGTCTACGTCGTCGCCGGTCTCGTCTGCGCCATCGGCGGTTGGGCGGCGATCGGGCGGGTCGGCTCGGTCTCGCCGTCCTCGTTTGCTGAGGCCAACTTGGAGTCGATCACCGCCGTCGTCATCGGCGGCACCTCGCTCTTTGGCGGGCGGGGCGCGATCATGGGCTCGCTCTTCGGGGCGCTCATCGTCGGCGTCTTCTCGTCGGGGCTCAAACTCGCCGGCGCCGACCCCCAATGGGTGCTCTTCGCCATCGGCTGCCTCATCATCCTCGCCGTCGCCATCGACCAGTGGATCCGAAAGATCAGCGCGTGAGGGACACGAACATGACCTCTCAACCCATCTTGAAGGCGCGTGGCCTCGTGAAGCGCTATGGCCGCGTGGTCGCGCTCGATAGGGCCGATTTCGATCTTTATCCGGGCGAGGTGCTGGCCGTCATCGGCGACAACGGCGCCGGCAAGTCCTCGATGATCAAGGCGATCTCGGGCGCCGTCGTGCCGGACGCCGGCACGATCGAGCTCGACGGGAAACCCGTCCAGTTCGCCTCGCCGCTCGCCGCGCGCGAGGCCGGTATCGAGACCGTCTATCAGACGCTCGCCCTCTCGCCTGCACTCTCGATCGCGGACAACATGTTCCTCGGCCGCGAGATCCGAAAGCCCGGCATCCTCGGCTCGGTCTTCAAGAAGCTCGACCGCACGGCGATGGAGAAGCGGGCCCGCGAGATGCTCTCCGACCTCGGCCTGATGACGATCCAGAACATCGGCCAGGCCGTCGAGACGCTGTCGGGCGGCCAGCGCCAGGGTGTCGCCGTGGCGCGGGCCGCCGCCTTCGGCTCCAAGGTCATCATCATGGACGAGCCGACGGCGGCCTTGGGCGTGAAGGAATCTCGCCGTGTGCTCGAACTCATCAATACGTTGCGCGAGCGCGGCATCCCGATCGTCCTCATCAGCCACAACATGCCGCACGTCTTCGAGGTCGCCGACCGCATCCACGTCCACCGCCTCGGCCGACGGCTCTGCATCCTCGACCCCAAGGCCGAGACGATGTCGGACGCCGTCGCCTACATGACCGGCGCCAAGGAGCCGCCCGGCGAGGCGCTAGCGGCCTGAGAGGCCCGCGCCCGCCACCCCGTCGCCCACACACGCGCCACTCTCCACCCAAGGACGCCCCATGATCGACCCCGTCTATCGTGCCGCCGACGACCGCTATGACAGCGTCGCGTACAATCGCTGCGGCCGCTCCGGTCTTCAGCTGCCGAAGATCTCGCTCGGCCTCTGGCACAATTTCGGCGGTATCGACGCCGAGGCGACGGGGCGGGCGGTGCTCCACCGGGCGTTCGACCGGGGCATGACGCATTTCGATCTGGCCAACAATTACGGCCCGCCCGCCGGATCGGCCGAGGAGATGTTCGGCCGCGTGATGGCGCGCGACTTCCGGCCCTATCGCGACGAGATTGTTCTCTCGACCAAGGCCGGCTACGACATGTGGCCCGGCCCCTACGGACAGTGGGGCAGCCGGAAGTATCTCCTCTCCAGCCTCGACCAGAGCCTGAAGCGGATGGAGGTCGATTATGTCGACATCTTCTACTCGCACCGCTTCGACCCCGACACGCCCTTGGAGGAGACCATGGGCGCGCTCGACACGGCGGTGCGGCAGGGCAAGGCGCTCTATGCCGGCATCTCGTCCTATAGCCCCGAGATGACGCGGCGCGCCTCCGCCATCCTCAAGGATCTCGGCACGCCCTGCCTCATCCACCAGCCGAACTACAACATGCTCAACCGCTGGATCGAGGACGGACTTTTGGATGTCCTCGGCGAGGAGGGTATCGGCTGCATCGTCTTCTCGCCCCTCGCGCAAGGCCTGCTGACGAGCAAATATCTCGCCGGCGTGCCCGAGGGCAGCCGGGTGACGCGGGCCGATTCGATGTCGGAGACCATGCTGTCGGACGACAATCTCGGCCGCATCCGCGCACTCGACACGATGGCCAAGGCGCGCGGCCAGACGCTCGCGCAGATGGCGATCGCGTGGACGCTGCGCGATCCGCGCGTCACCTCGGCGCTCATCGGGGCGCGAACCGTCGAACAACTCGACGATTCGCTCGATGCGGTGAGGACGCCGGACTTCTCGGACGACGAGCTGGCCGAGATCGATCGCCTCTCGACGGATGGCGGCACCGACCTCTGGCGCCGGTCGGCAACCGCCTCGGCTGACTGACGCGTCTGCGGCGCGCCCGTCGCTACTCCGCGCCGGTCGCGGCGCCGGTGAGGCCCTTGAGCGCGCCGGTCATCGTCTCGATCACGTCTGCGCTCGTCAGGCCATGCCGCTCGGCTAGCGTCTCCGGCGCCGTATAGGCGATCATGGTCGCGCCGTCCGCCGTCTCGTAGGCGAGCACCTTCATCGGCAGGTCGAGGCCGACGAGGATGTTGTCCTGCATCAGCGGCGTTCCGAGCTTGGGGTTGCCGAAGACGAGGAGTTGCGCGGGCGCCAGCTCCATGTCGACGCCGGCCGCGTTCGCGCCGTGGTCGATCCGTGCTGCGACGGTGATGCCGCGCTCGGCGAGGACCGCCTCCAGCCGGTCGAGCGTTTCCGCGACGCCGTATTGCGATGGCGCGGTCACGAAGCCGGCCGGCGCGTCCTGCGCGCTGGCGGACAGGGAGGTTGCGACGAGGAGCGTCGCGGCTACGGCCGTCGTGCGAATGGCTTCGAGCATGAGTGTCGTCCTTGCAGTGAATGGAAAGCCCCCAACAGGCCCCTGAGCTGGGAGGATAGCGCGCGAAGCCGGCAGCGGCTCTAGCGATCACGATATCCTGATCAGGGACCGTCGCTGGCGTCCGGCATTGGCATCGGCACTCCCCGTCGGCGCCCGCGCCCTATAGGATCGTCCCATGCCGTTCAGCCCCACCTACCGCCCCGCGACCGCCCACCGCGATCTCGGCCCCGCCTTCTACGATCCCGTGGAGCCGGCCGACTTCCCCGACCTCACGCTGCGATGGCGGGACGATGAGGCGGCGTCGGAGATCGGGCTCGATACGCTCACCGATGCGGAATGGCTCGATCATCTCGCCCGCTTCGCGCCGCTGCCGGACAACCTGCCCGGGCCGCTGGCGCTGCGCTATCACGGCCATCAGTTCCGCTCATACAACCCGCAATTGGGGGACGGGCGCGGCTTTCTCTTCGCGCAGGGCTACGATGGGGCTGGCCGGTTGATGGACCTCGGCACCAAGGGCTCCGGCCAGACGCCGTGGTCGCGCGGCGGGGATGGGCGGCTGACGCTGAAGGGCGGCGTGCGCGAGCTTCTGGCGACGAAGATGCTGGCGCTGCGGGGCGTCGAGACGAGCCGCACGCTCAGCCTCGTCGAGACCGGGGAGAGCCTCGCCCGCCAGGACGAGCCCTCGCCGACACGCGGCTGCGTCATGGTCCGGCTCAGCCATTCCCACATTCGCATCGGCACCTTCCAGCGCTTCCTCGCACTCGATGAGCCGGACGACATCGCCCGGCTCATCGACCATGTGATCGACCACTACCGCGCCCGGTGCGGGCGGGCGGATGCAGGCGAGCGGGCGCTGGCCTTCCTCGGCGCCGTCTGCCGCGACGTCGCCCGGCTCGGCGCCTCCTACATGGCGGCGGGCTTCGTCCACGGCGTCCTCAACACCGACAACATCAACGTGACCGGCGAGAGCTTCGACTACGGGCCCTGGCGGTTTCTCCCGACGCTCGATCCCGGTTTCACGGCCGCCTATTTCGACCAGACCGGGCTCTACGCTTTCGGCCGCCAGCCCGACGCGCTCCTCTGGAACTGCACCCGGCTCGCCGAATGTCTGCTACCGATGGCGGAGAAGGACGCGCTGGAGGCGGTCCTCGCCGGCTTCGAGCCCGACTTCCACGCCGCGATGGCCGCCGCCGTCACGCGCCGGCTCGGCCTCGTGCCGAAGGGCGTGGAGCCGGACGCTGCCCTGACCGAAGCCTTCTGGACCGCTCTCACCCGCACCCAAGCCCCGTTCGAGCGAGCCTTCTGGGACTGGCATGGCGGTATCGATCGCCGCCACGACGCGTTGGCCGGCCCCTCGGGCGATCACTATCGCGACCCCGCCTTCGACGCCTTCATCGACCGACTGAAGGACTATTCGAGCGCCGGCCAGCCGCGCCCGGCCGAGCCGATCGACATGCTCATCGATCGGGTGGAGGCCCTCTGGGCACCGATCGCGGAGCGCGACGACTGGACGCCGCTCTACGAGGCCGTTCGCGAGATCGAGGCCGCGACGGGTCTCCTATCCGCCGCACCACACCCCGAAACGGCCTCGTAGACTGCATGCGAAGTTCGCCGATAGGAGCGCTCGGCGTCCTGGAGAATGGGACGGCGGATCCGGCCCATGGAAAGGGTCCGGGATCGCCTCTGGTCTGTCCGACATAGGTCCGGATAGCGCCCCCAGATCCTCGACGCAGGCAGAGGAGGCGCGGCTATCGGAGCCGCTTCCGCAAGGCCTGGTCCGATAGGCCGACCTTTGTAGGGACGGGTTTGTACCGCGATCCTCGAAAGCCAGCCTCCACGAGCGACGCCGCGCGGCCCGGCGTAAGTTTGCAATCCCAAGTTGCCGTAGCGTCAGATGCGGCCAGTGCCCTCATGGATCGGGTGTTCGGCCGGAACTGGGGCGTCGGACACGGCTCACCGTGTGCAATCCCGTTAATGCCCACCTAAGGGTCTTGGGTGAATTCGCGCCGTCCTTCGCTCAAATGCGCTATATCGGTCCCATACGAGAGACCCTTCGCTACGTCCCGACATCGCCGTTCTGGCCCGTCGCGAGGTCCCACGCATCGCCCCCTGCGTTTGGCTACCTAAAGGCGCCCCCATGCTCGACACGACTAGCGAAACCATCCTGACCGGCTTCGAGCCGCACCACGCCGATCTCTTCGGCCGCGAGACGGTCTGCATTCCCCACCGGCTGCACGTCTCGCCGCTCTTCCAGGATGCGGCGCTGGCGCGGCTCCTCGAGACGGTGGCACGCGAGGACTACCATGTGAACCTGATGGACGGGGGGCGGCGCCGCGAAGGCGAGCTGGGCGGGATCTCGGGCGCCGAGGCGCTGGACGCCGTACGCCGGGGCGACATCTGGATCAATCTGCGCGCGCCCGACAAGGCCGACCCCGCCTACCGTGCCCTTCTCGATGCGATCTACGACGAGTTCGAAGCCCGCATGCCGGGCCTGCGCACCTATCGGCGCACCATGACGATCCTCATCTCCTCGCCCAAGGTGCGCGTCAAATACCATATCGACGTGCCCGGTCAGACGCTCTGGCAGATCCGGGGCTCCAAACGCGTCTACGTCTACCCGCCCGAGGCGCCGTTCCTGCCGCGCGAGGCGCTGGAACGGGTCGTCATCGGCGAGGCGCACGAGACCGACATGGGCTTCGATCCCGCCTTCGACGCGCACGCGCTCGTTCGCGATCTGGAGCCCGGCGAGATGCTGCACTGGCCGCTCAACGCGCCCCACCGGGTCGAGAACCACGACTGCCTCAACGTCTCGGTGACGACCGAGCACTGGACGGACGATCTGCGCGCCGCCTATGCGGCCAACTTCGCCAACGGCATGCTTCGGAAAGCGGGATTGAACCCACGTGCCGCGCCTCGGTCGGGGCCCGGCCTCTGGGCGCGGATGGGGCTTGCTGGCGCGGTCAAGGCGAGCGGTCTCCAGAAGCGTGCGGCCAAGCCCTATACGATCGATTTCGCGGTCGATCCCGATGCGCCGCGCGGCGCGCGCGACATCGCGCCCCGCGACTTGCGCAAGTAGAGCGCGCCCGATGACCGTTCACGTCCCCCCGCCGTCTCCCGACGGCGTCTCCGCTATTCTTCGCGTTCGCACGATCGATACGCTCGCCGGCATCCTCGCCCTCCAAGAGGATTGGACGGCGCTCGAAAGGGTGGCCGAAGGCGGCGTCCTCTTCCAAAGCCACGCCTGGTGCCTCACCGCCGCCCGGCATCTCGATGCCCGCGGCGAGGGCGGCATGCGGGTCCTCGTCGTCGAGGAGACAGGGCCGCTGGGCGATGTCCTCGTCGCGCTCCTACCGATGCGCCTCTGGCGGCGCGGCGTGCGAACCGTTCTCACCGGTCTCGCCGAGCCTTTCCAGCAATATACCGAGATGCTGCTCGCGCCGGGCCGCGATGCCGGCGCCGTCTGGCGTGCGCTTTTGCCGGTCGTGAAGGGATTGCGGGCCGACTATTGCCATCTCGGCCAGGTCCGCTCCGGCGGCCCGCTCCATAAGGGGCTCGGCGGAACGGCCGACGCGATGGGCGATCCGGCCGGTGCGCCGGTCGTCGATTTCGCAGCCTTCGACGATTTCGACACCTACTTCCAGACCATCACGACGAAGACGCGCAAGAACCTGCGCAATGCGCGCAACAAGCTCGGGCGCGAAGGCGAGCTGGCGCATGTCGTCAGCGAGACGGGGGCGGACCTTCGCACCGTCATCGCCCGCACCTATGAGGGGCGCGGCGCGTGGCTCGAGCGGATGGGGCTGACTTCTCGGGCCTTCAACGACACCGGCTTCTCCGACTTTCTCGATCGGCTGAAGGCACCGGAGGAGACGGGGCTGACCACGCTCGGCTTCAGTCTCATGCTTGGCGATGCGCCGATGGCCGAGCAATGGGGCTTCGTTCACAACGGGCGCTACTATGCGTTCGTCTCGACCTGGGATGCGGCGCACGAGGCGATGAGCCCCGGCCGGCTCCATCTCGGCGACGTCGTGCGGGCCTGCCACGAGCGAGGCTTGGAGACGGTCGACTTCATCGTGCCGGCCGTGCCCTACAAGCTGACCTGGGCGACGCGGACGGACGCGGTGCAGGACTACGTGATCCCGCTCTCGCCGCTCGGCCATCTCTATGCGACCGGCTGGCTGAAATACGCCCGCCCGGCCGCCAAGCGCGCCATGCTCGCCCTCGACCCCGCCAAGCGCCGCTGGATCGCGCGTATCTTGCGCCGGCATTAGGGGAGAAGACGCCCGATGGGCCTGAGAAGAACGCTGGCCTCGCAGTCGGGCATCGTCTTCGCGGCGCGAATGGCGGGGGCGGGGCTGACCTTCCTCGTCCAGGCCGCGATCGCGCGCGCCTGGGGGGCGCCGCTGCTGGGCGACTATCTCGTCGCCATCGCGGCCACCAATCTCGTCGCCGTCTTTCTGCCGCTCGGCTTTCAGACCGCCGCGACCTTCCTGGCCGCCGACTATGCGGCGCGCGGTGACGGGGCGAGCCTGCGCCGCTTCGCCGCCCGGGCCTGGGGCCATATCGCGCTGCCCGGGGTCGCGGTCCTCGCGATGGCCTATCTGGCGGCCGGCCTGATGGGCGAGCCCGGCGCGCGCCTTCAGGCGCTCTGGGCGCCCATCGCGCTCCTCGCGGCCGGCACGGCCGCCGTCTACGTCAACGGCGCGCTCCTGGTCGGGCTCGGCCGGCCCTATCTCGCCTTCTTCGCCGACACGCTGATACGTCCGGCGCTGGCCATGGCCGCCTTCATCGGCATCGCGGTGCTGGACCCCGACGCGATCGATCGGACGGCGACGCTTCTCTGGTACGTCGCCGGCGGCTATGCGATCCTTGCCCTCGGCCATGCGGCGATCGCGATAGGAGCGCTCAGGCGGGTGCCCGATACCGCATGCGCCGCCCAGCCCGCTTCAGGCGAGACCCGCCGCTGGTGGCGCCTCTCGCTGCCGCTCACCGCGCTCGCGCTGGCCAACGACGTCTTCTTCGACCTCGACCTCCTGATGCTCGCCGCGTTCCTCGAGCCGGAGGCGATCGCCGTCTTCGGGGTCTGCACGCGGGTGTTCGTCCTAGTCGCCTTCGGCACGACCGCGATCTACACCATGGCGCTGCCCGCCCTCCTCGCGCGCGATGCGGCGGGGGACGCAGCCGGTCTCTCGGAGCGGATCGGAGACGTCAACGCCGTCGCCGTCGGCCTCTCGCTCGTTCTCCTCGGCGCCGTCGCCGTCGGCGCGCCGGCCTTGACGTTCCTCTTCGGCCCCGACTTCGCCGCCGCCCGCACCCCGCTCGTCATTCTCTGCGCGAGCCTCGTCGTGCGCGCCCTCTTCGGACCGGCCTCCTTCGTCCTCGCCGCGCGGGACCGAGCGGTGGCGAACCTGCCGGCGGTGGCGCTCGGGCTCGTCGTCCTCATCGCCCTCAACGCCGTGCTCGTGCCCGCCTACGGCCTCGATGGTGCGGCTCTGGCCGCCTTCGGAGCGCTCTGCGTCTCGTCGGCCGCACTCTGGCTGACGGTCCGGCGGCTCACGGGCCTAGACGTCTCGATCTTGCCGGCCCTGCGCGCCCGCATCTCACCCGACGCGCTTCGGCCTGCTCCCTAGCGGGGCGCGTCGACGACGGCGCCGCTCGTCGCTGCGACAAGATCGAGGCAGGCGGCCCATGGCAGCGCCTCGGGCGCGTCGGCCAGAGCGGCCTGGAACGCCTCCTCGAAGGCCGGCGAGCGCATCAGCGCGAGGCGGCGGGCCGTGAGCGGGTCGGACGCCTCGGCCGGCGTCGCGGCGATCTCCGTTAACTGCTTCGCCCATGCGGCATTGAGGACGGGGCAGGCGCGCTCCAACGCGACGATGCGCGCGAAGCCCTCGGCGCCCTCCGCGATCATCTCCGCGTCCGTCTGGTCGGAGCCATCTTCGGTATCGGTCTCCTCCGGCCCCTCATCGGCGTCGTCAGGCGTACCGAAGATCGAATCGCTGTCGTCGAAGTCGAAGGCCCCGCCCGCCACCTCGGTCTCCGGCGTCGCCTCCGGCCTGGCCGTCGGGGTCGGGGTGCCGCCCGGCTTCATGTCCGGGGAGAGCGGGGGAAGGCCGGGCGGGGTGCGGTCGCCCTTCGTGTTCATGACCACGTTGTCGATATGGATGAGGCCGCCGCCAAGACTGATGACGCCGATGTCGCGGCCCTCGATCGCCGAATCGCTCAAAGTCGTGACGCGTTCATCGTCGACATAGACGGAGATGCCGTCTCCCTCCTCGATGGCCGAGATCCGAACCGGGGCGCCGGCGGGTCTGCCATCCGGCAAAGGCACCGACATGCTCGTTCCGGTAAATCCCTCGATATAGCTGCCGATCTGGATGTACCCCTCGGCGTTCGAAATCGCATAGTACCACAGCCCCGTGCCACCATCGTCCGAGCGGCGGATGACGAGGCCTGCGCCCGTGCGCGCGTTTCCCTCCGCGCCCGGCGCGAACTCGATCGCGACATCGAGCGAGACGGCGCGCTTGCCATCGCCATTGAAGGCGAACGTGTTGTTGGTCCAAGAGCCGGTCTCCGGATTGTCGATCACCATGAGCCCGTTCTCGGTCCGCGCATTGTCGAAGACGTCGATCATCTCCGGCACGGCCGCCCCGTCCGGCGCGTCGAAGGTGATGACTTCGGGGATCGTCACGGCCATCGCCGGCGCCATAGGCATGACGCCGGCGAGGACTGCGAGAGCCATCGCGGCCGGTAGCGCAGCGGTGAAATGGCTCCGCCGGTTGTGGCAGGCGGATTGGCTTCGGTCGGTGGGCACTGGCATCATGGTCATGGTCTCCCTTTCGTCCCGAAAGCACTCTTGCGCCCCCGAAAGCCCCTCTGCGACGGCATCCGGCGAAGCGGCGACGATCGGCGTCTCGTAGAGATGATAGGACGCAGGTTTCCCTACGCAAAGACGGGCGCGAACGGACTGTGGATAGGACGTCCATCCTCACATCGGAATGCTGCGCTATTGTGCAATGCAGCGAATGTTCCTGATTCATATTGCGTTGCACCATCGCGCGTCCCATCTTGGTTTCTTGGAGCGAGAGGCTGTCTGATGGATCATGGATTTCAAGAGCGAATGCGACGGGTGGCGGCGCTGACCCGGCAGGGCGATCTCGGGGAAGCCACACGGCTTATTCAGGCGGGTCTCACACGGCCCGGCCCGACCGAGCCGGATGCGGCAGGTTCCACGCAGCAAAAGCCCAAACGACTGGTCGGGAAAGGCAAGCCCGCGAAGGCGGCGGAGGCCAGCCCTTCCAAAGCCAAGCCCATGAGGCCAGGCCCGACCGTCACCCCCAAGGCCGCGGCCGGCCTCTGGAAGCGTTCCCGGCCCGTGCCGCGGATGAAGCAGCCGGTCGGCACGCCTCCCGCCGTCGCGCCTGGCGCTCGCTATGCCTGGCACATCCATCAGGACGGCGCGGGTTTGCGTCGCTATCGCCTTTACACTCCTGCCGCACTCGTCGATGCGCCGGAGGGTGCGCCCCTCCTCCTGATGCTGCATGGCTGCACGCAGGACCCGGACGACTTCGCGCGCGGCACGCGCATGAACGCATTGGCCGAACGCTTCGGTTGCCTGATCGCCTATCCCGAACAGACGCGGGCGGCCAACGCGATGGCCTGCTGGAACTGGTTCCAGCCCGGCCATCAGGCGCGGGGGATGGGCGAACCCGAGAGCCTGGCCGGTATCGCCCGCGCGGTGGTGGCGACGCACGAACTCGACCCTACCCGGGTCTTCGCGGCCGGCCTTTCGGCCGGGGGCGCGATGGCGGCGGTGCTTGCCGAGACCCATGGCGACGTCTTCGCGGCCGTGGGCGTCCACTCGGGCCTTCCCTACGGCGCAGCTCGCGATGTCGGGTCGGCGCAGGCCGCCATGGCGTCGGGCTCGGTGGCATCCAGGGGCAGCCGCCGAGGCGAGACGTCCGCTCGAACGATCGTCGTCCACGGCACGGCCGACCGCACGGTCCATCCAGCCAATGGCGAGGCCGTCTTCGAGGCCGCGCGCGGGCATCATGCGGTCATCGAGGCTCGGGACGGCGGCGCCGCCATTCGCCGTGCGCAGGACGAACGAGGGCGCGTCGTCGCCGAGCACTGGCGCGTCGACGGCCTCGGCCACGCCTGGTCGGGCGGCGATCCGGCCGGCTCCCACAGTTCGGCGCAGGGACCGGATGCGTCCGAAGCGATGCTGCGCTTCTTCCTCGGCGGACCGTCTTGAGGCGGTCGGCGCCCAAAACCGTTCCGCCCAAAACCGCTCCGCCTGAGACCGTTCCGCTGGAGGGCGATCTCGGCTAGGCAGGACATCCCTTCGGACGCTGAAAGTGTCTATCATGACGGACCGCACGCTTCTCGTCTTCGCGCCGAAATTCGGCATGCCGTCGGCCTCGCCCTTCTCCACCAAGGCCATGCTGCTGATGGAGATGGCGGGGCTGTCCTACGAGACGCGGGGCGCCGATCCGACCAAGGCGCCCAAGCGCAAGCTGCCGGTCCTCCTGGAGGGCGGCGAGACGATCACCGACAGCTTCTTCATCCGCCGCCATCTCGAGGTCCGCCACGGCATCGATTTCGACGCCGGCTTGAGCGCGGCCGAGCGGGCCGTGTCGACGGCGCTGATCGCGCTGGCGGAGGATCGGCTCTACTTCGCCTCCATGGCCGAGCGCTGGCTCTACGTGGAGAACCAGGCGCGGCTGCCGGAATTGCTCGACACCGTGCCCGCTCCCATTCGCGGGATCGTGACCCGGCTCGTCATCCGCTCGGTTCGCAAGGCGCTCGACGGTCAGGGCCACGGGCGGCATACGCGCGAGGAAGGCGCCGAGATCGGCCGGAGCGCGATCGATGCCTTCGCCGCCCATCTCGACGACAAGCCCTTCCTCATGGGCGAGGCGCCGAGCGGCGCCGATGCCAGCGTCTATCCGATGCTGCTCGGCAATCTCTCCGATGGCTTCCGCTCGCGGCTCCGCGCGCCCATCGAGGCCCACGCCAACCTCCTCGCCTATCGCGACCGCATGGCCGCGCGCTTCCCGCTGCCCGTCGCGTGACGGCGCTCAGGCGTCGAGCGGCATTTCCAACGTGACGACGAGGCCCGCCAGGTTCCAGTCGTAGTGCAATCCGGCGCCGATCGTTCGAAGGACGCCCTCCATGATGCGCGAGCCCATGCCGAAGCGGGCGGGGTGGGGCGTCGAGACGGGCGGCCCTTCGCTCTCGCGCCATACCAGCATCAGCCATTCGCGGCCCTCGCGCCGCTCGTGCCGCCAGTCGACGTGGACCCGGCCCTGAGGCCTGCTGAAGGCGCCGTGCTTGAGCGCGTTGGTCGCCAGTTCGTGCAGCATCAGCCCGATCGGGGTCACGGCCTGGCGCGGCACGCGCGCAGCCGCCCCGCCAAGGGCGATCCGCGAATCGCCGTCCTCGCCATAGGGGCTGAGGATGGTCGCGACGAGTTCGTGAAGGTCTGACGCGATACCGGGCGAGCCGCTCTCGTCGATCGAGATCGCGTGCGCCCGGCCGAGGGCCTGAATGCGCGCATCGACCTTCTCGGCCAGCGCGACCGCGTCCGTCTCGCCCCGCGCGGAGAGGCGCACGATCGAGGCGATGACGGCGAAGAGATTGCCGGTGCGGTGCTTGAGTTCGCGCGCCACCTCGGCCTGCACCGCCATCCGCGTGCGCGCCTCGACGGTGTCCGTCACGTCCCATTGCGAGCCGTAATAGTGTGTGACGGTACCTCCGGCATCGAAGATCGGCCCGACATGGAGCGAATTCCAAAACGTCGTGCCGTCCTTGCGGTAGTTCAGCAACTCGACCACACGCACCGCATCGGTGGCGATCGCCTCGCGGATCTGCGCCACCGCCGCCCGATCGGTAGCAGGGCCCTGGAGGAAGCGGCAATTTCGCCCGACGGCCTCCTCACGCTCGTATCCCGTCAGTTCGACGAAGGCCTGGTTTACGTAGACGATCGGATCGCCTGCCTGCGAAGGATCGCTGAGCGAGACCGCCATGCGCGTCTGCTCGAGCGATTGCTGGAACAGCGAGGCGGGCGCGGTGCCGAGATCCGTCACGGCGCGGTTCGCGCTCGTGTCGACCTCGCGCGGGTCGAGCTCGAACTGCTCCTGAGCGCTCGCCCGCAGCGGGCTTCTCGCGCCTTCCGACCGGCCGGTTCCACTCTCGGTCATCGTCACGTCCTCGGCCCTGGATCCGGAAGGGTGCGCCGCCGACCGACTGCCGTGAGCGCGCCTCGCCGTATCCGGTGGCCGGTAGACGGTGGCAGATAGCGGGCGCGATGTCATCCGGGGACACTGTCGCGGCCTGGAGCCCGTCTCGAAACTCGGCCGGGTCGGCTCGCCGGTCGTTTTCGCCGCCCGCGGTGTCGCCGATCCTCGCCGATGCCGCCGGCATCGACTGCGGTCGCCTCCTTGCGGATCCGCGATAACGCCCCGACGATCCTCCGCCTCCGAGTTTCGAGACGGGCTCTTACGACGCACGATATTCGCGATGAGACCCGGGTCTTCGTAGCCCGTCATTTTCGGTCGTGCTCCTTCTTACTTGGCCTTTTCCTGCTTGTTTCCACTTGACCTTGGCGTTCTACAGGGAGATGGGCATACTGGCGCAACGAAACGTATCGCGACGGGTATCATGACAGGATCGATAGCGGTCCCATGCCGGCCATCATGGCCCGACCCGTCGCCACGCCCATTCCGGAGACCGCATGACCGATAGCCTCGATAACCCGATGTCCAACATCTCGATGATCGACCTGGCCGAGAGGACGGCCGAGATCGTGACCGCCTATGTCGGCAACAACGCCGTTCCGGCGGACGATGTCGCGCGACTTATCGAGACCGTGCACGGCTCGCTCCTGCGCACGACGCAGTCCAAGGTCGTTCCCGAAGCCGAGCCGCTCAACCCGGCCGTGCCGATCAAGCGTTCGGTGCAGGAGGATCGGGTGATCTGTCTGGAGGACGGCAAGGCCTTCAAGTCGCTCAAGCGCCATCTGTCGACCCACCATGCGATGACGCCGGACGAATACCGCGAGAAATGGGGCCTGCCGGCGAGCTACCCGATGGTGGCCCCCGGCTATGCCGCCGAGCGCTCGGCGCTGGCCCGCAAGATCGGTCTCGGCCGCAAGGCCAGCACCGGGCCTATGGCGGACGCGGCGCCGGAGGCGACCGAGGCGGACGCCAAGCCGGACACGAACTCAGAGGTAAAGGCGGAAGCCAAGGCCGAGGCGAAGCCAGACACGAAGGCCAAGGCGAAGCCAGACACGAAGGCGGCGGCGAAGCGGGCCCCCAAGTCCGCCACCAAGTCCGCCACCAAGTCCGCCCCAAGCCCGCGACGGTCGAGGCAGATGCGCCCGAGGCCGCATCGTCTGACGCGGCCAGACCGACAGCCGAGGCCGCACCGAAGCGCGCGCCGCGCAAGCGGGCCACCAGCAAGCCGAAGACGACAAAGGCAGAGCCCGCGCCGGCCAAGGCGGATGCGGACACGGCGACCGATTAGGGCCCAGACCCCGGAGCGGCTTCGGCAAAGTTCGGGTCCGCTAGGCGACCTTCGCGGAACGGACCCGGTCCGCCGACGATGCTGGTGCCGGAACACCACCGGCACGCCGAGAATCGGAGCGCCCCGCCACAGGCGAGGCCCTCATCCTATTGGAGAGCGAACACGCGCCAGCAGCTTGTCAAAGGTTGCAAACTCGGACTTCACCCGTTGCGGTGAAGTCCGGTGGCCGGACATCGGTGACTGCCGACTGACGAATTTGGAGCGGGTGAAGGGAATCGAACCCTCATCATCAGCTTGGAAGGCTGTTGCTCTACCATTGAGCTACACCCGCGCCGTGGTGCGTCGTCGGCGTTCGGTCGGTTTCGCGGGGCGGTGGTGGAGGAGGTTGGATTCGAACCAACGTAGGCATAGCCAGCGGATTTACAGTCCGCCCCCTTTAGCCACTCGGGCACTCCTCCGGGAACCGGCCCCTGGCCCCGGAATGACCCGAGACACGAGGGAAACGCCCGCGATCCGAACGCCCGACAGGCGCCGAACGGCCTGCCGACAAGATCGTTGCCGGCGGATCGTGCGCCTTCTTAAGTCCTGCCGCCGTGTTGTCAACACGAAGATCGAGGAGGAGCCGGGAAGGCCCGGCAGATGCCGGACAGGAACGAGAGATCGGAAGAGCGGCATGGCAGGACGCAAGGGCAAGCGTGGGTCAGGCGATGCGGGCGCACGCCCGGCGCCGCGCCCCGTGTCACCCAGGCACGCCGGACGGGGGCGCGGCGATGCATCGGTCGCCAGCAAGACCGGAGCCGCCCGCACACGGATCGACAAAGGCGCGGCCGATCGGCCCAGCACGGTGACCGAACGGATGGGGCAGGCGTCCGGCCACCTCCTCTACGGTCTCCATGCGGTCGGCGCGGCGCTGGCCAACCCGGCGCGAACCATCCACGAGGTCTGGGTGACGCCTGGCGCCGCCAAGCGGTTGGACTGGCCGTCGACCCGTGCCGGCAGGCCCTTATCGGCCTCGCCGGCCGAGATCGACGCGATGCTGCCCGATGCCGTCCATCAGGGCGTCGCGGCGCGCGTCGAGCCGCTGCCCATGCTCGGCATCGAGGATATGGGGCGGATGGTGCGTGTGGTCGTACTCGATCAGATCACCGATCCGCACAATCTGGGCGCGATCCTCCGCTCGGCGGCCGCCTTCGGCATCGAGGCCCTCGTGACGACCGAGCGCCACGCGCCGTCTGCCACGGGGCTCGTCGCCAAGACGGCCTCGGGGGCCTTGGAGCGGGTGCCGCTCGTTCGCGTGACCAATCTCGCCCGTGCGCTCGACGCCTTGAAGGAGCACGGCTTCTTCTGCGTCGGCCTCGCGGGCGAAGCGGAGGCGGGCTTGGAGGATGCGGTCGCGGGCGCGGCCAAGCTGGCGCTCGTGATGGGCGCCGAGGGGCCGGGCCTGCGCCGTCTCACACGGGAGCGCTGCGACATGCTCGCGCGCATTCCGATGACGCATGCGATCGAATCCCTCAACGTCTCCAACGCGGCCGCCATCGCCTTCTACGCGGCCGCACGCGCCGCCTCGGCGCCGGATACGGTTGCACCACGCACCGAGCGGGATTAAACCCTTCCCACGCCCGCATCCGGCCACCCGGTCCGATGGGCCGGGCCGGCATAGCTCAGTTGGTAGAGCACCTGATTTGTAATCAGGGGGTCACGGGTTCGAATCCTGTTGCCGGCACCACGTTCTCTAGAGCGCGTCCGGTTCCTATCCATTCACCGAACGCGCTATAGGGCTTTGTTTTTGCGCGGGTCTTACGCTGCGGTGCTATCGCACCTCCGCTGGAACGGCTCTAGCGCAGCGCCGTGAGGACTTCCTCGATGCGGGGGAGGGCGCGTTCGGCGGCTATGCGGCCGGCCGCTATGGCCTCCTCGGCGCGGTAGAACTCGTAGAGCCCGATCGCGCCGACCTTCGGGTCGATCGAGGCGTCGGGCGGATCGCCGGCCAGGCGCGAGCGGGCGATCCGGTCCTGGATGATGTTGTAGGCGTCGATCATCACGTCGGGGATGCTCGGCGCCTGCGGCCCCTCGTCGGCGCCGGGCCGCAAGAGCCGCCAGAGCGACCAGCCGGTCTTGCGTGCCACCGCCTTCCTCGCCGCGGCGAGCGGACCGTCGCCGCGCGCGGTATCGAGGAGGTTTCGGTCGGGAATGACGGTGCCGCGACCCAGCGAATCGGTCGAGAGGTTGACGGCGATGACGACCCGGGCGCCCTTGGCCCGCGCCGTCGAGACCGGGATCGGATTGACGATCGCGCCGTCGATCAGCCAGCGCCCGTTCATCCGCACCGGCGGGAAGATGCCGGGCAGGGCGTAGGACGCCTGCACGTTGGGCACCAGCGGGCCTTCCGAGAGCCAGAACTCGTGGCCGGTCTGGAGCTCGGCGGCGATGGCGACGAAGTCTACGGGGAGGTTCTGCGTGAGCACGCCCTCCATCTCGCGCTCCAAGAGCCGCGCGAGCCGGCGCCCGCTGATGAGGCCGGTGCCCGACGCGTTGATGTCGAGAAGACCCAACGTGCGCCGGCTGTTGAGCGACAAGGCGAAGCGCTTGATGCCGTCGAGCTTGCCGGCCGCATAGGCCGCGCCGACGACCGCGCCGATCGACGTGCCGCAGACGACCTGTGGCTCGATCCCCGCCTCCTCCAGCACTTCGAGCACGCCGATATGCGCCCAGCCTCGCGCTGCCCCGCCGCCGAGCGCGAGGCCGATGCGGGGGCGACCCGCGCGGTCGATATCCTCGATATGGGTCATGACGGCCCCACGCCGCCCGGATCGCCATGCGAGGTCGCGGCGGACCGCATCAGCGTGCCGCCCGGCCGGCGTCGAGTGTGAGAACCGCCCCGTCCGCGCCGCTCTCGACGCGGCGATAGAAGCAGGACCGCCGCCCGGTATGGCAGCAGCCGCCATCGCCGCCGACGCGCACGCGCAGCACGAGCGCGTCCTGATCGCAGTCGACGCGCATCTCGACCAGCGTCTGCGTCTGGCCGGAGGTGAGGCCCTTGCGCCAGAGTTGGCCCCGGGAGCGCGACCAGTAGTGAACCTCGCCCGTCTCGAGCGTCGCATCCAACGCCACGGCGTTCATGTGCGCGACCATGAGGACGGCACCGTCCCCGTCGTCGACCGTGACGCAGGTCACGAGGCCCTTGTCGTCGAAGCGCGGCGAGAGGGCGGTGCCTTCCTCCAACGCAGCCTTGTCGCCACCGCTCACGTCACCCATCGGCGTGAGGCTTTTGTCGCTCATCGACGCGAGACGTTTGTCGCTCATCGGCGCGAGACGTTTGTCGCTCATCGGCGCGAGACCTGATCGTCGAAGCGCCGCCGCAACGCCGCGTCCTCGGCGAAGGCACCGCTGGCATGGCTCGTCACGTTGGAGACGCCGGCCTTGGCGATGCCGCGCATGACCATGCAGGCGTGCTGCGCCTCGATCTGGACGACGAGCCCGCGCGGGGCGAGCGCGGCCTCGATCGCGCCCGCGACCTCCATGGTCAGCGCTTCCTGCGTCTGGAGGCGGCGGGCGAAGGTGTCGAGCGTGCGGGCGAGCTTGGAGAAGCCGACGATCCGGCCGGCCGGCAGATAGGCGATGTGCGCCACGCCCTCGATCGGCATCATGTGATGCTCGCAATGGGAATGGAAGGGCACGTCCCGCACCAGCACCATGTCGGAATAGCCGGCCACCTCGTCGAAGGTGCGGGCGAGGTCGGCGCCCGCATCACCACCATAGCCGCCGAAGAGTTCGCCATAGGCGTCGATCACGCGGGCGGGCGTGTCGATCAGCCCTTCGCGGTCCGGGTCGTCGCCGAGATAGGCGATGAGCGTGCGCACCGCGTCCTCGGCCGCCTCGCGCGAAGGGCGCGACGACGTATGGGTGCCCGACCCGTCGGCATCGTCGGCGGGCTCGGCGGTGATGTCCGCGGCAGCGAGGTCTGAGGGAAAGGGCTCGATGCGGGCCGTCATGGGAAGGCTTTCGGCTGGGGGCGCTGGGCGAGGTGAGGGCGGCACCCTCGCGCGGCGCGTGCGACTGTCTATATGGAAGGAGGCATATAGAGACGATGGCCCGACGCCAACAGACCTTGATGCCGAGGGCCCCGGCTGGGCAGGAGGCGGGATCGGCGTGCGGACGGTTGTCTCGCCGTATCATCGCGCTCTTCCCGCGAGGCTCCATTGCACGAAGGCTCTATGCTCGACGACGCCTACAACGCCCGCATGCTGGCGCTCGCCAGCGAGACGCCGCCCTCCGGGCCGCTCGATCGCACGATGCCCGGCCCTGTCGGCGAGGCGACGCGCCACGCGCGGATGTGCGGCTCCCGTCTTTCAGCCGAGATCCGGCTCGTGGGCGGGCGCGTGGCCGAGTACGCGCAGACCATCGAGGCCTGCGCCCTCGGGCGCGCCGCGGCCGCCATCGTGGCGCACAACGCCATCGGCGCCGACATTGCCGAGCTGCGCGCCGCCCGCGACCGGGCCGCCGCGACGCTGGAGAGGGGCGCTCTTCCCGACTCCGTCCGACAAGGCTTCGCCCTGCCGGCGGGCAAGTGGGAGGACATAGCCCTTCTCGCCACGCTCAAGGATTTCCGTGCCCGCCACGGCAGCGTGATGCTCGCCTTCGAGGCCGCTGTGGAGGCCGCATCAATGGCCGCCGGCGACGCGTCTGCCGGGCCATGACGACGATGCCGGACCCCAGCCCCTCCTGGCCCGCGCGGGGCCTGCGCGCGCTCATGCGCGGTACAATCCGAGCCTATCAGCTCACGCTGTCCAGCCTCGTCGGCCAGAACTGTAGGCACATGCCGAGCTGTTCGACCTATGCGATGGAGGCGATCGGGCGGCACGGCGCGTGGGCGGGGGGCTGGATGGCGCTCGCGCGCATCATCCGCTGCCGGCCGGGCGGCACGCATGGCATCGACAATGTCCCCGAGCATTGCCCCGATGGGGCGAGTTGGGCGGCGCCCTGGCGCTATGGCCGCTGGCACTAGCCTGTCTCGCGCCTACCGTCTCGCATTCTAGCGATCGCGGCAGGGTTTCGTTCATCGCGTTCTTCAAGGCTTCGTTCAACCGTGGCGCGCATGGTGGAGGTCAGGACACCGAATCGGAAGGGCCGGCCCCATGCACAATCCTCTCGTCGTCGAGATCGTCGGCCTCGCCACCGTTGCGACCGGCATCATCTATACGTTGGCCGGAGCGACGGCCGGGTTCTGACGTCGCGGCTTCCCGGGGCCCGGACCCTGGAGCCGTTCCGAGAACCGTTGGCTCTCGGCCCCACGCCCTCTCCTCCTCGTCATCTTCGGGCACCGACCCGAGGATCCAGAGCGTCGATTGCACCGTTGTGATCCCAGGCGCACCGTCGCAAGTCGATCGGTCGGGAGGTCGTGCCGATTGCACCCTTGGACTCTCGGGGTCAGTGCCCGACAATGACGGCTGGCGCCAGAGGCTTCGGCAGGGGGGGTAGGCGATGGGCTCCCCTGCGTCGTCTTCACGGCCGAACGTCTTCAGTCCGACCGTACTCGACGTGAGCCAGGTTGACTGAACGCCTCGACCTGCCTCCCAATTGGGGCCCGCGATCCCGCAAGGCCTGCGCATTGGGGGTAGCCGCTAGCCTCATACCCTGTGCCTGCGCATAGTCCGGCCGACGGCAGGCGGGCGCGGGGAGGACACGCATGGCAAGACGGCTGCGGATCGGGTTCGTCTGCGAGGGCGATCCGGCCGACGTTCACACGTGGTCGGGCATCCCGCACCAGATCCTGCAACGGCTTCGGGCCGCGGAGTTCGGCGTCGATGTCGAGGTGCTCGGCCCGTTGGATCAGCGCAAGAAGGTCCTGCTGGCTCCCTATTGGGCCTATGCCCGTACGCGCGGCACGACGGCGCAGCTGCATCGGTTTCCGACCATGCGCGTGTCCTACGCCAATCAGATAGCGCGCTGGCTTCGCCGGACGCCTGTCGACGTGATCGTCTCGACCAGTTCGATTCCGGTCGCGGATCTCGTATGCGAACAGCCCATCGTGCTCTGGCAGGACGCCGTCTTTCAGACCATGGTCGGCTATTACGACGACTATAGCCGGCTCTTGCCCCGCTCGATCCGGTACGGTCGCCAGCAGGAGCGAACGGCGCTGCAGACGTGCGCCGTCGCAGCCTATGCGTCCGAATGGGCGGCGCGGGGCGCAGGCTTGCTGACGGACCCCGCGAAGGTGACCGTCCTGCCCTTCGGCGCAAGCTTCTCGGTTCGCCATGGTGCGGCTGACATCCGGTCATGGACGCGTGCACGCCGCCGGCGGGGGACGTCGCGGTGCGAACTTCTCTTCATAGGCGTCGACTGGGACCGAAAAGGCGGCGCGATAGCGGTGGAGACGGCCCGGATCTTGAACCGCAACGGCATCCGGACCCGTCTGACGGTCGTCGGCTGCAGGCCGCCAAAGCCGTTGCCCGACTGGGTTCGCGTCCTCGGTTTCATCAGCAAGCGCACGCCTGAGGGACGGGACCGGCTGGAAGCGCTTCTCCAGACGTCCGACCTCTTCATCCTCCCGACGCAGGCCGAGGCGGCCGGCATCGTCTTTTGCGAGGCCAGCGCGTATGGCCTGCCATCGCTGGCCTACGCGACGGGCGGCGTGCCGGACTATGTCCGCGATGGCGTCACCGGGATCTGTCTGCCGCCAGGAACACCGGCCGCTGGCTTCGCCAGCGCCATCGCGGATTGCATCGCCGACGAGGCCCGCTACGAAAGGCTCTGTCGCGCGGCCTTCGAGGACTACGAGACCCGCCTCAACTGGGACACCTCCGTCCACAAGCTTATCGCGCTGTGCGACGACGCCTGGCGTGCGTCGCGCGCCGCCGGAGGCGATGGCGGGGACGTGCTCCCTCGCGAGCCGGAGCGGCCGGGTGAGCGGGTCGTTCCGTCGTGATCAGACGGGCGCCGGCTCGGCTCCGTCGCGCCATCTGGATCTTTGCTCCCGTCCTCGCTATCTCAGCAGCTCCCCAGGACCTCAAAGCTTACCCGCACTTGTTGGCGGTGAGTGAGCCGGAGCGAGATACATGCCCCAACTGACCTTCCCCGATGGATCGCGCCGCGACTTCGACACCGGCGCGACCGGCCAATCCGTCGCCGAATCGATCTCCAAATCTCTCGCCAAGAAGGCGATCGCGATCAAGCTCGACGGCGAGCTGCGCGACCTCTCCCGCGCGATCGAACGCGACGGCGCGCTCGAGATCGTGACGCGCGATGCGCCTGATGCGCTCGAGATCATCCGCCACGACTGCGCGCATGTCCTGGCCGAGGCCGTCCAGTCGATCTGGCCGGAAACGCAGGTCACCATCGGCCCGGTTATCGAGAACGGGTTCTACTACGACTTCGCGCGCGACGAGCCCTTCTCCACCGACGACCTCGATCGCATCGAGACGAAGATGCGCGAGATCATCAACAAGAACGCGAGCTTCACCCGCGAGGTCTGGTCGCGCGAGAAGGCGATCGCGCATTTCAACGCGAAGGGCGAGGGCTACAAGGTCGAGCTGATCGACGCCATTCCGGGCGACGAAGACCTCTCGATGTACGCGCAAGGCGACTGGATGGACCTCTGCCGAGGCCCGCACGGGCGCTCGACGGGTCAGGTCGGGCCGGCCTTCAAGCTGCTGAAGGTGGCTGGCGCTTATTGGCGCGGCGACAGCGACAATGCGATGCTCCAGCGCATCTACGGCACGGCCTTCGCGAAAGAGTCGGAGCTGAAAGACTATCTCCACATGCTGGAGGAGGCCGAAAAGCGCGACCATCGTCGGCTCGGGCGCGAGATGGACCTCTTCCACATGCAGGAAGAGGGGCCGGGCTCGGTCTTCTGGCACCCCAAGGGCTGGGCGATGTATCAGGCGCTCGTCGCCTACATGCGCCGCACCGGCAACGCGTCTGGCTACGAGGAGATCAACACGCCCGACATGATGGAGCGCAGCCTCTGGGAGCAGTCCGGACACTGGGAGAAGTTCGGCGAGAACATGTACACCTGTCAGACCCCTGACGAGAAGGTGTTCGCACTCAAGCCCATGAACTGCCCGGGCCACGTCCAGGTTTTTAAGAACGGCCTCAAATCCTACCGCGATCTGCCGCTGATGTATTCGGAGTTCGGCAAGTGCCACCGCTACGAGCCGTCGGGCGCGCTGCATGGTACGATGCGTGTGCGGCACTTCTGCCAGGACGACGCGCATATCTTCATCGAGCCGCACCAGATCGCGGCTGAATGCGCCAAGGTCAACGACCTCCTCCTCGAGATCTACAAGGACTTCGGCTTCGAGAACGTGCGCATAAAATTCTCCGATCGGCCGGAAACCCGCGTCGGCGACGATGCGTCGTGGGATCTGGCCGAGGACGCGCTCCGCTCCGCCATGGAGGCCGTCGGCGTCGAGATGGAGCTCAATCCGGGCGAGGGCGCCTTCTATGGCCCCAAGCTCGAATACGTGCTGCGCGACGCCATCGGCCGCGACTGGCAATGCGGCACGCTCCAGGTCGACTTCAACCTGCCGGGCCGTCTGGGCGCCTTCTACATCGGCCAGGACAACGAGAAGCACGTGCCGGTCATGCTCCACCGCGCGATCTTCGGGTCGTTGGAGCGCTTCGTTGGCATCCTCATCGAGAACTATGCCGGCCACCTGCCGCTCTGGCTCTCGCCGGTGCAGGCCACCGTCTGCACGATCACCTCGGCCGCCGACGACTACGCCCTCGAAGTGACGGCCGCCCTGCGCAAAGCCGGCCTGCGCGTCGAGACCGACATCCGCAACGAGAAGATCAACTACAAGGTCCGCGAGCACTCTCACGCGAAGGTGCCGGTCATCATCGCGCTCGGGAACCGCGAAGCCGAAGGTCGGCAGGTCTCGATCCGGCGGCTGGGGACGCAGGGGCAAAAGGTGATGGGGCTCGACGAAGCCATCGCAGCGTTGACCGACGAGGCGCTGGCGCCGGACCTCAAACGGTTGCGGGATGGCGTGCCGACACAGTTGCCGGACGCGGCAGAGTAGGCGGTCGAGCATGGCTCGACGCAGCATGGCGAACCGGAGAGGTCTGCATCGATGAACTGGACCGATCTCACACGCGAGTTCGTGACGCTGCTCGTCGTGATCGATCCGGTCGGCACGATCCCGGTCTATCTCTTCGCCGTCGGCAGCGTGCCGCGTCATCTCCATCGGCGCTTCGCGTTGCGCGCCGTCATGATCGCCACGCTCGTGCTGCTCGCTTTCCTCGTCGGCGGGCAGTTCGTGCTGGAGACGCTGGGCTTGCGGCTGGGCTCGTTCCAGATCGCGGGCGGCATCGTCCTCTTCCTTTTCGCGCTCACCATGATTTTTGGCGAATCGAAGCCTGCACAAGAGATCGAAGAGGCGGAGAGTGGGCAGGCGGACGGTAGCCAGTCGGACGGCCATCACCTCGCCGGCGCCGTCTTCCCGCTCGCCATGCCGTCGATCGCGTCGCCGGGCGCGATGCTGGCGATCGTCGTGCTGACCGAAAACAATCACAATTCGCTCGTCGAGCAGGCGGTGACGGCCGGCCTCCTCGTGCTCGTCCTCGTCGTCACGCTCTGTCTCCTGCTGGCCGCCAGCGTCATCCACCGGGTGATCGGCGATACGGGCGCGAGCATTATCAGCCGCGTCATGGGCATCGTGCTCGCGACGATCGCCGTCGACGCCATCCTCGGCGGCTTCGACGAACTCGGCGTCCTCGACGTCACGCCCGTGCCGGTCGTGAGCCTGATGGTCGAGGGAGTGGCCGGCTAGGCCGAGGCGGAGGGTGCGGACGCATGTCCGCCCTCGACCTCCTGCGGCTGGCCGGCATCGTCTTCGTCGCCGTCACCTGCGTCGTGCTCGGCGATACGGCCGGCAAGCTGCTGACCGCCGGCGGCATCGATCCCTTCGTCGTCGCCTGGTCGCGCTTCGCTTTGGCGGCGCTCCTCCTGCTGCCGTTCAGCGGGTTGAAGCGCGGCGAACTGCGCCAGTTCTTCGACTGGCGGGTCGGCTTGCGAGCGGTCCTTATCGCAGGCGGCATCTCCTGCATCCTGACCGCGCTCAGAACCGAACCCATCGCGAACGTCTTCGGCGCCTTCTTCGTCGGACCGATCGTTTCCTACGGGCTCGCCGTCCTCTTTCTCGGCGAGACGCCGTCGCGCGGTCGCACGGCTCTGCTGGCGTTTGGCTTCGTCGGCGTGATGCTGGTCGTCAAGCCGGGCTTCGGCGCGACGGCGGGCATGGGGTTCGCGCTCCTCGCCGGCGTCTTCTACGGCGCCTATCTCGCCATGACGCGGATGATCGCCGGCGCCTACCGCCCGCGCTTCCTCCTCATCTCGCAACTCGTCATCGGAACCGTCGTCCTCGCACCGCTCGGCCTCCGGGCCAGCCTGCCGGAGATCGACCTCTCCATCTCGCTGCTGATCCTCGCCAGCGCAGCGGGCTCGGCGATCGGCAACTACCTCCTCGTCATCGCCAACCGTGCGGCCGAGGCCAGCCTCATCGCGCCCCTCGTCTACGGCCAGCTCATTTCCGCGACCGTCCTCGGCGTCCTCGTCTTCGGCGACTGGCCGGACGCCTATGCGCTCGTCGGCCTGATCGTCATCACGCTATCAGGGCTCGGATCGCTCCTGCTGGTGCGTAGGCGGGTCTTCGCGAACGTCGATTGATTTCTCGGACGGCGCGCGCAGAATGCCGGATGCGCCGACCCGTCGAAGCTCTAGGATGAACGATGACCGTGGATCTTCTCGCCATAGCCGCGATCTCGGCGCTGTCGCTTCTCGTGCCGGGGCCGGCCGTCCTTCTCGTCATCGGGACGGCGTTGGCGCATGGAAGTGGGCCGGCCTTACGGACAGTGCTCGGCGTCATGACGGCCTCCGTACTCTGGTCGGCGGCGGCGGCCTTCGGACTCGGGGCGCTCATGCTGGCCAATGCCTGGGCCTTCGAGGCCTTGCGCTATGCCGGCGGTGCCTACCTGCTCTTTCCTCGCCTATCGCTCGGCGCGCAAGGCCGTGCGCCCTGCGTCCGCCACGCTTGAGGCCGGCGTCCCGCCGGCCGGGCGCGCCTTCTCGCGCGGCCTCGCCGTCCATCTGACCAATCCGAAGGCCATCCTCTTCTTCGGATCGCTCTATGCGCTGGCCGTGCCCGCAGATGCGCCCGTCTCAACGCTTCTTGCGGTCATGCTCGCCATCGCCGCGCCCGGTCTGGCGATCTATGCGGCCTATGCGGTCGTCTTCTCGCGCCCGAAGATCGCGGGCGCCTATCTGCGCCTCAAGCGTTGGTTCGAGGCCGTCTTCGCGATCGTCTTCGGCCTCGTCGCGCTTCGAGTGCTGACATCGCGGACGCCGGGCTAGTAAAGCCGCCCGCCGTCCGGCACGGCGATCGTCGGCGCGAGAAGCACGACTTCGCCGTCCGCGTCGGGCACCCCCAACGTCAGGACCTCCGACATCACCGGCCCGATCTGGCGGGGCGGGAAGTTGACGACGGCGAGGACCTGCCGGCCGATGAGCGTGTCGGGCGCGTAATGCCTGGTGATCTGCGCCGAGGAGCGCTTCACGCCGATGGCGCCGCCGAAATCGATCCGCAGCTTGAGCGCAGGCTTTCGCGCCTCGGGGAAAGGCTCGGCCTCGACGACGGTGCCGACGCGGATGTCGAGTTTGAGGAAATCGGCGAAGGTCGTCTCGGGCGCGATCTCGTTTGCGCCGCTCATATCCGGCCGTCCGCCGCGAAGCCGTCGGGATCGGTAAAGCCTTCCTCGCGCGCGAAGCCATCGGCGGCCGAATCGTAGCGACGGCGGCTGCCGGCGCGGGCCGACTTGCAGAACCGCTTCACACGCGCCCGCACGTCGCGGATCTGGCGGTCCCGCGCCTCGGCCTTGCGCAATTGCCGGTCGAGCGTCGCCATGGTGCGGGCGAGGCCCGGGTCGTCGTCGACGAGGAAGACGTCGAAGGCGCGGCCCCAGACATAGGGCAGACCGGCCAGGCGCCAGCCGGACGTCTTGGGCGCCGAGGAGATGCCGGCCGCTTCCAGCATCCAGGCGGCGCTGACGAGGCCCTGTCCGCCCATCCGAAGCGCGAAGCCCGCATCGCGCATCGCGTGCTCGCGCACCCGAGCCAGCGCCGGCCGGTAGGGCTTCAAGTGCTCGAAGCGCGTCATCAGCACGTCGAAGAGACGCTCCCGGTGCGGTTCGTCCTCGTCGCCCTCCTCGGCGATGGTGCGCAGCACGGCGGCATCCACACGGGCGATGAAAGCGCGGAAGATGGCGGTCCGGGTCGGGAAGGCGTCGCGCAGGTCGGCCAGCGGCATCTCGGCCGCCTCGGCGATCTCGGCGAGCGCGATCTCGCGCCAGGGCTTGACGGCCAAGGCCGTCAGGAAGGCCTCGATGGCGCGCGCCTTGCGGGAGGGTTTCTTGTCGTCTGTCATCGGCCTCGCCTCTGGTGTCCGACGTTCAAGATCGGGAGTCGCGGCGGGTGATCAAGAGGCAGGGCAAGGGACAAGACGAAGCAGACGACGATCTGAAGACGCTCAGCGCACCTGTCAGCCGCCCAATTCCTCCGAGCGCGCCTTGGCGGCCGCGACGGCCTTGGTCATCAAAGCGGGCATCGCACCCGGCGCCATCAGGACGTCGAGCGCGGCCGCCGTCGTGCCGCCTGGAGAGGTGACGTTGCGTCTCAAGGTCGCGGCATCGTCCGGTGATGCGTCGAGGAGCGCGCCGGCGCCCGACACCGTCGCGCGGGCGAGGCGCATGGCGGTCGGGGCGGCAAGGCCCGCCGCTTCGCCGGCCGCCGCCATGGCTTCGACAAGATAGAAGACATAGGCCGGGCCGCTGCCAGAGACGGCGGTCACGGCGTCGATCTCGGCCTCGGTCTCGACCCAGACGACCTCGCCCACCGAGGCGAGGAGCGTCTCCGCGCGGTCTCGCCCGGTCCCGTCGACGGAGGCATTGGCCCAGAGGCCCGCAATGCCGCGCTTCACCAGCGCCGGCGTGTTCGGCATGGCTCGAACGATCGGCCGCTCGCCGAGGATTGCGGAGAGCGATGCCTCGCTGCGCCCGGCGGCAACGGAGACGATGAGCACGCCCGGCGGAATTGCGGCGGCGAGCGGTGCGAGCACTGCATCCATTACCTGCGGCTTGACCGCGAGGACGACGATGTCGGGCGCGGTTCCATCGAGAGCACGGGCCACGTCATGGCCTTTCAGCAAGGCCTCGACGGTCTCGCTCGGCGCAGGGTCTACGATGATCGTGCGCTCAGGCGCGAGGCCGGCTCTCAGCCAGCCCTCCAGCATCGCGCCGCCCATCCGGCCGGCGCCGACGAGGGCGATCGTCAGCCCATCGAGCGGCGTGGCCGGACGCGCGTCCATCAGGCGCTGCCCGCCGTCTCGAAGAGCGCCTGTTCGAGCGCCTGCGCCGGGCTCTGGCCGGCCCAGATGACGAACTGGAAGGCCTGATAGAACTGCTCGATCGCCTCGATGGCGCTCTCGACCAGCATCACCGATTGCGACGTGGTGAAGCTCGCGCCGTCCGGCAACGGCAGGCTGGAGCGGTAGACGAGCGTTCCGTCCTGGTCCCAGAAGTCGAAATGGCCGAGCCACATGCGCGCGTTCACCATGGCGAGAAGCTGGGTGACGGCGGCTTGCCGCTTCTTGGGCACCTTGAGGTCGAGCGCGCAGGAGACGTGGAGGACCTCCAGATCCTCCATCCAGGTGAGCGAGAGCGCGACCTCGCACCAAGTGGCCGAGAGCGCGATCGTGACCTCGTCCTCGCCGGCGCGCTCCAGCGTCCACTGGCTCATCTCGGCCAGATGCTCGACCACGTCCAGGGGGTTGCCCGCATCCTCGAACGTGCCGTCGATCAGGTCCATGAAAGCCTCTTGGGGGTACGCGCGACACCGGGCCGGGCGGGTTGGAGCGATGCAAATCAGTCCATACCTGCCCGTGTGATCGGACTATACCGCGCCGCCCGATTCGCTGGCGAGCCCCGTGGGTGGGGATAAGCGGTGCACAGACTGTGCGCGGCTGTGGACGCAACCCGCGCGGCACCCCGTCAAGCCGCTGGCATCACTGGCTAATCGGCGTCGTTGTCGCGACCCTTCGATTTCGTCTCGAGATCGTCGAGCCGGGCCTGGAGGCGGCCATTCTCCTCGCGGGCGCGGGCGGCCATCTCCTTGACGGCCTCGAACTCCTCGCGCCGCACGACGTCGAGTTCGCGCAGCACGCGCTCGGCCTGGGAGCGAAAGACGGTCTCCGCCTCCTGGCGCACGCCTTGCGCGGCACCGGCCGCATCGGTCATCAGGCGGGCGAGATCGTCCATGAGGCGCGAGCGGGTCTGTGTCATGGTTAAGGCTCCGTGAAGGGATGGCGGGCTAGTCTCATCTAGGATGGGCACCGGGGGCGGCGGGTGCAAGGTGGGCGCAGGTCGTGGCGACCGGCACCCTTGCACGCATCGGCCTCACCCGGGATGGCCCGCAACGATAGCGAGAACGGCATCTCCGGCATGATAGCGCTCAGCCTTCCCTTCCCCGTCATCGATCCGGTGCTCCTCCAGATCGGCCCCTTCGCGATCCGCTGGTACGCGCTGGCCTATATCGCGGGGCTGGTGCTCGGCTGGTGGCAGCTCTCGCGACTGGTCTCCAACGACCACCTCTGGCCCGCCGACCGTGCGCCGATGACCAAGCTGCATCTCGACGACTTCCTCCTCTGGGCGACGCTCGGCATCGTCCTTGGCGGACGGCTCGGCTACGTCCTCTTCTACAATCCGGGCTACTACCTCCAGAACCCGGCCGAGGCGCTGGCGGTCTGGCAGGGGGGCATGTCGTTCCACGGCGGCTTCCTCGGCGTCTGCGTCGCCGTCGTCCTCTTCGCACGCCGGCACGCTATCCCGATGCTCTCCCTCGGCGATGCCGTGGCCGTCGTCGCGCCGATCGGGCTCTTCTTCGGGCGCATCGCCAACTTCATCAACGCCGAACTCTGGGGCCGCACGACGGACCTGCCCTGGGGCGTCGTCTTCCCCAATGGCGGCCCGCAGCCGCGCCATCCGAGCCAGCTCTACGAAGCGGCGCTCGAAGGCGCGCTCCTCTTCGTCGTCCTCCAGATCCTCGTCGCGCGGGGCGGCCTGAAACGGCCCGGGCTCGCCATCGGGGTCTTCCTCCTCGGCTACGGTGTCGCGCGGATGCTGGTCGAACTGGTGCGCGTGCCCGACGAACAAGTCGGCTATCTCTTCGGCCCGGTCACGATGGGCATGATGCTGTCGGCGCCGATGGCGCTCGTCGGGCTCGCGCTCGTTCTCGGCAGCCGGCGGTCCGCCGCCGCATGACGACGACCCTTTGACGATGGTCTTGTGACGCCGCTCGAGCGCATCATCCATGCTCGCATCCGCGACGAGGGGCCGCTCGGCGTCGCCGACTTCATGGCCCTCGCGCTCGGCCATCCGCGCCACGGCTATTACATCACGCGCGATCCCTTCGGCGCCGCGGGCGACTTCACGACGGCGCCCGAGATCAGTCAGATGTTCGGCGAGCTCCTCGGCCTCTGGGCCGCGCAGGCCTGGCTCGATGCCGGCGCGCCCGATCCCGTCCGCATCGTCGAGATCGGCCCCGGCCGCGGCACGCTGATGCGCGACGCGCTCCGGGCCATGGCTCGGGTACCAGGTCTCGCCGGGGCCGCGACGGTCCATCTCGTCGAGACGAGCCCCGTGCTGCGCGAGGTCCAGCGCGAGACGCTCGCCACGACCCCCGGCATCGACTGGCACGAGACACTCGCCGAGGTGCCGGGCGGCCCCGTCCTCCTCCTCGCCAACGAGCTCTTCGACGCCTTGCCGATCCGGCAGTTCGTCTTCGATGGCGGAGGCTGGCGCGAACGGCTCGTCGGATCGGACGGGACGCGGCTCGGCTTCGGCCTTCGCGCCGAGGCGACCTCGCTGCCGGATGCGCCGACCGATCCGGACGAGGGCGCCGTCTGGGAGGACGCTCCAGGCCGCGCCGCGCTCGCCCATGCCATCGGTGGGCGCGTCGCCGAGGGTGGCGCGGCGCTCCTCATCGATTACGGTCACGCGAGGCCGGGCTTCGGCGATACGCTCCAGGGCGTCCGCGCGCACGGCTTCGCGCCCGTGCTCGACGCGCCGGGCGAGGCTGACCTTACCTCGCATGTCGATTTCGCGAACCTGGCGGCCGCTGCCGAGGCTGCCGGCGCGCGAGCGCATGGCCCGGTCACGCAGGGCGCACTCCTCACCGCACTCGGCATCGACGCGCGCGCCGATGCGCTCGCCCGCGCCAACCCCGAGCGTGCCGGCGAGTTCAGCGCCGCCCGCGACCGTCTCGTCTCCGCCGATCAGATGGGCCGACTCTTCAAGGCCCTTGCGCTCACGGCCCCCAGCGGCTCCACTCCGCCCGGCTTCGCCTAGCTCTGTCGGCGAACTGCATATGCGAGACCCCCGATGATCCATTTCGCAGCCGAGACCGCTCTCCAACCCATCGAGGCGACGTCCCTCGCGGGCATCCGGCATGGTTTCTTCACGCGGCAGGGCGGTGTCTCGACCGGCATCTACGCCGGCCTCAACTGCGGCCTCGGCTCGTCGGACGACAAGGCGGCTGTCCATGAGAACCGCCGCCGCCTCGCCGCTCATTTCGGCGCTGAGTCGGACGTGCTCCTCAACGCCTGCCAGATCCACAGCGCCGACGTCGCGACCGTGACAGAGCCCTGGGCGCCCGGCGAGGGACCGAGGCTCGACGCGCTCGTCACCCGAAGGCCGGGGCTCGTCCTCGCCGTCGCCACCGCCGATTGCGGGCCCCTCCTCTTCGCCGATCCGGAGGCCGGCGTGATCGGCGCCGCCCATGCCGGCTGGAAGGGCGCCTTCACCGGCGTCCTCGAGAACACCGCCCTGGCCATGGAAGCCCTCGGCGCCGACCGGAGGCGCATCCGCGTCGCGCTGGGCCCCACGATCTCTCGCACTGCCTACGAGGTCGGCCCCGAATTCCGAGTCCGTTTCGCCGAGGCCGAGGCCGACAACGCCCGCTTCTTCACGCCCTCACCGAGGTCGGAACACCACATCTTCGACCTCCCCGCCTATATCGGTGCCCGGGCCGAGGCCGCCGGCCTCGCCTTCGAGACGCTGGACCTGTGCACCTATGCCGACGAGACGCGCTTCTATAGCTACCGCCGCGCCACCCACCGCGCCGAGCCCGACTACGGCCGCCTCTTCGCGGCGATCACGCTGTGATCGCTTTTTATCTCTCGCGCCGAGGGGCTGGATTTCTCTCGCGCCGCGGGGCTGGATTTCTGTCGCGCCAGAGGCGGCGGACGTCTCTCGCTCCGGAGACGGCGGATGTCTCTCGCGCCAAGGGGCTGGATGTCTCGCGTCTCGTCCGGGCGGGGTCCTTTGCTGCCGAAGGGCTGGCCTCCTCTCGCACCGAGGCCTCCGGGACACGCTGCGCCTTCATGACGCTTCGATGACAGCGCGCGGTTGCGACTCCGGGGCGCGGCGGCTACAAGCCGCGCCGTGGAGGGGCGCGTGACGGCGCGAGCGCCCTCGTTCCACGCCCTTCGTCCCGGGCGTTCCGCAACGCCTCTCCGCCCGTCTCCACGGGGATCGAATCGATGAAACTGGTCGCGGGCAATTCCAACCGCGCGCTGGCCCAGGCCATCGCGGACTATCTCAACCTCGACCTGACGCGCTGCAACGTGCGCCGATTCGCCGACATGGAAATCTTCGTCGAGGTTCTGGAGAACGTGCGCGGCGAGGACATCTTCCTCCTCCAGTCGACCTGCTTTCCGGCCAATGACAACCTGATGGAGATGCTGATCATGACCGATGCGCTCCGGCGCGCCTCGGCCAAGCGCATCACCGCAGTCATCCCCTATTTCGGCTATGCCCGGCAGGACCGCAAAGGCTCGTCCCGCACGCCCATCTCCGCCAAGCTCGTCGCCAACCTCATCACCGAGGCCGGCGCCGACCGCGTGATGACGCTCGACCTCCACGCCGGTCAGATCCAGGGCTTCTTCGACGTGCCGGTCGACAACCTCTTCGCCATCCCGGTCCTCGCGCGCGACATCAAGGACCGTGTGCAGACCGAGAACGTCGTCGTCGTCTCGCCCGATGTCGGCGGCGTGGTGCGTGCACGGGCGCTGGCCAAGCGCATCGACGCGCCGCTCGCCATCGTCGACAAGCGGCGCGAGCGGGCGGGCGAATCGGAGGTCATGAACGTCATCGGCGACGTCGCGGGCTCGAGTTGCATCCTCGTCGACGACATCGTCGATTCGGGCGGTACGCTCGTCAACGCGGCCGAGGCGCTTCTCGAACTCGGCGCGACCGACGTGCGCGCCTATCTCACCCATGGCGTGCTGTCGGGCGGCGCGGTGGCGCGCATCCAGTCGTCGAACCTGCGCGAGGTCGTCGTGACCGACTCCATCCCATCGACAGAGGCGATGAAGGTGGCGGCCAACATTCGCACCGTCTCCATCGCGCCCCTCCTTGGCGAGGCCATCGCGCGCACCGCTGCCGAGAAATCGGTCTCCTCGCTCTTCGACTGATCGCGCGAGGGTCGTCAGGCGACCCGGTCCGGACTTTCGACACAGTCGAGCGGTGGTATCAAGCCATCCGATCCTCGTTCCACGGGCCGATGCGCGTTTTCCTCCTGGCTCTCCTTGGCTGGCTGCTGGTCGGTCCGGCCGTTGCCGCCGACCCTCCTTGCGCGGGTACGCGCAAGGAGGGTCGGCTGGCCTCTGTCGGCCCCGCGCTCACGCTCGCCCTCCACGACGGCACCCGGCTCGCGCTCGCCGATATCGCACTTGGCGCTTGGCCGCGCGGCCTTCTCGACGCGTCCGCGCTGACCGTCGAGGCGCTCGAACCGCTCGTCGGGCGCACCGTCGCCTATCGCGCCTTCGGGACGGCTGACGCGTTCGGTCAACGAACCGCGCATGTCTGGCTTAGCGAGGGCGCCGGGGGAGGGGGCGATCTCTGGATCCAGGACGATCTCGTCGCTCGCGGGCTCGTGCGCGTGGCGCCGGAGCGCGCTCAGTCCTGCGCACCGCGCCTTCTGACCCGCGAGGCCGCCGCGCGTGCCGAGCGCCGGGGCATCTGGCGCGAGGACCGGGTCGCCGACGCCCACGCGCCCGACGCTCTCCGAAATGCCACAGGCACCTATCAACTCGTCTCCGGTCGCGTCGCCGCCGTAGCGCGGACGCGGAGCGGGACCTATGTGAATTTCGGAGATGTCTGGCGCTTCGATACGACCGCGCTCATCACGCCGGCTCTGGCCGACCGTATCGCGGACGCGCTGTCGGGCACCGAAGGCGATGCGGCCATTGGGGGACCGGAAGCGGAGGCGTCCGAGGCGGACGGATTGAAAGCGCTCGAGGGCGAGGTCGTCCTCGTGCGGGGCTGGATCGAGGACAAGAACGGGCCGCTGATCCGGATACGCAGCGCGCACCAACTGAGGCGGATCGATGAGTGAGGCGGTGCTATTGCGGAAGACGCGTCTCGGTCAAGGCAATCTCATGCCCGAAGGCAATCTTGCGCCCGAAGCCGATCTCGCGCCCTGCCGCCGCATCCTGCATAGGGACCGCGGCATGAAGCGCTCGCTCCGCGTTGTCTCGACGAGCCTCATCGCGACCGCTCTCCTCGCCGGTTGCTCGACGCTCACCACTCAGCTGCCCCCGGCGGCGCAACCGCCCGTCATCGTCACGCCCGCCGCCGAGGACGTGCGCGACGCCACGATCGGCGCGCGCGAGCATCCCCGCCTCGTCGCGGCCTTCGGCGGTGTCTATCGTGCGCCGCAGATGCAGCGGCTCCTGGAGCGCGTCATCGATCGTCTCGTGCCGGCCTCCGACCGGCCGGACCTGCGCTACGAGGTCACCATTCTCGATGCGCCCGGCGTGAACGCCTTCGCGCTGCCGGGCGGCTATATCTACGTCACGCGCGGGCTCCTCGCGCTCGCCAATTCGGAGGCCGAGGTCGCCTCCGTTCTCGCGCACGAGATGGCGCACGTGACCGCGCGGCATGCGGCCGAGCGCGAGGCACGGGTGCGCGCGGCCGGCCAGACCGGCACGCCGGCCGGCGTCGGCGCCGAGCAGCTCGAAGTCACGCTCGCCAACTTCTCGCAGTCGCAGGAGGTCGAGGCCGACCGGATCGGCATCAACACCATGGCGCGCGCCGGCTACGACCCGACGGCGGCGGCCCGCTTCCTCGTCTCGATGGGCCGCAAGGCGACGCTGGAGGCTTCGGCCAACCGGCCGGACCGGGCGAACTTCCTCGCCTCCCATCCCTCGACGCCTGCCCGGATCGAGGCCGCACGCAGCGTTGCCGACAACCTGCCGCCCGGCCGGATCGGCGAGGCGGGCGCGCGCTACCTCAAGACGCTCGACGGCATTCGCTACGGTAGCCCGGCCGGGCGCGGCAGTGTGTCGGGCCGCGCCTATCGCGACCCGGCAAGCGGCGTTCGCTTCACCGCACCGCCTGGCTTCACCCTCGATGCGTCCGGCAAGGGCACCGTCTTCGGCATCGGCCCCGATGACGACGCGCTGCGCTTCGACACGGTGGACGCCGAAGGCGCGGGCACGCCCGTCGCCGTCATCACATCGGGCTGGATCGAAGGCGCCGAGGTGCGCGAGGTCAGACCCCTCATCGTCGGCGGGCTACCGGCGGCGACGGCGCTCGCCAAGGTCGGCGAATGGACCTTCCGCCTCGGCGCCGTGCGCTTCGGCGATCGAATCTACCGCTTCGTGATGGGCGCGCGAACCCTGACATCGGCCAAGGATCAGGGCTTTCTCGACGCGATCCGCAGCTTCGAGCGCGGCGGCCTCGGCGGTGCCATCAAGCCGACCCGCATCCGCACCTTCACCGTCCGCGCCGGCGACACCGTGCCCCTCCTCGCGCGCCGCATGGAGGTCGACGGCGACGCCGTACGCCTCTTCCTCGTCCTCAACGGCCTCACCCCCGGCCAGCCACTCACGGCGGGCCAGACGGTCAAGATCGTACGGTCTTGAGAGGGAGCCGGTTCTAGTCGTCTCGCTCATAGGCGAGGAGCAGGCCCGAATGGTCGGGGTCCTCGAAGGCGAGCAGGTCTTCGTAGAGCGCGATCGTCTGCGTGGTGAGCGGCATGCGGGCGCCGTGATCGGTGCCGGCCGCGAGCGCGTTCCTCAAGTCCTTCAGCTGCAGCGAGCTGCGGCCGCGGACGGCGAAGTCCCGGTCGATCATGCGCTGGCCGTGCAGTTCCAGAATACGGCTCTGCGCGAAGCCCTTCATCAGCGCCTCGCGGACGCGGGCCGGGTCGGCGCCGGCCTTCGTGCAGAGATTGAGGCCCTCGGCGACCGCGCCGATGGTGACGCCGACGATGGTCTGATTGGCGAGCTTGGCCATCTGGCCCGTGCCGGCGGGCCCGATATGGACGGGCGATCCCATGGCCTCCAGCACCGGGCGCACCCGCGCGAAGACGTCCGCCTCGCCGCCGCACATGATCGAGAGCGTGCCCGCTTCGGCCGCCGTGGTGCCGCCAGAGACGGGGGCATCGATCTGATGGACGCCCCGCTCGGCCAGACGCGTCGCGTGATCCTGCGCCTCGGTCGGCTTGATCGAGCCCATGTCGATGACGACCGCACCACGCGCCATCGCGTCGGCGACGCCGGCTGCGAAGAGGATCTCGGCGACGGCTGGCCCATCGGAGAGCATGATGACGACGATATCGGCGCCCGCCGCCGCCTCGGCTGCCGTCCCGGCGACGACGGCTCCGTCGGCGACGAGGGTTTCGGCCTTCGCCCGCGTGCGGTTCCAGACCGTGACCGGATAGCCGGCGCCGAGGAGGTTGCGCGCTTGAGGCTCGCCCATGAGGCCGATGCCGAGGAAGGCGATCGAGGGCCTGTCCGAAGACGGCTTGTCCGAAGAAGGTTTGGTCATGTCGCTATCCGTTGCTGCAGGCCGGTGTCAGATGCGCCCGTGCGCGAAGTCCCAGTAGAGTTGGCGCGCGCGTTGGCCGAGCGGGCCGGGCTCCAATGTGCGGTCCTCGATCCGGTTGACGGGCATGACCTTCGAATAGTTGCCGGTCGAGAAGATCTCGTCCGCCGACTGGAGGTCCGCATAGGTGAGCGTGCGCTCGTGGACGGTGATGCCGGCGTCCCGCAGGAGGCCGATGATCCGCTGGCGGGTGAGACCGTTGAGGAACGTGCCGTTGGGGGCTGGCGTATGGACCTCGCCGGCCTGCGCCATGAAGACGTTGGAGGAGGCGAGTTCGGCCACGTTGCCGAGCGCGTCGCGCATCACGGCGCTGTCGAAGCCGCGCGCCTTGGCCTCGCCGAGCGCGCGGGCCGGGTTCGGGTAGAGGCAACCCGCCTTGGCGTCGACCGGGGCGGTGTCGGGCAGCGGGCGGCGGAAGGGCGAGAGGGTGATCGAGATGCCGGCGTCCGGCCTCGGCATCGGCACCTCGTAGAGGCAAAGGCAGAAACGCGTCGAGGCGGGATCGGGAATGATCGTCGAGGCACCGCCGGCCTCGGCCCAGTACATCGGGCGGATGTAGAGTTCGGGCCTCTCGCCGAACTTGCCGATCCCATCCCGTGCGAGCGCGGTGATGGCCTCGTCCGTCATCGTCGGCGCGAGGCCGATCGCGCGGGCCGAGGCGTTGGTGCGGGCGCAGTGCCGGTCGAGATCGGGCGCCACGCCCTCGAAGGCCCGCGCGCCGTCGAAGACCGAGGAGCCGAGCCAGAAGGCGTGGCTGCGCGGGCCGATGAGCGTCGGGCTCCCCTCGTGCCAGCCCCCCTCCGCGCCGGCCCCGCCACCATCGACCCAGGTCCACGTGCGCGAGGCGGGGTCGGTCATCGGCTTGGCTGTCGTCGTCATGTCGCTGAAGCCCGGTCGAGTGGTGGATCGTGTCGCTAACTCTATAGACGAGCTGGGCGCGCAGGGAATGCCTCCGCGCATCCTCGTCTGGTGGATATTCGCCGATCACCGTAGGGTCTCCGGCGATGGCGGAGGAACGAGCGATGGCGGGTGGTTCTGAGGAGATGATGGCGGTCGCGGCGGAAACCGACGCCGACGTCGAGACCGCGCTCGACGCCGAAGCCTCGGCGCTGCCCGAGCGCGACGAGGCGATGGACATGGAGGCGAGCCTGCCCGTCTTCGTCTTCGACGCCTACGGCACGCTCTTCGACGTCCATTCCGCCGTCGCGGCCCATGCGGATCGGATAGGCCCTCATGCCGGCGCACTCTCGGCGCTCTGGCGCACCAAGCAGCTCGAATACTCCTGGACCCGCAGCCTGATGCGGCGCTATCGGCCCTTCTGGTCGCTGACCGAAGAAGCCCTGGCCCACGCGCTGGCAAGCTTTCCCGATGTCGATCCCGCCATCGAGCCCGATCTCCTCACCGCCTACGAGACCTTGAGCGCCTATGCGGAGGTGCCCGGCCTCCTCGCCGCCCTGAAGGCCCGCGGCGCGCGTACGGCCATCCTCTCCAACGGCTCGGCGCAGATGCTGGCCGCGGCCGTGGAGAACGCGGGGCTGACGAACCATCTCGATGCCGTCCTCAGTGTCGATGTCCTCCAGACCTACAAGACCGACCCCGCCACCTACCGGCTGGTGCCCGACCAGTTCGGCGTGGAGCCGGGCGAGGTGCGCTTCCACTCGTCCAACCGCTGGGACATCGCCGGCGCCCATGCCTTCGGCTTTCGAACCGTCTGGGTGAACAGGACGGGCGCCGCCGATGAATATGCCGACCTCGCGCCCGATCTCACCGTCTCATCGCTGGCCGACGCGCTCGCCGAACCGTTTGGGAACTAGCCGCCCGTCGATGCAGGCGAGGCCGGCAAGGATGAGAGCCATGCCGGCGATCTCGGGGCCGGTCAGCCGTTCGCCAAGGACGAGGACGCCGAGAAGGATCGCCGTCGCCGGCACGAGAAAGGTGACGAGCGAGGCGTTCGTCGCGCCGGCATTGGAGACGAGGCGGAAGTAGATGAGATAGGCGAGCGCGGTGCAGACCACACCCATCGCGACGAGCGCGGCGAGGCCCGTGGTCGATATCGTCAGGAGGGCGGCCGGCGCGGCGAAGAGGGTGGCCAGCGCCGTCATGACCAGGGCCGACATGGTCAGCTGCCCCGTCGCGATCTGCCGGGGTGCGACGCCAAGCGTCTTGAAACGGCGCGCGTAGACGGCCGCCAGTCCATAGGACAGCGCCGCCCCAAGGCAGGCGATCTGTCCGGCCACGCTGTCGAGAAGGCCGGCCAGCGCATCCGGCCCCACCATGACGACGACGCCCGAGAAGCCGAGTGCGATGCCGAGCGTCTTCGGCCGGGTCAGCCGCTCGTCGGAGAGGGCGAGCGTGGCGACGAGGGCGGTGAAGAGCGGCGTCGTCGCGTTGAGGATGGCCGCGAGGCCGGCGCCGATCTGCGTTTGCCCGAAGGCGAGGAGGCTGAAAGGGACCGCGTTGTTGAGCACGCCGAGGACGAGGAAGGCGCGCCAGATCGGCCAGCCGCGCGGCATCGGCGTCGCCATGAGCGCCGTCAGGAGCCAGAGCGTCGCGGCGGCGATCACCACGCGGCCCGCGACGAGCGTCAGCGGGTCGAGGTCGCGTAGGATGATCGCGACGAAGAAGAAGGCGCCGCCCCAGATGATGGCCAAGAGGATCAGCAGCCCCCAGTCGGCGGCGGACATGCGCAGGGGCGTCGAGGTCGTGGGGGGCATGGAGCCTCTGGCTGGACCGGTCGAGGCGGCCGTGCGAACGATGCGTCGGGGCTTGTGCGGTATCACTTCGCCGCCCGGCCCCGCCACCCGAAACCGGTGCCATCGACGAGGCGTGCAGCGATGACCGAAGACGAGATCCGCGCGAGCGTCGCCGGCCAGGGCGCCCTTCGCACCATCGGCGTCGTCGTGGAGCGTGTCGAGGAGGGCCGCGTCTATTTCCTCTTCGACCATGCCGATGCCATCGCGCAGCAGGACGGGTTCGTTCATGCCGGCATGATGACGGCGGCGGTCGATTCGGCCTGCGGCTACGCGGCCGCGACCCGGATGGCGCCCGGCCGGAACGTGCTGACGATCGAGTTCAAGGTGAATTTCCTCAAGCCTGCCCGCGCCGCGCGCTATCGCTGCGAAGGCCTGGTCCTGCGCGCCGGCCGCACGATCACGGTCTGCGAAGGGCGGGTGACGGATGCGGCCGCGGGCACGGAGTTCGCCCGCATGCAGGCGACGATGATCGCGGTCGACAGGCCCACGCCGGCCGGCTGATCCGCCCCTTCAGGTCTCGGCGCGCCCGATCCACTTCGTGACCGTCGGCGGCTCGTAGGCGGCCATGTCGGCCAGAAGCGCGATCGGATCGTCGCCCGTCAGCAGCATGGCGCGGTGTGCGGGCTTCATGAACGCCTCGTCCGTCTGGTGGTCGAGGAAGGTGCGCAGCGGGTCGAAGAAGCCGGCGACGTTGAGAAGCGCGAGCGGCTTGTCGTGGAGGCCGAGCTGCCCCCAGGTCCAGATCTCGAACATCTCCTCCATCGTGCCCGCGCCGCCCGGCAGGGCGATGAAGCCGTCGGCCATTGCGGCCATCTTGGCCTTTCGCTCGTGCATCGAGTGGGTGACGATATTGGCGCTGAGGCCCGTGTGGGCGATCTCCTTGTCGATGAGCGATTGCGGGATGACGCCGACGACGCGGCCGTCCTCGCCGAGTGCCGCATCGGCGAGCGCGCCCATGCAGCCGACCGAGGCGCCGCCGTAGACGAGCGTCAGACCGGCCTTGGCGATGGCGCGTCCCGTCGCCTCGGCCGCCGCGACATAGTCGGGCCGCGCGCCGGGGTTGGAGCCGCAAAAGACGCAGACCGCCTTCACGAGACGCCGCCCAGCCGACCGAGAAGCCGTGCCCAGGAGCGGGCACCCTTCTGAAAGCTCGTCAGCTCGTATTTCTCGTTCGGGCTGTGCATGCGGTCGTCGCCCTGCGCGAATCCGATGAGGAGCGAGTCCATGCCGAGCGCCGTCTTGAAGGCCCCGACGATGGGGATCGAGCCGCCGCAGCCCGCCATCACGGGCGCGACGCCCCACTCGTCCTCAAGCGCGGCCTGCGCCGAGGCGAGCGCGTCCGAGCGCCCGATCGTGATGGCCGGGCTGCCGCGCTCCTCGGCATAGCTGGCGCGGCAATCGGCCGGCAGGCGCGTCTCGACATGGGTGTGGAGCGCGGCGAGGATCGCCTCGGGGTCCTGATCGCCGACGAGGCGGAAACTGACCTTGGCGCTCGCCTCGGCCGGGATGACGGTCTTGAAGCCCGCGCCCGTATAGCCGCCCCAGATGCCGTTGATCTCCGCCGTCGGGCGCGACCAGACCTTCTCCAGCACCGTGCGATCGGCCTCGCCGGCGGGCGTGTCGAGCCCGATGCCGGCGAGGAAGGCCGCCTCGTCGAAGCCGGTCGCCTCCCAGGAGGCGCGGGTCTCGTCGTCGAGCTCGGGCACGCCGTCGTAGAAGCCCTGGAGCGTGACCCGGCCGGTCTCGTCGTGTAGGTCGGCGAGGATGCGGGCGAGGAGGTGGATGGGGTTGCGGGCCGCGCCGCCGAACATGCCGGAGTGAAGGTCGTGGGATGCGGCGTGGACCGTGATCTCGCTCGTCGCCATGCCGCGCAGGCGCGTGGTGATGGCGGGCGTCGTGCGGTCCCACATCTCGGTGTCGCAGACGAGCGCGATATCGGCGCGCAACTCGCCGGCCGTCTCGTCGAGGAAGCCGGCGAGCGAGGGCGAACCCGACTCCTCCTCGCCTTCCAGCAGCACGGTCACCCGGCAGGGCAGGCCGCCACTCGCGATCCAGGCCCGGCAGGCCTCCAGGAAGGTCATCAGCTGACCCTTGTCGTCGACCGCGCCCCTGGCGACGATGGCCGTGTCGGTCAGGCGCGGCTCGAAGGGCCCCGTCTCCCAGAGCTCCAGCGGATCGGCCGGCTGGACGTCATAGTGCCCGTAGAAGAGGACATGGGGCGCGTCCGGCCCGGCCGCGCGGTGATGCGCCACCACCATCGGCTGACCGGGCGTCAGGCGCACCGACGCCTCGAAGCCCATCGAGGCCAGATCGTCGGACAGCCATTGCGCCGCGTCGTGGCAGGACCTCGAATAGGCCGGATCGGTCGAGACCGACGGAATGCGCAGGAGCGCGAAGAGGCGCTCGATGGCCTGATCGCGGGTGGCGTCGAGCGTGGCGAGGGTGGTGTCGAGGGTCATGGGTGATCCGTGAGCGATGGCGGCGCGAGGGTTGCGAAAGGGCTATACCGGTCTTTGCCACCACGCGACATCATGCCAACGCCCGAACTTCGATCCGACGTCGCGATAGATGCCGACCAGCTCGAACCCGACCGCCTTGTGGAGGCCGATGCTGGCATCGTTAGGGAGGGCAACTCCGGCATAAGCGCGATGAAAACC
This sequence comes from uncultured Alphaproteobacteria bacterium, assembly GCA_963842125.1. Taxonomy (GTDB): domain Bacteria; phylum Pseudomonadota; class Alphaproteobacteria; order Rhizobiales; family CAWCWK01; genus CAWCWK01. Next base: position 421,307 of record CAWJFE010000001.1, on the reverse strand, counting down.
GGCGCCCGAGAGCGCTTCGAACAGCGCGCCGTAAAGGCGTCGTCCAACGCCTCGCCGTTGCGCCGTAGGGTGCACATAGGCGGTCACGTCCACGGAGTAGCGATAGGCCGCGCGACTGCGGTGCTCGCCCGCATAGGCATAGCCCAGCACCTCGCCCTCGCACTCGGCGACGTAAAAGGGATGCGTCGCGATCGTTCGATCGATCCGCGTCGCCATCTCATCGACGCTCGGGACGGCGTCCTCGAAGGAGACCGCGGTGTCGCGCACGAAGGGCGCGTAGATTTGCTGGATTTGCGCGGCGTCCGCCAGGGTGACAGGCCGTATGCCTACGGGCAGGGCCATCGCTCAGCGCCGCCGCCGCTTCGTCTTCGACCGCCCCATGCTGCCAAACGTGCCGCGCACGATCTCGCGCACGATGAGCGTCGTCGCCGTGCGGGCGGCGGATTTGACGACGGCCTCGCCGACCGACTGGCGTCGTCCGTTCCCCTTGAAGAGCTCGCCGATCGTGCCCCAAAGGCCGCCGGCGGAGGCCTCGGCCGGTGCGCGTTTCGTAGCGGCCTTGGCGCGCTTTTCCTCGGCTTCGCAGGCGAGAAGCTCCTCTTCCTCCTTCGCCGCCTCGGCGGCCCGCTCGGCCAGGATCTCGTGCGCCGACTGGCGGTCGAGCGCCTGGTCGTATTCGCCGCCCATGGGCGAGCGCCGCAGCGTCTCGGTGCGTTCCTCGGCAGAGATCGGCCCCATGCGCGAGGAGGGCGGGCGAATGAGCGTGCGCTGGACCATGCTCGGCTCGCCCTTCGAGACGAGCGTCGAGACCAGCGCCTCGCCGATGCCGAGCTGCGCGATGGCGGCCTCGGTGTCGAGATCGGGATTGGGGCGGAAGGTCTCGGCCGCCGCCTTCACGGCGCGCCGCTCGCGCGGGGTGTAGGCCCGAAGCGCGTGCTGGATCCGGTTGCCGAGCTGGGCGAGGACGGGGTCGGGCACATCGAGCGGGTTCTGCGTCACGAAATAGACGCCGACACCCTTGGAGCGGATCAGCTTGACGACCTGCTCGATCTTGTCGGTCAGCGCCTTTGGCGCACCATCGAAGAGGAGATGCGCCTCGTCGAAGAAGAAGGCGAGGACAGGCTTGTCCGGATCGCCGACCTCGGGCAGTTCCTCGAAGAGTTCGGCCAGGAGCCAGAGGAGGAAGGTGGCGTAGAGTTTGGGCGCCCGCATCAGATCTTCGGCGGCCAGCACGTTGATGGCGCCCCGCCCGTCGCGCGTCGTGCGAAGGAGGTCCTGGATGCGTAGCGCCGGCTCGCCGAAGAAGGCCTCCGCGCCTTGGTTCTCGAGGACGAGGAGCCGGCGCTGGATCGCCCCGACGCTGGCCTTGGAGACGTTGCCGTAGAGGTTCGTCACCTCGCTCGCATGCTCGGCAAGGTGGGCGAGCAGCGCTTGGAGATCGATGAGATCGAGGAGGAGCAGGCCTTCTTCGTCGGCGATCTTGAAGGCGATGTTGAGCACGCCCTCCTGCACCTCGTTGAGGTCCATGAGGCGCGAGAGGAGGAGCGGTCCCATCTCCGAGATCGTGGTGCGCATCGGATGGCCGAGGCGACCGTTGAGGTCCCAGAACGTAGCCGGGAAGGCGTCGAGGAAATAGTCGGTGAAGCCGATCGTCCGCGCGCGCTCGGTGAGCACGCCCTTCTCCTCACCCGGGCGGGAGAGGCCGGCGAGATCGCCCTTCACGTCGGCGCAGAAGACCGGAACGCCGGCCTCCGAGAAGCCCTCGGCGAGGATCTGCAGAGAGACCGTCTTGCCCGTGCCCGTCGCGCCCGTGATGAGCCCGTGCCGGTTGGCCCGCTTGAGGTCGAGATATTGCGGCGCGTCCGAGCCATCGGGCTGCGCCGCCGTCCCCAGATAGACGAACCCATCCTTCAACCGACCATCTTCCACACGCGCCTCCGTCCAACAGTGCGAGGCGGTTCTTAGCGTGTGGCGGGAAGGGCGGCTAGCGAGGCCGTGACCGACGAGTTCGTCGATCGCACTGGTTGCGACGATACTGCGCTTGAGGTCGGCCGGCGGCCAAGCGCCATGAAGATGGTGCGCTTGGGGTTGGCCGGCGGCCAAGCGTCATGAAGATGGTGCGCTTGGGGTTGGCCGGCGGCCAAGCGCCATGAAGAATGGTGCGGACGGCGGGACTCGAACCCGCACGCCTCAGAGGCAACGGATTTTAAGTCCGGTGTGTCTACCGATTCCACCACGTCCGCATGGTGGGAGATTGCGACAAGTGGCGGGGCGGGGCAAGCCGCCACACCTCATCCATCACGGCTCTTTCCTCTGGCGTCAGCCCTGTTGTCCGGCGGGCAAAGCGAGGGGCGCGGGCGGCGTCCAGCGCATCAGGTTGAGGAAGAGGAGGGCAGCCGGCACGATGACGATCGCGACGTGCGAGAGGCCGGTGCCGCAGGCGAGGCCGAGGGCGAGGGCGAAGCCGACGCTGAAGCTCGTATCGCGCAGTCGGGCGCGATCGTCCGCGACCGGGCGGAGCAACATCAGGACGGCCGTGCCGGCGAGAACGAGAAGCGCCGCTGCCGAGAGGGGTACGACGACCTGCGCCGCCGGGATCGCGCCAACCATCAAGGTCGCGCCGCCGCGCACCAGCGCCATAACGCCGAGCGCCGACAGGAAGGCGAGAACGGCGAGCGAGACCTGGCGGATGCGGGCGTCGGGATGGGCGTTGCGCACGCGGATGTCGAGGCCGAGAAGCGCGCCGAGCACGAGCGCGGCCGCGAGCTTGGCGAGATCGGCAAGGCTGAGCGTCTGGATCAGGACGGTCGGATCGAAGGTCATCGGACGGCTCGTTCGTTCTGGAGGAGCGAGGGACAGGGACGCTCAGGACTGGAGATCGGCGCGCTCTTCCGCCGCGGGCGCCGCCGTTCCCGGGCGCCTCGCCTGACGGTTGAGCCTTGAATATCGGTGAGAAGTCGGCAGCCGGCGGATAGGTTCCTGCGTTTCTCGCCGCTGTCGCATAATGATCACGCCGAGGCTTGTCGGTAACGTGGGAGACCAGGCTCTCGCCTCGCCGCCGGAACGCGACGGAAGCTGGGAGCGTTGGACCATGGAGGCATCGGTTGGCGATGCGCTCCATGTTGCGAGGACGCCTGAATGCCGCTCTGGACGCTGACGCCCCGCGCGACGCCCGACGATCCGAACTGGGCCAATGCCCGGATCTACCCCCGCGTCCTGCTGCGCGCCGGAACGTCCGGCGAGGCCCGCGCGATGGCGGCGGCGATGGAGGCGAGAGACGCCGACCACGATCCGGACCGCGACCAGGTCGGCACGCAGGCCATGGATTTGCCGAGCGCCTTTCTCGACGCCAAGCTCTATCACGTCGTTCGCGGCGCGGACGATGCCGGCGCACCCGGGATCGTGGAGGCTGAGCCGCCGATCCGGGGCGCGAGCGCGGACAGGCCGTCCGGCTGAGGGTTCGGGCTCGCGCATCGCTCAGCCGCCGAGAACGAGCTGGCGGCCGCGCATCTCGAACCGGTCGAGCCGCGAGATGAAGTTCATGCCGAGCAGCGACTGCTCCAGCAGCCCGCGCGGCGCCACCAGCGCCTGGACGGCCGGCATGCGGATCGGGCCGATGCGCACCTCCTGAAGATAGACGGACGCCATCTCGGTGATGCCGTTGGCGGTGCGCACGGCGGTGTCGAAATCGGATGGCAGGAGGTCGAGCTGCAGACGTTCGGCCGCCTCGTAGGTCAGCACCACGCTCGTCGCGCCGGTATCGACGAGCGCCTCGACGCTGCGCCCGCCGATGACGGCGATGACGGAGAAGTGGCCGGTCGGGTCGGCTTGGACGACGAGGGTGCGATGCCGGGCGTCGGGCAGCGGCTCGAGCGCCTTGCGCGTCACTTCGGCGGAGAAGCGCGCCGCGACTGGCTCCATAGTCGGCGCCTTCGAGCGGCTGACATAGGCGATCGAGGCCGCGTCGAGGAGCGGCGCGGAGAGGGCCGCGGCGGCGGCAATGATGGCCGAGAAGGCGAGAAACCGCATGATTCGTTGGAACCCGTCACCGTTCGACGGATCGCGCCGCTCCGAGATCGCACACCGATCCCGTCTCGCCATCTCTCCGTCCCCGAAGGCATGGTGGCCTGCCGGGCTTAGGCGGTGCTTAAGCGGGCGGGTGCGAGATCGTGCTCTCTCCGGATAGGCTTAACGCCGGGTATCCTCACGCCTAGTGCAGCAGCCCACGATGGGCCGGCACGGGCGGCCGGCCGGGCGCGCGCAGCGCCGTCTCGGCGCCCTCCGCGATGTCGAGCAGCGTCGCGTCGCCGCCCGTCTCGCCAAGGATGGAGAGGCCGATGCCGGGTTCGTCCGGCGCTTGGATCGGCAACGTCGCGATCGGGCGGTCGAGAAGGTTGCCGATCAGCGTATTGCGGAGGAGGAGGCCGTTGGTCGCAAAGAAGGCTTCGTCGGTGTCGAGGTCCGCGATGCGCGGCGCCGTGATCGGCAATGTGGGGTGGACGAGGACATCGAAGAGCCGGGTCGAGATGTCGACCAGCGCCCGCATTCGACGGCGCAAGGCCAGCATGTCGAGATAGTCGGCCGCGCTCACGTCCCGCCCCCCTTCGATGCGCTGCGCAACGCGCGGATCGTAGGCGCCGCGTTGCTTGGCCATCGTGGTGCGGTGATAGGCCCAGGCCTCGGGCGGGGCGATATTGCCGAGCGCGGCGATCTCGGCCGCCATGCCGAATTCGCGCAAGGGCAGGTCGATGATGACCGCGCCGGCCTTGGAGAGCTTGGCGAGCGCCCGCCGGAAGGCGTTGGCGACGACGTCCTCGATCCCGTCGAAGACCACCGTCTGCGGCACGCCGATGCGCAGGCCGGCGATCGGGCGGGCGAGGCCCTGCGGGCGACGCGTACCGGCGAGGGCCGCGTCCATTCGTCGGCAGCAGGCGATGGAGCGGGCGAGCGGCCCGATCGTATCGAGCGTCGGGGAGAGCGGCACGGCGCCGGCCATCGCATGCCGGCCCGAGGAGGGCTTGAAGCCGGCCAGACCGCAAAGCGCGGCTGGAACGCGGACCGAGCCCGCCGTATCGGTACCGACGGCGGCGAGCGCCATGCCGTCCGTGATCGAGACGGCGGCACCCGAGGACGAGCCGCCCGGAATGCGCTCCTCGTCGCGGTCATACGGGTTGCGCGGCGTATCGTAATGCGGGTTGAGGCCGACGCCAGAGAAGGCGAACTCGCTCATGTTCGTCTTGGCGACGATGACGGCGCCAGACGCCTTGAGGTTCGCGATGACGGCCGCGTCGGCGGAAGCGGGCGCGGCGGCGGCCGTGATGGCCGAGCCGGCGCGCGTCGGCTCGCCCCTGACCGCGAAGAGGTCCTTGATCGTGACCGGCACCCCGGCCAACGGCGGCAGGTCGGCGCCGATGGCGCGCAACCGGTCGACATGGCGGGCGGTCTCGAGCGCGCTCTCGGCATAGACGGTGAGGGCAGCGCGCGGTCCCTCGCCCTCGGCGCAGGCGGCGAGCGCGCGCTCGGCCAGCGCCTCGGCGGTGACCCGGTTCTCCTCGAGTGCCGAGAGGGCGCTCCCGATCGCGCGATGCCCGAGGACGTCCCTGTCGATCCATCGGCTCATCGGCGCGTCTCCTTGCCCACCGCCCTCAGCGCGTGCCGAACATGCGGTCGCCGGCGTCGCCGAGGCCCGGGATGATATAGCCCTTCTCGTTCAGTTTCTCATCGACGGCGGCGGTGTAGATCGGCACGTCGGGATGCTTCTCGCGCATGGCCGCGACGCCCTCGGGCGCGGCGAGGAGGCAGACGAAGCGTATGTTCGTCGCGCGCGCAGCCTTCAGCCGGTCGAGGGCGGCGATGGCGGAATTGGCGGTCGCAAGCATCGGGTCGACGCAGATGACGAGGCGCTCGTCCATGTCGTCCGGCGCCTTGAAATAATACTCCACGGCCTCGAGCGTCTTCGGGTTCCGATAGAGGCCGATATGGGCGACCCGCGCTGCCGGGATGAGGTCGAGCATACCGTCCAAGAGGCCGACGCCGGCGCGCAGGATCGGCGCGAAGACCATCTTCTTGCCCGCGAGGACGGGCGCCCGCATGGCCTGGATCGGCGTCTCGATATCGACGAGCGTCAGCTCCAGGTCCCGCGTCACCTCGTAGCAGAGCAGCATGGCGACCTCGCGCACGAGGTTGCGGAACTCATGCGTCGGCGTGTGGACGTCGCGCATCACGGAGAGCTTGTGCTGCACCAGCGGGTGATCGATGACGGTCAGGCCGTCTTGGGGAGAATGGGTCATGGAGCCTCTTCGCGCGTCGCTGACCGGGTCTATGTCAGACCGCGCGCGGGCTCAAGCGAGAAGGCGGCGCGTCACGGGGGCGACGATCGCGTTCACGAACTTGAACGCCACCTGAACGCCGATCTCAGGACGCGTTCAGCGCCGCGCGGTCATGGTGCGCTCATCGAAACGCCATCCCGGAAGGCCGGACCCATGATCGCACTCACCATGTTCATCCCCGTCGTCGTTCTCGGTGTCGCCAGCGCCTCGGCGCTGCGCCGGGCCAAGGACAACGATCCGCTCTTCGTCGAACTGACGACGCCGCGCTGGCAGCGCAAGAACTAGACACTTCGCCGGGGCGCTGGGGGCGCCGGACGAGACCCGACCGGTCAGGCCGCGCGGCGGGCCTCGTCCTCTGCGACGAGGGTCTGGAGCGGCGTCTGCGGGCGGGCACCGACATGGGTGATGACCTCGGCGGCCGAGACGTTGCCGAGGCGAATGCACTCGGTGACGGGGCGCCCGGTCGCGATCCCAAAGAGGAAGCCGGCCGCGAAGAGATCGCCTGCGCCGGTGCGATCGACGACCCGCTCGACCGGATGCGAGGCTGCCTCCTCGACGCCCTCGCTCGTGATCGCGATCGCGCCGCGGCGGCCGAGCGTGACGACGCTCAACGGGCAGTCCTCGGCCAGCCGCGCCTTGGCGATGGCGAGATCGCCCGTCTCGTAGAGCGCCAGCGCCTCGGCTTCGTTGGCCAAGAGGATGTCGACCGTGCCGTCGCGCAGCAGGCCGAGGAATTCCGGGCGCCAGCGCTCCACGCAGAACGAATCGGAGAGCGAGATCGCGACGCGCCGCCCGTGCGCATGGGCGATCCGGGCGGCTTTGCGGAACGCGTCCTTGGCGTGCGGCGGGTCCCAGAGATAGCCCTCGAAATAGGTCACCGCGCTCGCCGCCACGAGCGCTTCGTCGACATCCCCCGGCCCGAGCGCGACGCAGGCACCCAGATGCGTGTTCATCGTGCGCTCGCCATCGGGCGTGATGAGGATCATCGAGCGCGCCGTCGGCTCCGCATCCGTCAGGCGCGCGACCTCGAAAGTGACGCCGGTCGCACGCAGATCGTGGGAGAAGATGTCGCCGAGCTGGTCGTCCGCAACCTTGCCGATAAAGGCCGCGCGGCCGCCGAGCGAGGCGACGCCGACGCTCGTGTTGCCGGCCGATCCGCCCGAGATCTCCGTCGCCGGCCCCATCCGGTCGTAGAGCGCGGCTGCGCGCTCGGTGTCGATAAGGTTCATCGAGCCCTTGACCAGTCCCTCATGCGCGAGGAAGGCGTCCTCCGCCTGTGCCAGCACGTCGACGATGGCGTTGCCGATGCACAGGACATGCGTGTCGGCGGGACTGGAGGCGGTCATGGGCGGGCTCGCGAGTCGCTTCGAGGCGCCCGGCGCATCGCGGGCGGTCGCACTATAGGCATGGGGGAACGGGTCACAAGACCGCTGCGGACGACGACGAAGACCCGGCGATGATGAGATGACGGCCAAACACGGGCGAGGAAGCGGCGTCGTGTCTTGCGCCTGGCACCCGCCCATTCTACCTGCGCCTCATGATCGCCGACATCACCCGCGCCCTGGCGCAGCTCGTCTCGCCAGCCTATCGCGGCGCCTTCGTGAAGACGCTGGCGCTCACGATCGGCATTCTCGCCATCCTCTGGCTCGGGCTCACGCGCGGGCTCGATGCCTGGGTCGAGGTCGACTATGGCGGCGGCTGGATCGACTGGGCGATCGATCTCGTGGCGGGCCTCGGGCTCCTCATAGGCCTCATATTCCTCGTCCCCATCGCCTCGGCGCTCGTCGCCGGTCTCTTCCTCGACGAGATGGCCGAGGTGGTCGAGAAGGACTGCTATCCGGGCGATCCGCCAGGCCGCGCGCTCCCGCTGTGGAAGTCGGTGCCGCTGTCGCTGCGCTTCATGCTGGTCGTGCTTCTCGGCAATCTCGTCGCGCTCGCGCTTCTCCTCGTCCCGGTGGTCAACGTGGCCGCCTTCCTCCTCGTCAACGCCTATCTGCTCGGGCGCGAATATTTCGATCTCGCGGCGCTGCGCTTCCACCCCAAGCGCGATGTCGACGCGCTTCGCCAGCGCCATCGCGGCCGGATCTACCTCGCCGGGCTCGCCATCGCCGCCTTCGTCGCCGTGCCGATCCTCAACCTTCTGACACCGCTCTTCGCGACGGCGCTGATGGTTCACGTCCACAAGCGATTGGCCGGGCAGCCGATCGCCCGGCGCGGCGTCTGACGGAACTGGGTTTCTTGGCGGCACGCACAGCCCGTCCTATCGTCGCCCTTCCTCACGCGAGACGCCTCATGACCGACATCTCCCTTCCCGTCTCCTCCTCCGTCCTCGACGCGATCGGCGACACGCCCCTCATCCGCCTCAAGGCGGCGTCCGAAGCGACGGGCTGCGAGATCCTCGGCAAGGCCGAATGGATGAACCCCGGCGGCTCGGTCAAGGACCGCGCCGCGCTCTTCATCCTCCAGGACGCGATGGAGCGGGGCCTCGTCGCCCCCGGCGGCACGATCGTCGAGGGGACGGCCGGCAATACCGGCATCGGCCTCACCATGGTCGGCCGCGCAATGGGCCTCACCTCCGTCATCGTCATCCCCGACACGCAGTCCGAGGAGAAGAAGGACACGTTGCGGGCCTATGGCGCGACGCTCGTCGAAGTGCCGGCCAAGCCCTATCGCGACCCCAACAACTTCGTGCGCTATTCCGGCCGCCTGGCCGAGGCGATCCCCGGCGCGGTCTGGGCCAACCAGTTCGACAACACGGCCAATCGGCGCGCGCATGTCGAGACCACCGGTCCCGAGATCTGGCGGCAGACGGGGGGCAAGGTCGACGGCTTCGTGTGCGCCGTTGGGTCGGGCGGCACGCTGGCCGGCGTCGCGCAGTCCTTGCGCGAACGCTCGCCCGATATCCGCATCGCCCTCGCCGACCCGATGGGCGCCGCCCTGCACAGCTACTACACGACGGGCGAACTCAGCAGTTCCGGCTCGTCGATCGCGGAGGGTATCGGGCAGGGACGGATCACGGCCAACCTCGAGGGCTTTGTACCGGACGTGAGCTTTCAGATCCCCGATTCGGAGGCCGTGCCACTCACCTTCGACCTTCTCTCGGAGGGCCTCTGCCTCGGTGCATCGTCTGGCGTCAACGTCGCCGGCGCCATCCGCCTCGCGCGCGAGATGGGGCCGGGCCATACCATCGTGACCATCCTGTGCGACGCCGGCACCCGCTACCAGTCCCGCCTCTACAACGCGGACTGGCTGCGCGAGAAAGGGTTGGACGTGCCCGCGTTTCTGACGAAGGTACCGGGGCTGCCGCAGGTCTTCGAGACCGGCTGATTCGGCCTCGTCGGGTCGCGTCCCCTCAGGTCCCCGCGATCGCGGCCGCGAACTCGTCCGGGTCGAACGGCTCCAGATCGTCTATGCCCTCGCCGACGCCGATGAAGTGGATCGGCAGGCGGTGCTTGGCGGCGATGGCGACGAGGATGCCGCCCTTGGCCGTGCCGTCGAGCTTGGTCATGGCGAGGCCCGTCACGCCGGCCGAGCGCTTGAAGACCTCGACCTGGCTCATCGCGTTCTGCCCGACCGTCGCGTCGAGGACGAGGAGGACGGTGTGCGGCGCTTTGGGGTCGATCTTGCGGATCACCCGCACGACCTTCTCCAGTTCGGCCATCAGCTCGGTCTTGTTCTGAAGCCGCCCGGCCGTGTCGATCATCAGCACGTCGGTGCCGGCGGCCTTGGCCTCCTTGATGGCGTCGAAGGCGAGGCTGGCCGCGTCCGCGCCATGCGGGCGGGTGACGACGGGCGCACCCGTACGCTCGCCCCAGACCTTCAGCTGCTCGACGGCCGCCGCGCGGAACGTGTCGCCCGCGGCCAGCATGACGGTCTTGCCGCGCTGCGTGAACTTCGAGGCGAGCTTGCCGATCGTCGTGGTCTTGCCCGATCCGTTGACGCCGACGACGAGGACGATCTGCGGCTTGAGGGTCGGATCGAGCGGCATGGGACGCGCAACGGGATCGAGCACGCGTGAGACTTCGGCCGCCAGGATCGCCTTGACCTCGTCGGGTGCGATCTCGCGGCCATAGCGCCCCTCGCCGACGGATTCGGCGACCCGCATCGCCGTCTCGACGCCGAGATCGGCCTGGACGAGCACGTCCTCCAATTCCTCCAGCGTGGCGGCGTCGAGCTTGCGCTTGGCGAAGACGTCCGTGATGCCGGATGTCAGGGCGGCCGAGCTGCGGGTGAGCCCTTGCGTCAGACGCGCGAAGAAGCCACGCGGCTGCTCCGTCGGCGCCTGGGCCGGGGCCCGCGTCGGATCGGGACGTGGGGTGGGTAGCGTCTCGAAGCTGGCGGAGGGCACGAGCACCAGATCGGGTGACGCGGGCCGGGGATCGGGGGCCGGCCGAAGCGCGGGCAGAGGCTCCGGTTCGGCGGGGGGCTGCGTCGCGGCCTCGGCACCATCCCCTTCGTCGTCTTCGGTTTTTTCCTCTTCCGTAGACAGGGCGGCGAGGGCCGCGTCTGTCGCGTCGGAGCGGGTCTCGTCGTCCTCTTCGGCACGTTCGGCCGCCGCCTCTCGGGCGTGCCGCAGCTGAGCCTCCTCGCGGGCCTCTTCCTCCGCGACCTCCTCGGCGACCTCTTCGCGCAACCGCTGAAGCTCGGCCGCCTCGGGGGAGAGCGCGGGCGTGGCATCGTCCTTTGCCGGTTTGGTCTGCTCTTCGTCGCGCGCTTTGCCCCGGCCGAAGAGCCGCGAGAGGAAACCCGTCTTCTCGCCGTCGCTCATGCCCAATCCCCGTTCACTTTCGCTAGCCGTCTTACGCGCAGCGGCGTCATGCGGCCAGCTCCGTCGCCGTCTCTGCCGAGATGTCGCGAAGATCCGCCTCTATGAGCGCCCCGCCGTCATGACCGCCCACGCTCAGCTGCGCGATCTCTCCCACGGGATGCTCCGGCGCGATACGCATGCCGGTATAGCCCTCGGCCCGCCCGAACCCGGGACGCTCGACGAGCACGCTCTGCCGCGAGCCCCGCAGGGCTTCGAGATGCCGCAGCAGTCCCGACCGGCCCGCCTCGCGCAGCCGCGCCGCACGCGCCTTGATGAGCGCTTTGGGCAGTTGCGGCATCCGCGCGGCGGGCGTGCCCTCGCGCGGGCTGAAGGGGAAGGCGTGGAGATGCGTGATATGCGCCGCCTCGACGATGCTCAGAAGGTCGGCGAAATGCTCCTCCGTCTCCGTCGGGAAGCCGGCGATGAGGTCGGCGCCGAAGACGAGGTCGGGGCGCGCCTTCAACGCATCCTCGACGAAGCGGAGCGCATCGCCGCGCGAATGGCGCCGCTTCATGCGCTTGAGGATGAGGTCGGCGCCGTGCTGGAGCGAGAGATGGAGATGCGGCATCAGCCGCCGCTCGGACGCGATCGCCTCCATCAGAGCCGCGTCGATCTCGACCGAATCGATCGACGAGAGCCGAAGGCGCGGCAGATCGGGCGCGCCGGCGAGAATGGCCTGGACGAGCCGGCCGAGCTTGGGGGCGCCCGGCAGGTCCTCGCCATAGGACGTCACGTCGACGCCCGTCAGCACCACTTCGCGGTGGCCCGTGTCGACGAGCCGGCGCACTTGGTCGACCACCACGCCCATCGGCACGGACCGGCTGGGCCCCCGGCCGAAGGGAATGATGCAGAACGTGCAGCGGTGGTCGCAGCCGTTCTGGACCTGCACGAAGGCCCGCGTACGCTCCGACAACCCGTCGATGAGATGCGCCGCCGTCTCGCGCGCCTCCATGATGTCGTTGACCCGGACCTTCTCGAAGCCGAACGCGTCGGTCTCTCCGTCCCTCGTCCAGCTCGCGGCGTCCAGCTTCTCGGCATTGCCGATCACGCGCGTGACCTCGGGCATGGCGGCGAACATGCCGGTCTCGGTCTGCGCCGCGCAGCCCGTCACGACGATCTCCGCCGCCGGGTTCTCGCGCCGCGCCCGCCGGATCGACTGGCGCGCCTGGCGCACCGCCTCGTTCGTGACCGCGCACGTATTGACGATGATGGTCTTCGTCGCTTCGCGGCTCTCTATTGCCTCGCGCCGGCGGGTGGGATTGCCTCGCGCCGGCGGGCTGGGATTGCCTCGCGCCGGCGGGCTGGGATTGTCTCGCGCTGGTGGGCTGGAGTCGTCTCGCGCTGGCCGCTTGGGGCTGCGTTTCTCAGGCTGGCTGAGCCTGCCTTTCGAGTGTGGGCCGGGGTTATCTCGCTCGGATCGGTCGGAGCGATCGCGCCCTCGCCGGCAGGCATTTGCCTCGCCGCCAGGGCATGACGGCGCATGACCTCCGATTCGTAGGCGTTGAGACGGCAGCCGAAGGTGAGGACTTCGACGGAGCCTTCGGTGTCCTCCTGGATCTCGCCTTCGATCTCGCCTTGGGTCTCGCTCATGCTGCCTCTCCGGCCAGCATGTCGGGCGTGATCTCGCGCGGACCTTCGTCCTCGAGCCCGCCCGTCATGATGATCTCGTCCGTGCCCTCGCGCCATTCCATCGCGAGCGGGCCGCCGGGAAGGTGGACCGTGATCGCCCGCTCCGTCAGCCGCTTGCGCGCGCCCGCCACCACGGCCGCGCAGGCCGCCGTGCCGCAGGCCCGGGTGAGACCGACGCCGCGCTCCCAGACCTTGAGCCGCATCTCGGTCGGCGAGCGCACCTGCGCGAGGCTGACATTGATCCGCTCGGGAAAGAGCGGGTGATGCTCGATCATCGGGCCCCAGGTCTCCAGCCCATAGCTCTCCACATCGTTGTCGACGAAGAAGATCGCGTGCGGATTGCCGACATTGACCACCGCCGGCGAGTGCAGCACCGGCGCCCCGCGTGGTCCGATCTCCAGCTCGATCGCACGCGTGTCGCGAAACTCTTCCGACAACGGGATCTCGTCCCAACGCAGCCGCGGCCGCCCCATGTTGACGGATATTCTCTTCATGCCTCGCGCCGGCGGGCTGGGATTGCCTCGCGCCGGCGGGTTGGGATTGTCTCGCGCCGGCAGGCTGGGATCGCCTTGCGCCGGCGGGCTGGAATTGCCCTGCGCCAGCGGGCTCGGGGTGTCTCCCTCCGATGGATCCGTCGTGTCGGGCGGCGGGACGCGTGTCGCCGTCATCGAGCCGGCGACGGTCTCGATCACGGCCGTCTCGCGGCTCGTCTCTTCCGTCAGCAGCCATCCGACGCAGCGCATCGCGTTGCCGCAGGCCTCGACCTCACCGCCGTCCGCGTTGCGGATGCGCATGAAGGCGTCGGCCCCCTCGGAGCGCGGCGGCTCGATGGTGATGAACTGGTCGAAGCCGATGGCGCCCGGCGCGCTCAGCCGCGCGATATCGGCCTCGCTCAGCCGATCGAGCCCGGCCTTGACCTCCGGCACGCGCGCGTCGAGGACGGCGAAGGCGTTGCCGAGACCGTTCATCTTGCGGAACGGGATGGGGGTGTCGATGGGGGCGGCCATCTGCGAGGCGTCCGAGGTGCGTGTGGGCGACGCCGCTATATGGCAGTCAACGCAGACGTTTGCCAGTCAGGCCCATCCGCCGCCCGAAGAGCAGCGCCGTCAGGACGGGTTTGCCAGCGGTGCGACGTAAGGCGCATCCTGGCCAGCCCCGCCCCATGCCAAGCCCCATGCCAAGCCCACGGAGACCGTCCGATGCCCCCGCCCGACCGTCCCGCCTCCGGCAATGCCCCAGACTCGCCCGCCCAGAATCCGGCCACCGTTCCAATCGACGACGCGACCACCCCGGTCCCACGAAGCACATCCGACCCATCGACAAGGACCATCCCCAGCCCGGCAGCGCGAGCCGAAGAGGAGCCGCTAGGCCAATCCAACCCACCGGAGCCAGGCGGAGAACAGCCTCTAAGCAACTCCAGCCCGCCGGAGCCAGGTGGAGAACAGCCTCTAAGCAACTCCAGCCCGCCGGCGCGAGGCAAAGAAGAGCCGCGAGGCGGAGAGCCCAGCCCGCCGGCACGAGGCAGTCATGACTACGGTCATCGGGTGGCTTGGCTGATGGGGATGTCGGATGCGGTCTGGGCGCGGCACGCCAATCCGTGGAGCGCCTGGACGCGGGTGCCGATCCTGCCGCTGATGGCGCTCGCCGTGTTCTCGCGCAGTTGGATCGGCTGGTGGTGCCTGGTGCCCATCCTGGCGCTGCAGGTCTGGGTCTGGCTGAACCCGCGCGTCTTCCCCGTGCCGCGCCGGACGGACCGCTGGTCGTCCCAGGCCACGTTTGGCGAGCGGGTCTGGCTGGCGCGGGGGCGGGTGCCGATCCCGGCGCATCACGTCCGGGTGGCGCACCTTCTCTCCGGTCTTGCGATGGTCGGCGCGCTGGTGGGGCTCTATGGGCTCGTCGTGCTGGATGGGTGGATCACGACCGCCGGCATCGCGGTCTCGGTGCTCGCCAAGCTCTGGTTCTGCGACCGGATGGTCTGGCTCTACGGCGACATGATCGATGCCGACCCCGCCTATCGCGGCTGGCTTCGGACCGGGCCGGACGATGGGTGAGCGCTGGCGCCCCGTTGCATATTCGCGTGCGCGCCGTATCAAGGCGGGTCCCGTTCACCAACCCGCCCGCCATTCATGTCCGAACCGCCTTCCCTCGATGTTTTGCGGGCCGAGATCGATCGGCTCGACACGCTGATGCACGACACGCTGATGGCGCGGGCCGAGGTGGTGGCACAGGTCGCACAGGCCAAGCGGGCCGATAGCGGCACGCTCGGAACCGCGCTGCGCCCCGATCGCGAGGCCGCCATGGCCCGCCGGCTCGGCGAGCGCCATCGCGGCAGCTTTCCGGAGGCGAGCCTCCAGCGCATCTGGCGTGAGATCATCGGGGCGCTCACACAGGTACAGGTACCCTTCGCCGTCCACCTCGGCGCCGAGGATGGTGCCCTTCGCGACGCCGCCCGCTTCGCCTTCGGCAATGCGGCCGAGCTTGTCGCGCATGAAAACGCCTCGACGGCGCTCGCCGCCGCCGGACATCGCGAGAGCGATATCGCCGTTCTGCCCCTTCGCGCCGGCCCCTGGTGGCGGGCGATGCCGGAGCGCGCCGGCGTTCTCATGCGGGTCGGTGATGCGCTCGTCGTGGGCCCAAGGATGGATCTCGACTGGGACGTGCCCGTCACCCTCGTCTCGGGGGAGGCGCAGGGTCTCGATCAGCTGACCGATCGCCAGGACGGGGACCGCCTGGTCGCCGGCGACACCGCGCCCCTCGATCCCGCTTGCGTCATCCGGCCCTTGGGTGGCTACATGCGCGGACCCTGGGTCTCGCCGGCGCTCTGATTCCGGCCGCATCGTTCACCTCGCTCCATTCATCTGCTCCCACACCCGACAAGCAAGGACGCATCCTCGATGAGCCTCGCCCCTGACGCCGATACAGACACAGACATCGATGCGCCGGCCACCGCGCCGCGACCCCGCCCAGGTGTGCTCGAGATCGCGGCCTATGTGCCCGGTCGTCACACGGCCGATGCCGAAAAGATCTATCGCCTCTCGTCCAACGAATCGCCGCTGGGCGCGAGTCCGCGCGCGATAGACGCCTATCGTCAGGCGGCCGGCCATCTCGAGGACTATCCGGATGGCTCGTCCCTCGTCCTGCGCGAGGCGATCGGTGCGGCGCACGGGCTCGACCCGGCGCGGATCGTCTGCGGCAACGGGTCGGACGAGATCCTGGGGCTCCTCGCGCAGATCTATGCGGGGCCGGGCGACGAGGTCGTCTTCACCGAGCACGGCTTTCTCGTCTACCGGATCGCAACGCTCAGCTCGGGCGCGGCCCCGGTCGTCGCCGACGAGACCGATCTGACCGCCGATGTCGACGCGCTTCTCGCGGCGGTCACCGAGCGCACGAAGATCGTCTTCCTCGCCAACCCCAACAATCCGACGGGCACCTATCTGCCGGATGCCGAGGTGCGCCGCCTCCAGGCCGGCCTGCCGCCGCACGTGCTCCTCGTGCTCGACGCGGCCTATGCCGAATATGTCGAACTCGACGACTATGCGGACGGGGCGGCGCTGGTCGACGAGGCGGCCAATGTCGTCATGATCCGCACCTTCTCCAAGATCCACGGTCTGGCAGCGCTGCGGATCGGCTGGGCCTATGCGCCCGCCCCGATCATCGACGCGATCAACAGGGTGAGGGGCCCCTTCAACGTCAACGCCGCCGCCATCGCGGCCGGCTCTGCCGGCGTTCGCGATGCCGACCATCTTGCCCGTGCCCGCGCCCACAACGCGAAATGGCGCCCCTGGCTCGCCGCCGAGGTCGAGGCGCTCGGCCTGACGGTCACGCCTTCGGTCGGCAACTTCCTCCTCGTCCACTTCCCCGAGGCGGAAGGCCGGACGGCCGCCGAGGCCGACGCCTTCCTCGTCGCGCGGGGCGTGCTGACGCGCCGGGTGGTGGCCTACGGCCTGCCCAATGCCCTGCGCGTGACGGTTGGGACCGAAGAGGCCAACAGGGCGTTCATCGCCGCCGTCCGCGATTTCCTCGCCCAGGCTGGCGATGACTGACGAGCCTCTAAAGGACGTCGTCGCGGGCGATGACGCTCCGCCCTTCGCACGGGTGGCCATTATCGGCTGCGGTCTGATCGGCGGCTCGATCGCGCTCGCCGGGCGGCGCGACGGCGTCCGTTTCGCGCTTCACGACCGGGATTGGGATGCCTTAGCCCGCGCCGAGGCGCTGGGGCTCGGCGACAGCTACCACGCCGAGGTCGGCGAGGCGGTCGCGGGCGCCGATTGCGTCATCGCCTGCGTGCCCGTCGGCGCGAGCGGCGCGGTGGCCGAGGCGATCGCGCCCCATCTGAAGGCCGGCGCCGTCGTCTCCGATGCGGGCTCGGTCAAGCGCGTGGTGTTGGAGGCGATGGCGCCTCACGTGCCAGCGTCCGCGCATCTCATCCCCGCACATCCCATCGCGGGCACCGAGCAATCCGGCCCCGAGGCCGCCTTCGCCACCCTCTTTCGCAATCGCTGGTGCATCCTCACCCCACCGGCCGGGGCGGACATCAGCGCCGTCGCGCGGCTGACCCGCTTCTGGCAGGGGCTCGGCGCCGATGTCGAGGCGATGGACGCGGCCCATCACGACCGGGTGCTGGCGATCACCAGCCACCTGCCGCACCTCATCGCCTACAACATCGTCGGCACGGTCTCCGACCTCGAGGGACACACGAAGTCGGAGGTGCTCAAGTTCTCCGCCTCGGGCTTTCGTGACTTCACGCGCATCGCCGCGTCGGACCCGACGATGTGGCGGGACGTCTTCCTCAGCAATCAGGACGCCGTCCTCGAAATGCTGGGGCGCTTCTCCGAGGATCTGGCCCTCCTCCAGCGCGCCATACGCTGGGGCGACGGCGATGCGCTCTTCGATCTCTTCACCCGCACCCGCGACATCCGGCGCCGGATCGTCGAGGCCGGGCAGGACACCGACGCCGCCGATTTCGGCCGGCACGCGGCGGAGACGTCGACGAAGGAGACCTGAGAACTCGCCTGGACTCTCAGGCCGGGCGGTCCGTTAGAGGTCGGTCCGCAGCCAGCCGACGAAATCGGCCAGCCCCGTCTGGCGCGTGCGGCGGATGCGCTCGGCCTGGAGAATGGCGCGGAGGCGGCGCAGGCTCTCGTCGATGTCGCGGTTGACGATGACGTAGTCGTATTCGTCCCAATGGCTGATCTCGGCCGAGGCCTTGGCCATGCGCTTGGCGACGACGGCATCGGAATCCTGAGCGCGGCGCCGCAGCCGCGCTGCGAGTTCGGCGATCGAGGGCGGCAGGATGAAGACCCGCACGAGATCGTCGGGCGCCTGCGCCGCGATCTGCTGCGTGCCCTGCCAGTCGATATCGAAAAGGACGTCGCGCCCGGCCGTGAGCGCCGCCTCCACAGGCGCGCGGGGCGTGCCGTAGAGATGGTCGAAGACGTGGGCCCATTCGAGAAAGCCGCTCGTCTCGATCAGGCTCTCGAAGTCCGGCCGGTCCATGAAGTGATAGTGGACGCCGTCGATCTCGCCCGGGCGCGGATCGCGCGTTGTGCCGGACACCGAGAGCGTGATGTTGGTATCGGTCTCCAGGAGAAGCCGCGAGATCGTGCTCTTGCCGGCGCCCGACGGTGAGGAGAGGACGAGCATCAGCCCGCGCCGCGTGACATGTCCGGTCTCGGGCACGAGGCCCGGCGCGTCGAGGCTCTTGGGCACGTCGGCCTCGTCGTCCTTCACCATCGCATCGACCCGGATGTCATCGGTGCCATCACCGTCCTATTCGACATTCATCACCTGCTCGCGGAACTGGTCGATGACGACCTTCATCTCGACGCCGATCGCCGTCAGCGCCGCGTCGCCGGCCTTGGAGCATAGCGTGTTGGCCTCGCGGTTGAGTTCCTGCGCGAAGAAATCGAGCCGGCGCCCGATGGGGCCGCCTTTGGCGAGGAGGTCGCGAATGGCCGCGATATGCGTGCGCAAGCGGTCGAGTTCCTCGCGGATGTCGATCTTGACGGCGAGGAGCGCGATTTCCTGCACCAGACGCTCAGATGGGAGCGCGACATCGAGATCGGCGACCATGGCGCGCAGCCGCTCCTGGCGCGCGGCGGGGCGGGACGCCCCCGTCGCCTCGGCGTCGTCGGTGAGGCGGGTCAGCGTGTCGATGTGATCGGTGAGGAGGACGGCAAGCTGCGCACCCTCCTCGCCCCGGGCCTCGGCCAGCGCGTCGATGCCACCGTTGAGACTGGCGAGAAGCGCCTCGTTCAACCCTTCTTCGGCCATGTCGCTATCGGCCTGTTCGAGCACGCCCGGCACCCGCACCAGCGCATCGAGCGTGGGCGCGGCGAGGCCGGTGCGGTTGGAGGCCTCGATCAGGGTCTTGGCGAGCGTGGTCAGAAGGTCGGCGTTGACCGCATAGGCCATCTCGATCGATCCGGCGTCGAGCCGCAGCGTGATCGAGACCGTGCCGCGGGTCAGGCGAGCGCCCGCTGTCTTGCGGATCGCGGCTTCGTGCGGATCGAGGCTGCTCGGCAAGCGCAGCTTGAGATCCAGCCCGCGTGCGTTGACCGACTTGAGGTCGAGCGTCCAGGCGTGGCGTCCATGCGAGCCGGCGGTTCCGGCAAAGGCGGTCATGCTGTGCAGTGTCATCGGCCCCTATCGGCTTTCTCAAGGTCTCTCGTGAGATGTCTCTCGGGAGGTGTCTCTCGGGAGGTGCGTGTTTCACCGGTCCGCCTCGCCTACGCCGAGCGGGGCGGGCGGCGGCCCTCAAAGTCTGCGCGGCGGCAGCGGCACGGGAGAGCCCTCGGCGGCGACTTCGGCGGCGACTTCGGCCGCAGCCCCGGCTGGGCTCTCTCCGGCCACGGTCGCATTGGCCGGTGCGGTCTGGATGATGGTCGCACCCTCGATCGCCGTGGCGTCACTGGCGATCGCGAGGTCGTTCGGTATGGACACTTCGCGCTCGGTGGCGCTGCTATCGCTCTTGGCCGCCGCCCGCGCGGCGTTGCGCTCCCGTTCGATCTGGCGCCACTTGGCCACATTGGCGAGGTGCTCGTCATAGGTCTTGGCGAAGACGTGGCCGCCTGTGCCGTCGGCGACGAAGAAGAGGTCGTCCGTCTCGATCGGATTGGCCGTCGCCATCAGCGCGGCCTCGCCCGGATTGGCGATCGGGCCGGGCGGCAGGCCGTCGATCTGGTAGGTGTTGTAGGGCGTGCGCTGGTCGAGTTCGGAGCGACGCAGGCCGCCGCGGTCCTTCGGCTTTCCCTCGCCGCCCCAGAGCCCGTAGATGATCGTCGGATCGGTCTCCAGCCGCATGCCGCGCCGCAGCCGGTTGGTGAAGACGGACGCGACATGCGCGCGCTCGGAGCCGACACCCGTCTCCTTCTCGACGATCGAGGCGAGGATGAGCAGTTCCTCGGGCGATGAGAGCGGAAGGTCCGGCGCGCGGCTCGCCCAGGCCTTCTCGACGATGGCGCGCTGGTCGGCCATCATCTTGTCGAGGATCTCCTGGCGCGTTGCGCCGCGCGAGAAGTTGTAGGTCTCGGGACGGATCGAGCCCTCGGGCGGTATGGCCGGAATCGGGCCCTCCAATACCTCGTGATTCGCCAGTCGCTGAACGACCTGGAACGAGGTCAGTCCCTCGGGCACCGTCACCCGGTGCTGGATCGCCTGGCCGGAGGTGAGAAGGTCGACGAGACCGTTCACGCTCACGTTCGCAGGTATGAGATACTCGCCGGCCCGCAGCCTCGAACTCGCGCCCTTGGTGCGCACGGCCGTCCGAAAGAGCATGGTCGGATCGGCAACGCCCGCCACGCGCCTATCGGGCAGCGCGCCTTCGCGCCGGAGGATCGCGGCGATCGTGTTGGCGCCGGCGCCCTCTGGGATGGTCACGACGGTCTCTTCCGCCAGCGGGCCCTTCGCGTCGAGCATGCCGGCCCCGAGATAGAGGATGGCGCCGAGCGCCAGCGCGCCGATGAAGGCGAGCGACATCAGACCGCCCAACAGCGCGACGAACCCGTTGCGGTTCAACCGCCGCTCGCGGGCCGTGGGCTTCCTCGGCGTCTCGGTCGTGTCGGGCGCAGCGATGCCGTCGGTGCGGGTCGCCGGATCGCCGGCCTCGAAACCCGTGTGGCCATCGGCAGCGATCTCGCCGGCGGTGGTTCGGCCGGCGGGGGTGTCTTGAACGGTCATCTCTCGCGGTCCTCGCGAACGCAGAACAGTCTATCGGCCACCGCTAGCGACAGACCGTTGCGATTTTGCGGCAGACGGACATGCGTCTAGCCGGCGAAGCGCCGCAGCACGAGGGACGCGTTGGTACCGCCAAAGCCGAACGAATTCGACATCGCGATATCGACCTTCCTCTCGCGCGCCTTATGGGGGACGAGATCGATGTCGGTCTCCACGCTCGGATTGTCGAGATTGAGCGTCGGGGGCACGACGTTGTCGCGAATGGCGAGGGCGGCGAAGATCGCCTCGACCGCACCGGCCGCGCCAAGCAAGTGCCCGATGGCGGACTTGGTGGACGACATCGACATCGTGGAGCCTGCGCCGACGAGATTGGTGACGGCGCGAAGCTCGATCTCGTCGCCGAGCGGCGTCGAGGTGGCGTGGGCGTTCATGTAGTCGATCTCGGAGGCGTCGATGCCGGCGCGGCCGACGGCGGCCTCCATTGCGCGGAAGGCGCCGTTGCCGTCGGAGGCCGGCGCCGTGACGTGGTAGGCGTCCCCCGAGAGCCCGTAGCCGACGACCTCGGCGATGATGTTGGCACCGCGCGCGAGCGCGTGCTCCAACTCCTCAAGCACGACGATGCCGGAGCCCTCGCCCATCACGAAGCCATCGCGGTCCTTGTCATAGGGCCTGGACGCCTTCTCGGGCGTGTCGTTGAAGCCGGTGGAGAGCGCGCGGCAGGCCGCGAAGCCGGCGATGGAGAGCCGCGTGACAGCCGATTCCGAACCGCCGGCGACCATCACGTCCGCATCGCCGAGCGCGACGAGGCGGGCGGCATCGCCGATCGCGTGCGCTCCGGTCGAGCAGGCCGTGACGACCGAGTGGTTCGGGCCCTTCAGCCCATGCTTGATCGAGACGTAGCCGGAGGCGAGGTTGATGAGGCGCCCGGAGATGAAGAAGGGCGAGAGCTTGCGCGGACCCTTCTCCTGGAGGAGAAGCGCGCCGTCGGCGACGCCCTGGAACCCGCCGATGCCCGAGCCGATGAGGACGCCGGTGCGATGCTGGTCCTCCAATTCGGACGGGTGCCAGCCCGCGTCCTCCAGCGCCATGTCGGCGCCGGCCATGGCGTAGATGATGAAATCATCGACGCGGCGCAGATCGCGCGGATCCATCCAGGCGGAGGGATCGAAGGAGGTGTCCGAGCCGTCGCCGCGCCGGATCCGGCAGGCGATCTGGCAGGGCAGGTCCGAGACGTCGAATTCCTCGATCCGCCCGGCCGCGCTCTGACCCTCCAGGAGGCGCTTCCAGGTCTCCTCGGTGCCTGTGGCGAGCGGGCTGACCATGCCCGTTCCGGTGATGACGACGCGGCGCATTTCCATAAGTCTACTCGGCTCCACTCGCTGATGACGGGGGCGGCCCTGTCATGGCCTGTGGGTGGTTAGGATCGGAATGGGAGCATCGGCCCGAACGCGAAAGGGCGGCTTTCGGGGCCGCCCTCATCACCGTCATGGGACTGCCGTCGGCCCCCGCAGAGGACGACAGGGCGGATCGCCTGCCATCGCCGGCCCGCCGCAAGCGTGGGCGCGGGACGAGGGCGGGCGGCGGATCAGGCCGTCTTCTGCTCCAGAAGCCTGATGGCATCGCCGACAGTGGTGATCGTCTCGGCCGCGTCGTCGGGGATCTCGACGCCGAACTCCTCCTCGAATGCCATGACGAGCTCGACCGTATCGAGGCTGTCCGCGCCCAGGTCTTCGATGAAGCTGGCTTCGGGCTTTACCTTCTCGGCGTCGACCGCCAGATGCTCGACAACGATCTTCTGCACGCGGTCGGAAACGTCGCTCATGGTCTTCTCCCTCAGGGCGCGGGCCGGGCCCTGCGCGGGCTGTCATTCTTCAAGGGCCGCGGGAGACATCTGCAGACATCTGTCTCCGAGCGGACGGTTCGGGCGTTCTTACACGCGGGTCGCGAGACGCCGCAAGCCTCTATCTGTATCGCTTCACGCGTCGCCGATCGGCAGGCGGCGCTGGAAGACGGGCGCGTCGGCGGGTAGGCCGGCTCGAAGCCCGGCCCTCAGAGCATGGCCATGCCGCCGTTCACATGAACCGTCTGGCCGGTCACATAGGCCGCTTCGTCACTGGCGAGATAGGCGCAGGCCGCGGCCACCTCATCGGGCGTGCCGAGCCGGCCGGCCGGAACGGTGCCGATGATCGCAGCTCTTCTGCTTGTCGTTGAGCGCGTCCGTCATCGGCGTCGCGATGAAGCCGGGCGCGACGCAGTTGGCGGTGATGCCCCGGCTGCGCCACCTCTGCGGCCAGCGCCTTGGTCATGCCGCTCGACGCCCGCCTTGGCGGCGGCGTAGTTGATCTGGCCCGCATTGCCGGTATGGCCGACGACCGAGGTGATCGAGACGATCCGCCCGAAGCGGCGCTTCATCGAGGCCCTTGAGGCTGGAGCGGACGATGCGGAAGCCGGCCGTGAGGTTGAGCGCGAGCACGGCGTCCCACTCCGCGTCCTTCATCCGAATCGAGATGTTGTCGCGCGTGATGCCGGCATTGTTGATGACGATATCGAGCCCGCCCATCATGGCTTCGGCCTTGGCGCTCAGGCCATCGGCCTGCGAGAGGTCGGATAGGTCGGCCGGCACGACGTGAGCGCGCTCGCCCAGGCTCTCGGCGACCTCGCGCAGCGCCGCCTCGCGCGTGCCCGACAGCGCCACGACGGCGCCCTGCGCATGGAGCCCCGCCGCGATGGCGCGCCCGATGCCGCCGGAGGCGCCGGTGACGAGGGCGTGGCGGCCTTCGAGTGAGAACATATGGTCTACTCCAACGATCTTATCTGAATAGTGCACGAGTTCAGGTCTGCCGGAAGGCCGCGTGCCGACGTCCTGAATGAATACCCGGCGTGCCATCCTTCAGACAGGCGAGGCGAGGGCCAAAAGGCCAGACCGAGGGTCGCTGAAAAGCGATGTATTGAACTGCGCCCAACACCTTCGGACACTGTAACATCTATGCGACCTACCGTCGTATCCTTAGGCAAATCGCGAAAGAAAAAGGTCGTTACCTTACGGTTCGCGCCGGTTGCGTCGGGGCGTCCGAGTTCGGTCCAGTCGGACATGAGCGCGTCCATCCTACCAGCGCTCATCGTTTCAGGTCCTTCGCGATCGCCTCGAGCGTCTCCGGCGTGCCGCCGCTCATCGCGTTGGCGTCGGGCGCGATGCGCTTGACGAGGCCGCCGAGCACCTTGCCTGCTCCGATCTCGTAGAACGTCGTCGCGCCCTCGTTCGCCATGTAGGCGACGCTCTCGCGCCAGCGCACGAGGCCCGTCACCTGATCGACGAGCCGGGCGGCGATGTCGCCCTCGCCGACGGGCGCTGCGAGGACGTTGGCGACGAGGGTCGTGGATGGGGCCTGGATGGTCGCCCCCGCGAGTGCCGCCTTCATCGCGCCGGCCGCCGGCTCCATGAGGGCGCAGTGGAAGGGCGCGCTGACGGCCAGCGGCAACGCGCGCTTGGCGCCCTTGGCCTTGCAGAGCACCGAGGCCCGCTCGACGGCGCCGGCATGGCCGGAGATGACGATCTGACCGGGCGCGTTGTCATTGGCGGGTGCGACCGTCTCGCCCTGCGCGGCCTCGGTGCAGGCCGAGCGGACGGCATCCATGTCGAGCCCGAGGATGGCGGCCATGGCCCCAAAACCCGGCTTGACCGCGTCCTGCATCGCGTCGCCCCGAATGCGCAGCAGGCGCGCGGCCTCGGCCACGTCGAGCGCGCCGGCGATTGCGAGGGCGGAATATTCGCCGAGGCTGTGGCCGGCGACGAAGCGCGCATCGGCGATCCGCACCCCGTGCTCTGCCTCCAACACTCGCGCGGCCGCGGCCGAGACGGCCATGAGCGCGGGCTGCGCGTTGGCCGTGAGGGTCAGCGCGTCCTCCGGCCCCTCCCACATCAGCGCCGACAGCTTCTGGCCGAGCGCTTCGTCGACGGCCTCGAAGACCGCGCGGGCCTCGCCATGCGCCTTGGCGAGCGCTTGGCCCATGCCGACCGACTGGCTGCCCTGTCCCGGACAGATGAATGCGTGGGCCACGCGCGTCTCCTCGAAGGTTGAAGGCCGGGAAGTCTGGCAGCCGGATTGGGTCGGCTCGCCGCATCTGTCAAGCGTCGGACCGTGCGTGGCGAGCGGCGAGACCGATATGCGCTCAGCTCTTGCCATCCGCCCACCCCGCCCATTGCCGACGCCGCCCCTTGCGCCTGCGGGGCTTGCGTGTATAACGCGCGCTGCCGTGCGGCCGGGGGCTGAACGGAGGGCGTCCATTCGTGGCGCAGGCGTCGTCAGACGCGCCGTCCTCCCGTGTTCCCGCCATTGAAGCAGCAGACGAGCCTGTCCCGGCTCTTCGAGCGGGCTTTGCGCCGCAACGGCAGGACCGTGCGCCATCCGGGCGCCGGTTCCATCAGGGAACGGGCCGACGTGGCCGCCCATAGGGCGGGCCGCGCCATGCCCCTTTTGTGCGAAGAAGGGCATTCATGCCGCTTTACGAACACGTGTTCCTGTCGCGACCCGATATCTCGGGCGCGCAGGTCGAGGCTCTCGTCGAGACGTTCAAGGGCGTCATCGAAGAGGGTGGAGGCTCGATCGGCAAGGTCGAGTACTGGGGTCTCAAGAACCTCGCCTACCGGATCAACAAGTCGAGGAAGGCGCATTACTCGCTCCTCAACATCGACGCGCCGCATGAGGCCGTCGCCGAAATGGAGCGCCAGCAGCGCCTTCACGAGGACGTCATGCGCATCATGACCATCAAGGTCGAGGCGCTCGACGACGAGCCCTCCGCGATGATGCAGCGCCGCGACCGCGACGACCGCCGCCCCCGCCGCGACGACGACCGTCCGCGCCGGGACCGCGACGACCGCCCGCGCCGGGACGATGCGCCCCGCGACGACGCCCCTCGCGGCGATGCGCCCGCAGCCACCAGCCAGGAGGGCTAGAGAATGAGCCAAGGTGGAGGCCGCCGGCCCTTCTTCCGTCGTCGCAAGTCCGATCCGTTCGAGGGCAGTGACGCGCCCGCGATCGACTACAAGGACATCAAGCTGATCCAGCGCTACATCTCCGAGCGCGGCAAGATCGTTCCCTCGCGCATCACGGCCGTGGGCCACAAGAACCAGCGCCAGCTCGCCAAGGCGATCAAGCGCGCCCGGCTCCTGGGCCTGCTGCCCTTCGTGATCCGCTAGGACGCCGGTCGCGCCTGCCGCGACCTCGCGTCATCCGACTCGACGCCTGGCGCCCTTGGGCGCCGGGCTCTTGCCCGGGCGAGACCTTCGCTCCGAACCGAACCGATTCTTGGCTGGGGCACGACGCCTCTAACCGCGCTCCGCGCAGGGACAGCCCGCAAGACATGACGAAACCGCTCCTCATCGCCATCGGCGCCGGTCTGGCCGCCGCGTTGCTCTACCTCTCGGTGGCGACGGGCTCGGTGCTGTCCGTCCTCCTCTTCTACCTGGCGCCGCTGCCGCTCTTCGTGGCCGGCCTCGGCTGGGGCCTGCCGGTCGGCATCATCGCCATGCTGGTCGCGACGGGCGTCGCGCTCGTCCTCGGGCCGTTGCCCTCCTTCACCTTCCTTCTGACGATCGGGGCGCCGACGCTCTGGCTGATTCGTCTCGCCCTCCAGGCACGGCCCGACGAGAACGGAGACCCGGCCTGGTATCCGGCCGAGCGTCTCGTTCTCTGGACGGCCGCGCTTGCCGCCGCGCTCGTTCTCGCCGCTCTGCCGATGATCGGCTACGGAACGGCCGAGTTCCGCACCGACGTGGAGACGCTCGTCGCGCAGGTCTTCGCGGTGCCGGAGCTCGCGGCTCCCGAAACGGCAAGCCCACCCGTCGGTGACAGCGCCGGGGGTGCGGCGGGCGCGGAGCTTGCCGACACCGTCGTCCGGCTCCTGCCCGTCATGGCGGCGCTGACCTGGATGATGATCACGCTCCTCAATCTCTGGCTCGCCGCGAGGATCGCGCGTGCATCGGGCGTGCTGATGCGGCCCTGGCCGCGGCTGCGGGACATCGACTTTCCGCCCATGGCGGCCTTCGTCTTCGGCGTCACGATCGTCGCGAGCTTCGGTCCGGGCTGGGTCGGCACCATCGGTCAGGTCGCCTTCGCGACGCTGGCCTTCGCCTTCCTCCTTCTCGGCCTCGCGGTGCTGCACAGCCTCGTCGCAGGCCACGCCATGCGCCGGATCATCCTGGTCGGCGTCTACTTCGTCCTCATCGTGACGCCGTTCTCGATCGTCGCGCTCTTCATGCTCGTCGGTCTCGGCGTCGCCGAGGCGTTGACCGACGTGCGGGCCCGCCGCGGGCCGCCATCCTCGACACCACCTCCGTCATCGCCGCGCCCGCCTGGTGCGGCCTGAGTTCACACCAACCCATCATTCGATATTCCAAGGAGCCTACATCATGGACGTCATTCTTCTCGAGCGCGTCGCCAAGCTCGGTCAGCTGGGCGAGGTCGTCACCGTCAAGAACGGGTTCGCCCGCAACTTCCTCCTGCCCCAGGGCAAGGCGCTGCGCGCCACCAAGGCCAACAAGGCGCAGTTCGAAGCGCAGAAGGCCCAGCTCGAGGCCCGCAACGAGGAGATGAAGGGCGAGGCCGCGACCGTCGCCGCGACCATTGACGGCGCCACCTTTATCGCGGTGCGCCAAGCGTCGGATGCCGGCATGCTCTACGGTTCGGTCTCCAACCGCGACATCGTCGAGATGGCCGCGACCCAGGATTTCGTCATCACCCGCGCCCAGGTCGAGATGCCCCAGCCCATCAAGGCGCTCGGCATCCACGAGGTCATCCTGCGTCTCCACCCCGAGGTCACCGCGACGATCACCGTCAACGTCGCCCGCTCCGAGGAAGAGGCCGAGCGCCAGGCCGCCGGCGAGGACATCCTCGCCCGTGAGGAGGACGAGCTCGACATCGAGCTCGATCAGCTCTTCTCCGGCGACGAGAGCGTCTATGAGCGCGACGATTCGCGCCGCTCCGAGCCCGAAGGCGACGAAGGTGAGCCGGTCACGGGCGAAGAGGAGTAGAACCTCTTATCGTTTGCCTCGCGCCGGCGGGCTGGTGCCAAGCGCCGGTGCGCCGGTGGGGGGGAAGCGTCGGGACGGTGCTGGAAGGCGTCGCTAGACGCCGTCGCATGTCAATCCTATCGACTGCGACTGCGACAGCGAATCGTCAGGCGTCGATCCGTCCTGCGAGACGGTGAAACAGCCTCCAGCGCTCACGCGCCATTGAACTGATGCCAACTCCCGTCCCGTTCGTGGGACGGGACCTTTTTCTTTCCGGTGTGGTCGCGCGCCTCAAGGGGCGTCGCTATAGTGAGGCCATGTCCGTTGCCCACGTCCCCTTCGATCCCCGCGGCCTCACGCCTGAGAAGCCGGGCGAGTACCGCCAGAAGCCTCAGAACATCGAGGCCGAGGCCGCGCTGCTGGGTGCGATCCTCGTCAACAACGAAGCGTTCTACCGGGTCGCCGATTTCCTCGAGGCCGCCCATTTCTTCGACGAGTTCCATGGCCGCATCTACCAGAATGCCGGCCAGCTCATCCGACTCAACAAGGTCGCCACGCCGATCACGCTGAAGACCTATCTCGGTGACGATCTCGTCGGCGACATCACGGTCAGCCAGTACCTCGCGCGCCTCGCCTCCGAGGCGACGACGATCATCAACGCGGCCGATTACGGCCGCACGATCTACGATCTCGCGATCCGGCGCGGCCTCATCGACATCGGCGAGGAGCTCGTCACGACGGCCTACGAGGCCGGCGTCGAGGAGGAGCCTGCCGGGCAGATCGACGCCGCCGAGCGCGCGCTCTACGAGTTGGCCGAGAAGGGCCGCTACGATGGCGGTTTCCAGCGTTTCGAGGAAGCGCTCGCGACCGCCGTCGAGATGGCTGCCGCCGCCTATGAGCGAGACGGCGGATTGTCTGGCACCGCGACCGGGCTCATCGACCTCGACCAGCGCATGGGCGGCTTGCAGCGCTCCGACCTCATCGTGCTCGCCGGGCGCCCGGCCATGGGCAAGACCGCGCTCGTCACCAACATCGCCTACGCCGTCGCCAAGGCCTATCAGAGCCGGGTGCGCGACGACGGCACGCGCGAGACGACGAATGGCGGCCAGGTCGGCTTCTTCTCGCTCGAGATGTCGGCCGAGCAGCTCGCCACCCGCATCATCTCCGAGCAGACCGAGATTCCGTCCAACAAGATCCGGCGCGGCGACATCTCCCGCGACGAGTTCGAGCGCATCGTCGACAAGACGCGCGAGATGTCGAAGATCCCGTTCTATATCGACCAGACAGGCGGCATCTCGATCGCGCAACTCTCCGCCCGCGCGCGACGGCTGAAGCGCCAGAAGGGGCTCGACCTCGTCGTCGTCGACTATCTCCAGCTCCTGTCGGGCTCGTCCAAGAAATCGAGCGAGAACCGGGTGCAGGAGATCACGGAAATCACGACGAGCCTCAAGGCGCTCGCCAAGGAGCTAGACGTGCCGGTCATCGCGCTCTCGCAGCTCTCGCGCCAGGTCGAATCGCGCGACGACAAGCGCCCCCAGCTCTCCGACCTTCGCGAATCGGGCTCGATCGAGCAGGACGCCGACGTCGTCATGTTCGTTTATCGCGAGGAATATTACCTAGAGCGCAAGAAGCCCAAGGAAGGCACCGAGGACTTCCTCAACTGGGAGCGCGAGATCACCGAGGCCTTCGGCAAGGCCGAGGTCATCATCGCCAAGCAGCGGCACGGGCCGACGGGTACCGTCGAGGTACAGTTCGAGAAGGAGTTCACCCGCTTCGGCAATCTCGCCCGTTCCGACGCACCTGCGCTCGCCGACGATTATTGAGGTCGGGCCAGTGAGGAACGTCGTCGACGCCGAAGCCGCGGCCTGGGACGACCACGCCGGGCGGCTTCGCATAGACACGGGCGCGTTGGCGCGGAACTGGCGGCATCTCGACGCACGATGCGGCGCGGCCGAATGCGGCGCCGTCGTCAAGGCGGATGGCTATGGGCTGGGGCTGGAGCTCGTCGGCCGCACGCTCTGGGATGGCGGCGCGCGCACCCTCTTCGTCGCCCATGTCGGCGAAGGCGAGCGGTTGCGGGCGACGCTTCCCGATGCGGTGATCTACGTCCTCAACGGCTTGCCGCCGGGCAAGGCGGACCGACTGCTGGCGGCCCGCCTGCGCCCGGTTCTCGGGAGCTTGGGCGAACTCGACGAATGGCTGGCCCATCCAGCCTATGACAAGCCGGCCGCGCTCCATGTCGATACGGGCATGAACCGGCTCGGGCTTGGGATGGACGAGGCCGAGGAGGTCGCGGCATCGAACCGCGATCTCGAATGCCTATGCCTTTTGATGTCTCACCTCGCTTGCGCCGACGAGGCCGATCATCCGCTGACGGGAGCGCAGGTCGCGCGCTTCGCCGAGATCCGCAAGCGCTTCCCCGAAATACCGGCCTCGCTCGCCAATTCGGCCGGCACGCTCCGCGGCGGCGCGATGGGCTACGATCTCGCCCGCCCCGGCATCGCCCTCTACGGCGCCTCGGCTCTCGACACATTGAGTGCGTTGGAGACCGTCGCGACGCTCGAGGCGCCTGTGCTCCAGGTCCGCACCGTGCCGGTCGGCGAGACGGTCGGCTATGGCGCGGCATGGACGGCCAAGCGCGAGACCCGCGCCGCCATCCTCTCCTGCGGCTATGCCGACGGCTTCATTCGTGCATCGGGTGCGACGGACGCATCGCCCGGGCATGTCGGCTTCCAGGGGGGCGTGCCGCTCCCCTTCATCGGCCGGGTGTCGATGGACCTCATCGCGGTCGATGCGACGGAGGCCCCGCAGGTGACGCGCGGAAGCTTCGTCGAACTTCTGGGTCCGAGCGCCACCGTGGATGCCGCGGCTCTCGCGGCCGGCACCATTCCCTACGAGTTCCTCACCGGCCTAGGCCGGCGCTATCGGCGCGAGACGCCGGACTGACTCCAAACGACAAGAAAAGGCCCCGCCGAAGCGAGGCCTTAGAGCCCGTCTCGAAGCTCGGAGGCGGAGGATCGTCGGGGCGTTATCGCGGATCCGCAAGGAGGCGACCGCAGTCGATGCCGGCGGCATCGGCGAGGATCGGCGACACCGCGGGCGGCCAAACGACCAGCGAGCCGACCCGGCCGAGTTTCGAGACGGGCTCTGAGAGTTGGGATGGGGAGGAAACGACGAGGGGCACCTTCTTCGGAGGGGATGGAGAACCTAGCGACGGAAGGTGTCGAAGCGGCTGCGGTTCTCGTCGTTGATGAAGCCGGTGGACGGGTTGGCGGACGAGCGGCCGGAAAGGACGCGGCCCGACATGCCTGCCGTGAAGTCCGGCGCGGAATGGGCGCGGTTGAGGTTCTCGTCGTTGATCGAGAAGCCGACGGGCTCCTGGGACAGGCGACCGGTGACGATGCGGCCCGAAGACTGGTTCGTGAACTGATGGGCGGAGAGGTCGCGCAGCCTGTTCTCGTCGTTGATCGAGGCGGCGGATGCGGAGCCGATGCCGGCGGTGAGGATGAGGGCTGCGGTGGCGGCGGCGAGGGCAGTGTTGGTGCGGAGGGTCATGGGTCTTGTCCTTGGTGTTGGGTTCGGTCTGGCTAAATTTATCTTGCCTGGGAGCGGAGCGTTTCGGCTCCGCTGACAAGAGCCATATGCGCAGATCGCATACCTCCTCGGAACTGATGTAAAACCGCGCGTTATCATTCGTTATGTGGATGATAGGAGATTGGCGCCATCGGTCCCCCATCGCTATATCTCGCCTTCACCGCATCGACCGAAACCGCAGGATCGCCCGTGGCCAAAGCCAAGTCCCAGTTCGTCTGCCAGAATTGCGGCAACGTCACCTCCAAGTGGCAGGGCAAGTGCGACGCCTGTTCTGCCTGGAACTCCATTATGGAGGAGGCGGTCGCGACGGGCGGCGTGGGCGGTAGCCCGCGCAAGGGCGGCGCGGGGCGCAAGGTCGAGCTGGTGCCCTTGAAGGGCGATATCGCCGTCACCCCGCGCTACCGGACCGGGATCGCCGAACTCGACCGGGTGACGGGCGGCGGCTTCGTGCCGGGCTCGGCCCTCCTCTGCGGCGGCGATCCGGGGATCGGCAAATCGACCCTCCTCCTCCAGGCGGCCGCATCCCTGGCCCGCACGGGGGCGCGCGTCGTCTACGTCTCGGGCGAGGAGGCGGTGGCGCAGGTGCGGCTGCGGGCCGAGCGGCTGGAACTGGCCGACGCGGCCGTCGAGCTCGGCGCCGAGACCCATGTCGAGAACATTCTCGCGACCCTCAAGGGCGGCGAGGCCCCCGCACTCCTCGTCATCGATTCGATCCAGACGATCTGGACCGATGCGATCGAATCGGCCCCCGGCACCGTCAGCCAGGTGCGGGAGAGCGCACAGGCCCTCATCCGCTACGCCAAGGCGTCGGGCGTCGCGGTCATGCTGGTCGGGCATGTAACGAAGGACGGGCAGATCGCGGGGCCGCGCGTGGTCGAGCACATGGTCGATGCGGTCCTCTACTTCGAGGGCGAGCGCGACCATCGCTTCCGGGTGCTGCGCGGCGTCAAGAACCGGTTCGGCGCGACGGACGAGATCGGCGTCTTCGAGATGACGGGCCTCGGTCTGCGCGAAGTTCCCAATCCCAGCGCCATCTTCCTCGACCGGCGCGAGCAGGAGACGCCCGGTACCGCCGTCTTCGCCGGCATGGAGGGCACGCGCCCCGTCCTCGTCGAGGTGCAGGCCCTCGTCGCGCCATCGCCCTTGGGGACGCCGCGCCGCGCCGTCGTCGGCTGGGACCAGAACCGGCTCTCGATGATCCTCGCCGTGCTCGACGCGCGCTGCGGGCTGAAGCTCGGTGCGCAGGATATCTATCTCAACGTCGCCGGCGGGCTGAAGATCGCCGAGCCGGCGGCCGATCTCGCTATCGCCGCCGCGCTCATCTCCTCGTCCATGGACGTGCCGCTGCCGGCCGATTGCGTCGTCTTCGGGGAGATCAGCCTGTCGGGGTCGGTGCGGCCCGTCACGCAGCGCCCGGCCCGCCTCAAGGAGGCGGCCAAGCTCGGCTTCGCACGCGCCATCGCGCCCGAGTCGGTTGGAGAGGCGGAGACGGACGAGGGACTGGTGGTGGCCGCCATCGGCCAGCTTCGCCAGCTTGTCTCCCGGTTTGCCCGCGAGAAGGATGGCGCGCACCGCGACGCGCGCAGTCTCGAGGACTGACGCAGCTTTTGTGCTGCCATTCCTGCCGCGCTGCCCGGAGCGACTAGGCGGCGCCGTATTTCCGCTGTAAATCCGGCGTTCAGGGAAGCGGTCGTCGGTGCCATCGGGGTGCGACGGCGTGCGAGGGGGCGCTCCGTCAGCGGGATGCCTGCCGCGTTCTCGACAGACTGCAAGCGGGACATCCATGATCACCTGGCTCGACGTCATCCTCCTGGCCGTGATGCTCATCTCCGGCCTGCTCGCGATGATGCGCGGCTTCACGCGCGAGATCTTCTCGGTCATCTCCTGGGGGGCCGCGGCGGTGGCGGCATTCTGGGCCTATCCGCGCTTCCAGGCGGCGGCGCGGGGCGCCATCCAGCCCGACTATCTGGCGGACGGGCTGCTGCTGGCCGGCGTCTTCCTTTTCGTGCTGGTGCTGGTCTCCTTCATCACCTTCCGCATCTCCGACATGATCCTCGACAGTCGCGTCGGTGCGCTCGACCGCACGCTCGGGTTCGCCTTCGGGCTGGGGCGCGGGCTCGTCATCGTCGTCATCGCGTTCCTCTTCTTCACCTGGTTGGTCGATATCGACGATCAACCCGGCTGGGTCCGCGAGGCGCGCTTCCGCCCCCTTCTCCAGAACACCGGCGATGCGCTCGTCGCGCTCCTGCCGGACGATCCCGAGCAGACGATCGAGAGCCTGATCGGCCGGAACGTCTGAGGTGAGCGATCCGCGCATCGTCGTCATCTCGGGCGCCTCGCGCGGGATCGGCCGCGCGGCCGCGCTGGAGATGGCGGGCCCCGGCACGCATATCGTCGCGATAGCCCGCACGCAGGGCGCGCTCGAGGAGCTCGACGACGCCATCGCGGCGCAAGGCGGCTCGGCGACGCTGGTGCCGCTCGACATTCGCGATTTCGACGCGCTCGACAGGCTCGGCGCCGCGCTCATCGAGGCCCATGGCCGCGTCGATGCCGTCTTCGCCAATGCCGGCGTGCTCGGCAAGCTCTCGCCCATCGCCCATATCGAGGAGAAGGTCTGGCGCGAGGTCATGGACGTCAACGTGACGGCCGTCTGGCGTCTCATTCGTGCGCTCGACCCGCTCCTGCAGCGCTCCGAGGCCGGCCGCGCGCTCTTCATCACGTCCGGCGCGGCGCGAAAGCCCAAGGCCTATTGGGCCGGCTACGCGATCTCCAAGGCCGCCATCGACATGATGGCGAAGACCTACGCCGCCGAGACGGCCAAGACCAATATCCGCGCCAACCTCATCAGCCCCGGCCCGATCCGCACGCGCATGCGCGCCAAGGCGATGCCGGGCGAGGACCCCGAGACGCTCGATACGCCCGAGATGCTGGCGCCCCATATCGCGCGCCTCCTCTCGCCCGAGACGGTCGAGACCGGGCGTATCTGGGACTACCGGACGAAAGACTGGCTGGACTGAGCGTCCGTCTGCAGCGTTCAGGTGTCGCTAGGATATGAAGCGTCGGCCAGCAAGGCGTCGATGTCGAGCGGGTCGAGCGTCATGACGAGCCGTCCGTCCGCGTCCCTTGGCCATTCGTCATGCTGGCGGTCACGGTAGAGTTCGACGCCGTTGCCGTCCGGGTCGTCGAGATAGACGGCCTCGCTGACCCCGTGGTCGCTCGCACCGGTCAGGACGTGGCCCGCTTCGAGAACGCGCCGCACGACCGCGCCCAGCGCCGCGCGGTCCGGGTAGAGGAAGGCTGCGTGATAGAGACCGGTATGCCCGCGCGGCGGCGGTCCCGCGCCCCGGCTGTCCCAGACGTTGAGCCCGATATGATGGTGGTAGCCGTCCGCCCCCAGAAAGGCGGCGGACGGCATGCGCAACTGTACCGGAAAGCCGAGAACGCCCTCGTAGAACGCGACGGCCCGGTCGAGATCGGCGACGCGGAGGTGGACATGGCCGACGCGAGGGCCTCTCGCGGCTACGGTCTCGTCGAGGGGATCTGGCACCGACGTCACTCCCGTCGCAGGTCTTGTCTCTAGTCTCGCATCAATCTCGGGCGGGCACGTTGAGCCCGACCTGGCTCGCGGGCCGTGCCTCGCAGCGCGCCGCCCAGTCCATGACCTTCGGGAAGGCGGCGAAGTCGAGAGCCTCCTCGGCGCCGTAGAAGATGCGGGCGCCCCTGATCCATGGGAAGATTGCGATGTCGGCGATCGTGTAGTCGTCGTTCATCAGCCATTGGCGGCCATCCAAGCGCTGTTCGAGCACGCCCATGAGGCGCTTGGCCTCCGCCTGGTAGCGCTTGGTCGGATAGTCGTCGGTGATCTTGTCGGCGGCGAATTTGTGGAAGTGGCCGAACTGACCGAACATCGGCCCGACGCCGCCCATCTGGAACATCAGCCACTGCACCGTCTCGTGCCGCCCGGCCGGATCGGCCGGCATCAACTGGCCCGTCTTCTCGGCGAGGTAGAGGAGGATCGCGCCCGATTCCCATATCGCGAGCGGCTTGGCGCCCGGCCCGTCGGGATCGATGATCGCAGGAATCTTGTTGTTGGGGTTGAGGGCGAGGAAAGCCGGTTCGGTCGTCTCGTCGAGCCCGATCTTGTGGGCCTCGTAGGGCAGCCCGGTCTCCTCGAGTGCGATCGAGACCTTCACGCCATTGGGCGTCGGGAAGGAGTAGAGCTGCAACCGCTCGGGATGTTGCGGCGGGCGGAACCGGGTGATGGGGTGGTCGAGCAGCGTGTCGATCGGCGTCGTCGGCATGGGGCAGTCCTCAAGGGGACGCCCTCGGAAGAGACGGGCGCCTTCGAGGGCTCACCTATGTACGGCCACGCCCCGTGTCACCTGTGTGCGGCCGCACCTCGATCGTGCGCCGGCGCTCATGAGGGCGCATAGGGGTTGTCTCGCTTCCTCAGCTGGAGCCGGATCGGCACGCCCGGAAGATCGAACGTCTCGCGCAGGCTGTTGACGAGATAGCGCCGATAGGCCTCCGGCACCGCGTCGGGGCGCGAGCAGAAGGCGACGAAGGTCGGCGGGCGGGCCTTGACCTGCGTCATGTAGCGCAGCTTGATCCGGCGGCCCTGGACGGAGGGCGGCGGATGCGCCGAGACCGCCTCGATCAGCCAGTCGTTGAGGGGCGAGGTCTTGATCCGCTTGTTCCACGTCTCGTAGACGCGGAAGGCGGTGGCCATCACCTTGTCGAGATTGGTGCCGGCCAGCGCCGAACAGGTCACGAGCGGCACGCCGCGCGCCTGGGGGAGGAGACGGCCGAGCTTCTCGCGCATCGAGGCCAGCACCTCCTGACGCTCGTGCACCTCGTCCCATTTGTTGAGGACGATGACGAGACCGCGCCCCTCGCGCAGACAGAGATCCGCGATCTGGAGATCCTGCTTCTCGAAGGCCGTGTGCACGTCCATGAGTAGCACGACGATGTGGGCGAACTGGATCGAGCGCAGGCTGTCGGCGACCGAGAGCCGCTCCAGCTTGTCCTGAACCTTCGACTTCCTGCGCATGCCGGCGGTGTCGACGAGGAGGACGGGCTTGCCCTGCCACACCCAGTCGATCTCGATCGAATCGCGCGTGATGCCGGCCTCTGGGCCCGTCAGCAACCGCTCCGACCCGACCATGCGATTGATGAGCGTGGACTTTCCCGCATTCGGGCGGCCGATGACGGCGAGGCGCAAGGGGCCGTCCTCGTCGTCCTCTCCCGCCGCCTCGTCTTCGCCGGGTTCCTGCGCGGCGATGGCCTGGTAGAGATCGACCATGCCGTCGCCGTGCTCGGCCGAGAGGATGATCGGATCGCCCAGTCCCAGCCGGAACGCCTCGTAGGCGCCGGCCTGGCCGACCCGGCCCTCGGCCTTGTTGGCGGCGAGGATGACCGGCTTGCCGGACTTGAGGAGGAACTGCGCGAAATGCTCGTCATCGGGCATCACGCCGGCTCTGGCGTCCATCAGGAAGACGACCGCGTCCGCATCGTCGATCGCGGCTTCGGTCTGCATTCGCATTCGGCCGGGCAAGCTTTCCTCTGGCGCATCCTCGAGACCGGCGGTGTCGAGGACGCGAAAGCGCAGGTCGGCGAACTGCGCCTCGCCCTCGCGCCGGTCCCGGGTCACGCCCGGCCGATCGTCGACGAGCGCGATGCGCTTGCCGACGAGGCGATTGAAGAGGGTCGACTTGCCGACATTGGGTCGGCCGACCAGGGCGATGGTCAGCATGCGCGGATGCTTTCATGAGAAGACAAGCGCGCGATCTATACCCTTGCGGCCATTACCGCTAGGGGCCACGGCTCCCGGCGCCGTCTCCGGCGCCCGATCAGAGCGCTGCGAGAGTGCCCCGCCCGCCGACGACGATCATCCGCCCGCCGGCCGCGATGGGGCTCATGTAGATGGCGTCGCGAAGGTCCTGGCTGGCGACCGTCTGGCCGGTCGCCGGGTCGAGCGCGAGGAGGTCGCCGGTCGTCGAGCCGACCCAGAGGCGATTGCCGGCGAGGAGCGGCCCGGCCCAGTTCTGCTTCTTGGTCGGCAGCTGTACGACCCAGCGCACCTTGCCGGTCGCCTTGTCGAGGGCGACGGTCCGGTTCTGGCTATCGACCACGAAGACGGTGTTGCCGGAGAGGATCGGCTGGTGCTGGCCGCCGATGTTCTGTGTCCAGACCCGCTCTCCGCTGGAGACCCGGGTCGCGACCATGCGCCCGCCCGTGCCGATGGCGTAGACGATGCCGTTCTCGATGACGGGCCGGCCGGCGACATCGGTGACCGAGCTGCCGGCGATGTTGCGGTTGCCACGCACGAGGTTGTCGGCCCATTTGGGCGCACCGTCGGATGCGCCGAGCGCGATGATCTGACCGGTGATGGAGGGCACGATGACGGTGTTGCCCGAAACCGCCGCACTGGTGCCCGACAGGATGCCGTCCTGCTCGGGAATCGCATCGAAGGTCCAGATCTCGCCGCCATCGCTCGTGGAGACGGCGTGGACGGTGTTGTTGGCGTCGACGAGGTAGACCTTGCCATCGACGACGGTCGGCGCGCCGCGTAAGGGGGCGGTGAACTCCTTGGTCCACACGGTCGCGCCGCTGGCGCCGTCGAGGGCCTGGAGCGTGCGGTAACCGGTGGCGACGTAGACCCGCCCGCCGGAGGCCGCAACGCCGCCGCCCGGGGACGAGCGCTCGCCCTCGGGTCGCAGGTTCACGCTCCACGCGCGTCCGCCGCCCGAGAGGGCGTGGGCGGAGACGGTCGCATCGTTGCCGTAGACGTAGACGAGGCCGTTGGCCACGACCGGCGTCGCGAACGGGCGCGCGCTCTTGCGGCCGGCGGCCGGAATGCTCGTCCGCCAGCCGCCGCCCGAATAGGCGACGTGGCCGGGGTCGTTCTGCGCGTTGCCGCCGGGCTGGGCCCATTCGGAATTGGCGCGGGCACCGCCGATCGAAACGCCGCCGAGCGCTTCCTGGCCGGCGACGTCGGCATCGGGAATCAGTGCCTGGCGCTCTCCGGGCAGGATCGGATCTCGGCCTGCGACGGTGTTGATGGCATCGACGGCCGCGCAGCCGCTCAGAGCCGCGCCTATGAGCGCATAGGTGAAGGCGCGCTGACGGAGAAGGCGCAGGCTGGCGGGGAGAAAGGCGGTCATTGAGGCGTCTCGGCTCCGGTCGGGGCGACGGTGTTGGGCGCGGTATCGGAGGGAATGGCGGTCAGCGGTGCGGGCGCCGCCTCCGGCTGCGGGTCGGGCGTGGGCGGCGTCTCTATGGGCGCCGTCAGGACGGGCGTCTCGAAAACCGGCGCTGTCAGCGTCGGCTGGGACGTGATCGCCAACGGCTCCACGTCGGGCGCCGTGCCGCCGCCGCCGGCGATGAGGTCGAGCATGATCTCGGCCCGCGAGCGCAGGCCCGTCGGCGGGTTGGGCGCCGAGAGGATGGCGAGGAAGTGCGTGTTGGCCACCTCGGTGTCCTCGCGCGACCAAGCCTCGAGGCCGAGGATCTCCTGTGCGCTGAGATGGAAGGCGTTGCCTGGATCCGCCGTCTGGCCGAGCGTGGCCATGATGGCGTCCGCATCGTCCCGGCCGACCATCAGATAGGCCGCGCGAAGGCGCGCGAGATCGGCGAGCGGCTGATCGGCCTCGTCCGCGATGGCTCGGTAGGCATCGGCCGCACTATCGATGTCGCCGGCCCGGGCCTGCTCGGCCGCAGCCGCGAGGCGCGCGAGGACCGGATAGCCGCCGAGCGATTCGTCGGAGAGCGCGACGAAGGCGGCCTGTGCGCCTTCGGGGTCCCCGCCCTCGGCCAGCGCGATGGCGGCCGCGTAGCGATCCCCGAGCGCCGCGGCCTGACGGTCCTGCCAATAGTCCCACAAGCGCCAACCGCCGACGCCGACGACGATGACGGCGACGACGACCATGACGATCGTGCCGTAGCGCTTCCAGAATTCGGACGCCCGCTCGCGCCGGACCTCCTCATCGACTTCGCGAAAAACGTCGCTCATGCACTCGTCGCTGTTCCGGGCGCCTCGCAGCGTCCGTCCGGGTTTCGCCGCCGCGCCGATGCGCAGCGAATCCTGCGCACGCTGTGAGGCGGGAAAACGTCAAAGTTGGG
The DNA here is from genome assembly GCA_963842125.1 of uncultured Alphaproteobacteria bacterium. Lineage (GTDB taxonomy): Bacteria > Pseudomonadota > Alphaproteobacteria > Rhizobiales > CAWCWK01 > CAWCWK01. The sequence continues at coordinate 381,643 of CAWJFE010000001.1, read as the reverse complement.
GCTCGTCGCAAGCCCTAGGCGGATCGTCCTATGGAACTGGATCGAAGCCGATCGGTTGCTTCTACGCGGCATGTCGCGCCGCGACGACCGGCCAGGAGTTTCTATGTCCGACGATGTCACAGCCCGTCGGCGCTTCGTCAAGGCGGCCATGGCCGCGCCTTACCTGGAGCGCGACGAAGAGCACGAACTCGCCAAGGACTGGGCCTACAAGCAGGACGACATCGCGCTTCACAAACTGACATCGGCCCATATGCGCCTCGTCATCGCGATCGCCTCCCGCTTCCGTCATTTCGGCCTTTCGATGGGCGACCTCATCCAGGAAGGGCATGTCGGACTGCTGGAAGCCGCGCGCCGTTTCGACCCCGAGCGCGAGGTGCGCTTCTCCACATACGCCACCTGGTGGATCCGCGCTGCGATGCAGGACTACATCCTGCGCAATTGGTCGATCGTGCGGGGCGGTACGTCGTCCACCCAGAAGGCGCTATTCTTCAACCTTCGCCGCCTGCGCGCCAAGCTCGCGCAGACCAGTGCGAAGCTCGGCGGCAATGGCGGCTCCGACACCTATGCCGAGATCGCGACGGCCTTGAAGGTGAGCCGGGACGACGTCGCGCTGATGGATTCGCGCCTCTCCGCGCCCGACACCTCGCTCAACGCGCCGATGAAGGATGAAGACGGCTCGGCCGCGTCCGAGCGACAGAACTTCCTCGTCGACGCCCGTCCACTGCCCGACGAGACGGTCAGCAACAGCATCGATGCCGAACGGCGCAAGGATTGGCTCCGTGCCGCGTTGAAGGTGCTCAATGCGCGCGAGCTCAAGATCGTCGAGGAGCGCCGTCTCACCGAGGACGGCGTCACCCTCGAGGTCCTCGGCAAGCGCCTCGGGATCTCCAAGGAACGCGTGCGCCAGATCGAGTGCCGCGCCATGGAAAAGCTCAAGCTCGCGCTCTCCGAGACCCGCATCAACGCCTGAGGCGTCCGCCCCACGCCGCTCGGGGTGTGGGTCGAGGTCTCCCGCGTCTGTGGGCGCGAGATGTCCCTTCGTCGCCTCAGCGTGTGAGGTGGGCCTTGACGGCGTCTGTCCCCGAAGTCGTGCGAGGTCCCGGTGAACCCTGACCGCGCGCACGTTCCTCCTTATCGCAGACCTCCTCCTCCCTGGTATGCATCTTTAAGTTGTGCAATGGTTGTCGTGGAGGGCGCGGTGCCAACCCGGTTAACAAATGTTTAACCGGGATTGTATACGCGAAGACCGCCGCCGCTCCAGGTCGAATGTGTTGTGATTTGAAGGGGCTGGGAATGGCATACGAGGCACGGAAACTCGCTGAAGACACGTATGGGGACGAGGTCGTCGATCCCTCCGAGGTTCGAGCGCCCAACGAACCTGATGCCCACCTCTGCGGGTATCTGTCCGATATGCTTCGCGGCCTGTCCGAGATGGCCGATCGCGCGCATCTCGCTGACCTCGCCGTCCTCCTCAAGGTCGGTGCGCGGGAGGCCGATCGCGAGAAAGCTCGCCTGAGCGGGACCGCGGCCGCCCTTGGAACATTGCTGCGGGACTGACGCGTTTCGTGCACCGAGCAGGCCCGGTTCGCGCTCGCCTGCCGATCGGCTTGTGGGCACTGATGGGACCGTCTCTAGCCAGCAAGCGGGTAGCGGTCGCGGGCTATGAAAGGCGCGCCGGGGTTTGGCTCCGTGAAGAGCGTTAGCGCGTCGATCATGCAGGGCCGGCCAAGATGGTCGGCGAAGCGCGCCCTTAGGACGGCCTCCACGGCATCCCGGTCCGGCTCCTTGATGGGCCCTGTCAGCGTCATGTGAAAGCGAAACGCGTCGAGCACGTAAGGGTAGCCGTATTGCTCCAGATAGGCAGCCTCCCGCGCGTCGAGGCGGGCTTGGCGACGGCGCGCCAGTTCGGCCTCCGTCAGCGCCGCGCGGAAGGGTTCGAGCCGGCGGACGACATCGCTGGCAAGTGCCATCATCGCGTCGGACGGGTCGGCTTCGGTGAGGGCGAGGAACGGTCCGAGCCGCGAGAGGGTGAGCGACGGGATGGCAACGGCACGCATGCTCTCGCTTATCTCGCGCAAGGCCGCGCGCAGCCCTTCGGTATCCTTGCCCGGTGCGAGCCGGAAGGGCGCTTTCAGCGTCGCGTGGAAGCCGTAGCGCCGGGGCGCCGAGACAATCGCGTCTGGGCCGGATGCCATCTCGGCCAGCCCTTCCGTACCCGCGTCGGCGGGCAGCCAGGGCGAGCGACCGAGCCAGGCCGACGCGCTGCGCTCGAGAGCCGAGCCGGGTGGCGGCGCGAAATAGATCGCGACGCGATGGGGGGCGACGTCCGGCATGGATCGGGCTTCCTCGTTCGGCATCGCGGCGCCATGCGGCGCGCGCGGGGTTTCCTGTGCCTTAACGATAGGCAATAACCGAGCGGCGAACACCCGCAGGCGAACGGTCCGCACGCGAATATCCGCGGCCCGACGCCCCTGCAGCGGTGTCCGCGAAGCCATCGCCCGGGCGACTGTGCGACCGGGCGCCGGTCGCACGCTTCGTGGCACGCTTTGGAGACGAGACATGGATACGCCGCACGACGCTTCCGACCCCGCCGCATCCGGTCTCGCTGCGGCTGGCCCCGCGCTGGCGGAGACGATGCTCCTGCCCTTCGCGCGCCATATGTTCGCGGGCGGAGCATCCGACGATCTCGCACCCTACGGCCCCCGGGCGCTGGCGGATCTCGCCGAACTCGCGCTCGACTATATGGGCCAGCGCGCCCCCGGCGAGCGCAAGGTCCGGCTCTACGACGCGAGCGGCGATTCGCCCGAAAGCGCGCTGCGCGCCGTCAGCATTCTAGAAGCGGTCAACGACGATAGGCCGTTCCTCGTCGATTCGATCACCGCACTCCTTGCCGAGCGCGGGCACGACATCAATCTCCTCCTCCACCCCATCTATGCCGTCGAGCGCGACGATGGCGGGCGTCTCATCGGCTTTCCGGCCGGCGGTGAGCGGCGCGAGAGCCTCATCCACATCCATCTGCCCCGGATCGAGGACGAGGAGGCCCGGCGCGAGCTTGTCGAGGCCGTCATCGCCGTGCTGGAGCAGGTCGCCGCCGCGACCGACGACTGGCGAGCGATGCGCGCGCGGCTGGAAGAGGCCATTGCGCGATACCGCGATGCGCCTCCGCCCATGCCGGACGAAGAGCTCGACGAGGCGATCGCCTTCCTCGAATGGCTGCGCGACGACAACTTCACCTTTCTTGGCGTGCGCGAATTCACCTACGACGCCGACCTCAATCCGCGCATGACGGACGAGGTCGGCCTCGGCATCCTCAGCGATCCGGAGGTCAAGGTCCTGCGGCGCGGCAACGAGCTGACGACGAGCAGCCCTGCCGTGCGCGCCTTCCTGGCCGAGCCGAGCCCGCTTTTCGTCACGAAGGCGAACGTGCGATCCGCCGTCCATCGGCGCAACTACATGGACTATGTCGGCGTCAAGCGCTTCGAGGGCGACACTCTGGCGGGCGAGTTGCGCCTCGTCGGCCTCTTCACCTCGTCGGCCTATACGCGCTCGGTCCGCTACATTCCGTACTTGCGCCGCAAGGTGGAGACGGTGCTCGGGAAAGCCGGCTTCGCGCCCAGCAGCCATTCCGGCAAGGCGCTCATGAACGTGCTGGAGACCTATCCGCGCGACGAGCTCTTCCAGATCTCGGCCGAGGAACTGACCCCCTTCGCCATCGCCGCCATGCAGCTCGAGGAGCGCCCCCGCGTGCGGGTGCTGCCCCGCGTCGACAAGTTCGAGCGCTACGCGTCCGTCCTCGTCTACGTGCCGCGCGAGCGCTTCGCGTCCGATGTGCGCGAGCGCATCGGCGACTATCTGGCCGAAGGGTTCGGCGGCCATGTCTCCGCCTTCTATCCGCAGTTCCTCGAAGGGCGCATGGTGCGCGTCCACTTCATCATCGGCGGCCTGGAGGCGGGCGCCGGGCGGCCCGGGCAGGCCGCGCTCGAGGCCGGCGTGCGCGACATCGTCACCACCTGGGCCGATCGCCTGTCGCAGGCCTTGAAGGGCCATGCCGACGGGGCCGGCCTCGCCGCCCGCTATGCCAACGCCTTCTCCGCAGCCTACCAACACGCCAACGGCCCCGAGGCCGCGATCCTCGACATCGCCAAGGCGCAGACATTGGACGGCCCGTCCGATATCGCCATCGATCTCCACCGCACGGACGCGATGGCCTATGGCGAGGTCGGTCTCAAGATCTTCCATCTCGACGATCCCGTGCCGCTGTCCAGCCGCTTGCCGATGCTGGAGAACATGGGTCTGACGGCCATCGCCGAGCGGACCTTCGAGCTGCGCCGTCCGGACGGTGACAGGCCCGTCTGGCTGCACGACATCCTGCTGAAGACCGAGACGCCGATCGATCTCGATACGTCGAAGGACCGTCTGGAGGAGATGTTCCTCGCGACCTGGGACGACCGCGCGGTGTCTGACGGCTTCAACGCGCTGGGCCTCGCCGGCCTCGCCTGGCGCGAGGTGGCGCTGCTACGTACGCTCGCGCGCTACATGGCGCAGGGTGGTAGCGCCTTCGGGCTCGGCTACGCGGCCGGCGTGCTGGGCACCCATGCCGAGATCACCCGCGACCTCTTCGACCTCTTTACCACACGGCACGATCCGGCCTTCGCGGGCGACCGCGAGGCGGGCCAGGCCGAACTCATCGCGCGCATCAATGCGGGCCTCTCAGACGTCACGTCGATCGGCGAGGACCAAGTCCTGCGCCGCTATCGCGAGGTCATCGAGGCCAGCCAGCGCACCAACTACTTCCAGCGCGACGAGGCGGGCGAGCCCCATGCCGAGATCGTCGTCAAGATCGCCTCGCCGCAGCTGACCTGGCTGCCGCAGCCCCGACCCTTCGTCGAGGCCTATCTTCACGCTCCGTCCGTGGAGGCCGTGCACCTCCGGGGGGGCAAGGTCGCGCGCGGCGGTATCCGCTGGTCGGACCGCCCGCAGGACTTCCGCACCGAGGTGCTGGGCCTCGCCAAGGCACAGCAGGTCAAGAATGCCGTCATCGTGCCCGTCGGCGCCAAGGGCGGCTTCGTGCCGAGGGACGCGGACCGCTCGCTCGGGCGCGAAGCGTTCCAAGAGGCCGGCATCACGGCCTACAAGCGCTTCGTGACGCGTATGCTCGGCATCACCGACAATCTCGACGGCGACACCGTCGTGCCACCCGAGAACGTGGTGCGCCACGATGGGGACGATCCCTATTTCGTCGTCGCGGCCGACAAGGGCACGGCCACCTTCTCCGACACCGCCAACGCGATCAGCCAGGCGCATGGCTACTGGCTCGACGATGCCTTCGCGTCCGGTGGATCGGCCGGCTACGACCACAAGGTGATGGGCATCACCGCGCGGGGTGGCTGGGAATCGGTCAAGCGGCATTTCGCCGAGGCCGACATCGCTATCGACAAGCCCTTCACCGTCGTCGGCGTCGGCGACATGTCGGGCGACGTCTTCGGCAACGGCATGATCTACGTGCCGACCATCAAGCTCCTCGCCGCCTTCGACCACCGGGACATCTTCATCGATCCCGACCCCGATCCGGCGACCTCCTTTGCCGAGCGCGAGCGCCTCTTCGCGATGGGACGCTCGACCTGGAGGGACTATGACGAAAGCCTGATCTCGCCCGGCGGCGGCATTTTCTCGCGCGAGCTGAAGGCGATCCCGCTCTCCGACGAGATGCGCGCCCTCCTCGACCTCGAAGGCGAGAGCGCGACGCCTTTCGACGTGATGTCGGCCATCCTCAAGGCTCGGGCCGACCTTCTCTGGTTCGGCGGCATCGGCACCTATATTCGCTCCACGACCGAATCGGACGGCGATGTCGGCGACCGTGCCAACGATGCGATCCGCATCACCGGCGGGCAGGTGCGCGCCCGCGTCATCGGCGAGGGCGCCAATCTCGGCCTCACCCAGCTCGGCCGCATCGAGGCCGCGACCGACGATCGGGAGGCAGGCGGCGAGCCGGGCGTTCGGATCAACACCGACGCGATCGACAATTCGGGCGGCGTCAACTCGTCCGACCTCGAGGTCAACATCAAGATCGGCCTCCAGACGCCAGAGCGCGAAGGGCGCCTTTCGCGCGAGGACCGCAACGTTCTCCTCAAGGAGATGACGGAAGAGGTCGCCGCGCTCGTCCTTTCCAACAATGCCCGCCAAGCCCTCGCGATCTCGCTCGTGCGCCGCCGCGCCGTCTCGGCCTGGGGCGACATGGCGCGCGTGATGCAGAAGCTGGAGGCGCGCGACCTCCTCAAGCGCGAGGTCGAGTTCCTGCCCTCCGACAGCGTCATCGTGGAGCGCGTCAAATCCGAGGTGCCGGTGTCGCGGCCCGAGATCGCGGTCATCCTGGCCTATGCCAAGATCGCACTCTACGACGATCTCATCGCCTCCTCGGTGCCGGACGATCCCTATCTGTCGCGTGAGTTGCAGCGCTATTTCCCGACCGCGATGCAGGAGCGGTTCCCGGAGGCCATCGAGGCCCATCGCCTGCGCCGCGAGATCATCGCGACTATGCTCGCCAACTCGATCATCAATCGCGGCGGGCCGGCGCTCATCACCCAGATGGCCGACCGCACCGGCGCCTCGGCCGCCGATGTCGCCTTCGCCTTCGCCCTGGTGCGGGACGCCTATGGTCTCCAAGCGCTCAACGGCGGCATCGACGCACTCGACACCGCCATTCCGGGCGACCTCCAGATCGCGCTCTATGCGAGGGTGCAGGACCTCCTGATCACCGAGATCGCCTGGTTCCTGCGCCACGGTGCGGGCTCTGCCGGGGCCGAGGGCGGTCTGGCCGACAAGATCGCGCGCTACGAGGCCGGTATCGCGGACTATCGCCAGGCCCTTGGCGAGGCACTCGACGAGGATTCGCTCGCAGCCATCCGCACGACGGGGTCCGACCTCGCCGCGCAGGGCGTTCCGGACGATCTGGCCCGCACGCTCGCCGAGCTGCCCCATATGGCCCGGGCGACGGACGTCGTTCTCGTCGCCGATCAGGCCGAGGTCGCGGTCGCGAAGGCGACGCGCGTCTATGTCGAGGTCGGCCGGCACTTCCACATCGACCGGCTCACCGAGATGGCCGCCGCGCTGGAGCCAAGCGAGCATTATGACCGCCTCGCCATCACCCGCACGCGCGAGCGGCTGGAGGAGGTTCAGCGCCGCCTGACCCGCGCCGTGCTGCGGAGCGGCGAAGCCGCTTCCGTCGCCACATGGGCCGAGGACGACAGGGACGCGCACCGGGCCCGCGAGGCGGTCGCGACCATTGCCGCCGAGACGACGCCGACCCTTGCCAAGGTGACCGTCGCCGCCGGCTTCCTCGCCGATCTCGCCGTCTCGGACGCGTGAGCCTGGCGTCGATTGCGCCGCGCCGGCCGTGAGTGACGCGCGGCCGGTGTCGCCCGCCTATCCCGCCCGGCGCGCACGGGTGGGCTGGGTCCTCTACGATTTCGCGCAGCAGCCCGTCTTCACGCTCATCACGACCTTCATCTTCGCCCCCTATTTCACGGCGACCGTGGTGGGTGATCCGGTGCGCGGCCAGTCGCTCTGGGCGCTGGCCGTCGCGATTGCGGGGCTCGCGATCGCGGTCCTTGGCCCCATTCTCGGCGCGATCGCGGACGAGGCGGGGTGGCGCAAGCTCTGGATCGCCGGCTTCGGGACCGTGCAGGTCGCGGCCTGCACGGCGCTCTGGTGGGCCGAGCCCGGCGCCATCACGCTCGCGCTCCTTGCCTTCGGGCTGGCGACGGTGGCGGCGGAGTTCGGCATAGTCTTCACCAACGCGCTCATGCCGGGCCTCGCCCCGCCGCACCGGCTCGGACGGCTCTCGGGCACCGGCTTCGCCGTCGGCTATGTCGGCGGCGTGCTCTCGCTCGTCGTCGTCCTCGTCTTCCTGACGGGCGGCGCAGACGGGCGCACATTGCTGGGCGCCGAGCCCATCCTCGGTCTCGGCGCCGTCCCTCATGGCGGCGAGCGCATGGTCGGGCCGCTGGCGGCACTCTGGTTCGCCCTCTTCGCGCTCCCCTTCTTCCTCTTCACGCCGGACCCAGCGCCGGTGCGACCCCTGCGGGGCGCCATCCGGTCGGGCCTCGCTGCGCTGGCCGACACGCTCCGCCGTGTTGGGGCGCTGCGCAACGTCGCGCTCTTCCTCGTCGCCCGGATGCTCTATGCCGATGGCCTCGCGGCGCTCTTCGCCTTCGGTGCGATCTACGCGTCCGGCGTCTTCGGCTGGGGCGCGGTGGAGCTTGGCCTCTTCGGGGTCCTCCTCGCCCTCACGGCGGCACTCGGCGCCCTGGTCGGAGGCTGGATCGACGACCGGATCGGCCCGAAACCCCTCGTCGCCGGCGCACTCGTTCTCCTCCTTGGCGCCAGCCTCGTCGTCGTCGGCCTCGGCCCGGCCTCCGTCTTCGGCATCGCGGTGTCGGATCCCGACGGCCTCTTCGGCGGCATGGCGGAGCGGATCTATCTCGGTGTCGCCGCCCTGATCGGGCTCGGCTCCGGCCCGGTGCAGTCGGCCTCCCGCACGCTTCTGGCCCGCCTCTCGCCGCCCGACGCGATCACGGCCTTCTACGGCCTCTACGCGTTCTCCGGGCGCGCGACGTCCTTCGCGGCCCCGCTCCTCATCTCCGCGACGACCGCCCTCTTCGCCAGCCAGAAGGCGGCGGTGATCGTCGTCATCGTCTTCCTCGGCGCGGGCCTCGGCCTTCTCACCTTCGTCAGGGACGAGCCCGCCCCCCTCAGTGCCGGAAGTGCCGCATCCCGGTGAAGACCATGGCGAGGCCCGCCTCGTCGGCCGCCGCGATCACCTCGTCGTCGCGCATCGAGCCGCCGGGCTGGATGACGGCCGTCGCGCCCGCCGCTGCGCCGGCCAGCAATCCGTCCGCGAAGGGGAAGAAGGCGTCGGAGGCGAAAACCGAACCCCGGGTCAGCGGCTCGGCCACGCCCAACGCCTCGGCCGCGTCCTCGGCCTTGCGGGCGGCGATGCGGGTGGAATCGAGCCGGCTCATCTGGCCAGCGCCGACGCCGACGGTCGCGCCGTCCTTCGCATAGACGATCGCGTTCGACTTGACGTGCTTGGCAACGAGCCAGGCGAAGGCGAGGTCGCGCATCTCCGCCTCGCTCGGCATGCGCTTCGTCACCACGCGCAGGTCGGCGTCGCCGAGCCGTCCGGCATCGCGCGCCTGGACGAGGAGCCCGCCCGCCACCGGCTTCACGGTCAGCCCGGCGTCGCCCGGCGAGGCGAGCCCGTCGGTCAGGAGGAGCCGCAGATTCTTCTTCGCTGCGAAGACCGACAGCGCGCCGTCGTCTGCGCCCGGCGCGATGACGACCTCGGTGAAGACCGCGACGATCGCCTCAGCCGCCGCGCGGTCGAGAGGCCGGTTGGTCGCGACGATGCCGCCAAAGGCCGAGACGGGGTCGCAGGCGAGCGCCTTCGCATGCGCCTCGGCCAGCGTATCGGCGACCGCGACCCCGCACGGGTTGGCGTGCTTGATGATCGCGACGGCCGGGCGCGTGTCTCCGAACTCGGAGACGAGTTCGAACGCGGCGTCGGCATCGGCAATGTTGTTGTAGCTGAGCGCCTTGCCCTGGACGGAGCGGGCCGTCGCGGCGCCCGGCCGCGCGTCGCCCGTCAGGTAGAGCGCCGCCGACTGGTGGGGGTTCTCGCCATAGCGCATGGCCTGCGCGCGGGTGGCGCCGAGGGTGAACCGCTCGGGCAGCGCCTCGTCGCCGGCCTGCATCCAGCGGCCGATGGCGGCATCGTAGGCCGCCGTCGCCGCGAAGGCCTTGGCGGCGAGGCGGCGGCGCGTTGCGAGATCGGTACCGCCCGTCCGGGCGGCCTCGGCGAGCGCGTCGTAGTCGCCGGGATCCGTGACGACCGCCACCCCGTCGTGATTCTTCGAGGCGGCCCGAATCATGGCCGGGCCGCCGATATCGATCATCTCGACGCAGTCCGCCCGCCCCGCGCCGGAGGCGAGGGTCGCCTCGAACGGGTAGAGGTTGACGACCAGGCAGTCGATCGGGGCGAAGCCTTGCGCGTCGAGCGCCGCCATATGCGCGGCAAGATCGCGTCGGGCGAGCAGCCCGCCATGGACGGCCGGATGGAGCGTCTTCACGCGCCCGTCCATCATCTCGGGAAAGCCGGTGATCTCGGAGACGTCGGTGACGGCATGGCCAGCCTCGCGCAGCGCCTTCGCCGTGCCGCCGGTCGAGATCAGTTCGGCCCCGGCCGCGACAAGCGCTTCTGCGAGCGGCAAGAGGCCCGTCTTGTCCCAGACCGAGAGAAGCGCGCGGCGGATCGGGACCGCATCGGCGGAGATGCGGTCGGACGTCATGGAATCGGGCATCGGGCTCGGGCCTTCGGGCGGCAGGGACGCGGTCGCGCGACCCCTTAGCCGAGGCGGACGGGCGAGGCCAGTCCGGTGCCGGCCCGGATCAGGCGCGGGCGAACTTCCAACGTACGCGCGTGCCGGGGCCAGCCGGACCGGTGATGACGATCTGGCGCGTGGGGCGCAGGCCGCGCTCCGGCGTCACGCAGGCGCTTTCCTCCACACGGGCCGGCGTGTCGGAGAGGAAGGTCCAGGCGGTCCCGCCGGGGAGGAGAAGGCGGAGCGCCTTGTCCGAGCGCCCGACCGTGACGCGCGGGTGGAGATGGAAGCGCAGCGCGAACCGGGTCTCCAGGTCGCCATCCGCGTCGTCCGCCGCCTCGAGCGCGTCGCAGCCCTGGAGGGCCGAGCCGTCGGAGAGAAGGGCGAGCGTGCGCGTATGGACGAGACCGAAGCGGCGGGCATAGCCGGCATGGCGCATGTCGAGTCGCTCGCCCGATGCCGTGTGGCCACGCGAGGCCTCGACGCCGATGGTTGCCGGGCGCGCGAAGCGGGCGGCGAGCGCGCTTCCCTCGAAGATCGCGGCCGAGGGGATGTCGTTCAGCGTCAGCGTGGAATGCGCGGCGGTGGTGCGCGCCGCGTCGCGCCATTCGATCGGCGCGCCGTCCGGTACGCCGCAATTGACGACGATGCGCTGCGGCCCGTCGCTGAACTCGAAGGCCAGCGCGCTCGCGTGCGCGCCAGGCGAGATGGCGGGGGACGCCATCTCGCCGCTGTCCGCGATCAGGACGGCCGACGCGGCTTCGAGCCGCTGGTAGCCGCTGTAGATCGCGTTGCGGACCGCCGTGCCGCCGGCCTCCTCACGCGCGTCGAGCGCCGTGAGGGCGAGGGGAGCGAGGGGGGTCGCTCCACCCAGGCTCGCGAAGGCGCCGTCGCCGTGCCGAAAGAAGGCGAGCATCGGCATCATGCGGTCGATCGCGCCGCAAAGCTGGACCGAGGGGGTCAGCCCCCGGTCGAGGATCGCGTCCCGCAAGGGGAGAAGGTCGAGCAGCAATTCGGCCAGCACCGACGGGTTGCGTCCGACATGGCCGCCATCGGGCAGGATCTGCGCGGTGAGCTCGCGGTCGAGCTCGGCACAGGCCGCTTCGATCCGGCGCTCCTGGCCCCCGCAGACGGCCGCCGAGGTGAGCGCGATGCGGACGCGCAGCCGGGCATCGGTGCGGGCCATCAGGGGCGCGGCGAGGCGCAAATGCAGGCATTGGCGGGTGAGCGAGCGGCCGATCCGCTCGACGAGTTCGCCCTCGGTCCCGAGTACGCGCAGCGCACCGAGCCAGGAGAGAACGCGCCGTGCCATTACGTCGGCACGCAGCGCCTCGCGCGGCTTTCGGTAGCCGAGATCGAGCCACGCCTCGACATAGTGGCGAGCGGCGATGGCGCGGGCGGTATCGGAAGGGGGCTGAGACGAGGCTTGCGCGCTCCGGGACTGGCTGCGCGCGCCGAGATGGCGAAGCCAGGCGAAGCTGTGGAGGGCGATCAGCCAGTCGGTCGCGGGGGCGGGGGTCGCGAAGGGCGCCGCGTCCTCGACACGGACCTCATGGCCGGCGAGGCGGAAGCGGCCGTCCATCAGCGCCTCTGTATCGCGAAGATCGACCGGCAGCAGCGTCGGCAGCGGTCGCCAGGCGGTCGATCGCCGCTTGCGGGACCGCGTCGACGAGCCGCGACGGCTCGGCTCGGCCGACAGGTCTGAGGGAGAAACGTCAGTTGCGGACATGAAGACCGTGCCGCGATGAGCGGCCCTTACGCGAGACTGGAACGAACAGTCCCGATCATGGCCGGTTAGGGTTGCTCCGCCCTTACGATGGAGGCGCGCGGCCTGTGCCAAAGAGGGTCTGGACCTTGGAGCCGTTCCTGCAAACATTGGCTAGACCACGACCCTCTCCTCCCCGTCATCCTCGGGGCGGTACCTGCGAATGACGGCGGAAGGCACGATCGGTTACCCGGACCAACCTTGGCCGGAAACCCCCTAGAGCTTGCGGAGCCTGGCCGCGAAGAAGCCGTCGCTGCCGGAGAGCTCGGGCGCAGGGCCGGGCAGCACGTGGGGGAGGATGCGCACGTCGCCGTCGGGCGTGATCCAATCGGCGATGCCGCCGACCTCGGCCGCCGACACGGGCTCGCGTCGCACGTCCGCCTCGGTACGAAGGAGCGAGGCGATGCGCACCTCACCCTCCTCCCGCTCCAGCGAACAGGTGCAGTAGACGAGGAGCCCGCCTGGACGAAGGAGCGAGAGCGCATGGCGCAGGAGGCGGTCCTGCAGGGTCGTCAGCGAGGCGATGTCGGCGTCGCGCTTGAGATATTTGACATCGGGGTGCCGGCGCACGGTCCCGGTCGCGCTGCAGGGCGCGTCGAGAAGGACGGCGTCGAGCGGTGCATCGGGTCGCCATGTCAGCGCGTCGGCGGTCACGATGTCTACGCCGAGGCCGAGCCGGGTCATGTTCTCGCGTAGCCGCTCGAGGCGTGCGTCGGAGCGATCGACGGCGGTGACGTGGGCGCCCGCCGAGGCGAGCTGCGCGGTCTTGCCGCCCGGCGCCGCGCAGAGATCGGCGATTCGCAAGCCATCGACGGATCCGAGGAGGGTGGCGGGAACGGCGGCCGCCGCGTCCTGCACCCACCAGGCCCCGTCGTCGAAGCCCGGCAGCGCGCTCAAGGCGCCGCCCGGGGCGCGGCGCACGGTCCCGGTCGCGAGCGCGTGGGCATCGAGGCGCTCGGCCCATGCGCCGACCGAGGCATCGCCCCCCGTCTTGATCGTCAGGTCGAGCGGCGGCTCCGTCGTCAGCTGTGCCGCCATGGCGGCGACGGCGTCCTCGCCCCAGGCTCTCGTCCAGCGGTTGTGCAGCCAGTCGGGAATGTTGGCGGTCTCCGGCACGCCGCCGAGAAGGGCGTCGCCCTCGCGGCCGATCCGCCGGAGGACGCCGTTGATGAGGGGGCGAAAGTGACGGGCGTTCTCATCCTCGAGCGCAAGGCGGACGCAGAGGTCGACGGCGGCGTGATCGGCCGCATCGGTGAAGAGGAGCTGCGCCGTGCCGAGCCTCAAGATCGCGCCGACGCGCTGACCCGTCTCGCCCTTGGGCAGGCCCTTCGAGAGACAGCGCTTCAGTACGGCCTCGATCTGGCCGCCCCGGCGCAGCGCCGTGCGTGCGAGGCTGCGAGCGAGGGCGCGGTCGCGTGGCTCGAGCGCGGCGAAGGCGTCCGATTGCACAGGGTCGAGCGCGTCGTCGAGCGAGCGGCCCGCCGTGACGGCGAGAAGCCCGGTCAGCGCAGCCCGGCGCGCGGCGAGACCCGGAACGTCGCGAGATCTCGCAGGGCGGCGGGGACGGGAGGGCCGTGCCGACACGCCGTCAACCCCACGGGCCGGAGGGATCGGACGGCTTGCGCCGCCGGCCGCTCCAGGGACCTGACGGCGCGTGCGTCCCGAGTTCGGGGGCGGACGGCGGGCTGCGATGTGCAAGAGCCATGTTGTCTGTCATGTCGTCTGTCATGGCTTGGGCGAGATCCTCGAGGGCGGCGATCCGGTTCTCGGTCGCGGGGTGTGTGGAGAAGAGGCTGTCGGCCCGCTCTCCGTTGAGCGGGTTGATGATGAAGAGATGCGCCGTCGCCGGGTTGCGCTCGGCCGGCATGTTGACCGTCCGCCCGGCGAGGTTCGCGATCTTGGCCAGCGCCGAGGCAAGGGCGAGCGGCTGGCCGCTGATCTCGGCGCCGAGCCGATCGGCGGAATATTCGCGCGTCCGGCTGATTGCCATCTGCACGACGCTGGCGGCCAGCGGCGCGACGATGATGGCGGCTATGGTGCCGACGAGGCCGATGGGCGAATTGCGATTGCCGCCCGAGAACATGGCGATGTTGGCCAGCATCGAGATCGCGCCCGCGAATGTCGCCGTTACGGTCATGATGAGCGTGTCGCGGTTGCGGATATGGGCGAGCTCGTGCGCCATCACGCCCGCGATCTCGTCCGGCGTCAGCGCCTGGAGGAGGCCGGTGGTCGCGGCGACGGCGGCGTTCTCGGGGTTGCGGCCCGTGGCGAAGGCGTTGGGCTGAGCGTTCTCGATCACGTAGACCTTCGGCATGGGCAGGGCCGCCCGGCGCGAGAGTTCGGCCACCATGGCGTGCAGCTCCGGCGCCGAGCGCGCGTCGACCTCGCGTGCACCGTGCATGCGCAGCACGATCTTGTCGGAGTTCCAGTAGCCGACCGCATTCATGACGGCCGCGGCGATGAAGGCGATGACGAGGCCCTGCGACCCGCCGATCAGATAGCCGAGCGCCATGAAAAGCGCGGTCATTGCCGCGAGCAGCATGGCTGTGCGCATCACGTTCATCAGAAGCCTCCGCGTCGTTCCGTCGCTCGAATCGTCGTGAGAGGGAGATGATGTGGAAACGCGCGGGACGCAAGCGGACGTTGCCTGGGGCTCCATGAGGGAACCTTGCGGGGGGAGATCTTTCGGGCGACGGCGGGAGATGCGTCGATCTTCCCATGGATGCCGGGCATGCAGTGTCGCAACACGGCGTTCGAGGTCCGCCGACCGCGTCGTCGCGTCCCTTCGCGTTCGGCCCCGTGACGGTTATATGACGAGCGCGAGACGGGCGTATCCGAAGCGGAACCGATGCTCGCACGCATCGGACGAACGGCGGCGCTCCCGGCGACGCTCATGACCGCCGATGCGACCATAGGCCCGCGACCGATAGATGACCGATACACGCTCATGACAAAGCCCATGACAACGCCCCTGACAACGCCCCGGACAGGACCGGATACCCGTCCGGCCTCCGCTATTGATCCAGCGCAAGGCGGGGGCGATGCGGCGGTGCCAGAAAGCGGTTCGTCGTCGTCATCGGCCGCCGCACGCGCGCTGGCCGAAGCGGAGGCGCGCCGGGCCGAGGTTGACGCCTGGAGCAAGGCGCGCGAAGCGGAAGAGGGCGGGCGCGGGGGCAAGGACCCGGTGCGCTACGGGGATTGGGAAGTGAAGGGGCTGGCTTGTGACTTCTGAAGGTGCGACGGCGCGGACGAACCCTGCGGATCCGAACGGGGTCGGCATCGACTATGAAGGCGCCTTCGCCACATCCGTCGACCGGGTGCGCAGCGAGGGCCGCTACCGCGTCTTCGCCGATCTGGAGCGCCGCGCCGGCCGCTTCCCGCACGCCGCCAACCATGGCGACGGGCCCGACGAAGTCGTCATCTGGTGCTCCAACGACTATCTCGGCCAGGGCCAGAGCGCCCGCGTGATCGCGTCGGGCATGCAGGCCATGGCGACCATGGGCGCGGGCTCGGGCGGCACGCGCAACATCTCGGGCACGCACCATCTCCACGTCCTTCTCGAGGAGGAGCTGGCCGATCTGCACGAGAAACCCTCGGCGCTTCTCTTCACGTCGGGCTACGTGTCGAACTCGGCCACGATCTCGACCATCGCCAAGATCCTGCCCGACTGCGTCATCTTCTCCGACGCGCTCAACCACGCGTCCATGATCGACGGCATCCGCCAGGCGGGCTGCGAGAAGCGGGTCTTTCGGCACAACGACATCGCGCATCTCGAGGAGCTGCTCGCGGCCGAGCCTCTGGAGCGGCCCAAGCTCATCGCCTTCGAGAGCGTCTATTCGATGGACGGCGACGTCGCGCCCATCCATGCGATCTGCGATCTGGCCGACCGCTACAACGCGATGACCTATCTCGACGAGGTCCACGCCGTCGGTCTCTACGGGCAGAATGGCGGCGGCATCTCGGATCGTTGCCGCGCCGCGCATCGGCTCACCGTCATCGAGGGCACGCTCGCCAAGGCGTTCGGCTGCATGGGCGGCTATATCGCCGGCTCGACCGCGCTCATCGACGCGGTGCGCTCCAATGCGGCCGGCTTCATCTTCACGACCTCGCTGCCGCCCGCCATCGTGGGCGCGGCGCTGGAGAGCGTGCGGGAGGTCCGCACCCGCAACGATCTGCGCGAGCGCATCCTCGAGCGGGCCGCCAAGTGCCGCAAGGCGCTCGTCGCCGCCGGTTTGCCGGTCATGCAGGCGACGACGCATATCGTGCCCCTCATGGTCGGCGATCCCGTGCTCACGAAGCGCGCCACCGACCTCCTGATGGAACGGCACGGCATCTACGTGCAGCCGATCAACTATCCGACCGTGCCCAAGGGCACCGAGCGATTGCGTCTCACGCCCTCGCCCTTCCATACCGATGCGCTGATGGACGATCTCGTCGCCGCGCTCGTCGATGTCTGGGAAGTGCTCGGGCTGGCGCGCGAACTCGCCGCCGTGCCGACGAAGACCCAGGTCGTGCCGGCCCCGGTTTCGGTGATGCCTGCAGGTTGAGGCACCTTTGGCCCGCGTGTGACGACATACGTCCATGCGGCAAAATTTTTGCACAGGCAGCGAAGCGGCGCATGCATCGGCTTTCGGGGGATATGAGGGAAGGTTCCCTGTCAAGCTATTTTTATGTTTGTGGAACCTTGGGGCGGAATTGCGGTTCTCGCAGCGTCCCACAACCCTCAACCCCCCTGAGGTTCTGTTATGAAGCGCACTATCCTCGCCGCCCTCGTCGGCTCCACCGCCCTCATCCCCGCTGCGTTCGCGCAGACTACGCTGACCGAAGATCAGCTGATGGCCGCCGGCAACGATTGCGAGCGCCTCGGCCTCGTCGCCCGTGCCGAATCGGCTCTCGACGGCTTCGACTATGACGGCATCAACACCCGCATCGCCGCTGCCGACGACGTCGAGTGCCGCGTCGGTCTCCAGCAGTTCGCCGATGCCGATGTCGACGTCGCCCGCACCTACCTGATGACCGCCGAGGCCGCGCCGCTCGCCGATGCCGAGACGGTTGCTGTCGCCGAGGCCGAGATCACGGTCGCCGTCCCGCAGCCGCAGATCTCCGTTACCCAGGCTCAGCCCCAGGTCTCGCTCCGCCAGGCCGCCGCCGACGTCAATGTCGAGCAGCCCGAGCCGATCATCACGGTTCAGATCCCCGAGCCGACCGTCACCGTCGAGCAGCCCCGCCCCGAGATCATCGTGCGCATTCCGCAGCCCGAGGTCATCGTGAACATGCCGGAGCCGATCGTCGGCGTCGCGCAGGCCGAGCCGATCATCACCGTCGAGATGCCCGAGCCCATCGTGACGGTGAACATCCCGCAGCCGGAAGTCTCGGTCGCCATGGCGCAGCCCGAGGTCTCCGTCGACCAGGCCCAGCCGACCGTCGCCGTCGAGGACACGGCCGCTGCCGCCGTTCAGGTCGCCGGCAGCAATGCCGCCGCCGTGACCATCGAGCAGGCCGAGCCGGTCGTCACCATCGCCCGCGCCGAGCCCCGCATCGACCTGCAGCGTGGTGAAGCCACCGTCTCGATCGTCGAGTCCGAGGCCGCTGCCGTGACCGTCGAGGGTGCCGGTGAGATCGTCGCTCAGGAGGCCGGCATGGTCGCTGACGCCGAGGTTGCCGCCGTCGAGACGCCGGCTGTCGGCGTCGAGGCCACCGAGACCGAAGTCGCCGCCGTCGCGGTAGCCGAGGACGTCGAGACGACCGCCAGTGTCGCCGATGCGACCGTCGTGGGCGTCGAGACGCAGGCCGTGACCGTTCAGGACATCCTGGACATGGACCTGATCGGTGCCGCTGGTGAGGAGATCGGCGACGTCGAGCGCGTGATCTCGCAGAACGGCGAGCTCTTCGTCGTCGTCGGTAACGGTGGTTTCCTGGGTCTGGGCGAGAAGCAGGTTGCCCTGCCGCTGGCCGACATGACCATGCGTGATGGCGACCTCTACACCCGTGCCTACACCGAGGACGAGGTTGAGGAGATGGCCGAGTTCGACATGACCAACATCACCGAGCTCCCGGTCGATCAGACCGCCGAGATCGGTCTCTTCCAGTAAGCTCTAGCGAGCTTTGCGATCGACATCCGGCTCAGGCCGGGTGCCGATCGATGGTCTTGGAGAAGCCCGCGCTCGTCGCGGGCTTTTTCGCGTTCGGCCTCTGCCCGTCAGAGTGGTCCCGCCGGCGGGCACGGAAAAATCGGCCGGCTCGCAGCGGCCCACAGACATTTGTCGATCTCGCCAGTCTGCCCCCTGCCTAAACGGGAGAACGAAGACGGAACGAATGCGAGTCGCCACATCTTATGTGTCCAACGGGTGTGAGGGTCTATGGCTGGGTCGGAACGAGAAGCGAGCCGCGGTCCTATGCATGTCGGGCCGGGGGAACGCTCGAGCCTGATCTCGACGCCCGCCGTCCCAATCCCCGCACTCCTCAACGCTGCCGTCATACGAGCCTCCTCCCTAGCCCGGCTGAGCGCGAACGGCTCCGAGGCGGACGTGGTGGATGGCGCGGGCCCGGCGAGCGCTCTTGCTCGGACGGGGCTTCACGACTTCGCCTCTCCCTCGGGGCATCATGCCGGTCTGGTCGCGGCGCTCTTCACGCAGACCGCCCGGCCGCTCGTCTGGGTACAGGACACGGGCACGCTGCGGCGCTTCGGGCGGCTCGGCGCGCGGGGGCTGGCGCAAGCGGGTCTCGATCCCGCCCGTCTCGTCCGGGTGACGGCGAGGCGTCCGCGCGATGCGCTCTGGGCGATGGAGGAGGCCGTGCGCGCCAGCCTCGACGTGGTCGGCGAGATCGAGGGCGCGCCCAAGGCGCTCGACTTCACGGCCACTCGCCGGCTCGCCCTCTTCTCGCAGGCCTCGCGGGTGCGCTGTCTTCTGGTCCGGACGGGGCCAGCCGCACAGGATGGCGGCGCGACGGGCGCGCCCTGGCGCTGGCGGATCGAGCCCGCTTCGAGCGCGCCCGATCCGCACGACGCGAAGGCGCCCGGTCGGCCCCGCTGGGACCTCGCCCTCGTGCGCGCCCGCACGCGCCCGCCCGGCCGCTGGCGGATCGAGACGGATGGCGGGGGCTGTGATGACGCAGCGCCGCATCGTCTGCGCGTGGTTCCCGCACTGGCCGTTGGAGACGTGGCGGCGCGCGAAGATGCGGGCACGGGCCTCGTCATCCCCTTCCGATCCGCTCGCGCGGCCTGACAAAGCGGACGAGATCCCGGGCGAGCCCTTCGCGCTTCTCGTGCCGGGCCCGCATGGCGAGCTTCTCCATGCCGTCAACGCGGCAGCCGCCGCCAACGGTCTCATGCCGGGCCTGCGCGCCGCCGACGTCGCGGCCGCCCATCCCGAACTGCGCACCGCCCCGGCCGACCCCGCCTTCGAGGCCCGCGCCCTGAAGCGGCTGAGCACCTGGGCGCGCCGCTGGTCGCCGCTCACCCGCCCAGACGGTCCGGACGGCCTCGCCCTCGACATCACCGGCTGTGCCCATCTCTTCGGCGGCGAGGCGGCGTTGCTGGAGGGCATGTCGTCGCGCTTCGCCGCGCAGGGCCTGACCGTCCACCTCGCCTGCGCGCCCTGCCACGCCGCCGCCCATGCGCTCGCGCGCCTCTCCGGCGAGGACCGGTGCATCGTCGCGCCGGAAATGCTGGCGGAGCGCATCGCGTCGCTGCCCATCGCCGCGCTCGGCCTCGATGCCGCGGCGGCGACGCTTCTGAACCGGCTCGGCCTCAAGACGGTGGGGCAGATGGAGCAGATGCCCCGGGCGGCGCTCAAGAGGCGGTTCGGCAAGGGGGGCTTTGGTAAGGGGCGCACGCACCGCGATCCACGCGACGACACGTGGGAGACCTTCGTCGTTCGCCTTGCCGGCGATGCGTCCGACGTGCTGACCCGGCTCGACGGCATTCACGGCCGGATCGCGGTTCCGCTCGATCCCGACCAGGCGGTGCCGCGCCCCCGCATCGTGGCGGGCCTGCCCGAGCCCATCTTCGAGGCCGAGACGGTGCTCGCCAATGCGCGCCTCCTCATCGACCGGCTGATGGGCGTGCTCGAGACCCGGGGGGAGGGCGTGCGCGCGCTTCTCGTCGAGGCCTTTCGAACCGATGGCGGGCGCAGCACCGCGCAGTTTCGCCTCGCCCGGCCGGTGCGCGACACGGATCACCTTATCCGTCTCCTGGCCGAGCGGCTGGCCGACTGGCGGGCCGAATACGGCTTCGACGCTCTGGCCGTCGAGGCCGTCGCGACCGCGCCCTTGTCGGGCGTCCAGGCCGACGGCTTCGAGGAGGAGACGGGCTCCGAGGTCAGCGGCCTCATCGACCGGCTGAGCGTGCGGCTGGGTGCGAATGCCGTGACGCGGCCCGTGCCTCGCGAGAGCCACAGGCCGGAGCGGGCCGAACTCTGGCGACCGGCCCTGTCCGTGCAGGATGGCGCGACGCGAACGACCGGTCGCGAGCCGGCCATCGCATCCCCGCCCGCTTGGATCACGCCCACCGCATGCCTGCGCCCAGAGCGGATCTTGGATCCGGCCGAGGAGGTCGCCGTCCTCTACGCCCTGCCGGAGGGACCGCCGGCGCGCTTCACGTGGCGCCGCCGCGTGCACACCGTCGCGCGCGTGGCCGGGCCGGAGCGCATCGCGCCCGAATGGTGGGCGGAGCGCGCCCATATCCGCGCCCGCGACTACTACCGCGCCGAGGACGAGGCGGGCCGGCGCTTCTGGCTCTATGCCGAAGGCTTCATCGGCGACGAGCGCGGACCCAACCCGCGTTGGTTCCTGCACGGGCTGTTCTCGTGACGGGCGACTGACATGAGCGGCTACGACCTGGAAGCGCGCGCGGACGACCCGCCCCGCATCAACCCGCCGAGCCCTTACGTGGAGCTCGGGGTGACGACATGCTTCTCCTTCCTGCGCGGCGCGTCGGATGCGAACGAGCTCGTCCTGCGCGCCCACGCCCTCGGCTACGACGCGATCGGGGTGACGGACGTCAACACGCTCGCCGGCGCGGTGCGCATGCTGGTCGATTGCGAGGCGGCCCACATGCGCCCCGTCATCGGTGCGCGCATCGAGCTGGCCGATGCGCCATCCCTCCTCGCCTACCCGAAGGACAGGGCGGGCTATGGCCAACTCTGCCGACTTCTCTCCAAGGGCAAGGAGAACGCAGCCGAGACGGGAGCCATGACGGGACGCGGGGATCAGCCCATCAAGGGCCGAAGGGCCAAGGGCGGCGACTTCCGCCTGACGCTCGCCGAGATGTCCGCCCATGCCGAGGGCTTGGTTCTCGCGACTGCGCCCCCGCGCGACGTGGCGGAGCTGGAGGCCCGGATGCCCCAGCTCGCCTCGGCCCTGCCGCTCACCCATATCGCCGCCGCCCATGCCTATCGCGGCGACGACCGGGCGCGGATCAACCGGCTGGATAGGCTTGCCCACGCGCATGGGCTGGACCTGCTGGCGACCAACGACGTGCTCTACGCCCACCGCGCCAAGCGGCCTTTGCAGGACGTGATGACCTGCATCCGCGAGAAGACGACCATCGCGCGCGCGGGCTTTCGCCTGGAGGCCAATGCCGAGCGGCATCTGAAGTCGCCGGCCGAGATGGTCCGCCTCTTCGCCGACTGGCCGCATGCGGTGCGCGCGACGCGCGAGATATTGGAGGCCTGCACGTTCTCCCTGCGCGAGCTTCGCTACGAATACCCGGAGGAGCCCGTCCCCGAGGGCCACACGCCCGATGGATGGCTGCGGCACGTGACCTACGAGGGCGCGGCCTGGCGCTATCCGGGCGGCGTGCCGGGGGTGGTGCGCGCCACGATCGAGAAGGAGCTGGCGCTCATCTCCAAGAAGGCGATCGCGCGGTATTTCCTGACCGTGCGCGATGTCGTGCTCTACGCCCGCTCCAAGGGCATTCTCTGCCAGGGGCGCGGATCGGCGGCCAATTCGGCCGTTTGCTTCTGCCTCGGCATCACCAATGTCGACCCCGCGAAGATGGACGTCCTCTTCGAGCGATTCCTGTCGGAGAACCGGGACGAGCCGCCCGATATCGACGTCGATTTCGAGCACGAGCGGCGCGAGGAGGTCATCCAGCACATCTACGAGCGCTATGGCCGCCACCGCGCGGGGCTCTGCGCCACCGTCATCCACTACCGCCCGCGCATGGCGATCCGCGAGGTCGGCAAGGTGATGGGGCTGTCGGAGAGCGTGACGGCGGCCATGGCCAAGACCGTCTGGGGCTCCTGGGGGACCGAGGTCGGCGACCGGCACGTGCGCGAGGCGGGGCTCGACCCGGACGATCCACACCTGCGGCGCACCGTCCGCCTCGCCTCCGAACTGGTGAACATGCCGCGCCACCTCTCCCAACATGTCGGCGGCTTCGTCCTCACGGAAGGCCGGCTCGACGAGACCGTGCCGATCCGCTGGGGCGCCATGGTGGATCGCTCCTATGTCGAATGGGACAAGGACGACATCGACGCGCTCGGTATCTACAAGATCGACGTGCTGGCGCTCGGCATGCTCACCGCCATCGCCAAGAGTCTCGCCATGCTTGAGGCCCATAAGGGCCTCTCGCACGACCTCGCCTCGATCCCCCATGAGGATGGCGTCTATCGAATGCTCGCCAAGGCCGATTCGCTCGGCGTCTTCCAGATCGAATCGCGGGCGCAGATGGCGATGTTGCCGCGCCTCAAGCCGAAATGCTTCTACGACCTCGTCATCGAGGTCGCCATCGTGCGCCCCGGGCCCATCCAGGGCGACATGGTTCACCCTTATTTGCGCCGCCGCGACGAGTTGGAG
Organism: uncultured Alphaproteobacteria bacterium; assembly: GCA_963842125.1. Classification (GTDB taxonomy): domain Bacteria; phylum Pseudomonadota; class Alphaproteobacteria; order Rhizobiales; family CAWCWK01; genus CAWCWK01. The sequence continues at coordinate 358,699 of CAWJFE010000001.1, read as the reverse complement.
GCCGAGGAGTACCCCCGGCCCGCGCCGCCGCACGACCCGATGGAGCTGGAGAACATCCTCAAGCGCACGCTCGGCGTGCCGATCTTCCAGGAGCAGGCGATGAGCATCGCCATGTACGCCGCGCAGTTCTCATCCGTCGAGGCGAACGAGCTGCGGCGCGCCATGGCGACCTTCCGCTCGCGCGGCACGATCGAGCAGTTGCAGGGCAAGATGGTGGGGCGGATGGTGAAACGCGGCTACGACCCCATCTTCGCGCAGCGCTGCTTCGATCAGATCAAGGGCTTCGGCGAGTACGGCTTCCCGGAGAGCCACGCCGCCAGCTTCGCCCATCTCGTCTACGTCTCGTGCTGGCTGAAATGGGCGCATCCGGACGTCTTTGCGGCTTGCCTCCTCAACTCCCAGCCGATGGGCTTCTACGCGCCGGCCCAGATCGTGCGCGATGCGCGCGAGCACGGCACCGAGATGCGGGCGCCCGACGTCAACGTCTCCAACTGGGACTGCACGCTGGAGAAGCCGGGGCCTGAGCGACGCCCCGGCGCAGGGCTCAACGGCGTGCGCGCGCCCGATTTCGCCGTCCGGCTCGGGCTGCGCCTCATCGACGGTTTCGGCGAGGCGGCGGCCACCGCACTGCTGAAGGCGCGCGAGCGGCCCTTCGAGAGCGTGGCCGACCTTCATGCCCGCACCCGCTTGCCGCGCGACACGATCGAGGCGCTCGCCTCGGCCGATGCCTTTCGTTCGCTCGGCCTCACCCGCCGGCAAGCCCTCTGGGACGTGCGCGCGCTCGTCAATGCCGCGCCCGCACCGCTGGCTCCCGTGCGCGAGGAGGCGCAGGTGGCGTTGCCCTTCATGCCGCCCTCCGAGGAGGTCGTGGCCGACTACCAGACGCTGCGCCTGTCGCTGAAGGCGCATCCGATCCACTTCCTACGCGAGGACTACCGCGCCGAGGGCCTCCTGACGGCAGCCGAGCTGCGCGCCTCCTGGGAGCGCGCGCCCCGCCGGGTGGTAACCGTCGCCGGCCTCGTTCTCGTGCGCCAGCGGCCGGGCAGCGCCAAGGGCGTCTGCTTCCTGACGCTCGAGGACGAGACCGGCGTGGCCAATATCGTCGTCTGGCCGAAGGTGATGGAGCGTTTCCGGCGCATCGTCATGGCATCGCGCCTGATGCAGGTGCGTGGGCGGGTGCAGGGCAGCGGCGACCGCGATCACCGCGTCGTCCATCTCGTCGCCGAGGACCTCATCGACGCGACCGCCGATCTCGCCCGCCTCTCCGACGAGGAACTCCTCGCCCGGCCCTTGCGGCACGACCATGTCGAGCGGCCGCTTCCGTCGAAGTTCAACCCCTCGTCCTTCGAGGCCCCGCCGCGCACCCATCCGCGGGACGTGCGGGTGATTCCCAAAGGTGCGATGCCCAAAGGTGCGATACCGAAAGTGCTCGACCAGACGCCGCACCCGTCCCGCCCACCCGCGCGCCTCCCCGTCGGAGAGGCCATGCCGGCGCGCATGCTGCCCAAGGCGCGCGAGTTTCACTGAGGTGAAGCTAGGACGGCGTTTACCCCGTCCGGTTAGCCATGACCCGTCTGTCGCGGTTCCTGCGTCATGGTCCCGGGTTGAACGGGACCGGCTGCGCCGTTACATCCCGCGAGGCCGCAGTCCGGCCGACCATCCGGGCGGATGCCCTGAACCTTCGAGGATCGCATGCAGTCGATACTGCTCCTGCTCGACACCGTCATCGGCCTCTACACCTGGATCATCATCGCCAGTGCGGTGATGAGCTGGCTGGTCGCGTTCAATGTCATCAACCCGCGCAACCAGTTCGTCTCGATGATCGGCGAGACCGTCTATCGCCTGACAGAACCTGCGCTGAGGCCGATCCGGCGCGTGCTGCCCAATCTCGGCGGCATCGACATCTCGCCGATCGTGCTGCTGCTGCTGCTGTTCTTCATCCGCAGCCTGCTGCACGAATATGGCGGCTCGGGCCGCTTGTAGCCCAAGCACAACTAGCCCAAGCCACGACTAGCCCAAGCCACGACTAGCCCACGACCGGCTCACTGCCGATCAAACCTTGGCCCGCTCCACGGCCTCGCGGATCAGCCGCTTGGCGGTGTCCGCGTCCTCCCAGCCGATGATCTTGACCCATTTGTCGTCGCCTTCGAGATCCTTGTAGTGCTCGAAGAAGTGGAAGATCTGCAGGCGCTGGATCTCGGGCAGGTCGGTATAGGTCTGCACCTTGTCGTACATCCGCGTGAGGGCGGGCACGGGCACGGCGATGATCTTCTCGTCCATGCCGGCCTGATCCTCCATCACGAGGACGCCGATCGGGCGGCAGTTGATGAAGCAGCCCGGGATGAGCGCGCGCCGGTTGCAGACCAGCACGTCGACCGGGTCGCCATCCTCGGCCAGCGTATGCGGCACGAAGCCGTAATTCCCCGGATAGCGCATGGGCGTGTAGAGGAACCGGTCGACGAAGACGGTGCCGGCATCCTTGTCCATCTCGTATTTGATCGGCTCGCCGCCGAGCGGGACCTCGATGACGACGTTGACGTCTTCGGGCGGGTTCTCGCCGATGGCGATGGCGTCTAGCCGCATGGGCCGGTCTCCTTGTGAGGCTCTGAGGTCGGCAGACGAGTAGTCCGGCCCATGCGATCCGACAACCCGACCTTGGACGAAGGCCAGTCGGGCGGACCGCGCAATGCCGGGCGGCGCCCGATAGTGGCCGTTGCATCACGGTCCCGCGCGATCTTGCCTTCCAGGCGCAATGTCGCGGGCTCCGCCCTGTTGTCCGCGCCTTCGCCCGCCACAGATTCGGGACACGGATCGTCGCCGGGGCATTCGCCCGGCGGTGATTCGCCCGTTCAGCCGCCGTTCGAGATCGAGCCTGTCTATGCCACGCCAACGCCCCTTGAACCCCGTCGGTCTGACCGCGCTCGTCACGGGTGCGTCGGGCGGCATCGGTCTCGAGATCGCCAGGCTTCATGCCAAGCTCGGCGGCACGCCCGTCCTCGTCGCGAGATCGGGCGGTGCGCTCCGACGCGTCGCCGACGAGATGCTCGATGCCCATGGCATCGATGCGCCCGTCATCGAGGCCGATCTCTCGCGCGCCGATGCGGCCGAGGCGCTCTGGAGCCAGATCTCCGACAAGAGCCTGACGATCGATCTTTTGATCAACAATGCCGGCTTCGGCGGCACGGGCCGCGTCTGGGAGCGCGCCTTCGAGGACGAGCGCGACATGGTGCGCCTCAACGTCCAGACGCTGGCCGACCTCACCCGCCTCGCCCTGCCGGGCATGATCGCGCGCGGGCGCGGCGGCGTCCTCAATGTCGGCTCGATGGCGGGCTTCGTCGCGGGGCCGCGCATGGCGACCTACTACGCCACCAAGGCCTTCGTGCTCTCCTACACGGAGGCGCTCGCCGAAGAGCTCGACGGGACGGGCGTCTCGGCGACCGTGCTCGCACCCGGGCCCGTGAAGACCGGCTTCCAGAAGCGGGCCAGCTTTCGGGACGGCAACGAGTTCGAGAAGCGCTCGCTTTCGGCCAAGGAGGTTGCCGAGACCGGCTATACCGGGCTGCTGCGCGGTGAGGTCATCGTCATTCCGGGGCGCGAGAACCGGGTCGGCGCCCGCCTCATCCCCCTGATGCCGCGCGGCCTGCGCCGCCGCATGATCGGGCGTATCAACGGCCGGCTCGCCGGCTGACGTCTGGACGTCTCCCAGGACTGCTAAAGGACGGGTGACGCTCGCCGGCCCGCCCGTACGCCCTATCTCGGACGGTGACATGCCTCACCGCCCGGGCCTTCCATGAACGATTTTGCCGCCCTCATCGACCGGGTGCTCTTCGAGCAGCGCCGTCTCGGCAAGCTGCGCATCCTCGCCGACTATTTCCGCGATACGCCCGACCCCGAGCGAGGCTGGGCGCTGGCGGCGATGACGGACGCGCTCTCCTTCGCCAATGCCAAGCCCGGCCTCATCCGGCAGATGGTCGAGGAGAGGGTCGATCCGCTCCTCTTTCGGCTCTCCTACGACTATGTCGGCGATCTCTCGGAGACGGCGGCGCTCGTCTGGCCGGCGCCCAACCGCGCGCGGGGCTATCGGGCGCAGGGCCAGGAGCCGGTCGATCCGCCCTCGCTGACCGACGTCATCGATACGCTCTCGACGGCGAAGAAGGCGGACCTGCCCGACATTCTCGTGCGCTGGCTCGACGGGCTCGACGAGATCGGCCGCTATGCGATCCTCAAGCTTATCACCGGCAACCTGAGGATCGGCGTCTCGGCCCGCCTCGCCAAGACGGCGCTCGCCCTCATGGCGAACGGTCTGGTGGAGGGGGCGACCGCCGAGGACGACACGTCCGAGACGGGTCGCCGCCCGCTCGACGTCTCCGACATCGAGGAGGTCTGGCACGGGCTGGAGCCGCCCTATACCGATCTCTTCGCTTGGCTGGAGGGGTGGGCCGAGCCGCCGGCCTCGCGCAATCCGGCGCCCTTTCGCAGCCCCATGCTCTCCCATCCGGTCGAGGACGGCTCGGAGGAGGCGCGAAGCGTACTGCCCAAGCTCGACCCGGCCGACTTCTCGGCCGAGTGGAAATGGGACGGCATCCGCGTTCAGGCCGTGGCGGGGCGCGACGAGACCGGCGCGCTCGTCCGCCGGCTCTATTCGCGCACCGGCGACGATATCTCGGGCGCCTTTCCCGATGTTGTCGAGGCGATCGACTTCGAGGCCGCGATCGATGGCGAGCTGCTCGTGCGGATCGACGGGCGGGTGCAGCCCTTCGCGGCCCTCCAGAAACGGCTCGGGCGCAAGAAACCGGGCGCGAAGACGCTGGCCGAAGGCCCGGCCCATATCCGCGCCTACGACATCCTGGCCGAGGGCGACGAGGACTTGCGCAGCCTCACCTTCCTGGAGCGCCGCGCCCGGCTCGAGGCCGTGATCGGCGGAGCGGCCAAGATCAGTAAGAGCACCGAGCGCTTCGATCTCTCGCCCGTCATCGCCTTCGAGACCTGGGACGATATCGCGGCCGCCCGCGAGACGCCCGCCGACTGGGGCGCGGGCGAGGATGCCGACGCCGTCGAGGGCGTGATGCTGAAGCGCCGCGACAGCGTCTACGTGACCGGCCGGCCGAAGGGTCCTTGGTGGAAGTGGAAGCGCGATCCCTTCAGTGTCGACGCCGTCATGATGTACGCGCAGCGCGGGCACGGAAAACGCTCGAGCTACTATTCCGACTTCACCTTCGGCGTCTGGCGCGCGAAGGCCGATGGCGCGGGCGAGGAACTGGTGCCCGTCGGCAAGGCCTATTCGGGCTATACCGACAAGGAGCTTCTCGAGATCGACCGGTTCGTGCGGAAGAACACCGTGTCGCGCTTCGGCCCGGTGCGCGAGGTGACCCATACCAAGGAGACGGGGCTGGTGCTCGAGATCGGCTTCGAGGGCCTCAACCGCTCGACGCGCCACAAGTCCGGCCTCGCCATGCGCTTTCCCCGCATCCTCCGCCTGCGCTGGGACAAGCCGACGGCAGAGGCCGACCGGATCGAGGCGCTCGAAGCGCTGCTGCCGCCGGACGCCTAGCCTGACCTCAAGACTTCGCCCTCACCCCATCACCTCGGCCAATGCGTTGGAGAGCGACGCCTCGTTCACCGGCTTGGACAGGATGCCGATATTGGCGAGATGGGGCGGCATATCGAAATGCGAGCCATATCCGGTCACGAAGATGAAGGGGATGGCCTTCTCCAAAAGCGCATCGGCGATGTCGTAGCTGACCTCGCCGCGCAGATTGAGGTCGAGGACGGCGAGATCGTAGGTGTTCTTCGCCAGGAGGCCGAGTGCGCTGGCGATCGTGCCCGCAGTCTCGACGCTGGCGAAGCCGAGACGGTCGAGCGTGTCCTGCATGTCCATGGCGAGGACGGCATTGTCCTCGACGAGAAGCGCCGTCCGATTGGCCGCCACCCCCGAGACGTCTCGAGCGGGCTTCGGCTTGGAGAGGGCGACGTCATTGCTCACGGCCGACAGGGCGGCTGCCGGAAGGAAGCAGGCGAAGCGCACGCCGGACGGGGGGAACTCCATCTCGACCGTGCCGTCGAACTCGTAAGGGATCGCCCGCTCGATGAGCGAGCGCCCGAAGCCTTTGCGCTCCGGCGGCGTAACGGGTGGCCCGCCGAGCTCGCGCCAGGTGAAATGGAGACCGCTCTCGTCTTCGGTCCAGGCGATGCGGACCATGCCGTCTTGGGTCGACAGGGCGCCATACTTGTTGGCGTTGGTGACGAGTTCGTGGACGACGAGCGCGATCATCGGCGCCACGTCGGCGCGCAGGCCCACGACCGGTCCGTCGATGAGAACCTGGGTCGAGCCGGTCGCGCGGTAGGGCGTCATCTCGGTCTCGACGAGGGCGCGCAAGGGGACACCGTCCATCGTGCTGTAGACGGCCAGATCGTGCGCCGCCGCGAGGGCGGTGATGCGCTGCTCGAGCGCCGTCGCATAGGCCTCCATCGAGGTCGTCGACTGCATCGCCTGGCGCGAGAGCGACCGGATGAGCGACAGGATGTTCTTCACGCGGTGATTGAGCTCCGCGATCATCAGGTCCTGCTGACGCTGATAGCTGAGGAGATCGGCCTGCCGGTCGAGCATGGCGCGCTCCGAGCGCCCCGAGATCTGCGTCAGCGTGACCTGCATCGCGCCCGCCGCCGCCTGGTCCTCGTTCGACCACGGCGCCGATGAGCCCTTCACTTGCTGATGATAGGCCTCGAACGAGCCGCGCGGCGTGAGACGGTGCCCGTACTCACCGACCGTGATCGACTTCTCCGGCCGCCCCGCCCAGGTGATCTCGTCCAGCACCTCGTTGCGAAAGAAGATCAGCTGAAGGGGATAGGCCGATGTCGCGCGCACGATCATCGCGCCCGCACTCGTCTTGAGATCGCCGGTCCCGGCGACGGCCGGATGCGCACCGAGGCGCTGGATGGGCTCGATGAGGTCGAATTCCTCGGGCTTGATACCGCTGAGGGCGCGGATGGCACTCGTTGCCGGCACATCGCCCAGCGTCTGCAACTGGTCGTCCGTCACGACGGCCAGTCCGTCGCAGATGACGAGCTCCTGGAGGATCGGCGCGATCTCGCGGAACGAGCCGACGAGATCGTTCATCACGTTGGTATCGGCCAGCATCCGCCGGCGCGCCTCGCCGGCGCGCTCGCGGGCGACGAGGTTCTCCTTCTCGATCTGCTGCTGCACGATCAGCGAGAACATCTGGCTGAAGAGTTCGCAGACCGAGCGCGTATCGGCGCCCAGCACCTTCGGCTCCAGATGGTGAAAGGCGATCAGGCCCCAGAGTTCGCCCCGCACGCCGAGCGCGAGATTGAGCGTCGAGCCGACGCCCATGTTCTTCAGGTATTCCACATGGATCGGCGAGATGCCCCGCAGATGGGCCAGCGAGAGATCGAGCGGCGGCGTGTGGCGCGACTCGGCCTCGACCGGGACGGGCGTCTGAGCCACGTCGACCAGCATCCGCATGGGCGTCTTCAGCATGAGCGCGCGCGCCTGCTGCGGAATGTCCCAGGCAGGAAAGCGTTGCCCCATCAGGCTCGGCGCGCGCGGGTTCACGGCCTCGGCCACGACCTCGCCCTCACCGCTCGCCTCGAAGACATAGGCCTTGACGCGGTCATAGCCCGTCAGCGCCTGAAGCCCGGTCACGGCCGAGCGCAGCATACGATCGAGCGTAGGCTGCTCGTTGATGCGGGCGAGAAGCGCGCGCGCCTTGTTGAGACCGAAGCCCGGCACGATGCCAAGGTCGGGCCTCTCCATCTCCACGACCGCCATCTGCTCGTAGAGATGGACGAAGATCTCGACGTCATGGCCGCCGCCCGCGGCCTTATGCCCGACACGGTGCAGACCGACGCGCTCGCGCTGCACGCGCGCCGTCGACAGGCTGAGCGCATTGCGGATGTCGTGCAGCGTCTCCTCGTCGAAGAGATCGGAGAAGGGCGCGCCAAGAGCCGTGCCGGGCGCAACGCCCGTGAACGCTTCGAGATTGGCGCCGGCATACTCGATCCGCATCAGCGAGACCGGCCCGGCAACCAGCGTTCCAAAGGGCTGGATCGTGCCGGGGATGTGAATCGGCTCGCGGTCGCAATTGTCGAGTGCGAGGGCCTCGGCATCGAGGAATGGTGCGTTCATCAAAGACCTCGAAGGCATCCGGCGTGAGGGCCGCCACCCCGGCTCCGCCCTCTCTGGCGGGACCTTCGGTGGGGCGATCGGCATCGCTGCGAGGCCATGACGTTTCGGCCCCGTCCGGCGGGTTGGCCCCGCCGAATGCGAACATATAAGTCATTCATGGCGTTTGAGTATCGCAGATTGGAGGCTTGCGGAAAGTTTCTCGCCCCATCACCCAGCGGAACATGTCGCCAGGTGGACACGCCATCCGGCCGATGATAGCGCTCCGACCCAGTGCTGGGCGGCTCCGAACGGTAGAACGGATGGGTGTATGAAGGTCCTCGTACTGGGCGGCGACGGCTTTTGCGGATGGCCGACGACGCTCCATCTCTCCGCCCAGGGGCATGACGTCGCGATCGTCGACAATCTGTCGCGGCGCAAGATCGACATCGAGCTGGAGACCGCCTCGCTGACCCCGATCCGGCCGCTCAGGGAGCGGGTCGCGGCCTGGAAGCGCCTGACGGGGAAGGACATCGCCGTCCACACCTTCACGGTCGGCGAGCACTACCACCGGCTTCTGACGCTTCTGACCGACGAGGCGCCGGACGCCGTCGTCCACTTCGCCGAGCAACGCGCCGCGCCCTACTCCATGAAATCGAGCGCGCACAAGCGCTACACCGTCTCCAACAACCTCAATGCGACGAACGACCTCTGTGCCGCCATCGTCGAATCGGGCCGCGACATCCACCTCGTCCACCTCGGCACCATGGGCGTCTACGGCTACGGCACGGCGGGCATGAAGATCCCGGAGGGCTACCTGACCGTGCGGCTCGACACGCCCGGCGGCGAGACCGAGGAGGAGATCCTCTATCCAGCCAATCCGGGCTCGATCTACCATATGACCAAGACGCAGGATCAGCTCTTCTTCGCCTTCTACAACAAGAATGACGGGCTGAAGGTGACCGACCTCCACCAGGGCATCGTCTGGGGTACGCAGACCGCCGAGACGGCGCGCGACGAAGCCCTCGTCAACCGCTTCGACTACGATGGCGACTATGGCACGGTTCTCAATCGCTTTCTGGTGCAGGCCGCCGTCGGGCATCCGCTGACGGTGCACGGGACGGGTGGGCAGACCCGCGCCTTCATCCACATCCAGGACACGGTGCGCTGCGTGCAGCTCGCCATCGAGAATCCGCCGCAGTCGGGCGAGCGCGTCAACATCCTCAACCAGATGACCGAGACGCATCGTATCCGCGATCTGGCCGAGATGATCGCGAGGATGACCGGAGCCGAGATCGCGTGCCTGCCCAACCCGCGCAACGAGGCGGCGGAGAACGATCTCCACGTCGCCAACGACCGCTTCCTCCATCTCGGTCTCGAGCCGATCACGCTCGCCGAGGGGTTGATGACCGAGGTCACCGAGATCGCGCGGACCTACAAGGACCGCTGCGACCTCACGAAGATCCCGGCCGTGTCGGCGTGGAACAAGCTGGCCCGCGAACGCCTCGCGCAGGCGGCGGATTGAGCGCCTTTCCCAAATAGCGTCGTTCAGGCGGCCTTGTCGGTCGCCAAGCCCTCGTCGAGGCGCGCGCGGGCAGCCGAAGCCTCGGCCAGCATGCCGGACACGCGCTCCCTCGTGTCCTCCAGCCGCGCGATCTGCTCGACCACGACGTCCTTGAGGATGTCGGCGCGCTTGGACGGCGAGGCCGCGAGGAGCGCGCGCAGGATCACCTCGATCTCCGTGACCGCGACGTCGATGGCGCGCAACTCGACGATCAGCCGTGCGCGGGCCTGGTCGGACGGGCCGTAGGTGCGTCGCCCGCGATGGCGCCGGGGCACGAGCAATCCCTTCTCCTCGTAGAAGCGAAGCGCCCGGGGCGTGGTGTCGAGCGCGCGGGTCAGCACGGTGATCGTGATCGAGGGATCCGTGTCGGGGCTGTCGATGGCCTCGAGCAGTTTGCGATCGATCTGCATGTCTGTCTCCTGAATTTCTCGAACAGACCTCCAGCGCCTCGATCATAGACCCGGGCGGGGGTGACTGTCGAACGCCTTGACGGTCCCGATTGGGGCTCCGGGGCGCGAATGGGATTCGTGTAACGGCGAAGCGCCGGGCTTCTCGGAGCCTCTACGGCTCGGACCGATGCTTCAGCCGGCAGTCTGGCCTCGCACCGCGGCGGCATAGTCTTCCATCAAGCTGCGCCCGATATTGCCTGGGGTAAAGGTATAGGGCCCGATCTCGGAGACCAGCGTGACCTCGGCCGCCGTGCCGGTGATGAAGCACTCGTTGAAGCCTTCCATCTCCTCGGGGCGGATCTTGCGTTCGATCACCTCCATATCCCGCTGGCGGGCGAGATCGATGACGGTGCGCCGGGTGATGCCGTCCAAGAAGCCGCTGGCGTCGGGCGTGTGGATAGTGCCGTCCTTGGTGAAGAAGACGTTGGCGCCCGTCGCCTCGGCGACATAGCCCTCCCAGTCGAGCATGAGCGCGTCGGCATAGCCTTTCTGCTCGGCGGCGTGCTTGGAGAGGGTGCAGATCATGTAGAGGCCGGCGGCCTTGGCCTTGCAAGGTGCGGTGCGCGGGTCGGGCCGGGCCCAATCGGCCATGTCGAGCCGGATGCCCTTCAGCTTCTGCTCGGGATCGAAATAGGACGGCCATTCCCAGACCGCGATCGCGAGGTGGATCGTGTTCTTCTGGGCCGAGACGCCCATCATCTCCGAGCCGCGCCAGGCGACGGGGCGCAGATAGGCGTCCTCGATATTCTGCGCTTTCAGCGTCTCGATGCAGGCCGCGTCGATCTCGTCGGCGCTCCAGGGGATCTCGAAGCCGAGGATGCGGCCCGATTCGATCAACCGCTCGGTATGCTCGCGCAGCTTGAAGATCCGGCCGCCATAGGCGCGCTCGCCCTCGAAGACGGAGGAGGCGTAGTGCAGCCCATGGGTGAGTACATGGACGTTCGCATCCGCCCACGGCACCAGCTTGCCGTCGAACCAGATCACGCCGTCCATCTTGTCGAATGCCGTTGCCATGGACCCTCTTTCTCTCCCCAGTCGCCGTTGGGCGGTCGGTCCCGCACGCTGCAAGCAATGTTAGCGGACAGCCGCACACCGAACGGTGCTTTTCGCGCTCCGCCGACGCGGGATGCGGCCTTACGCTGGCGTCATGTCCATATTCTGGCCGTCACATATCCGTCAAATGCCGCAGCGTCGAGTTGGTCCTGGGCGGTATCAGGCGATCATGCGTGCTAAGGGTCGCGCGCGCCGCACTCCGGCACGGCGTTCCGCGAACGCGCATGTCTCCAAGCCAAGACAGGTCGCCGACCGCGCCACCGCGGCCTAAGGCCGCACCAGCGCCAGCATGGGCCGTCGAGGACGTATCCGGCATGGCGCCACGAGTTGAGGAGATATGCAGGATGGCCTCGGACCCGGTCCTCGACGAAGGCGCGGCCCATCTTCTCGTCGTCGACGACGATGCGCGCATCCGCACGCTGCTCTCGCGCTTCCTCACCACGCGCGGCTACCGCGTCACCACGGCGCCGGGCGCGGCCGAGGCCTGGGACTGCCTGTCCGGCGTCGTCTTCGACCTGGTGATCCTCGACGTGATGATGCCGGGCGAGGACGGCGTCTCGCTCGCGCGCCGGTTGCGCGGCGGCGTCTTCTCCGGCCCGATCGTCATGCTGACGGCACGCGCCGAGACCCCGGACCGGATCGCGGGGCTCGAAGCGGGCGTCGACGACTATCTCGCCAAGCCCTTCGATCCGCAGGAATTGCTGCTCCGTATCGAGGCGATCCTTCGCCGCGCGGCGCGGACCGCGAGCGGCGCCAAGACCCATATCGGCCGCTTCACCTTCGATGCCACGCGCGGCGTGCTGGTCGATGGCGACGATCATGTCCGGCTGACCGAGCGCGAGGCGGAGATCTTGGGGATTCTCGCCGCGCGGGCCGGAGAGACCGTGCCCCGGGCCAATCTCGTCGGCGATGGGCTGGCGCCCGGCGATCGGTCGGTCGATGTGCAGGTGACCCGGCTCAGGAAGAAGATCGAGGACGATCCGGCCAACCCGCGACACCTCCTCACGGTGCGCGGCGTCGGCTATCGTCTCATCGCCGGAGCCTGACGGTGGTCGCCGGCCTTGCCAATGACGGACCGACCGCCAGGAGGCGGGCATGAGCGAGACGCCTGTCGAGAGCCGCCCCGTCGCTGCGGCCGATGACGCGGGCCAGGGTCCGATCCGCCGGTTCGGGGCCATGGTCAATGCGGGCCTGCGCCCGATCCTGCGCCGTTTGCCGCGCGGCCTCTTCGCGCGCTCGCTCCTCATCGTCCTGGTGCCGATCCTGATTCTTCAGGCCGTGATGACCTTCGTCTTCATGGATCGCCATTGGGACCTCGTCACGCGGCGCCTCTCCGATGCGGTCGGGCGCGACGTCAGCCTCATCGTCGATCTGATGGACACGGCCGAGACGCCAGAGGCGCGCAACGCCGTCATCCGCTCGGTCGCACGCCGACTCGAGATGTTCCTCGACATCCTGCCGGAGGACGCGCTGCCCGCCCCCCTCGAATACGGCCGGCTCGACATCCTCCAGCAGAGCCTGTCGCGCCAGCTTGGGCAGAAGATCGCGCGGCCGGTCTGGGTCGACGCGATGCGGCCGGGCAAGTTCCTCGAGGTCCGCGTGCTCTTGGCCGACGAGGCGCGGGAGGGTCGGACGGGGGAGGCGGGGGAGACCGGCTCCGTCCTTCGCGCCACCATACGGCGCAGTCATGCCTATGCCTCCAACAGCCACATCTTCCTCGTCTGGATGTCGGTGGCCTCGGTCGTGCTGATCACGCTCTCGGTCCTCTTCCTGCGGAACCAGATCCAGCCCATCGTCGCGCTCAGCCACGCGGCCGAGCGTTTCGGCCGGGGGCTGGACGCACCCGGCCTGCGCCCCCGGGGGGCGCGCGAGGTGCGCCGCGCCGCGATCGCCTTCCAGCAGATGCGCGCCCGCATCCAGCGCTTCGTCGAGCAGCGCACCGTCATGCTGGCCGGCGTCAGCCACGACCTTCGCACCGTCATCACCCGCTTCCGGCTTCAGCTCGCGCTCTTCGAGGATACGGCCGAGGTGCGCGAACTGCAGCGCGACGTCGACGAGATGGAGGCGATGCTCGAGGGTTATCTCTCCTTCGTGAAGGGCGGGGGAGGCGAGGTCGCCGACGAGACCGACATCGCCGCCCTCGTCGAGGAGGTCGTCGCGGCGCAGCCGGGCGAGCAGGCCATTCTGGTGCGCCATGACGGGCCGCGCGAGGCCGTCGTGCGCCCGCAGAACATGCGCCGCCTCGTCGCCAACCTCGTCGGCAATGCCTGCCGCTATGGCGGGCGCGTCGCGGTCGCGACCGTGCGCGGCGAGGCGACCCTCGCCCTTACCGTCGACGATGACGGCCCCGGCATTCCCGAGGCGCAGCGCGAGGAGGCCCTCAAGCCCTTCAGCCGGCTCGACAGCGCGCGCCAGCAGACCGGCGGCCATGTCGGCCTCGGCCTCGCCATCGCGCACGACATCGCGCGGGCCCATGGCGGCGACCTCGTCCTCACGGACGGCCCGCTCGGCGGCCTCAGAGTGCAGGTGACTCTGCCGGTCTGACGTGGCCGCTCTGACCGGAAGCTCGGACCGCCTTCAGCCCAGGCTCTGGACGAGATCGTCCGGTCGCCGGCTTCGATAGCGGCGCGGCGTGAGGCCGTGATGCGCCTGGAAGAGACGGTAGAAATGCGAGATCGCCTCGATCCCGCAGGACTCCGCGATGCCGAGAATCGGCTGGTCGGTCTCGCGCAGCAGATAGGCGGCGTGGTCCATGCGGGCGGCGTTCACGTAGTCGGTCGGCGAGAGGCCGAGATGGGTGCGCATCGCCCGCGCGACATGCTCGCGGCTGCGCCCGGCCTTCCTGACGAGCCCCGTCACGCCGGTCCGCAGCCCGTCGGGGCGCCGCGAGAAGGCGCAGGCATCGGCCAGCCAGCCGGGACCGGGCGGCGTGTCGCCGGGGCTGGCCGTGAGCGTCGCGAGAAGCTCAGATAGGAGGGCCTCGCCGACGAGCCGGGTGCGCGCGCCATGCGAGGCGCGGTCGGCGAGCGGGCGCAGGCATCGCAGCGCATCCGCGCCCAAGGAGAGCGTGTCCGGCACCGACGTGCGGGCCCAGAAGAAGCGACCCGCGACCGTCTCGCCGTAGCGCGCGCCGAAGAGATCGACCGTCTCCGGCGCCAGCGACAGGTTGACCAGCCGGCAAGGCTCGTCCCGATCGCCCCGCAGGGCGTGCGTGTCGCGTGGGCGGATGAAGTGGATGCGGCCCGGCTCCAGACGCTGCTCGACGCCGTTGACCTGATGGAGCCCGAGGCCCTGCTCGATCCAGAAGACCTCGTAGAAATCATGGAGATGGGGCACGACCGGCCAGCGCGGGATGAGCTGCGTGCGGGCGATGTGGAAGGCGTCGTCGGGCCCGAGATAGCTCGCCAGCCGGAGGAATTTCGGCGCTGCCGTCTTATCGGACGCGGCCGGGCAGACCTCTCTGGCGGCGGACATGTCGGGTCTTCCTCCACAAATGATGTTGCGACCGGGCGAATGAATATCACGAGAGAGAAAGAAAATGCAGGTCTGGCGGAAGATGCGCCATCGATAGCGGTGCATCGTGCCTCGACGCGGTGCGTTGGCGCCGAAACAAAGGAGCAGGATCGCTCGTGACCCAATCTGATATCACCGCCGCCGCCAGGCCCGGCGCACCCGCGCTCGACTTCGCACCCGTCGTCAACGGATCTCCCGAGCGGATGACGCCGGCCGAGATCGACCACTACAACCGGGAGGGCTATGCCGCGCCCTTCACGGTCTTCACCGAAGACGAGGCCGCCGCGAACCGCGCCTATCTCGATGGACTGCTGGCGAGCCGGGGCACGGGCGGTGCCTATGCGATCAATTGCTACCAGGCCCGCGCGCAAGGGCTGTGGGACCTTTGCACCGAGCCGCGCATTCTCGATCTCGTCGAGGACATCGTCGGGCCAGACATCATCTGCTGGGCGTCCCACGTTTTATGCAAGCTGCCGGGCGATCCCAAATCGGTGCCCTGGCATCAGGACGCCTCGTTCTGGTCTCTCAGCCCCGCGCGCACGGTCACGGTCTGGCTGGCGATCGACGATGTGGACGTCGGCAACGCCGCCATGCGCTTCCTGCCCCGCACGCATGACAAGGGCCCGCTCGCATGGAAGGCGCCGGATGGCCCGGCCGTGTTCGATCGGGAGATCGTCGATGTGGAGCGCTTCGGGGCGCCGGTCTCCAACGATCTTCGCGCCGGTCAGGTCAGCCTTCATGCGGACATGCTGGCGCACGGCTCGCTCCCCAACCTGTCGGATCGGCGCCGCTGCGGCTTGACGATCCGCTACTGTCCGCCCGAAGTCAGGGTTCTCGATGCGGAATGGGCGGGCGGCGTAGAGGCCATCCTTTGCCGTGGCACCGACCGGGGCGGGTACTGGCGCCATCATCCGCGACCGGACGGCGACGACGTGTCGGCCGCGAACGGGCCGCGCAATCTCGGCGGCAACTGAGAGCCCGGCGGCAGCCGCAAGCGATCGACAGAGGACATCGAAAGGGACACTGGAATGCAGCTCAAATGGTACGGCCACGCAGCCTTTCGCCTGACCTCGGAGGAGACCGGGCTCAGCGTCATCACCGATCCCTATACGCCCGAGGGCGTCGGCTATGCGCCGATCGACGAGACGGCGGACGTCGTCATCATCTCGTCCGACGATGACGACGCGCATTGCCGGGCCGACCTCATCCCCGGCGCACCGGCCGTCGTCAACGCGCTCGACACGGCGCTGGACGGCGGCGAAGCGGAGGCGAAGGGTCTGCGGGTTCGCGCCGTCGCGGCCGCCGAATGGGTCGACCATCCGCGCGGCGTGCCCGGCCAGAACGGGATCTATCGCTTCGAGATGGACGGGCTCTCGGTCGCGCACATGGGCGATGTCGGCAATCCGCTCAACGCCGAGCAGATCGACTTCCTGCGCGGCGTCGACGTGCTCCTCGCCCTGGCCGGCGGCTATCTGACGATCGAACTGCCCGACCTCGACCGTGTGATCCGCGAGGCGGCGCCGAAGATCGTCGTGCCGATGCATTTCCGCACGCTCACCTATCGGCCGCGCAACACGCTCTGGATCGAGAGCTTCCTCGCCTATCACGACGAGGCGGCGATCGATTTCGCCTTCGGCTCCGAGGCCCGCATCACCCGCGCCGACCTGACCGACGAGACCCGCATCCGCGTGCTCGACTATGCGCGACCGGGTGGCTGACGAGATCACGAGAGCGCAATCCGTGTGTTTGCATTCCCCAACGAGGGCTGCATAGTCGTCGCCCATAAGCCGTACGACGTGCGGTCCAAACCCGTACGAAGTGTCGCCCAATCGCGCGTTCGTTCGTCGGAAGGACGCGTTGGGAACCGGCGGCCCGTCGGCGTCTGTGGTAGTCTTTCGGAAGGCGCCGCCGGATGCCGATCGGGCGGAGGAATACCGGGCGACGGGACGCAAGCTCCCGCGCTTCTGAGGAGGGAACGACAGGATGACGACATCAATGATCCGCTCGATACTCGTGGCGACGACCGCGCTCGTGGCCGCAACGGGCCTTGCCGCCGCGCAGGACGTCGCGCGTGAGGACACGGTGATCTTCGATCTCGACAAGACGATCAAGGATCCCAACAACTTCAACTGGTTCACGCCCGGCGTGAAGCGTGAGCACGGGGCCCACCAGTCGATGTGGGAGCCCCTCTTCATCCTCAACTACACGACGGGCGAGATCGAGCCCTGGCTCGGCCTCGACATGGAGCCGAACGAGGCCTCCGACGAGTGGACGCTGACGCTGCGCGAGGGCGTGACCTGGTCGGATGGCGAGACGTTCGATGCCGACGACGTCGTCTTCACCGTCGGCCTGGTGCTCGGCAACGACGCGCTGACCGAGCGCGAGGCCGCCTCGGTGCGCTCCCAGGTGGAGAGCGTGGAGAAGGTCGACGACCTCACCGTCCTCTTCAAGCTGAAGGCGCCCAACCCGCGCTTCCAGCTCGACAATTTCTCCAACCGTATCTTCGGTTCCTTCCTCATCATGCCGCAGCATGTCTGGGAGGGCGAGGACCCGGCGACGTTTGCCTTCAACCCGCCGATCGGCACCGGCCCCTACGCCCTCAACTCGATCACGACGAATCGCGCGGTCTGGGATCGGCGCGAGACGTGGTGGGGCGCCGAGACCGGCGCGTTCGAGATGCCCGAGCCCTTGCGCCTCATCTGGCTGGAATCGGGTACGGAGGAGAATCGCGCGCAGCTGATGGCGCAGAACGGTCTCGACGTGGCGCACAACGTCACGCTCGGCACCTTCGAGGCGATCGGCTTTCGCAACCCCAATGTGATCGCCTGGAAGGCCGACCTGCCCTATGCGTGGCCGGACCCCTGCGCCCGCCAGCTGGAGATCAACACGACCGTCGCGCCCTGGACGGATGCAAACATGCGGAAGGCGCTCTCGCTCCTCATCGACCGCCAGCAGATCGTCGATATCGCCTATGAGGGCACGACCGAGGCGTCGCGGACGATGTTCGTCCAGTATGGCGGCATGGAGCCCTTCATCTCGGCCGTCGAGGAGGCCGGCCTCGGCCTCGGCGCCAATGCCGACGTGGAGGCCGCGACCGCCCTCATCGAGGCGGCGGGCTATGCCAAGAACGGCGACGGCATGTTCGAGAAGGACGGCGAGGTTCTCTCGGCCAACATCCACGTCAACTCCGCCTCGACCGAGTACACCCGCACGATCGACGTCATCGTCGAGCAGTTGCAACGCGCCGGCATCGACGCGCGGGCGACACCGGTCGAGAACGGCGTCTTCTGGGGCGAAGTGTTGCCGCTCGGCGGCTACGACATCACCTATTCCTGGCTCTCCTGCGGCTCGGTCAACGAGCCCTGGGCCTCGATGAGCCGCTATACGGTCGGCGATGTCGTGCCCGTCGGCGAGCGTTCGCCCGGCTTCAACAACACCGCCCGCTGGGACGGCGCCGGGGCCGAGGCCTATTCCGAGATCGTCTCCCGCATGGGCGACATGCCGCTCGGCTCCGAAGAGGTGCCGGCCCTCGTCGCCGAGGCCTATGGCCATCTCGCCGAGGGCACGCCCTTCGTGCCCCTCGTCCAGGCCGCCAAGCTGCTGCCCTACAACACGACCTACTGGACCGGCTGGCCGACCGAGGACAACGCCTACAACCACCCCGCCCACTGGTGGGGCCACACGCACCAGATGATCCACAATCTGGAGCGCACCAACTAACGCCCGCGCCACCGCGCGCCGCGCAGGAAGAGCCCTTCCCCATGGCCAGCCTCGCGGCGCGAGCGGACAATGGGGAAGGGTTGGGATGGGGCCGACCAGCGCGCAAGCGCTTCGATCCTCGACCTCTCGACAACGTTCTTTGGCCCTATCGACCCCAACCTCCAACCCAACCCCCACCCCGTAATCGGTGCCCCCGTCGCGTACCCCGCACCGCCCTCAACCAGCACAGGCCACGCGACATGGCATCGAGCTTGGGACGCATACCGGCGAGCTATCTCGTCAACCGCATCGTCACATTCGCCCTGACGGTCTGGATCGCGGCGACGCTGATCTGGATCATTCCGCGCCTCTCGCCGGTCGATCCGGTCGACATCATGCTGGGCCGGATGGCGGCGGGCGGCGGCTTCGTCGCCGATTCCGACGCGATGATCGCGGGCCTTCGCGAGCGCCTCGGCCTCGACGATCCGCTCTGGCTCCAATACCTCAAATACCTGCGCAACCTGGCAACCTTCGATTTCGGCTTCTCCGCGGCGAACTTTCCTGCCCCCGTCTCCCAGCTCATCGCGCAGGCCCTGCCCTGGACGATCGGGCTGATGCTGCTCTCGGTCGTCATCACCTTCTTTCTCGGCAACGCGCTTGGCGCCTTCATGGTCTGGGAGCATACGCCCCGGCCCTTCAAGGTGATCATTCCGGGTCTGATGATCTTCACCGCCATCCCGCCCATCCTCTCCGGACTGCTCCTGATGTGGATCTTCGCCGCGCAGTGGCAGGTGCTGCCGATGACCGGGTCCTACGGCTTTGGCGTCGAGCCCGGCTTCAACTGGCCCTTCGTCGCCTCGGTCATCGAGCATGGCACGCTGCCGGCGCTCTCGATCATCGTCGTCTCCTTCGGCTTCTGGACGCTCGGCATGCGCGGGCTGATGATCACCGTGCAGGGCGAGGACTACGTCACGCTCGCCAAGGCCAAGGGGCTGCGGCCCCGCTACGTCCTCTACAAATACATGGTCCGCAACGCGATCCTGCCGCAGATCACGGCCTTCGCACTCAAGATCGGGCTCCTCATCCAGGGCCAGATCCTCGTCGAGCGCATCTTCAGCTATAACGGGATGGGCAAGCTCCTCTACGATGCGATCCTCGATCAGGACTTCTCGGTCATCCAGGGATCGAGCTTCATCGTCATCCTGATCACGGCCTTCTCGGTCTTCCTGGTCGATCTCCTCTACCCGTTCATCGACCCCCGGATCAGCCATGCGGCGGGAGAGGCGGCATGAGCGATCTGCGCCCATCCAGCGAACTCGCCGCGAGCGAGCCGGCCGGGATCGATCCCGGGAACCCATCCCGAACGACCCCGGAGGCGGTCGTGCCCGGCCGCTTCAGCCGCTCCGAGAGCCCATGGCTCAACCCCAAGCTCCTCTGGGGCGCGGGGCTTCTCCTCCTGATCGTCCTCATCGGCCTCGTCGGCCGCTTCGCCTGGGACCCCGACCTCGTCTTCACCGGATCCGGCCCGCTCAACCTGCCGCCGCTCGGCTTCGAGAACCTGCGCGGACAGGGCGGCGTGGCGGCCCATCCGCTCGGAACGCAGGATTCGGGGCGCGACATCCTCGCCCTCCTCATCATCGGCGCGCCCAACACGCTGATGATCGGGCTCATCGCCTCGACGATCGGCATGACCATCGGGATCGCGCTCGGCTTCACGGCCGGCTTCGTCGGCGGGCGGGTCGATGATGTGATCCGCATCCTCTCCGATGTCATGATCACCATCCCGCCGCTGATGGTCCTCATCGTCTTCCAGGCCGCGCTGGGTGATGTGGGCATCGTGATGATGGCGCTCCTCATCTCGGGTTTCGTGTGGCAGTCGCCGACCCGGCTCATCCGGGCGCAGGCCCTCTCGATGCGCGAATCGGGCTACGTGAAGATGGCGCGGCTGTCGGGTGCCTCGACCTTCCACATCATGTTCCGCGAGATGCTGCCCAATCTCATCCCCTATCTCTTCGGCTCCTTCATCGCCTCGGTGACGACCTCGATCGTGACGGCGGTCGGGCTGGAGACGCTGGGGCTCGGGCCGCAGCGCGTGCCCACGCTCGGGCGCACGATCTACGAGGCCATCAATGCGGCGGCGCTCTTGCGCAACATGTGGTGGTGGTGGGGCTTCCCGACGCTCCTCCTCTGCCTGATCTTCATCGCGCTCCTCCTCGTCAATCTCGGCCTCGACGAGGTCTCCAACCCGCGACTGAGGAAGGGAGGCTCATGATGGCGACCGCCCTTTCGAGCGAGCTTGAGGCGGGGCGCGAGGATGTGCCGACAAGCCTTGAGATCACCGGCCTCGGCGTCGATTTCCCCACGGCGCGCGGCGTCGTCCACGCCGTCAGCGACCTCTCGCTGACGATCTTGCGAGGCCGCCGCGTCGGCTTCATCGGCGAGTCGGGGTCGGGCAAGACGACGACGGCGCTCGCCGTCATGCGGATGCTGGCGCCGCCAGGCCGGGTCGCGGCGGGCACGATCGACTTGGCGGGCACCGATGTCCTCGCGCTCTCGGAGGAGGGCATGCGCGACGCGCGGCTCTCCAAGGTCAGTTACATCCCGCAAGGCGCGATGAACTCGCTCAACCCGATCATGCGGGTCGAGGACCAGATCTGGGATGCGGTGCGGGCCCATGAGCGCGGGCAGGGCGCGGCCGACTTGAGGCGCCGCTCGGACGCCGCGCTCGTCAGTACCGGGCTGGAGCCTCGTGTCGGGCGGCTCTATCCGCACGAACTGTCGGGCGGCATGAAGCAGCGCGTGTGCATCGCGCTCGGCATCGTCCTCGCGCCCGACCTCATCATCGCCGACGAGCCGACGTCGGCGCTCGACGTCGTCACGCAGCGCCATGTCATGCAGACGCTCAAGGCCGTGCAGGCCGAGATCGGCTCCGGCCTCGTCCTCATCGGTCACGACATGGGTCTGATGGCGCAATCGGTCGACGAACTCGCCGTCCTCAAGGACGGGCGCCTCGTCGAGCACGGCACGACGGCGCAGATCATCGAGAACCCGCAGCATCCCTATACGAAGGCGCTCATCTCCTCGGTCCCGCTCGTCGGGGGGCATAGCTTCCTCGAGCCCTCGTCGGCGCCCGCCCCCACCCCGTCGGCGCGCGCGACGCCGTTGCTGGAACTCGAAGGCGTCTCCAAGGTCTACGGCGCGACCACGGCTCTCCATCCGATGGACTTTAGGCTGGAGGGCAGCAGCCCGCGCATCATCTCCATCGTCGGCCAGTCGGGCTCGGGCAAATCGACGATGGGCGGTCTCATGCTCGGCTTTACCCCGCCGACGACGGGCCGCGTCCTCTTCGAGGGGCGTGACATCAACCGCTTGAGGGGACGCGAGGCGCTCGAGCTGCGCCGCGACATGCAGGCCGTCTTCCAGGACCCCTATGGCTGCTTCAACCCGTTCTACCGGGTCGACCATGCGCTGAGATTCCCGTTCAAGCGCTTCGGACTGGCCGAATCGCCGGCGCATGCGGAGGCGAAGATGGTCGAGGCCTGCGAGGCGGTCGGGCTCGACCCCGCCCTCATTCTGCGCCGCTATCCGCACCAGCTCTCGGGCGGTCAGCGCCAGCGGCTCATCGTCGCCCGCGCGCTGATGCTCTCGCCGAAGCTTCTCATCGCCGACGAGCCGGTCTCGATGGTCGACGCCTCGCTACGCGCCACGATCCTCAGGAACATCTACGACCTCAAGGACCGCCACGGCATCTCGATCCTCTACATCACGCACGACCTGGCGACGGCCTATCACGTCTCCGACTACGTGATCGTCCTCTACCAGGGTCGCGTCGCGGAGGCCGGGCCGCCAAAGCAAGTGATCGGCGATCCGCAGCATCCCTATACGCGCATGCTGATCGACTCGATCCCCTGGCCGGACATGAACCGCTCCTGGGGCACCGTGCAGTCGGCCGAGGCCGACGCCGCCCGGCTCGACGAGATCGCGGCCAGCACCGGCACGGTCCTGCGCGGTACGATCGAGGGGTTCACCCTGCGCGCCGCCTGACCGCGCTCCCAGCCTCGATGCGCGCCGGGCCCTGCCTTGGCGCCCCGCCGCCTGCCCGAACGATGGTGCGATGAAACACGAAATCTTCCTCACCTCGCGCAAGATCCGCGCCCGGCTCGACCTCATCGCGCCGCTCGCGCACCGCCGGGCCGAGGCGCTGCCGGCCTTTCGCTACAAGGCCCTGCCCGACGCGCTGACCGAGCCGCCCTTGGACGAGGACGTCTCCGACTGGGAGACCGTCCGGCACGACAGCTACTGGGGTGCCTGGCGCACCAACTTCATCATGCGCACCACCTTTCGGGTGCCGGAGGGCTTCGAGCGGGACGCGCCGATCGTCATCCACCTGCCCATGGGCCGCGCCGGCGACTTCTTCTGCCACCCGGAGAGCCTGGCCTATCTCGACGGCACCGCCCACGCCTCGGCCGACCGGCACCACCACGAGCTTCTCCTGCCCGCCCATGTGCGCGACGGCGCGGAGCATGACCTCGCCCTCCACGGCTGGACGGGCATGAACGACTATCCGACGCCCGACCGCTCCAGCACCCGGCTCTTCATGCACACCTGCGCCGTCGTCGAGATCGACACGCCGACGCGCGATTTCGTCACGCTCGCCCGTATGGCGCTCGATATCGCCGACCATCTCGGCGAGCATCATGCGAGCCGCCCCCGGCTGCTCAACGCGCTCGACGCGGCGGTGCAGATGCTGGAGACGCACGATCCGCTCCCCTCCGGCGCGTTCTACGCCAGCGTGCCGGCGGCGCTCGCGTATCTGAAGGCGCAGCTCGCCGAAGCCGGGCCCAAAGAGGATGTCGACATCCTCGCTATCGGCCACGCCCATATCGACGTCGCCTGGCTCTGGCAGACCGAGCAGACGCGCCGCAAGGTCGGGCGGACCTTCTCCAACGTTCTGCGTCTGATGGAGGAGTATCCGGACTTCAAGTTCACCCAGTCCCAGCCCCAGCTCTACGCCTATACGGCCGAGCACTATCCGGAGATGTTCGAGGCCATCAAGGCGCGCGTCGCGGAAGGGCGCTGGGAGCTGATCGGCGGCACCTGGATCGAGCCCGACTGCAACGCCACGGGCGCCGAATCGCTCGCCCGCCAGTTCCTGCTCGGGCGCGCCTATTTCAAGGAGCATTTCGGCGCCGTCGATGCGCCCGTCCTCTGGCTGCCCGACACGTTCGGCTATGCCTGGTGCCTGCCTCAGCTGATCCGCCAAGCGGGCATGGACTATTTCGTCACCTCCAAGCTTTCCTGGAATCAGTATAACCGTATGCCCTACCAGCTCTTCTGGTGGCAGGGCATCGACGGCACGAAGGTCCTCTCGCACTTCCTCACCACGCCCCATCACGGCGACGCGCACGTGCCGCTCGCCTCGACCTACAACGCGACGATCGATGCGGCCGAGGTGATGGAGACCTGGGAGCGCTTCAATCAGAAGGCGACCTATAACGAGCTCTCCCTCGTCTACGGCTATGGCGACGGCGGCGGCGGGCCGACGCGTGAAATGCTCGACAAGATCGAGCATCTGGAGATCATCCCCGGTACGCCGCGCGTGCGCACGGGGCATCTGGGTGAATACATGGAACGGGTCGAGACGCGCGTCGGTCACGATCTGCCGACCTGGAACGGCGAGTTCTATCTGGAACTCCACCGCGG
Source organism: uncultured Alphaproteobacteria bacterium (assembly GCA_963842125.1). GTDB lineage: Bacteria > Pseudomonadota > Alphaproteobacteria > Rhizobiales > CAWCWK01 > CAWCWK01. The sequence goes on along the minus strand of CAWJFE010000001.1, from coordinate 334,596 downwards.
CACGCTCACCTCCCAGGCCCGCACCAAGCGCGACAACCGGCGCTGCGAGATGCTGCTCCACGATGCCGAGTTCCTGGCCGCCTTCGCCGCCGATCTCACCGGCCACGCCTATCCGCATGCCGCGATGACCAAGGGCTGGGAACTGGTCTGCCTCAACCAGTTCCACGACATCCTGCCAGGCTCCTCGATCACGGCCGTCTACGAGGATACGGCGGCCGACTACGCCGAGGTGCGACGGCTTGGAGACGCCGCCGTCCGCGATGCGATGCGGGCTCTGGAGCGCGCCGTGCCGGAGGGCGCGAGCGTGATCGCCGCCAACCCGACCAGCTTCACCTGCGAGCGCGTCGGCCTTCTCCCCGCCGACTGGGATACCGGGCTCGTCGACATGCGAGACGGCCGCCCGGTGCCCGTGCAGCGGGTGACGGACGGAACGCTCGTCTCGCTGCCCGACCTGCCGGCCTACGGCGTCCTCGCCCTTGCGCCCGGCCCCGAGGTGGCACCCGACAGGGGCGTGGAGGTGATCGGGGGCGAGGACGGCCGGATCGTCCTCCAGAACCCCACGCTTCGCATCGTCTTCAAGGGCGGCGACCTCGTCAGCGTCTTCGACCGCGAGGCCGAGCGCGAGGTGTTGAGCCGGGACGCCGCCGGCCAGACCGAGATCGGCAACCGGCTTCTCGCCTTCGAGGATCGCCCGCTGACCTGGGACGCCTGGGACATCGACGCCTTCTACGAGGACACCTGCGAGGCGGTGGACGACGTCGTCTCCATCGAGATCGTCGAGCGTGGTCCCGTGCGGGCGGCGGTGCGGGTGGTGCGGCGCTACCGTGCCTCGACCATCGACCAGACGATTACGCTGAAGCGCAACTCCAAGCGGATCGATTTTCGCACCGAGGTCGATTGGCACGAAAGCCACGTCCTCCTCAAGGCCGCCTTCCCGGTCGATATCCTCTCGCCGACCGCGACCTTCGACATCCAATGGGGCAATGTCGAGCGCTCGACCCATCGCAACACGTCCTGGGACTGGTCCCGCTTCGAGAGCGTGGCCCACAAATGGGCCGACCTCTCGGAGGGCAATTACGGGGTCGCCGTCCTCAACGACTGCAAATACGGCTACGAGGTCCATCACAACCTCATCCGCCTGACGCTCTTGAAGAGCGCGACCAATCCCGACCCCGTCGCCGACCAGGGCCGCCACGCGATGGTCTATTCGCTGCTTCCCCACCTCGGCGATTGGCGAGAGAACGTGCCGGCCGAGGCCTACGACCTCAATGCGCCCGTGCTCGTCCACAAGGTGGAGGGGGAGGGGGCGGCGGTCCCGCGTGCCGCCATGCCCACCGCCATGCCCACCGCCATGCCCACCGCTCGGCGCGCCGCCCGCTCGCTCGTCCAGAGCGGCGCGCGCAACTGCGTCGTCGAGACCGTCAAGCGAGCCGAGGATGGGCGCGGGACCATCGTCCGTCTCTACGAGGGCGAGCGGAACCGCGGTCCCGTCACGCTTCATTTCGGCGTGCCGGTCGACCGGGTCTTCATCACCAACCTCCTCGAGGAGGACGGCGAAGAACTCACCGTCGAGAACGGGGCGGTGCGTCTGCCGCTGACGCCCTACCGGATCGTCACGCTCCGCCTCGTGCCGCCCGGCTGAAGGATCGGGTCCCCTGGCGACCAAGCGTCCCGGAGCGGGATTCGTGCCGGAACGGGACAGGCCCGGATGGCGCGCGCGGCGCGAGTGCGACCTGGAGACGAGCTGTGCACAACCGCACCGCCGGACGGCTTGCTACCCTCTACTTCGCCTCCCAAAAGCCGCCTGTCCCTTGGCCTGCCTGCCTCCGACACATCGAAGGTCAGCCGACGGACGGCCTGATCGTCCTGCGCCGGGGGATGGGGCCGAGACCGCGATGGCCCCTCGCGCAGCCGCTTGCGCCAAGCCGGCACATTAACTCTTCGTTGAGGATTCGGTTGGGTGAAACCCCCGCCCCACTTACCTTTCGGTCACGTCGCGGACTTCCGTCTGGGGCGGATCGTGTGCGTGTTTTCGGGGTGTTCAGATGTTCGGTGCCGACAATGACAGCCATCGGGTAGGGTCGCAGGCCGATGCAGCCGCGCCCGACTCGGCCCCTCCTTCGATGCCCGCCCCGGCCTACGGGTACGCACAGGCCCCGACGCATCTCCCGCCGCCAGCCCTTACCGTAGCGGAGATGGTCCGGCTCGGCTGGCGCGCGCGGTGGTACGCCATCGTCGGCGCGCTCGCGATGTCGGTCCTCGGCGTCGTCTTCTGGATGGTCGCGGAGCCGGCCTACCAGTCGAGCGCGCAGGTCTATGTCGACCCCAAGGACCTCCAGCTCCTCCAGAACGATCTCAACCCCAACCTGATGCCGGGCGATTCGGGGACCGTCATCATCGAGAGCCAGGCGCGCATCATGCAGTCCGCCTCGGTGCTTCGCGCCGTCGTGGAAGATCTCGGTCTCGATACCGACGACGAGTTCGTCGGCAAGAAGACCGGCATCAGCCTCGCCGCGCTGAAAGCTGCCATCAAGGGGCTCTTCGAGGCGGAGGGCGGACGCCCCGTCGATCAGGTCTCGCTCGCGGTCGATCAGCTGGCCGAGCAGGTGAACGTGGTTCGCGCCGACAAGACCTATGTCATCAGCGTCTTCGCCGAGGCGCGCGAGCCGGACAAGGCCGCACGCATCGCCAATGCCGTCGTCGAGGCCTACCTCACCCTTCGCGAGCGCCAGCGCGCGGATCAGGCCGACACGGCGTCCCGCTCGCTGGAGGATCGCCTCGAAGGCCTCTTCGCGCGGCTGGAGACGGCCGAGCGGGCTGTCGAGACCTACAAGGTCGAGAACGGCATCGTCGGCGCGAGCGGCACGCTCCTCGTCGAGGACCGGCTGACCCAGGCGACCCGCGACATCGCGGCTGCCGAGCTCGGCGTCGACCGGGCGCTGGCCCAGCGCGACCAGCTGGCGCTGATGCGCGACAATCCCGACCTCTTCCTCTCCTCGGCCGAGGCCGTGGGATCGGCAGACGTCTCGCGTCTCCGAGCCGATCTGGAGCGTCTGGAGGCCGAGATCGGTACGCTCGACGCGACCCTCGGGCCGCGCCATCCGCGCCGCGTGGAGGCCGAGAGCCGACGCGCGTCCGTTCGCCGCTCGCTCCAGGCCGAGCTCGGCCGGCTCTATTCCAACGCCGTCCTCGCCCATGACCGCGCCAGAACGCGTCTCGCCGCCGCGACCGCCTCTGTCGATCGTCTGACACGCGACATGCAGGCTTCCGACGTCTCCCGGGTGCGCCTGCGCCAGCTGGAGCGCGACGCGCAGACCGGCCGCGCGCTCTATGAAGAGGCTCTGCTGCGCTCGCGCGAGACCCGAGAGCGCCAGACGATCAGCACGATCAACGCGCAGCTCGTCTCGCCGGCGACGCCCGCCATCCGCAAGAGCTTCCCGCCCAGCATCACGATCCTCCTGCCCCTCGCCTTTGCCTTCGGCGCGGCGCTCGGGGGCGGGGTCGGCGTGCTCGCCGGCCTCCTTGGGCCTGTCGCGCCTGCTGCGCCCGCCGCTTCCGTGCCCGCCCAAGCGCCCGCTCCCGCCGAGGCTCCCTCACGATCTGCGCCTCGAGCCGCGCCCGGCTTCGGCACGCAGGCGCGCGGCCGGCGCCGGCCGGACGAAGGCCCGTCCCGCGTCTGGCATCGCGAGGCCGAGCGCGTGGCAGCGCGGGCCATGAAGGAGGATGCCCGCACAGACGAGGCGTTCTCCACGCGCCCGACGCCCGCCCGGCAAACCGCGTCTCCGAAGCCTCGTTTGCGGCTCGATGCCGAGACGGTGGCGGCCTTCACCACCCGTCGCCCGCTCTCCGTTCAGGACCCGGCCTGACATGATCCGGCCTGGTTGGATGCGGCCGAGAGGTTTGAGCCGCCGCGAGGCGCTGGCCGGCGGCTTCGCGCTTGCGGCCCCGGCGTACCTTCGTTCGCGCTCCGCATCGGCGCGCGGTGAGAGGATCGAGATCGACGGCAACCGCTTTACCTACCGGGGCCGGCCGCTGCGGCTGACCGGCGTGGCGATGGGCGACCCGATCCATGTGCGCTATCGCCGTCCGCTCTCCGACTATGCCGTCGTCGCGACCGACTGGCTGGCCAATTGCGTGCGCATCAGCCTCCATCCCGGCCATTGGCTCGCCGATCCGTCGGGCGCCGAGGTCGCGCTGGCCCGCGATGTCGAGGCGGCGCGCGCGCTCGGCCTCTTCGTCATCATCTGCTGGCACCGCATCGGCTGGCCGGAGGCCTATGACCTCGTGCCGCCGCCCGACTGGGGCCTGCCAGCCGACGCCTTCATCGCCGATATCGAGGAGACCCGCCGCTTCTGGCGCGCGATGGCCTATATCCACGGCGACGATCCGGGCATCCTCTTCGAGCTCTGGAACGAGCCCTCCATCGACGCCTATTACTGGCAAGCGACGGGCCGCGACTGGCCGACCTTCAAGGCCGCCTGGGAGTACCTGATCGACGAGATCCGCATCGTCAGCGACGCCGTCGTCCTGTGCGCCGGCGGCTTCTGGGCGCACGATCTCGTCGGCGTGAAGGACGATCCGGTGCGCGATCCACGCGTCGCCTACGCCTGGCACGCCTATCCGCAGGCCAACCGGGGCGACAACGCGGCCCGGCTCGCGACGCTCGGCGGCCTCCACGAGATAAGACCCATCGTCGTGACCGAATGGGGCTGGTGCACCGATTGCGTCGAGGACATTCGCGGCACCGAGGCCGGGTTCGGCGCACCCCTGATGCGCGACATCGTCGACGGGCTCGACCTCGGCTATACCGCCTGGAGCTACAGCGTCGGCGCCAAACCCAACCTTCTCGCCGCAGCCGACGGCACGCCCTCGGACTACGGTCGCTTCGTTCGACGCCATTTGCGTGACGCCGCCACCCGCGGCGCCTGGGCGGTGACGTCGTGAGTTCGATCGGCGCGGAAACTGTCGGCACTCAGGGCTTGCGCGGCCATGCGGCCGGCCTCGCCGAGCGGGCCGGCCGGCTCGACGCGCTCGATATCGTCGCGGCCGTCTTCGGCGTCGTCGCGCTCCTCGTCGTCTGGACGCAGGCCGAACCCTTCCGGAGCCTCCAGGGCTTCGCCAGCCTCGACGATCCGACGCGAGGGAGCGCGTCCCGCAAGCTCATCATCCTCACCCTCGTTGCCGCCAGCGGCGCGCTCGTGCTGATGCGGGGGCATGCGCTGCGCACGCTGCGGATCGCCAGCCCCGCCCTCGTCCTCGTCCTCGTCTGGTTCGGCCTCTCTGCGCTCGCGTCCGAGAACGCAGGATTGGCGATCAACCGGCTCGCGTTGGCGGGCTTCACGCTTCTGATCGCCGGTTTCCTGCCACTCCTCTTTCGCCGGCTCGACCTCTTCATCGCCGTGCTCGGCGTCTCGGCCAGCATCGCGGTCGTCGTGAGCTATCTCGGCATCCTCTTCGCGCCCGACCTCTCGATACACACCTTGAAGGACGTCTACGGCCACGATCTCGAGGGCTCCTGGCGCGGCGTCTTCGCGCATAAGAACGAACTGGGCGCGATGGCGATCCACTTCGCCTTCATCGGCCTCCTTCTCGCCCGGACAGGCCGACCAAGCTGGGGCATTGCGCTGGCCGCCTCCGCGATCGTCCTCCTGGTGATGTCGAACGGAAAGACGGCGATGATCCTGATCCTGCCGACCGTCCTCGTCGGTCTCGTCGTCGCCGTCTTCCACATGCGCATCGTCAGCGCCATCCTCAGCGCAGGGCTGATTGGCGGGCTCCTCCTCATGACGCTCGGCTCGATCGTCTTCGACCCCATCAAGGACCTCCTCGCCGCGATCCTGTCCGATCCGACCTTCACCGGCCGCACCGATATCTGGGAGCTGGGCATGCTCGGTGCGCGCGACGCGCTCTGGCTCGGCTACGGCTACGCGACCTTCTGGGACAGCGGCCAGGCGATGGCGCTCGTCGAGAACCGGCCCGTCATCGTCTTCGATGCGCATAACGGATATGTCGAGACGGTGCTGTCGGGCGGGGTGATCGGCCTCTTCCTCGTCATGCTCTGGGCCGGCTTCGAGCCGTGGCGCGCGATCGAGCGGATCAAGCGGCGCCCGATCACGAGCGTCGAGCGCACCTTCCTCGTCTATGCGACCCAGGTCTGGATGTTCACGCTCCTCGTCTCGGCCCTCGAATCGGTGCTCTTCAACCGGGGGCAGTCGGTCTGGTTCATGGGCGTCCTCGTCATGATGTGCTTGCGCCATTGGGAGTGCGCCACGCGGCCGAGGCCGGCTATGGAGCCCCGGGCCGCCACCTACGGAGCCCCTGCCTGATGCCTTTACCCACATGGCTCCCGCGTCTACCGGCGCGCGCCCGCCGTCCCATCCGCGTCCTCCACCTCTCGACACGCCTCGAGGGCGGCGTGAAGGTGATCGCGGAGATGATCGAGGCCGGCCTCGCCGCACACGAGATCGAAGGCGATCACCGTGTCCTCGTCGCGCCCGGCGCATCGCCTACGGAGGTCGTTCGCGCCAGCCTCGCGGCGGCCGCTGCGATCCTGACCGGGCGCTACGACGCCATCTTCGCCTATCAGAGCGCGGCCGCGCTCCTGATGGGCATCCTCGGTCGCTTCGCCCGCGTGCCCGTCCGCATCAGCCATCTCACGGCGCTGCCCGAGGGGTTGAAGCCGCGCTGGGTCGCGCTCGATCGTTGGATCGGCGCGCAAGGCGGCTACACGCACATCCTCGCCAACTCGCATGCCACGCAGGCGGCCTATGCCGGCTATCCCGAGCCCTATCGGGCGCGCATCGCCCTCATCCCGCACGGCGTCTCGCCCCTGCCGCGACATCCCTTCCCCCTCGACTGGCGCGCAGAGCTTGCCTTGCCCGAGGGCGCGCCTCTCCTCGTCGCGACGGGGCGGCTGGCCGATCAGAAGGGCCACGAAACGGCGATCCGAGCGCTGCCGCGCATTCCCGACGCCCATCTCGCCATCGCCGGCGAGGGGCCGCTGCGTGCTGCGCTGATCGAGCGCGCCGAGGCGCTGGGCGTGCGGGACCGGGTGCATCTCGTCGGCGACGTGCCGCGCGGGGCGTTGCACGCGCTCGTCTCGGCCGCCGACGCCTATCTCTTCCCCTCCATCTGGGAAAGCTTCGGCCTCGCCGGTGTCGAGGCGCTGATGGCGGGCGTGCCCATCGTCGCGTCCGATCTGGCGGTGCTGCGCGAGGTGCTGGACGTGCCCGACCTCCCCGAGGGCTTCGTGCGCTTCCATGCGGTCGGCGATGCACGCGCTCTGGCGGCCGAGGTTCGCGTCAGCCTCTACCGACCCGTTCCGCGCGCCGCCCGCATATCGGCCGCGCGGCTCGCCCTCGCGCACCATCGGCCGGAGCGGATGGCGCGGCTCTACGCCGATCTCCTGCAGGCCGGCATCGACCGCAGGACTCGCCCGGCCGGACCCGTCCGCCCGTGGCGCCCGGCTCCGTGTCGCCCCGTCTCGCCGTGAAGGCAGGCTCAGGCCGGGCGATGGAGGCCGCGCAGCTTGGCCAGGGATTTCATCCAGATCGTGCCCGCGTCGAAGAGGTTCCAGCGCACGACGATCATCGCGCAAAGACCGGTCATCAGCGCGAGGTTGGCCGGGAGAGCGAGGCCCTCGCCGAGGAGCCGTTGGAGGCCGATCCCGATCGTCAGCATCGCGAGGCCGCTCAGCGAGACGAGCACCACGCGCCGGCCCGCGATGGGCATCACGCGCCGCGTGTCCATGCCCGCCACGAAGACGCCGAGGGCCGCCGCCTGCACGAGCGCGAAGCAGACCGCGGCGCCCATCGTCCCATAGGCGGGGATCAGCCAGAGCCCGAGACCGACCCCGAGGAGGAGCGCGACCAGCGTCGCCCGCAGCTCCAGCCGGACCGAGCCCGTGAAATAGATCACCTGCCCGAAATAATAGGCGCGCATCAGCAGGAACGCGTTGCCGAGCGCGAGCCAGACCAGCACCCCGTCAAGCGCGCCGGGGGCGAGGCTGAAAAGGGCGGCGAAGAGCGGCGTGCCGAAGAGCGCGAAGAAGACGAGTCCGAACGCGGCGAGGAAGGCGATCGTCGCCGAGGCCTGTCGGAGCACCTCTCGCGAGGCCTTGAGGCGCTCGTCGCCATGGAGGGCCTTGGCGTAGGAGACGTAGGAGACCGTGACCGATTCGCCGACGATGATGAAGCTCTGCTTGGTGAAGTCGAGCACGGCGCCATAGGGCCCGACCGCCGCCGCGCCCAGCACCCGGTCGAGGATGATCCGGTCGATGGAGAGGGCGAGCGCCGAAGCGCCGCCGGCGATGATGAGCGGTGCACCGAAGCGCCAGAGAGCGCGATATTCGGCCCGGTCCGGCCAAGCGAAGCCCGCCCCCCAGAGCGAGCGGCGCAGCCGGTATGCGATGGGCGCCGCCGCGATGACGTGGGCGACGGCCACCGCGACGAGCAGTGCGGCCGGCGAGCCGAGGCGCCACAGCGCGAGGCCCCCCAGCACCAGCGTCCCGAAGCTTCGAAGGAACGCGCCGAGCGCGACCGCGCCGACGGCCAGCTGCGCCCGGCCGAGCTCGTTGGCCGTATAGTAGACCGCGAGCCCGACCACGAGCGCGCAGGCCGGCCAGGCGAGGGCGGGCTCGACGAGCCCGAGCACCGCGCAGAGCGCCACGATGAGGAGGCCGGCCGGCAATGTCGCCAGCATCATCAGCACTGCGGCCGTCGCGACATGGTGCGCCCGCGCCGGAGACTGGCGCCCGAAATGGGCGCTCAGCAGCCATTGCGTCGCAAAGCTGAAGGCTATGAATGCAAACGCGAAGCCGATCAGGTATTCGCCATAGGCCGCATCCCCCGCGATGCGCACGAAGAGGACGACGGACGCTGCGTTCAGCAACGCCGAGAGGACCTTGGCGGCCAGGTAGATGGAGGAGAAGAGGTCCTTCACGGCGCCGTCAGGCATCCTTCGGTTGAGGGGCTGGCAGGCTCGCCGCATAGGAGCCTACACCTTAACCGCGAAGGCTTAAGGACGTGATTATGGGGCGCAATCCGCGCGGCGATCACGCAGCCGTGATAGACACCGGCGAGACCGGGACCGGTACTGGCGACCGAGACCGGCCGTGGCTCGCGGGCCGGGTCCTCTTCTTCGTGCGCGCGTTCGAGGGCGGCGGCGCGCAGCGCGACGCGATCCTCCTCGCCAACGCGCTGGAGGCGCGTGGCACCCCGGCCGGCCTCGTCACGCTCGATGCGTCCGGTCCCCTCAAGGCGCTTCTCGCGCCGGAGGTGCCGGTGGTCGATCTCGGCCGGGGCGGGCGGCTGCGCATGGCGGCAGCTTTATCGGCGCTGCGCCGCGTCCTCGCCCACTCCGGCGCACGCGCCTTCGTCTCCTCGGAGGCCGCCGCCAACACGCTCGCCGTGCTGGCTTCGCGAAAGCTCGCCGCCCGGCCGATGATCGTGCTGCGCGAGGTTGCGAGCGCCCGGCAGGCACGGCGAAACGATCCCTATTGGCAGAACCGGCTCGGCTACCGGCTCGCCCCCGTCCTCTATCCACGCGCCGACCGCGTGCTCGCGCTCACGAGACCGGGCCGCGACGATCTCGTCGCCGACTATCGCGTCTCGCCGGAGCGCTGTGTCGCGCTCGCGGCCAATGCCGTCCTCACGCCCGCCATGCTGGCCCGCATCGACGCCACGCCCCGCGAGGTCGAGCCCGGCCTCGTCGTCGCCGTGGGGCGGTTGTCGCCCGAAAAGGGGTTCGACACGCTCCTCGAAGCCATGGCGCGCCTGAGGGACCGCACGCCGATGAGGCTCGTCATTGCGGGGGAGGGCGCGGAGCGGGCTATGCTCGCGGCGCGGATCGCGTCGCTCGGGCTCGGCGGAACGGTCACGCTGACCGGTTTTACCGCCGATCCGATCGCGCTTCTGCGCCGCGCCGCGCTTTTCGTGTCGAGCTCGACCCATGAGGGCTTCGGCAATGCGATCGTCGAGGCCATGGCCTGCGGCGTGCCCGTCGTCGCGAGCGACGCTCCGCACGGGCCTCGGGAGATCCTCGAAGGCGGGCGCCACGGCGCGCTTGTGCCCGTCGGCGATCCCGGCGCGCTGGCCGAGGCGATCGGCGCGGCGCTCTCAGCCTCCGGAATGCCCTCCGGCGCGGTCGCCGCCCGGGCCGCCGGCGCACGGGCCCGCTCGCAGGACTTCACAGTCGAGCGGGCCGCAACCGCACTGCTCGCGGCGCTCGACTGATCGGCGCAGAAACGGGCGGCCATGGAACGGCCCATTAAGCCCGCCGCCCTAGACTGGCGACCCAACGTGAGGCCGGCCCGTGCCGCGCTCTCATCCTGATCCAAGAGCCCAACTCGAAGCGTCGAGCAAGGCACACGAGCGAGCCGAGCGCAGACACGACGACATGGCGCCATCCCTGGAGACCTACTATTCGCCGCGCCTCTTCGCAGCGGGCGTGTCGCGAAAGCTGGCCAAGGCGATCCCGTTTCGGCCGCACCGCCTTGCGCTCGACGCACCCGTCGTCTCGTTCTCCTTCGATGACTTTCCCGCATCGGCGGCCGAGAACGCCGCCCCCCGGCTGGAGGCAGCCGGCATGCGGGGTACGTTCTATCTCTCGACGGGCCTCCTAGGCGCCGACCTCGACGGCAAGACCGTCGCGGATGCGAAAGCCGTCGCGCGCCTTCACGCTCAGGGCCACGAGATCGGCGGGCACACGCATGATCATCTCAACGTTCAGCAGGTCTCCGGCGCCGAACTCGATGCCGATATCGGCCGCAACCTCGCCGGGATCGCCGCCCTGACCGGCGATCCGGGTCCTCCGGGCGAACGCTCGCCGCTCTCCTTCGCCTATCCCTACGGCGTGACGGCGCTTGGCCCCAAGCGCGCGCTGGCGCGCCGCTTCGCCGGCCTGCGGGGCATCCAGCCGGGCGTCAACGCCGGCCTGATCGATCTCACCCATCTGCGCGGGCAGGAGCTCTACGACCGGACCAGCACGCTCGCCGATATCGGCGCGCTTCTCGACGAGGCCGTGCGCGTGCGCGGCTGGCTGATTCTCTACACGCACGACGTCGTCGACCGGCCGAGCTATATCGGCTGCTCGACCGACTATTTCGCGCGCACCGTCGATCTCGTTCGCACCCGAGGACTCGAGGTTCGCACCGTCGCCTCGACCCTCGCCCTGATCGAGGGCTGATGCGAATGGCGAGCGAGGCGCGCTTCGCCGTCACGGTCGCGCGAACGGCGGAGGCACGCGAGGCCGTCTTCGCGCTCGCCGACGGCGCCTCCGAGCGGCTGACGCCGTTTCAATCCTCCGACTGGCTGAAGGCCTGGTACGCCAGCTTCTGCAGTGCCGCGCAGATGCCGTACATTACCCTCGTTCACGAGGCGCACCCGCGCGCCGGGCGACCCGATCACGAGCGTGTCGCCTTCGCGCTCCCGCTTATCCGGCGCTGGCGCTACGGCCTGCCGATGGTGGAGTTCGCCGACCGGGGCGTGACCGACTACAATCTGCCGATCCCAGGCCCGGCCATGCCGCGGGACGCGCGTTCGCTCGAAGCGGCGTTCGCGGCAGTCTCGGCTGCGTTGCGCCCTCATGTGCGGCTCGCACTGAGGAAGATGCCGCTGGTTCGTGCCGACGGTACGGCCTTCCCCGTGCCACCCGATCTCGCGCCCGCGACGAGCGGCGGCGAGTGCTCTCCTCTCTCGGCCTATGTCTGCGATCTCGGCGCGAGCCCGGACGCGTTCGCGGCCCGTCTGGGGTCCAAGAAGGCGAAGGATCTGCGTCGGCGCACGCGGGTCCTTGCCGGCCTCGGCCACGAGCCCGCCTTCCGCTTCGCGGCCAGCGCGGCCGAGCGCCGTGCCGTGCTCGACCTCATCGCTCGCTCGCAGCGCAGTCGCTATGGCGACGAAGCGGGCTATCTCCTCGATCGGCCACGATACGAAGCCTTCTATCGCACGCTCGCCTGCGGCAACGCGGCCTGCGGCGGAAGCGGATTCGCGAGGCTGGCCGCGCTCTGGATGGGCGAGCGACCGGTCGCGGGTCTGCTGGCACTGGTTCGGAGCGGCCAATGCGTCGTCGTGCGGCTGGGCATGGTCGAGGACGACGAGATCGCGCGGGCCGGGCCAGGCAAGCTCCTCCTCCATGCGATGGGCCTCTGGGCCGCCGGCGAAGGCCTGGCGACGCTCGATCTCTCGCTCGGCCACAACGATCTCAAGGCCTGGTTCCGCTGTCGGCCCATCGGGCTCGGTGAGCGGGTGACCTATGCCAATGGATACGTGGTCCGAGGAGGGACGTCGACAGGCGGAACGGCCAATGTGGCAGTGGCACCGACCGCATCCCGGTGGGGGCGCTTGGTGGGGGGCGGTCAAGAGTTGCGGCGGCGTTGAAGAGCGTCGGTTAACACCGTTTCGTCATGGTTAACATTAACTTAACGCCCGCGTTTCGTTTTGAGACGCCCTCTCCGGATGGCAGTGTTCGAGTCCATTCGACCAGCCGGTCCGGAGTTCTCGTATCATGCGTCTGTCGTGCCGAAAGGCGCCTTCCGATTACAGGTCGGGTCCTGCGTCGTCCCTCCCGCGAAGGATCGCCGCGCTGAATGCTGTTGCGCGGCCGCTTCCGACTGCCGGGACGGGGCAGTGACAGATTTCGGCTTTCCGACGTCGAGCGTGCCAAGCATTCTCCGGCGCGCCGATCTTCGGACGTTGCGCCGTGGCGGCAAGGTGGAGGGCGCGCCGCTCGCGGCGAAGGTCCGGCCCCGTCGTCGCCTCGACCGAACGGTCGCGCAACTCGTCGCGCTCACGGACTATGCCGTCGTCTTCGCCCTCGTCGTCGCCTGCGACGTCATCTATCACGCGATCACCTACGGCGTGTACGGCACCGTCTATGGCCTGCGCTTCGCGGCTGTGGCGGCGGTGACCTATGTCGCGATCATCGCCTTTCGAAAGGGCTATGCGCTTCCCAGCCTCATCAGGAGGGGGCGGGCGTCCTCGGAGAGGCGCGGGGCACGGAGCGGCATACTCTCGAGCGGCAGTCCCTTGAGCGGCGGTCTCGTTTGGGTCGCGACACTGGGGGCCGATCTCGTGGTCCTCTTCCTTCTCGGCCAGGGCGGCGATCTCTCGCGCGGCATCGCGCTGAGCGCGCTTCTCGTCGGCCTCGTCGGCCTGCCCTGGCTTCACCGGGCCCAGGGTGCGCTCGTGCGCCGCGTCGTCGAGAAGCATGGCGTGCGCGCGCGGCACATGGTGCTCGTCGGGCGTGAGGCCGACGTGGCCCGCTATCTCGCCGCGGTCCGGCCGGAGGAGCGGGGCTTTCTCGCCCTCGGGGCCGTCTACCTGCCCGATGCCACCCATGAGGGTCATCGCATGTGGCTGGCCGACCGGCCGCGCATCGAGGCGGTCTCGCTGACCGATGCCGTCGCGGCCGTCCGTGGTCTCTCGGCCGACGACGCCGTCCTCGTCATGCCCTGGAACGACGTGCCCCGGATCGAGGCGCTCGTCGCGACCTTCCTCCAGCTTCCGCTGTCGCTCGTCCTCGCGCCGGACCCGGTCTTCCAGGCGAGCCTGGAGCGCAAGGTCTTGCCGCTCGGCCGGATGGGGGCCTTCGAGACCGAGACGGGCCTCGTCGGCCTGCCGATCCTGCAGCAACCGTTCAACCTCGTGGATCGCGCCGTGAAGCGCACGCTGGACGTCGTGGGCGCGTTGATGGGGCTCGTTCTCCTCGCGCCGGTCTTCGCGCTGGTCGCTCTTCTCATCAAGCGCGACAGTCCGGGCCCGGTCCTCTACAGCCAGGTCCGCAACGGCTTCAACGAGGAGCCCTTCCGCATCCTCAAGTTCCGCTCGATGGTCCATGTCGCCGACGACGCCTTCGTCCAGGCGCAGGCCGGGGACGGTCGAGTGACGCGAATCGGGCGCTTCATCAGGCACTGGAGCATCGACGAGCTGCCCCAACTCGTGAACGTGCTCTTCGGGCAGATGTCGCTGGTGGGCCCGCGCCCGCACGCGGCAGCGCATAATTCGAGCGTGGCCGACCAGATCGCCAACTATGCCTGCCGACACCACGTCAAGCCCGGCATCACCGGCTGGGCGCAGGTGCACGGTCTGCGAGGCGGCACGGACGACGAGGCCATGCGCCGCCGCGTGGCGCACGACCTCTACTACATCCAGAACTGGTCGCCCTGGCTAGACGTGCGAATCCTCGTCCGCACCGTCCTCTCGCCGGAGGTCTACCGCAACGCTTACTGAGCGTCGGCTATCGGCGGGCGCGCCGCACGGCGAAGACCGTGGCGACGACGAGGGCGGTCTTGACGACCATGCCGGGGATGAAGGGCGTGAAGCCGGCGGCGATCGCGGCCGGCAGGCTCGGCATCAGCGTCGCGAGCCAGGCGACGCCGAGCGCGAAGATCACCGCATGACCGGCCAGCACGGAGGCCGTGAGCCCGAGCGGGCGGGCGTTCCAGCCCCGGTCGGCCAGCGCGCCGACGAGGATGGCGGCGACGAGGAAGCCGAGGAGATAGCCGCCCGTGGGGCCGAAGAGGTATAAGACGCCCGCGCCCGATGCGAACATGGGCAGGCCCGCCGCGCCTTGCGCGAGATAGGCGAGCACGGTCTGTCCCGCGAGGTTGCGGCCCGAGAGCGCCGCGATGAGGAGAACGGCGAAGGTCTGCATCGACATCGGCACCGGGATCATCGGCACGTTGACGCGCGCCGAAAGCGCGATGACCCAGGAGCCGATCACGATCGCTCCAATCCGCCACAAGAGGCCGCGATCGGCCAATGACTGCAGGGGGAGAGCGGGAAGGTGGGCGCTGCGCGCGGCGGTGCCGGTCGGGTTGGCGAACATGGAAAGCGTCTCTCGAAAAGGTGAGGGTCCGCGCGGACCTTAACCACGCCCGTGCTTGAGCGCCAGACCCGGCGACGCTCCAAGTGATCTGGGATCGTCGAGTGCTCGGGCATGGTCGCTTGCCGGAACGGGCCATCGCATGATGCGCGTTGAAATCCGGAACCGGCGTAGCTATACGCTCCCCGCACCACCACATGTGCCGTTCCGGCACGACCTGTCGAATTACTGGCGCCCCGATCTGAAGCGGGCGCGACGATCTGGAGACGTCTGATGGCGAAGGCGAAGTTTGAGCGCAACAAGCCTCATGTGAACATTGGGACGATTGGTCATGTTGATCATGGCAAGACGAGCTTGACGGCTGCGATCACGAAGATTTTGGCGGAGAGTGGCGGGGCGGAGTATTCGGCCTATGACCAGATCGACGGTGCGCCGGAGGAGCGTGCTCGCGGGATCACGATCTCGACGGCGCATGTTGAGTATGAGACGGCGAACCGTCACTACGCGCATGTCGACTGCCCGGGTCACGCTGATTATGTGAAGAACATGATCACGGGCGCGGCGCAGATGGACGGTGCGATCCTCGTGGTGTCGGCGGCCGATGGCCCGATGCCGCAGACGCGCGAGCACATTCTTCTCGCCCGCCAGGTCGGCGTGCCGAGCCTGGTTGTGTTTTTGAACAAGGTCGATCAGGTGGACGACGAGGAGCTTTTGGAGCTCGTCGAGATGGAGGTTCGCGAGCTTCTCTCGGACTACGAGTTCCCGGGCGACGACATTCCGATCGTGAAGGGCTCTGCGCTGGCGGCGCTGGAGGATTCCGACGAGGAGACGGGTCGCAAGGCGATCCTGGAGCTGATGGCGGCGGTGGACGAGTACATCCCGACGCCCGAGCGCCCGATCGACCAGCCGTTCCTGATGCCGATCGAGGACGTGTTCTCGATCTCGGGTCGCGGCACGGTGGTGACGGGCCGTGTGGAGCGCGGCATCGTGAAGGTCGGCGAGGAGATCGAGATCATCGGCATTCGCGACACCAAGAAGACGACGGTGACGGGCGTGGAGATGTTCAGGAAGCTTCTCGACCAGGGTCAGGCTGGCGACAACGTGGGCGCGCTTCTTCGCGGCGTGGACCGCGAGGGCGTGGAGCGCGGCCAGGTGCTTGCCAAGCCCGGCTCGATCACGCCGCACACGAAGTTCAAGGCCGAGGCGTATATCCTCAACAAGGAGGAGGGCGGTCGCCACACGCCGTTCTTCACGAACTACCGCCCGCAGTTCTACTTCCGCACGACGGACGTGACGGGTGTGGTGACGCTGCCCGAGGGCACGGAGATGGTGATGCCTGGCGACAACGTGGCGATGGAGGTGACCTTGATCGCTCCGATCGCGATGGAGGAGAAGCTGCGCTTCGCGATCCGCGAGGGCGGCCGGACCGTCGGCGCCGGCGTCGTCTCCGAAATCGTCGAGTAGAAGAGCGCGAGACGCTCGCATGACGCTCTAGCGAAATCGGATGGGCGGTGCTATGCCGCCCATCAGATCCGGTCCGCCCGAAACGCGGACCGTTTAGGGGTGTAGCTCAGTTGGTAGAGCGACGGTCTCCAAAACCGTAGGTCGGGGGTTCGAGACCCTCCGCCCCTGCCATACGCGTCCACCAAGGCCCGACGGCCCGGTGGATCTGGACGGATAGACCAGCGAACCGCCGTGTCACCGGCGGTTCGGGCGCATGTTCACGCGTTGTACTTGCCATGTCGTCGCGCATCTGCTTAAGAGATCGTCGCCAAGACGACTCATGCGGCAATCCATCAGGATTCGGTGCATGGGTGCGGTTCCCGGTGGGCCGAGGTGACAGCTATCGAGCGTTCGCGTTCGCCCGGATGTCGCTTTCTTTCGTGTGACACGTCTTTTTAGCCGCTCTCGTGGCCCGATCCGGGTTCGTGGACAGGGGATTTGAAGGCCGCAAGGAGTCGTGGGGGCTCCGGAGGTGAAGACTATGGCGAAGACGAATCCGTTGGAGTTCCTGCAACAGGTCCGCTCCGAAACCGCCAAGGTGACGTGGCCGACCCGCCGCGAGACCCTTATCACATCCATCATGGTGCTGATCATGGTCGTGCTGGCAGCCGGCTTCTTCCTGCTCGCCGACCAGGTCATCCGCTTCGTGATCGGCCTCGTCCTCGGCATCGGAGGCTGACGGCCCGGCGCATCCGCCGCGCCGGTCGGGCATCCGATCGGTCCTCCCGCCTCCTGCCTTGGTCGATTGTGGCCATGGTGACACTAGCTTATCGGGCCGCGCTCGGCTAAAGGACGCGGCTCACGACACATTCTCACGAAACGAAGACGATCATGGCCAAGCGCTGGTACATCGTACACAGCTACTCGAACTTCGAGGACAAGGTGCGCGAGGAAATCCTCCGGAAGGCCGCGTCCGCCGGGCTCGAGGATGCGTTCGAGCAGATCGTCGTCCCGAAGGAATCGGTCGTCGAGCTGAAGCGCGGCAAGCGGACCGACGTGCAGCGCAACTTCTTCCCCGGCTACGTGCTGGTGAAGATGGACATGTCGGACCGCGCCTACCATCTCATCGTCAACACGCCCAAGGTCACCGGCTTCCTCGGCAACGACAATAAGCCGCAGCCGATCCCCGAGGCCGAGGCGATGCGCATCCTGCAGCAGGTGCAGGAAGGCGTCGATCGCCCGAAACCCTCCGTCTCCTTCGAGATCGGCGAGCAGGTGCGGGTGGCGGATGGACCGTTCGCCTCGTTCAACGGCGTCGTCGAGGATGTCGACGAGGGCGCGGCGCGGCTCAAGGTCTCGGTCTCGATCTTCGGGCGCGCGACGCCGGTCGATCTCGAATACGCACAGGTCGAGAAACTCTGACGCTGGCGACCAAGCCGGTGTCTTGAGGCGGACGGTCTGATCGTCCGCGAGCGCGCTCGCAAGGGCGCGCATCACCGCTGCAGGAGGCGAGGACGGGTCAGCCACCCGTTCGGACCGGACTGCGGCGCTCCGACGATCCGGGTCGCCTGGATGGTCTTTCAACAGGGGGTCGCTTGCGATCCGCATGGAACGCGGCCACGGCCGCATAGGAGTATTATATGGCTAAGAAAGTTACGGGCTTCCTCAAGCTCCAGGTGCCGGCCGGCGCCGCCAACCCGTCGCCGCCCATCGGCCCGGCGCTCGGCCAGCGCGGCCTCAACATCATGGAGTTCTGCAAGGCGTTCAATGCGCGCACGCAGGAGATGGAGAAGGGTCAGCCGATCCCGGTCGTCATCACCATCTATGCCGACCGCTCGTTCACCTTCGAGATGAAGACGCCGCCGGTGAGCTATTTCATCAAGCAGGCGATCAAGAAGGACAAGGGCAGTCAGGCGCCCGGCAAGGAGTCGGCCGGCACCATGACGACCGATCAGCTGCGCGAGATCGCGGAGAAGAAGATGGTCGATCTGAATGCGAACGACGTAGAGGCCGCGATGGCCATGGTGGCAGGCAGCGCCCGCTCCATGGGCATCCAGGTCCAGGGCTAAGGGGAGGCTGAACACATGGCAAAGCTAGGTAAGCGCCTCAAGGCCGCCGTCGAGGGTATCGACCGTAAGGCCACCTATTCGCTCGACGAGGCCGTCGCGATGGTCAAGGACCGCGCCAAGGCCAAGTTCGATGAGACCATCGAGCTCTCGCTCAATCTCGGCGTCGATCCGCGCCATGCCGACCAGATGGTCCGCGGCGTCGCCAACCTGCCCAACGGCACGGGCCGCACGGTCCGCGTGGCGGTCTTCGCGCGCGATGCCAAGGCCGACGAAGCCACGGCTGCCGGTGCTGACGTCGTTGGCGCCGAGGACCTCGTCCAGAAGGTCCAGGACGGCTTCACCGACTTCGATCGCGTCATCGCGACGCCCGACATGATGCCGCTCGTCGGCCGTCTGGGTCGCGTGTTGGGCCCGCGTGGCCTGATGCCGAACCCGAAGGTCGGCACGGTCACGCCCGACGTCGCCAAGGCCGTCGAGGCGGCCAAGGGCGGTGCCGTGCAGTTCCGCGTCGAGAAGGCGGGCATCGTTCACGCCGGCGTCGGCAAGGCGAGCTTCACCGCCGAGGCGATCGCGGAGAATGTGCGCGCCCTCGTCGACGCGGTCCAGAAGGCGAAGCCGACGGGCGCCAAGGGCACCTACATGGAGCGCGCCGCCATCACCTCGACCATGGGGCCGGGCGTGAAGGTGGATGTTGCGTCCCTGAACGCGGCGGACTAAAGAGCCGCCTGACTGAGAACACCGTCTCCTTCGGGAGGCGGTTGGCGGGGTGCTTCCGGCGCCCCGCGCCTGTGTCCGAGATTGTGGGTGTGGCGAGGCTCTCCGGCCGGACCGCTTAAGCCGTTTGGGCCCTCATGAGACGAGGCGATGACTTTTGGGCGAGGCTCTCGCCCCAAACGTTCGGACCCCTCGCGGCCGAGTGCGACAGCACTCGCGGACCGGGCACCGTGCCCGTTCCCTCACCGGAACGGGACGTTGCAACCGGCCGGACGGACGCTCGCGCGTTTGTCCGACCAACAGGAGAAGTGCAGTGGATAGAGCGGAGAAACGCCAGTTCGTTTCCGACATCAACGCGGCGGTGAAGGAAGCCGGCGTGATTGTCGTCGCGCACTATCAGGGTCTCGACGTGGCTCAGATGACGGACCTGCGCCGTCAGATGCGAGCCGCCGACGCGACCTTGAAGGTGTCGAAGAACCGCCTCGTCAAGATCGCCATCGAGGGCACCGATGCCGCCGGCATGAGTGACCTGATGACGGGCCAGACCGTGATCGCCATGTCGGCGGACCCGGTCTCGGCCCCCAAGGTGGCCGCCGACTTCGCCAAGACGCACGACAAGTTCGTGATTCTGGGCGGCGCGATGGGCACCACGATCCTCGACGAAGCGGGCGTCAAGTCCCTCGCCACGATGCCCTCGCTCGACGAGCTGCGCGCCAAGATCGTGGGGGCCATCAACGCGCCCGCGACCAAGCTCGCCCAGATCGTCGGCGCGCCCGGCGGCGCGCTGGCGCGGGTCATCAAGGCGAAGGCCGACCTCGAGGACGCGTAGTCCTATCGAGGATGTGCGGCGAGGCCGGCGCGGAGCGCATGCGCTCCGTCGGACGGTGACGTGACGACGACGAAACGAACGAGAAGACCTGCGGGCCGCCCATGCGTCCCGCGCCACCCACAACGCTAGATACGAACGGAATAGAAAATGGCTGATTTGTCGAAGATCGTGGACGAGCTGTCCGAGCTGACCGTGCTCGAAGCCTCCGAGCTGGTCTCCATGCTGGAAGAGAAGTGGGGCGTCTCGGCCGCCGCGCCGGTCGCGATGGCCGCCGCCGGTGGTGGCGAGGCGGCTGCCGCCGTCGAGGAGCAGACCGAGTTCGACGTGATCCTGACCGCCGCCGGCGAGAAGAAGATCAACGTGATCAAGGAAGTCCGCGGCATCACGGGTCTCGGCCTCAAGGAAGCCAAGGACCTCGTCGAGGGCGCGCCCAAGGCCGTCAAGGAGCAGGTCTCCAAGGACGAGGCCAACGAGCTCAAGGCGAAGCTCGAGGCCGCCGGCGCGAGCGTCGAGCTCAAGTAGGCAGGTTTGAAGCGGACGGGGCCCAAGCGCTTCTGTCCGCACGACAATCGGGCGGGGCTACCAAGCCCCGTCCCTCCTTCGCGAGAAAGTCAAGCACGAATGTGCCCGAGAGGCGTCTTGCCCTCTGGCGCATTGGCCCTGGCTGTTCTACATAGGTGGAAGAGGCGCTGCATCCCGGTCTAGCGCGCCCACCCAAGAAACCCAGGTTCAAGAGGACGCTTGTCCGCCAAGGCTTTCGGCTCATAGATGACCGATCCGCCCGCACAGCATTCTGTGCCGGGCGTTTTGTCGTCTTGAGGCACGGCGATGCCGCTTCGGCCCCGACGGGGTATCCGCAGCTCGCACCGTCAACGAAGCGCCCGCGGCTTTCGTTCCCGAACCGATCGAGGCCCGTGCTCGTCCCACGGCGCCCGTTTTAAGGAGTGACGATGGCTCAGTCCTTCACCGGTCGCAAGCGCATCCGCAAGTTCTTCGGCAATATCGAGGAAGTCACGGAGATGCCGAACCTCATCGAGGTTCAAAAGGCGTCCTACGATCAGTTCCTGATGGTCGACGTGCCCGAGGGCGGGCGCGGCAACGAGGGCCTGGAGGCGGTCTTCCGCTCGGTCTTCCCGATCGACGACTTCCAGGGCAACGCTCGTCTCGAATTCGTCTCCTACGCCTTCGAGGCACCCAAGTTCGATGTCGACGAATGCCGCCAGCGCGGCATGACCTTCGCCGCGCCCTTGCGCGTGACGCTCCGCCTCATCGTCTTCGAGACCGATGAGGACACCGGCGCCAAGTCGGTCAAGGACATCAAGGAGCAGGACGTCTACATGGGCGACATGCCGCTCATGACCATGAACGGCACCTTCATCGTCAACGGCACCGAGCGCGTCATCGTCTCCCAGATGCACCGCTCGCCCGGCGTCTTCTTCGACCACGACAAGGGCAAGACGCACGCGTCCGGCAAGCTTCTCTTCGCCGCGCGCATCATTCCCTATCGGGGCTCGTGGCTCGACGTCGAGTTCGACGCGAAAGACATCGTCTTCGCGCGCATCGACCGGCGCCGGAAGATCCCCGCGACGACGCTTCTGATGGCCCTCGGGCTCGACGGCGAGGAGATCCTCTCGACTTTCTACGACCGCGTCACCTACACGCGCGACGCGGATGGATGGCGCATGCCGTTCGACCCCAAGAAGGCGCGCGGCCTCAAGGCCGAGGCCGATCTCATCGACGCCAATTCCGGCGAGGTCATCCTCGAGGCCGGCAAGAAGCTGACGGCGCGTAAGGCCAAGGAACTCTCCGAGGGCGGTGTCGACGCCTTGCGCGTGACCGACGAGGACCTCTTCGGGCGCTACATCGCCGAGGACATGGTCGATGCGTCGACCGGTGCGATCTTCGCCGAGGCGGGCGACGAGCTCGACGAGACCGTGATCGCCGCCCTCGTCGAGGCCGGCTATTCCGAGCTTCCGGTACTCGATATCGACCACGTCAATATCGGCGCCTACATGCGCAACACGTTGGCGGCCGACAAGAACAACACGCGCGAAGAGGCCCTCTTCGACATCTACCGGGTCATGCGCCCCGGTGAGCCGCCGACGATCGAGGCGGGCGAGAACATGTTCAACTCGCTCTTCTTCGAATCGGACCGCTACGACCTCTCCGCCGTCGGCCGCGTGAAGATGAACATGCGCCTCGAGCTCGAGGCCGAGGACACGATGCGCGTCCTCAGGAAGGAAGACATCCTCGCGGTCGTCAAGACGCTGCTCGACCTGCGCGACGGGCGCGGCGAAGTCGACGACATCGACAATCTCGGCAACCGGCGCGTGCGCTCGGTCGGCGAGCTGATGGAGAACCAGTACCGCGTCGGTCTGCTCAGGATGGAGCGTGCCATCAAGGAGCGCATGTCCTCGGTCGACGTCGACACCGTCATGCCGCAGGACCTCATCAACGCCAAGCCGGCGGCTGCCGCCGTGCGTGAGTTCTTCGGCTCGTCGCAGCTCTCGCAGTTCATGGACCAGACGAATCCCTTGTCCGAGATCACCCACAAGCGCCGCCTCTCGGCGCTTGGCCCGGGTGGCCTGACCCGTGAGCGTGCGGGCTTCGAGGTTCGCGACGTCCACCCGACGCATTACGGCCGGATGTGCCCGATCGAGACGCCGGAAGGCCCGAATATCGGCCTCATCAACTCGCTCGCGACCTTCGCGCGGGTGAACAAGTACGGCTTCATCGAGACGCCCTACCGGAAGGTCATCGAGGGTAAGGTGACGGGCGAGGTCGTCTACCTCTCCGCCATGGAGGAGGCCCGCTACACGATCGCGCAGGCCAATGCCGAGGTCGACAAGGACGGCCGCTTCGTCGGCGACCTCATCATTTCGCGCCATGCCGGCGACGTCATGCTCGTCAATCCGGACCGCGTCGACTTCATGGACGTCAGCCCTAAGCAGCTCGTCTCGGTCGCGGCCGCGCTCATCCCGTTCTTGGAGAACGACGACGCCAACCGCGCCCTCATGGGCTCCAACATGCAGCGCCAGGCCGTGCCGTTGGTGCGCGCCGACGCGCCGCTCGTCGGGACCGGCATGGAAGCCACCGTGGCCCGCGATTCGGGTGCCGCGATCGCCGCTAAGCGTTCGGGTATCGTCGATCAGGTGGACGCGACCCGCATCGTCATCCGCGCGACCAAGGAGGCCGATGCGTCGAAATCGGGCGTCGACATCTACAACCTCCTCAAGTTCCAGCGCTCCAACCAGGACACCTGCATCAACCAGCGCCCGCTGGTGAAGGTCGGCGACGTCATCGAGCGCGGCGACATCATCGCGGACGGTCCCTCGACCGACCTCGGCGAGCTCGCGCTCGGCCGCAACGTCCTCGTCGCCTTCATGCCCTGGAACGGCTACAACTTCGAGGACTCGATCCTCCTCTCCGAGCGCATCGTGCGCGACGACGTCTTCACCTCGATCCATATCGAGGAGTTCGAGGTCATGGCCCGCGATACCAAGCTCGGGCCCGAGGAGATCACCCGCGACATCCCCAACGTCTCGGAAGAGGCACTGCGCAATCTCGACGAGGCGGGCATCGTCTATATCGGCGCAGAGGTGAATGCGGGCGAGATCCTCGTCGGCAAGATCACGCCGAAGGGCGAATCGCCCATGACGCCGGAGGAGAAGCTCCTGCGCGCCATCTTCGGCGAGAAGGCGTCGGATGTCCGCGACACCTCGATGCGCGTCCCGCCCGGCGTGACCGGTACCGTCGTCGAGGTCCGTGTCTTCAACCGACACGGCGTCGAGAAGGACGAGCGCGCGATGGCCATCGAGCGCGAGGAAATCGAGCGCCTGGCCAAGGATCGCGACGACGAGTTGCAGATCCTCAACCGCAACACGTTCGGCCGCTTGGCCGACATGCTGCGCGGCCGCGAGGGCATCGCGGGGCCGAAGGGCTTCAAGAAGGGCACCGAGATCACGCAGGAGGTCTTCGACGCCGCCGACCGGATGACGCGCTGGCAGTTCGCCGTCGCCGACGACGACGCGATGGCCGAGATCGAGGCGCTCCGAGGCTCCTACGACGATTCGAAGAAGGCCCTCGAGGCCCGCTTCATCGACAAGGTCGACAAGCTGCAGCGCGGCGACGAGCTGCCGCCCGGCGTCATGAAGATGGTCAAGGTCTACGTCGCCGTGAAGCGCAAGATCCAGCCGGGCGACAAGATGGCGGGCCGTCATGGCAACAAGGGCGTCGTCTCCAAGATCGTGCCTGTCGAGGACATGCCGTTCTTGGAAGACGGCACGCATGTCGACATCGTGCTCAACCCCTTGGGCGTGCCGTCGCGCATGAACGTCGGTCAGATCCTCGAGACCCATCTCGGCTGGGCTTCGGCCGGACTCGGGCGTCAGGTGGCGCAGGCCGTCGAGGCCTACCGGGCCGGCGAGGGCTCTCAGGGCATTCGCGACGTGCTCGACGGCGTCTACGTCAAGGAGGCCGACGACGTCGATGCGATGAACGACGAGGAACTCCTCGAGCTCGGCACCAACCTCTCCAAGGGCGTGCCCATGGCGACGCCGGTCTTCGATGGCGCCAAGGAGGCCGATATCGAGGTCGCCCTCAAGCGGGCCGGCCTCAAGGAGAGCGGTCAGTCGACGCTCTATGACGGGCGCTCGGGCGAGGAGTTCGACCGGCAGGTGACGGTGGGCTATATCTACATGCTCAAGCTCCATCACCTCGTGGACGACAAGATCCACGCCCGCTCGATCGGCCCCTACAGTCTCGTCACCCAGCAGCCGCTGGGCGGTAAGGCGCAGTTCGGCGGCCAGCGGTTCGGTGAGATGGAGGTCTGGGCGCTCGAAGCCTATGGCGCCGCCTACACGCTCCAAGAGATGCTGACCGTCAAATCGGACGACGTCGCGGGCCGCACCAAGGTCTACGAGTCGATCGTCCGGGGCGAGGACACCTTCGAGTCGGGCATTCCCGAGAGCTTCAACGTGCTCGTCAAGGAAATGCGCTCGCTCGGCCTCAACGTCGAGCTGGAGAACCTCGAGGGCACGGGCGGCACGGTGCTCGACCAGCCGACGCCCCAGGCTCCCACGGCAGACGCGGCCGAGTAGCCTCGGTTCAAGCCATACGAGACGTTTCGTGCGGGGCCGCCAAGGCCCCGCCACACGCCATTCAGCGACGACGCGATACTGCACCGTCGCACTGTCATTTTCGCGTGTCGCTCCGCGCCACGCCCCAAGCGCTCCGTTGGCGCTATCGGAGGATTCTCATGAACCAAGAAGTCATGAACCTATTCGGCCAGACCCCTGCGCCGGCCACCTTCGACCAGATCAAGATATCGCTGGCGAGCCCCGAAAAGATCCTCTCCTGGTCCTTCGGCGAGATCAAGAAGCCCGAGACGATCAACTATAGGACGTTCAAGCCGGAGCGGGACGGCCTCTTCTGCGCGCGCATCTTCGGCCCCGTGAAGGACTACGAGTGCCTGTGCGGCAAGTACAAGCGCATGAAGTACAAGGGCGTCATCTGCGAGAAGTGCGGCGTCGAGGTCACGCTCTCTCGCGTGCGCCGCGAGCGCATGGGCCATATCGAGCTGGCCGCACCCGTCGCGCATATCTGGTTCCTGAAGTCGCTGCCGAGCCGCATTGGCCTCCTCCTCGACATGACGCTCAAGAATCTCGAGCGCATCCTCTATTTCGAGAACTACGTCGTCATCGAGCCCGGTCTCACCGCCCTCAAGGAGCATCAGCTCCTGTCGGAGGAAGAGTTCATCGAGGCGCAGGACGAGTACGGCCCCGACAGCTTCACCGCCATGATCGGCGCGGAGGCCATCCGCGAGATGCTGCAGTCCTTGGACCTGCACGCGCTCTCCGCATCCCTGCGCGTCGAGATCGCCGAATCGACGACCGAGTTGAAGCCGAAGAAGCTCGCCAAGCGGCTGAAGGTCGTCGAGGCCTTCATCGAGTCGGGCAACAAGCCCGAGTGGATGATCCTCACCGTCGTGCCGGTCATTCCTCCGGACCTGCGCCCGCTGGTGCCGCTGGATGGCGGACGCTTCGCGACGTCGGACCTCAACGATCTCTACCGCCGCGTCATCAACCGCAACAACCGCCTCAAGCGCCTCATCGAGCTTCGCGCGCCCGACATCATCATCCGCAACGAGAAGCGGATGCTGCAGGAATCGGTCGACGCGCTCTTCGATAACGGTCGCCGTGGCCGCACGATCACGGGTGCCAACAAGCGCCCGCTTAAAAGCCTGTCGGACATGCTAAAGGGCAAGCAGGGCCGATTCCGCCAGAACCTCCTTGGCAAGCGCGTCGACTATTCCGGCCGCTCGGTCATCACGGTCGGGCCCGAGCTGATGCTGCACCAGTGCGGCATCCCGAAGAAGATGGCGCTCGAGCTCTTCAAGCCCTTCATCTATTCGCGCCTCGACGCCAAGGGCTATTCGGCCACCGTCAAGCAGGCCAAGAAACTGGTGGAGAAGGAGCGTCCCGAGGTCTGGGATATCCTCGACGAGGTGATCCGCGAGCACCCGGTAATGCTCAACCGCGCGCCGACCTTGCACCGTTTGGGCATCCAGGCCTTCGAGCCGAAGCTCATCGAGGGTAAGGCGATCCAGCTGCACCCGCTCGTCTGCGCCGCCTTCAATGCGGATTTCGACGGCGACCAGATGGCCGTCCACGTGCCGCTGTCGCTCGAAGCGCAGCTCGAAGCGCGCGTGCTGATGATGTCGACCAACAACATCTTGCACCCGGCCAATGGTCAGCCGATCATCGTGCCATCTCAGGACATCATCCTCGGCCTCTACTACCTCTCGCTCATGAACGAGAACGAGCCGGGCGAGGGCATGGTCTTCGGGTCGATCGACGAGATCTATCAGGCGCTCGCGGCCAAGGCCGTCACGCTCCACGCCAAGGTGAAGGTGCGCTACGTCACCAAGGACGATGACGGCACCGAGATCCGGCAGATCCACGAGACGACACCGGGCCGCGCGCTCATCGCCGACTTGCTGCCGCGCACGCCCAAGATCCCGTTCGACGTCGTCAACGAGCTGATGACGAAGAAGGCGGTCTCCAACGTCATCGACACCGTCTATCGCCACTCCGGCCAGAAGGAGACGGTCATCTTCTGCGACCGTCTCATGCAGCTCGGCTTCACCAACGCGTTCAAGGCCGGCATCTCGTTCGGCAAGGACGACATGGTGATCCCCGAGACCAAGAAAGGCATCGTCGAGGAGACGCGCCAGCTCGTCGAGGATTACGAGCAGCAGTACAATGACGGCCTCATCACCCAGGGCGAGAAGTACAACAAGGTCGTCGATGCCTGGGCGAAGTGCTCCGAGCAGGTCGCCGGCGAGATGATGAGCCGCATCTCCTCCATCCAGATCGACGAGGAGACCGGCCGTCAGAAGCCGATCAACTCGATCTACATGATGGCGCACTCGGGCGCGCGTGGTTCGCCTGCCCAGATGCGTCAGCTCGGCGGCATGCGCGGCCTGATGGCCAAGCCTTCGGGCGAGATCATCGAGGCGCCGATCATCTCGAACTTCAAGGAGGGTCTCACGGTTCTCGAATACTTCAACTCCACCCACGGTGCCCGCAAGGGCCTCGCGGACACGGCGTTGAAGACCGCGAACTCCGGCTATCTCACCCGCCGTCTCGTCGACGTGGCGCAGGACTCGATCATCACCGAGTTCGATTGCGGCACGGAGAACGGTCTCGAGGTCTCGGCCGTCATCGATTCAGGTTCCGTCATCGCCTCCATCGGCATGCGCACGCTCGGCCGCACGACCGCCGAACCCGTGCTCCGGCCGGGCACGGAGGAGGTGCTGCTGCCGGCCAACCACCTCATCACCGAGCCCGATGTCGATCTCATCGAGGGCGCCAAGGTCCAGACCGTCAAGATCCGCTCGGTCCTGACCTGCGAGTCGAAGGTCGGCGTCTGCGGCCATTGCTACGGGCGCGACCTCGCGCGCGGCACACCGGTCAATATCGGTGAGGCCGTCGGCGTCATCGCGGCGCAGTCGATCGGCGAGCCGGGCACGCAGCTCACCATGCGTACCTTCCACGTCGGCGGCACCGCCAACGTGGTCGACTCGTCGTTCGTGGAATCGAACGCGGAAGGGCGCGCGGAAATCCGCAATCCCAACATCGCGACCGACAGCCAGGGCCGCGTCATCGCCATGGGCCGCAACGTCGCGGTCGCCGTCATCGGTGCGGAGGGCGACGAGCGCGCCGTCCACCGCATTCCCTACGGAGCCCGTCTGATGATCGAGGAGGGCGGCGCCATCGAGCGCGGCGACCGCCTCGCCGAGTGGGACAGCTACACCCGTCCCGTCCTCACCGAGGCCGACGGCGTGGCCGCCTTCGAGGATCTCGTCGAGGGCGCGTCCGTCTCGGAGGCCGCCGACGAGGCGACCGGCATCACCAAGCGCATCGTCATCGACTGGCGCTCCAACCCGCGCGGCGCAGACCTCAAGCCGTCCATCGTGGTCAAGGACAAGGTCGACGGCGAGGTCAAGACCGTGGAGCGGGGCGGCGACGCGCGTTACCTCCTCTCGGTCGATGCCATTCTCTCGGTCGAGCCCGGCGAGAAGGTGAAGGCGGGCGACGTGCTGGCGCGTGTGCCCTTGGAGAGCGCCAAGACGCGCGACATCACGGGCGGTCTGCCGCGCGTGGCCGAACTCTTCGAGGCGCGCCGGCCGAAGGATCATGCGATCATCGCGGAGATCGGCGGCACCATCAAGTTCGGGCGCGACTACAAGAACAAGCGCCGGATCATCATCGAGCCCACGGAAGAGGGCGCCGAGCCGATGGAGTACCTGATCCCCAAGGGTAAGCACATGCACCATCAGGAGGGCGACCCGATCGAGAAGGGCGACTACATCCTCGATGGCAACCCGGCGCCCCACGACATCCTGGCGACGCACGGTGTCGAACGCCTGGCCGCGTTCCTGGTCGATGAGATCCAGGACGTCTATCGCCTCCAGGGCGTGACGATCAACGACAAGCATATCGAGGTCATCGTCCGGCAGATGCTCCAGAAGGTCGAGGTTCGCGACCCCGGCGATACGGAGTATCTGGCCAACGAGCAGGTCGATCGCTTCGACTTCGACGCCGAGAACGCGCGGGTGACGGAGAAGGGCGGCCAGATCGCCACATCCGATCCGGTGCTCTTGGGCATCACCAAGGCCTCGCTCCAGACGCGGTCCTTCATCTCGGCCGCATCCTTCCAGGAGACGACACGCGTCCTCACCGAGGCCGCCGTCGGCGGCAAGGCGGATACGCTCGAGGGTCTGAAGGAGAACGTCATCGTCGGCCGGCTCATCCCGGCCGGTACGGGCGGCGCCATCAGCCGCGTGCGGGCCGTCTCGGCCAAGCGCGACGACCTCATCCTGGCCGAGCGCCAGAAGGAGGAGGCCGCCGCCGCCGCCATCGCCGCCAAGCGCACCGCGTTGCCGGCACCCGAGATGGAAGCCGACGCGGCCGAGTAGGTCGCGCGGATACGACAGGGGGAGGGGCCGTCCGGAGCGATCCGGGCGGCCTTTTTCGTATCGTATGGCCGAAGATCCGGCCTCCTTGCTGCCAGATCTGGCAGCATGCGCCGAGCGTGGCCTTTCCCCGGTCACGAAGCGTTCCTATGTTGGGCACCAGGGTTGGTGTGGCGTCTAGCGACCCTGGAGCTGAACCAAGATGGACCTGCCTCGATGACCGCGCCTTCGATGACTGCGCCCTCGGGTACCGGACGCCTCCTGACCATCGTCTGCGCCGATGCCTGCGGCTTCACGGCCCGCACGGCGGCCGACGAGACGGAAAGCCTGGCCACGCTCCACAGGGCCCGCGAGGTGATGGCCGATGTCTTCGCGGCTCATGGCGGACGCATCCTCAACACGTGGGGCGATGGTGTCATCGCCGTCTTCGAGACGGTGCGCGGCGCGCTCACCGCCAGCCAGGCCTTCCAGGAGACATGGGGCCGGGCGCAGCGCGGCACCGACGACCCGCTTACCTTCCGCTTCGGCATCAATGTCGACGACGTGATCGATGACGGCAATGACGTCTACGGCCATGGTGTCAACCTCGCGGCCCGCCTGCAGCAGGCGGCGCCCCCCGGCGGGATCGTCGTCTCGGACGCCGTCCACGCCACGCTCAACGGTCGCGACGCGACGACCTACTCGCGCATCGCGGACATGGGTCTGAAGCCCACGGACCCGCCCATGGCCGGCTGGCGCGTCCTGCGCGAGGACGAGGTGGCCGAGCTGCCCAAGCGCCCGTCCTGCGCCTTCCAACCGGAGCGCATGGCGCGCCCCGCACGATCGGTGCCGGAGCGCCAGCATGAGCGCGAAGCCCTCCCCATCCTCGCCCGGCTGAACGCGCAGGAGCGCGGAACGCTCGGGCTCTTGATCCTCCTCTGGAGCATCAATCTGACGACCTCGCCAGGCACGATCTGGGCGATCTATCCGAGCGTGCCGCTCCTCGCGCTTTGTATCCTGCGCCGGCTCGTCGAAGGCGTCACCGACCGGACCTGATGGTCGCCAGCCCTGACGATCGATCCGCGTCGAGGAGATCGCGCCTATGTCGCTCGAAAGCGTTCGGACCTTTCTCTCCGACAGGGCGCCCGACCTCTCCATCCTGGAGACCGACGCCTCCAGCGCGACGGTCGCCGAGGCTGCTCGCGCGCATGGCGTTGCGGAGGCGCAGATCGCCAAGACGCTCCTCCTCACGTTGCCGGACCGCTACGTCCTTCTCGTCGCCCGGGGCGATGCACGGCTCGACAACAAGAAAGCCAAGGCCGCCTTTGGGGCCAAGGTCCGCATGGCGGACGCCGAGACAACCGAGCGCTTGACCGGGCACCCCATCGGCGGGGTCTGCCCCTTCGGTCTCTCAGAGCCGATAGCGACCTATTGCGACGTCTCTCTCCAGATCTTCGACGAGGTCCTGCCCGCTGCCGGCGCACGAAACGCGGCGCTGCGGCTCTCACCGAAACGTTTGCTCGACCTCTCCGCGGCCACCTGGATCGACATATGCAAGGTGGTCGAGACCGCCTAGCCGATCCAAAGGCAGCGGGTCTCGTCGCGCGAGACGATCCGGTTCACAAATGTGGATGCGCTACGTCCGAAATCCCCGATCCACGGGGTTGACGCCTTATTTTTACAGTCCTATGTTCCGCGCCGTTCAGACAGGCCGTCTACGCCGAGTCTTCCGATCGACCAAAGGTCGGGAGCCAGGGTCCTAGATACGCTGTCGATCACAGTTTTTAGAGCGATCTGGTCGCATGACCCTCTCGGCTTGCCGTTGGGGTCCTCTGTCGTATCGCACCCGCGGACGGTTTACCGTCGCGCGGGTTTGGCGCTTGTCTGCGTCTGCGATGGGGTTCCGATCAGGCCGAGACCAAAGATAAGGGTGAGGGCGTCCATGCCGACGATCCAGCAGCTGATCCGCAAGCCGCGGAAAGACAAGCCGAAGCGGAACAAGGTTCCCGCTATGGAAGCCTGTCCGCAAAAGCGCGGCGTCTGCACGCGCGTCTACACGACGACTCCCAAGAAGCCGAACTCGGCCCTTCGTAAGGTCGCCAAGGTGCGCCTGACGAACGGCTACGAGGTCATCGGCTACATCCCCGGCGAGGGCCATAACCTTCAGGAGCACTCCGTGGTCATGATCCGCGGCGGTCGCGTGAAGGATCTGCCCGGCGTGCGCTATCACATTCTGCGCGGCGTGCTCGACACGCAAGGCGTCAAGGACCGTAAGCAGCGCCGCTCGCATTACGGCGCCAAGCGGCCGAAGTAGTTCGGCCCATCCGATTTCGCGCCGAGCGTTCCCGCCGCGCGGCCCCCAACGATTGCCTAGGACGACACCGATATGTCACGCCGCCACCGCGCCGAGAAACGAGAAGTCATCCCGGACCCGAAGTTCGGTGACGAAACCGTCTCCAAGTTCATGAACTCCATCATGTATGACGGTAAGAAGTCCGTTGCCGAGGGCATCGTCTACGGTGCGTTCGACATGGTCGAGAACCGCGCCAAGGCCGACCCGATCGTCGTCTTTCACGACGCGCTCGAGAACGTCATGCCGGCCGTCGAGGTGCGCTCGCGCCGGGTCGGCGGTGCCACCTATCAGGTGCCGGTCGAGGTCCGCCAGGAGCGCCGCCGCGCGCTCGCCATCCGCTGGCTCATCACCGCGTCGCGCAAGCGCAACGAGCGCACGATGACCGAGAAGCTCGCAGGCGAGCTCCTGGATGCGGCGCAGAACCGCGGCGCGGCCGTCAAGAAGCGTGAAGACACGCACAAGATGGCCGACGCCAACCGGGCGTTCTCGCACTACCGCTGGTAGCGAGGGTCTGGCGCCGGTTCGCCCCGCGCGCCGCTCTCGTGCCGCATCGTCAAAAGCCTTGAAGCGCGCGGCGCGCCGCGCGCCGACCCACCGTCGAAGCTCACGCAAAGGTCCGCCTCCATGGCCCGCGAATACGACATCAGCGACTACCGCAATTTCGGTATCATGGCGCATATCGACGCCGGTAAGACGACGACGACCGAGCGCATCCTCTACTATACCGGCCGCTCGCATAAGATCGGCGAAGTCCACGATGGCGCGGCCACTATGGACTGGATGGAGCAGGAGCAGGAGCGCGGCATCACGATCACGTCCGCCGCGACGACGACCTTCTGGGAGGGCCGCGACGGCAAGAAGCGCCGCCTCAACATCATCGACACGCCCGGCCACGTCGACTTTACCATCGAAGTCGAGCGCTCGCTTCGCGTGCTCGACGGTGCGATCGCGCTCTTGGACGCCAATGCCGGCGTCGAACCGCAGACCGAGACCGTCTGGCGTCAGGCCAATAAGTACAACGTCCCGCGGATGATCTTCGTCAACAAGATGGACAAGCTCGGTGCGGACTTCTACCGCTGCGTCGAGATGGTCGAGGAGCGCCTCGAGGCGAACCCGATCGTCCTCCAGCTCCCGATCGGCGCCGAGAACGAGTTTGCCGGCGTCGTCGACCTCATCGAGATGAAGGCGCTCGTCTGGCACTCCGAGGACCTGGGCGCGACCTGGGACGTCACCGACATCCCGGCCGATCTGGCCGACAAGGCACAGGAGTTCCGCGAGCAGCTGATCGAGAAGGCCGTCGAGATCGACGAGGAGGCCATGGAGGCCTATCTCGAAGGTAACGAGCCCGATAACGAGACGCTGCGCCGGCTCATCCGTCAGGGCACGGTCGACGTGGCCTTCACGCCGATCTTCTGCGGCTCGGCCTTCAAGAACAAGGGCGTCCAGCCGCTTCTCGACGCCGTCGTCGAGTACCTGCCGGCGCCCAACGAAGTTCCGGCCATCAAGGGCATAAACCCCAAGGACGATAGCGAAATCATTCGCGAGTCGACCGACGAGGCGCCGCTTTCCATGCTGGCCTTCAAGGTGATGAACGACAGCTTCGTCGGCTCCTTGACCTTCTGCCGCATCTATTCGGGCGTCCTCGAGAAGGGCACCGGGCTGATGAACACGGTCAAGGAGAAGAAGGAGCGCATCGGCCGTATGATGCAGATGCACTCCAATTCCCGTGAGGACATCGACATCGCCTATGCCGGCGACATCGTTGCCATCGCGGGTCTCAAGGACACGACGACCGGCGACACGCTCTGCGATCCCCTGAAGCCCGTGATCCTCGAGCGGATGGAGTTCCCCGATCCGGTCATCGAGATCGCGGTCGAGCCTAAGACCAAGGCCGACCAGGAAAAGCTCGGTGCTGGTCTGCGCCGTCTCGCGATGGAGGATCCGTCCTTCCGCGTGTCGCGTGACGAGGAGTCGGGCCAGACGATCATGAAGGGCATGGGCGAGCTTCACCTCGACATTCTCGTCGATCGTCTGAAGCGCGAGTTCAAGGTCGAGGCCAATGTCGGTGCGCCGCAGGTCGCCTATCGCGAGACGGTCACCAAGTCGACCGAGATCGATTACACCCATAAGAAGCAGACCGGCGGTACCGGGCAGTTCGCCCGCGTCAAGCTCGTCATCGAGCCCAACGAAGTGGGTGCAGGCAACGAGTTCACCGACACGATCGTCGGCGGCACGGTGCCCAAGGAGTACATCCCGGGCGTCGCTAAGGGCATCGCGTCCGTCGAGACGTCCGGCGTCCTCGCCGGCTTCCCGATGGTCGACGTCAAGACGACGCTGATCGACGGCGCCTATCACGACGTCGACTCGTCGGTCATGGCCTTCGAGATCGCGTCCCGCTCGGCCTTCCGCGAGGGCGTGCAGAAGGCGTCGCCGAAGCTCCTGGAGCCGATCATGAAGGTCGAGGTCATCACGCCCGAGGACTACATGGGCGACGTGATCGGCGATCTGAACTCCCGGCGCGGCCAGATTACCGGCTCCGAGCCGCGTGGCAACGTCACGGCCGTCAACGCGATGGTTCCGCTTGCCAACATGTTCGGCTACGTGAACTCGCTTCGCTCGATGAGCCAGGGCCGGGCCCAGTTCACCATGCTCTTCGACCACTATGCGCAGGTGCCGCAGGCGGTCGCGGAAGAGGTGCAGTCCAAGTACGCGTAAGCCTCGGCTCCGCGCTGAGCACGGCGCTCGGCGCCCGATCAACGACACGAATGATCCGCGGAGCGCGTCGCGCCCCGCCCAGACGACAAAGCCGCCTCGCGGCAACCGATACGGAGAATTGACATGGCGAAGGCGAAGTTTGAGCGCAACAAGCCTCATGTGAACATTGGGACGATTGGTCATGTTGATCATGGCAAGACGAGCTTGACGGCTGCGATCACGAAGATTTTGGCGGAGAGTGGCGGGGCGGAGTATTCGGCCTATGACCAGATCGACGGTGCGCCGGAGGAGCGTGCTCGCGGGATCACGATCTCGACGGCGCATGTTGAGTACGAGACGGCGAACCGTCACTACGCGCATGTCGACTGCCCGGGTCACGCTGATTATGTGAAGAACATGATCACGGGCGCGGCGCAGATGGACGGTGCGATCCTCGTGGTGTCGGCGGCCGATGGCCCGATGCCGCAGACGCGCGAGCACATTCTTCTCGCCCGCCAGGTCGGCGTGCCGAGCCTGGTTGTGTTTTTGAACAAGGTCGATCAGGTGGACGACGAGGAGCTTTTGGAGCTCGTCGAGATGGAGGTTCGCGAGCTTCTCTCGGACTACGAGTTCCCGGGCGACGACATTCCGATCGTGAAGGGCTCTGCGCTGGCGGCGCTGGAGGATTCCGACGAGGAGACGGGTCGCAAGGCGATCCTGGAGCTGATGGCGGCGGTGGACGAGTACATCCCGACGCCCGAGCGCCCGATCGACCAGCCGTTCCTGATGCCGATCGAGGACGTGTTCTCGATCTCGGGTCGCGGCACGGTGGTGACGGGCCGTGTGGAGCGCGGCATCGTGAAGGTCGGCGAGGAGATCGAGATCATCGGCATTCGCGACACCAAGAAGACGACGGTGACGGGCGTGGAGATGTTCAGGAAGCTTCTCGACCAGGGTCAGGCTGGCGACAACGTGGGCGCGCTTCTTCGCGGCGTGGACCGCGAGGGCGTGGAGCGCGGCCAGGTGCTGGCCAAGCCCGGCTCGATCACGCCGCACACGAAGTTCAAGGCCGAGGCGTATATCCTCAACAAGGAGGAGGGCGGTCGCCACACGCCGTTCTTCACGAACTACCGCCCGCAGTTCTACTTCCGCACGACGGACGTGACGGGTGTGGTGACGCTGCCCGAGGGCACGGAGATGGTGATGCCTGGCGACAACGTGGCGATGGAGGTGACCTTGATCGCTCCGATCGCGATGGAGGAGAAGCTGCGCTTCGCGATCCGCGAGGGCGGCCGGACCGTCGGCGCCGGCGTCGTCTCCGAAATCGTCGAGTAGAACGGGCTTACGCGCCCCGACCCTTACGCGGCGCCCAGTCGGGCGCCGCACAACCCTAGCCTCCAGGCGACACGGTTAAGTACATGAACGGCCAAAACATCCGCATTCGCCTCAAGGCGTTCGATCATCGCGTGCTCGACAATTCGACGCGCGAGATCGTCAACACCGCGAAGCGCACCGGCGCCCAGGTTCGCGGCCCCGTGCCGCTGCCGACGCGGATCGAGCGCTTCACCGTCAACCGCTCGCCCCATGTCGACAAGAAGAGCCGCGAGCAGTTCGAGATCCGCACCCACAAGCGCATGCTCGACATCGTCGATCCGACCCCGCAGACGGTCGACGCGCTCATGAAACTCGACCTCGCCGCCGGCGTCGACGTCGAGATCAAGCTCTAGCCCGATAGCCTTTGACTAGGTTGGGTTCGTCGCGGCACTGTTTGGAAGGACTGGAACGATGCGTTCTGGCATAATCGCAAAGAAGGTGGGCATGACCCGCGTGTTCACCGAGGACGGACGGCATGTGCCGGTCACGGTCCTCAAGCTGGACAGCCTGCAGGTCGTCTCGCAGCGGACCGAGGAAAAGGATGGTTATTCTGCCGTCCAGCTCGGCGCCGGCCTCCGGAAGACCAAGAACTGCCCGAAGGCCGAGCGCGGCCATTTCGCGGTCGCCAAGGTCGAGCCCAAGGCGCAGGTCGTCGAGTTCCGCGTGTCGGCCGACAACCTCATCGACGTGGGCGCGGAGATCACCGCCGACCACTTCGTGAAGGGTCAGATCGTCGACGCGACCGCGACCTCGATCGGCAAGGGATTCGCCGGTGCCATGAAGCGGCATAATTTCGGTGGCCTTCGCGCGTCGCACGGCGTATCGATCTCGCATCGTAGCCACGGCTCGACCGGTCAGTGCCAGGACCCCGGCAAGGTGTTCAAGGGCAAGAAGATGGCCGGCCACATGGGTGCCGAGCGGGTGACCGTTCAGAACCTCGAGATCGTCGACACCGATGCCGAGCGCGGCCTCATCATGGTTCGCGGCGGCGTTCCCGGCGCCAAGGGCGGCTGGGTCCAGCTGCGCGACGCCCGCAAGAAGAAGCTGCCCGATGGCGTGCCGATGCCGGCCGCCATTCGCAGCGCCAACAATAACGAGGCGCCCGACGCCGCGCCGGTCGAGGAGGCCGTCTAATGCAAGCCGATATCGTCACGCTCGACGGTGGCTCGGCCGGCTCGGCCGAGCTCTCCGACGACATTTTCGGCCTCACGCCGCGTTCGGATATTCTCCAGCGCGTCGTGCGCTGGCAGCTCGCCAAGCGCCAGGCGGGCACGCACCACGTCAAGGATCGCTCCGAGGTCAGCTATTCGACCAAGCGCATCGGCAAGCAGAAGGGTGGCGGTACCGCCCGCCACGGCTCGCGCCGTGTCGGTATCTTCCGCAAGGGCGGCAAGGCGCACGGCCCGGTCTCCCGCAGCCACGCGCATGATCTGCCCAAAGCCATCCGCAAGCTCGGGCTGAAGTATGCGCTGTCGTCCAAGGTCGGCAACATGATCGTGCTCGACAGCGCGGCGCTCGACGAAGCCAAGACGAAGACGCTCATCGCGAAGCTCACGGGCATCAATGCGATGAATGCTCTCGTCATCGACGCCGAGACTGATGCCAACTTCGCGCTGGCCAGTCGGAACATTCCGATGGTCGACGTGCTGCCCGTCGCCGGTCTCAACGTCTACGACATCCTGCGCCGCGACACGCTCGTCGTGACGAAGGCGGGGCTCGATGCGATCCATGCGCGTCTGGCCGACGTCCAGAAGGAGGCCGCATAACATGGCCAAGGCAACACAAGAGGTGGCCGTGCGCCACTACGACGTGATCCGTGCCCCGATCGTGACCGAGAAGTCGACGATCGCGTCGGAGCAGAACCAGGTCGTCTTCGAGGTCTCCCGGACCGCCGCCAAGCCCGAGATCAAAGCCGCTGTCGAGGCGCTTTTCTCGGTCAAGGTGAAGGCCGTCAACACGCTCGTCCGCAAGGGCAAGGTGAAGCGGTTCCGCGGCCATCTCGGCCAGCAGTCCAACGTCAAGCGCGCGATCGTGACGCTTGAGGACGGCCATTCCATCGACGTGACGACGGGCCTCTAAGGCACCGGAACGGACCAGCATCATGGCACTCAAGACATTCAATCCGACGACGCCGAGCCAGCGCCAGCTGGTCATCGTCTCCCGCGCCGGGCTCCACAAGGGCAAGCCGGTCAAGACGCTGACCGAAGGCCTGACCAAGTCGGGCGGGCGCAACAACACCGGCCGCATCACGTCGCGCCATCGGGGTGGCGGCGCGAAGCGCAGCTACCGGCTCGTCGACTTCAAGCGGCGCAAGCAGGACATGTCGGCGACCGTCGAGCGGCTGGAATACGATCCCAACCGCTCTGCCTTCATCGCACTCATCCGCTATGAAGACGGCGAGCAGGCCTATATCCTCGCGCCGCAGCGGCTCTCCGCCGGTGACAGCGTGATGGCCGGCGCCAGCGCCGACATCAAGCCGGGCTGCGCCAAGGAAATGCGGCAGATGCCGGTCGGCACGATCGTCCACAATGTCGAGATGAAGCCCGGTAAGGGTGGCCAGATCGCGCGTTCGGCCGGTGCCTACACGCAGATCGTCGGTCGCGACGGCTCCTATGTCATCGTGCGTCTGAACTCGGGCGAGCAGCGCCTCATTCACGGCACCTGCATGGCGACCGTGGGCGCTGTCTCGAACCCAGATCACCAGAACACCAACGACGGCAAGGCCGGCCGTTCGCGCTGGCGGGGCAAGCGCCCGCAAACGCGCGGCGTCGCGATGAACCCCGTCGATCACCCCCATGGCGGCGGCGAGGGTCGCACCTCGGGCGGTCGCCACCCGGTCACCCCCTGGGGCAAGCCGACCAAGGGCAAGCGTACCCGCTCCAACAAAGAGACGGACAAGTTCATTCTGCGCAGCCGTCATGCGCGTAAGAAGGGTCGTTGATAGATGGCACGTTCCACACGCAAGGGTCCGTTCGTCGACGGCTACCTCCTGACCAAGGCCGACAAGGTCCAGCAGTCGGGTCGCAAGGAGACGATCAAGACCTGGTCGCGACGCTCCACCATCCTGCCGCAGTTCGTCGGACTTACCTTCGGCGTCCATAACGGGCAGAAGCACATCCCGGTTTCCGTCTCCGAGGAGATGGTCGGCCACAAGTTCGGCGAGTTCGCGCCGACCCGCACCTATTACGGTCACGCGGCCGACAAGAAGGCCAAGCGGCGCTAGCTGACGCCAGCATCTCGCGACGGCATTCGGGCGGTATGCAAGGCGTGCCGCGAACACTACACGAGACGGTCGATCGGCCGTCTTACACGATTTGAGGGCCCCTCGCGGGTCCTTTCAGGGACCCGCACCGATGGTGCGTGAATCGAGGACGTTTACAATGGGCAAGCCCAAGCGCGAGCGCAGCCTGGCCGACAACGAGGCCAAGGCGGTCAACCGGAACATCCGGACGAGCGCCCAGAAGCTGAACCTCGTCGCGGCCACCATCCGCGGCAAGCCGGTCGAGAAGGCCATCGCGGACCTGACCTTCAGCCGCAAGCGGATCGCCAAGGACGTCAAGTCGACGCTCGAGAGCGCGATCGCCAATGCCGAGAACAACCACGATCTCGACGTGGACGATCTCGTCGTGGTCGAGGCGCATGTGGCCAAGGGTCTCGTGATGAAGCGTTTCCGTCCGCGTGCCCGTGGCCGCGTGGGCAAGATCGAGAAGCCGTTCTCGCATCTGACCATCGTCGTTCGCGAACAAGCCGCCTCTTAAGGCCGGAGAGAATCATGGGACATAAAGTCAATCCGATCGGCCTCCGGCTACAGATCAACCGGACCTGGGATTCGCGCTGGTACGCGGATGGCGCGGAGTACGGCAAGCTGCTGCACGAGGACATCGCGATCCGCGACATGCTGATGAAGCGCCTCAAGCAGGCCGCTGTGTCGAAGATCGTCATCGAGCGTCCGCACAAGAAGTGCCGCGTGTCGATCCATTCCGCCCGCCCCGGTCTCGTGATCGGCAAGAAGGGTGCGGATATCGACAAGCTCAGGAAAGACGTCGCCGCGATGACGGGCTCCGAGGTCCACATCAACCTCGTCGAAGTCCGCAAGCCCGAGATCGACGCAAAGCTCGTCGCCGAATCGATCGCTCAGCAACTCGAGCGGCGCGTCGCGTTCCGCCGTGCGATGAAGCGGGCCGTTCAGTCGGCCATGCGCCTGGGCGCGCTCGGCATCCGCATCAATTGCGGTGGCCGACTCGGCGGCGCGGAGATCGCGCGGACCGAATGGTATCGCGAGGGCCGCGTGCCGCTTCATACGTTGCGCGCCGACATCGATTATGGCGAGGCCGAGGCCAAGACGGCCTACGGTATCTGCGGCGTAAAGGTCTGGGTCTTCAAGGGCGAAGTCCTCGAGCATGACCCCACGGCGCATGATCGTCGCCAGTCCGAAGAGGCCGGTGGTGGCGGTGGCGGGCGTGGTCGCGACCGCGGTGATCGCGGTGATCGCGGCAACCGCCGGGCGGCCTAAGCGCTTCGTTCTAGAGAGACAATCATCTTCGCGGGTCGCCATGCGCCCCGCCCAGGAGGTGGGGCTAGCCCCAACGTTCAATGCTACAACCGAAACGCACGAAGTTCCGCAAGCAGCACAAGGGCCGTATCAAGGGTATGGCCAAGGGCGGCACCGATCTAAATTTTGGTTCGCATGGGTTGAAAGCTCTCGAACCTGAGCGTATTACAGCGCGCCAGATCGAAGCCGCGCGCCGTGCCATCACGCGTCACATGAAGCGTGCCGGCCGCGTCTGGATCCGCATCTTTCCCGATGTGCCCGTCTCCTCCAAGCCGACGGAAGTCCGCATGGGTAAGGGTAAGGGTTCGCCGGAGTTCTGGGCCGCCAAGGTCAAGCCCGGTCGGATGATGTTCGAGATCGACGGTGTGCCCGACGACGTGGCGAAGGAAGCCCTTCGTCTCGGCGCGGCGAAGCTGCCGATCAAGACGCGGTTCGTCCAGCGTCTCGGCGAGTAGCCAGCCTGAGCGCGCTGCATCATGCGGCGCGCCGTCAGTACAAGGTCCGGTCGGTCCGGGCGATCTGCGGCGCCCGTCCGGCGCCGCTTGAACGTTTTGAGGATGGCGGCGAGACCGCCGACGAGGGTTTGGTTATGAAAGCCGCCGACGCACGCGACATGACGACGGATCAGCTCGACGAGAAGCTCGGTGAGCTGAAGCGCGAGCAGTTCAACCTGCGCTTCCAGAAGGCGACCGGCCAGCTTGAGAACACGTCCCGCCAGCGCCAGGTCCGCCGGGATGTCGCACGGGTGAAGACGATCCGTGCGCAGAAGGCCGCGTCCTAAAGCGGACGCGTTCTGCATCGCTCGCGCGGTGCACAGCGATTTGAAAGGGCGGCGCTTTTTTCAGCGACACCCGACTGATACGAACCTAGCGGTCCCGTTCGGGCGCCGCCCATAACATCGGCGATCAGCCGCAAGGGTTTTTACGATGCCAAAACGCGTACTCCAGGGCCGGGTGACGAGCGACAAGACCGACAAGACCATCACGGTCCTCGTCGAGCGCCGCTTCAACCACCCGCTTCTCAAGAAGGTCGTGCGTCGCTCCAAGAAGTATCACGCGCATGACGAGGGCAATGTCTGCAAGATTGGTGACAACGTCACCATCCAGGAGACGAAGCCGATCTCCAAGACGAAGTCCTGGATCGTCCTGAGCGCAGACGAGGCCGCAAATCTCGGAGCCGCAACGGCCGAAGCCTAAGGGCTCGACCTGATTCTCACCCTCGGACTGGCATCGGCCGCCGCGATGGCGCCGGTGTACCGCGAAAGGAACATCTCATGATTCAGATGCAAACCAATCTCGACGTAGCCGACAATTCGGGTGCGCGCCGGGTCATGTGCATCAAGGTACTCGGCGGCTCGAAGCGGAAGTACGCTTCGATCGGCGACGTCATCGTGGTCTCGATCAAGGAGGCCATTCCGCGCGGCCGCGTGAAGAAGGGCGACGTCATGAAGGCGGTCGTCGTTCGCACCGCCAAGGACATCAAGCGCGCCGACGGCTCGACCATCCGGTTCGACCGCAACGCCGCCGTCCTCATCAACAACAATGCCGAGCCGGTCGGCACCCGCATCTTCGGGCCGGTGCCGCGCGAGCTGCGCGGCCGGAACCACATGAAGATCATCTCGCTCGCTCCGGAGGTGCTGTAATGGGCTCTAAAGCCAAGGCTCTCAAGACCGTCCGCCGCGCCGGTCTCGATCCCAAGAAGCCGGTCAAGCTCAAGGTCCGCAAGGGTGACACCGTCCTCGTCCGCTCGGGCAAGGACAAGGGCCGCCAGGGCGCGATCCTTCGGGTGATGCCGAAGGAGAACCGCGCGATCGTTCAGGGCGTCAACGTCGTGCAGCGCCACACCAAGCCGAGCCAGGCGGGCGAGGGCGGCATCATCGCGATGGAAGCCCCCATCCACATCTCGAACCTCGCGCTCATCGACCCGAGCACGGGCAAGGCTGCGCGCGTCGGCTTCAAGACGCTGGACGATGGCACCAAGGTCCGTGTGGCCAAGGGCTCGGGAGAGACGATCAATGGCTGATAGCGAAAACTACGTCCCGCGCCTCAAGACCGAGTACAACGATACGGTCAAGGCGGCGCTTCGCGAGAAGTTCTCCTATGCGAACGTCATGGAGATCCCGCGCATCGACAAGATCGTGATCAACATGGGCGTGGGCGAAGCCGTCGCCGACTCCAAGAAGATCAACGCGGCGCTCGGCGACCTCACCTCGATCGCCGGCCAGAAGCCGGTGGCGACGAAGGCGCGGAACTCGATCGCCGGCTTCAAGCTGCGCGAGGGCATGAATGTCGGTGCGAAGGTCACGCTGCGCGGCGACCGGATGTACGAGTTCCTCGACCGGTTCCTCACCATCGCCCTGCCGCGCGTTCGCGACTTCCGCGGCCTCAACCCGAAGAGCTTCGACGGGCGTGGTAATTTCGCGATGGGCATGAAGGAGCATATCGTCTTCCCCGAGATCAACTACGACAAGATCGATCAGGTCTGGGGCATGGACATCATCGTGGCGACGACGGCCAAGACGAATGACGAGGCGCGCGAGCTTCTCACGCTGATGGGCTTCCCCTTCCCGAAGCCCAAAGTCGAGGCCGAGCAGCAGCAGGCTGCGTAGGACCTTTAGCGGCGGCGCAAGCCGCCCGATCTTTTCTCTAACTTGAGGCCGCCCGGCAGACGGGAACGCTCAGGAGGACACCATGGCTAAAGTCAGTGCCATCGAGAAGAACAAGCGGCGGCAGAAGCTCGTCGAGAAGTTCGCCGCCCGGCGCGCCGAGCTGAAGGCGATCGTCGACGACGAGAACGCGTCCATCGAAGAGCGCTTCGAGGCGTCGCTGAAGCTCGCCGAGCTGCCGCGCAACTCGTCCGCCACCCGCGTGCGCAACCGTTGCCAGGTCACCGGCCGTCCGCGCGGTTACTACCGCAAGCTCAAGATGAGCCGTATTGCCATGCGCGACTTCGGGTCCGAGGGTCAGATCCCCGGTCTCGTGAAGTCGAGCTGGTAGGGGGAGGGCTAGACATGTCTGCGACAACCGATCCGCTCGGCGATATGCTCACCCGCATCCGCAATGCGATGATGCGCAAGAAGGGCAAGGTCTCCGCGCCTGCTTCCAAGCTCCGTGCCAACGTCCTCGACGTGCTGGAGTCGGAAGGTTATATCCGGGGTTACAGCCGCACCGATTTCGAGGGCGGCAAGGCCGAGCTCGAGATCGAGCTGAAATATCTGGAAGGCCAGCCGGTCATTCAGGAGATCAAGCGCATTTCGAAGCCCGGCCGGCGCGTCTATGCTTCGGTCAAGAACATGCCGAACGTCGCCAACGGCCTCGGTATCTCGATCGTCTCCACCTCCAAGGGCGTGATGGCCGACCATCAGGCGCGCGAGGAGAATGTTGGCGGCGAAATTCTCTGCCAGATCTTCTAGTCGGGCGAGAGGAAAGAACATCATGTCACGTATCGGCAAGAACCCGATTCCGGTGCCCTCGGGCGCCACGCTCACCATCGATGGTCAGACCGTCGTCGCCAAGGGTCCCAAGGGGGAGCTTTCGCTCACGCTCGTCGACGAGGTGACGGCGACGATGGAGAACGGCGAACTCACTGTCGCCCCCATCGACGACAGCCAGCGCGCACGCGCCATGTGGGGCATGCAGCGCTCGCTCGTCGCCAACATGGTCGAGGGCGTCACCAAGGGTTTCGAGCGCAAGCTCGAGATCAACGGCGTCGGCTACCGCGCGTCCGTGCAGGGCAAGAACCTGCAGCTCGCCGTCGGCTATAGCCACGACGTCGTCATGCCGCTGCCCGAGGGCATCACGGCCGTGGCGCCCAAGCCGACCGAGCTCACGCTTACCGGCTCGGACAAGCAGGCGCTCGGTCAGTTCGCGGCCAATATCCGCAAGGTCCGGCCGCCCGAGCCCTATAAGGGCAAGGGCATCAAATACGCCGAAGAGACGATCTTCCGTAAGGAAGGCAAGAAGAAGTAGGCAGGGCATCTCGATCCGCGCGCCGCTTCCCGCGTCGCGCGCGGATCGCATCGCCCGCCGAACCGGTTATTTTCGAGAAGTCAGCCAGCCATTGCCGGCTGATGGTATCCAAGGACAAAAGCACATGGCCGCCAACGACAACCTCAAGCGCCGCGCCTCGCGCGTGCGCCGCGCGCTCAAGAAGAGCGCCAACGGGCGCCCCCGCCTCAGCGTCTTCCGCTCGTCGAAGCAGATCTACGCGCAGGTGATCGACGACATGCAGGGCCGCACGCTCGCCGCCGCCTCGACGCTCGACAGCGACATCAAGGGCGCGGTAAAGACGGGCGCCGACAAGGAGGCTGCCGCCAAGGTCGGCGCGCTCGTCGCCGAGCGGG
Source organism: uncultured Alphaproteobacteria bacterium (assembly GCA_963842125.1). Taxonomy (GTDB): domain Bacteria; phylum Pseudomonadota; class Alphaproteobacteria; order Rhizobiales; family CAWCWK01; genus CAWCWK01. The sequence continues at coordinate 289,946 of CAWJFE010000001.1, read as the reverse complement.
CCAAGGCGGCCGGCGTCGGCCAGGTCGTCTTCGACCGTGGCGGCTATCTCTATCACGGCCGCGTCAAGGCGCTGGCCGACGCCGCCCGCGAGGGCGGGCTCGACTTCTAAGCGATCCGCACCGAACAGTTTAAGGACAGACATTATGGCTCGAGACCGTCAGGGCGGACGTGACCGGAACAAGCGCGACGACGAGCGCGACTCCGAATTCACCGATCGCCTGGTTCACATCAACCGCGTCGCCAAGGTCGTGAAGGGCGGTAAGCGCTTCGGCTTTGCCGCACTCGTCGTCGTCGGTGACCAGAACGGCCGCGTCGGCTTTGGCCACGGCAAGGCCCGCGAGGTCCCCGAGGCCATCCGCAAGGCGACCGAGAGTGCGAAACGCACGATGATTCGGGTGCCGCTGCGCGAGGGTCGGACCCTCCACCACGACGTCACCGGCCGGCACGGCGCCGGCAAGGTGATCCTGCGCACTGCGCCTCCCGGCACCGGCATCATCGCCGGTGGCCCGATGCGCGCCGTCTTCGAGACGCTCGGCATGGCCGATGTCGTCGCCAAGTCGCTCGGCACGTCCAACCCCTACAACATGATCCGCGCGACCTTCGATGCGCTGAAGAACGAGACGAGCCCGCGCTCGGTCGCCGCGCGCAGGGGCATCAAGGCCTCCACGCTGCAGTCGCGCCGCCAGGCCGCCGGCCTCATCTCCGACGTCTCCGACCAGGCGGCTTGAGGACTGAACGATGGCTGACAAGACCGTAACCGTAGAGCAGATCGGCTCCCCGATCCGCCGCCCCGCCGACCAGCGCGCGACGCTTGTCGGGCTGGGCCTCAACAAGATGCACCGCCGCCGGACGCTGGAGGACACGCCAGCCGTTCGCGGCATGATCCGCAAAGTCCAGCACCTCGTGAAGGTCGTCGAGGACTAGGCGCGGCGCCTTTGCGACACGTCTCCTTCCGCTCATGGGAGCAGATGCCCGGCAGGGCTGATGGGCGATGTCGCGCTGGAAGCATCGATCTCCCGGGAGGCGTCAGCCTCTTACTCCCTTCCTCTCCCATCACGTGAGAGGGATCGCAAAACCGAAGGCGAGTGGACCACCCGGTCTGCGCAAGCCGAAAGGACGAAACATGAAGCTGAACGAACTTGCCCCGCATCCCGGTTCCACCCCTGCCCGCAAGCGCAAGGGCCGTGGCATCGGCTCCGGCCTCGGCAAGACGGCCGGTCGTGGCGTCAAGGGCCAGAAGTCCCGTTCGGGCGTCGCCATCAAGGGCTTCGAAGGCGGTCAGATGCCGCTCCATCGTCGCCTGCCGAAGCGCGGCTTCGTCAACTACAACGCCAAGTCCTATAACGAGGTGAACCTCGGCAAGCTCCAGGCCGCTGTCGATGCCGGCAAGCTCGATGCCGGTCAGACGATCGACGAGGCGGCCCTCATCGCGGCAGGCCTCGTTCGCCGCACGCTTGATGGCACTCGCATTCTCGGCCAGGGCGAGCTCAAGGCGAAGCTGACCCTGAAGGTGGCCGGCGCGTCCAAGTCCGCCCGCGAGGCGATCGAGGCGGCAGGCGGCTCCATCGAAGCGTCCGTCCAGCCGAAAGTCGCGGCCGACGAGGAAGAGTAGGGTGTAGCGCCGATTGGTGGGAGCCACTACGTTCCAGCCAACCCGGCGCGTCCCGACCGCCTCTCGATAACCCGTCCCGCGACCGGAGCACGTATCCATGGCCTCAGCGGCTGAACAGCTCGCAGCGAACCTGAACCTCGGCGCCTTCTCCAAGGCGACCGAGCTCAAGCAGCGCATCTGGTTCACGTTGGGCGCGCTCATCGTCTATCGGATCGGCACGTTCATTCCGCTTCCGGGTATCGACCCGGTCGCCTTCGCGCAGGCCTTCGACAGCGTTCAGGGCGGTATTCTCGGTCTCTTCAACGTCTTTGGCGGCGGCGCGATCGAGCGCATGGCGATCTTCGCCCTCAACATCATGCCGTACATCTCGGCCTCGATCATCATCCAGCTCCTGACGACCGTCTCGCCGCATCTCGAGCAGCTGAAGAAGGAAGGCGAGGCCGGTCGCAAGACGATCAACCAGTACACCCGCTACGGCACCGTCTTCCTCGCCGCGATCCAGTCCTACGGCATTGCGATCGGGCTTGAGTCTGCCGGTACGACCGTTATCGATCCGGGCCTCTTCTTCCGCATCTCCACCGTCATCACGCTGACGGGCGGTACCGTCTTCCTGATGTGGCTCGGCGAGCAGATCACGGCGCGCGGCATCGGCAACGGCATCTCGCTCATCATCTTCGCCGGCATCGTCGCGACACTGCCGGGCGCCATCGTCCAGCTTCTGGAGTTGGGGCGAAACGGCACGATCGCGACGCCGCTCCTCCTCCTCCTGATGGTCTTGATGATCGCCACGATCGGCATCGTCGTCTTCTTCGAGCGAGCCCAGCGCCGGCTCCTCATCCAGTATCCGAAGCGCCAGGTCGGCAATCGGATGTTCCAGGGCGACTCGAGCCATCTACCCTTGAAGCTGAACACGGCCGGCGTCATTCCCGCCATCTTTGCCTCCTCGCTTCTGCTGCTGCCGTTGACGGTGGCCGGGTTCTCCGCCAGTGGCGGGCCGGAATGGCTTGGCGGCGTCACCTCGCTTCTGGGGCGTGGCCAGCCGCTTTACCTGTTGTTCTACGGCGGCCTCATCGCGTTCTTCGCCTTCTTCTATACGGCCATCGTCTTCAACCCGTCCGACACGGCCGACAATCTCCGGAAGCATGGCGGCTTCATTCCCGGCATTCGGCCAGGCGAGCGGACGGCGGAGCATATCGACTACGTCCTGACCCGGATCACGGTCGTCGGCGCCCTCTATCTCGTCGTCGTCTGTCTTCTGCCGGAGTTCCTGATCAACGCGACCGGCGTGCAGATCGCGCTTGGCGGTACCTCGCTCCTCATCGTCGTCAGCGTGACGATGGATACGGTCGCGCAGGTGCAGGGCCATCTCCTCGCACATCAGTACGAGGGCCTGATCAAGAAGTCGAAGCTGCGCGGCGGCAAGCGGAAGCGTTAGGGAGATCTCGGGAACCTCATGCGACTCATTCTCCTCGGACCGCCCGGCGCGGGTAAGGGCACGCAAGCCGCGCGCCTGATGGACACCCACAAGATCGTCCAGCTCTCGACCGGCGACATGCTACGCGCCGCCGTCAAGGCCAAGACGCCCGTCGGCATGCAAGCGCAGGACATCATGGCGCGGGGCGACCTCGTTCCCGACGACGTGGTCGTCGGCGTCGTCGCCGATCGGATCGACATGGTCGATGCGAAGAACGGGTTCATCCTCGATGGCTTCCCGCGTACCGTTGCGCAGGCCGACGCGCTCGACGCCATGCTGGCGGAGAAGGGCATGGGGCTCGACGCCGTCATCCTCCTCGAGGTGGATGAGACCATCCTCGTCGATCGCGTCGTCAAGCGTGCGGCCGAGAACCCCGGTGCCGCCCGGGCCGACGATACGCCCGACGCCATGCGCCACCGCCTGCAGGTCTATGCGGAGCAGACCGAGCCGTTGATCGCGTTCTATACCGCGCGTGGAAAGCTGAGCACCGTCGATGGCATGGCGGACATGGACGAGGTCACACGGCAGATCGAGGAGCGGCTCTCCAGCTTCTCTTCGGTTGACAAAACAGCCAAGGCATGATGAGACGCGGAGATATCACCGAATATCGGCGCGTCCACGCTCCGGCCCTAGTGGTCGGCGGCGGCAAACGCGCTTCGGCGCGCCACAGAGCATCGTAGTCGGGATCGTCCTGACATCTGGCAGCGGCGCTGCCGACCCCTTTAGGAGACTTGAGACCTCATGGCCCGTATCGCAGGCGTCAACATTCCGACCGGCAAGCGCGTGCACATCGCGCTGACCTACATCTTTGGCATCGGTCCCGCGATGGCCAAGGAAATCACCGAGAAGGTGGGCATCGAAGAAGCGCGCCGCGTGAACGAGCTCTCGGACGCCGAGATCATCCAGATCCGCGAGGCGATCGACGCCGACTACATGGTCGAGGGCGATCTGCGCCGCGACACGGCGATGAACATCAAGCGCCTGATGGACCTCGGCTGCTATCGCGGTCTGCGTCACCGTCGCGGCCTGCCGGTTCGCGGCCAGCGCACGCACACGAACGCCCGTACCCGCAAGGGTCCCGCCAAAGCGATCGCCGGCAAGAAGAAGTAGCGACCGCTTCCTCCTGGCGACCCGCTTTGCGCCCGGTGCGGAGCGGCGCGCCGATCACCTTTCAATTCAGATACGCCGGCCGCAACCGGCCGGAACGATCCGAAGGACTGTCAGCCCATGGCTAAAGACACCACCCGCGTACGCCGCCGCGAACGCAAGAACATCACCTCCGGCATGGCGCACGTCATGGCCTCGTTCAACAACACGATGGTCACGATAACCGACGTTCAGGGCAACACGATCTCCTGGTCGTCGGCCGGTCACATGGGCTTCAAGGGTTCGCGCAAGTCGACGCCCTACGCCGCCCAGCTCGCCGCCGAGGACGCCGCCCGCAAGGCCGCAGAGCACGGCATGCGCACGCTCGAAGTCGAAGTGTCGGGTCCGGGTTCGGGCCGCGAATCGGCGCTTCGCGCGCTCCAGGCCGCCGGCTTCACCGTCACGGCCATCCGCGACGTGACCTCGGTGCCGCATAACGGTACGCGGCCCCGCAAGCGCCGCCGGGTCTAACCGACGGTTCTTCGGCATCGACCGGGGGCGTTCGCCTCTGGTATTCGGTGGGCGCGCCGCTTATCTGGTGCGCTCCCCCAGACACGAACGTGCAGCGCCGGCGCCCTGTCGCGCCTTGGCCGCAGCGGCTCTTTGGAGAGCGATCATGGTTGAAAAGAACTGGATGACCTTGAGCAAGCCCGATGCGCTTGAGATCAAGGCGGGCCGCGACGCCAAGCGACTGGCGACGATCACGGCCGAGCCGCTGGAGCGCGGCTTCGGCCTCACGCTCGGCAACGCGCTTCGCCGCGTCCTCCTCTCCTCCCTTCAGGGCGCCGCGATCACGTCCGTCCAGATCGACGGCGTGCTGCACGAGTTCTCCTCGATCACCGGCGTGCGCGAGGACGTGACCGACATCGTCCTCAACATCAAGGAGATCGCCATCCGCATGGAGGGCGACGATCCGAAGCGGATGGTGCTGCGCAAAGACGAGCCGGGTCCGGTAACGGCCGGTGACATCCAGACCGTCGGCGACATCGAGATCCTCAACCCCGACCACGTGCTCTGCACGCTCGACGAAGGCGCCGAGCTCCGCATGGAGTTCACCGTCGCGACCGGCAAGGGCTACGTCGCCGCCGAGCGCAACCGCCCCGAGGACGCGCCGATCGGACTCATCGCGATCGACAGCCTCTACAGCCCCGTCCGCAAGGTCAGCTACAACGTCTCCAACACCCGTGAGGGGCAGCGGCTCGACTACGACAAGCTGACCATGGAGGTCGAGACCGACGGTTCGGTGAACCCGGAAGAGGCGATCGGCATCGCCGCTGAGATCCTGCGCGATCAGCTTCGCACCTTCTCAACCCACGAGGAGACGGCCGCCCCCGCGCCGCAGGCAAGCGCCGCGACCGGCGTCGAGGCGACGACATCCGACCTGCCGTTCAACCCGGTCCTCTTGAAGAAGGTCGACGAGATGGAGCTGTCCGTCCGCTCGGCCAACTGCCTGAAGAACGACAATATCGTATACATCGGCGACCTCATTCAGAAGTCCGAGGCTGAGATGCTGCGGACCCCGAATTTCGGGCGGAAGTCCTTGAACGAGATCAAGGAGGTCCTCTCCACGCTCGGCCTCCACCTCGACATGGAAGTACCGAACTGGCCTCCGGAAGACATCGACATGCTGGCCAAGCGCTACGAGGACCAGTACTAGCCGGGCCGATCGTAGCGGCTTCATCGAAGCAGCTTCATAGAAGCCTCGAACCTGACATACCGCGCGGCGCCATTCCGGCGCCCGTCCCCGGGGTGCCGTGGCACGGCTCCGGGTTCATCGAGAAGGACAGCCACCCATGCGTCACCGTACAGCCCATCGCAAGCTCAACCGCACGGCCAGCCATAGGAAGGCGATGTTCGCCAACATGGCCTCGGCGCTCATCAAGCATGAGCAGATCGTGACCACGCTTCCCAAAGCGAAGGAGCTTCGCCCGATCGTCGAGAAGCTGGTGACGCTTTCCAAGCGCGGCGACCTCCATGCCCGCCGTCTCCTCGCCTCGCGCCTGCGCGACGATGCGATGGCCAAGAAGATGATCGAGGTTCTCGGTCCCCGCTATCAGGATCGCCCCGGTGGCTATACCCGCATCATGAAAGCCGGCTTCCGCCATGGCGACAACGCGCCGGTCGCGGTCATCGAGTTCGTCGATCGCGACGTCTCGGCGCGCGGCCAGGATAGTGGCCCGACGCAGGATATGGATCAGGCCGACGCGGCCTGATCGTCCTCTTCCCGGTTGCATCGTGGCCGACCAGCCATGTTGATGCCATCGCCGACTGACAGATGATGAGGGCGGTCTTCCGACAAGGAGGGCCGCCCTTTTTCGTTATCCCCTCAAAGGCCTTCCACCATGCGCAGCGGGCTCGTCATTCTCGGTCTCCTCGCCGCCGTCCTCGTCTTCGGCGCGGACGAGTTGGCCCCGCTCGTCAACCGGGGGCCGGTAAACGTTCTTCTCTCCGAGTTGGGACTGACGGCACGGAACGGCGCGGTCCTACCAGTGGCGGACCCTCAGAACGCGGTCCAGGCGCAGCCCGCCACCGCCCCGCCCCTCGACGCGCCGTCCCTGGCGCGCGATGTGCCGGAGGACATGAACGAGGTCCGGCTCTCCTTCGCGCCCGTGGCCCGCGAGGCCGCGCCCGCCGTCGTCAACGTCTACGCCAGCCGCACCGTTCAGGCCCGCCGCCGCTCCCCGATGATGAGCGACCCGTTCTTTCGCCGTTTCTTCGGCGACGATGCACCCCGCCAGCGCGGCATGCCCGAGCAGCGCATGCAAAGCGCGCTAGGCTCCGGCGTCATCGTCTCGGCCGACGGGATCGTGGTGACGAACAACCACGTCATCGAGGGTGCCGATGCGGTCCGCGTCGCGCTTACCGATCGGCGCGAATACGAGGCGACGATCATCCTGCGCGACCCGCGCACCGATCTCGCGGTCCTGCGCGTCGAGGATACGGGCGCGCCGCTTCCCTTCCTGGCTTTGGGCGATCCGAACGGGCTCGAGGTCGGCGACCTCGTCCTCGCGATCGGCAACCCCTTCGGCATCGGGCAAACGGTCACGTCCGGTATCATCTCGGCCCTCGCCCGCTCCTCGGTCGGCATCTCCGACTTCCAGTCCTTCATCCAGACGGATGCCGCCATCAATCCCGGCAATTCGGGCGGCGCGCTCGTCGACATGGGCGGCCGCCTCATCGGCATCAACACGGCCATCTACTCGCGCTCCGGAGGCTCCAACGGTATCGGCTTTGCGATCCCGACAGACCTCGTGCGGGCCGTCATCGAGGGGGCCGTCGATGGCGGAACGCTCCGCCGGCCCTATCTCGGCGCGCAATTCCAGCCCGTGACTCCGGATATGGCCGAAGCCATGGGCCTCGCGCAGCCCGTCGGCGCGCTCGTGGCGGAGGTGCGGGCCGGCATGGCGGCATCGAGCGCCGGCCTGCGCCCAGGTGACGTCATCGTCTCCATCAACGATGCGGAAGTCCTCGATACCGGCTCTCTCGACTATCGTCTTGCCACGCTTCGCATCGGCGAGGCCGCGCGCGTCACCTTCCTTCGAGGCGGCGAGCGGCTCGTCGTCGACGTGGCGCTCGAAGCCGCGCCCGAGGTTCCCGCGCGGGACGAGCGGAGGCTCGCCGGCGACCATCCCTTCGATGGCCTTACCGTGGCCAACCTCTCGCCCGCGCTGGCCGAGGAACTCTCGATGCCCGAGAGCGCGCAGGGCCAGGTCGTCGTCGTCGCCGTCGAGCCGGGCTCGATCGGCGCTCGGGTCGGCCTGCGACGCGGCGATGTGCTCGTTGCGGTCAACCGCGAGCGGATCGAGGACACGCGCGCGGCCGAGCGCTTCGACGCGATCGGCGCCGAGGGCTGGATGCTGGCGCTGGAGCGTGGCGGCCGCCTCGTGCAGACCCGCATCGGCGGTCGCCGTCGCGGCTTCCGCCTGCCGTTCTAGGCTTGCGCTCTTGACCGACCTCTTCCAGGCCAGCGGCCTCAAGGATCGCGCGCCCCGGCCTCTGGCCGACCGGATGCGGCCCGCCGCACTGCGCGACATCGTCGGCCAGCCCCATCTCGTCGGCCCGGATGGTGCGCTGACGCGCTGGCTCCGAAGCGGACGGATCGGCTCGCTCGTCTTCTGGGGCCCGCCCGGCACCGGCAAGACGACCCTCGCCCGGCTTCTCGCCCACGAGACGCGCCTCGAGTTCGAGCAGCTCTCGGCCATCTTCTCCGGCGTCGCCGACCTTCGCAAGGCGTTCGAGCGGGCGGTGAAGCGCAGGGAAGCCGGCATCGGCACACTCCTCTTCGTCGACGAGATCCATCGCTTCAACCGGGCCCAGCAGGACGCTTTCCTGCCGGTAATGGAGGACGGCACGATCACGCTCATAGGCGCGACGACCGAGAACCCGTCTTTCGAGCTCAACGCCGCGCTCCTGTCGCGCGCGCAGGTCCTCGTCTTCCGGCGGCTCGGCGATGACGACCTGACGACGCTTCTGGCTCGCGCCGATGCCCTCTCGCCACTTCCCCTCGATGCGGAGGCTCGCGAGACGCTGATCGGTCTCGCCGATGGAGACGGGCGCGCCCTTCTGACCTTAGCGGAAGAGGCCATCCGCGCGGCCCGCCCCGGCGAGATATTCGATGCGGCCGGTCTCCTCTCGGCCGTTCAGCGCCGCGCACCGGTCTACGACAAGGGTCGCGAGGGCCATTACGACCTCATCTCCGCGCTCCACAAGTCGGTCCGGGGATCGGACCCCGACGCCGCGCTCTATTGGCTGTCCCGAATGCTCGACGCCGGCGAGGCGCCGCTCTTCCTCGCGCGGCGGATCGTGCGCATGGCGGTCGAGGATATCGGGCTCGCCGATCCGCAGGCCCTCGTCATCGCCAACGCCGCCAAGGAGACCTATGCCTTTCTCGGCAGCCCGGAAGGCGAGCTGGCGCTCGTCCAGGCCGTCCTCTATCTAGCCGCCGCGCCGAAGTCGAACGCCGCCTACGTGGCCCAGAAGGCCGCCATGAAGGCCGCGCGCGAGAACGGTTCCCTCAGTCCGCCCAAGCACATCCTCAACGCGCCGACCCGGCTCCTGCGCGAGGAGGGCTACGGCGCGGGCTATGCCTATGACCATGACGCGCCCGATGCCTTCTCCGGCCAGGACTACTTCCCCGAGGCGCTCGGCCGCCAGCGGTTCTACCGCCCGACCGAGCGAGGCGAAGAGGCGGCGATCAAGGCCCGGATGGAACGTTGGGACGGCCTTCGCGACCGTCGCCGCTCGGCCGGGGACGATGGAGGGCTCCCTTGAGCACGCTGCTCGCGGTCATGCTGGGCGGCGGCCTCGGCGCCGGGCTGCGCCATCTCCTCAACGTGGCGGCCATGCGCGCGATGGGCCCGGGTTTCCCCTATGGGACGCTGGTCGCCAACATTCTCGGTTCCGTCCTCATGGGCACGCTCGTCGCCCTCCTCCTCGCCCGCCCGCAGCTCGTGCCCTACCGGGCCTTCATCGCGACGGGCTTTCTCGGCGGCCTGACGACCTTCTCGACCTTTTCGCTCGATGCCGTCAGCCTCTGGGAGCGAGGTGACGTGCCGCAGGCGATCGGCTATGTCTCGATCTCGCTCATCCTCGGGGTCGGCGGACTCGTCGCCGGGCTCGGTCTGGCACGCGCCGGGCTTCGCCTTCTCGGTTGAGCGATGGCGAACGGCACGTGGGCCATCTCCGGCGCCCGGCCGACACGTCGTCATTGGAGGCTGGTGCGTGAGGGCACAGGGTGAACAATCGCTAGGGCAGACTGCTGGAGCGTTTCCGGCCGACCTTGACCGGAAACGCTCCAGATGGCCGAGTAGCCTCTTCGGCTCTCGAAGCGCACCAGGGCGTGCGGCCTGCACCATTGGCCTGAGTGTCCTCCTCGCCATGACTGCACTGTCGTCGCTCGGCGGCTTGGCGCACGGACAGGACCGTCCGGCCATCGTCGCGAGCCAAGCCGAGGCTCCCGATACGGTAAAGCCCGCGCAATCGCTCGTCATCGCCAGTGGCTCGATCAACTCGGCCGACTACCGCGTCGCCGGCGCGGCCTGCGAGGTCATGCGCGAAGGCAGCGGGCGTTTCTGCGCCGTCGCTCCGCTGCCATCCGGCACGGCGGCGCTGCGAAGTGTGGCCGACGGCCTCGCCGACTTCGCCCTCCTGCGCGCCGACGGCTATCTGACCGAGCGCGCGGCTCTTGCCTCGGAGGGGCGCGACGTCGCGCTGCTCGCACCCGTCATGGCGCTGCACGACGATGTGATCACCCTTGTCGGCACGCAGGCGCTCGGCTCGTCGGAGGCGGCTGCCCTTCTCGGCCGCCGGGTCAATATCGGCGCGCCCGAAACCGTGACGCGCGCGCTGTGGACATCGATCGAGGAGGCCCTCGGAGCCGAGGCGGCCGCCTTCCCCTTGCGCACCGAGTTGCGTGCGCAGGAAGCCGGCCGGGCGCTTTGCGACGGTCGTATCGACGGGTTCCTCTGGCTCCTCTCGCACCCCTCGGGCGCCACCCGCTCGCTCCTCGCCGATTGCGAGGCGCAAGTACTCAACCTGCGCGGACCCGGCATCGACGCCCTTCTCGCCGCTCGGCCGGACCTGCGCCGCGTCGTCATCCCGAAGGAACTCTACGGAACGGCGCTCGAGGCCGAGACCATCGGCACGCCGGCCCTCCTCGTCGCCGGCCCGCACGTGCCGGACGAGGCGGTGGCCTCGCTCGCCCGCGCCCTCATCGGCAATGTCGAGTCTCTGGCGGTTCGCCATCCGAGCCTCGCCCGCATCGATCCGAAGAGCATGATCGCGCGGGGCATCCCAGAGCCGCTCCATCCGGCCGCAGCCGAAGCCTATCGCGCGCTCGGCTTTACGTACTAGAGCGCGGTTCCTTACGCCGCGGTGCTCTCATACCTCCGCTGGAACGGCTTTAGCCGGCCGTTCGGCCTTGCTGGACGCGGCGTCCTTCACACCTCAGGCGGTCGTGGCGAATGTGCGACACCCTAGGATCGGGGGGCGACGACCGTGGATATGGCTCCGTTTGAACCGATTTTCGATGGCCGCCGCTGTTGACGCTGTGCGATCAATGCTTATGGCTCCCCGTCGAAAGGCAGCCTGCCACCAAAGTCCTATTGACGGGGGCCGCCGGGTCGCCGTCGAGGACGCTGAAGTCCAAGGCCGGCTTTCGATGATTTGGCTCGCATGTGCTTCGAGCGTAGAATCTTCGAGCGTAGGTCCTTTGGGCACGAGTCCTTGACCGGCTTATCGGCCGAAGGCCAGCCGGTCGAACGAAGGAGAGCGGGATGACGGTGACGGATCGGGCTATCGGGCTCATCGACCGAATCAACATCGCGGTCGGCCGCACCGTCATGTGGCTCGCGATCCTCATGGCCCTCGTGCAGTTCACCGTCGTCATCATGCGCTACGTCTTCTCGATCGGGTCGATCCCGATGCAGGAAGCGATCTGGTACATGCATGGCCTCCTCTTCATGTGCGGTGCGGGCTATGCGCTGCTCTATGACGGGCATGTCCGCGTCGACATCTTCTATCGCGAGGCGACGGCGCGCCGCCGCGCCTGGGTCGATCTCGTCGGCGGGCTCGTCTTCCTCCTTCCCTTGTGCATCGTCACGCTCCTCTATTCGCGCTCCTATGTCGCGAATTCCTGGCGGGTCTTCGAGGGCTCGACCGAGATCTCGGGATTGCCGTTCATCTATCTCCTCAAGACCTCGATCTGGATCTTCGGCGTGCTGCTCGGCCTGCAGGGCATTGCGATGGTGCTGCGCGCCTGGGGGCATATCCGGGGGCGTCGGCCGAGCTACCACGCCGACTATGCGCGGGAGCTCAGCGAGAAGGTCCGGCTGCGCACCGAACCCGAACTTCCGCCTCATGCCGACCGCTGACCGCGCCGATCGCTGACGACGCCGACCGCGCCAGAGCGCCCTCTTATTCGAGACGAGACCCGACACGATGGACGTTCTGCTGCGCCCCGAGGTGATCTGCCTCATCATGTTCCTGACCACGCTGGCCCTGCTGATGGCCGGCTTCCCGGTCGCATTCACGCTGGCGGGCACGGCGCTGGTCTTCGCCTTCGTGGGCGATCTTCTCGGTGTCTTCGACGTCTCCTTCCTCACCGCCTTCCCCCAGCGCATCTTTGCCACGATGACCAACGAGACGCTGGTGGCCGTCCCGCTCTTCGTCTTCATGGGTGTGATGCTGGAGCGCTCCAAGGTCGCCGAGGAGCTCTTGGACAACATGGGCCGTCTCTTCGGCTCCAAGCCCGGCGGCCTCGCCTTCTCGGTCTGCATCGTCGGCGCGTTGCTGGCCGCCTCGACGGGTATCGTCGGTGCGACGGTCGTCACCATGGGCCTCCTCTCGCTGCCGACCATGCTGCGGCGCGGCTACGACAAGCGGCTCGCCACGGGCTCGATCGCGGCGTCGGGTACGCTCGGCCAGATCATCCCGCCCTCGATCGTCCTCGTCCTCCTCGGCGATCAGCTCTCGTCCGCCTATCAGCAGGCCCAGTTCGACCAGGGCATCTTCGCGCCCGACACCGTATCGGTGAACGACCTCTTCGCCGGCGCGCTGCTGCCCGGGCTCATGCTGGTCGGTCTCTACATGACCTATCAGCTCTTCGTCGTCTGGCGCTCTCCGGAGAAGGCGCCCGCGATCCCGGAGGACGACGACCTGACGCGCCGCGAGACGGTCCGCTTGGTCCTCAAGGCGCTCTTCGCGCCGGTCGCCCTGATCATAGCCGTGCTCGGCTCCATTCTCGGCGGTCTCGCCAGCCCGACCGAGGCTGCCGGCGTCGGCGCCATCGGCGCGACCATGCTGGCCGGCTACCGGCTCAACGAGAACCGGGGCGGCGGCGGCATCGTCGTCGCCGGCGTGATCGCTATGATCGGCATTCTCTTCATCGCCAACTTCGTCGATCTGCGGACCCAGCGCACCGAGGTCGCCGGTCTGGAATGGGCCGCCATCGCCGTCGCCAGCCTCCTCACGGTCGTCCTCGCGGTCGCCATCATCGTCAGCCTCGGGCGCACGTTCCGCGAGATCGGCGACGATGGCGAGCGGGTGCTGGCCTCCGTCTGCCGCTCGACCATGCTGATCTCATCGATGGTCTTCATCATCATCATCGGCGCGGCCATGTTCAGCCTCGTCTTCCGCGGGTTCGGCGGCGACGAGTATGTCGAGCATTTCCTCGAGAACCTGCCGGGCGGCACGATCACGGCCATGCTGCTCGTCATGGTCGTCATGTTCCTGATGGGCTTCTTCCTCGACTTCCTCGAGATCGTCTTCATCGTCGTGCCGCTCGTCGCGCCGGTCCTCCTCCAGCTTGAAATGCCGGGCGGCGGATCGATGAGCCCGGTCTGGCTCGGCGTCATGATGGCGATCAACCTGCAGACGAGCTTCCTCACCCCGCCCTTCGGCTTCGCTCTCTTCTACCTGCGCGGTGTCGCGCCGCCCGAGGTGAAGACGTCCGATATCTACAAGGGCATCATCCCCTTCGTCGGCATCCAACTCTTCGCGCTGGTGCTGATCTGGTTCCTGCCCGGCATCGCGACCTGGCTGCCGAGCACTCTCTACGGGCCGTGATCGCGCGTTCGAGAGAATCGGTCGATGCACAGCATTTGACCGGTTTTTCTCAAGGAATGGCGAGCGCCGCGCGTCATCCTCTCCCCTCATGGCAAGAATGCCGGGGGAATGATGATGTTTGGAACCGACGGTCTCAACGGCCCATCGCGCAGTATCCTGCTGAGCCTGCGCGCCAACCAGGCTGCGATGGCGCAGGCCCAATCGCGCCTCGCGAGCGGGTTGAAGGTCGCCAGCCCGCTCGATGGGCCGGCGAGCTTCTTCGCCGCGCGAGGCGTGAATGCGCGGGCCGACCGCCTCGAAGGCCTCCTGGACGATTTCAGCAAGGCCCGCTCGGCGCTCCAAGCCGACGATAGCGCGGTCAAGGCGGTCGGGCGTCTCATCGACGAGATGGCAACCCTCCTGCCAGCCGGTCCCCCGCCGGACCCGGTCGTCGCGGGCGGCGCAGGCGCACGGGCGCTCCTCGATGCGACGGGCCTCGCCAATGCGACCGAACTCAGCACTATTTCGGGCCTCGATGTCGGCGCCGGGGACATCCTCTACGCCTTCGCCGAAGGCGGTGCGGCCGCCGTCCACGATTATGACCAGGACGGCACGACGGTCGGCAGCCTCATCGCCACCATCAATGCGGCCGGCAACGGCGTGTCGGCTTCGCTCAATGGCGGGCGTCTGGAGCTGACGGCCGCCGTCGCCGGCACCCGGGTCGCCCTCAAGACCGATTCCAAGATCCCGACACCGGCCAGCCAACCGGGCCTTCGAGGTTCGCTCTACCGCGCGCCGTCCAATCCGACGACGATCGCGGCCGCCGAAGCCGTGGCCGCCAACGCGGCGAACCGCATCTCCGGCTTTCGCGCGACCAATCTCGACTATCCGAACGGCGCGGCCAACGCCTATTCGGGCACCATCAACGGGCTGCTGGGCACTGACGCGGCGACGCTCGACACCGCCGTTGGCGGCGACTCCACCGATCTCATCGTCGGCGTCATCGAGGGCAAGATCAACGTGTCGTCGGCCGGCACCTACACCTTCCAGACCCGCTCCGACGACGGCTTTCGCCTCACGATCGACGGCGTGACGGTCTCGCAGAGCCAGAACTGGTGGGAGACGCGCAATGACAGCGCCTTCCTCACCGCCGGAGAGCACGAGATCCGTATGATCTTCTATGGCGGCTACGGCCCGAACGGCTTCTTCACCAACTCCTCGCTGACGAGTGGCAATCCGCTCGATAGCTCCGTCCTCTCCGGTCCCGACACGCTGCCGCCGCTCGACCTCACGATCTCGGGCACCGTGCCGGCCGATGTCTCCGGCCAACTCGAGGCCCTGCGCACCCAGATCGGCGATCTCGTCGCCGACTCGCGCTATGGCGGTTTCGCGACGGCGCTCGGCAACAGTCTTGGCCTCGACGTCAACGAGCGGGGAACGTCGTTCGACCCGACCTTCGACGCGATCGACACGGCGGGTCTCGGCCTCGCCAATCTAGACCTCACGAATACCGAGGCCGTCCGCAGTGCCTTGGAGGGCGCCCGGGAAACGCTTCAGATCCACGCCGGCCAGGTGGCCTACGCGATCGACGTGATCGATGCGCGCGACGGCTTTACCCGGCGCACGATCGAGACGTTGCGCGAGGGCGGCGACAACCTCACTTTGGCCGATCCGAACGAGGAAGGCGCAAGGCTGCTCGCAGCGCAGACGCAAGGAGACCTCGCCTCGACCGCGCTCAGCGTTGCAGCCGACCCCGACCGGTTCGCCTTGCGCATGCTCGACGCCGCGAGATCGCACGAGCGCTAGAGGGCGCTAATCCTAGAACGACCTCAGCCGGCCCCACGCCCCTGATCCATCCGCTCGCTGAGCGCTCGCAGGTCGGCGCGAAGAGCTTGCATCTCCGCATTGAGGTCGGCCGCGTCGTCGCGTGCGGCCTGGGCGGCGATCTCGCGCTCCTCCGCCACCTCCTTGTCGTGCTCCGATTGCATCGCGGAGACCACGATGCCGATGAAGAGGTTGAGCACCACGAAGGACGTCAGAAGGATGAAGGGCACGAAGAAGGCCCAGGCATAGGGATAGACGTCCATGACGGGCCGCACGATGCCCATCGACCAGCTCTCCAGCGTCATGACCTGGAAGAGCGTGTAGGCGCTCTGGCCGAGATTGCCGAACCAGTCGGGAAAGCTCGCGCCGAAGAGTTTCGTCGCCATCACCGAGAAGACGTAGAAGACGAGCGCGATCAGCACCACGATCGAGCCCATGCCCGGCAGCGCCTCGAAGAGCGCGCCGATGACGCGCTTGAGGCTCGGCACGACCGAGATGAGGCGCAACACCCGGAGGATGCGGAGCGCACGCAGCACCGAGAGCCCCGTCGTCGCGGGGACGAGCGCGATGCCGACGACGATCGTGTCGAAGATCGACCAGGGATCCTTGAAGAACGCCCAGCGATGGACGGCCACGCGGATCGCGATCTCGACGACGAACACGACGAGGATTGCCCGATCGATCGCTAGCAGCAGCGGGCCCGCGGTGGCCATCGCCGTCTCGCTCGTCTCGAGGCCGAGCGTGATCGCGTTGATGACGATGAGGGTGGTCACCCAACGCTCCCAATAGGGCGAGGTGATCAAGGTTTTCAGCATCCGGTCCTCATGAACATGCTCCGCGTGCCGATCCGATACGGGCTCGGCAACGAACGCTCAACCATGTCCCAAGAGGAAAGATTTACCGAGCGAACAAATGCCATCTAGAATTGTTCTACAGGCTCGAAGCACAACCTTCGACCCCCACATCCGGAGAGACAGCCATGGCCGAAGCCATCGTCGCAGCGTTTCGTAGTGCTCCCCTCATCGAGACCATCCTGTCCCTCCTCGGCCAGGAGCGGAGTCTCAGCCTCACGACCCTTCGGGCGGCGCTCGACGCCAGCCCCGACTGCATCAAGATCGTCGGGCCGGATGGCGCGCTCCTCTTCATGAACGGCAACGGTCTTTGTGCCATGGAGATCGCCGACTTCGCCGACGTCGAGCGGCGCGAATGGGCGAGCCTCTGGCCCGAGACCTCGCAGGCCCGCGTCCGCGCGGCGGTCCTCGATGCGATGGTCGGGCGGGCGACGCGGTTCGAGGCGTTCTGCCCGACGGCCGCGGGCACGCCCCGCTGGTGGAGTGTATCCGTCGCGCCGATCCCTGGAGATGATGACGCGGTCCTGGGCGCGATCTCGATCTCGCGCGACGTGACCGCTCTCGTCGAGACGAAAGAGCGGCTGGCCGAGCGTCTCAAGCGTCTTACCGAGGTCGAGGAGGAGCGCGACCTCGCGCGTATGCGCGACTGGTCGGTCTCGCGCCGGGTGATGACCCTGATCCTCGATCTCGCCGACCGGGCGCCCGCCGCCGACGCCTCCCTCGCCCCGATCCGGCAGGTCGCGCAGGCATGGTTGGCCAGTGAAGGCGACGACACGGAGCGGCTCTCGCTCTGCCGAAGGCTGGAGGCGAAGCTGCTCGGGCGGGGGGACACTGCGGACGACAAGGGTGCCGGCAGGCCACCGCTTGCCGACCTCGCCGCCGCCGCGAACGCCGTCGCGGCCTAGGGCCGTTCCCGCGCAGGTGCGATAGCACCGCAGCGTAAGGAACCGCGCTGAAACAACGCGCTCTAGAAGCTCGATTCGGTAGGCGACACCACCTCCCGCCGTCATTCTCGGACATCGACCCGAGAAGCCAGGGGCGCAAGAGGGAGGACCTCCGTCCGGCCTCCCGACCGAACGCCTCGCGAGATCGCCTCCGATCAGAGCAACGCAGCCGCCGCTCTGGGTTCTCGGGCCGGTGCCGGAGGATGGCAAGGAAGAGAGGGGAGGGGTCGAGCCAAGGTTTGTAGGAATGGCTCTGGCGCGGCCGGGTTCAGGTGTGTGAGCGTGCCGGTCTTGCCGACACGACGAGTTGCCGCCGGCGCGAGAGAGACCCCGTCGCCGGCGGCGCGCCGCACTTACATAGCCTCGACGGCGTCCATCACCACATCCGTCGTCGCGCCTTCGGGCGCACCGGAGATGACGGGGTCGGAGCCGCCGGACAGAAGCGACTGAACGGTTGTCTCGTAGGCTCCTTGGTCGAGCCGGCCGGTCGAGCCCTCGGTCAGCTTGTTGACCTCGCCCATCATCCGCGTCTGGTGCTCGATTGTCTGGGCGCCGGTGTCGTCGTTGTCGATGACGATCTGGGCGGCCTCGTCGGGGTTCTCGCGGGCGTACTCCCAGCCCTTCATTGAGGCGGAGACGAAGCGGGCGAGCTTGTCGACCATCTCCGGATCGTCGAGGTTGGATTCGAGCGTGTAGAGCCCATCCTCCAGCGTGGCGACGCCCATGTCGGTGTAGTTGAAGACGGTGAGGTCGCCAGGCTCGTAGCCCGCGTCGATGACCTGCCAGTACTCGTTATAGGTCATCGTCGAGATGCAGTCGGCCTGCCCCTGAAGCAGCGGGTCGACGTTGAAGCCCTGCTTGACGACCGTGACGCCGCCATCCGAGCCGTCGGTCGCGAGGCCGATCTGGCTCATCCAGGACAGGAACGGGTACTCGTTGCCGAAATACCAGACGCCGAGCGTCTTGCCGGGGAAGTCGTCGGGCGACGTGATGCCGCTCGCGTTGTCGCAGGTCAGCATCATGCCGGAGCGCGCGAAAGGCTGGGCGATGTTGACCAAAGGCACGCCCTTCTCGCGCGCGGCCAGCGCGGCCGGCATCCACTCCACGACCACGTCGGCCCCGCCACCGGCGATCACCTGCGGAGGCGCGATGTCGGGGCCGCCGGGCTTGATGGTCACGTCGAGGCCGGCCTCTTCATAGAAGCCCTTTGCTTCGGCGACATAGTAGCCGGCGAATTGGGCCTGCGTGACCCATTTCAGCTGCAGCGTCAGCTCGTCCATCTCGGAATGCTCGGCGCTGAGCGCCGGCGTCGCGAGCGATGCGGCCACGAGGGCGGTGGCGGCCAGAATGGTGCGTTTCATCATGCGTCGTCTCTCCTGTTGTCCGCCCGTTATCGGGCGCTGTTATCGGGCGGCCCTTTGCGAGGGATGCCAGAACGTGACGCCGCGCTCCATGAGCGCGACAAGACCGTAGAAGGCCGAGCCCGCCACGGCCGCGACCGCGATCTCGGCCCAGACCATGTCGAGATTCATGCGGCCGATCTCGGTCGAGATGCGGAACCCCATGCCGACGATTGGCGTGCCGAAGAACTCGGCCACGATGGCGCCGATGAGCGCCAGTGTCGAGTTGATCTTGAGCGCATTGAAGACGAAGGGCATGGCGGCCGGCAAGCGCAGCTTGAGAAGGGATTGAGCGGGCGATGCCGCATAGGTGTGCATCATGTCCCGCTCCAGCCGGCCCGCCGCTGCAAGCCCCGCGACCGTGTTCACCAGCATCGGGAAGAAGGTCATGATGACCACCACGGCGGCTTTGGACGGCCAGTCGAAGCCGAACCACATGACCATGATGGGCGCGACGCCGACGATGGGGAGCGCCGAGGCGAGATTGCCGATGGGGAGGAGGCCGCGCTTCAGGAAGCCGTAACGGTCGCAAAGGAGCGCGACGACGAAGCCCGACCCGCAGCCGATCAGGTAGCCTATGAGGACGGCCTTGAACGTCTGTAGGAAATCGACCCAGAGGGTGCCAGTCGAGGTCGCGATGGTCGCGCCGATCATCGACGGGGCGGGGAGGAGGACCTGCGGCACGTTCGCGCCGCGCACGACTAGCTCCCAGAGGATGAGCAGCCAGGCGCCGAAGAGGAGGGGTACGAGGATCGCGACGACGCGCCGGGCGGTGCCGTCTTTGGGGTTCGCCGCCGAGAGATTGTCGACGAGCTGCCACGCGAGGAGCCAGGCGGCCGCGACCTCGAGCCAGAAGCCCCCGGCCGCACCGAGCGGGATATTCGAGATGCTCTGTCGCTCCGCTGCACCGAGCGCAACGATGAGGGCGATGGCGGCCCCATGCGCCGCGACGCCGAGAAGGACGTTGGCCAGCACCGTGCCCGGATGCTTCACCGCGACCGCCGCCGCCGTGATGAGGAGCGCGGTGGAGAGATAGCCGAGCCCGGTCCGCACCAAGCCGGCGCCGTCTGGGACTGCCGCGTCGATAGCCGTGAAGGTAGGCAGCGCGACCGCGATGAGCGTGAGGAGCGCGGCCGTGAGCGGCTTCCAGGCGTGAGCCATCGAGACGTCGCGCGCAGTGAAGAGGGCCTTGGCGGTCGTCATGCGCCCGGTCCCACCGCCACGCGCCGCCCCACCCAGCCGATCCCGACGACCAGTGTCGCCGCCAGCACGGAGGCCATGATCAGCGCCGCCCAGATCTGCACCGTCTGGCCGTAATAGCTGCCCGACAGGAGCCGCGCGCCGAGGCCCGCGACGGCGCCCGTCGGCATCTCGCCGACGATGGCGCCGACGAGGGAGATCGCGACGCCGATCTGCATGGCCGGAAAGAGGAAGGGGAGGGCGGAGGGCCAGCGCAGCTTGGCGAAGGTCTGCGTCTGGGACGCGGAATAGGTCCGCATCAGATCGAGATGCATGAGGTCCGGCGAGCGCAGGCCCTTCACCATGCCGACGGCGACGGGAAAGAAGCTCAAATAGGCCGAGATCAGCGATTTCGGCACCAGCCCCGTCAGCCCGACGGCGCCCAGCACCACGACGACCATCGGCGCGACGGCGAGGATGGGGATGGTCTGCGAGGCGATGATCCACGGCATGAGCGACTTGTCGAGCGTGCGCGAATGGACGATGCCGACCGCGATGGCGATGCCGAGCACCGTGCCGATGAGAAAGCCGAGGAGCGTCGAGGAGAGCGTCACCCAGGCATGGTAGACGAGGCTGCGTTTCGACGTGACGGCCTCGCCGACGATCGTGTTCCAGAGTTCGACCACGACCTGATGCGGCGTCGGCAGCACCGGGCGGCGATGGTTCATCGTCTCGGCGACGAGCTGCGCGTAGGTCCAGTCGACCCCCCGCCTCTCCCAGAGCGAGAGCATGAGGGGGGCGTTGAGGAAGATGGCGGCGACGTACCAGAGGAGGACGAGCCCAAGGAGAATGGTGAGGACGGGGCCGGCGCTGCCTGACATGGCCCGCGTCCAGCCGGTGCGGAGCGGCGATGCGCCCACGCCGCCGCCGGGGGTTGCGAGGGCGGTCTCGGTCACGGCGAACCTGCCATCACGCGCTCGATCCTCGCGCTCATCGGGCCGCAGGCCACAGGATGAGCCCGATGGCGGCGATGCCGAGAGCCATGCCGGCGAGTTGCGCCAGCGGTGGCCGCTCGCCAAAGATGACGATGCCGATCAGCGCGGCCGAGAGGAGCTGCGTCACCGCGGAGGCCGCGATCGCGGGGCCGAGCCCCGAGCCCCGCATGACGCCGATCATCATGAGGTTGCCGGCGCTGAAGACGACGAGCGCCGCCGCGACGAGCCACAGCCGCCCGCTGCCGACATAGACGCGCAGTAGCGAGGACCCCAGGAGAAAGGTCGGTATGGAGGCAAGAAGCCAGAGCGTGGCCGCGCGCGTCATCTGAGCCGTCCGCGTGCGTGTGGTCGCTGAGTCACGCGGGCCCGTCCGTCAATCGTCATACGCATGCCCCGCCCGCAAGCCTTCGCGGACCCGGTGCGCGATCGCGAGGAACGCCGGCGTCTCGCGCACGTCGAGGTCGCGCTCCCGGCCGAGGTCGCAGTCTATGACGTCGTGGATGCGGCCTGGGCGCGGGCTCATCACGACGATCTTCGTCGAGAGGTAGACGGCCTCCGGGATGGAGTGGGTGACGAAGACGACGGTCTTCTGCGTCGCGGCCCAGAGCGCGTTCAACTGCTCGTTGAGGTGGTCGCGCACGATCTCGTCGAGCGCGCCGAAGGGCTCGTCCATGAGGAGGATGTCGGACTGGAGGGTCAACGCGCGGGCGATCGAGGCGCGCTGCTGCATGCCGCCGGAGAGCTGCCAGGGATATTTGTTCTCGAAGCCCGTGAGGTTCACCAGCGCGAGATTGTCGGCCACCCGCTGCTCGCGCTCGGATCTGGCAAGGCCGATCACCTCCAAAGGCAGACCGACATTGGCCGCGATCGTGCGCCACGGATAGAGCGCCGGCGCCTGGAAGACGTAGCCATAGGCACGGCCCAGCCGCGCCTCGCGCGGGGTCATACCATCGACCCTCACGCTGCCGCCCGTCGGCGCCTCCAGATCGGCCATGACGCGCAGCAAGGTCGTCTTGCCGCAGCCCGACGGCCCGATCAGGCTGACGAAATCGCCCTTGGCCACGTCGAGATCGATGCCCTGGAGCGCGTCGACGGGGCCGTCATTGGTCTCGAAGGTGAGCGACAGGTCGCGCGCGGCGATGACGGGCGCGTCCCCGCGCCGAGCCGCGCGCGCGGCGGGATCGACGGTGTCACCCGTCGCAAGGTCGGCCTGCGAGTCTCTTCCTACATCCATGCCGCATGCTGCGACGCGGCGGACCTGCTTCGCAAGAGTGCAAAGCGTGTGGTCCGGCGTTTTTTTGACCAGACGGTCGCGAAACGCCGGCCCGAGACTACACCCCCGCCGGAATCTGTCCCCGCGCGACGGGTTTGGGTGCCGTCAGTGCCTTCCACGACGAGAAGGCCGTGTTGACCGGCGCGTTGGCTTCGCGTTCGACGAACTGGCCCCGGCCGGGCTCGGCATCGACCTTGCCCTCACGCGCGACGACCTGGCCGCGGCTCGTCACGACGCGCGGCAGTCCCTTGACCTCGACGCCTTCGAAGACGTTGTAGTCGATGGCCGAGACCTGGGTGTCGGCGCTGATCGTCTTGGTGGCGGCAGGGTCCCAGACGACGAGATCGGCGTCGGCGCCCGCGATGACAGCGCCCTTCTTCGGGTACATGTTGAGGATCTTGGCGATGTTGGTGCTGGTCACCGCCACGAATTCCTCCTTGGTGATCCGCCCGGTCTCGACGCCGCGTGTCCAGAGCACCGGCAGCCGATCCTCCAGCCCGCCGGTGCCGTTGGGGATCTTGGTGAAATCGCCCGTGCCCATCGCCTTCTGCTCGGAGGTGAAGGCGCAGTGGTCGGTCGCGACGACGGAGAGCGAGCCCGACGCGAGGCCGGCCCAGAGCGAATCCTGGTGGCGTTTGTCGCGGAAGGGCGGGCTCATGACGCGCCGGGCGGCGTGCATCCAGTCGGGGTTCTGATACTCCGTCTCATCAAGCACGAGATGCTGGACGAGCGGCTCGCCATAGACGCGCTGCCCGTTCTGCTTGGCCCGGCGAATGGCCTCGTGCGCGTCCTCGCACGAGACGTGGACGACGTAGAGCGGCACACCCGCCTGATCGGCGATCATGATGGCGCGGTTGACCGCCTCGCCCTCGACGATGGGCGGGCGCGAATAGGCGTGGGCCTCGGGGCCCACATTGCCCTCGGCCATCAGTTTCGCCTGCAGCTGCGCGACGACGTCGCCGTTCTCGGCGTGGACTAAGGGGAGGGCGCCCAGCTCGGCGCAGCGCAGGAACGACTGGTACATCTCGTCGTCGTTCACCATCAAGGCGCCCTTGTAGGCCATGAAGTGCTTGAACGAGTTGATGCCTTGGTCGACCACCTGTTCCATCTCGCGCCAGACCTCCTCGCCCCACCAGGTGATGGCCATGTGGAAGCTGTAATCGGTCGTGGCTTTCGCCGCCTTCTGGTTCCAGTCGCGCAGTGCTTCGAGGAGAGGCTGGCCGGGCGCAGGCAGGCAGAAATCGACCGCCATCGTCGTGCCGCCCGAGAGCGCCGCGCGCGTGCCGGTCTCGAAATCGTCCGCCGAGAAGGTGCCCATGAAGGGCATCTCCATATGCGTGTGCGGATCGATCCCGCCCGGCATGACATAGCAGCCGTGCGCATCGATCGTTTCGTCGGCAGAGCCGAGGTCGGCGCCGATCGCCTGGATGACGCCATCGCCAATGAGGACATCCGCCTCGTAGGAGCGGTCGGCGGTGACGACGGTGCCGTTTTTGATGAGAGTGCTGGTCATGATGGGAACCTCGATCTGGTCGGAATCCCCTCTTCCCCCTTAGGGAGAGGGTTAGGGTGAGAGGGCGGTCGATCCGGGAGATCGAGTTTGATGAGGGTGCGTCCCCTCATCCACCCTTCGGGCACCTTCTCCCCGAGGGGAGAAGGGAAAGCCTGCGGCGCTCATCCCTCGACCCCCGCCGTCTCCACCACCGCCTGCATCAGCACGTTGGCGCCGGCCTCGGCCCACTCCATGCTGATCTCCTCGTCTTCGTTGTGGCTCAATCCATCCACGCACGGGCACATGACCATGGCGGTGGGCGCCACGCGGTTGATCCAGCAGGCGTCGTGGCCGGCGCCCGACACGAGGTTGCGGTGGGAGTAGCCGAGGCGTGTCGCAGCGTTGCGGATGGCGGTGACGCAGGTCTCGTCGAAGGTGACGGGGTCGAAATGGCCGACCTGCTCGATTTCGAAGGTTAGCCCCAGGTCATCAGCGATCCGCTCAACCTCGGCGCGCACCCGCCCGTCCATATCGCCGAGGATCG
Organism: uncultured Alphaproteobacteria bacterium; assembly: GCA_963842125.1. Taxonomy (GTDB): domain Bacteria; phylum Pseudomonadota; class Alphaproteobacteria; order Rhizobiales; family CAWCWK01; genus CAWCWK01. Next base: position 265,668 of record CAWJFE010000001.1, on the reverse strand, counting down.
CGAGATCGGGCGAGCGGATGTCGACGGTGAAGACGACGCGGCCGGGGATGATGTTGCGGGAGTTCGGATAGACGTCGATATGGCCGATGGCGCCGACGGCAAGGGGCGCGTGGCTCATGGCGATCTCGTGGACGGCCTCGGTCACCTGCGCCAGCCCGCGGCCCGCGTTCTTCCTCATCGGCATGGGGGTCGAGCCGGTGTGGCTCTCCTTGCCGGTCATCGTCACCTGCAGCCAGTGGAGCCCCTGGCCATGGGTGACGACGCCGATGAGCGTATCCTCGGCCTCGAGGATCGGCCCCTGCTCGATATGAAGCTCGAAGAAGCTGTGCGGTTTTCGCTGGCCGACGGGCTCGTCGCCCTTATAGCCTATGCGCGCCAACTCGTCGCCGAACGTGAGGCCGTGCGCGTCCTCGCGCGCATAGGCCCAGTCCTCGTCATGCATGCCGGCATAGACGCCCGACGCAAGCATGGCGGGGGCGAAGCGGGTGCCCTCTTCGTTCGACCAGTTGACGATCTCGATGGGGCGCCGGGTCTTGACGCCGAGATCGTCGAGCACGCGCACGAGCTCCAGCCCGGCCAGCACACCCAGCACGCCGTCATACTTGCCGCCCGTCGGCTGGGTGTCGAGATGGGAGCCGACCCAGACGGGGAGGGCGTCGGCGTCCGTGCCCTCGCGCCGGGCGAACATGTTGCCCATCGAATCGACCGCGACCGTCATCCCCGCCGCCTCGCACCAGGACTTGAAGAGATCGCGGCCCTCTCGGTCCTCGTCCGTGACGGTCTGGCGGTTGTTGCCGCCGCGCAGGCCCGGGCCGATCTTGGCCATCTCCATGAGCGAGTCCCACAGGCGGGCGGCGTCGATGCGCATGTTGGTCTGGGCTTGGGCCATCGGGTCTCCGCCATCTCGTAGAGCTTCACGTTCCCCGTCATGGGGAGGGCCGGACATCGCGTAGGCGAGGTTCGGGGTGGTGCGAACGCCGCACCGTGTGCGGACGGTAATCCGATTTGGCCCCGGGGTGCCACCCCACCCCCGGCCCGGTCGTGGGTCAGTCTGGCGCGATCCTTCCTTCTCCCTTCGTGGGGGACGGTGTCCCGCAGGGGCGGATGACGGGTTGGTGCCTCATATCGCAAGCCTCTTTTGAGGATGAGACGCGCCCTCATCCGCCTGCCGACACCTTCTCCCGCGAAGGGAGAAGGGCGGTTGTTCAAACTGACCCACTACGCCCGGTCCCTACCCATCGACGCAACGGTGGTCGAAGCGATCAGCCCTTGCGCCCCGCGCGATCGGTGCGCCTATTTCAGCTCGACCTCGACGAAGCTCATCGGCGCGTCGGCGCCATTGATCACGTTGTGCTCGACGCCCGCCTCGCGCCGATACGCGACCCCGGCCGGCATCGTGACGCTGCGCACCGCGCCGCCCGGCTCCTCCAGCGTCATGACGCAGTCCGTGACGGGCGTGACGACATAGTCGTGCCCGTGCACGTGCCAGCCGGTCTCGGCACCGGGTGCGAAGTCGAAGCGGGTGACGCGCACGCGGGCATCGTCGATGAGGATTGTGGGGGTGGCCTGGGGGCGGGTCATGCGAGGTTGCGGTGCGTGTCCGCCACGGTCTGACGGTTGTTAGCGCCGCGCGCACCGGGGCCGATCTTGGCCATGTCCATGAGGGCGGACCAGAGACGGTCGGCGTCGATGCGCACGTTGGTTTGCGGGTGGGTCATTGTCCTATCCAAGGTCTTTTAAAGGGACCGCTAGCCCCTTCCGGTGCGTTTCGGAACTCAGTACATCTCTTCGTCAAAGACATCGCAAATTCTAGACGCGCATCATTAAATAAAGCTTCACCTTTCACTACCTCTGTCATTTCGTGCATGAGTAAAGTCAGGTGACCGATTGTGTTTGATGCGAACACTAGCTCCAGATTGCTTTCCGGTGTGCGGTGGAATTGGCGCGTGCCTTTTCCAGATTTTGAGTGGAACGTCAGACTGATCTAAAACCATCAGACGTTTCAACTGGGATGGAATGGCAAACGCCATTCCTAATCTGCCTGCATTCGTCATAGAGACGTACAATTTCGCTACAGTGCAACGCCCATTTTTCGTCTGAATACTTCGTTGAAACCATATTTCGTAAAAGCGTTATAGCGCCCATGTTCGCCCAAATCAGACGTAACGCACCAGCCGATTTCACGGTCGAATTTTCCAAGCGCTGATATGAGATTTCCGATGCCCAGAGCAGCATATGTTCCAACGGACAAGCTCAATTTCCCCAATCAACCGGCAACGTTCAGACTCAAAAGCTGCTTCTAATCCGGGGCGCGCTTCGTCATCCGTCACACTTCACCCATTCCCCGGAAACACGAAGCTCGCCCCGTCCTTGATCCCTTCCGGCCAGCGCGTCGTCACCGTCTTCAGCCGCGTGTAGAACCGCACGGCTTCGGGGCCGTACATGTCGTGGTCGCCGAAATGGCTGCGTTTCCAGCCGCCGAAGGAGTGGTAGGCGACGGGGACGGGGATGGGGACGTTGATGCCGACCATGCCGACCTCGATGCGGTCGGCGAAGTCGCGGGCGGCGTCGCCGTCGCGGGTGAAGATGGCGGTGCCGTTGCCGTATTCGTGGGTGTCGATGAGGTGGACGGCCTCCTCATAGGTCTTGGCGCGCAGGACGCGAGAGGACGGGGCCGAAGATCTCTTCCTTGTAGATCGTCATCTCGGGTCTCACGTGGTCGAAGAGCGAGCCGCCCATGAAGTAGCCGTTCTCGTAGCCCTGGAGCGTGACGCCCCGCCCGTCGACGACGAGCTCCGCGCCCTCCTTCACGCCCTGCTCGATATAGCCCGTCACCTTGTCGAAATGCTGCTTCGTGACGAGGGGGCCCATGTCGGCTTGCGGGTCGTTGCCGGCGCCTATCCTGAGCGCCTCGACGCGGGGCTTGAGGAGGGAGACGAGCTTGTCGGCGGTCTCGTCGCCGACGGGCACCGCCATCGAGATCGCCATGCAGCGCTCTCCGGCCGAGCCGTAGCCGGCGCCCATCAGCGCGTCGGCGGCCTTTTCCATGTCGGCATCGGGCAGGATGACCATGTGATTCTTGGCGCCGCCGAAGCACTGGACGCGCTTACCGTGCCGCGGTGCCGGTCTTGTAGACATACTCCGCAATCGGCGTGGAGCCGACGAAGGAGACGGCCTTGATGTCGGGGTGGTGGAGGATCGCATCGACGACCTCCTTGTCGCCGTGGACGACGTTGAGGACGCCGTCGGGGAAACCGGCCTCGGCCCAGAGATCGTAGAGGACCATCGGGGCGGAGGGATCCTTCTCGGACGGCTTGAGGATGAAGGTGTTGCCGCAGGCGATCGCCATCGGGAACATCCACATCGGCACCATGGCCGGGAAGTTGAAGGGCGTGATGCCGGCGCAGACGCCGACCGGCTGGCGGTCGGAATGGGTGTCGATCGAGGGGCCGACATTGCGGCTGAACTCGCCCTTCAGGAGATGCGGGATGCCGCAGGCGAACTCGACCACCTCGATGCCTCTCGACACCTCGCCCAGCGCATCGGCATGGGTCTTGCCATGCTCCGCGCTGATGGCCGCCGCGATGCGGTCGGCATTCTCCTCGACGAGGCGGAGGAACTTCATCATCAGCCGCGCGCGCTTCAAGGGCGCCATGTTGGCCCAGGCGGGCAGCGCGGCCTTGGCCGCCTCGACGGCGGCGTCGAGCTCGGCCTTGGTGGAAAGCGCCAGCGTGCCCGACTGCTCACCCGTCGCCGGGTTGAAGACGGGCGCGGTGCGGGACGAGGCGGAGGCGGTCAGGCTTCCTCCGACGGCGTTGTGGATGGCGTCGGACGGGGGGGTATGGACGGTCATGGGATCGGCTTTCTGATAGGTCAGTCGAGGGCGCGCAGCACGGTGCGCAAGGTATCGACGATTTCGTCGATCTGCTCGCGCTCGATGATGAGGGGTGGGGAGAGGGCGATGATGTCGCCGGTGGTGCGGATCATGACGCCCTTCTCGTAGGCGTCGAGGAAGGCCTGGAAGGCGCGTTTTGTCGGATGGCCGGCGATGGGCTCCAGCTCGATCGCGCCGACGAGGCCGATATTGCGGATGTCGATGACGTGCGGCTCGCCTTTGAGCGAATGAAGCGCGTCCTCGAAATGGGGGGCGAGGTCGGCGGCGCGGGTGAGGAGCCCGTCCTCCTTGTAGGTGTCGAGGGTCGCGAGCGCGCAGGCCGCCGCCATCGGGTTCCCCGAATAGGTGTAGCCGTGGAAGAACTCGATGAGGTTCTCCGGCCCCTGCATGAAGGCCTCGTAGATGTCGGAGGTCGCGAAGACCGCGCCCATCGGGATGATGCCGTTGGTCAGCCCCTTGGCGGTGATGACAAGGTCGGGTTTGACGCCGAACCAGTCGACGGCGAAGGGCGTGCCGAGGCGACCGAAGCCGGTGATCACCTCGTCGAAGATGAGGAGGATGCCGTGCTCGTCGCAGATCGCGCGCAGCCGCTCCAGATAGCCCTTGGGCGGGATGAGGACGCCCGTCGAGCCCGCCACCGGCTCGACGATGCAGGCCGCGATCGTCTCCGGCCCGTGCAGCTTGGCGATGCGCAGCAAGTCCTCGGCGAGATCCACGCCATGCTCGGGCTGACCGCGCGAGAACGCGTTTTGCTCGGGCAGATGCGTGTCGCGCATATGGTCGACGCCGCCGAGGAGGCCGCCGAACATCTTGCGGTTGTTGACGATGCCGCCGACAGAGATGCCGCCGAAATTGACGCCGTGATAGCCCCGCTCGCGCCCGATGAGCCGCATGCGCTGGCCCTCGCCCCGGGCGCGATGATAGGCGAGCGCGATCTTGAGCGCGGTCTCGACGCTCTCCGACCCCGAATTGGTGAAGAAGACGTGGTCGAGCGGCGTCGGCATCATCGCGGCCAGCCGGGCGGCCAGCTCGAAGACCTTCGGGTGGCCCATCTGGAAGGCGGGCGCGTAGTCCAGCTCCTCGACCTGGCGCTGGATCGCCTCGACGATGCGCGGGCGCTTGTGGCCGGCATTGACGCACCAGAGGCCTGCCGTCCCGTCGAGGATGCGGCGTCCGTCATCGGCGGTGTAGTGCATGCGCTCGGCCGAAACGAGCATGCGCGGATTGCGCTTGAACTGCCGGTTGGCGCTGAAGGGCATCCAGAAGGCATCGAGATTGTTGGGCCGAGACGGGCGCGCGTCGTGCGGATCGCCGCCGTCTCGCGAGGCGGGATCGCGGATGTCGTAGGCCTCGGCCATGCTCTGCCTCTCGTCGCTCGGGCCCCCGTGGGGTGGCCCCTTGTCCTTGAAGTCGCCACGATCGGGTGGCGTGCGGTGTGCTACGCCCTTTCGTGACCGTTTGGTCAAACGGGACGTTAGGCGATGCCGGGAGCGCGCCGCAAGAGGAGACTGCCGTCGCCGTGAGCGAAACGATGGCGCCCGAACCCGTGGAGCCGAGCGTGCGTGCCGACGAGACGCCGTTCGCATCTGCCGATGCGGGCGAAGTGCCCATGCGGCCCGAAGCCGGCCCGGCGACGCCGCGCCAGCGCGCCTTGCGCGCGCGCATCCTCGGCGCCGGTCTCGAAGTCTTCTCGCGCTTCGGCTTTCGCGGCGCCACGATCGACCAGATCGCGCGCGAGGCGGGCATGACCAAGCCCAACCTCCTCTACTACCACCGCACCAAGAAGGCGCTCTACAAGGCGGTGCTCGAGCGCACGCTCGACGACTGGCTGGCCCCCTTGCGCGCGCTCGATCCGCAAGGTGAGCCGGCCGCCGAGATCGCGGCCTATCTAGGCGCAAAGCTCGCCATGAGCCGCGCCGATCCGCGCGCCTCGCGCCTCTTCGCGATGGAGGTCATGCAGGGCGCCCCGCTCCTCGGCGACGTGCTGCGCGGGCCATTGAAGGCGCTCGTCGACGACAAGGCCGCCGTGATCGCCGGCTGGAGCGAGGCCGGTCGGATCGCCAAGGTCGATCCCTACCACCTCATCTTCATGATGTGGGCGGTCACGCAGCACTACGCCGATTTCGAGGTGCAGGTGCGGGCGGTGCTGGGCCTGCCCGGGGGGCATGAGGAGAGCCATGCGGAAGGCGATCGCGATGCGGTCCACGCCGAAGCCCTCGTCACGATCCAGTCCGTCTTCGCGCGCGGGCTCCGGCCCGACTGAAGCTGAGTTGAGACTGAACTAGGGTTTGCCCCGTCAGACCCGGCGGACGAGATCGCGCAGGCCATCGACGACGAGCGCGCCGCCGATGAGGGCGAAGGCGGTGCCGAAGAGCGCCTCGAAGCCGCGCGACAGCCTGGCATAGAGCCCCCGCACCGGTGCCGAGGAGAAGATCAACGCATAAAGGCCATAGACGCAGAGTGCCGAGCCGCAGCCAATCGGCGCAAAACCGACGACCTGCCATCCGTCTAACCCTGCGCCGAAGAGTACGGTGGCGACGGCCGCCCACATCAGCGCCGATTTGGGGTTGGTGATGTTGACGAGGAAGCCGCGCCGGAAGGCTCGTGCTCCACTGGCCTGCCCGCCCGTCGGCTTGAGGTGCGGGGCGGTGCCCGTCATCGCGGCCCGCAGGCCCCGCGCGCCGAGGTAGACGAGATAGAGACCGCCCGCGAGCTTCATCGCCGTCAGGAGGTCTGGATAGAGCGCCAGAACGAGCGTCAGCCCCGATGCGGCGATGACGACCCAGGCGAAGATCGCGCAGGCGACCCCGGCGGCGACGGAGAGCCCCGCCCGCCGTCCCTGGCCGAGCGCGGCGCCGGCGACGGCGAGGAGGTTCGGCCCCGGCGCGATCTGCGCCAGCACGACGCCCGAGAGCGCCACCCCGTAGGCCTGCCAGATGACGGTTTCCAAACCAGGTCTCCGTATCACGCCCCTGAGCGACGGACCGGCCCCGAGCCGCCGATCGCGGCACCGAACCGACCCTGTCTAAGGATTACCGACAGGTTTTGCTAACGCAAGGCCGAGATGTGCCGCGCGCGGACCGGACGAGTCGCGTAGAGTGACCGGACGTCAGGGCGCCGAGGCCTGGCCGCCGTCCATCCCGCATCGATGCGGGTCCCGCCACCCGACCCGAGGGGGAGCCGCCATGCGATCGCTATATCGTCTCGCCAACGGGATGCTCTTCGCCTATGCGGGCGCGATCGGCACCGTCGCAGCCGGCATCACGCTCTATCTCCTCGCCAAGGAGGTGATGGCGGGGCGGCCGATCGATCCGCGCGACGTCGCCATCGGCTTCGTGACCACCAATGCCGCCTGCCTCTATATCTATGCGAGCGCCCTCTGGGTCGCCGGACCGCTCGCCGTCTTCATCGGGCGCCACGTGCCGCTCGACCGGGCGGCCACGGCGATCGTCTTCGGCCTCGTCGGCTTCGCGGCCCATTCGGCCGTGCATCTGCGCAACCCTTACCTGACGCAGGAGAGCTTCGTCGCGACCGTCCCGCTCGCGCTCCTCGCCGGCGCGGTCTTCGGCATCATCTTCTGGGAGCGCTTCGCGCGGACCTATGTGGAGCGAGCCATCTACCGCGAAAGCCTTCGCGGTCTCAGCGCCGACGAACGCCGGCTCAAGGCCCGGATTGCCCGCTGCTAGCGCACGTCCGGTTCCTATCCATTCACCGAACGCGCTCCAGGGCTTTGATATTGCTCGGTTCCTTACGCTGCGGTGCTATCGCATCCCCGCTAAGGCTCTGGGGGGGCTTTGACGGGCGGTGTCCGCAGTTCTCCCGACGAGACCTCCGGCTGGTCCTCAGGCGAGCCGCGCACCATATCTCAGCCGTAGGGTCACCGGCGAGGAGAGGCATCATGGCAGGCGGATGGGCGCGCGACGGCGCGGTGCAGGATCAGATCGACGCCAGCATCGAGGACGCGCTCAAGCGTCTGCGCGCGGGCGGTGCCGGTCGGCAGCCCGGCAATGCGGGCCATCAGACCGCCGCCGCGAGCCTCAAGATCTGCGAGGAGTGCGACGAGGACATTCCGGAAGCCCGGCGCGCGGCCGTGCCGGGCGTTCGCCGCTGCGTGGCCTGCCAGTCGGGCGCCGACAAGCGCAGCACCGCATTCGCGGGCTACAACCGCCGCGGCTCTAAGGACAGCCAGCTGCGCTGACGGTCCGGCCGCCCAGTCATCTCAGCGCCGGAAGCAGGCGTCCGGATAGGGCAGCACCGTACCATCGCAAACGGGGTCGGGCGTGACGGCACCGACGACGGCCCTGCCGCCCCGATAGGTCAGCTTGGTGGCCCCCACGGCCGCCTTGCCCGTCGTGCTGACCGCAGCCGCTCCGACCCGCGCCGTCGTGCCGACGACCGTGCCGCCGACCACCGCGACGGCGCAGCCCGAGAGAGCGAGGCCGAGCGCGACGAGGAGACCGAGCCGACCTGCGCCCACCGTCAGAGCCCGTCCGGAAACGCAGTCGGGTCGGTTTGACGGTCGGTTCGACCGCCCGCTTCGTTGCCAATCCTCGCTCGAGGCTGCCGGCATCGGCTGTGTCTGCCGCCTCACGGCTCGGCCGAACCGCTTCGCCAACCCTCCGCCGCAGCGTTCCCGGGCGGGCTCTCACTGCCGACCGGCCTCGACCGGTCTCGCCCCGCCGGATCATGGGCGTTCGTTCCGTGCGCGGTGCGGTTCCAACCATCCTATTCCGCCGGCTCCAGCGCGCGCGGATCGGCCGTCTCGACGCCTTCCGCGAACTTGGTCGCATCGAAGCTCGGGCTCATCGGGTTGTTGGCGTGCTCCTGCCAGGTGGCGTGCGGGCGGTGATAGGCGAGGCCGGTGCGAGGATCGGTGCCGCTCGTCTGGTGCTCCATGGTGATGCAGTCGACGACGGGGCAGACATCGGCGCAGAGATTGCAGCCGACGCATTCGGCGTCGATCACCTCGAACCAGCGCTCGCCGTCCTTCTCCTTGGTGATCGCCTGGTGGGACGTGTCCTCGCAGACCACGTGGCAGCGTCCGCAAGAGATGCATTTGTCCTGATCGATGCGCGCCTTGACGACGTAGTTGAGGTTGAGCTCCTGCCATTCCTTGAAGTTGGGGATGGCGCGGCCCGTCATGTCGTCGATCGAGGTGAAGCCCTTCTCGTCCATGTAGCGCGAGAGGCCGTCGCACATCTCCTCGATGATCTTGTAGCCATAGGTCATCGCGGCCGTGCAGACCTGAACGGTGCCCGAGCCCATGAGGATGAACTCGGCCGCGTCGCGCCAGGTCGTGATGCCGCCGATGCCGGAGATGGGGAGCGTGCCTTTGGTGTCGCGCGCGATCGAGCCGACCATGTTGAGCGCGATCGGCTTGACGGCGGGCCCGCAATAGCCGCCATGCGTGCCCTTGCCGTCGATCATCGGCGCGGGCGAGAAATTGTCGAGATCGACCTCCATGATCGACTGGATGGTATTGATGAGCGAGACGGCGTCCGCCCCGCCCCGCTGCGCGGCCTGGGCCGGGTAGCGCACGTCGGTGATGTTGGGCGTCAGCTTGACGATGACGGGCATCCGGGTGTGCTGCTTGCACCAGCGCGCCACCATCTCGATATATTCGGGCACCTGCCCCACGGCCGAGCCCATGCCGCGCTCCGACATGCCGTGCGGACAGCCGAAGTTGAGCTCGACGCCGTCGGCCTCGGTCTCCTCCACGCGGCGGAGGATCTTCTTCCAGGGCTCCTCCTCGCAGGGCACCATGAGCGAGACGATCATCGCGCGGTCGGGAAAGTCGCGCTTGACCTGCTTGATCTCTCTGAGGTTCGTCTCCAGCGGCCGGTCGGTGATGAGCTCGATATTGTTGAGCCCCATCAGCCGCCGGTCCGGCCCGTGCCAGGCGCCGTAGCGTGGGCCGGAGACGTTCACCACCGGCGGGTCCTCGCCGAGCGTCTTCCACACCACCCCGCCCCACCCGGCCTCGAAGGCGCGACGGACATTGTATTCCTTATCCGTCGGCGGCGCGGAGGCGAGCCAGTAGGGATTGGGCGACTTGATGCCGAGGAAATTGGTGGTGAGGTCGGCCATGGGTCGGGTTCCTTGGCGTTGGAGTTCTAGATGTGAGCGGTTATGTTCGCGGCCCTCGACGGAAGGAATGCGCGATGAGCGAGGCTCGAAAATACACCATCCTCCTCCACCCCGAGGAGGAAGGCGGCTTCACCGTCCGGGTGCCTGCCCTGCCCGAGGTCGTCACCTATGGCGAGACGCGTGAGGATGCGTTGGCCATGGCGCGTGAGGCGATCGAGCTGGTGTTGGATTTTTATCGCGATGAAGGCTGGGTCATACCGGACGACGTCGCCTCGCGCGTCGAGCACCTGACGATCGCAGCCTGAGGCATGCCGCCGACACGCCTGCCGCAGGTCAGCGGCAGAGACGTCATCCGTGCGCTCGCCAAGATGGGGTTCTCGGTCAGTCGGGTGCGAGGAAGTCATCATATGCTGCGCTCGCCCGGACCGCCTGTGACGGGTGTGACCGTACCGGTCCACGGCAATCGTCCCGTGTCGAAGGGAACCTTGCGAGGCATCATCGAAGAGGCCGGTCTGACGGTCGAGGAGTTCAAGGCGCTTCTCTAAAGTAGGTAGACCGACGCGAGCCGAGCGACCCATTCGAAGAGAGCCAACATCAGGATTGCGACAATAAAGGATCGGGCGTAGTCCCAGACCGTCCACTGCTTTTCAGATTCGTCATAGTGCTTCATGCCATACGTAGCGAGAGCCGCTAGCGGCAGGAGCCAGAAACCGCTCAATCGTAAGAAGCCGACGAACACTGAGCCGAGTATTGCTGAGAATGTAGCAACCCCGGCCATCACGCCGCCACCGCCGCCTTGGCGGCCAACGCCCTATCAATGCTCATCGCCGCCCGCTTGCCGTCCTCGACCGCCACCACCGTGAGGTCTTCCCCGCCGGCCGCGCAGTCGCCTCCGGCCCAGACGCCGGGGACGGTCGTGCGGCGCTCGTCGTCGACGACGATGCGGCCCTTGTCGAGCGTGAAGGCCTCGCCGTCGCCCAAGCTTCCGGCGAGGAAGGTCTGGCCGATCGCCTTGAAGACCATGTCGGCGTCGAGATCGAACGTCTCGCCGGTGCCGTTCACGCGGCCGTCTTCGATGCGGGTATACTCGCAGCGAATGCGGGTCACGCCGTCGTCGCCTGTCACGAGACCGACGGGCATGGCGTTCTCCTTCAGGGTCACGCCGTTGGTTTGCGCGTTGCGGCGCTCCTTGGCGGTGGCCGGCATGTCGTTGGCGGCGCGGCGGTAGACGATGGTCACGTCCTCGGCGCCGAGGCGCTTCGATTGCACGGCCGCGTCGACCGCCGTCATGCCGCCGCCGATCACGACGACCTTGCGGCCCATAGGCAGCTTGGCGAAATCGTCCGCCTGGCGCAGGTCCGCAATGAAGGTGACGGCGTCGGCGACGCCGAGCGCGTCCTCGCCCTCGATGCCGAGCGCGTTGACGCCGGCGAGGCCGAGCCCCAGGAAGACGGCATCGAAGCGCTCGCGCAGTTCCGGCAGGGTGATGTCGCGCCCGAGGGCCTTGCCGGTCTCGGCCGTGATACCGCCGATCTTCATCAGCCAGTCGACCTCGGCCGCCGCGAAGCCGTGCGGGGCCTTGTACTGCGCGATGCCGTACTCGTTCAGCCCGCCAAGCTTCTCGCGCGCCTCGAAGACCGTCACGTCATGGCCGAGCATGGCCAGGCGATGCGCGCAGGCGAGGCCGGCCGGGCCGCCGCCCACGATGGCGACCTTGCGGCCCGTGGAGGGCGCGCGGGTATAGGGGTGCTCGCCCGTTTCGATATAGGGGTCCGTCGCGTAGCGCTGGAGCTGGCCGATCTTGACCGGTTTGCCTTCCGCGATCTCACGCACGCAGGCCTCCTCGCACAGCGTCTCGGTCGGGCAGACGCGGGCGCACATGCCGCCGAAGATGTTGGAATCGAGGATCGTCTTGCCGGCGCCCATGCGGTTGCCGGCCTGGATCTCGCGGATGAAGAGCGGGATGTCGATGTCGGTCGGGCAGGCCGTCACGCAGGGCGCGTCGTGGCAGAAATAGCAGCGATCGGCCTCGACATGGGCCTCGTGCGGCCCCAGCGCCGGATAGAGATCGTCGAAATTGGCGGCATAGGCCGTGGGGTCGAGCCGTCCGGCCGCGACGTCGGGCCTGCGCTTCTCGTCTGTCTTCGATCCGAACACGTGCGTCTCCCGCCTTCTGCCAAGTTTGACGGCAACTTTGACTTCGAAGTTTGACCATTTGGACAAAACGCAGCCGGCCGGTCAAGCCGTGGCGTGATGGGCCGTTGCGCAAATGGGGGTCATCGTGTCGGGCAGTTCGTGATGGTGTTGCCCAAATGATCCGCTTGCCTATCGGACGATCAGTCCGGTCACGCCATTCCCGCTCCATTCTCGCGCCATGGGCATTCCCCCGGTTGTGCGCAAGTCCTCGCGCCGCTAGACATCCCGCCCAAATCACGTGAGTGATGGTTTCCATCGTCTCTCGTGATGGTCCGTCATCGATTCGTCATATCCGCCCGGTGTTCGCGCAAGGGCGCGGGCCGTCGGTGATCAGATACGTGCATGTCGTCGGCAGCCTGGCTTGCGGCGCGGCTCGCAGTTTGGCTCAAGGGGTGCCCCGGCACGATGGAATACTTTCTCCAACAGTTGATCAACGGGATCACGCTCGGCTCGATCTACGGGCTGATCGCGATCGGCTACACGATGGTCTACGGCATCATCGGCATGATCAACTTCGCCCATGGCGACGTCTTCATGATCGGCGCCTTCGTTTCGCTCATCGCGATCATCTTGCTCTCGTCGCTCATCTCGGCGGGCGCCGCCATCATCGCGCTCGCGCTTCTCATCGCGCTCATCGCGTCGATGGCGATCACCTCGCTCTATGGCTGGACGGTCGAGCGGCTGGCCTACCGGCCGTTGCGCGCCTCCTTCCGGCTCGCCCCCCTCATCACCGCCATCGGCATGAGCCTCGCGCTCCAGAACTACGTGCAGATCGTCCAGGGCGCGCGCGTGAAGCCGCTCCAGCCGATCATCACCGGCGGCTATACGGTCATGGACCGCGGCGGCTTCACGGTGCAGCTCTCCAACATCCAGATCATCATCGTCGTCATGACGGTGGTGCTGATGACGATCTTCTCGCTCATCATCTCCAAGACCTCGCTCGGCCGCTCGCAGCGCGCCTGCGAGCAGGACAGGAAGATGGCGTCCCTTCTCGGCATCAACGTCGACCGGACGATCTCGACGACCTTCGTCATGGGTGCCGCGCTCGCCTCGGTCGCCGGCCTCATGTACCTGCTCTATTACGGTGTCATCGACTTCTATATCGGCTTCCTTGCCGGCGTGAAGGCATTCACGGCGGCCGTGCTGGGCGGCATCGGATCGCTGCCAGGCGCGATGCTGGGCGGTCTGCTGATCGGCCTCATCGAAGTCTTCTGGTCGGCCTACTTCTCGATCGAGTACAAGGACGTCGCGGCCTTCTCGATCCTCGCCATCGTCCTCATCTTCCTGCCCACCGGTCTCCTCGGTCGCCCGGAAGTGGAGAAGGTCTGATGTCGGACGCAACCGTGTCGTCCGTCTCCGGTCAGCCGCTCGGCGCCGAGCGGGGCTCGTCGCAAGGCGCGCTGCCGACCGCCGAGGGCCCCAAGGTCAACGACTTCGCTTCCGCCCTCAAGGAAGCGCTGGTCGTCGGCCTCATCGCCGCCGGCCTCTTCATCCCGCTCATCGGCCTCAAGACCGGCGACGGCTTCTTCGGCATCGTCTACGACCAGATGGGCACCGCGCTCCTCTTGATCGCGGCCTGCGCCGTGGGGCGCTTCATCCTCGCCATGACGCTGTGGAAGGCGAGCGGCCCGATCTCGATCGGCGACAAGGTCTTCCGGCGCGCGGGTGGGCGCAAGCTCGCCGACGTCAACACGATGTCGGCCGCGACGACGTCGAAGGTCATCGGCACGATCCTGGGGCTCTTGGCGATCTCCTTTCCGTTCCTCGTCTTCTTCATCGCGCCCGGCCAGGACCGGCTCTACATCAACCTCGCCATCCAGGTGCTCACCTATGTGATGCTGGGCTGGGGGCTCAACATCGTCGTCGGCCTCGCCGGCCTGCTCGATCTCGGCTACGTCGCCTTCTACGCGGTGGGCGCCTATTCGTTCGCGCTTTTGGCCGAGTATTTCGGGATCGGCTTCTGGTTCGCCCTGCCTCTGGCCGGCATGCTGGCGGGCACCTGGGGCCTCATCCTCGGCTTCCCGGTCCTCCGGCTGCGCGGCGACTATCTGGCCATCGTGACGCTCGCCTTCGGCGAGATCATCCGGGTCGTCCTTCTCAACTGGTACGAGTTCACCGGTGGTCCGGACGGCATTGGCGGCATTCCGAAGCCGACGCTCTTCGGCATCGAGTTCAGCCGCGGCGAGGGTGGCTTCGCCGACGTCTTCGGCCTCGAATTCGATACCATCCACCGCTTCGTCTATCTCTACTACATCATCCTGGCGCTCGCACTTTTGACCAACTTCGTGACCATGCGGCTGCGAAAGCTGCCCGTCGGCCGAGCCTGGGAGGCGATGCGCGAGGACGAGATCGCCTGCAAGTCCCTGGGCATCAACACGACCAACACCAAGCTGACGGCGTTCGGCATCGGCGCCATGTTCGGCGGTTTCGCCGGCTCCTTCTTCGCCACCCAGCAGGGCTTCATCTCTCCTGAGAGCTTCGTCTTCATCGAATCGGCGATCATCCTCGCCATCGTGGTGCTGGGCGGTCTTGGTAGCCAGATCGGCGTCGTCGTCGCGGCCGTCATCATGATCGGCGGCTTCCAAGTGTTCCGCGAGTTCGAGGAATACCGGATGCTCATCTTCGGCGTCGCCATGGTCGTCATCATGGTCTGGCGCCCGCGCGGGCTCGTCTCGTCGCGCCAGCCCTCGATCGTGCTGGGCGAGCAGACGATCGCCGAGCAGGAAGCCCGCCTCAAGGGTGCCGAGACGCGGGGAGCCGAGGCATGAGCATGACCGACGCGCCAAGCGCAGCACACCCCACTGGGGCCACCCAGCCCTCCGGCGCGACCCAGCCGGCCGGCGCGACCCAGCCGGCCGGCGCGACCCAGCCGGCCGGCGCGAGGCAGAAAAGAGACCTCTTCGCCGAGGGTCCGCTCAATGCGCGGGCCGATCGCGGCACGGTGCTCGACGTGGAGCATCTGACGATGCGCTTTGGCGGCCTCACGGCCGTCAACGACCTCTCCTTCTCGGCCAGGCGCGGCGACATCACGGCCCTCATCGGACCCAATGGCGCGGGCAAGACGACGGTCTTCAACTGCATCACCGGCTTCTACAAGCCGACCGAGGGGCGCATCGCCCTCCATGGCGAGGACGGGCGGACCCACCTTCTGGAGCGGCTGCCCGACTTCATGATCGCGCAGCGCGCCAACGTGGCCAGGACATTCCAGAACATCCGCCTCTTCGCCAACATGACGGTGCTCGAGAACCTCATGGTCGCGCAGCACAACCGGCTGATGGTCGCGTCCGGCTACACGATCGGCGGCATTCTCGGCCTACCCTCCTATCGCCGCTCGCAGAAGAAGGCGGTGGAGCGCGCGCGCTATTGGCTCGACCACACCCGGCTTCTGGATCGGGCCGATCTGCCGGCAGGCGATCTGCCCTATGGCGCCCAGCGCCGCCTGGAGATCGCGCGTGCCATGTGCACCGGCACCGAGAGCGGCCCCGCGCTCCTATGCCTCGACGAGCCTGCCGCCGGTCTCAACCCGCGCGAGAGCCTGGAGCTCAACGAATTGCTTCTCTATGCCCGCGAGCACCACGACACGTCGCTCCTCCTCATCGAGCACGACATGAGCGTCGTGATGGAGATCTCCGACCATGTCGTCGTTCTCGACTACGGCCAGAAGATCTCGGACGGCACGCCTACCCATGTCCAGTCCGACCCGAAGGTGATCGCGGCCTATCTGGGCGTCGAGGACGAGGAGGAGATCGCGGTCGCGGAGGCCGAGGCCGGCATCAGGCCGGGCGAGGGCGCGGCGCCCGTCGGAGGGAGCGTCCAATGAGCCTCACCAACGACACTCTCGCCACCGAGGGCCAGGGCCTTCCCGGCGATGCCTACGCCGAAGGGGCCGTCCCCCGACCGCTCCTCAGCGTGCGGGGCGTCGAGACGTATTATGGTAAGATCATCGCGCTCCGGGGCGTCGACATGGACGTTGCGTCCGGCGAGATCGTCTCGCTGATCGGCGCCAACGGGGCCGGCAAGTCGACGCTCATGATGACGATCTGCGGCACGCCCCAGGCCCGCACCGGCCAGATCCTCTACGACGGGCGCGACATCACCCGCGAATCGACGCACGAGATCATGCGCACCGGCGTCGCGCAGTCGCCGGAAGGGCGGCGCATCTTCCCGCGCATGACGGTTCTGGAGAACCTCATGATGGGCGCATCGCTCGTCGACGAGGCCCATTTCGACGACGACCTCGCGCGCATGTACGATCTCTTCCCGCGCCTCAAGGACCGGCAGAACCAGCGCGGCGGCACGTTGTCGGGCGGCGAGCAGCAGATGCTTGCCATCGCCCGCGCGCTCATGTCCCGCCCGCGCCTCCTCCTCCTCGACGAGCCCTCGCTCGGCCTCGCGCCCCTCATCGTGAAGCAGATCTTCGAGGTCATCCAGGAACTCAACCGCAGCCAGGGCCTCACCGTCTTCCTCGTCGAGCAGAACGCCTACCACGCCTTGAAGCTCGCCCATCGCGGCTACGTGATGGTCAACGGGAAGATCACCATGACCGGCACCGGCCACGAGCTCCTCGCGCGGCCCGAGGTACGGGCGGCCTACTTGGAGGGCGGGGCGCACTAGCCTCGACGAGGCCCAAGACCGAATAGCGGGCGCTTTGCGGCACTCGCTCAGACCGCGCTCAATCAGGATACCGGCGTCTCATGCCCTTCACAGACCTCTCCACCACCGCCTGGATCTTCGTCACCCTCGTCCTCGGCGGCGGTGGGGCGTGGATGACCGGGCGGGCGATCGCGCTCACCTGGCGGCCGACCTATCAGTTGGTCGCCTACGGCATACTCCTGGCCGCGGCGATCCGCTTCATCGGCTTCGCGCTCTTCGGCGGGCGCCTCCTCAATCTACCCGGCTTCCTCGTCGACGCCGTGCTGCTGATCGCCATCACCATCCTCGCCTACCGCTTCGTGCGTGCAGGGCAGATGGTGGCACAATATCCGTGGCTCTATCGGCGCGCGGGGCCGCTCGGCTGGGCCGACCGGACCTGATCGAGCGGGCCGGTGTTAAGGCTGATCCGGCCTTGGGCGATCAAAATTCGTCACGAACGTCGTTCCGCTTGCAAATCTATCACGGCAGTGCTGAATTGCGCCCGCGCCGCGCGCTTCGCGTGGCCTGTGATTTGCGGGCAACAGGGTTGGTCCTTCGCAGGAACAGTCCCGTCGTCTTCGCATGGGAGACCTGAGCGCCGCCCCCAAAAGGCGCCTGGCATAATAAGGAAGCGACATATGATGAAGACTCTTCTGACGACGACCGGTCTGGCCGCCGTTCTGTCCCTCGGTGCCACTGCCGCCAACGCCGAGATCGTGATCGCCACCGCCGGCCCGATGACCGGCCAGTACGCCTCGTTCGGCGCGCAGATGCAGGCCGGCGCCGAGCAGGCCGTCGAGGACATCAACGCCGCCGGCGGCGTCAACGGCGAGATGCTGCGCCTCGAAGTCGGCGACGACGCGTGCGATCCGAAGCAGGCCGTCCAGGTCGCGAACCAGTTCGCGGGCGAAGGCGTCGTCTTCGTGGCCGGCCATTTCTGCTCCGGTTCGTCCATCCCGGCCAGCCAGGTCTATGTGGAAGAGGGCATCGTCCAGATCTCCCCGGCCTCGACCAACCCGGCGCTGACCGACGACCGTCCGGGTCCGGGCGTCTACCGCGTCTGCGGCCGTGATGATCAGCAGGGCGAAGTCGCCGCGCAGTACATCATGGACAACTTCGCCGACATGAAGATCGCGATCGTCCACGACAAGTCCGCCTACGGTAAGGGCCTGGCCGATCAGACCCGTATGCAGCTCAGCAATGGCGGCATGGAAGCGGCCCTCTACGAGGCCTATACGGCCGGCGAGAAGGACTACACGGCGCTCGTCTCGCTCCTCAAGGAGAACGAGATCGACCTTCTCTACGTCGGTGGCTACCACACCGAGGCCGGCCTTATGGCCCGCCAGATGAAGGATCAGGGCGTCGAGGCGACGATCATGTCCGGCGACGCGCTCGTCACCGACGAGTACTGGCAGATCACGGGCGATGCCGGCGAGGGCACGCTCATGACCTTCTCCCCCGATCCCCGCAAGAACGAGTCCGCGTCTGAAGTCGTCGCCAAGTTCGACGAGAAGGGTATCGTTCCCGAGGGTTACGTCCTCTACACCTATGCCGCGATCCAGGCTTGGGCCGAGGCAGCGACGACCGCGGGCTCGACCGATTTCGAGGCCATCATCGAAGCGCTCGACGCAGGTGAGTTCTCGACCGTCCTCGGCGACATCGGCTTCGACGACAAGGGCGACGTCTCCGCCCCCGGCTACGTCGTCTACGAGTGGAAGGCCGGCGCCTACGACTACGTCAACTAAGCGCCTGCGCTTTGGTTGAACACGCCCGTCCCGAGCGATCGGGGCGGGCTTTTTTGTCCCCGCGCACCTGACGGCGAAGGCCCCACCGCCACGCGCGGGGCCGATGCGCTATTCGGGAAACAAGAGGGGCTGCCAAGGGCCACATGACCGATCTCCTGATCACGAACGGCGATTCGGCCGCTCACACCCTGCGCGGCACCGCGCTGGCAGAGGGCGCTGTCGTCCTGCCCTGGCGCGACGCGCTTCATTGGGGCGAGATTCCCGACCGCGCCGATCTCGCCGGCGTCTCCGACATCAGAGCGCGCGCCATGCATCGGCTGATGCCCGGTCGCAGGCCGGCCCGCATTCGGGCCGAGTTTCGCGAACGCGACGGCACGCTTCTCGGTCATTCGCGGTTCGATGCGATCGCCCTCTGGTTCGAGCATGACCTCTACGACCAGCTGCAGCTCGTCCAGATCCTCCACGTGCTGCACGGGCTGGGGCGCATGCACGGCGTCACGCTCGTTCAGGCCGACGACTATCTGGGCCGAATGCCGGGAAACGAGGTCGCCCGCATCGCCGATCGCGCCGTCCCCGTGACCGGGCTGACGCTGACCGAGGCCACGCTGGCCTGGGAGGCACTCACGGCACCCACGCCCGCGCCCGTCTTCGACATGGTGCGCAGCCAGAGCTGCTTCCTGCCCTACCTCTGCCCTGCGCTGGCGCGCTGGCTGGAGGATCTGCCGGACGCGTCGGGCCTCTCCCGCTCGGAGCGACAGATCCTCGCGCTCGTCGCCGAGACGGAAGGGAGCGATACGCCGCTCGGCCAGCTCTTCGCCCCATGTCTCGCGCGCGAAGAAGCCGAGTTCGAGGGCGATCTCGGCTTTCTATGCTGGGTGCAGGGGCTGGCCCTGGGACCGGAACCTCTGGTGACGGGCTTGGCCGACCCGATGCTGCCCGATCCGAGCGCACCCGATCCGAGCGCACCCGGCGCCGAGGACGCCGCACGCCGCGTCTGGCAGTCGCGCCTGTCCCTCACTGGGGCCGGGCGGGCCGTCCTCGCCGGCCGGGCCGATCACGTGGCCCTCAACGGCATCGACCGCTGGTGGGCCGGCACGCGTCTTCGCCCTGGCGCGGTCTGGCGCTGGATCGACGGCACTCTGGTGGCGCCGTCCTAAAGCCGTTCCTGCAATCGCTGGCAAGACCCTCGCCCTCTCCCCCTCGTCATCCTCGGGCACCGACCCGAGGATCCAGAGCGGTGATTGCATCGTTTGAAGAGCGGCCTAACCTTCGCAGGTCGTGCGATCGGTCGGAAAGCCGGACGGAGGTCTTGCCTGTTACGCCCCCGGATTCTTGGGTCGGTGCCGGAGAATGACGGCTGGAGACGGGGATCGCCTATCAAGCCAGCCGATGCTGGAAAGGCTTGAGATCCGTCTGGCGAACGAATGTGAACCGACCGTGCTCTAGCGCTTTGTTTTTGCGCGGTTCCTTACGCTGTGGTGCTATCGCACCTCCGCTGGAACGGCTCTAGCCGAGCTGGCCGAGCGCCGGGAAGGTCTCCAGGAGCCAGAACGAGGCCGATTGCAGCCAGCCGGTGAGAAAGGCGAAGCCGGTCAGGACGAGCAGTCCGCCCATCACCTTCTCCACCGAACCCAGATGGCGTCGGAACCGGGCCGAGAACCGCAGGAACGGGCCGACCATCAGGGCCGCGAGGAGGAAGGGCACGCCGAGGCCGAGCGAATAGACGGCCAGCAACCCCATGCCTTGCCCGACCGTCGCTTCGCGCGCGGCGACGCTGAGGACGGCGGCGAGGATGGGGCCGATGCAGGGCGTCCACCCGAAGGCGAAGGCGAGGCCCATCGCGTAGGCGCTGCCGGGGCCGACGCCGCGCCGCGCCGCGCCGTCATTCGCACCGAGCGTTCCCGCACCCGGCGCCGAGAAGCGAAGCTCGCGGTAAAGGAAGCCGATGCGGAAGACGCCGAGGAAGTGCAGCCCCATCATGATGATGGCGCCGCCCGCCACCATCGAGAGAATGCCCTGATAGGCGCGCAGGACCCCGCCAAGGCTGGAGGCGGTGGCACCGAGCAACGTGAAGACGGTCGTGAACCCGGCGACGAAGGCCAGCCCCGCTATCGCCACCCGCCGCCGCACGACCGCGTCCGAGCGCGTCTCGCCGGTGATCTGGTCGAGCGTCGTGCCGGCCATGAAGGTGAGGTAGGGCGGCACGAGCGGCAGCACGCACGGGCTCAGAAAGCTGATGAGACCGCCGAAGAAGACGGCCAGAAGGGTGATGTCGGCTGCCAAGGATCGAACCCGTTCGTCTGCGCCCCGGTTGCCTACCTCTCCGCCCCGCCCGCGCCAAGCGTCTAAGGCGACGCATCGCGCCATCGTGATCGAGACGTGAGGGCGCGCGTCCAGTCGGCTTGCTCCCATCCGCCACCGCCACTAGCGTCGCAGCATGACGACAACGTCCATCCCCGCTGACGCGGCGACCCTCATCCGCACCGGTGCGCGCAACGCGATCACCGATGTGCCGGGCCTTCTCGTCGGCCAAGCCGAGAGCGCCGCCGAGATGACGGGCGTCAGCGTCGTCCTCTTCGCCGAGCCCGCCGTGGCCGGCGTCGATGTGCGCGGCGGGGCACCCGGAACGCGCGAGACCGATCTGCTGCGCCCCGAGGCGACGGTCGGCGGGGTCGATGCGCTCGTCCTGTCGGGCGGCAGCGCCTTCGGGCTCTCGGCGATGGACGGCGTGATGCGCTGGCTCGTCTCGCGCGGGCGGGGCTACCGGGTAGGTGCGTCGCTTGTGCCGATCGTGCCGGGCGCGATCCTCTTCGATCTCAATGTCGGCGAGAAGCCGTGGCGCGATGGCTCCGCGCCCACGCCCTATGCCGAGTTCGGGCGCCTCGCCTGTGTCGCGTCGGGCTTCGACGTGGCGCAGGGGCGGGTCGGCGCGGCGGCCGGTGCAAGGACGGCGCAGGGCTGGGGCGGCATCGGCACGGCCTCCATGGTGCTGCCCGACGAGACCCATGTCGGCGCGCTCGTAGCGGTCAACGCGCACGGCTCGGCGCGCGCTTCCGCCGATGGGCCGTTCTGGGCCGCGCCCTTCGAGATCGGCGCGGAGTTCGGCGGCCTCGGGGCCCCGCCATCCCTCGCCGCACTCGACCCCGATGTGAAGGGCGCCTGGACCGGCGCCGAGGATGGTCCCGGCAGCAATACGACCATAGCCATCGTCGCGACCGACGCGATCCTCACCAAGCCGCAGACCACCCGTCTGGCGACCATGGCGCAAGATGGCCTCGCCCGCGCGATCCTTCCCGCGCACGCGCCGCAGGATGGCGACACCGTCTTCGCCGCCGCGACCGGGCAGCGACGATTGGGCGACGATGCCAACGCCTTCACGAGGCTTGGCCACGCCGGCGCATCCTGCCTCGCCCGCGCCATCGCCCGCGCCGTTTGGATCAGCGCGCAGGCACCCGTGACGCCCGAGCCCGGCGCCATCGACATCGACCGGTGAGCGAGCCCGGCGCACCGTCTGAGAGAATGGTCGGTTCGTTTCCCAAGATCCTCGCCCCCCTCGTCTGGCTCGGCCGGCAGGGTGCGTGGCCGATGGCGGTAAGCTTGGCTGCCGGCTTCGCGCTGCCGATGCTGGCCGGGCCGCTGCGGCCGCTTCTCGCACCCATCGTCGTGGCGCTGCTCGGGCTGGCGCTCGCGCGGGTCACGCCGGCGGCGCTGAAGGCGAGTGCAGGGCGGCCCGTGTTCCTCGCCACCGCGACGCTCTGGTGCCTCGTCGGGCTCCCCATGCTGGCCGCGCTGGTCCTGCGGCTGACGGGGCTCGCCGTCTCCTCGCCCGACCTCGCGACGATCATCGTCGCCGGTCTCGCCTCCGCCCCGGTGGTCTCGGCCCCCGCCTACGCCTTCATGCTCGGCCTGCCGGGCGCGACGGCGCTGGCGCTGGTGGCGGCGGCGATGCTTGCGGTGCCGGTCACGATGCCGCTCGTTCTCGGCTTAGCCTTTGGTGCTGGATCGGACTGGAGCATCGATCCGCTCTCCCTCTTCTGGCGGCTCGCGCTCCTCCTCCTCCTGGCCGTCGCCTTCGCTGCCGTCGTGAGGCGTCTCACCGGCTCCGCCCGGCTGGTGCGCGCGGCCCCGCTTCTCGACGGGATCAGCCACGTCCTCGTTTTCTTCCTCGCGATCATCCTCGTCGGCAGCCTGACGGGCGACCTCGTCGCGGCGCCCGGGCCGACGCTGCGGCTGGCGGGGATCTCCTGCCTCGTCGCGGTCGGCGCCTTCGCGGCGACGGTTCTGGTGGCGCGGCTCGTGCCCGGCATCGGCCCGGACGACCGTGCCGTCCTCGGGCTCTGCGCCAGCGTGCGCAATCTCGCGCTCGTCCTCGCCGCCGTGCCCGATATCGGCCCCGTCGCGATCGCCTATGTGGGGGCGGTCCAAGTGCCGATCTATCTGGCGCCGCTCGCCCTGGGGATGCTGCGCAGGCGGGCTTGATCCTCACGCCCGCCCATGGGACGAGCCCGGCACGCCGCGTTCCACCGCGTCATGCCCCCTGCCAGAGGATCCTTCGATGTCCGCCCCCATCCGCATCGCCCCCTCCATTCTCTCGGCCGATTTCGCCCGGCTCGGCGCGGAGGTCGAGGCGATCGAAGCGGCGGGGGCCGACCTCGTCCATCTCGATGCGATGGACGGGCATTTCGTGCCCAACCTCACCTTCGGCCCACCGGTCATCAAGGCGCTGCGGGCGAGCACGGCGCTGCCCTTCGACGTCCATCTCATGATCGCGCCCGCCGACCCCTATCTCGAGGCCTATGCGGAGGCGGGGGCCGATACGATCGCCGTCCACCCCGAGGCCGGCCCGCATCTCCACCGCACGCTCCAGGCCATCGCCGCGCTGGGCTGTCGCCCCGCCATCGCGCTCAACCCCGCGACGAGCGAGACCGTCCTCACGGATGTCACCGACCTCGTCGAACAGGTCGTCGTGATGGGCGTGAACCCGGGCTTTGGCGGCCAGGCCTTCATCCCCTCGACGCTCGGCAAGGTCGCGCGCATCAAGGCGCTGCTGCAGGAGCGGCCCGTCGATATCATGATCGATGGCGGCGTGACGCCCGACAATGCCGGCGCGCTCGCACAAGCCGGCGCGACCGTGCTCGTGGCCGGATCGGCCGTCTTCAAGGGCGGACCGGACGCCTATGCGCGCAACATCGCGGCCCTGCGCCGGGCGGCGGATACGATCGCGGTTTGAAGGGCGTCATATAGCCCCGCTGCGCCCCCGATGGGTGCCTAACCCTCAGCCTTGCCGACCTCTTTTGCGGTCGTCGAAGGAATGGCCTAAAGGGTGCCGTCCTTATATCCGCCAGGCCTTCTCTCATGATCCCCCGCTACGCCCGCCCCGACATGGTCTCCGTATGGAGTCCGGAGACGAAGTTCCGCATCTGGTTCGACATCGAGGCGGCGGCGCTGGAGGCGATGGCGGAGCTCGGTACCGTTCCGCGCGAGGCGGCGCGCAAGGTGCGCGAGGAGGGCGGCCGCGCCACCTTCGATATTGCGCGCATCGACGCCATCGAGCGCGAGACGAAGCACGACGTCATCGCCTTCCTTACCCATCTGGCCGAGATCGTCGGGCCCGAAGCGCGCTTCGTCCATCAGGGCATGACGTCGTCGGACGTGCTCGACACCTGCCTGGCCGTGCAACTCACGCGCTCGGCCGACATCCTCCTCGCCGACCTCGAAGGCCTGCTCGCCGCGCTGGAGACCCGCGCCCGCGAGCACAAGCTCACGCCCACCATCGGGCGCAGCCATGCCATCCACGCCGAGCCGACGACGTTCGGCCTCAAGTTGGCGACCTTCTTCGCCGAGTTCGACCGGGCCCGCACGCGCCTCAAGGCGGCGCGGAAGGAGATCGCGACCTGCGCCATCTCGGGGCCGGTCGGCACGTTCGCCGGCATCGATCCGCGCGTCGAGAACTATGTGGCCGACAAGCTCGGGCTGAAGCCGGAGCCGATCTCGACGCAGGTCATCCCGCGCGACCGGCACGCCCAGTTCTTCGCCACGCTCGGCGTCATCGCCTCCTCCGTCGAGCGGTTGGCGACGGAGATCCGGCATTTGCAGCGCACCGAGGTCGGTGAGGCCGCCGAGGCCTTCGCGAAGGGTCAGAAGGGCTCCTCGGCCATGCCGCACAAGCGCAACCCGGTGCTGACCGAGAACCTGACCGGTCTCGCCCGCATGGTCCGCGCCTACGCGCTGCCGGCCATGGAGAACGTCGCCCTTTGGCACGAGCGGGACATCTCGCATTCCTCCGTCGAGCGGATGATAGGGCCCGACGCCTGCATCACGCTCGACTTCGCGCTGGCGCGGCTGGCGAGCGTCGTGGAGAACCTCGTTGTCGACACGGGCCGGATGCAGGCCAATCTCGACCGGACGGGCGGGCTCGTCCATTCGGGCGCCGTCCTTCTCGCCCTCACGCAGGCCGGCGTCAGCCGCGAGGACGCCTATAGCATCGTGCAGCGGAACGCGATGGCGGTCTGGGATGAGGGCGGCACGCTTCTGGAGCGTTTGAAGGGCGATGCCGAGGCGACGGCAGCGCTCGATCCGGCTGCGCTCGAGGCCTGCTTCGATATGGCCCCGCATCTGGCCCATGTCGAGACGATCTTCAAACGGGTCTTCTCGCGCGACGAGCGCTGAGATCGGCGGCCGCGCCCGCTATCGGCCCGTCGTCGGCATCGCCACGTCGCGAATGAGATCGCGGCGGAAGGTCTTGCCGCGCATGTAGTGGAAGGGGATGGGATAGGGGCCGGGCGCGCCGCGCAGGCGGGCGTCGACCTCCTTGAGCACGACTTGCGTGATGCGCGGGAGATCGAGGCTGGTGAGCCGCGAGAGCGGGACCCAGTCGAGACTCTCCAGCTCACCGCTCGGCGGGGCGGCCGTCTCGATGCGCACGCCCGGCGCCTCGGCCATGAAGAAGCGGCAATCGTAGCGCCGCTTCTGACCGGGCGGCGTGACGGCGCGGGCGACGAAGCGCAACTGGTCGAGCGAGGGCACGAGGTTGGTGCGGGCGTGGCACGGCCAGGCGCCCGCCTGCTCGACCGGCATCGCTCCGCGCCGCCCGATGGCGAGGCCGGTCTCCTCCAGCGTCTCGCGCAGCGCCGCGACGCCAAGCGCATGCGCCTTGCGGCGCGTGGCGCGCACGGTCCGATGCATCAACCGGGCCTGATCGGCGTCGGAAAAGGTCGCCCAGGTCCAGGCCCGCGCGTCCGGCGGATCGACCTTGCCGCCCGGAAACGCCCAGAGGCTCGGCATGAACGTATGCCGGTTGTGGCGCCGGCCCATGAGGACGCGCGGCTCGCCCTGGGTGCGATCGACGAGGATGAGGGCCGACGCGTCCGATGGGCGGGGCGAGGGGACGCCGGGCTGGAGCGCACGGGCCGGGGGCATGTCGCTCATCGCGCCGACCCCCGCTTGCGACCTCGTGCGTGTTCCTGGCGCTTGACCATGCCCTTGCCCGGCCGCCCCCGTCCACGCCGCGCGCCCGAGACGCGCATCGGGCGACCCCGGGTCAGCACCTCGAAGCGCAGCGCCCCGGCGACGGGCGCGGCCTCGATGAGCCGGACCTCGACCCTATCGCCCAGCTGATAGCCGGTACCGCTGTCCTCGCCCGCGACGGCTTGGGAGACCTCGTCGTAGCGATAATATTCGTCGCCGAGCTGGCTGATGGGCACGAAGCCGTCCGCGCCCGTCTCGTCGAGCCGCACGAAGAGCCCCGACTTGGTGACGCCGGTGATCTTGCCCTGGAACTTGGCGCCGACCTGATCGGCGAGGAAGCCCGCGATGAGCCGATCCGTCGTCTCGCGCTCGGCCAGCATCGCGCGGCGCTCGGTCGCCGAGATGTGCTCGCCCGTCTCGTCGAGCCGGCCGATCTCGGTATCCGTCAGCCCGCCATCTCCAAGGTTCAGCGCGCGGATGAGGGCGCGGTGAACGACGAGATCGGCATAGCGCCGGATGGGCGAGGTGAAATGGGCGTAGCGTCGCAAGGCGAGGCCGAAATGCCCGGCATTGTCCGGTCCGTAGACGGCTTGGGACTGCGAGCGCAGCACGACCTCGTTGACCAGCGGCGCCTGGGGGCGATCGGCCGTCTGGGCGAGGATGGCGTTGAAATGCTCAGGCCGCAGGTTGCCGGAACGCGCGAGCTTGATGTTGAGCGTCGCGAGGAACTCGCGCAGGCTTTCCAGCTTCGAGGGCGCCGGCGCGTCGTGGACCCGGTAGAGGAGCGGCATGCGCTTGGCCTCCAGCGTCTCGGCCGCCGCGACGTTGGCCTGGATCATGCACTCCTCGATGAGCCGATGCGCATCGAGCCGTTCGGGGACGATCACCTGGGTAACCCGGCCCGCTTCGTCGAGCACGAGCTTGCGTTCCGGCAGGTTGAGATCGAGCGGCGCGCGGGCGTCCCGCGAGGCCTTGAGGACGGCATAGGCGGACCACAGCGGGCGCAGCACAGCGTCGAGGAGGGGCGCGGTCGTCTCGTCCGGCCGCCCGTCGATGGCGGCCTGAGCCTGCTCGTAGGAGAGCTTGGCGTGGGAGCGCATCATCACGCGGTGGAAGGCGTGGCGGCGCTTGTTGCCCTGGGCGTCGAACGTCATGCGCACGGCCAGCGCCGGGCGGTCCTCGTGCTCTCGAAGCGAGCAGAGATCGTTGGAGATGCGCTCGGGCAGCATCGGCACGACCCGGTCGGGGAAATAGACCGAGTTGCCGCGCGTCCAGGCCTCGCGGTCCATAGCGGCGCTGCTGTCACTGCTGGATCTCGGCATCACATAGGCCGCGACATCGGCGATGGCGACCGTGACGATCCAGCCGCCCTCGTTGGCGGGGTCGGCGTCGGGCGCAGCGTGGACGGCGTCGTCGTGGTCCTTGGCCGTCGCGGGGTCGATGGTGAGGAGGGGGAGGGCGCGCCAGTCCTCGCGCTGCCCAAGGCTTGCGGGCCGCGTCGCCTCGGCCTCGGCCAGCACATCGGCGGGGAAAGTGTGGCGGATGTCGTGCGCGTGAATGGCGATGAGGCTGACCGCCTTCTCGGATGCCGCATCGGCCACGATCTCGCGGATCTCGGCCTGGGCGAGGCCGAGCCCGCTCGGGCGGCGCACCGAGATCGAGACGAGATCACCGTCCTTCGCGCCCTTCTCCATGCCCTCCGGCACGCGAAGCTCGCGTCCGCCGGCCTTCTTCTCGACCGGGATGACGCGCCCGCCCTCGCGGCTGGCGCGGTAGATGCCAAGCGTGGCGCCCTGGTCCTTCGGCAGCACCTTGATGACGCGGCCGGTATAGGGCGTCGCCTGATCCGCGACCTTGTCACAATGCGCGAGCACCCGGTCGCCACGTCCCGGCGCCGGCTGCGCGCGGCCGCGCCGACCGTTCTGCGCGAGAAGGCGGACGCGCGGCGCCGCGCCCTCGCCGTCCCAGCGGGCGGGAATGGCGATCGGCTCGCCCTCCTCGTCCTGCCCCACGACTTCGAGCACGCCGACGGCCGGCAGCGCGCCGGGTTCGGCCAGCACCTTGCGGCGCCGCTCGATCATGCCGTCATCGGCCATCTCGCGCAGCATCTCCTTCAAGGCCACGCGGTCGGAGCCCTTGAGGTTGAACGCCTTGGCGATCTCGCGCTTGCCGACCTTGGCCGGGCGGGAGGTGACGTAGTCGAGGACGGCTTGCTTGGTGGGAAGCTGGGACAAGGACGGTCCGATGCGGGGAGAGGGAGCAGGGCGGGCGATTGACAAATGCGGCGAAAGCTTTGCCGCCTTCATATAGGAAGCGGGGCTATGGGTGGAAGACGCTGCCAGACCCCTCAGAGGTCGATCGCCCGGCCGTCGCGCATCGAGCGGTCGGCGGCGAGTACGATCTCCAGTGATCGCAGCGCGTCGGCCATATGGCGGGTGAGGTCGATATCGCCCCGGATCGCTGCGAGGACGAAGGCCTGTTCGCGTGCGCAGAGGTCCTGATGGCGCGGTTCGTCGGCGAGATCGATGAAGGCGTCCCGCGGCGGCCCCCCATCGGCGCCGGGTGCCGAGGACTGGAGCCGGATGCGATTGGTGCGGGTGTGGGTGTCGTGGTCGGCCGAGGCGGCGCCGTCCTCCATGACCATCGAGACGCTGCCTTTCGGGCCCGCTACGTCCTTCACGAAGAAGGCCGTGTCCGACATCATCGGACCCCAGCCCGCCTCGTACCAGCCGGCCGAGCCGTCGGCGAAGAGGACTTGGAGGTGGCCGTAATTGACCTGCGTCTCCCCGATCTCGTCGCTGAGGCGCACGCCCATGCCGCGCACCTGGGTGGGCGTTGCATCGGTGATCTGAAGCATGACGTCGATATAGTGGACGCCGCAGTCGACCAGCGGCGAGGTCGACTCCATCAGCCGCTTATGCGTCTTCCATGTGGGCCCGAAGGAGCGCTGATTGAGGTTGAGCCGGAAGACGAAGGGCGGCCCCATCCGCCGTGCCTCCTCGATGAAGCGCTGCCAGGACGGGTGATGGCGCAGAATATAGCCGACGACGAGCTTGCGCTCCGTCCGACCGGCCGTCTCGACGACGCGTCGTGCCTCGTCGAGCGTCGTCGCCAAGGGCTTCTCGACGAAGACGTGCGCGCCCGCCTCCAGCTGCGGATCGCGAGATCGGCGTGGCTGTCGGTATAGGTGTTGATCGAGACGAGGTCGGGCGCGAGGGCGAGCGCGGCCTCGACATCGTCCAGCCACGGATAGTCGCAAAGCGCCTCCGGCAGGTCGCGCCGCGAGCGGTTGTGGAGCCCGACGATCTCGAAGCCCGGGTTCTCGTGATAGGCCAGCGCATGGCTGAGCCCCATGGTGCCGAGGCCGAGGACGACGGTGCGCAGCGGGGCGGTGGGCGTGTCGAAGACTTTGGGTGCAGCTGTGGTCATGGCGCACGAGCTTATACCGCATCCACCAGCGCGCGAAGGCGGGCTGCGTCGACGAGATTCCACTGCTAGACCCTCCATCCATGACCAAACCACTGGCGGGCACGCGTGTGCTCGATCTCACCAATGTCCTCGCCGGCCCGTTCTGCTGCCATCAGCTGGCCCATCTCGGCGCCGACGTCGTCAAGATCGAGCCGCCGGGGCGGGGCGACCTGGCGCGCCAGCTCGGTGCGGACGAGGGCCTCAACGCGCGCTTGATGGGCGTGTCCTTCCTCGCCCAGAACGCCGGCAAGCGCTCCGTGACGATCGACCTCAAGACGGAGGCCGGGCGCGAGCTCTTCCTGAAGTTCGTCGCGACGGCCGATGTCGTGGTCGAGAACTTCCGGCCGGGCGTCATGGACCGCCTCCGGCTCGGCGCCGATACGTTGCGGGCGGCCAGGCCCGATCTCGTCTATGCCGCGATCTCGGGCTTCGGGCAGGACGGGCCGATGCGCGACCTGCCGGCCTATGATCAGATCGTCCAGGGCGCGTCGGGCGTGATGGCGATCACCGGGGACGCGGCGAGCGCGCCCCTGCGGGTCGGCTACCCCTTGAGCGACACGATCGGCGGTCTGACGGCGGCAATGGCCGTCTGCGCGGCGCTTGGCGCGCGCGATCCGTCCGGCCGGCGCCCAGGCGCGACCCTCGACGTCTCGATGCTGGAGGCGACGCTGGCGACGATGGGCTGGGCCGTCTCCAACTGGCTCATCGCCGGCGTCAGACCGGTAGCGCGCGGCAACGAGAACCCAACGTCCGCACCATCCGGCACGTTCGAGGCCTCGGACGGCCCGTTCAACGTCGCCGCCAACAAGCAGGAGCAGTGGGAGGCACTGGTGCGGCTCACCGGGCGGCCGGAACTCGGCGAGGATCCCCGATACGCCACCCGCGAAGACCGCATCCGCAACCGCATGGCCCTGCGCGAGGCGCTGAACGAGAGCTTCGCCGACGCGACCGTCGCGCACTGGGTCGGAGCGCTCAATACGGCCGGAGTGCCGGCCGGCCCCGTCATGCGCGTCGAGGATGCCCTCGATCAGCCGCAGGTGGCGGAGCGAGGGCTGGTCGCCGATTTCGGGACGATCGAGGGGCGGCCGCTGCGTACCGTCCGCACCGGCGTCAAATGGGACGGGGCGGTGCCCTGCGTCGAGACCCCGCCGCCTCGGCTTGGCGAGCACACCGATGCCGTCCTGGCTGGACTTGGCCTTGACGAAGCGGCCATCGCGGACCTCCGCGAGAGAGGAGTGATATGAGCGACCGGACGCCGGCCGACGGGCGAGATACGGATGGCAGAGACGTCGCCGACTGGTGGCGTACCGCGATCATCGACATGGCGCCGGGGCGCATCGCCATCCGGGGCGAGCCGATCGAGGGTTTGATCGGAGCGCTCTCCTTTCCGCAGATGATCTGGCTCTCCGTCATGGGGGAGCATTTGGAAGGTACGCGCGCGCGGCTCTTCGAAGCGGCGCTCGTCGCGGCCGTCGACCATGGCCCGCAGGCCCCCTCGATCGCGGCCGCGCGCATGGCGGCCACCTGCGGCGTCGGTCTCCAGAACGCGATGGCGACGGGCGTCAACATGCTGGGCGACGTCCATGGCGGCGCGGGCGAGCAGGCCGTCGCGCTCTACGAGGCCATTGCGAAGCGGCGGAATGCCGGACTGCCCGTGAAGGACGCCGCCGCCGCCGGGCTCGACGCCTGGCGCGCGGAACACGGCCCCTTCGTCCCCGGTTTCGGCCATCGCTTCCACAAGCCGGTCGATCCCCGCAGCCCCCGCCTCCTCGCGCTCGTGGACGCCGCCGCCGCCGAGGGAGCCGTGCCGGGCGCGTTCGCCGCCATCGGCCGGACCATCGAGGCCCATCTCGCCGAGGAGAAGAACGGCCGCCCGGTGCCGATGAACATCGATGGGGCAACGGCCGTCATCTACGCGAGCCTCGGCTGTCCGGCACCCCTCGCGCGCGGCTTCTTCGTTCTCTCGCGCTCGGTCGGCATCCTCGCCCATGCCTGGGAGCAGACGGTGGAGGGCGGGCGCAACAAGGGGCCGACGCCGCCCGCCTATCGCTGGACCTATGACGGGCCGGACTGATCTCGCGGAACCCCGCGACTTTCGTCGACCCCGCTGGACAGTCCGTCCTCCGATCCATAACGTCGGCGCAGCCTATCGAGGCCCCGAGAGAGGGCCCGTCTCTGGAGGAACGCTCATGATGAAGTCCACACGCAGAACCCTGCTCGCCGCCACGGCCGCCATCGCGCTGACCGTGTCGCTCGCGCCCACGCTCGACACGGCGCAGGCCGATGGCCATCAGATGGCCGAGAGCCTCCACTTCATCATCCCGGGCGGCGCCGGCGGCGGCTGGGACGGAACGGCCCGCGGCACCGGCGAAGCGCTCTCCGAGGCCGGTCTCGTCGGGCAGGCGTCCTACGAGAACATGTCGGGCGGCGGCGGCGGCAAGGCGATCGCGCATCTCATCGAGACGGCGGCCGAGTCCGACAACGTCCTGATGGTCAACTCGACGCCCATCGTCATCCGCTCGCTGCAGGGCGTCTTCCCGCAGTCCTTCCGCGATCTCACGCCCATCGCCGGCACGGTCGGCGACTACGCGGCGCTGGTCGTCTCGGCCGATAGCGACGTGGCCACGGTCGGCGATCTCGCCGAGGCCTACAAGGCCGATCCGACGAGCGTCGGCATCGCGGGCGGCTCGGTCGCCGGTGGCATGGACCACCTCGTGGCAGCGCTCATCATGAAGAACGCAGGCGCCGATCCGGCCGGCGTCAAGTACATCCCCTACGACACGGGCGGCCCGGCCATGGCCGGCCTTCTTGCCGGCGAGAGCCAGGCGCTCTCGACGGGCTTCTCCGAGGCCGTCGGCATGGCCGATCAGGGGCAGGTGCGGATCTTGTGCATCACGGCGCCCGAGCGCATCGACGCCGCGCCCGACACGCCGACCTGCGCCGAATCGGGCGCGCCCGGCACCGAGTTCGTGAACTGGCGCGGCTTCTTCGGCGCGCCTGGCCTCGACCCGGAGAAGGCCGCGATGTACGCCAAGATGCTCGGCGATGTGCAAGGCACCGACGAGTGGGAGACGGTGCGCGCCCGCAACGGCTGGGTGAACATCTACAATCCCGGCTCCGACTTCACCGCCTTCCTCGAGGCGCAGGAGACGGAGATCGGCGATCTGATGAAGGAACTCGGGTTCCTCTGAGCCCGATCTCTGAAATCCGATAGCGACAAGCCGCCGTTGGCTGCGGGGCGCATCTCGAAGCTCCGTCGGGGTTCGCGGTCGGCATCGGCATCATGCCCTCTCCCTCGCGGAGAGGGTCAGGGTGAGGGGGATCAGCGATGTCAGATCGACCCGGCGTCGGTGATCCCCCTCACGCGCCCTCCGGGCACCGCCTCCCCGAGGGGAGGAGAGATCGCGTCCCGCATCGCGGGTCGTCCGCTCCAGACTAGGAAGCGCGCATGCCGACAGTCACCTTCTGGTTCGACGTCGCCTCGACCTATTCCTGGCTGTCCGCCGCACGGCTCCAAGCGGAGGCCGAGGCGCGGGGCGTCGAGACGGTCTGGAAGCCCTTCCTCCTCGGCCCGATCTTCAAGCGGCAGGGCTGGGACAACTCGCCCTTCGTCCTCCAGCCCGCCAAGGGCCGCTACATGGTGCGCGACGTGGAGCGGATCGCCGCGTCGCGCGGGCTGCCCTTCGTCGGCGGCGAGGCGCTCATCGCGGGCGGCTTTCCCCGTATGAGCCTCCACGCCGCCCGCCTCGCCATCGCCGGGCTCGAGACGCTCGATGAGGCGCCGGCACGCGATCTCGTTCGCGGCCTCTTCGCCGCCGAGTTCGGCGAGGGCCGCGACATCGGCGACAAGAGCGTGCTGACGGCCATCGTCGCCGAGACGGGCGTTCCCGATAGCGTGCTGATCGAGATGGGCTCCGAAGACGTGAAGACGCGCTTGCGCACAAATACCGAGGACGCGATCAGCCGCGGCCTCTTCGGCGCGCCGAGCTTCACCGTCGACGACGAGCTCTTCTGGGGCGACGACCGGCTGGAGGACGCGCTCGACTGGGCGGTGCGGACCGGCGACGACGGCGGCGATGGGGGGGACGTCTAGTGCTCAACCGCGACCGCATCGGGGCCCTCCTCATGCTGGCCTTCTCGGCAGCCTACGGAGTGCTCGCCTTCGAGATCCCGCTCCTCGCCTTCCAGCGCAACGCCGCCTTCACCGCGCAGACGCTGCCCTTCGTCCTCTCCATCCTCGGTATCGGCCTCTCGCTCGCCCTCCTGATCAAGCCCGGCGACGGCGCGCCAGACATGCGCGGCTTCAAATGGGGTCTGGGCGCGCTCATCTGCGTCTTCATGGTGATCTACGGCCTGACGGTCCGC
Organism: uncultured Alphaproteobacteria bacterium; assembly: GCA_963842125.1. Classification (GTDB taxonomy): domain Bacteria; phylum Pseudomonadota; class Alphaproteobacteria; order Rhizobiales; family CAWCWK01; genus CAWCWK01. Next base: position 231,813 of record CAWJFE010000001.1, on the reverse strand, counting down.
CCGATGGGCTTCATCCCCGCCACCACCGTCTTCCTCATCGCCTGCATGCTGAGCCTCGGCGAGCGCCGCTGGCTCCTGATATTGGGCGCGAGCGTGCCGCTGGTCGTCGCGTTCTGGTTCCTGATGGCGGTGGTGCTGGATGTGTACGTGGCGCCGTGGCCGAAGTTCTAGCGGCGTGGTCGGTCCCTCGAACCTGCGGGCGCAGTATCATACGCGGCCAAGCCCAAACGGCTCGAGGGTGTGGGACGTGCGCAAGCTCGTGGTGCAGGCTCGATCCCTTCCGACGCAGCGTTTGGCCATCGATCAGATTGCCGAACTCGACGAGCCGTATTGGTTTAGTGCGGGCGGACCGGAGCCGACACCCCGCGCGATCGTCCACCACATGTCTCTCGTTCGATCGGCGGACACACGCTTCCCAATCATCGTGTGTGCGGATGGGCGCCTGATGGATGGGATGCATCGCATCGTCCGCGCCCTTCTCGACGGCGAAGACGCGGTGCTCGCAAAGCGTTTCGAGATTACGCCGCAACCGGACTTCATCGGCGTCTCGCCTGACGAACTGCCTTACGATGATGGATGAACGCACATGATCGAAGGCATCCTCTCCGGCCTCTCCACGGCCGCCCAGCCGACCAACCTGCTCATGGTCATGGTCGGTTGCTTCGTCGGCACGTTCATCGGCATGTTGCCGGGCCTCGGGCCGATCTCGGCAATCGCGCTGATGATCCCGATCACCTACGGGTTCGACCCCTCCACGGGCCTGATCCTGCTGGCCGGCGTCTATTACGGCGCGATCTTCGGCGGCTCGACCTCCTCCATCCTCATCAACGCGCCGGGCGTGGCGGGCACGGTCGCGACCGCGTTCGACGGCTATCCGATGGCGCGGCGGGGCGAGGCGGGCAAGGCGCTCGCCATCGCGGCCTATTCGTCCTTCTCGGGCGGCACGATCGCGGCCATCTTCCTCCTCTTCGCCGCGCCCTCGCTGGCCGCCGTCTCGCTCTCCTTCCAGTCAACCGACTATTTCGCGCTCATGGTGCTCGGCCTCACGGCGGTCGCGGCGTTTGCCGGCAAGGGCAACGTCGTCAAAGCGCTCATCATGACGGTGCTAGGGCTCATGCTCTCGACCGTCGGGACCGACCAGACGCAGGGCGTGCCGCGCTTCACGCTCGGCATGATCGATCTCATCGACGGCATCTCCTTCCTCTTGCTCGCCATGGCGACCTTCGCGCTCTCCGAGGCGCTGATGTCGGTCCTGCGCCCCAAATCCGACGACGACCGTAGGCGCGAGTTGGAGGCGCAGAAGAACCTCGGCTCCATGAAGCTCACCCGCGCCGAGGTGAAGGAGATGGTCCCGGTCATCGGGCGCTCGTCGGTACTGGGCTTCCTCGTCGGCGTGCTGCCGGGCGCGGGCGCGACCATCGCGAGCTTCCTCGCCTACGGCACGGAGCAGCGCCTCGCCGGCGAGGTGAAGGGCAAGGAGTTCGGCAAAGGCTCTATCCGCGGCCTCTGCGCGCCCGAGACCGCCAACAACGCCGCCTGTTCCGGCTCCTTCGTGCCTCTCCTCACGCTCGGCATTCCGGGCTCGGGCACCACGGCGATCATGCTCGGCGCCCTCATCTCCTACGGCGTGCAGCCCGGACCCCGTCTCTTCCTCGACCGGCCGGAGGTCTTCTGGTCGGTCATCATCTCGATGTATATCGGCAACCTGGTGCTCCTCGTCCTCAACCTGCCGCTCATCCCCTATATCGCGCGCATTCTCGCCGTACCCTCGACGATCCTCATCCCCTTCATCCTCTTCTTCAGCCTGATCGGCGTCTACTTCGTCTCCTTCAACACGTTCGACATCCAGCTGATGGTGCTCTTCGCCGTCGCGGCCGTGGGGCTGCGGCTTCTCGACTTCCCGCTCGCACCGCTGCTGCTCGGCTTCATCCTCGGGGGCATGATGGAGGAGAACCTGCGTCGGGCGCTCATCATCAACGATCAGTCCTGGTCCTTCCTCTGGGAGCGCGGGCTGACGCTCTCCATCCTCTGCATCGCCGCCGCCATCCTCTTCGTGCCGATCCTGATACCGCGCATTCGCGCCCTGCTCACCCGCCGCCGCGAGACGGCCGGGGAGGGGGGGTAGAGCGTTTCCGGCCAAGGTTGGCTCGACCTCTTGACGCAGGACGCCACCCTTCGGGCGGCTTGCCCGTGCCCGCCGGCTGCGTCGGAGCCCCGCTCGCGATACGCGGCCTCGAGAATTGGCATCGCATCGCTCGGCTCTCCTGGCCGGACGAACACGGCAAGCCAGCCTTGGCCGGAAACGCTCCCGCGCCGGGCTGAACGCATAGACGTCTTGCCCAAGGGAGATGGGCATCCGACGTCGTTCCGCTCGTGCAAACCCGACCCGATCCCTCTAAACCAAGCCCCATGAGCGTCACCCCGCCCGAAGGCGTGCCCGATCCTGCGACACCCGCACCGCCCGGTCCGGCGCTCGCGCCCGGCCATCTCCTCAGCCAGCTTCACCCGCGCAACCTCTCCTATCCCCGCCTCCTGGCCTCGCTCGCCATCGGAACGTTCGGCGGATGGCTCTTCGCGCTGGCCGAGCTGCCGCTGCCCTGGATGCTGGGCTCGATGTCGGCCGTCATGATCGCCGCGCTCCTCCATGCCCCCATCGGCGCGCCCTCCTTCGTGCGCACACCGATGACGACGATCATTGGGGTCCTCCTGGGTGCCAGCTTCAAGCCCGAAGCGCTCGGCCACATGGCGGACTGGATCGTGCCGCTCCTCGGGCTCTTCGCCTTCAGCCTCGTCTGCGCGATCGCCGGCACGCTCTACTTCCTCTTCGTCGCCAAGGTCGATCTCGTGACGGCCTATTTCGCCGGCATGCCGGGCGGGCTGGTCGATATGGTCATTCAGGGCGAGGAGCGGGGCGGGGATTCGCGCTTCATCGCGCTCGTCCATGCGGCGCGCATTTTCCTCGTCGTCATGGCGCTGCCCTTCCTCATTCAGGCTTTGACGGGGCTCGATCTCGGTGCCCGGCCCGCCTATGGGCCGACGCTCCTCGAAGTCCCGGCGACCGAATGGCTCTGGCTCGTAGGCGCCGGCGTCTTCGGCTGGTGGCTGGGCAAACGGCTCCATCTGCCCGCCGCGCCACTCATCGGGCCGATGCTCGTCTCAGGCATCGTCCATCTCGCCGGGCTGACCGATTTCATTCCCGCCCGCGAGGTCGTCATCGCCGCGCAGGTCGTCATCGGCACGATCATCGGCTGCCGCTTCCTCGGCCTCGGCGCCAAGGCGATCCTGCGCATGCTGGCGCTCTCGGGCGGCTACACGCTCGTCCTTCTCGTCATCACGCTCGGTTTCGCCTGGACGATGGCGCGGGCGACCGATCTCGATGCGATCCCGGTGCTGCTGGCCTATTCGCCGGGCGGGCTGGCCGAGATGAGCCTCATCGCCCTCGCGCTCCAGATCGAGGTCGCCTTCGTCGCGACCCATCATATCGTGCGGGTGCTGCTCGTCATGCTGCTGGCGACGCCCGTCTTCGCGCTTATCGAGAAGATACGCGGGCCGGTCTGATCAGGTGAACTTGCGAAAGAGCCCCGTCGCATCGAAGAGACCTTCCAGACGCGTCATCCGCGCGGCCGTGCCCTCCCAGTCGCGCTCCTGGACGGCGGCGAGGAGGGTCTCGACGAGCATCGAGAGGACGACGGTCGAATCCCAGGCCGATGGGACTTCGATGCGGGCATGGAGGGCGTGCGCAGCCCGGGCCGTCAGCGGCGAGCCCCACTGGTCGGTCAGCACGACGACGGCGGCGCCCTCGGCCCGCGCCATCTCCGCGAGGCCGAGAAGGCTGCGCTCATAGCGCCGGATATCGAAGACGAGGAGCGTGTCGCCGGGGCGCATGCCCAATACGTCGTGCGGCCAGGTGTTGGCGCCGGGCGGCAGGAGGCGCACGCCATCGCGCATCACCTGGAGCTGCGTGAAGAGATAGTCCGCCAGCGCGTGCGTGATGCGCCCGCCCACGACGAAGACCTGCGCGTCCGGGTTCGCCAGCCGCTCCGCGATCGCATCGAAGGCCGTGGTGTCGAGATGGCGCAGGCTCGCCGTCAGGTTCTCCATCACCGCGCCGGCGAAGCGGTTGAGGATGTGGGTGGCGGGCAGCCCGGCGTGATGCGTGCCGCCGGGCGCCTCGGCATCGCGCGACATCTGCGTGGCCAAGGGGCGTTTGGCGAGCGGGTCCGACACCATGGCGCTGAGTTCGGCGTGGAGCGCCGCCTGGAACTCCGGAAACCCGTCGAAGCCCAGCTTGCGCGCCATGCGAAGGACGGTCGGCGTCGACACGTCCGCCCGCCCCGCCACGGCAGAGATGCTGCCGAGCCCGGCCATCGGATAGCCCTCCAGCAGCGTGTTGGCGAGTTGGCGTTCGGCGCGGGTAAGGTCGGCGAAACCGTCGCGCAGGCGCTCCGCGATGCCGCGGTCCGTCTCGTTCTCCACCCGCGTCACCCCTCCTCGTCAACTGGGCGCTGCGCGAAATTTCGGCAGCTCAGTGCCGACTGCGCTTGACAGGACGTTAGCATCTGAAAGGATCGTTACAAGTCAAATGGAGCGGTTCGACATTGGAACAGACCGGTCGCGGCATTGCGGTGGAGGACGGTATCGTCGTCGACGAGCCCGGCGGCGCGAGCCCGGTCCTCCTCGTCTGCGAGCATGCCGGCAACCGCGTTCCCGCCCGCTATGGCGACCTCGGCGTGACGGCGGACGTGCTCGCCAGCCATGTCGCCTGGGACCCCGGCGCCCACACCGTCTCGCGCGGCCTCTCCAGACGGCTCGGCGCCGTCCTCGTGGCTCAGACCGTCTCCCGCCTCGTCTACGACTGCAACCGCCCGCCGGATGCGCCGGACGCGATGCCGGCCATGAGCGAGGTCCACGCCGTTCCCGGTAATGCCGGTCTCTCCGAAGAGGCGCGCGGCGAGCGCGTCCGCAGCGTCTACCGTCCCTTCGAGGCCCGGCTCGAGGCGCTCTTCGACGCGCATGCCGCCGCACATGCGCAAGGCGCCGTCCTCACCATCCACTCCTTCACGCCGACCTTTCACGGCCGGCCGCGCAGCGTCGAGATCGGCGTCCTCCATGGCGAGGATCGGCGCCTGGCCGATGCGCTCCTCGCCGTCGCCGGCGCTACGAGCGAATACGATGTGCGCCGCAACGCGCCCTATGGCCCCGAGGACGGCGTCCTCCACACGCTCGACACCCACGCCGCCCCGCGCGGTCTTCTCCACGCGATGATCGAGATCAGGAACGACCTCGTCGCCACACCGGAGGCTTGCGAGGCTATGGCCGAGCGGCTGGCCGACTGGACCCGCGCGGCGCTCGACCTGCTGGTCCAAGACGCGGATGCAGCGGCGGCTCAGACCGCGCGAGCCCACGCATGACGAAGCTGGCCGCCTATGTGCGCACCATCGATCGGGTAAACGGCTGGGTGGGGCTCGTCGCGATGTATTCGCTCTTCGGCATGATCGCGATCCTCTTCTATTCGACGATCACCAAGACCTTCTTCCTGCCGAGCCTCTGGACGCTGGAGATGGCGCAGTTCGCCATGGTCGCCTATTTCCTCGTCGGCGGCGGGTACTCCTTGAAGATGGGCGCGCATGTCCGGATGGACCTCGCCTATGGCCGCTGGAGCCCGCGCACGCAGGCGGTCACCGACGCGTTCACGATCTGCCTCCTCATCGTCTATCTCGGCTTCCTTCTCTATGGCGGCCTCTCCTCGACGGCCTACGCGCTCCAGTATGGCGAGCGGTCCTATTCCGCGTGGCGGCCCTATATGGCGCCCATCAAGATCGTCATGGTCTGCGGCATCGTGCTGATGCTGCTCCAGGCGATCGCGATGTTCATCCGCAACGTCGCAGAAGCGCGGGGCATCGACCTGCCCGGCGTCGAGCGTCTGCCGCGCGAGGACGAGGTCGACCGGCCCGCCGAAGCCGAGCGGGGGGCGGCGTCTTGAGCTACGAGATGATCGCCGTCCTCATGTTCGCGAGCATGATGGTCATGCTGCTGACGGGCCAGCGCGTCTTCGGCGTCATCGGCGGCGTGGCGGTCGTGACCGCCTTCCTCCTCTATGGCGATGGCGGCTCGGAGATGGGCTTCTCCGCCGTGATGAAGCTGATGAAGTGGTATCCGCTCCTCACGCTGCCGCTCTTCATCTTCATGGGCTACATGCTCTCCGAGAGCGGGGTCGCGGACGATCTCTACCGCATGTTCCACGTCTGGATGGGCGGCACCGCGGGCGGGCTCGCCATCGGCACGATCGGGCTGATGGTCATGATCTCGGCCATGAACGGCCTCTCCGTCGCCGGCATGGCGATCGGCGCCACCATCGCCCTGCCCGAACTGCTCAGGCGCGGCTACGACAAGATCATGGTGACGGGCGTCATCCAGGCGGGCTCGAGCCTCGGTATCCTCGTGCCGCCCTCGGTCGTCCTCGTCCTCTACGGCATGATCGCGCGCGTGCCGGTCGGCCAGCTCTGGCTGGCAGGCGTATTGCCGGGCCTGATGATCGCCGCGCTCTTCGTCGGCTACATCTACATTCGCTGCCGGATGAACCCCGAGCTCGGCCCCGTCCTCTCGGCCGAGGAACGCGCCTCGATCACGACGCGCGAGAAGATCGGCCTCCTGCGCGCCGGCATCCTTCCCCTCTTCATCTTCTTTGCGATGACCGGCCTCTTCGTCCTCGGCGTCACGAGCCTCGTCGAATCGTCCGCCGTCGGTGCGGTCGCGGCCATGATCGCTGCGGCCATCAAGGGGCGATTGACGCTTCCCGTACTCCACGAGACGGTGAAGAAGACGCTCCTCATCTCCTGCATGTTCTTCTGGATCATCATGGCGGCGCTCGCCTTCGGGAGCATCTTCGACGGCGTCGGCGCATCGCGCGCGCTGGAGACGCTCTTCACGGAGGATCTCGGCCTCGGCCCCTGGGAGATCCTCATCCTGATGCAACTCAGCTATATCGTGCTGGGCATGTTCCTCGACGATACGGCCATGCTCGTCATCGTCGCGCCGCTCTACATTCCGCTCGTCAAGGCGCTCGGTTTCGACCTCGTCTGGTACGGCGTCCTCTACACGATCACCTGCCAGATCGCGTACATGACGCCGCCCTTCGGCTACAATCTCTTCCTGATGCGCGCCATGGCGCCGCCCGAGATCGGGCTCGGCGACATCTATCGCTCGGTCTGGCCCTTCGTCCTCATCATGATGCTGGGCTTGGCCATCGTGACCCTCTTTCCGCAGATCGCGCTCTGGCTGCCGCAGACGGCCTATGCGCGATGATCCGATCGGGCGCTCAAGCCCCAATGGCCGGCAAACGGCTCCAACCAGAAGGAAGCGACAGATGACGAAGATCCTCGACGCCAAAGGCGCCCCCATGGGAACCCCAGCGCAGCCCGGCCGCCGCAAGTTCCTCAAAACGGCCGGTGTCGGCGGTGCCGCCGCCGCCGCGACCACGCTCGCGGCCCCCGCCGTCCACGGCCAGTCGCCCATCCGCTGGCGCCTGCAGACCTATGCCGGCCCGGCGCTGGCCGAGTTCGTCGTCAAGGGCATGGTCGACGATTTCAACAAGGCCGCCAATGGCGAGATGGAGATCGAGCTCTTCACCGCCGACAGCCTGGTGCCGACGGGCGAGCTCTTCCGCGCCATGCAGAGGGGCACGGTCGACATGGTGCAGTCGGACGACGATTCGATCGCCGCGCCCGTCGATATCTCCGTCTTCGGCGGCTACTTCCCCTTCGGCACGCGCTACAGCCTCGACGTGCCGGTCCTCTTCGAGCAGTACGGCCTGAAGGAGATCTGGGAGGAGGCCTATGGCGAGATCGACGGCGTCAAGTGGCTCTCCGCCGGCGCCTGGGACCCCTGCCACTTCGCCACGAAAGAGCCGATCCGCTCGCTCGCCGACCTCGAAGGCAAGCGCGTCTTCACCTTCCCGACGGCGGGCCGCTTCCTCACCAAGTTCGGCGTCGTGCCCGTCACGCTCCCTTGGGAGGATATCGAGGTCGCCATGCAGACGGGCGAGCTCGACGGCATCGCCTGGTCGGGCATCACCGAGGATTACACGGTCGGCTGGGCCGACGTGACGAACTACTTCCTCACCAACAACATTTCGGGCGCCTGGTGCGGCTCGTTCTTCGCCAACCAGGAGCGCTATGACGAGCTACCCGACCACCTCAAGACCTTGCTGAAGCTCGCGATGGATTCGTCGCACTATTACCGACAGCATTGGTACTGGGGCGGCGAGGCCAAGCTGCGCACGGCCGGCGAGAAGCTGGAGCTGACCACCATTCCCGACGACGAGTGGCAGACGGTCGAGGATGCGGCGGTCGAGTTCTGGGACGAGATCGCGCAGACCTCCGAGCGGACGGCGCGCGTGGTCGAGATCTTCCGCGAGTACAATCGCACCATGGCGGCGGCGGGCAAGCCCTACCGCTACAGCTAGAACGCGCGGCAGCGCTGCGGCCCTTCTCCCCTCGTGGGAGAAGGTGCCGGCGGGCGGATGAGGGGGATGTCTCACCGGAAGAGCAATCTTCCAGATCGACCACCCCCTCACTCTAGAGCCGTTCCAGCGTGGGTGCGAACGCACCGAAGCGTAAGGAACCGCGACAAGACAAAGAGCTAGAGTGCGTCTGGTGAACGGAGGTGAACCGGACGCGCTCTAGCCCTCTCCCGCGAAGGGAGAGGGGACGAAGCTCCCGCCAAGCGATGGCACCGGCGGGAGCGTGGCTCCAAATCTCAAGCACGTCGCGGCGACCCCGGGCGTCGCTCCACCCTCATCTCTCACCCCCCGAACGGTTGTTTCATGCCCGGACTGCTCACCTTGAAAGACCTTCGCGCCGCGTTCGATGCGGGCGAGATCGATACCGTCGTGGCGGCTCAGGTCGACATGCAGGGCCGGCTCATGGGCAAGCGTTTCCACGCCGCGCATTTCCTCGACAGCGCGTATGAGGAAACGCATGGCTGCAACTATCTCCTGGCGACCGACATGGAGATGCTCACCGTCGAGGGCTACAAGTCGACGTCCTGGGAGGCGGGCTACGGCGACTACGTCATGCGCCCCGACCTCTCGACCCTGCGCGTCACCCCTTGGCTGGAGGGAACGGCGCTCGTCCTTTGCGACGTCGAGGACCACGCCACCCACAAGCCCGTGCCGCACGGCCCCCGCGCGATCCTCAAGGCCCAGATCGAACGGCTGGCCGCGCACGGGTTTGCGCCCACGATGGCGTCCGAACTCGAATTTTTCCTCTTCCACCAGTCCTATGGCGAGGCCGACCGGCTCGGCTATCGCGGTCTCGACCTCGTCTCCAGCTATAACGAGGACTACCACGTCCTCCAGACGACCAAGGAAGAGGCGGTCATGCGCGCCGTGCGCAACGGTCTCTATGGCGCCGGCATTCCGGTCGAATGCTCCAAGGGCGAGGCGTCGGCGGGGCAAGAGGAAATCAACGTCCGCTACGCCGACGCGCTCACGGCCGCCGACAACCACGTCATCACCAAGAATGCCGTGAAGGAGATCGCTTGGTCGAAGGGCCAGGCCGCGACCTTCATGGCCAAATGGCACAACGCCTCGTCGGGCTCCTCCAGCCACGTCCACCAGTCGCTGCAGACGACGGATGGCGAGCCCGCCTTCTTTGATGCGGACAAGCCCCACGGCATGTCCGACCTCATGCGCGCCTACGTCGCCGGCCTCCTCAAATACGCCGACGATACGACGCTCTTCCTCGCGCCCACTATCAACGCCTATAAGCGCTTCGTCGCCGGCACCTTCGCGCCGACCATGGCCGTCTGGAGCCTCGACAATCGGACCGCCGGCTACCGGCTCTGTGGTGAGGGCACGAAGGGCATCCGCGTCGAATGCCGCGTCGGCGGCGCCGATCTCAATCCCTATCTCGCCTTTGCCGGCCAGATCGCGGCCGGCCTCGCCGGCATCGAGGAAGGCTTGGAGCTGGGCGACGCCTTCGAGGGCGACGCCTACGCCGCCAAGAACGCACCGCACGTCCCTTCGACCTTGCGCGCCGCGACCGAAGCGCTCGACAAGTCCGCGATGCTCCGGAAGGCCATGGGCGACGACGTCATCGACCACTACGTCCACGCCGCCCGCCACGAACAGTCCGAGTTCGACGCTACCGTCACGGACTGGGAGGTCCGTCGTGGCTTCGAGCGGGGGTGAAGAACGGCGGCCTCTCGCACATCTTCCCTTCTCCCACCGGGGAGAAGGTGCCCGAAGGGCGGATGAGGGGGACGTCGATCCTGGGCCGAACGCTCTCCTAGCCGCACCGCCCCCTCATCCGACGCTGCGCGCCACCTTCTCCCCGAGGGGAGAAGGAAGAGCGTGCGCCGCCCCCGCAGACCTGTTCCCAGTCCTCAATGACGAACCGCCCATGACCTACCTCACCTGCATCTCCCCCATCGACGGCTCCACCTTCGTTGCCCGCGAGGCCGATAGCGCCGCCACCATCGCCCCCCGTCTCGCCGAGGCCCGCAAGGCGCAAGCCGCATGGGCCGACGTTCCCCTTGGGGACCGCTGCGCCCTCGTCATGCGCGCCGTGGCCGAACTGGAGGCGATGAACGACGCGATCGTCCCCGAACTCGCGCAGATGATGGGCCGCCCCATCCGCTATGGCGGCGAGATCGGCGGCGTGAAGGAGCGGGCCGGCTACATGGCGTTGATCGCCAGCGACGCGCTCGCACCCACCGTCATCGAGGATTCGAACGCCTTCAAGCGGTACATCGCGCACGAGCCCGTCGGTCTCGTCGCCGTGCTCGCGCCCTGGAACTACCCCTATATGACGGCGATCAACACGATCGCCCCGGCGCTCGCCGCCGGCAATGCGGTGATGCTCAAGCACTCCACCCAGACCATCCTCGCCGGCGACCGACTGGCGGAAGCCTTCGCGAAGGCCGGCCTGCCCGACGGGCTCTTCCAGACGCTGCACGTCACGCATGAGACGATGGCCGAACTCCTGGCCGCGCGCAGCTTCGACTTCGTCAACTTCACCGGCTCGGTGAATGGCGGCCGTCAGATCGAGCGCGCCATGGCCGGCACCTTTGTCGGCCTCGGGCTGGAGCTCGGCGGCAAGGACCCCGGCTATGTCCGCGAGGACGCCGATCTCGACGCCGCCGTCGAGACGCTGATCGACGGCGCGATGTTCAACTCCGGCCAATGTTGCTGCGGCATCGAGCGCCTCTATGTCGCCCGGCCGCTCTTCGACGCGTTCGTGGAGAAAGCCGTCGCCATCGTCGAGGGCTATACGCTCGGCGATCCGCTCGACCCCGCCACCACACTCGGGCCGATGGCGAACATCCGCTTCGCCGACGAGGTGCGCGCGCAAGTCTCGGAGGCCGTCGCCGCCGGCGCCAAACCGCTGATCGATCAGAGCCGCTTCCCGGCCGATACCGGCGACACCGCTTATCTCGCCCCGCAGATCCTCACGCATGTCGACCACACGATGCGCGTCATGCGCGACGAGAGTTTCGGCCCGGTCGTCGGCATCATGGCCGTGGATTCCGACGACGAAGCGATCGGCCTGATGAACGACAGCCCGTTCGGCCTCACCGCCTCGCTCTGGACGAACGACATCGACGCCGCCGAAGCCATCGGCCATCGCATCGAGACCGGTACCGTCTTCATGAACCGCTGCGACTATCTCGATCCCGCGCTCTGCTGGACGGGCTGCAAGGAGACCGGCCGCGGCGCTGCGCTCTCCCATCTCGGCTACCGGAGCGTGACCCGTCCGAAATCCTACCACTTGAAGAAGGCCTGACGCGCATGAAGCTCTGGGGCACCTGGTCCTACCCGACATCCATTCGCTTCGGCGCCGGCCGCATCGCGGAGATCGCCGAGGCCTGCGCCGCCGCCGGCATCACGCGGCCCTTGCTCGTCACCGATCGCGGCCTTTCGCAATTGCCCGTCACGGCCCGCACGCTCGACCTCATGGACGCGGCCGGCCTCGGCCGCGCCGTTTTCGCCGAAGTCGACCCCAACCCGACGGGTGCCAATCTCGAGGCCGGCGTCGCCGCCTATACGCAAGGCGCTCATGACGGCGTCGTCGCCTTCGGTGGCGGCTCGGGGCTCGATCTTGGCAAGGCCGTCGCGCTGATGGCCGGGCAGAAGATCTCGGTCTGGGAGCTGGAAGATATCGGCGACTGGTGGACGAAGGCCGACGCCGACGCCATCGCCCCCATCGTCGCCGTGCCGACGACGGCCGGCACCGGCTCCGAAGTCGGCCGCGCCAGCGTGCTGACCGACGAGACGACTGAACTCAAGAAGATCATCTTTCACCCCAAGGTCATGCCCTCTGTCGTCATCGCCGACCCGGAGCTGACCGTCGGCATGCCCCGCGCCATCACCGCCGGCACCGGCATGGACGCCTTCGCGCATTGCCTCGAGGCCTATTGCTCGCCGCATTACCATCCGATGAGCCAGGGCATCGCGCTCGAAGGCCTGCGGCTGGTGAAGGAGAACCTGCTCACCGCCTATGAGACCCCGGGCGATGTCGAGGCCCGCGCGCATATGATGAGCGCCGCGATGATGGGCGCGACCGCGTTCCAAAAAGGCCTCGGCGCCATCCACGCCCTCTCGCACCCCTTGGGCGCCGTCCACCACACCCATCACGGCACGACCAACGCCGCCGTCATGCGCCCCGTCCTCGCCTTCAACCGCGCGGCCATCGAGACCCGCATCGATGCGGCCGCGGCCTATCTCGGCATCGCGGGCGGCTTCGACGGGTTCGACGCGTTCGTGGCCGATCTCAACGCCCGCCTCGGTATCCCAGAAACGCTGGGCGGCCTCGGCATCGACAACCCCGATCTCGACCGGCTGACCGAAATGGCCCTGCGCGACCCGAGCACCGGCGGCAACCCGATCGAGATGACGGCCGAGAACACGCGATCGCTCTTCGAGGCCTGCCTGTGACCGTCGATCGCCACACGCGGCACAAGGCGCTGATCGCCCCCTTGCGGGCCGCGCAATACGATTTCGCGGAGACCGGCGTTCGCGCGGCGCTCGATACCCTCCTCGCGCCCGACGCCCTCGTCCGCCTCGCCCACCCGCTCGGCGACATGTGCGGCCCGAAGGCGTTCTTCGACGGCGCCTACATCCCCCTGCTCGCAGCCTGGCCCGACATGGAGCGCCGTGACACGATCGTCATGGCCGGTACGACTCCGGAGGGTGCGGACTGGGTCGGTTGCGGCGGCTATTATACCGGCACGTTCGAGGCGCCCTGGCTCGATATCCCGCCGACGGGCCACATCGCATCGATGCGCTTCCACGAGTTCTACCGCTTCGAGGACGGCCGTGTCAGCGAGATCCAGGCCCTCTGGGACATTCCCGAGGTCATGATGCAGTCAGACGCGCGCAACCCAGGCGCCTGGCCGCTGGTGCCGAGCTTGGGGCGCGAATGGCACGTACCCGGCCCGGCGACGCAGGACGGGATCGTGCCAGGCCCGCATGACGAGGCCGCCTCCACGGCGTCCTGCCGTCACATCATCGACATGCTCGACCACATGAAGCGTCATCCGTCGAAGGGCGGCCCCGAGGTGATGGAGCTGGAGCGGTTCTGGCACCCGAAGCTGACCTGGTACGGCCCATCCGGCATCGGCACGGGGCGGGGCATCCGAGGCTTTCGCCAATGGCACCAGATCCCCTTCCTCGCCGGTATGCCCGACCGGGGTGCTTATGTGGACGAGATCGACTACCATTTCTTCGGCGACGGCCCCTATGCCGCCGTCACGGGCTGGCCCGACATGGTCCAGACGCTGTCAGGCTCCGGCTGGCTCGGCCTCGCCCCTTCCGGCCGGCGCTTCGAGGCGCGCTCGCTCGATTTCTGGCGCATCGAGCACGGGCTCATCCGCGAGAACTGGGTGTTGCTCGACCTCCTCCACATCCACGATCAGCTCGGCGTCGATGTGCTGGCGCGCATGCGCGAGTTCAACAAGGCGCGGATAGGGTTCGATCCCGAGACGGGGCGGGCGCCGGGTTAGTCGGTCGGAACTGGTTCGAGCGACCATCATCCCGGGTCGCGGCCCGAATGCGGACACCGGACAAGTCTTGCGCCGCATCCGGTCCTCCAAAGCCGCCGACCAGAAACCCGCTTGCCAGCGTGCGGCCTCTACGCGATTTTGCGCGCGATGCAGCGTTGGACGACAGGAATCGCTTCGGCCACGATCTCGCTCGCCATCCCTCGCTCCTTGCGAGTCTCAGCCAGGTTTCTCGCCATGCCGTCCGTCACGTCTCCCAACGTATCCTCCATGCCGTCCAAGAGGGCATCTTCCCGCGCCGCGCCGGGACCCCGGATCGCCTTCATCGGCGCCGGCTCGACCGTCTTCACGCGCAATCTCGTCGGCGACATCCTCAGCCGTCCCGCGCTCCGTCAGGCGACGCTCGCGCTGATGGATATCGACGAGGCCCGGCTCGCCGAATCGGAGATCGTCGTCGGCAAGATCGCCCAGAGCCTCGGTGCGGCGGCGCGTGTCGAGACGACGACGGATCGGACGCGCGCGCTGGAGGGTGCCGACTTCGTCGTCGTCGCCTTTCAGATAGGCGGCTACGAGCCCTGCACGGTCACCGATTTCGAGGTGCCCAAGCGCTTCGGCCTCCGGCAGACGATCGCCGACACGCTCGGCATTGGCGGCATCATGCGGGGCCTGCGGACCGTGCCCCACCTCTGGGCGATCTGCGAGGACATGCGCCGGCTCTGCCCCGATGCGATCCTCCTCCAATACGTGAATCCGATGGCGATCAACACCTGGGCCATCGCGGAGAAGTACCCCGATATCGCGCAGGTGGGTCTGTGCCACTCGGTTCAGCACACGGTGATGGAGATCGCGCACGATCTCGGGATGGACCCCGCCGACATCGCCTACAAGGCCGGCGGCATCAACCACATGGCCTTCTTCACGAGGCTGGAGCGGCGCGAGGCGGACGGGCGCTTCACCGACCTCTACCCGGCGCTGCGCGCGGGCTATGCGGAAGGGCGCCTGCCCGGACCGCCCCTCCTCCACCATCGCTGCCCCAACAAGGTGCGCTATGAGATGATGAAGCGGCTCGGCTATTTCGTGACCGAGAGCTCGGAGCATTTCGCCGAATATACGCCCTATTTCATCAAGGAGGGGCGCGACGACCTCATCGCGCGCTTCGGCATCCCTCTCGACGAATACCCCCTCCGCTGCGTCGAGCAGGTCGAGGCGTGGCAGGCCGAGGCCGAGGCGATGGTGTCGGGCGAGACGATCGAAGTCGTCGACAGCGGCGAATACGCGGCCTCGATCGCCAACTCGGTCGTGACCGGCGAGCCGAGCGTGATCTACGGCAACGTTGCCAACTCCGCGCCGGGCCGAGGCGGCGTCCTCATCGACGGCCTGCCCGAGGCCTGCGCCGTTGAGGTTCCGATCCTCGTGGACGGCAACGGCCTGCAGCCGACGCGGCTCGGCAGCCTGCCGCCGCAGCTGACGGCGCTGATGCGCACCAATGTCAACGTGCAGGAGCTGACCGTGGCCGCGCTGACGACCGAGACGGTCGAGCACATCTACCACGCCGCCATGCTCGACCCGCACACCGCGGCCGAACTCGACTTGCAGCAGATCTGGGACATGACCGACGCGCTCCTCGCCGAGCATGGCGACTGGTTGCCCGAATGGGCGCGGCCACGGACGGCTGTCGCGGCCGAGTGAAATCAGGTCTGCGTGTCGCTCCGTCGAGGTCGAGCGGGTCTCACGCACGGCTCACCGCCGTGTGACCGGGCTTGTTCTTTTGTCAGTTGTATAGATTGTTCAGTTGCCGCCATGTGCAGTTATTCCGATTGATGAGCGGCGCTTCCGGACCGCTCGATCCCTTGAGAGGACATAAGCCGATGACGAATTTCTACGACCCGAACTCCAGCGACCTCCCACCCCTGACGGGGGCCATGCTAGCCGTCATGATGGTGTCGGGCTGCGTCGCGACGATCGCCTTTGACTTCTACGGCCAGTCGCTGTCGCCGATGATGGGTTTTGCCAACCTCGCCCCGGTGCCGCTGGCGACGCAGACCTGGGGCGTCCTCTTCGGCGAGGCCTATGCACCGGGCGGCCATCTCCTCCACTACATCGCCGGCGTCCTCGCCTATCCGATCGGCTGGATGTTCATCTGGCGCCCGATCGTCCATCGCATCGTGCCCAACATCAACTGGCTCCTCTCTTCGATGCTCTACGGTGTCGGGCTCTGGGTCTTCGCGATGTATTTCATGGCGCATCTCGTAGCCGGCAATCCGCCCTTCCTCGGCTTTACCGGCATCACCTGGGTCGCGCTTGTCGGCCATGTCCTCTACGCGGTCGTCCAGGCCTTCGCCGAGCGCCGGCTCGTCTATCGCTACGAGGCCGGCCTGACGGTCTGATCGCGGCACGGGACCTGATCGATCAGGGAGAACGTCATGGAAGCCGAAGCCTATGTCGTGCTCCTCGCCGTCCTCTTCGCGATCGTCCTGATGACGGGGCTGGCGGCGAAGGTCTTCGTCACCGGCCCCATTCTCGCGATCGCGACCGGCCTCGCGCTCGATCAAGCCGGCCTCGTGCCGCAGGTGGCGAGCGAGGGTCTCCTCGAAGTGGTGGCCGAGGCGGCGCTCGCCGTCGTCCTCTTCGCCGATGCCTCTCAGCTCAAGGTTCGCGCGGTACGAGACCGGGCGCGCTGGGCGGGGCGGATGCTGCTTCTCGGCATGCCGCTCGGGTGCCTCCTCGGCCTCGCGCTCTTCGCGCTCCTGCTGCCCGGCTGGCCGGTCTGGCAGCTCGTCCTTCTGGCCGCGCTCCTCGTGCCGACCGACGCCGCGATCAGCCAGCACATGTTCGCCAACGAGGCCGTGCCGGCGCAGGTGCGCGATACGCTGACCATGGAGAGCGGCCTCAATGACGGAATCGCGCTCCCCTTCATCGTTTTCGCCGGCTGCGCGGCCGTCGGCTTCGAGCATAACGTGGCGCAGGCCAACTGGATCACCTTCGCGCTCGCGCAACTCGGCGTCGGGCTCGGCCTGGGACTGGTGGTCGGCCTCGTCGGCGGCTTCGTGGTCGTGCAGATGAGCCGATTGTCGGCCGTCACGGTGCCCTCGTCCAAGGTCGCGACGCTGCTTCTCATTCCCCTGGCCTATTTCGCCTCCGCCGCGCTTGGCGGCAACAGCTTCGTCGCCGTCTTCGTCGCCGGCATCGCTTACGGGACGATGGCGCGAGGCCGGGCGCGAGAGCATGCCGGAGGATCGCTCGCCTTCGTCGAGACGAACGGGGTGCTGATGACGCTCCTCGCTTTCGTCTATATCGGCGCCGTACTGTTGCCGGACGCCTTGGACGCACTAACTCCGCTCCTCGTCGGCGGCGTCTTCGCCTCGCTCTTCATCGTCCGCCCGCTCGCCATCGGCCTCTCGCTCGCCGGCAGCGGGGCGACATGGCGCACCCGCCTCGTCATGGGCTGGTTCGGCCCGCGCGGACTGGCGACGGCCCTCTTCGCGCTCTTCGCGCTCACCCAGTTCTCGATGATCTCGCACCGCGAGGATATTCTGGCGATCACGACGCTGACGGTCGCCGTCTCGGCCGTCCTCCACGGCCTCTCCTCCTTCGCCGCGCCTTGGCTGTGCGGGCCGGCGAAGGAGGGTGCGGGACCCTAACGTCTCGTTTCGTCGCGGTTCCTTACGCTTCGGTGCGTTCGCACCTCCGCCGGAACGGGTCTAGTGCCCCGTCCGCTTGTTGTGGATGGCCTGCGCTTCCTCGACATGGTCGTCGGGCGAGATGTTGACGACCTCGGTGCCCGAGCGTGCGAGCGCGTTGTCGCCCGATCCGTAGCCGGCGTCCTGCGGGCGGTGCTTGATCGGATCGGCGTCCGGCGGCTCGTTCGTGACGTCGGGATCGCTCGGCTCACCGGCCACGCCGGCGGACCCGGAGGTCGCCGCAGGTCCCGACGGGCCGGGATGACCGCCGGGGCCGGGCCCCATGTTCGGGTTCCGGTAGTCGCTGGGCGCGGGACGGTCCTTGTCCTCGCCAAAGGGCGTCGTGCCATGTGCGGCGTCGGTCTGGAGCCGCGTCTCGCTGGTGTCGTTCTCGGGTCCGTCTGGGTGCTCGGCCATGGCTCTTTCCTCGTACGCGAACTGATGCCAAAGAACGGGCCAGACGGCCCAGGCGTTCCGCGCCTGGCCGCGATGCCGCAGGCTGCCCTTGCGTTGGCCGGGTGCGGCGGGCAATAGTCGGCCCCAAGCCGCCCTTCGAACGATGCGGCTAGACTTGGGAGATTTCAGATGTCCGCATTCCGCAAAACCCTTCTCGCCGCCGTCGCCGTCGGCGCGCTCGCCCTGCCGGGCAGCGCCTTCGCTCAGGTGGCGCTGACCTTCCAGTCCGCCGACCAGGCGGGCAACCCCAATTACATCCTCCAGAAGGAGCTCTTCGCCGACAAGGTGGGCGAGATCACCAATGGCGAAGTGACGGTCGAACTGCTGCCCGTCGGCTCCGTGGTCGAATATAACGAGACGCTCGACGCCGTGGGCGCCGGCATTCTCGACGGTCAGATCACCGACACGTCCTATTTCGCGGGCAAGGACCCGGCCTTCTCCCTGATCGGCAACCCGGTCGGTGCCTATGGTGCGCCCGACGAGATGTTCGGCTTCATGGACAATGGCGGCGCCGAGCTGATGCGCGAGCTCTACGCGCCCTACGGCATCTACTTCATCGGCCCGTCGACGCCTGGCCTCGAGGCCTTCGTCTCCAAGGTGCCGCTCAACGGCGTCGACGATCTCCAGGGCCTCAAGATGCGCGCGCCCGAGGGCCTCGTGCAACAGGTCTTCGCCGCCGCCGGTGCCAGCCCCGTCAACCTGCCCTCGTCCGAGGTCTTCACCTCGCTCGACAAGGGCGTCATCGACGCGGCCGACTTCTCGGTCTTCTCGACCAATCAGGCGCAGGGCCTGCACGACATAGCGTCCAACCCGGTCTACCCGGGCTTCCACTCCATGCCGCTCATCGAGGTCTCGATGAACAAGGACAAGTGGGACAGCCTGACCGACGAGCAGCGCGCCGGCATCGAACAGGCCGCCCGCGAGTTCCGCACGGCGCAGGTCGACGCGTTGGCCGCGAACGATCTGGCGGCCGTCGAGGAGGCCAAGGCCGGTGGCGAGATCACCGTCACCGACTGGGCGCCCGAGGAGCGGGCCCGCTTCCGCGCCATCGCGGCCGAGGAATGGAAGTCGATCGCGTCCCAGTCCGAGAACGCGCAGAAGGTCTACGATACGCTGACCACATACCTGCGCGAGGAAGGCCTGATCGCCGAATAGGCGACAGGCGCGGCGCGGGCCTCAGACGATGACCGCGCCGGCCTTCCCACCAGCCTGCCGCGATCCGGGGCTTGGGCCCGAGGATCGCGACTTCGAGACCGTCCGGCGGGGCGCCCGTCCCGCCGGCGGCCCCATCCCGTTCCCCGTCATGATGGGCGCACGCGCGTGACCGACAGGACCAAACTCGAGATCGACCTCGCGGCTACGTCCGAGGCCATTCCCGACGTCAAACCTGGTGCCTTGCCTATCCCAGACACCCCGCCGCACGTGCTGAGCGAGCCGGTGCCGGCGGCCTCCGGGCGCTTCGGCAAGGTGGTCGACCGGGTCGGCGTCTTCTTCGCCGTCTGCTTTCTCGTCTCGACCGGCATCATCCTCTTCGAGATCGTGATGCGCTACGTCTTCCTCTCGCCCACGATTTGGGTGCACGAGACGACGACATTCCTTTGCGGCATCAGCTTCGCCTATGGCGGGCTCTACGCGCTCTCCCGGGATCGGCATATCCGCGTCGTCCTCATCTACGATGCCGTGCCCCCGCGCGCGCGGCGCGTGCTCGACATCGTGCTCTCGATCATCGGGCTGGTGACGATGCTCTTCTTCGCCTTCGCCGCCTGGTCGAACGCCAGTCGCTCGATCTTCACACCGCAGGGCGTCTTCCGGCTGGAGACGACGGGCTCGGCCTGGAACCCGCCCTATCCGGGGCTGGTCAAGCTCTTCCTCTTCGGCGTCATCGTCGCCATGGCGATCCAGTTCGTCATCCTCATCATCAACTACGCGCGCGGGCGCGGCGGACAGGCCGACAGGGCCTCAACGTAGAGCCGACCGGAACGCGCGGACTATGGAATTCGACTTCTTCGGCTTCTACGGCTCCCTAAAGGGGCTGGGCATAGACGGCGCTTCGCTTTTGATGCTGGTCATGCTGCTGGGTCTTCTCGTCACCGGTATGCCGCTCGCCTTCGTGACGCTGCTGACGGCGCTCATCTTCGCGCTCGGCTGGTTCGGGCCGATGGCCGTGCCGCTCATCACGTCGCGCATCTTCACCTTCATCCAGTCCTACGTCTTCGTCGCCGTACCGATGTTCGTCCTGATGGCCTCGATCCTCGACCGATCGGGCATCGCGCGCGACCTCTTCGATGCGATGAAGCTGGTGGGCGGGCGCATCAGAGGCGCGCTGGCGGTGCAGACGCTGGTCGTCGCGGTCATGCTGGCGGCCATGTCGGGCATTATCGGCGGCGAGATCGTGCTTCTGGGCCTCCTCGCCCTGCCGCAGATGCTCCGCCTCGGCTACGACCGCTCGCTCGCTATCGGCGTCGTGTGCGCCGGCGGCGCGCTCGGCACGATGGTGCCGCCCTCCATCGTCCTCATCATCTACGGGCTGACGGCCAACGTCTCGATCTCCGACCTCTTCACCGCGTCGTTCACGCCGGGGCTGATGCTGGCGAGCTTCTACGCGATCTACGTCCTCACCCGCGCGTACCTCAACCCCGCGCTCGCCCCCATCCAGGGCGAGGGCGACACGCCCGAGATCTCCGGCCGGCGCCTCGTTATCGGCCTGGCGCTCCCGCTTCTCGTCATCGCGATGGTGCTCGGCTCGATCTATGGCGGCATCGCGTCCGTTACCGAGGCATCGGGCCTCGGCGTGGTCGGCGTCATCCTCTCGACGCTGGTGCGCGGCGAGCTGACCTTCAAGCTGATGAAGGACGCCGCCCTCCAGACGCTCTCGACCTGCGGCATGATCGTCTGGATCGGCATCGGCGCCTCCGCTCTCATCGGCGTCTACAACCTGATGGGCGGCAACCGCTTCGTCGAGAGCATGCTCCTCGGCGTCTCCGACAATCCGACCGTCATCCTCCTTTTGATGATGGCGATCCTTCTCGTCCTCGGCCTCTTCCTCGATTGGGTCGGCATCGCGCTCCTGACCATGCCGATCTTCGTGCCGATCATCACCGGGCTCGGCTACGATCCGATCTGGTTCGGCGTCCTCTTCTCGATGAACATGCAGGTCTCGTTCCTGTCGCCGCCCTTCGGGCCGGCTGCCTTCTACCTCAAATCCGTCGCGCCACCCGACATCACGCTCGCCATCATCTTCAAGGCGCTCCTGCCCTTCATCGCCATCCAGGTCTTTGCGCTCGCCCTACTCATCATCTTCCCCGAGATCGCGCTTTGGTGGCGCGACTAAGGGGCTCACGGCCTAGAGCTCTGTGCTCCGAAGGGGGGCATAAGGTTCAATGTTCATGAGGGAAAGATCGGGCGTCTAGCGGACCTGCGCCGATGGCAACGGACCGCATCCGGCGGCAGCGGAGCCCTCGGGCACCCTTGCCTATCGTCTCGAATCATCGGGATGATCTGGTGGAGCCGAGCGGGATCGAACCGCTGACCTCGTCATTGCGAACGACGCGCTCTCCCAACTGAGCTACGGCCCCACGATGGGGCGCATTTATGTGGTCGGGCCGTCGGGTGTCAAGGCGTCGTTGGGCGAAGCGCTGCGCATCTTACCGTCTTGCCGGCGCCCGCCCGCCCCGGCACAGTCGACGGATGAAGATCACGATCCTCGACGACTATGCGGATACCGTGCGCACGCTCGATGCAATCGAAGCGCTCGACGGACACGAGGTGACGGTGCTGACCCGGCACGAGCCGGACCCCGATCGTCTGGCCGCCGCCATCGGCGAGGCCGAGGCGCTCGTCCTCATCCGCGAGCGCATGCCGATCACGGCCGCGTTGCTCGACCGGTTGCCGACGCTGCGGCTCATCGCCCAGCATGGCGCGGTGCCGCATATCGACGTAGCGGCCTGCGCCGCGCGGGGCATCACCGTTTCGTCCGGCAAGGCGGGCGGCACGCCCCCGCACGCGACGGCCGAGCTGACCTTCGGGCTCGTCCTCTCCGCTTTCCGCCATATCCCCTCGCAGGCGCGGAGCCTCGCCGAGGGGCGCTGGCAAACGAAGGTCGGTCGCACGCTCCACGGCAAACGCTTCGGCGTGTGGAGCTATGGCCGGATCGGTCGCGCCGTCGCCGGCTACGCCGGGGCCTTCGGCTGCGAGACCGTCGCCTGGGGTAGCGAGGAGGCGCGCGAGCGGGCGAGGGCCGATGGCGTCACCGTCCTTGAAAGCCGGGCCGAGCTCTTCGAGACCTGCGACGTCGTCTCGCTCCATCTGCGCCTCTCCGACCGCACGCGCGGCGTCGTGACGGCGGACGACCTCGCGGCGATGAAGCCGGACGCGCTCCTCGTCAACACGAGCCGGGCCGGGCTGATCGCCGACGGCGCCCTCGAGGCGGCACTGGCGAAGGGCCGCCCCGGTCAAGCCGCCGTCGATGTCTTCGAGACGGAGCCGGCCGGCGCAGACCATCCGCTCCTGGCGCTACCGAATGTCGTCGCGACGCCCCATCTCGGATACGTGACGCGTGAGGAGTTCGAGGCGCAGTTCGCACGCGTGTTCGAGAACGTGCTGGCCTTCGCGGCTGGCCACCCGATCCATGTCGTCGACCCTTAAGACCGGTGGATCGGATCGATCCAGGCGACCTCGGTCGTCTCCTCGCTGGCCGCGATGTCCAGATTGATCACGACGGCCTCGTTGTCCGAGCGCACGAGCACGCATTCGAGCGGCTCGTCGCTCGAGGCGTTGATCTCCTGATGCGGCACGTATGGCGGCACGAAGATGAAGTCGCCGGGACCCGCCTCGGCGACGAATTCGAGCGCTTCCCCCCAGCGCATCCGTGCCCGGCCGCGCAGGATGTAGATCACGCTCTCGAGAGCGCCGTGATGGTGCGCGCCGGTCTTGGCGCCTGCATGGATGGTGACGGTGCCGGCCCAGAGCTTCTGGGCGCCGACACGCGCGAGATTGATCGCCGCCTCGCGGTGCATGCCGGGCGTCTGGGGCGTGTTGTCGTCGAGCGATCCGGCGGGGATGACCCGCACGCCGTCATGCTTCCAGTCGGGAGAGTGTGTCATGGTCGAAGCCTAGCGCGTCGTCGGCTCGCCCGAAAGGCCCCAGCGATCCGCATCTTGCCGCCGCGCCCCGCCTGCCCCTAGTTAGACGCCTTCCCCAATCGAGGCGGCCGCTGCGTGACGACACCGACGAGCATCGACGAGACGGCCGCGCTCTTGGCCGGCGAGGACTATGTCGCCGGGCGCGATCTCGCCACCGTCGCCTTCCTGTCACTCGCTCTTGCCAAGCCGCTCTTCCTCGAGGGCGAGCCGGGGACGGGCAAGACCGAGATCGCCAAGGCGCTCGCCTCCGGCCTTGGGCGAAGGCTCATCCGGCTGCAGTGCTATGAGGGGCTCGACACCGCGTCGGCGCTCTACGAGTGGAACTTCGCCGCACAGATGATCGCGATCCGCACCGCCGAGGCGTCGGGCGAGACGGACCGGCGCGCGCTCAAGGCCGAGCTCTTCTCGGACGACTATCTCATCCGCCGCCCGCTCCTGGAGGCGATGACGCCCCACGCCGAAGGCCCGCCCGTCCTCCTCATCGACGAGGTCGACCGGACGGACGAGCCCTTCGAGGCCTTCCTTCTCGAGGCGCTGTCGGACTTCCAGGTCACGATCCCCGAGATCGGCACCATCGCCGCGGCCGAGCCCCCCATCGTGATCCTGACCTCCAACCGCACTCGCGAGGTCCACGACGCGTTGAAGCGGCGCTGCCTTTACCACTGGGTCGGCTATCCGGATTTCGCACGCGAAATGGCGATCCTCGACGCGCGGGTGCCCGAGGCCTCGGGCACGCTCTCGGCCGAGATCGTCGCGTTCATCCAGGCGCTGAGGGGCGAGGACCTCTTCAAGGCGCCCGGCGTCGCCGAGACGCTCGACTGGGCGCGGGCGCTGGTGGCGCTCGACACGGTCGCGCTCTCGCCCGAGATCGTGTCGGACACGCTGGGCGCGATCCTCAAATATCAGGACGACATCGCCCGGGTCTCGGCCTCCGAGACCACCCGCCTTCTCGCCGAGGCCCGCACCAGACTGGCGAGCGTGTGACGGGCGCCGCGCTCGATCTGCCGGGTCGGCTGCCGGAGAACGTCGTCCATTTCGCGCAGGCCCTGCGGCGGGCGGGGCTCAATGTCGGCACGGCCGAGACGCGCACCGCCATCGAGGCGCTGGCGGCCACCGGCTTTCGCCACCGGGCGGACTTCCACGCCGCGCTGCGGGCCGTGATGGTGACGCGCGCGACCCAACTCGACCTCTTCGATCAGGTCTTCGCCCTCTTCTGGCGCGACCCGGAGATCCTGGAGAAGATGATGCACACGCTCTCGCCGCTGCAGCGCGGGGAGGCGCAGCCGCCGCCGCCCGCCGCCGCCGAGCGCCGGGCGAGCGAGGCGCTAGGGGCACCGCCCGAGCCGCCGAAGCCGAAGGACACGCGCGAGGAGATCACGTTCGACGCCCGCCTCAGCCTCTCCGGCGCGGAGCGCCTGGCGGCGATGGATTTCGAGCAGATGAGCGGCGCCGAGCTTGCCGAAGCGGAGGCCGCGATCCGGACGCTGAGCCTCCCCGTGCCGCGCCTCTATGGACGCCGCACCCGCCCCGGCGCGCGGGGCCAGGCACCGGACTTCGGCGCGACCCTCCGCGCGAGCCTACGCCGGGGCGGCGAGATGGCGGGCCTCGTGCGCCGGGCACCGCGCCCGCGCAGGCCGGACCTCGTCGTCCTCTGCGACATATCGGGCTCGATGTCGGTCTATTCGCGGCTCATCCTCGTCTTCCTCCACGCCCTCACCCATGCGCCGACGCGGGACTGGGGGCATGTCCACGCCTTCACCTTCGGCACGCGGCTGACCAACGTCACGCGCGCGCTCGGCCAGCGCGATCCCGACGCCGCGCTCGCCGCCGTCGGAGTGTCGGCGCAAGACTGGTCGGGCGGCACACGCATCGGCGAGGCTCTGGAGCGCTTCAACAAGGACTGGTCGCGCCGCGTGCTCGGATCAAATGCGAGCGTCCTCCTCGTCACCGATGGGCTGGAGCGCGGCTCACCGCACGCGCTCGGCATCCAGGCCGAACGGCTCGGCCTGTCCTGCCGCCGCCTCCTTTGGCTCAATCCCCTGCTGCGCTTCGAAGGGTTCAGCCCCGAGGCCGGCGGCGTGCGCGCGCTTCTGCCGCATGTCGACGGGCTCTATGCCTGCCACTCGCTCGCGAGCGTCGCCGATCTCGCCGGCAGCCTGTCGGGGCCGGGCGTTCTCCCTGCAATGCACCGATCGTAAGCTTTCGTCTCGCGTTTGCGAAGGGTTTGCTGCGTGTGCGAAAGAATAGACTGGCCCTCTATCGGACGAAGGTCGTGTATCGCCAGAGGGCAATAGCACTTGCGTGGTCGGGCCGAGCGGTTAGTCTCCCGTGAACGAGAGGGCGCAGGCCCGAACCTGCCCCAGGACGTGCTCGGGAGGGACTTGGCATGACACAAGGTTTGGACGGCGCATCGGGAGAGCTCGGGCGGCACGTGGCGCAAGGTGTGCCGAGTGGCGGGGACCCGGCGGCAGGCTCCACCGTTCCGGTGTCGCTCACCGTCAACGGCAAGGCCGTGGCGCGCAGCATTAAGGGCACCACGCTCCTCTCCGAGATGCTGCGCGAGGATTTGCGGCTGACCGGCACCCATGTCGGCTGCGACACCAGCCAGTGCGGCGCCTGCGTCGTTCATGTGGACGGCAAGGCCGTGAAATCCTGCACCATGCTCGCGGCCTCCGCCGAGGGTGCCGAGATCACCACCGTCGAGGGACTGGCCAATGGCGGGCTCCACCCGATGCAGCAGGCCTTCCACGACCACCACGGGCTTCAGTGCGGCTATTGCACGCCTGGTATGATCATGGCCGGGATCGACATCGTGAACCGCCACAAGGCGAGCGGCGAAGCGCTGACCGAAGAGGTGATCCGCGATCAGCTCCAGGGCAACATCTGCCGCTGCACGGGCTATCACAACATCGTCCTCGCCATTCAGGACGCCGCGACGAAGATGTAGCGCGCGGGCCTTCGGGCCGGCAGATCCAACACTGGGCGGCGCCGTCACCGGCCGATACGCCCCACGATACGAGGACACGACCATGGACGGCGGAAACCCGCAAGAGATCAAGGGCGACGGCATCGGCGCCCGCGTGAAGCGCAAGGAAGACAAGCGCTTCATCACCGGCAAGGGCCGGTACACGGACGACATGCGCATGGAGAACCAGGCCTACGCCGCCTTCGTTCGCTCCCCCCATGCGCACGCCAAGGTGACGGGCATCGACGCCTCGGCGGCCGAGGCCATGCCGGGCGTCGTCGCCGTCCTGAACGGCCAGCAACTCACCGGCGACGGTATCGGCAACATCATCACCGGCTGGTCGATCACGTCGAAGGACGGCAGCCCGATGAATATCG
The DNA here is from genome assembly GCA_963842125.1 of uncultured Alphaproteobacteria bacterium. Taxonomy (GTDB): domain Bacteria; phylum Pseudomonadota; class Alphaproteobacteria; order Rhizobiales; family CAWCWK01; genus CAWCWK01. The sequence goes on along the minus strand of CAWJFE010000001.1, from coordinate 205,193 downwards.
GCGCCTGGTCGGCGCTCGCGACCGACAAGGTGCGCTATGTCGGCGATGCGGTCGCGATCGTCGTCGCCGACGACGAGGCGACGGCCCGGCTCGCGGCGGAGCGCGTCGAGGTCTCCTACGAGGTGCTCGGCGCGAGCGCCGCGACCGCGACGACGATGGAAGACGGTAAATCCCTCGTCCATGACGAGATCGCCAACAATCTCTGCTTCGACTGGGAGATCGGCGAGGAGGCCAAGACCGACGCGGCGCTGGCCGGTGCGGCCCACATCACCGAGCTCGAGATCACCAACAACCGGCTCTCGCCCAATGCGATGGAGCCGCGCGTCGCGATCTCGATCTATGACGAGGCCGACGACCACTACACGCTCTATACGACGAGCCAGAACCCGCACGTCGCCCGTCTCGTCCTCTCGGCCTTCTACAACGTCGCGCCGGAACACAAGCTGCGTGTGATCGCGCCCGATGTCGGCGGCGGCTTCGGCTCCAAGATCTACATCTACCCGGAAGAGATCACCTGCCTCTGGGCGAGCCTCAAGACCGGCCGCTCGATCAAGTGGACCTCGACCCGCTCCGAAGCCTTCATGACCGACGCGCATGGGCGCGATCACGTCACGACGGCGCGCATGGGTTTCGACGCGGACGGCCGGATCGTCGGCTTCAAGGTCGACACGATCGCCAATATCGGTGCCTACGCGTCGCTCTTCGCGACGGCGACGCCGACCTATCTCTACGGCACGCTTCTGTCGGGCCAGTACGACATTCCGGCCATCTACGGGAACGTGAAGGCGGTCTATACCAACACCGTGCCCGTCGATGCCTACCGGGGCGCCGGGCGGCCGGAAGCGACCTACCTCGTCGAGCGGATGATGGAGACGGCGGCCCGCGAGATGGGCCGCGACCCGGCCGATCTGCGCCGGCAGAACTTCATCCGCGAGTTCCCCTATCAGACCCAGGTTCTGCTCGCCTATGACGCGGGCGATTTCGACGCCATTCTCGACATGGCGCAAAAGGCCGCCGACGTCGAAGGCTTCGAGGCGCGTCGGCAGGAAGCGGCCCGGCGCGGCAAGATGCGCGGGCTCGGCTATTCCTGCTTCATCGAGGCGTGTGGGCTCGCCCCCTCGGCCGCTGCGGGCTCACTGGGTGCCGGTGTCGGTCTCTGGGAGAGCGCCGAGGTTCGGGTCAACCCGGCCGGCACGATCGAGGTCCTCACCGGGTGCCACTCGCACGGCCAAGGCCACGATACGACCTTCGCCCAGCTCGTGGCCGATCGGTTCGGCGTGCCGATCGACAACGTCTCGATCGTCCACGGCGACACCGACACGGTGCAGTTCGGCATGGGCACCTATGGCTCTCGCTCAGGCCCGGTCGGCATGTCGGCCGTCATGAAGGCGCTCGACAAGGTGGAGGCGAAGGTGAAGACCATCGTCGCCCACACGCTGGAAGCCTCCGAGGACGACATCGTCATCGAGAACGGCGAGGCCAAGGTCAAAGGCACCGACAAGTCGATGGCCTGGCACGAGGTGGGCCTGGCCGCCTACATGGCGCACAACCTGCCTGAAGGCATCGAGCCGGGGCTGAAGGAGACGAGCTTCTTCGACCCCGTCAACTTCTCCTTCCCGTCGGGCGCCTTCATCTGCGAGGTCGAGGTCGATCCCGAGACGGGCGTGACGGAGATCATCCAGTTCGTCGCGGCGGACGATTTCGGCACCATCATCAATCCGATGATCGTCGAGGGGCAGGTCCATGGCGGCGTCGCGCAAGGCATCGGGCAGGCCATGTTGGAGGGTATCGTCTACGACGATGCGGGACAGCTCCTGACCGGCTCCTATATGGACTACTGCATGCCGCGTGCGGACGATCTGCCCAGCTTCAAGGTCGACCACGGCTGCACGCCCAGCCCCAACAATCCGCTTGGGCTCAAGGGCTGCGGCGAGGCGGGGGCGATCGGCGCGCCGCCGGCCGTCATCAACGCGATCACCGACGCGATCGGCAGCGAGGCGCTCGCCATGCCAGCGACGCCGCTCGCCGTCTGGTCGGCCATCGAAGCCGCGCGCATGCCCATCGCGGCCGAATAGGGGAGGGGACGCACATGTACGAAGCCCACTATCACCGCCCGTCCTCGGTTGCCGAGGCCGCCTCCCTCCTAGCCGAGAAAGGGGAGGCGACGCTGATCGCCGGCGGCCAGACGCTGCTGCCGACGTTGAAGCTCCATCTCGCCGCGCCGTCCGACCTCGTCGATCTGCGCGCCATGCCGGAGTTGCGGGGTGTCCGGCGCGATGGCGACGCCGTCGTCATCGGCGCGATGACGACCCATGCCGAGGTCGCTACCGACGAGGCGGTCCGGTCGCTCGTGCCCTCGCTCGCCAAGTTGGCCGGCAAGATCGGCGATCCGGCCGTGCGGCACCTCGGGACCATCGGCGGATCGATCGCCAACAACGATCCGGCCGCCGACTACCCCGCCGCCATGCTCGCCCTTGGTGCGACCCTGGTGACGGACCGGCGCGAGATCGCGGCCGAGGACTTCTTCGATGGGATGTTCACGACCGCGCTCGACGAGGGCGAGATCCTGACCGCGATCAAGGTTCGGGGCGCCGAGGCGGCGGCCTATGCCAAGTTCCGCAACCCGGCCTCGCGCTATGCGATGTGCGGCGTCTTCGTCGCCAGACAGGCCGACGGCGTACGCGTTGCGATAACGGGTGCGGGCGAGAACGGCGTCTTTCGCCATGCGGGCCTCGAGGCCGCGCTCGACGCGAACTTCTCGGCCGATGCGGTCAAGTCCGTCGAGATCGCGTCCGACGGCCTCATCACCGACATGCACGCCTCCCCCGCCTACCGCGCCAACCTCATCCGCGTGATGACCGCGCGCGCCGTCGAAGCGGCGACCTAGAGCCGTTCCAGTGGAGGTGCGATAGCACGGCAGCGTAAGGAACCGCGCAAAAACAATGCGCTATAGTCGGGTCGAGGCAACATCCCTCTCCCTCGAGGGAGAAGGTGTCGGCAGGCGGATGAGGGGGATCACCGACGCCGACGTGGCCCCGCGATCCTAGGGGGGGCGCAGCGGTCCCCAACAGAAGAGGCCCCGCGATGCGGGGCCTCTCGTCGTCAGGGCCTGAGGCCGGATGGCACCGGCGGCTCTTCCTTCATGAGAAGGATCGAGATGCGCCGGTTGGAGGCGAGGAAGGGATCGTTGAGGAACAAGGGCTCGGTGTCCGCCTTGCCGACGACGGAGAAGATCCGCTCCGGCGCCAGCCCATGGGCCTCGAGGATGTCGCGGGCCGCGTCGGCGCGGGCCGAGGAGAGCTCCCAGGGGCTCTGGGCGAGGCCTTCCTGAGCAGAGGCCGCCGTCGTGTGCCCCGTCACCATGATCCGGTTGGGCAGACGGGCAAGCGCAGGGGCGATATGCTCCAGCAACTTGCGAGTCCGCTCGTAGGGGAGCTTGGAGCCCGGCGCGAACATGGAGCGGCCGTCCTCGTCGACGATCTGTAGGTTCAGCCCGTCCTCGGTCTCCTCCATGACGATGTTGTTGGAGATCTCGGCGATCTCCGGCATCTCCTGGAAGGCCTGGCGAAGGCTGACCGTGGCGGTGGCGAACTGGCGCGGACGCTCGATGTCGGAGCGCTCGAACTCGTGCGTATTGGCTTCCGGTCCCTGCTTCTGCTTGTCGTCGTGCCGCTCGGTCGCGAACTCCGAGTTGAACTCGATCGGGATCTGGACGACGTCCTTGACGTGCTGGCGCAAAGGCGAGCCCTCGACCTCGATCATGCCCGCGCGGCGCGTCACCGGCTTGACGCCGAAGGCGTCGCGCATCGAGCCGGCCACGACCTGGAGCCGGTACTGGTCCTGGATCGAGAAGGAGATGATGAGGACGAAGAAGCACACCAGGATGCACATCAGGTCCGCGAAGGTGACGAGCCAGGCGGGGATGGGCGCCGGGCCGACCGAGCTCTTCTTTGCTAGAGCGGCCATCGATCAGGCCGCCTGCGGCTGGCCGGCCGGCTGACCGCCGCCGCCCTTGGCCGGAACCGGACCACGCGCGTTCTCGGGCAGATAGGCCAGCAGCATCTCGCGGATGAGGTTGGGGTTCTTGTTCTGGCGGATCTGCGTCACGCCGTCCGTCACCAGCGCCTGGTTGAGCTCGGTGTCCTTGAGCTTCATGGCGAGCTTGTCGGCGATCGGGATGGCGATGAGGTTGGCGATCAAGGCGCCGTAGAGCGTGGTGAGGAGCGCGATCGCCATCGACGGGCCGATATTGCCCGGATCGTCCATGGTCGCGAGCATCTGGATGAGGCCGACCAGCGTGCCGATCATGCCGAAGGCGGGCGCCGCGTCGCCGATGGCGCGGAAGATCTTCTCGCCCCGCTGCAAGCGCTCGACCTTGAGGTCGCCCTCGCGGGACATGGTCTCGGCGATGAACTCGACCTCGTGCCCGTCCGCGATGAGCTGAATGCCCTTGGCGAGGAAGTCGTCGTCGACCTTCTCGTTGTCGAGCCCGAGCGGGCCGGCCTTGCGGGCGATGCCGCCAAGGCGCGCGATCTCCTCGACCATGTCGCGGTGCGAGCCCGACGGGTTGCGGATCGCGATCTTGAGCCCGAGGCCGAGCGCCTTGAGGACGCCGCTCAACGGAAAGCGGATGAGAACGGCGGCCGACGTGCCGCCCATCACGATGAGCGTCGAGGGCAGATCGACGAACTGCCCGAAGCTGCCGCCCGTCAGCATCGCCATGCAGATGACGAAGATGCCCGCGATGACGCCGATAATTGTGGCGATATCCATAGCGCCGTTCCCCCTCGATACGCTTCACACCGGCCCGCCGCGCGTCACGCATGGCTTATGGACCGTCAATAGTGAAGCCGAGGCTAGGGGGCTCGGCCTAAGGGTTCGCTAAACATCGCAGGCTGGCCCGCAGACGCCGCGTCGCACCTTCGATCATGGTGAACGAAGGGTTACCACCCAAGCCCTTGAGACCTTGAGACCTCACGGCCCGAAGGCGACGTCGCGCCGTGCGACCATGATCGTGACGGCATAGCCCGAGACGACGTCGGCCAGCGCGAGGAGGACGAGGAGGAAGAAGGTCGAGGTTCCGCACCACGGCACGAGCAGGAACTCGATGAGCGCGAAGACGAAGACGCCGAGCGAGAGCGTGTGGTTGACCAGCGTCGCGGCCCGCGCCGACCCGGCGTTCAAGACCTCGAAGAAGAGGAGGACGATGCCGAAGGCGACGAGCGATGCGCCGAGATCCATCTCCCAGACCGCGCCCGAGACGAGCGCCATCCGGAAGACCACCCAGTCGAGCGGCATGAACATGGCGATGACGGTGATGTTGTAGAGCGCGATCACGAGCGCGATCAGCGGCACGGCTCTGAGGGCCCTCAGCATGGCAGTCTCCCACGCGAATGCGCGCTGCGGAGCCCAGACCAAGGTGAGACGGCGCTTTTGAGGCCGGTCGTCGTGGTGGCCGTAACCAAGCCGGCCAACCCACGGGTTCGGGCGTACATGCGCTTGCTGCGACAACCCGTTGCATCGTCCGGTGGCTTGGTCGCGGACGTGGTTGGCAGCTGCGCTGCCTGGTCCGATGCGCGAGCCTATCCGTCCGCGCCGCGACCGCCTGGCCGAGACCAGTTCGGCGGGGCGATCGCGCCGTGGGCGTCCCTCAGGGCTTGCGACCAGCGCTCGGAGAGATCGGTGAAATAGGGATCGTCCGGCTCGATGCGGTAGCGAATGGACGCACGCAGGTCGTCGCGGTGGTAGACGAGGACGTCGGCGGGCAGGCCGACCGAGAGGTTGGAGCGCAGCGTCGAGTCCATCGAGATGAGGGCGAGCTTCAAGGCCTCCATCACGTCGGTGCGATAGGTGATGGCGCGGTCGAGAATTGGCTTGCCGTATTTGTGCTCGCCGATCTGGAGGAAAGGCGTGTCCATGCCCGCCTCGATGAAGTTGCCGGCCGAATAGACCTGGAAGAGCCGCAGGCGACGGTCGGCGACCTGACCGCCGAGGAGGAAGGAGACGCCGAAATTGACGTCCTGCGCCTCCACCGTCGGCCCCAGCGTGTTGTAGACCGTGCGGATGGCGCGGCCGACGAGATGGGCGGCCTCGAAGAGGCTCGGCACGTCGAGGATCGTGCTGACCCCGTCGCCGCTCTCGTTGGGCACGCCCTCCTGCAGGAGGTTGAGGACGCCCTGGCTGATCGAGAGATTGCCCGCCGTCGAAAGCGCAATCAGCCGCTCGCCCGGCACTTCGAACGTGTGCAGCTTCCGGTAGGTCGAGATGTTGTCGAGCCCGGCATTGGTGCGGGTGTCGGCCAGCATGACGAGGCCGCTCTCGGTGAGAATGCCGACGCAATAGGTCATCGAAAGGGATACCGCCGTCGGTCCGGGAATCAGTCCGCCATCCTAGCGCGGCTGATGAAGAAGCAAATGGGCTATGCGACGGGTCGGCCTGCCAACACACGCATCACTGGCTCTGGAACTGGCCGTCCGAATCCTGCCGCTGGACCTGCCGCCCACTCGCACCTACCGCGACCTCGACCGTCATCGCCTCGCGGCCGCCGCCGGCATAGGCGCCCCGGATAGCGGCGCCCGAGAGCGCGTCGAAGCCGGTGGCGACGCGGACATAGTGCTCGGTCACGCAAATGCCGTTGGCAGCGTCGAAACCGACCCAGCCGAGATCGGGCACCAGCGCCTCGGCCCAGGCGTGGCCCGCCTCCTGCATCGGCTCGCCGTCCGGGTGGTGGAGGTGGCCGCTCACATAGCGGGCCGGAATGCCGGCCTGGCGCGCGGCCGCGATGAAGACGTGGGAGAAATCCTGGCAGACGCCGCGCCCGGCCTGGAGCGCTTCGGCGCCGGTGGTGCGCATATCGGTCGTGCCGACCTCGAAGAGCATGCGCTCGCGCAGACGGCCCATCAACTCGTGAAGGGAGGTGAGAACGTCGGCGTTCTCGCCCGCCGGCGGCGGGGCGAGGTGGCGGATCGCGTCATCGGACTTCGTGAGGTCGGTCTCGCGCAGGAAGACGCCCGCCGGCAGCCGCTCGCGCGTGCCGGCGACGATGCCGCCGGTGTCCTGCACCTCGACCTCGCCGAAGGCGGTCACGGTGAGGGCGTCGATCGGCCCGTCGATCGTGAGATGGTGGACGGGGTTGCCGAGCGCGTCGTGTCCCTGGAAGAGCCGCACGTCCTGATCGACCTCGACGCGCCAGCGCCGCACGTATTGCGCGTCATGCGTCTGCGGCGTTAGGCGCAGCACCTGGATGAGGGTGCGGGCCGGCCGGTCGTAGACGTAGCGGGTCTCGTGGTGGACGCGAAGGCGCATGGTGTCAGCCGAGCAGGTAGTGTCGTGAGATGGCCTGACCGAGCGCGGCGTTGCGGCCGAGGAAGTCGGTCAGCAATTCGTGCAGGCCCTCCTGGTAGATGCTCTTGATGTCGGACTGGACGAGCCGCCCGTGCATGGCGCGGGCCATGCGCTGGCTCTCGCCCTGGCGGCCGTAGATGTCGGCGAGCCCGTCGAGATATTCGCGCAGCTTCTCGGCGCAGGCCGTCAGCGAGCGGGGCATCTCGGGCCGCAGGATGAGGAGGTCTGCGACCAGCCACGGCCTCAGCGCCTGGCGGTAGAGCGACTGGTAGTTGGAGCGCGCGTTGACCGAGCGCAGGATCGCGCTCCATTGATAGTGGTCGAGCGAGCCGCCGACGGGCGATCCCTCGGGGAGGAGCAGGTTGTATTTCACGTCGAGAATGCGCGCCGTCGCGTCGGCCCGCTCCAGATAGGCGCCGACGCGCTGGAAGTAGAACGCGTCGTTTCGGAGCATGGTGCGATAGCAGGCGGCGTCGAAGAGGGCGGCGCTCTCGACGGCGATGCGCAGGAACTCGGGCAATTCCGATATGGTCGGCGCCTCGCCGCGCGGGCGCATGGCGAGCCAGGGCTCGTTGACCGCCTCCCAGACGGTATGGGGGAGGTCGGCCCGCACCGCCCGCGCATTGGTGCGCGCGGCCTCCAGGCAGGAGCGGATGCTCGATGGGTTGCGCCGGTCGAAGGTGAGGAAGGCGATCGTGTCCTCCGGCGTCACCTCCTTGTGGAGCGCGCGGTAGGCGTCCTCCTGGCCGGCCGCGACGAGCGCAGATTCCCACTCGTTCGACGCCGCGCCGTCCTCGAGCGGCAGGGCCGAAAGGCGATAGGCCACGTCGAGAATGCGGGCGATGTTGTCCAGCCGCTCCATGTAGCGGGCGAGCCAGAAGATGTTGTCGGCGGTGCGCGAAAGCATGAGGTCAGTCCGGCTCGACGAATTCGATCTGGTTCCCGTCCGGATCGAGCGCGAAGCAGTAGGAGAAGCCGGCGTCGGAATGCGCCGGTGCGGAGGCGATCTCGACGCCCATCGCGCGCAAGGCCTCGTGCGTGGCGGCGACGTCGTCGACGGTGAGCGCAATGTGGCGCAGGCCCATGGCCGACAGCGAGGTCGGCACGTCCTCGCCCCGCGTCGCGTCGGGCCGGGGCGCATCGGTCTCGAAGAGCTCGACCGCAAAGCCCGGCCCCTCCATCAGCGCGATGCGGATCGCGCCGTTCGCTATCGACCATTCGGCGCCTTGCGTCAGGCCGAGCGCCCTCGCGTACCACGCCTTCGCGTTCGCCAGGCTCGATACGGTGAGGCCGTAATGGTGCAGCGCCTTGATGGCGACGGGGGTCGTCATGGTCTCTTCCTCGCGTGCCCGGAGCCTCTACGCACTGAGCACCCAGGTGTCCTTGGTGCCGCCGCCCTGGCTCGAATTGACGACGAGCGAGCCTTCCTTGAGCGCCACCCGCGTGAGCCCGCCCGGGACCGTGCGCACGCCGTCGGCGCCCGATAGAACGAAGGGGCGCAGGTCGACATGCCGGGGCGCGATGCCGCTCTCCACGAAGGTCGGGCAGGCCGACAGCGAGAGCGTCGGCTGGGCGATGAACTCGTGCGGGGCGGCGCGGATGCGCTTCGCATAGGCCTCGATCTCGGCCCGGGTGGCGTGCGGGCCGATGAGCATGCCGTAGCCGCCAGAGCCGTGGACCTCCTTGACGACGAGGTCCTTCAGGTTGTCGAGCACGTGAGAGCAGGCGTCCGCCTCGCGGCACCGCCAGGTCGGTACGTTCTCGATGAGCGCGTCCTCGCCGGTATAGAAGCGTATGATCTCCGGCATGTAGGAATAGATCGCCTTGTCGTCCGCAATGCCGGTGCCGACGGCGTTGGCGAGCGTGACGTTGCCGGCCCGGTAGACCTGCATCAGGCCGGGCACGCCCAGCATCGAATCGGCGCGGAAGGTGAGCGGGTCGAGGAACTCGTCGTCCACGCGCCGGTAGATGACGTCGACCTGTTGCGGGCCTTGCGTGGTCCGCATGTAGAGCTTCTCGCCGCGCACGAAGAGGTCGGGCGCCTCGACGAGCTCGATGCCCGCCCGGTTGGCGAGGAAGGAGTGCTCGTAATAGGCGGAATTGAACTGGCCGGGCGTGAGGATGACGACGTTGGGCTCGCGCGCGGCATTGCGCGGCGCGACCGAGCGCAGCGTCGAGAGCATGGCGTCGGGATAGTTCTCGACCGGGTGGATGCGATGCTTGGCGAAAAGCTCCGGCATCAGCCGGGTCGTCATCTCCCGGTTCTCCAGCATGTAGGAGACGCCCGACGGCACGCGCGCGTTGTCCTCCAACACGTAGAACGTATCGGCATCGACACGCACCAGATCGACGCCGCAGATGTGGACATAGAGCCCGTGCGGGACCTCGAGCCCGACCATCTCGGCCTGGAAGGCCTCGTTCTGGAAGATGAGGTCCTCGGGCACGATGCCCGCTTTCAGGATTTCCTGCGCGCCGTAGACGTCGCCGAGAAAGGCGTTGATCGCGCCGACCCGCTGCTCGAGCCCGCGCGACATGCGCTGCCATTCGCCTTGCGTGAGGATGCGGGGCACGATGTCGAAGGGAATGATCCGCTCGTCGGCCTCCTCCTCGCCATAGACGGCGAAGGTGATGCCGGAGCGCCGGAAGAGCGTCTCGGCCTCGCGGCGGCGCTGTTCGAGTTGTGCGTCCGGCGTCTCGTCGAGCCAGGCCTGGAGCTTGGCGTAGCCCGCGCGCGGCTCGCCGCCCGGTCCGAACATCTCGTTGAAGATCGCGGTCGCGTCCGCACCGGGCTCGGTCGTCGGCCCGGGGGCACTCGTGGACTCCGCGCTGCCGGCGGAGAGGGGAGGCGATTCGGTGTTCATCGCCATCAGGGTAGGGGAGTGACATCGCGCTGGCTACCGCAGCGGTGCCTGCGATGACGGCCCGCTGCCGCTTTAGACGTCGCCGCGATGCCTTTGCGGGCGGCCTGGCGACACGGCTCTCTCGCGGCCTGCCAGCGAGCCCGGTGGAACGCGAACCCGGCATGACGGTTTCATGACGGACCGATCTCTCCAATCTCCCCCCGGCGCCGCCGTGCCGACCCCACCCTAGCGGAGCCATCCATGACCGTTCTCACCGATACCCTGCGAGACCGGCGCCGGGAGATCTGGCTCATCGCCGCGCTCGTCATTCTCGGCCTCACGGTCTGGGCGTTCGCCGAACTCGCCGACGAGGTGTTGGACGGCGATACCGCGCGCTTCGACGAGACGATCCTCTACGCCATGCGCGAAGCCGATGATCCGACCGATCCGCTCGGGCCGGCCTGGTTCGAGGAGATGATGCGCGACGTGACGGCGCTCGGCTCCATGGTCTTCATCATCGGCATCACCGCCCTCGTCATCGGCTTCCTCGTCCTTTCCGGCCAATATGGCGGCGCTGTCCTCGTGTTCGTGGCGGTCGCGGGCGGTACCGTCATCAGCCAGGGGCTCAAGGACCTCTTCGTGCGCTCGCGCCCCGACATCGTCGCCCATGGCATGGAGACCTTCACGGCGAGCTTTCCGTCCGGCCATGCCACGCTCTCGGCCGTGACCTATCTGACGCTCGGCGCCCTCCTGATGCGGCTGCGCGCGCGCAAGACGGAGAAGGCCTACATCATGTTCGTCGCGGTCCTCCTCGCCGTCTCGGTCGGTCTCAGCCGGCTCTATCTCGGCGTCCATTGGCCGACCGATGTCGTTGCCGGCTGGACCATCGGGGCCGGCTGGGCGCTCGTTTGCTGGTTCGTCGCCGCCTGGTTGCAGGCGCGCGGAACGGTGGAGGAGGAGATCGAGGGCGCCGAGGCGGGGCCTGCGTCGCGCCGCAAGGCGGCGCGCCGGACGCTGGATGCGTATTGACGGCCGGGCGACGCTTGTCGGCCCTAGAGCGTGTCCGGTTCCTATCCATTCACCGAACGCGCTCTAGCGCATCGTTTTTGCGCGGTTCCCCACGTTGCGGTCCTATCGCACCTCCGCTGGAACGGCTCTAGATCAGCCGCATCCCCTTCATGCTCGCATGGCCCTGCCGGCCGACGATGACGTGGTCGTGGACGGCGATGCCGAGGGGGCGGGCGACCTCGATGACGGTCTTCGTCATCGCGACGTCGGCCCGGCTCGGCGTCGTGTCGCCGCTCGGGTGGTTGTGGACGAGGACGAGGGCCGTCGCATCGAGCTCGATCGCGCGGCGCACGACCTCGCGCGGATAGACGGGCGTGTGATCGACCGTGCCGGTCTGCTGGATCTCGTCGCGGATGAGCCGGTTCTTCTTGTCGAGGAAGAGGACGTGGAAATGCTCCACGTTGGAGAAGGCGATATGGGCGCGGGCATAGTCGAGTACCGCCTCCCAGGATGAGAGGATCGGCCGCTCCTCGATCGCCTCTCTGAGGACGGCGCGGCTGACGGCGCCCATGAGGCGGAATTCCGAGACGACCGCATCGCCGACGCCCTTCACCTGCCGCAACCGCGCCTCGGGGGCGTTGATGACGCCGGCGAGGCTGCCGAATTCCTTCAGAAGCGTCTTGGCGAGGGGCTTGGTGTCGCGGCGCGGAATGGCGCGAAAGAGCGTCATCTCGAGCAGCTCGTAGTCGGCGACGGCCGTGGCGCCCGCCTCCCGCAACCGCTTGCGCAGCCGGTCGCGATGGCCGAGGCGGTGGTCGGGCTCAGAGCGCGGCGCATGAAGGGTCGTGGGAACGGGGAGGTCGCTCGGCGGCCCGTTGAGCCGAGGGGCGTCGTCCGTCGCCGAAACCGGCGCGAAGATCTCGGCGGAAGACGCCGTCAGCGGTAACGCTGGAGCGGCCTCGCTCGCCGGCGCCTCGTTCGCCGGCGCTCCAGCCTCGAGCGGCTCCTCTGCCGGGAGTTCGTCCTCGCTGTCGATACCCGCCGGCTTGCCGTAGGCGCCGATCCGGAGTGCGGTGAAACCGTCGTCGAGGCCGCGCTTACCCCCCTTGGACGCCACGCCGCTTAGACTGCAGTCGCGACAGGATTGTCGAGACCGGCCGGGGAATGGGTGAAGACCTCGACGCCGTCAGGCGTAACGCCGACCGAATGCTCGAACTGGGCCGAGAGCGAGCGGTCGCGGGTGACGGCCGTCCAGCCGTCGGAGAGCACCTTGGCGCCCGGCTTGCCGGCGTTCACCATGGGCTCGATGGTGAAGATCATGCCGGGGCGCAGCACATGGCCTTCGCCCGGCCGGCCGAAATGCATGATGTTGGGCGCCTCGTGGAACTTGCGCCCGAGCCCGTGGCCGCAGAATTCGCGCACCACGCCGGCGCGCTCGCCTTCCGCGTAGGACTGGATGGTATGGCCGATATCGCCGGTCGTGGCGCCGGGCCTCACCGCCTCGACGCCCTTCTGGAGCGATTGGAAGGCGATCTCGCAAATGCGCTGCGCCTTTCGGGAGGGGGCGCCGGCGGCATACATACGGCTCGAATCGCCATGCCAGCCATCGACGATGAGCGTAATGTCGATGTTGAGGATGTCGCCGTCCCTGAGCGGCTTCTCGTTGGGGATGCCGTGGCAGATGACGTGGTTGAGCGACGTGCAGGTCGAATGCCGGTAGCCCTTGTAGAGGAGGGTGGCCGGATAGGCCCCGTGATCGCGCGCGAAGGTGTAGGCGAGCTGGTCGATCCGTGCCGTCGTGACGCCCGGCGCGACCTCGGCGGCCATCGTGTCGAGCGCCTTGGCGGTCAGCTGGCCGGCGACGCGCATGCCTGCGAACGCATCCTCGCCGTAGAGGATGATGCCGTCCGGCTCTATCGTATGCGTGTCCATCATGCGTGTCCCGCTGCGTCCGGCCGCGATGCCGTTCCGCCCTGTGAAATCCGAAGCGCGTCCATCCGCTTCGCGCCCCTCCTTGCAAGATGTGCGAGATGGCGGCGCGGGGCAAGGGTATCGCAAGGGCGTCGTAGGCGGAGCGACGCAGCCACCTCGGCGCGCTTGTTCGGCCCGGTGGGCTCGGCTAGGAAGCGCCATGTCGCACCCCACTTCCCCCGAACCCTCCGCTCCCGAACCCTCCGCCGCCTCGATCACTGCCGCGGTCCTCGTGATCGGCGACGAGGTGCTCTCGGGCCGGGTGAAGGACACCAATATCGGTACCATCGCCGACTATCTGACCCTCCTTGGCATCGACCTCGACGAGGCCCGCATCGTGCCCGACCGGCAGGACCGGATCGTCGAGGCGCTCGACGCGCTCCGGGCACGCAACACCTACGTCTTCACGACGGGCGGCATCGGCCCGACGCATGACGACATCACGGCCGATGCGGTGGCCGCTGCCTTCGGCGTATCCATCGACCATCACCCCGATGCCGTCGCCATGCTGGAAGAGCGGCACGGTGTCGGACAGCTCAACGAGGCGCGCCTGCGCATGGCACGCATTCCGGACGGCGCGACGCTCATCGACAATCCGGTCTCCAAGGCGCCCGGTTTTCGGATCGGCAACGTCATCGTCATGGCCGGCGTGCCCGCCATCATGAGGGCCATGCTCGACGCCGTCGGCCCGACGCTGAAGCAGGGCGTGGTGCCCGAGACGCGCCAGCTCGAGGCCCCCTTGAAGGAAGGCGATGTCGCCGGGCCTCTGGGCGAGATCGACCGGCGCCACCCGGGCGTCCTTATCGGCAGCTATCCGCGCTTCGACGGCACGCGCTACGCCGTTCTCGTCACGCTGCGCGGCCGCGACCTCGCGCTACTCGATGCCGCCGAGGCCGAGGTGCGCACCCTTCTCCAGGCCCTGACAACGACGCCCCCAACCTGAGGACCACCATGAGCGACACGACCGATCCCAAACCCTTTCCCGTCTCCTGGGACCAGTTCCACCGCGACTGCAAGGCGCTGTCCTGGCGCCTCTCGACCATCGCCAAGGACGTGCGGGACGGCGAGGGTTGGGAGGCCATCGTCGCGATCACGCGGGGCGGGCTCGTGCCGGCCGGCATCATCAGCCGGGAGCTTGGCGTGCGGACCATCGAGACGGTCTGCGTCGCCTCCTATCACGACTACGATGCGCAAGGGATGTTGCAGGTCATCAAGCCGGTCGACGAGCGGGTCGCGGCGCTGGGCAAGGGCGGATCGCACGTTCTGGTGATCGACGACCTCGTCGACACCGGCAAGACCGCCAAGGTCGTGCGCGACATGCTCCCCAACGCCCATTTCGCCACCGTCTACGCCAAGCCGATGGGCGTGCCGATGGTCGACACCTTCGTGACCGAGGTCAGCCAGGACACCTGGATCTACTTCCCCTGGGACCTCGACCTTCAATTCACCCCGCCGATCCGCCAGGGGACGCAGGGCTGAGGGAACGATGAGGGCCAGCGACGTTCCCCGTGGGGTCGATAACGAATCCGTTCCAGATCGGCACGCCCGTTCCATCGCGAGACGCAGGTATTGGGCTTCGAGGCCGCGGCGTTAACGATCGCGTAAGGTTTGGGGCGCGTTTGGCGGGCTCGCGTGGCACCAAAGGCGACCTTGCCCCGTTGGTCCGACATGCTCATCACCCGCGCCGCCCTCCTCTTCCTCGTCGCCTTCGTGAGCGTTTCCGTACTCGCGCAGATGCTGCCCGGCCTGCCCCGTATCGCGGCCGCCGCCTGGGCCTCGGTCTCGCACGAGCAGAGCGTGTCGTGGACCGATGAGGGTGCGCCCGCCCTCGCGCTCTATGCGGACGGCTACGGACACTTCATGGCCGAGGCTGAGGTCGGCGGGGCGCCGCTGCGGCTGATGGTCGATTCGGGCGCCTCCTATGTGGGCCTGACGGGCGAGGACGCGGCGCGGCTCGGCATCGATCCGGGCCCGGACGACTTCACGCTCCAGGTCGGCACCGCCAACGGTACGATGCGCCTCGCGCCGGTCGTCATCCCCGAACTCACGATCGGTCATCTGACGCTGCGCGACGTGGCCGCGACGGTCTCGCCCAAGGGCGCGCTTCACGAATCTCTCCTCGGCATGACGGCGCTCGCGCGCTTCTCGCGCGTCGAGTTCTCCTCGACGCGGATGCTGCTCGTACCCTGAGTACGGTTTGCCGCACCCGCGGTCTCCGCTATGTGGAAGACAACGAGACCGAGGAGACGCGCCGCCCATGTCGAACTTTCCCACGCCCAAGCCGCAGCTGACGCCCAACACCTACGCCTACGAGTCGGAGCCGCTGGTCAAGCCGACGGGCTTCCGGGAGTACGACGCGCGTTGGCTTTTCGAGACCGAGCTCAACCTCATGGGCGTGCAGGCGCTGGGGATGGGGCTCGGCACGCTGCTGCAGGAGATGGGCAAGCCCGAACTCGTGACCGGTCACGATTACCGCGCCTATTCCTCGTCGATCAAATACGCCCTCGTCTCCGGCCTCCTCTCGGCCGGCGTGAAGGTCCACGATATCGGGCTGTGCATGACGCCGATGGCCTATTACGCCCAGTTCGCGCTCGACGTGCCGGCCGTCGCGATGGTCACGGCTTCCCACAACGAGAACGGCTGGACCGGCGTCAAGATGGGCGCCGACCGGCCGCGCACCTTCGGGCCGGACGAGATGGGCCGCCTCAAGGAGATCGTGCTCGGAGCGAAGTTCGACGCGCGGGGCGGCGGCTCCTACCGGTTCCACGAGGGCTTCGCCGACGGTTACATTCAGCAACTCACGGACCGCCCGAAGCTGAAGCGCAAGCTCAAGGTCATCGCGGCCTGCGGCAACGGAACGGCCGGCGCCTTCGCGCCCCGCGTGCTGGAGGCGATCGGCTGCGAGGTCATCCCGCTCGATGCCGAGCTCGACTACACCTTCCCGCGCTACAACCCCAATCCCGAAGACATGAAGATGCTCAAAGCCATCGAGGAAGCCGTCCACGAGCACGGTGCCGACGTGGGCTTCGGCTTCGACGGCGATGGCGACCGCTGCGGCGTGGTCGACAACGAGGGCACCGAGATCTTCGCCGACAAGGTCGGCGTCATGCTCGCCCGCGACATCTCGGCCATCCACGAGAACGCGCAGTTCGTCGTCGACGTCAAATCGACGGGCCTCTACGCGACCGACCCGGTGCTGAAAGCCAACGGCGCGGTGACGGACTACTTCAAGACCGGCCACAGCTATATCAAGCGGCGAGTGAACGAGCTCGGCGCCATCGCGGGCTTCGAGAAGTCCGGCCACTATTTCTTCAACGAGCCGATCGGGCGCGGCTACGACGATGGCTGCGTCTCGGCCATCGCGATCTGCGACATGCTCGATCGCGCCAGTACCAAGACGATGGCGGACTTGCGCCGCGACCTGCCCCAGACCTGGGGCTCGCCGACGATGAGTCCCCATTGCGACGACGAGACGAAATACGGCGTCGTCGACAAGGTCGTCGCAGAGTTCGAGCGCATGCACGGCGCCGGTGAGACCATCGACGGCCATGCCATCCACGAACTCATCACGGTCAACGGCGTGCGCGTCGTGGCCGACGACGGCACGTGGGGCCTCCTTCGGGCATCGTCCAACAAGCCCGAGCTCGTCGTCGTCGTCGAAAGCCCGGTCTCGGAGGCCCGGATGCGCGAGATGTTCCACAGCGTCGACGCCGTGCTGCGCCGGAACCCCGAGGTCGGCGACTACAACCAGACCATCTGACGGTCCCCAGACGGCAAGAGAGGCCCGCTGGCGGGCCTCCCGAAGCGTCGTTCCGGTCTTGGCTCCCGAAGCGTGGTTCCGGTCTTGGCCGGAACGGTTCCTAGATGTCGTCGCCGAGCGCGCCTTTGACGGAGCCGGAAACGTCCTGGACGGTGCCCTTGGCCTTTTGCGCCGTGCCCTCGTCCTTGAGCTTCTGGTCCTTGGTGGCGTCGCCTACGGCCTGCTTGGCGCTGCCGGCGGCCTTGTTGGCGGCGGCCTTTGCCTTGTCGGTCAATTCACCCATGACAGGATCCTCGCACGCTCACCGATGTTCGTGAGGATCACCCACCGGGCGGAGCGTGTAAGTAGAACGCCCGGTTCGAGCCGTCGTTCCGGGCGCCCTTCATGCGTCGTCAGCCGTTCAGCGTCGCATCGAGGCTGATGTCGACGCCGGCGAGGGCCTTCGACACCGGGCAGCCGGTCTTGGCCTCGCCGGCGATGCGCTGAAAGTCCGCGTCGGCGATCCCGGGCACGGTGCCCGACAGCTTGAGCACCGACGTCGTGATGGCGAAACCGCCGCCCTGCTGCTCCACGCTGACCTCGGCCACCGTCTCCAGCGTCTCGGCCGGGTGGCCGGCGTCGGCCAGCATGTGGGCGAGCTGCATAGTGAAGCAGCCGGCATGGGCGGCCGTCAACAACTCCTCGGGGTTCGTGCCCGAGCGACCGCTCTCGTCCTCGAAGCGGCTCTTGAAGCTATAAGGCGTCTTGTCGAGCGTGCCGCTCTGGGTGGAGGTGCTGCCCTTGCCGTCGCCGAGGGCGCCGTGCCAGACGGCGCTGCCAGTACGTTTCATGAAAATGTCTCCCGTTGCGGACCCGGTGGTCCAGGCGGGGAGAACGCCGGCCGCGCACCGAAGTTGCGGCCGGGGCGCGGTCAGGTCGGCAGGCGCCACATCTCGCGGCCGTGGAGCGGACAGGCGTCGGCGATCACCTTGAGATGGGGCGAGCCCTGGAAGCCGGCGCCGTCCTCGTTGGCGGCATGCGGGCAGCGGCAGCCCCAGTCCCTGGCAGGACGCGAGCCCGGCGCGAGATCGGTCAGCGAGGTGACGCCATAAGCTGTCTTGAGGCGCCTATGCTCGGTGTCGATGAAATGGCGCAGCCGCTCGCGCGTGGGCGCATGCGTCTCTCCGCGCCAGCGCAGCCAGACCTGGTTGCGTAGAAGGTGCGGGCGCTTGGTGACGGGCGCGGCGTGGTAGCGCTTCAGCACCTGCCAGTAGTCGGCCAGCGTGTCCTGAATGGCCGCCATCGGTGCGGGCGCATCAGGGATTCCGGTGTGGACGGCATGGGTCATCGCGGTAAAGGCCCCCTCCTTGGAAGCCTCCATTACGCGGCGCCTGTGGTTAACGGACTGTGAACGCCCTCGCGGTCGCGCCGGTGGCCGTGTCGGCCGGTCGCATCAGCCGGCGCCTTCGAGCTGCGTCAGAAGGCTCGCCTGATGGTCGCTGATGAGGGCGTCGACGAGGTCGCCGAGCGCTTCTCCGGTGATGACCTTGTCGAGCTTGTAGAGCGTGAGGTTGATGCGGTGATCGGTCACGCGCCCTTGCGGGAAGTTGTAGGTGCGAATGCGCTCGGAGCGGTCGCCGGAGCCGACTTGCCCCTTTCGCGCGTCCGCCCGCTCGGCATCGAGCCGCTGGCGCTCGGCGTCGAAGATGCGGCTGGCGAGCACCTGCATGGCGCGCGCCTTGTTCTTGTGCTGCGAGCGCTCGTCCTGAACGGCGACGACGGTCCCCGTCGGCAGGTGGGTGATGCGCACGGCCGAATCGGTCGTGTTGACGTGCTGCCCACCGGCGCCCGACGCGCGGAAGGTATCGATCTTGAGGTCGGAGGGGTTGATGTCGACATCGACCTCCTCGGCCTCGGGCAGCACGGCCACGGTCGCGGCCGAGGTGTGGATGCGCCCTTGCGTCTCGGTGTCGGGCACGCGCTGGACGCGGTGAACGCCCGATTCGAACTTCATCTTGGCGTAGGCGCCCGCGCCCTTCACCGAGGCGATGACCTCCTTGAAGCCGCCGACCTCTCCTTCCGACGCCGACATCACCTCGACGCGCCAGCCATGGTCCTGCGCGTAGCGCGAATACATGCGGAAGAGATCGCCCGCGAAAAGCGCCGCCTCGTCGCCGCCCGTGCCGGCGCGGACCTCGAGGATGACCGAGCGCTCGTCGGCGGCGTCCTTGGGCAGGAGCGCGAGCTTGATCGCGGCCTCCAGCGCTTCGATCTCGGCTTCGAGCGGCTCGATCTCGTCGCGCGCGAGCTCGGCCATCTCGGCATCGCCGCCCTCCAGCATCTCGCGCGCTTCGCCAAGATCGGCCTGCGCCTTCCGGTAGCGCTCGACCTTCTGGGCGACGGGCTCCAGCTCGGCATATTCCCGCGCCAGAGCCACATAGGCGTCCGGATCCGGGCCGGCATTCATCTCGGCGGCGATGCGCCCGAAGCGGCGCGACAGGGTGTGGAGTTTCTCGTCGGGTAGCATGGTTTCCGTCAGGACCTCGGATCGCGCAGCCTGGCTATGGACATCAAAAGGAACAGCAGGCCGATCAGAAGGGCGACGCATAGCACAATGGTGCCGAATGTCCCGCGGCTGCCATTGTCATAGACCCAGAAACCCAGGCCGACGACGGAAGCGCTGGCAGCTAGACACTCCAGTCTATCCCATATCTTCTGCAGCGTCTTGCGCCGGGCAACGGGGTCGTGGCGCTTGTAGCCGTCGTCCCTCAGCACGGGACGCCGTGCGCCCTGGCGAACCGCTCCAGCCGGGGCCGCAGGCTCTCTGCGTCCGGCGCGTCGAGATAGGCGGCGACCTCGGCGGAGACGGCGTCGGCGTCGAGGGCGAGGATCATCGCCTTGACGGGGCCGAAGGCGGAGGGGCTGATCGAGAGGGTGGAATAGCCGAGCCCGATGAGCGCCATGGCCTCCAAAGGCCGCGCGGCCAGCTCACCGCAGAGTGCGATCGGCTTGCCCGCGCGTCGTCCCGTCTCGACGATCATCCGCAGCGCGCGCAGGGCCGGCACGCTCATCGGATCGAACCGGTCGGCCACGCGCGGATTCTCGCGGTCGGCGGCGAAGAGGAACTGCATCAGATCGTTGGAGCCGACGGACGCGAAATCGGCCTCGGCGAGCAGCCTGTCGAGCTCGAAGAGGATGGAGGGCAGCTCCAGCATCGCGCCGAGCTTGAGGCTATGAGGCCCGGGCCGGCCCCGCGCGCGCATGAATTCGATCTCGTGCTCCAGCATCGCCTTGGCGGCGCGGAACTCCGACAGGTTGGCGACCATGGGGAACATGAGCCGCAGCTCACGCTCCGAGGAGGCCCGCACCAGGGCGCGCAACTGCGCCCGCATCAGCCCCGGCCGGTCGAGCGCGAGGCGCATGGCGCGCCAGCCCATGGCCGGGTTCTCCTCCTCGTTGGCCTTGAGGTAGGGGAGCACCTTGTCGCCGCCGACATCGAGCGAGCGGAAGGTGACGGGCCGGCCCCGCGCCGCCTCCAGCACCGCCCGGTAGAGCGCCTCCTGCTCGCCCGTCCGGGGCAGGCGGTCGGCGACCATGAACTGGAACTCCGTGCGAAAGAGGCCGATGCCGTCCGCGTTCGCCTCGTCGAGCTGGGGCAGGTCGACGAGAAGGCTCGCGTTCATCATCAGCGAGATCGGCCGTCCGTCCCGCGTCACGGTCTCCAGATCGCGCAGCGCCGCGTACTGCGCCTGACGCTTGGCGCGGAAGCGAACCTTCTCGGCATAGGCCGTCTGGACGTCCTCGGGTGGGCGCAGGTGCACGTCGCCGCTCATGCCGTCGACGATGATCGAATCGCCATCGTTGGCGAGCCCGAGAACGCTCTCGGCCGAACCGACGAGCGGCAGTCCGAGCGCCTTGGCGACGATGACGACGTGGGAGTTGCGCGCGCCCTCCTCCAGGACGATGCCGCGCAACCGCTCCCGGTCGTAGTCGAGAAGCTCGGCCGGGCCCATGGTGCGCGCGACGAGGATCGCGTTTTGCGGCATGTCGCGCGGGCCCTCTTCGCCGGTCAGCGCCCGGAGGAGCCGGTTGGCGAGATCGTCGAGATCGCCCAGCCGCTCGCGCAGGTAGGCGTTGGGCTGACGGGTGAGGCGGGCCCGCGTGTCGGACTGGACGCGCTCGACGGCGGCCTCGGCCGAGAGACCGGACCCGACGGCCTCTCGCATCCGCTCGGCCCAGCCCCGGTCATGCGCGAACATGCGAAAGGCTTCGAGCACGTCGCGGTGTTCGCCCGAGCGTGCCATGTCGCCGCGCTCCAGCATGCCGTCGACCCGGGCGCGGACATGGCCGAGCGCCGCCTCGAGGCGCTCCAGCTCGGCGTCCGAATCCTCCGCGATCAGCCGCCCCACCGCGACGCGCGGCGCATGGAGGACGACGCGGCCGAGGCCGATCCCCTCGGCGAGCGGACTGGCGTGGCAATGGTAGGGGCGGGTCAGCTCCGGCCCCGTCGCGCCGCGCACGATGGCCTCGAGCGCCCCGGCGGCGATCATCTCGGCCAGCACCATCGCGACCGTCTGGAGCGCCTCGGCCTCGTCCTCGGTGTAGAGCCGGTTGGTGCGGTTCTGGACGGTGAGGACGCCGAGCGTGCGACCGGCCCGCAGCACCGGCACGCCGAGAAAGGACTTGTAGGCCTCTTCGCCGGTGCCGGGCAGATAGGCAAAATCGGGATGGTTCTGCGCATCGGGCGCGTTCACCGGCACCGCGTCGCGCGCGACCGTGCCGACGAGGCCCTGCCCGACGGCGAGGCTGGCCTGATGGACCGCGCCGCGCGAGAGGCCTTCGGTGGCCGAGAGTTCTAGCGAATCGTCGGCGCGCAGCACATAGAGCGAGCAGACCTCGGCGACCATATCGGCCGCGATCACGCTCACGATGCTATCGAGGCGGGCCTGCGGATCGCCCGGCTGCGCCAGAACCTCGCGAAGGCGGCGCAGCATGACCCGCGGCCCGCCGAGCGAAGTCGGCATGCCCTCGTCCTTCTCTCGTGTCCCGCCCGCCGATCCGGGCCCGCCGCCCGGATCGCGCATGGGAGCGGACCTCAGGCGTCGTCTAGATCGTATACCGAGTGAAGCGCGCGCACGGCAAGCTCGGCATACTCGGCGTCGATGAGGACGCTCGTCTTGATCTCGGACGTCGTGACGGCCTTGATGTTGATCGAGCGTTCCGACAGGGCGCGGAACATCTTGGCAGCGACGCCCGCATGGGAGCGCATGCCGATGCCGATGATCGAGACCTTGACGACGCCCTTGTCGCCCTCGATGCGGGCATAGTCGATCTCGGCCTTGCGGCTCTCCAGCACCTGCATGGCGCGGTCGTAGTCGGAGGTGGGGACGGTGAACGTCATGTCCGTCGTCGCGCCGTCCTCGGAGATGTTCTGGACGATCATGTCGACGACGAGCCCGGCCTCCGACAGAGGCACGAAGATGGAGGCGGCGACGCCCGGCTTGTCCGCGACACGGCGCAGCGTCACCTTCGCCTCGTCCTTCGAATAGGTGATGCCGGTGACGACTTCCTGTTCCATGATCTCGTCCTCGGGGCAGACCAGCGTTCCGATCTCGTCGATCGGCGCTTGCGCGTTGGGGTCGGCGAAGCTGGAGCGCACGAGCGTGCGCACATTGTGGTTCATCGCCATCTCGACGGACCGCGTCTGGAGCACCTTGGCGCCCAGGCTCGCCATCTCCAGCATCTCCTCGTAGGAGATGCGCGGGATGCGGCGGGCCTTGGGCACGATGCGCGGATCGGTCGTGTAGACGCCGTCGACATCGGTATAGATGTCGCAGCGATCGGCTTGGAGCGCGGCCGCGAGCGCGACGGCGGACGTGTCCGATCCGCCCCGGCCGAGCGTGGTGACGCGGCCGCGCGGCCCCAGGCCCTGAAAGCCCGTCACGACCGGCACCTCGCCGCCTGCCATGCGCTCCAGCAAGCCCTCGCCCTCGATGGACGTGATGCGCGCCGCGCCGTGTGCGCCGTCGGTGTGGATCGGCACCTGCCAGCCCTGATAGGAGCGCGACGGCACGCCGAGGCTCTGCAGCACGATGGCGAGGAGCCCGGCCGTGACCTGCTCGCCGGACGCGACGACGGCGTCGTATTCGCGCGCGTCGTGCAGGCTGATGTCGTTGGTCGTGCGGCCGGCCTCGCGCGTCCAGCCGACGAGCTCGTTCGTGCGCCCGGCCATGGCCGAGACGACGGCCGCGACCTGATGGCCCGCCTGATGCTCGCGCGCGATATGCGCGGCGGCATTGCGAATGCGCTCGATATCGGCGACGGAGGTGCCGCCGAACTTGGTGACGATGCGGGCCACGGGAGGTGTCCGGGCTGGAGGTGCGGGACGGCGCTGACGCCGGAGCCCCGCCTTTAGACGCATCGGGCGCCGCCAAGCAAGCCACGCACGCGGCGCTCTGCCGCGATGCATCGCCCTGCGTGTCGGTTGTGCCATATAGGGGATGCCCGCCCGTCTCACCCACGCCGCACGAGAGCCGTCATGACCGACACGACGTCCGCCCGCCTCGATCCCCCATCCGGTGATCCCGACGCCCCTTCGCTCGACCCGAAGGAGGCCGCGCATTTCGAGGCGCTGGCCGACATGTGGTGGGACCCAAAGGGCAAGTTCGGCACGCTCCACAAGTTCAATCCCGTGCGGCTCGACTACATCCGCGCGCAGGCCGTCCTCCAGTGGGGGCTCGACCGGCGCGACCCGAACGCGCTGGCGGGCCTGCGCGTCCTCGACATCGGCTGCGGGGGCGGGCTCCTGTCGGAGCCCGTCGCGCGGATGGGCGCGGAGGTCGTCGCGGTCGATCCGGTCAGAAAGAACGTCGAGACGGCGAAGGCCCATGCACGAAAATCTGGCGTCTCGGTCGACTATCGCTGCACCACGGCGGAGGCCTTGAGCGAGGCCGACGAGACTTTCGACATCGTCCTCAACATGGAGGTCGTCGAGCACGTCAACGACCCTCAGGGCTTCGTCGCGCTTTGCGGGGGGATGGTCAGGCCGGGCGGGCTGATGTTCGTCGCGACCATCAACCGGACGCTGCGGGCCTGGGGCCTCGCGATCATCGGCGCCGAATACATTCTCGGCTGGCTGCCCAAGGGAACGCATCAATACGCCAAGCTCGTCACGCCCGCCGAGGTCGAAAGCGGGCTCGAGCGCGCCGGCATGCGGGCCGTCGAGAGCCACGGTGTCGTCTACAATCCCTTGCGCGATGCCTGGGTGAAGAGCCGCGACACGGGCGTGAACTACATGACGCTGGGGGTGAAGTCGGCGACGTAATTCGGATCGCCAGTCCGCATCACGCGACCTGACAGCAGGCGCGGCGGACGTTACGACGATCCAGAAGAACCGTCACGGACCTCCGCTGCCCTATGCCTCCCTCGTCCCTCGACCTGTCTCCCGCCCTCGCCAAGGCGCTCGGCGCCGTCCCGCCGCGCGACAGGGATACGTTCGCGCTGCGCCTCGCCCGCTCGCGGCGCGACCTGGAGCGCCCGCTCCGGCGCCTCTACGGGCATCTCGCCGACTTCGACGGCTTTCTCGATCGATTGCTGGTCGTGCTGGCGACGAGCTTCGCCGCCCGGCCCGAAGCGCTGCGGCTTCAGGATCTGCGCCGCGATCTGGAGCCCGACTGGTTCCAGCGCGAGACGCAGGTCGGCTACGTCTTCTACGTCGATCGCTTTGCAGGATCCCTGAGGGGCGTGCTCGATCACCTCGACTATCTCGAGGCTCTGGGCGTCACCTACGTCCACTTCATGCCCTGCCTGATGCCCCGACCCGGCGATTCGGACGGCGGTTATTCGGTCATGGACTATCGCCGGATCGACCCCGGGATCGGCACGATGGAGGATTTCGAGGCCGTGACCGAGGCCCTGCGCGAGCGTGGGATATCGGTCTGCATCGACCTCGTCCTCAACCACACCGCGAAGGAGCATGCCTGGGCGAAAGCCGCACAGGCCGGCGATCCGCATCATCTCGCCTTCTACCGCACCTATCGCGACCGGCGGATGCCCGACGCCTTCGAGGAGACGCTCCTTGAGGTCTTCCCCGACACCGCGCCCGGCAACTTCACCTACCAGCCCGATATGGGCGATGATGGCCTCTGGGTCTGGACGACCTTCAACGCGCACCAGTGGGACCTCGACTGGGAGAACCCGGACGTCTTCCTCGCCATCGCGGAGACCATGCTCTTCCTCGCCAATCGGGGCGCCGAAGTGCTCCGCTTCGACGCCGTCGCCTTCCTCTGGAAGCAACTCGGTACGACCTGCCAGAACCTTCCGCCCGTCCACGACATCCTCGCGGCGCTGCGCGCCTCATCGCGGATCGCGGCGGCCGCGCTCATCCACAAGGAGGAGGCAATCGTCGCGCCGCGCGATCTCATTCCCTATCTCGGCACTGGCGAGCATGCGGGGCTGGAGGGCAACCTCGCCTACCACAACACGCTGATGGTGCAGTTCTGGTCGATGCTGGCCTCGCGCGAGACCGAGCTCGCGACCCATGTCCTCGACGCCCATTTCCCGCCCCGGCTCCAGAACGCGGCCTGGGCGACCTATATTCGCTGCCACGACGATATCGGCTGGGCGATCACGGAGGAGGACGCGGCCGCCGTCGGGCGCGACGGGCCGGCGCACCGCCGCTTCCTCTCGGACTTCTACGCCGGCGACTTCCCCGGCTCCTTCGCGCGGGGCGGCCTCTTCCAGGTCAACGAAGAGACCGGCGATGCGCGCAACAATGGCGCGACCGCCTCGCTCTGCGGGCTGGAAACCGCGCGGGAGGCGGGCGACGAGGCCGGCATCGCGGCCGCCATCGACCGTATCCTCCTCGGTCACGCGCTCATCTGCGCCTATGGCGGCATCCCGCTCGTCTACATGGGCGACGAGCTCGGCCTGACGAACGATCCGAGTTTCTCGGCCGACCCCGCCAAGGCGCACGACACGCGCTGGATGCACCGCCCGGCGATGGACTGGACCCGCGCCGCGCTGCGCCACGATCCGTCCACGATCGAGGGCCGGGTCTTCGCGGGCGTCGCCCACATCCTCCACCGCCGCAAGGCGACGCCGCATCTCCATGCCGACAACCCGGTCGAGATCTTGAGGGGCGCGCCGCCCGGCATCCTCGCCTTTCGCCGCCTCGGCCCGCTCGGCGCCCTCATCGCGCTCTTCAACGCCTC
This sequence comes from uncultured Alphaproteobacteria bacterium, assembly GCA_963842125.1. GTDB lineage: Bacteria > Pseudomonadota > Alphaproteobacteria > Rhizobiales > CAWCWK01 > CAWCWK01. The sequence continues at coordinate 179,079 of CAWJFE010000001.1, read as the reverse complement.
CGACGACTGGCGCCACGTCCCCGACGGCTGGCTGCGCGAGGCGTCGCAGGACCCGGGCTTCCAACCCTTCGACCAGCTGAGCGAAGCCCCCGTCGCCATGCCGCACGGCACGCTCGACCTGCCGCCGCGCGGACGGGTCTGGCTGGTCTGATCTACGGCTGACCGAGCCTGGCGCTCTAGGGGACGCGCTAGTCCGCCTGATCGGAGAGGTTCGCCTCGATCTGATCGAGGATCCGGGCCAGCTTCTTGCGGTCCTTGGGCTCCAACCCGGCCAGCATCCGCTTGTCCTCGCGCTTCCAGAGGCGGGCGAGCTTGTCGGCCCGGCGCGTGCCTTCCTCGGTGAGGACGACGAGCATCATTCGCCCGTCGAGCCGCGAGGGGCGTCGCGCGACGAGGCCTTGTGTCGTCAGCCGGTTGAGGGTCTTGGTGACGGTCGGCGCGCGCACGTCGAGTTCGCGGGCGAGCTCGCCCGGCGTCATGCCGTCGGGATGGCCGGCGCGGGGTAGGAGGGCGGAGAGGAGCGCGTCCTGGCCGGGATGTAGACCGAGGGCGTCGAGCGCGCGCGCCTGCGCATTGCGCTGCAACCGTGCCACCCGCAGCAGGCGCTGCGACAATCGCTCGACGTCATCGCTCAAGACCCGCTCCCCATCGCTGAAACCCGCAGCCTTAGCCGGCAAAGACCATTTAGGGGATCGCGCCGCACGCGGGCAAGGTGCCGGGTCCGCGAGGTGGGAGGATATGGCGCGCTCGCTCCTGCGATCGCCGCGCCTATCTGAAGAGCGACGCCCCGAACGACGAGCCCTTCATGTCCGAGTCCTTGTCGCGAGCAACGTCTCATTCTGAGACCGCCCGGATCGCCCCGGATCCCGCGCCCTTCGACGGCACCCGCTTCCACGACCCCGAGGGTCAGCCGGCCGACAAGTCGCTGCTCGATGTCGCCAGATGGATGCTGGGGACGAAGAAGACGGCGTGGCCGAAGCACCGCGATCCTGTGCCGCATGCGCCGGTATCGGAGCGGATCGACGGAATGGGCCTGCGCGTCACCTTCGTCGGCCACGCGACCGTGCTCGTGCAGGTGGCCGGCCTCAACATCCTCACCGATCCCCTCTGGTCGGACCGTGCCAGCCCCGTCTCCTTTGCCGGGCCGAGGCGGGCCGTGCCGCCCGGCCTGCCCTTCGACGCGCTGCCGCCGATCGACGCCGTGCTCCTCTCCCACAACCACTACGACCATCTCGACGCCTTGACCCTGGCGCGGCTCGCCAGAACGCACGCCCCGACCGTGGTCGCGCCGCTGCGCAACCGGCCTTACGTCGCGCCCCATATCGGGTCGGCTCCCTATGCGGAGCTCGATTGGGGCGAGGGCGTGGATATCGGCGCGGCGCGCATCACGGCGCTTCGCACCCGCCACTGGTCACGGCGCAAGGCGGGCGACATGAACGAGGCGCTCTGGTCGGCCTATGCGATCGAGACGCCGGCCGGCGCGATCTATTTCGCCGGCGACACGGCCCATCGGGGCGGCCGCCATTTCGACGAGGCTGCGGCCTTCGCCGGCCCCTATCGTCTCGCCCTCCTCCCTATCGGCGCCTACGAGCCCCGCGCCTTCATGCGCGATCAGCACATGAACCCCGACGAGGCCGTGGACGGGTTCCGGCGCTGCGGCGCGGCCCACGCCCTCGCCATCCATCACGCGACGATCCAGCTGACCAATGAGGGGATCGACGAGCCGGCCGAGCGGCTGGGAGCGGCGCTGAGGAGCGCCGGCATCGCGCCAGAGCGCTTCCGCGCGCCGCCACCAGGATCGACTTGGGACGTGCCGTCTGGCCAGTCCCCCGCCTAGCGCCGTTCGAGCAAACGCCGGCTCGACCTCCATCCTCTCCCCGTTGTCATCCTCGGGCACCGACCCGAGGATCCAGAGCGGCAATCGCATCGGTATGATCGTATGCGAATGGTGCGGAGCGCGTCTGTTGGGAGGGCGAACGTGCGACCACCTTCCTGTGCCCTGGGTTCTCGGGTCGGTGCCCGAGAGCGACGGATGGCGATCGGGCGCCAAACCAAACCACCCTCGCATGAACCGCTCCAGGCGACCGGCATCACAGAGCGATCCATTCGGCGATGCGATGGTAACGGCCGGATTTTCGAGGCTGCCGGATCGGGCGGTGGGGGCGCATGTTCGTCTTGTCAGCGGGGCCGGACGGCGCCGCTTCCGAACCACCAACTGGCCTCTCCCCCCCTCAAGGCCCATCCCAAGGATCAGACCCATGACCATCCGCACCCTCGCCCTCGCTGCCCTCGCCACCTTCGCCGTCGCCGGTTCGGCCTCTGCCTTCTCGATCAACGACGAGAACCTCAACCGCCAGCTCTCGGCCCCGTCCTTCACCCCCGTCGCCACCTCGGTGGTCTTCGAGGGGCGCGCCAGCCAGGAGCCCGTCGGCTTCTCGATCAACGACGAGAACCTGCAGCGCGCCTATTCCTCGCCGAGCAACATCTCGGGCGATCAGTCGGGCTTCGTCGTCGAGGGCCGCTCCTCGGCCAGCGTCGCCTCGACCTTCATCAACGACGAGAACCGCGACCGCTTCCAGACCTTCGGTCGCTAGACCTGGAGCCGTTCCAGCGGAGGTGCGACAGCACCGCAGCGCAAGGAGCCGCGCTAGAACAAAGCGCTAGAGCGCGTTCGGTGAATGCATATGAACGGGACGCGCTCTAGCCGTCAGTCTCTCCTACTGATGTCGATGAGAAGGCCCCGCCTCGGCGGGGCCTTCTTCGCGTCCGGTCAGCCGAGGCGCTTCGCGCGCCGGCCGAGAAGCTTGAGGCGCAGCGCGTTGAGCTGAATGAAGCCCTCCGCATCGCGGTGGTCGTAGGCCACGGCGCCGTCCTCGAAGGTGACGAGATCCTCCGAATAGAGGCTCGTCGGCGACGAGCGCGAGACGAGATGGGCCGCGCCCTTGTAGAGCTTGAGCGTGACCTCGCCCTCGACATGCCTCTGGCTGTGATCGATGGCCGCCTGGAGCATCTCGCGCTCAGGACTGAACCAGAAGCCGTTATAGATCAGCTCCGCGTAGCGCGGCATCAGCTCGTCCTTGAGATGGGCCGCGCCCCGGTCGAGGGTGAGCTGCTCGATGCCCCTGTGCGCCAAGAGAAGGATCGTGCCGCCCGGCGTCTCGTACATGCCGCGCGACTTCATGCCGACGAAGCGGTTCTCGACGAGATCGAGCCGGCCGATGCCGTGCGTGCGGCCGAGATCGTTGAGCGTGGTGAGAAGCATGGCCGGCGAAAGCGCCTCGCCATCGATCGAGACGGCATCGCCTCGACTGAAGCCGATGGTGATCGTCTGCGCCTCGTCGGGTGCGTCTTCGGGGCTCCCGGTGCGCGAATAGACGTAGTCGGGGCAGGGATCGGCCGGGTCTTCGAGCACCTTGCCCTCGGACGACGTGTGGAGAAGGTTCGCATCGACCGAGAACGGTGCCTCGCCGCGCTTGTCCTTGGCGATAGGGATCTGGTGCTTCTCGGCGAACTCGATGAGCTTCGTGCGGGACGTCAGATCCCATTCGCGCCAGGGCGCGATGACCTTGATATCGGGCTCCAGCGCGTAATAGGCGAGCTCGAAGCGGACCTGATCGTTACCCTTGCCAGTCGCGCCGTGGCAGACGGCGTCGGCGCCGACCTCGCGCGCGATCTCGATCTGGCGCTTGGAGATGAGCGGGCGGGCGATCGACGTGCCGAGGAGATAGAGCCCCTCGTAGACGGCGTTCGCGCGGAACATCGGGAAGACGTAGTCGGCGACGAACTCCTCGCGCAGATCGTCGATGTAGATGTTCTCAGGTTTGATGCCGAGCAGCTCGGCCTTGTGCCGTGCCGGCTCCAACTCCTCGCCCTGGCCGAGATCGGCCGTGAATGTGACGACTTCGGCCTCGTATTCCGTCTGCAGCCATTTGAGGATGACGGAGGTGTCGAGACCGCCCGAATAGGCGAGGACGACCTTCTTGATCGACGTGTTGATCGATTTGGACATGAAGACTTTCCGGAAGGTGAGAGGCTGCCGCGCTTCTAGCGCCGCCGCCCGATGCTGCGCAAGCGAAGCCCAAGCCGGCCGAGCCCATCCGCCATCGCGGCGTCCCGCCGCTCCGGCATCACCGTCCACAAAAGTCGCCTGATCGCCCAGATGACGATCAGCATGATGACGGCGCCGATCAGCACGTCGGAGAGGAAGTGTCCGCCCATCGCGATCCGCACCAACCCCATCACCACGCCCCAGCCGATGGCGGCGAGGACGACGAAGGGGCGCTCCGGCATGGGGCTGAGAAGGGCCGGCGCGACGGTCCAGATGCCGGACGCACCCTCGCCCGAGATGAACGAGCAGTTGCGCTCGCAATGGTCGGTGATGACCCACGGAAGCGTATAGGGCGCCTCGCCACCGAACTCGACGATCTGGCGCGGGCGCGGGCGGCCCCAGTTGTCCTTGAAGAGCGTGTTGGCGACGAGCCCCGGCCCGACGATGAGCGTCGAGAGAAGGAAGACGATCGCCCGGGGGCGCAATCGCATGGCGGAGGTCGGTCGGGCGATCTTGGCGACGAGCGCGCCGAGGCAGACGAGAACGGTCGCGATGGCGAACCAGCGATTGAGATCGCGCAGGAGCCCCATGCCCTCGTCGTCCTCGAGCGGAAAGCCCGAGGCATCGCCGAACCATCCGGCCATGCCGGTATCGAGCGCGTGGCCGACGACGAGGAAGGGTAGGCTGACGACGACGAGGAGCACGATCCATACGAGAAGCGGGCGCCGACGTGCGGCCGCGACGAGACGGCTCGATCCTGGCCACAGGCTTGGCGAGGTCTCTGGCGGGGTCTCTGGCGGCGTCTTCTGCGGCGTCTGTTGCATGGCCCCGCGTTTACGGCGAAGCTGTCCGAGCGTCGAGGCTCTTCTGCGCATCGACCCGGTGGGAGCGATCCATGAGCAACTGGGACATGAGCGACTGGACATGAGCGACTGGACATGAGCGACTGGCCCTGCCTACCGCCGCTTGCCGACTGGCGGGACGCGAAGACGGCTCTCCACCTGACCTGCCAGATGGTCGGCAAGGTCCGCATGGCAACGCATCCGAAGCTGAACCATTGGTGGCACGTCACGCTCCTGCCCTCCACGCGCGGGCTGACGACGGGGCGCATCCCGCTGGAGCCAGGTCGGGATTTCGCGATCTCGCTCGACCTCCTCGATCAGCGCCTCGTCGTCGAGGATTGCTTCGGGGGGCGCGAGGAGACGGCGCTGCAAGGCCTCAGCGTCGCCGCGATCCATGCCCGTCTCTTCGCAAGCCTGGAGGCGCTGGGGATCGACGCGTCTATCCACGGCGTGCCCTATGACAATCCGGTCACGACGCCCTTTGCCGAGGACGAGGCCCATGTCTGGTCCGATCCGGACGCCATCCGCCGCTTTTGGGCGGCGCTGCGCCATGTCGCGGCCGTCTTCGAGCGCTTTCGCGGGCGGTTCGCCGGCAAGCAGTCGCCCGTCCAGCTCTACTGGCACAGCTTCGACCTCGTCACGACGCGCTTCTCCGGCCGCCGCGCGCCGCTGACCGAGGGGCGCCAGTCCGACATCGAAGCCTATAGTCACGAAGTCATCTCCTTCGGCTTCTGGCCGGGCGACGACAAGGTGCCGGAGGCGCATCTCTACGCCTATGCCTACCCCGATCCGCTGGGCCTCGATACGCATCCGCTCCGCCCCGATGCGGCGCGCTGGGTGAACGAGGGCTCCGCCCTGGGCCTCCTGCCCTACGATGCCATCGCCGGGGCCGCCGATCCGGCTGCGGACCTCTTCGCCTTTCTCGAGAGCGCTTACGCGGCTGCGTCTGACGCCGCCGACTGGCCCGTCCAACGTCTGGCCCACGACCATGCCGACAGCTGAAGGACACGCGATGCCCGACATCACCATCACCCGCGAGGACGGCGAGGGCGGCGGGCGCTATGCCGCGAGCGTCGCCGGCGCCGAGTCGGAATTGACCTATCGCTGGCGGGGCGGCCGGGCCGTGATGGTCGCCGACCACACGTTCACACCGCCCGAAGCGCGCGGGCGGGGCGTTGCCGGGCAACTCGTCGCGCGCGCCGTCGCCGATGCCGAGACCGAGGGCTTCACCATCGACCCCGTTTGCCCCTATGTGGCCGTCTGGTTCGACCGCCATCCCGACCGCGCGGGGGTGCGGGCATGAGCGAGGCAGACCCAGCCCGCCGGCGCGAGGCCAACCCAGCCGTCCGGCGCGAGGCCGACCCAGCCGTCCGGCGCGAGGCCGACCCAGCCATCCGGCGCGAGGCCTTGAGCGATTCGAAGGGACGCTGGGTGACCGTCGTCGACGGTGTCGAGGCCGAGGTGACCTATACGCTCGTCGGCGAGGCTCGCATCATCATCGACCACACGGGCGTGCCCGATGCGCTGCGCGGCCGGGGGGTCGGCAAGCGCTTGGTCGCGCAGGCCGTCGCCGATATTCGCGAGGAGGGGCGCGCCCTCATCCCGCTCTGCCCCTTCGCCAAGGCCCTCATCGCGCGAACGCCCGAATGGCAGGACGTGCTGGCGTGAACGTGATGGCGTGATCTTTATGGCGTGATCCCGGGGCACCGGCCGGTTTCGGGTGGACGAGACGGGCGGCGTCGGCTTTTCTGATTCGCGATGACGACCGCGCCCGATATCGATGCCTTTCTCGGCGGATTGGAGCCGGCACGCCGGTGCGCGGAGGCTCACCGGCTCGACCGGCTCTTTCGCGACGTCACGGGCTGGTCGCCCCGTCTCTGGCGCGCCAATCTGATCGGCTACGGCGCCTATCACTATCGGTATGCGAGCGGGCGGGAGGGCGATTTCCTCGCCACCGGCTTCTCGCCGCTGACGACCCGGCATTCGATCCACATCCTGCCGGGCTATGCCGACCACGACGCGATCCTCGCCCGGCTCGGCAAGCACCGCACCGGCCGGTCCTGCGTCTACGTCAACACACTCGCCGATATCGACCTAGACGTCCTGGCCGAGCTCATCCGGGCCGGTCTCGACGATCTCCGTACGCACTGGCCGATCACGCCGAGCTGAAAGCCACCCGACATGACCCTTCTCGACGTCGTGCCCGACATCGCGACGCTCCTCGCCTTCTCGGCCGCCGGCATCCTCCTCGCGCTGACGCCGGGGCCGGACATGCTGCTCTTCCTCGGGCGCACGCTGTCGGGCGGGCGACGGGCCGGCTTCGCGGCCATGCTGGGTGCGGCGACGGGACTGCTCGTCCACACGGTGCTGGCGGCGGCGGGTCTATCGGCGCTCCTCGCCGCATCGCCCGACGCCTACCGGGCGCTGAAGATCATAGGGGCGCTCTATCTCGTCTGGCTCGCGGTCCAGGCGGTCCGGGGCGGGGGTGGGCTCGCCGTGGTGCCGGGGCACGTGCAGTCGTTGCCGCGCACCTTTCTGACCGGGCTCGGCATCAACCTCCTCAACCCCAAGATCGTCGCCTTCTTCGTGACGTTCCTTCCGCAATTCGTGTCGGCGGACGCGGGAAACGCGAGCGCTCAGCTGCTCTTTCTCGGCCTCTTCTTCGTCCTTTGCCTCGGCATGCCGACCTGCGCCATGCTCATCCTCTGCGCCGAGCGGCTGACGGGCGTGCTGAGGCGGCGCCCGAGGGTCGGGCGCATCATGGATTGGCTCTTCGCCAGCCTGATGGGGGCGTTCGCTGCCCGGCTGATGCTGACCCGATGAGCGGCCAGCGCGGCCGCCGCCCGCGAGCGAGATCGAGCAGGGGCCTCTCGGCCAGATAATGCGCCGCGATGCCGACGAGGACCGGCGCGATGAGCAGGAGGGTCGTGTAGACGAACCCGTCGCGCAGAGCGGGGAGGGCGTTGTCGCGGCTGACGATCTGCAGCACCCAGAAGGTCGGCATATGGGTGAGGTAGAGGGCGTAGGACGAATCGCCCATCAGGTCGGCAAAGCGCCGCAGCGGACCACGGGCCGGGTCGGGTGCGGGCCGGGCGAGCGTGAGCCCGCCGACGATGAGGAGTGCGAGCGGCCCCCAGATGAAGGGTCGCCATGCCCCCAATGGCCCGTACACCTGATGGCCGAGGCCGAGCGCCATCAGAGCGGCGACCGCGGCCACCGCGAAGCCGAAGGCGCGGGGCACCCGCACGCCCTTCAGATAGGCCAGCGCCAGCCACATGCCGGCGACGAATTCGAGGATGATCGGATTGAAGAGGAAACGCGCCGCATAAGGCAGCTCGACCTGGTAGAAGACCCCGACGAGCGCGAGGAAGATCGCGGTGAGCGCCAGCGCCGCATGGCGAATGGTGAAGGCGAGCGTCGCGGCGAAGACGACGTAGAAGAACATCTCGTAGAGCAGCGTCCAACCGACGCCCAGCACCGGGAGACCGAGCCCGTTCGGCCCCACGACCGGCCAGAAGAGATAGGAACCCGCGATCCAGCCGAGCGCGCCGTCCGGCACCCCTTCCTGACGCCAGGACAGGGCGAGGATGGCGAGGACGGCCGTCGTGACGAGCCAATAGAGTGGGGCCACGCGGGCGATGCGTCGCCAGAGGAAGCCCCAGCCGTTCGATCCCCGCCCGAACAGGCCTTGCGAGGCATAGACCATCACGAAGCCGGAGATGACGAAGAAGACGTCGACGCCGAACGCGCCCGCCTCGGCCTCGGGCAGCCAGGTCGGGATGCCGAGCCCGGTCAGCTCATAGGAGGCGTGATGGACGACGACGGCGAAGGCCGCGAGGCCCCGCAGGACGTGAATGCCGAATATCTGCACGAAGGGCCCCCCGGCCGCACCAAACCCGCTCCGCCAAACCCGCTCCCTGCCAGCAGAATGCAGCCGGAGGATGACGATCCTATTCGTGGGAAGGAATCTGGCGAAGGCCGAGAGGCGTCAGGCCGTTGCGAGCGCGGCGTCCATCTTGCGCCGCTCGCTTGCGCGCATCTTCTCCGATGCGCTCTTGAGCTGGCCGCAGGCGGCGAAGATGTCGCGCCCGCGCGGGGTGCGGATCGGCGAGGCGTAGCCGGCCCGGTTGACGACCTCTGCGAAGCGCTCGATCGTCTCCCAGTCCGAGCACTCGTAGGCCGTGCCCGGCCAGGGGTTGAACGGGATGAGGTTGATCTTGGCCGGGATGCCCTTGAGAAGACGGACGAGCTCGCGGGCCTCCGCGAGGCTGTCGTTGACGCCCTTCAGCATCACGTATTCGAAGGTGATGCGGCGTGCGTTGGAGACGCCCGGATAGGCGCGGCAGGCGTCCATCAGCGCCTCGATGGGATATTTGCGGTTGATGGGCACGAGCTCGTCGCGCAGCTCGTCGCGCACCGCGTGGAGCGAGATGGCGAGCATGCAGCCGATCTCGTCTCCGGTGCGCGCGATCATCGGCACGACGCCCGAGGTGGAAAGCGTGATGCGGCGCTTTGAGAGGCCGAGCCCCTCATTGTCGGCGACGATGTCGAGCGCGTCGCGCACATTGTCGAAATTGTACAACGGCTCGCCCATGCCCATCATGACGATATTGGTGACGGCGCGGTCGGATCGCGGGATGAGGCCGCCGTCCTGCGGCCGCGCCCGGCCCGGCCAGTCGCCCGTGCGGTCGCGCGCGATCATGAACTGGCCGACGATCTCGGAGGCGGTGAGGTTGCGCACCAAGGTCTGCGTACCCGTATGGCAGAACGTGCAATTGAGCGTGCAGCCGACCTGGGAGGAGACGCAGAGCGTGCCGCGATCGCTTTCGGGGATATAGACCGTCTCGACCTCGTAGCTGCGGCCGTGCTCGCCCGGCAGGTCGATGAGCCATTTGCGCGTGCCGTCGTTCGAGATCTGCTCGGTCGTGACGGGCAGCCGGTCGAGCGTATGGGCGCCAGCGAGATCGGCCCTCAGGCCCTTCGAGACGTTGGTCATCTCGTCGAAGCTGCGCGCGCCATGCACGTAGAGCCATTGCCAGAGCTGGCCGGTCCGCATCTTGACCTGCCGCTCCGGCACGCCGATCGCGCGCAAGGCGTCGGCCAGCGCCGGCCGGTCGAGCCCGACGAGCGAGGTCGGCGCCGGCCGGTTGCCGGCTCCTCGACCGGCTGCGGCGCTATCGCGGACGGCCGGGCTGCGGTGAGGTCGAGCTGCATGATCGGTCTCTACGGGCGGTGGTCGGCATCAACGAGCAAGAGCGCCGGCGGGCGAACCACCGGCGCTCTCGAACGTCATATAGCATTGCGGCGCGAAATCCGAAGCGTGCGGCTTCCTATCGAAGCGTGCCGCCCCTATCCGAGCATGCCGCCGCAGACTAACGGCGCCGTGCGCCTAGCGGCATTCGGCGTTGATCTTGTCGAGCGCCGCCGATATGCCGCGCAGGCTGTAGGTGTCGGTCACCCGCGTACCCCGCGTCGAGGTGCTGACCACCGTCATGTCGACGCCGGCGCGCATGGCCTGGAGGAGCTGCGCCTCCTGCGCCTGATCCTCGATCCAGGCACCGCCGACATTGGCGTCGTCATTGTTGGTGATGAGATTGAAGCCGTTGGCGCCGATCGTCACGGTTGCCCGCTCGTTCTCCGAATGCGGGAAGCCGACGATGACGCTGACCTCGCCGCTGACATTCTCGCCCGGACGATTGGTGACGAAGAAATGCGCCGGATCGCGCGAGCGTCCGGCCGGTTCGGTCACGAAGGACTTGGGCTGGGTGTGCGCGAAGCAGACCTTCCCCTTGGGGCCGCTATAGGTGAAGGCGCTCCAGTCGCGGAACTCGCCGACCTGCACCGGCGTGACGGCCTGTGCGTCGGCCTGGCCGACGAGGCCGAGCGTCGCGATCGTCGCGGCAAGACCCGCGAGAAGCGCGATGCGCATCCGGGCGGAGAACGAGGCATTCCGGGCGGCGGCCGACGGCGCGCCGCGATGAAGGATCTGGATGGGGGCGTTGGGCATTGGACTCACTATTCCCGCGTTTCGCGTCACTCGTTCGATCAAACGCTCTGATGGACGGGCCGGCCGTCACCAGATCGCGACCACGCCCGGGACCCTATCACGACCATCCGCAAAAGCCCCGAACTCGCGAAGACCCGATAGGGCGTCGCGGCTGAACGAGGTTTGAACGCACGAACGGCACGTCTGCCCCAACACGCGGTCCGCCATCCCCGCACCAAGGTCGCACCCGGGCCATCGAGCCCCGTGATGCGTCCCTGCCACAGGCAAGCCGGATCGTCGCTGCCTATGCGCCTGCCAAAGGCGGCAACAGTTTGTCGGGGCGTGAGACTGTGTGCCTGCGACTCCCGCGCAGCGACCGATTGTCACGATACTTGGGCGGTTGCTCGGACAATTCAACGACGCGGAATGCGCGGTGCGCGAAGCTGCCGATCGGGCCGGAACATTAGCGGGTCGGCATAAACGGCGCCTTTACTGGTCTGTGGTCCCATAGGCCGTCGAACACTTGGTTCGGTGGGGGGACATATGAACGCGCTCGACGCTCCAGCGGCTGCCACGCTCGTGCAGCTGACCGACAAACTCGCCGGTCTCGAATCCTCGCTCGACGCGACCTGGATCATCGGCGCCACCGCCCTCGTCCTCATGATGCAGGTTGGCTTCCTCTTCCTGGAGGCCGGCGCGGTCCGTTCCAAGAACAGCGTCAACGTCGCGCAGAAGAACCTCGCCGACGTCATCGTCTCGATCATCGTCTTCCAGCTTATCGGTTTCTCGACCATGTTCGGCGCCTCGATCCTCGGCCTCGTCGGCTGGGGCACGGGTCCGATGACGGAGAAGACCGTGCTCTTCTTCGTCTTCCAGGCCGCGTTCGTCAGCACTTGCGCGACGATCGCGTCCGGCGCGGTCGCGGAGCGCATGTCGTTCATCGGCTATATCGTCATCACCGTCGTCGTCGCGGCCGTAATCTATCCGGTCTTCGGTCACTGGGCCTGGGCGGCGCGCTCGAGGCGTGAACGGGGCGCTCGACGGCGGCACGCCGGGCTGGCTGGCCGCGCTCGGCTTCATGGATTTCGCCGGCTCTACCGTCGTCCATTCCGTCGGCGGCTGGATCGCGCTCGCCGGCATCATCGTCGTCGGACCGCGCATCGGCCGGTTCGATGCCGATGGCCGCCCGCGAAACATGCAAGGGCACAGCGCTGTTCTCATCACGGCCGGCGGTCTCCTTCTTCTCATCGGCTGGATCGGCTTCAATGCCGGCTCCACGCTCTCCGCGTCCGGCGAAATCGCCGGGATCACCGTCAATACCTTGCTCGCGGCCGTTGCGGGCGGTGCGGCCAGTCTCGGCCTCGGCCATTTTCGCGACGGCGTCTTCCGCCCCGTACGGGTCACCAACGGTCTGCTGGCGGGCCTCGTCGCCGTGACGGCGGGCGCCAACGTTCTCTCGGCCCCGATGGCGATTCTCCTCGGTTTCGCCGCCGGTCTCGTCGTCGTCGTCGTCGAGGACGCGATCGCGGAGCGTTTCGCCCTCGACGATGTCGTTGGCGCGGTCGCCGTCCATGGCGTCTGCGGTGCTCTCGGGACGCTCGCCGTCGCGCTTCTCGCCCCTGCCGACGCGCTTCTGGCCGGCTCGCGCGTCTCGCAGCTGGGCGTTCAGGCGCTCGGTGTCGGCGTTGCCTTCGTCTGGGCGTTCGGCATCAGCTACGTCGCCTGCCGCGTGCTCGACGCCGCGATCGGCTTGCGCGTCTCGGCCGCCGACGAGCATCTCGGCCTCAACGCCGCCGAGCATGGCGAGACGCTCGGCACCGGCGCCATGCAGGAGGCGCTCCACAGGCTGACACGGGTCGATCGGGACCTGACCGTACGGCTCGACGATTCGACGGGCGACGAGGCTGCCGACCTCGCGGTCGTCATCAACCCCTTTCTCGACGATATCGAGGGCCTGATGCGCTCGGTCTCCGAGCGGGCCCTCGAAGTCGCGCATGCGGCCGACACCCTCGGGGAGGCGAGCCACGCCTCCCTCGCGATCGCCAATGCGGTGGCCGCCGAGGGTGCGCAACTGCGGGCCACGACGCAGACCATGGCCGGCGGCGCGACCGATGCCGAGGCGGCGCTGCGTCAGATGGAGGACGACAGTCACGTGATCGCGCAAGGCAGCCAGGCGATCTCGCGCGAGATCGCCCAGCTCAACGCCGTCGCAGGCGACCTCTCGCTCTCCATCCAGACCGTGTCGTCCGAGGCGACCGCCTCCGGCGAGGTGGCCGTGAGCGCCGAGCGGACCACGCTCGCGGCCTGCGAGATGATGCGGACGCTCGAAGCCGCCTCGCAGCAGATCGACACCATCGTGGCGACCATCGAGCAGCTCGCCGGTCAGACCAATCTCCTCGCTCTCAACGCCACCATCGAGGCCGTGCGGGCCGGAGAGGCCGGACGAGGGTTCGCGGTCGTCGCGGGCGAGGTGAAGTCTCTGTCCGAGGACACCCGGCAGGCCACGACGACGATCGGCGGCGTGCTGCGCGAGCTGCGCCAAGCGAGCGGCGACGCCGGGGCCAGCGTGATGGAGGTGCGCGGCGTCGTGCAGCAGGTCGCGCAGGCCCTCTCCACGATCTCGGACGCGGCGGGCGACCAGTCGGCCCTCACGGCGGCCTTCTCAAGGCGCACGGCGACGGCGGCGGGCGAGGCCTCCGACATCGCGACCGGCGTCGAAGTCTTCGCCGGGCGCACGCGCGACATCCTCACGGCCACCCACGACCTCGTGCGCAATGCCGAATCGGGTGCCGACAGCCTCGGGCTCAAGGCGCGCGAGAGCCTGGCGCAGGCCGAGCGGATCGACACCGAAGCCGTGCGGCTTCGCACGTTGGCGGACGACATGAAGGACGTCGCGACGCGCTACCGCGTCCGCGCCTGATCGCTCACACGAGGGATGCGCTTCGCGGTCCCGGCCGCGGAAGCTCTCGCGACGCCCATTCTCTCCGGTCGCCGCCACGGCGCGGTTCGGCCGTTCGCGCGACCCGCACCCCTTTCGACACGGTCGGCGGCACCTGCGCGCAGGGCCGACCGAAGCCCGTGCCCGCCCGGTGAAGGGGCTTCACAGCACGTTTCGAGCATCTTAACGTAGCGTCGCCGGCGACCGAGACGTTGCCTAACCCACGGGCCCCGGCGCGGGCTGGTATTGGCGACCGGCCCTTACACAACCCGTTGGCGCGTCCCGCTCTCGCCGACCGGACCCAACCCCAGGACCGTCGGCTGCCGCCGGAGCGTTCACCCCCCCCCGGAGACAGACAATGCCCGACTTTCCCAGCACGCTCGACGTCGCGAACCTCAACGGCACCAACGGCTTTCGCATCGTCGGGATCGACGCCGGCGACGAGTTGGGGTGGTCGGTCTCTGCGGCCGGAGACGTGAATGGCGACGGGATCGACGACATCGTCATGGGGGCGCCCTTCGCAGAGCACGGCGGCTTCAACCAAGGCGAGAGCTACGTCATCTTCGGAAGCAGGTCGGGCTTTTCGCAGACCTTGAGGTTGGCCGACGATGTCCCCGACGGCACGAACGGCTTTCGCATCGATGGCATCAACGACAGCGATTGGGCAGGTCTATCGGTCTCGGCGGCCGGGGACCTGAACAATGACGGGATCGACGACATCATCATCGGCGCGCCGCAAGCCGAGTTTCAAGGCAAAGATCAAGGCGAGAGCTACGTCATCTTCGGCAAGACGACCGGCTTTCCACTGAGCGTGGGGCTCGGCAACAACTTCATCAACGGCACGAACGGCTTTCGCATCGACGGGATCAACGACGGCGATCGGTCGGGCTATTCCGTCTCCGCTGCGGGAGATGTGAACGGCGACGGGATCGACGACATCATCATCGGCGCGCGATTGGCCGAGTTCCAAGGTGAGGACCGCGGCGAGAGCTACGTCATTTTCGGCAACGCGTCGGGCTTCCCGCAGAGCGTGGGGCTCGGCAACAACTTCATCAACGGCACGAACGGCTTTCGCATCGACGGGATCAACGACGGCGATCAGTCGGGCCGTTCGGTCTCCGCTGCGGGAGATGTGAACGGCGACGGGATCGACGACATCATCATCGGCGCGCCACGTGCCGAGTTTCAAGGCGACGATCAAGGCGAGAGCTACGTCATCTTCGGCAACGCGTCGGGCTTCCCGCAGAGCGTGGGGCTTGGCAACAACTTCATCAACGGCACGAACGGCTTTCGCATCGATGGGATCAACGATGGCGATGAGTCGGGCTTTTCCGTCTCCGCTGCGGGGGATGTGAATGGCGACGGGATCGACGACATCATCATCGGCGCGCCGTTCGCAGAGCTTGGCGGCGATCGTCAAGGCGAGAGCTACGTCATCTTCGGCAACGCATCGGGCTTCCCGCAAAGCGTTTCACTAAGCGATACGTTCATCGACGGCACGAACGGTTTCCGCGTCATCGGGGAGAATGACGGAGACCTGTCCGGCAACTCGGTTTCGAAGGCCGG
The DNA here is from genome assembly GCA_963842125.1 of uncultured Alphaproteobacteria bacterium. Lineage (GTDB taxonomy): Bacteria > Pseudomonadota > Alphaproteobacteria > Rhizobiales > CAWCWK01 > CAWCWK01. The sequence goes on along the minus strand of CAWJFE010000001.1, from coordinate 163,699 downwards.
TGACCTGAACGCCGACGGCTTCGACGACATCATCGTCGGGGCAGCGACTGCCAGCGAGGCCTATATCGTCTTTGGCAAGAGCACGGGCTTTGCGCAGAATACCGAGATCAGCGACGCTTTTCTCGATGGCGTGAATGGGGTTCGAATAAAGGGGTCTGGAGACGTAGGGCGATTGGGCTCTTCGGTCTCGGCGGCCGGAGACGTGAACGGCGACGGGATCGACGACGTCATAATCGGTGCGCGTTTCTCAAGCCCGGATGGAAGTAGGAACGCCGGCGAGACCTACATCGTCTACGGCACGGCGCCCACGGAGGCGGTCTCGCGGACCGGGTCCGCCGCCTCGCAGACCATTCGCGGCGGCGCCTTCGACGATCAGCTGAGCGGGCTCGGCGGGGCCGACACGCTCATCGCGGCCGACGGGGCCGACACGCTGCTGGGCGGCGAGGGCAACGACGCGCTCTTCTCCGGGGCGGGCAACGACACGGCCCTGGGCGGCGATGGTGACGACCTCATCTTCGGCGGCCTCGGAGACGACGCGACGGCCGGCGGCGCCGGCAACGACCGCATGTTCGGCGGCGCGGGCAATGACGGACAGGCGGGCGGCACCGGCAACGACACGATCGGCGGTGCGGCCGGCAACGACCAGGGCTTCGGCGCCGCCGGCGAGGATCGCCTGTTCGGCGGCCAGCGGCTCCGACACGCTCTATGGCGGCGCCGATGGCGACAAGCTCTTCGGCGGCCTGGACAACGACACGCTCGCCGGCGGCACGGGCGACGACGAGATCGGCGGCGGCTTCGGCGACGACGAGATCGCGGCCGGCGGCGGTGCCGACACGATCTTCGGCGGGGCGGGCAACGACGTCCTCTTCGGCGCGGGCGGCGCCGACAGCATCTTCGGCGGCGCCGGCAACGACCAGGTCTTCCTCGGCAACAGTGATGGCGCGCGGGACGTCTACGCCTCGACCGCCACTAACGGCGCCGACATCGTGTTCGGCTTCGAGGACGGCAGGGACGTGCTCGACCTTACGGCATCGGGCCTGACCTCGTTCGCGGCCGTGCAGCCGCGCATCGGCCAGGACGCGGCGGGCAACGCGACGATCGATCTCGGCAACGGGGGCCTGGTGACGCTGAACGGCATCACCCAGGCCCAGCTCGACGCCTCGGACTTCCAGTTCTAGGCGGTAGACGTCCGCCCCGCCTCCAATCGAGGCGGGCCGGGCCGGCCGGGCGACTCGGTACCCGGTCTCAGTCCGGCGCCGGTCCCGTGCTGGCGCCGAGCATCAACTCGACATCGAGCAGCACCGCATCGCTTTCCCCGGCGAAGAGCATGGCGGCGGCGCGGCGGCCCTTCTCCTCGATCGGCTGGCGCACCGTCGTCAGCGGTGGCTGAGCGCGCTGCGAGAGGGGCAGGCCGTCAAAGCCCGTCAGGCTGAGCCGGTCCGGCACCGCGATCCCGGCCTCAGCCGCGTGATCGAGCGCGCCGAGCGCCAACACGTCCGACATGGCGAGGATCGCCGTCGTCTCGGGCGCGGCGCCCAAAAGCCGCCGCGCGGCCACGGCGCCCAACGTGCGGGCATTGGGCGATTCGGCGAGCGCGACGTCGTCGGCTCCCAGCCCCGCCTCGCCAAGCGCATCCATGAAACCTGCCAGCCGGTCCCGTTTGACCGAGAAGCGCGCCTCCAGGGCGTCCTCGACCGGGGTGAGCGTCACGCCGCTCTCGTCCTGCGCGACGTCGGGGGGCGCGAAGCCGAGGATCGCGAAGCGGCGATGGCCGAGGGCGAGGAGATGGCGCGCGAGATCGGCCGCCGCCTTGCGGTCGTCGACCCGCACCGAGCCCGCCCCGCCATCGAAATCGACCGAGACGTAAGGCAGCCGCCGCGCCCGCACCGGCTCCAGGAGATGCGCGCCGTCCTCCAGACTGTAGACGATGAACCCATCGACGAGCGCCGTGCGCACGCTATCCGAATCGGAACGCATCCGGCCCGCCGAGATCAAGAGCAGGCCCGAGCCTCGCGCATCGCAGACCTCGGCGATGCCGGCGAGGAAGCGGCGGGCATAGGGGTCGGCGAAGAAATAGGCGAGTTCCTCGGAGACGACGACGCCAATCGCATCGGCCTTGCCGGCGCGAAGCAGCCGTCCGCGCGGATCGGGTCCCCGATAGCCAAGCTCGGCCGCAGCGGCGAGAACGCGCTCGCGCACCTCGTCGCGCACGAGATCGGGCTTGTTGAACGCGTTGGACGCCGTGCCCTGCGAGACGCCGGCCTCGCGCGCGACATCGGCGAGGCGGATGGGACGCGTCTTCGTCAAGAGCGCGTCTCGATCACGCGCATCACGCGAAGGATCACGCGGGGCGCCATCTCGGCGGCGGCGGTGTCGGCACAGGGCATGGCGACAGGGATGGCCGACATCGCTCGCACGATCAAGCCCGTGCGTCGGCGCGGTCGCCGCTTGAAGGACAGGGTGCCGCACTATTTTGACGGGCGCTGCCGAGCCGCTAAGGTTCGGGGCGCCGCCACGAGCCGGCGAGCCGAGGAGGAGACCGACCCGTGACGACCGACGCAACCGTTTCATCGCCCGACACAACCGTGCGCGACAGTTCCGCCAAGCGCCTCGATCGGCGCCAGCTTCTCGCCGGTGCGGGTCTCGCCGGTGCGGGCGTGCTGGCCGCGCCCTCGATCGCCCGGGCGCAGGCCCGCGAGATCAAGCTGGCGACGTCCTGGCCCAAGAACACGCCCGGCGTCGGCGTCAACGCGCAGCGCTTCGCGGACATGGTCACGGCCATGTCGGGCGGGCGGCTGAATGTGCGCCTCTATGGGGCCGGCGAGATCGTGCCGCCCTTCGAGGTCTTCGACGCCGTCGGCGAGGGCACGGTCGAGATGGGCCACGCGACGCCCTATTACTGGACGCGCAAGAACCAGGCCTTCAACTTCTTCACCGGCGTGCCCTTCGGCCTCTCGGCGCACGAGCACGCGGCCTGGATCTATTTCGGCGGCGGGCAGGCGCTGTGGGAGAAGGCCTATGCGCCCTTCAACGTCGTGCCCTTCTACGCGGGCTCGTCCGGCCCGCAGGCGGGCGGCTGGTTCACCAAGGAAATCAACACGCTCGACGATCTGGCCGGCGTGAAGATGCGCATCTCGGGCCTCGGCGGCGAGGTGCTGCGCCGCTTGGGCGTCTCGCCCGTGATGATGCCGCCCGGCGAGATCCCGGCCGCGCTGTCTTCGGGTCTCGTCGATGCGGTCGAATGGATCGGCCCCTGGAACGACCTCGCCTTCGGCCTCTTCAAGAACGCGAGCTATTACTACGTTCCCGCCTTCCACGAGCCCGGACCGGCGCTCGAGGTCCTGGTCAATGCGGACTTCCTCGCCGGGCTCGACGACGACCTGCGCACCATTATCACGGTAGCCGCCAAGGCGACGTCGATGGAGGCCTATACCGACTTCACCTATCACAACATCGATGCGCTCCCGCAGCTTCTCGACGGCAAGGGTGTCGAGCTGCGCACATGGTCGGACGACATCGTGAGGGCCATGGGCCGCGAATCGGCGGTCGTGCTGGCCGAGGTCGGGGAGGCGGATGCCGAGACGAAAGAGGTCTACGATGCCTTCATCGCCTTTCGCGACAAGGCGGCGACCTATGCGGCCGAGGCGGGCGATCTCGTCTCGCTGCAACTGCGCCAGACGGGGCTCGCCGCCAGCTGATCGGGATAGCGCTTCGTCCGTGCGTTCGCGCACGGACGGTTCCCGTTCGGGCGCAATTGGTAAATCTCGCCGAGGTGCCATGTTCTCCTTCGAACGAGCCCGCCGGGCTCGACCAGCCGAGAGAGAGCCATGAGCCAGTCAGAACCCGTCGTCGCCATCGTCTACCACTCCGGCTACGGCCACACGAAGGTGCAGGCCGAGCATGTCCGGACGGGTGCCGAAGAGGGCGGTGCGACGACCCATCTCGTCGATGCGTCCGAACTCTCCAGCCCCGACGAGGGCCCGTGGGACCATCTCGACGGCGCCGACGCGATCGTCTTCGGCTCGCCGACCTATATGGGCTCGGTCTCGGGCCCCTTCGAGATGTTCGCCGATGCCTCGTCGAAGCGTTGGTTCAGCGGCGCGTGGAACGACAAGCTCGCCGCCGGCTTCAGCAATTCGGGCTCGTTCTCGGGCGACAAGGTCGTCGCGCTCCAGCGCATGATGACGCTCGCCATGCAGCACCAGATGATCTGGGTCTCGCTTGGCCTCATGCCCGGCAAGCCCGACCATCCGGGCGACGACGAGGAGAACCTCAACCGGCTCGGCTTCTACATGGGCGCCGGCGCGCAGTCCGATAACGACAAGGGCCCGGACGTAGTGCCGCGCGCCTCCGACCTCGCGACGGCGCGCCATCTCGGCCGCCGCGTCGCCGAGGTCGCCAAGCGCTATTCGCGCGGCTGAACCTGAGCCGTCCGGTCGTCGTCAGGCGGCGGGGCGGCGCATCACGGTGATGCCGTCAATGCCTTCGATACCCCAGGCGACGGGTACCTGATCGAGGATCTCGAAGCCCGCGCGCCGGGCAATGTGGCCGAAGAGCTCCAAGCTCATGTAATTGCGCCAATGCGGGTTGTCCCGGAAGTCGCCGCCGGGATTGCCCGTATAGTTCGAGTGATGGATCAGCGCCTGCCCGCCCGGCTCCAGCACCCGGTGAAACTCGTGGATATAGGCGAAGACGATCTCGGTATCGAAATGGACCATCGCGTCGAAGGAGTAGACGAAGGTCTGGCTCTCCGAGGCGATGCCCGCGATGTCGTGGCCGTTGTTGTGGAGGACCGTGACGGGATCGTTCGCGAAATTCGTCGTCAGCCGGGCGATGCAATCCGGGTTGACATCGACCGCCGTCACATGGCCCGCACCGATCTCGAGCAGCTTTCGCGTATTGCGCCGAAGCCGGCCGCAATGTCGACGCTGCGCGACAAGTCGAACGTGTGGCGCGCGAAGACGTCGGCGAGGAACTTGCGCCAATGGACGTCCATGTCGCGGGTCGCACGCCCGTGATAGTCCTCCGCGACGTCCTCCCCCGAAAGCATGCCCTCCCGGCCCGCCATGTCGCCAAGACGATCCTTGGTGGTCCGATCCTTGGTGGTCCGATCCTCGGTGATGCGATCCTCGGTGATCCGATCCTTGGCGATGCGATCCTTGGCGATGCGATCCTGGGTCGCCTGATCGTCGGCGGGGGCCGGTGCTGATGCCGGCTTGCCGGTGCGGGCGAGGAGGCGGTCGATGATGGACATGTGCTGAGCCTTCGAACGGATGTGTCGGGGGGGTCTATCATGGCCCGGGAAGCCTCGCCCAGACCGACCGGCCGGCCGTCAGGTGCCGGGCCAAGCGCCCATCTCCCCATCCAGCAGGCGCAGGAACGGCGTCGGCTCCAGCGCGGCGGGCGGCGAGAAGGGGTTGGAGAAGCCGTAGATGGCGGCGATGACGAGACCGGTATAGCCGGCGAACATCGCGATGAGCGTTAGGTGCAGCCGCGTCGGCGCGAAGACGAAATAGGGCACGCAGACGAAGACGAGCCCGCCGATGGCCGCGATCCAGAAAAGGAGCGGAATGGCGATGCCGGCGCTGTTCACCCGCGCCTGGCGCAGCTCCGCGATCGCATGGATGCCGGACAGCATGTGCGCGCGAAGCGCTTCCTGCCTGGCATCGCTCGGGTCGAGATCGAGAACGAACTGGTAGCTGTCCTCCCAGAGGAGATAGCTCGCCGAGGCGTTGCGTCCCTCGGCCTGCAGGCTCGGCCAGTCCGCCGAGACGACGGCACGGGCATAGGCCGCGAGATCGGCGCGCTGATCCCTCGCCGCCGGCGTGCCGTAGCGGCCGAGATCGTAGAAGATGTCGGCGACGACCGTGGCCTCGCGCACCAGCCCGTTCTGCACATCCCGAAGCTCTGCGTCTCCTGCGCGAAGACGAGGCTGAGGATGAGGGCGTGCATGCCGGCGATCCGAAAGGCGACCGAACCGCCGAGTCCTTCCGTCTGCGCGTGCATCCGCGGCGCGCCGAAATAGCGGGCGAGCGCGTAGGTGCCGAGTGCCAGCGCGATCGTGCCGACGACGAAGACGGCGCTGAGGACGAGGGCGGGGAGGAGCGAGGCCATGGTCCTCTATCGCGGATCGTGGCCGCCCGGCGCAATGGCTGGAGAAGGGCCGGACGCAAAAAGGGCCGCGCGGGGCGGCCCTTCGGATCGTGCGTCCCGGTGGCGGGACGCGAATGGCTCCGCCCTCCGCCCGAATGGCGAGAGAGGCGGCAACCGGAGTTCTAGCGCTTCGAGAACTGGAAGCTACGACGCGCCTTGGCGCGACCGAACTTCTTGCGCTCGACGACGCGGCTGTCGCGGGTCAGGAAGCCGGCCTTCTTGAGGACGGCGCGCAGGCCCGGCTCGTAGCGCGTCAGCGCGACGGAGATGCCGTGGCGGATGGCGCCGGCCTGGCCCGAAAGCCCGCCGCCCGACACGGTCGCGAAGATGTCGAACTGGGTCTCGCGGTCGGTCAGCTGCAGGGGCTGGCGGACCTTCAGCTGCAGCACGGGGCGGCCGAAATACTCGTCGAGCGCCTTGTCCTTGCGCTGCGTGGCCGAGCGGATGACGATCTTGCCGGAGCCGGGCTTTACCCAGACGCGGGCGATGGCGTCCTTGCGCTTGCCGGTCGCGTAGGAGCGCCCGTGCTCGTCGATGACGGGCTCGTAGACGGGTGCGTCGGAGACGAGATCGCTCGCGCCCTCGGCCGCCAGCGCGCCGCCGAGGTCTTCCAGCGAGCGGACTGCCGCATCGCCGGTGTCAGTCTCTTGAACGGTAGTGTCGCTCATGATGGTTCTATCCTGTCAGTGCCGCGATCAGGCGTCGCGCGAATTGCGGGGGTGGAGCGCGGCGACGTCGAGCGGCGTCGGCTGCTGGGCCTCGTGCTCGTGGGTCGGACCGGAATAGACGCGCAGGTTCTTCATCTGCCGGCGCCCGAGGGGGCCACGCGGAACCATGCGCTCGACGGCCTTCTCCAACACCCGCTCGGGGAAGCGCCCGTCGAGGATCTTGTCGGCCGTGCGGCTCTTGATGCCGCCCGGATAGCCGGTGTGCCAGTAATAGGTCTTCTGGGTGCGCTTGTTGCCGGTGAAGACGACCTTGTCCGCATTGATGACGATGACGTTGTCACCATCGTCGACATGGGGGGTGAAGGTGGGCTTGTGCTTGCCGCGCAGACGGTTCGCGATCAGGGCGGCGAGGCGGCCGACGACCAGCCCTTCCGCATCGATCAGGATCCACGTCTTCTCGACCTCTGCGGGCTTGGCGCTATAGGTGCGCGCGACGCCCATCTGAAGGGTCCGCATGGGGAAATCCTCGGATTGGATGAAACGACGCGACCCACTGGGTACCAAGGCACCCGGTGGGTCGACTGCGAGGGGTCATAGTCGGGTTTCGATCCACACGCAAGGTCGTAATGCGCAATGGACGCAGTAGCTTGAAGATACGGTATCATGATACCTATGCTGCGGGCGGCGGATCTTCACGACGCGGTCCGTGCTGCGGAAGGATGCCCTGATCAGTGCCGCCCTGCGCGGATTTCTGTGGCGTCCGGCCCATCGTTGCGGCATCGTCGCGCCCGAGATGGCCCGCATGTCGCGGGCGGGAGATGCTGAGATGACCGAGACCGACCGGCCCTTGATCCTGCTTCTCGGGCGGCTGTCGCGCTTCGTCGAGACGCGGCTCGTGGCGGATTACGAGACGGTGAAGGCCGGTCCCGAGACGCTCGGCGCCGTTATCGCCGATCACGGGGACCGGATCCGCGCCATCGCGACCTTCGGGCACGTGCCGGTGGACGATGCGCTGATGGCCCGGTTGCCCAAGCTGGAGACGGTCGCGAATTACGGTGTCGGCTACGATACGGTCGATGCCCGCGCGGCGGCGCGTCGGGGCATCGTCGTCACGCATACGCCGGACGTGCTGACGGACGAGGTTGCCGACGTCGCGATCGGGCTCCTCATCAGTGCTGTCAGGCGGCTGCCGCAGGCCGAGCGGTATCTGCGGGCGGGCCGCTGGGTGCAGGACGGACCGTTCGCCCTCAGCCCGACGACGCTGCGCGGGCGCACGCTCGGCATCGTGGGGCTCGGCCGGATCGGCAAGGCGATCGCGACCCGCGCCGAAAGCTTCGGCCTCGCCATCGCCTATCACGGCCGCCATCGCCAGGACGGCGTCGACTACGCCTATCACGACACGTTGATCGGTCTCGCCGGTGCGGTCGACACGCTCATGCTCGTCGTGCCGGGCGGCGACGAGACGCGCCACATGGTCGATGCCGGCGTATTGGAGGCGCTGGGTGCGGACGGCGTGCTGATCAATATCGGGCGGGGCTCCTCGGTCGACGAGGCGGCCCTCGTCGCGGCGCTCGAAGATGGCGTCATCGCAGCCGCGGGGCTCGATGTCTTCGAGGACGAGCCCCGCGTGCCGCAAACCCTCATAGACGCGCCGAACACCGTTCTCCTCCCCCATGTCGGCTCGGCCTCCATCGCGACGCGCGAAGCGATGGGGCAGCGCCTCCTCGATAATCTGTCCGGTTGGTTCTCGGATGGGCGCCCCCCGTCCCCGGTCCCCGAGACGCCCTTGAAAGGGGTCTGATATGGCCAAGCAATTCCCCGCGATGAGCGATACGCTCATGCGCTTCCTGAAGCGCCAGCAGATCTTCTTCGCCGCGAGCGCAGGTCCAGACACGCGCGTCAACGTCAGCCCGCGCGACACCCGGCATTTGCGGGTGGTGGATGCCCGGACCGTGCTCTGGCTCGACATGACCGGTTCGGGCTCCGAGACGGCCGCGCACCTCAAGGCGGACGGCCGATTGACCATCATGGTCTGCGCCTTCGAGGGCCCGCCGATGATTCTGAGGCTTTATGGTCGAGGCGCGTCGCTACCGCGCGGCACGGCGGAGTACGAGGAGGCGCTGGACGCGCATTTCGAGGGACGGGCCCCCGTCAACGCCCGCCAGATCGTGCGGCTCGACGCCGATCTCGTCCAGACGTCCTGCGGCTACTCGGTTCCGCTCTTCGACTTCGTGACCAACCGCACGGTGCTCGACGAGTGGGGCGCCAAGCAAGGGACGGAGGGTATCGACCGCTACATCGGCGAGAAGAACGCGGAGAGCATGGACGGCCTGCCGACGGGGCTTGCCTGAGTGGCGGGGCTAGAGCGCGTCCGGTTCATATGCATTCACCGAACGCGCTCTAGCGCATCGTTCTTTCGCGGTTCCTTACGCCGCGGTGCTATCGCACCTCCGCTGGAACGGCTCTAGCCTGAGTAGAGTGCGTCAGTTCTTCGGCATCGTCGCCTGCATGGCGGGGCGGTTGGCAAAAGCCATGTACCAGTTCATCGCTTCGGAGTTGCCGTCGCGCCATTTGAGATCGGCCAGGCGGTAGTCGAGATAGCCGAGCGCACAGCCGAGTGCGATATGGCCGAGCGTCATCGTGTCGGGCAGGGCCTTGAGTGCCGGGCCGATGGCGCCGACACCGCGCAGGATCTGGCGGGAGAGGCGCTTGGCCTTGGCGGGATCGGCCCGGTTCGGGTCCGCCGCCTCGTCCGCCTTCAGGTAGCGCAAGGGGAGGGCGCTGTCGCAGATGCCGTCGCCGAGCGCCTGCGCTTTGAGAACCGCGATCCGCTCGGACCCGTGCGGGATGAGGTGCTCGCCGGTGCCGAGTGAATCGAGCACTTCGCAGATGACGCGGCTGTCGTAGAGCGCGACGCCGTTCTCCATGATGAGCGTCGGAATGCGCCCGAGCGGATTGGCGCCGAGAAGCTCGGGCGGATCGTCCTGCGTCGCGACCGTCACCTCCTCGATGCGGTCGGACAGGCCCTTCAGATGCGCGACGATTCGCACCTTGCGCGAATAGGGAGAAGCCGGGGAGGTGAGGAGACGCATCGGGATGGGGCTTTCGTTCGAAGAGGACCTCACGTCGATATAGGACGTCTGCGAATGAAATCCCGTCTCATGCAGCGATCCCCTCGTCAGGCCGCGTCCCAGACGGGTGCGTAGCCTTCCAGCGTCACGGTCCGCCCGTCCGGTCGGCCGATGGCGTCGATCTCGTCCATCTCGGCATCGGTCAACGTGACGTCGAAGATCTCGAGATTGGCGCGAGCATGAGCGGGCGTCGCGGTCTTCGGGATCGCGATCACGCCCTTCTGGGTCAGCCAGCGCAGGGTGATCTGGATGGCGGTCTTGCCGTGCCCGGCCGCGATCCGCTCCAGCGAGGGCTGGCCGATGACCTTGCCCCGCGCGATCGGGCAATAGGCGGTCATGGCCATGCCGGCGGCATCGAGCGCGGCCAATACGGCGCGTTGCGTCATCAGCGGATGATACTCGACCTGATTGGTGACCAAGGGTTGGTCGGCCACGAGAAGCGCCTGGGCCAGGAGCGAGGTGTTGAAGTTGCTGACCCCGATATGGCGCGTCAGTCCGTCTCTTCGAAGCGCGCAGAGCGCCGGAACGCTGGTCGAGACTGCTACATCAGGATTGGGCCAATGAAGGAGGAGGAGATCGACATGGGCGAGGCCGAGCCGCGCCAGGCTTTCCTCCGCCGAGGCGCGCATCGCGGCGGGCTGGAACCGGTCGGGCCAGACCTTGGTGGTCACGAAGAGCTCGTCGCGGGTGATCACGCCGTCCGCGATCGCCTCAGCGATGCCCGCGCCGACCTCCGCCTCGTTGCCGTAGACGACGGCGGTGTCGATATGCCGGTAGCCGAGCCCGATCGCCTCGCGCACCATGGTACGGGCCTCGTCGCCGCGAAGCTGCCAGGTGCCGAAGCCGAGGAGTGGGATGTCGGCGCCGTTGGCGTGCCGTGTGGGACTGGTGGCCGTCATGATCGCGTCTCCCGTCGGTGATGTCTCCCGCCGGTCTACGGGCACGCCCCGGCGGGGGCAACGCCCGAGCTGGGCGTGATCCTAGGAGAGGTCCCCCACACGGTCGAAATGGCTGAGAATGAACGGGCGGACGCCCGAGGAGAGCGCGAGGGCGTTGGAGGCGAGGTCGATGCGGGTCTGAGCCGCCAGCATCCGGGCGCTCTCGGCCTGCGGATCGGCGAGCGTGAGATCGTCCGCGCCGTCCTCGAGCGTCGCCATCATGCGGGTCGAGAACCGCTCGCGCGCATCCACCACGGCGGAGGCCGAGGCGAGAATGCCGCCCATGGCCTGGAGCTTGTCGCGCGCATCGCCCAGTTCGGCGAGCCGATCGGAGATCGCATCCGCGTCCGAGAAATCGGCGTCGGAGCGCGAGATGCCGAGCGCGGAGAGCGTCGCGCTCAAGGATCCGAGCGAGAACCGATCGGCGTCGGAGCGCTCGCTCAGCTGGATCGAGGCGCCGCCCTTGAGAAGATTGACGCCGTCGAAGCCGGAATCGGCCACGACCTGCTCGATCTGTCCGACGACCGCGTCCCACTCCTTGAGAAGCCCCGTCGCATCGGAGCCGGGCGTGCCGGGCGTCGAGGCGGCAAAGCCGCCCGTGGGGCGCTGTCCAGGCGCGAAGTTGACCTGATAGTTGCCCGCATTGTTGCCGGCGCCGAGCGTTGCCGAGGAGCCGGGACCGGCCGCGAACTCGAACGAGCCGACGCCGGTGGTCACGTCCCCGTCGCCGCCGGGATCGATGTTGCCCAGAAGGTTGGTGAGCGAATCCCAGGGCTTGGTCGGGCTCGATGGGCCGGGCGAGCGCTCGATGAGCTCGACCGTGAAGTCGCCCGCCGTCTCGAACTCGATGCGCCCATTGGCCGTCACTTCGGCCCGTAGGTAACCGCCGAGCTCCTGCGAGATGCCCTGTACGAGTTGCTTGATCGTGTAGACGCTGCTGTCGGCAGTCAGATCGTTCGGGTCGAGCGGATCGAGCGGCGTGTAATCGGCCTCGAGATCGACGCCGGGCTTGGTGGCGTGGCCGATGTAGAAATCATGGCTCACCGTCGTCGTGCCGTCGGTCGCGGTCACGCGAATGCGGTCGACCCGGCTGTTCTTCTGATTGATGCTCGTGTAGTTGCCCCCGCCGGCCGAGCCGTTCTGCGAGACGTGCGGCACGTAGGCCCGCGCGTTGTTGGTGAAGATGTCGTCCTTGACCGTGCTGTTGGCGAACTGGTTCGCCTGCCAGGGGCCGAGGATGGCGCGCTCCGCGACCGTCTTCGCGTCGCCGGCGACGACATTGCCGTTGCCGTCCAAATTGATCTGCTTGGAATAGACGGTGAGCGTCTGCGGCCCGGTCGCCGCGGTCGGGGCGACGGCCGGCGTGCCGATATCGGCGGGCGTCGCCTGTTCGATCCGCCGCGCCAGCGTCTCCAGCTGCCCGACGAGGCCGGTGATGGCCGCGATGCCGCTCGATGCCGCTTGGATGGCGCCGCGCGGGCGGGTGTACTGATCGACGACCGTCTGGAGTGTGTCGGAGCGCGAGCGCATCCCCCGCGCATCGAAGACGGCGGCGGGGTTCTCCAGAAGGCCGCTATAGCGCTGGCCGGTGGCGAGCCGGGTCTGTGCCTGGCCGAGGCCCGCATGGAGCGTGCGCAAGGCGGTGACGTTGGTGCGGGCAGTGGCGGAAAGGATCGCTGTCGTCATGTCGCGGCCGGCCCGTTCTCGGGCCCCTCCTGAGGTCTGGTCGAGGCCATGATGCCGCAGAGGATAGAGAGGGCCGTTCACGCCGGCGCTCGCATTTGACGCGTCTTTGTTTCAAATGCCTGGCAATCGCGCCGCGGGGTCCGCCGGATGGACGCCACCCGCACGCGAACGCACATACCAGCGCTTGGCGATCGGGCCGGCCGCGCGTATCTGTGGGCCCGAACACCGATCTCTCGAACGCTTGAGCGCCGCACATGGCCACCGCCTACGATCTTGTCCGCGACGACGCGGCCGATACCGAACCCGTCACCCTCTCCCACATCCGCAACTTCTCGATCGTGGCCCATATCGATCACGGCAAGTCGACGCTGGCCGACCGCCTCATCCAGACCTGCGGTGGCCTCACGGCGCGCGAGATGACGGCGCAGGTGCTCGATTCGATGGATATCGAGCGCGAGCGCGGCATCACCATCAAGGCGCAGACGGTGCGCCTGCGCTATACGGCCAAGGACGGCGAGACCTATACGCTCAACCTCATCGACACGCCCGGCCATGTCGATTTCGCCTATGAGGTGAACCGCAGCCTCGCCGCCTGCGAGGGCTCGCTCCTCGTCGTCGACGCGTCGCAGGGTGTGGAGGCGCAGACGCTCGCCAACGTCTATCAGGCCATCGAGGTCGATCACGAGATCATACCCGTCCTCAACAAGGTCGACCTGCCGGCGGCCGAGCCCGAGCGCATCAAGGCGCAGATCGAGGAGGTGATCGGGCTCGATGCGTCCGACGCGCTCGAGATCTCGGCCAAGACCGGCCTCGGCATCGACGCGGTGCTGGAGGCGATCGTGACCCGGCTGCCCGCGCCCAAGGGCCGCCCGGACGCACCGTTGAAAGCTATGCTCGTCGATAGCTGGTACGATACGTATCTCGGCGTCATCGTCCTGGTGCGCATCATCGACGGGCGACTGAAGAAGGGCCAGAAGGTCCGCATGATGGGCACCGGCGCGACCTACGATATCGACCGGGTCGGCGTCATCACGCCCAAGCTCGCCGATATCGGCGAACTGAACGCCGGCGAGATCGGCTTTCTGACCGCCTCCATCAAGGAAGTGGCCGACACGCGCGTCGGCGATACGATCACCGACGAGAGGAAGCCGACCGCACAGGCGCTGCCGGGTTTCCGGCCCGCGCAGCCGGTCGTCTTCTGCGGCCTCTTCCCGGTCGATGCGGCCGATTTCGAGGACCTGCGCGCCGCGATGGGCAAGCTGCGGCTCAACGATGCCAGCTTCTCCTTCGAGACCGAATCGTCGGCCGCCCTCGGCTTCGGCTTTCGCTGCGGCTTCCTGGGGCTGCTGCATCTCGAGATCATCCAGGAGCGGCTGGAGCGCGAGTTCAACCTCGACCTCGTCGCGACCGCGCCCAGCGTCGTCTACGAGATCGCGATGCGCAACGGCGACGAGATCGAGCTGACCAACCCGGCCGATCTGCCGGACGTCACCCAGATCGCGGAGATCCGCGAGCCCTGGATCAAGGCGACCATCCTGACGCCGGACGAATATCTCGGCTCCATCCTCAAGCTCTGCCAGGAGCGGCGCGGCCTGCAAGCCGGGCTCTCTTACGTCGGCAACCGGGCGATGGTCGAATACGAGCTGCCGCTCAACGAGGTCGTCTTCGATTTCTACGACCGGCTGAAATCGATCTCGAAGGGCTATGCGAGCTTCGACTATGCGATCACGGGCCTGCGCGACGGCGACCTCGTCAAGATGCAGATCCTGGTCAATGCCGAGCCGGTCGACGCGCTCTCGATGATGGTCCACCGCTCGCAGGCCGAGAAGCGCGGACGGGTGATGTGCGAGAAGCTGAAGGAGCTCATCCCGCAGCACCTCTTCCAGATCCCGATCCAGGCGGCGCTGGGCGGCAAGATCATCGCCCGCGAGACGGTGCGCGCGCTTCGGAAGGACGTGACCGCCAAGTGCTATGGCGGCGACGCGACGCGTAAGAGAAAACTCCTCGACAAGCAGAAGGCCGGCAAGAAGAAGATGCGCCAGTTCGGCAAGGTCGAAATCCCGCAGGAGGCCTTCATTGCCGCCTTGAAGATGGATGGGTAGGGACCGTCGGCATTATCCCGTTGGCCGTATAGGAAAGCCCTCTTCCCGAGATCGGGAAGAGGGTTGGGAGAAGGGTTGAACGGCGCGCCAGCGCCATTCTAACGGCTATTTAGTAGACGCTGGCAGCGCCAGGAACCGAACAGCATATGGCGCATGCCCTCGTGACCACCGCCCCCCGGGTTTGCTTCTTCGCCCACTACGATCAAGACGCCATCCTCGGCGCCCACGTCCTTCACTATCTCGACCGCCTGATCGCGCTCGACATCGCGATCGTCTTCGTCACCGTGGTGCCGCTCGGTGAGGACGATCTGGCGACCTTGCGCGCGCGCTGCGCCGACGTGATCGTGCGGGCGAACGAGGGGCACGATTTCGGCTCCTGGGCCGCGGCCTATGCCAAGCATGGCGCGGACCTGACGGGCGATCTGCTGCTGGCCAATGACAGCGTCTACGGGCCCATCGGCCCGCTGGCGCCGATCGTGGAGGCGGAGCTTGCCAAGGGCGCCGATGTCTTCGGTCTCATCGAAAGCATCGATGTCGAGCCGCATCTCCAGAGCTGGTTCGTCTGGTGCCGGCGCGAGGTGCATCAGAGCGAGGCGTTTCGCGGCGTTCTCGGCCAGCCCTTTGCCGGCATGGAGAAGCGCGCGATCATCGAGGGCGCGGAGGTCGGGCTGACCCGCGCGCTCGTCGCGGCGGGGTTCACCTATTCGGCGGCCTTCAGCGCGCGGGACGTCAATCCGATCATGCGGCTGCGGCCCTACAACCCGTCGCACGTCCTCTGGGAGGAGCTGATCCGGGATGGACGGGTGCCCTTCCTCAAGGTCGAGCTCCTGCGCGCCAACCCGCTCGGCCTCACCGATGTCGATCGCTGGCGGGAGGTCGTGGCGGAGATCGAGCCCGATCTCGTCGCGCCGATCGCGGACCATCTCGCGCGTGTCGGCGAGGCGGGTCCCGGCTCTCGCACGCTGGCGGCCCGCATGGTCGACGCGCGCCGATGGATCCGGCGGGACTACGAGGCGCGCCGCACGGGCAGGCCGACGCGCACCGAGGAGGCGACGACCGCCGTCGCCTATGCGAGCGCCGCCGTCGCCGGCAAGATCACCCGCACGCTCGGGCGCTGGCGGCGCGTCGTCACGTCCGGCGGGGCGAGAAGTCGGCCGCCTCGCGATTGAGGTTGGGGTTGTAGTAGGGGTCGTTCTCCAGCGCTTCGCCCCAGCGCTCCATCATCGTCTCGACCTCGCCGACGAAGCGGGCGCGCTTCTCTTCGGAGACGTCCGAGCCCCGACTGGCCGATTCGTGGTGGTAGAGTTCGGCGAACGGCGTCCAGACATTGCGATAGCCCGCCTCGCGCACCTTGAGGCAGAAATCGACATCGTTGAAGGCGACCTTCAGGCGCTCGGCGTCGAGCCCGCCGACCTCGTCCCAGATCGCGCGCCGCACGAAGAGGCAGGCCGCCGTGACGGCCGAGACGTCATGCGTGACGGCGAGCCGGCCGAAATAGCCGGGCGAGGAGCGCGGCAGGTTGAGCGACGCATGCCCCGCCACCCCGCCGACGCCGAGAACGACGCCGCCATGCTGTACGCGGTCGTCCGGATAGTAGAGCTTGGCGCCGACGCAACCGACGCCCGGGCGGACGGCGTGGCTGACCATCTCGCGCATCCAGTCCGGCCCGATGGCCTCGATATCGTTGTTGACGAGCCCGAGGATCGAACCCCTCGCGACCTCGACGGCGGCATTGTTGATGGCCGAATAGTTGAAGGCGTGGGGGTGGGGCAGAATGCTGACCCGGGGCTCGTCGGCCAGGCTCGCGAAATAGGCGCGGGTCTCGCCCTCTTCGGAGTTGTTGTCGACGACGACGATGTCGAAGGCCGGGTAGTGGGTGATCTCCAGGATCGAGGAGATGCAGCGCTCCAGGAGGTCGCGCCGGTCCTTGGTCGGGATGACGAGCGTGACGTGCGGCGCCTCGGCCGGGACCGGGTGGATGGTGCGGTAGAAGGGCACGTCCGACATCGGCTCGACCACGGCGCCGGTCTCCGTCGTGGCATCCTGCAGCGCCTTCAGGCCGGCCTCGTAGGCGTAGCCCTTGGCATCGTTCTCGGCCGCCGTCGAGCCCTCGACGGCGCGCCAGTGATAGAGGATCTTGGGAACGTGGACGACCTGCTCGCGGGTCAGCCCGGCGATGACCCGCAGGTTGAGGTCGTAGTCCTGGCTGCCCTCATAGCCCGGCCGCCAAGCGCCCACGCGCCGCACGAGATCGGTGCGGTGGACGGTGAGGTGGTTGAGATAGTTCTGCGACGCGAAGAGATCGGGCGAGAAGTCGGGCTTGAAGAAGGGCGAGAAGCGCTTGTCGTCCTCGTCGATCTTGTCCTCGTCGGAATAGAGGAGCCCGGCTTGCGGGTTGGCGGCGATGGCGAGCGCCATCTCGGCCAGTGCGTTGGGCCTGAGGACGTCGTCATTGTCGAGCAGCGCGAACCAGTCGCCCGTCACGAGTTCCAGCGCGCTGTTGGAGGCGTGGCTGATATGGCCGTTCGTAGGCCGGTGGACGACCTTGATCCGCGCGTCCTTGGCCGCCCAGGCATCGAGAAGCGGGGCAACGTGGCCGGCCGTCGAGGCGTCGTTGGCGATACAAAGCTCCCAGTCGGGGTAGACCTGCTCGACGACGGACTGGATGGCCGCGTCCAGAAGATCGGCCGGCGCGTTGTAGACCGGCATGAGAACGCTGATCAGCGGCCGCTCCGGCAGTTCCGCGACGGTTGCCCGCAGGGTCTCGAAATCGGCCTCGTCGTCGTCGAAAGCGTCGATCCAGCTTTGATAGGCCGCGTCGGCGCCCGTATCGGTCTGGCTGGGCGAGAAGGGGCGTGGACCGCCGAGAAACCGGCCGCGTACCGAGACGGGGAGGGGCGCGCCTTCGGTCTCGCCAGTCCCGAGCCGGCGCCGCACCCGGTCGCCGACGAGGGCGGCGAGAGAGACGGGCGTCAGGCCCAACCCTTCGAGCCGCACGCGGCGCCCGGCGGCCTCGAAGGGGTCGAAGCGCAACCGGGTCGCGCGGCGCGGCAGATCGACGATGCAGCGCCCACGCCCCTTGCCGCTCGGCACCATCACGGCCGACCATTCGGGCGTAAAACCCTCCCCGATATCGAAATAGAGCGTCGGCGCGAGGCCGCGCGCGCCCGAATAGGCCCAGGTGACGATATAGACGCCGGCCGAAAGCGGCCGGTCGGGCTCCATCACGATCTGCGGATCGGGCCCGGTGCTGTAGAACGCGCCGTCGCGGATGGAGAGATCGGAGATGCCGGCGACACGCCAGCCGGCCGGCAGGACGGGGCGCAGGAGAATGTCGGCCGCGACAGCGAGATGCTCGTCCGTCGGATCGAAGAGACCCGCAGGTACGCCGCTGCGCACGAAATGGACGAAGGGCGGCTCGTCGGGCCCGAGGCCGGCGAGGGCCCGGTAGCGCGCCGAATCGAACCACGCGGCCGGCTCTCGCCCCTCGGCATGACCGCCGGCGATATAGTGGTCGAGCGGGTGGACCGTCACCGGGAGCCGCGCGCCCGAATGGCGGTACCATCCGGCATCGAAATAGCGCGCCACGTCCTCGTTGCCGGGCCGGGCCCGGGCGACGGCGCGGTGCGTGTGGAGGAGGACGCGGTTCTGCAGCGCGCGCAGCGGCCGCAACAGATAGTGCCGCGCCGCGTATCCGGCATAGCGAATCGGCTTGGTGAGCTGCCAGGAGCTGCTCGAGCGCATGTCCGCGATGGTTCGCAGGGCCCGCGTCTGCGACAGGGCGGCTTCGCGAAGCCGAAGGCGTGCCACGGCCGCGAGCGAGCCATCGGCCTCGACAGGTGCGTCGCTGGCGTCGTGTCGGTCGACGGGCACCGGAAAGGCACCACGCGTCTGCAGTCCGGCGTCGTCGGGCCGGGAGAGGCTACCGATGGCGGTCTCGGTCTGACCCAGAAGCGCGTCCCGCTCGTCCGCCATGCGCTGCACGAGGGCATCGAGCGACTCGGTGCTGGCCTCCAGCAATGCGCGCCGCGCGGTGACTTCCTCGCGCAGCACCCACCAGGATAGCGCCTCGCCGTCGAGCCAGGTCCGGGCTTCGTCGAGGACCGTCGCGTCCGGCGATACGTTGTCGGAAGCAGCGCCGGTGAGAGCGGCGAAGCTCCGGGCGATCTGGGACGGCATGGTCCGATCACCCACACCGTTGGCGCGATGGTGGCGCAGGCCGCTCTGGATAAGGTGATGACCGGCGGCGGCCCGACCACCACCAAGGCCGAGATGCTCCGCAAGGATCGCGTGACGGCCGTTCCAGTCGTCGAGGATCGCATCGTAGGAGACATAGGCCCGGGGCATGCCTTGGGTGCCCGCATCGGCATCGAGCACGTTGCGCAGCCAGAGGCGCAGCGTATAGGCCGGCGTCAGGCCGTCCCGTGCCTGTAGCGAGGCCGCGACCTCGTCCGGATGGCGTAGCGGCAGGACCGCCTTCGCCGTCAGGCCACGATCCTGCGCGACCGCCCGCCAGAACGGCATCAGCCGGCAGAGGCGCGGGTCCTTGAAGACGAGACGGTCGCGATCGCCGAACTCCTCGTCGAGGAGGGCGCCCGCGCGCCGGCACCAACGGTGATGGGCGTCGGGGTCGAGGGCACGCGCGATATCGAGCGGAGCCGCATCGTCCCAGGCGCTGCCGCAGGCGCGCAGCAGGCTCTCGTTGAAGAGGGTGAGGCGCTTCGATTCGAAATGGCCGTATGCGTTGCCCTCGCTTGAGGGCAGCAGATCGGTCGGCAACCCGCCCCAGTTGGCGCCCAGAAGCCCGGCCGTCAGCGACGTCCCGCTGCGATGCATGCCGACGACGAAGACCACCGTGCGCCCGCGTTGCACTGCGGCCGGCGCGCTCTGGTCTTCGGCCGGCTCGCCGGAGGGTGCGGCAGGCGCGATGTCGTCGGCATTGGCGGGCACGTCTGTCGCGATCCTCACTCACCGGTCCTGCGCCGCAGGCCGGTCCCCCTATGGTATGCGGCCGCGAATGCGGTGGAGGGGCGGTGAAGCCCATCCATCATCTCGGCGCCTAGAAACGCCACGGCCGGACGCGTCGAGGCGCTATGCCCGCCGCGCGGCGAGAATGCGGCGGATGGGGGGATATCGGGCGGGGATGGCACCCGAGGCGTGGTCATGAGAGGCCGCCCTGAAGGGGGCTGGACGAGGCCGGCCACAGCTTCGCTCCATTTTCACTCTTTTATCACACCGGACATAATCTTCAGCGCGATATCCTGCCGCAACGTTAGGCTCGGCCGCCGCCGGGCGCCCGTCCGGCGGGTCAGTATAGGAGTACCACCATGATGCACGACCATGATCACGACGCACCGGGCGGCCCGCTGCCCGACATCTCCGCCGATGCGGTGGTCGACAATTTCACCGCGCTTCTCAGCGATCGGACCTGGACCGGCCTGACCGGCAAACCGATGCTGCTGACCTATTCCTTTACCGGCACGCGGGGCGCCGAGGCCCATGTGACCGAGCGCTATGGCGCGGCGGCCACCAACACCGTCGTCGAGTTGAGCGTCAGCCAGAAGGCCGAGGTGAAGAACGCGATCGCGCAGATCGAGGCGGCCTCGGGCGTCAGGTTCTTCGAGGTCGACAGCGGCGGCACCGTCACGTTCCAGATGATGGATTTCTCGACCGTGGCCGGCAAGGGGAACGCCGCCGGCTTCGCCTTCTACCCCGGCACGACGGTGACGACGCAAAGCGTCTTCGCCTCGAAGATCGCGGGTGACGTGTTCTTCGATACGCAGGATTTCTCGCCCTCGGCCTCGATCCTCGACACGGCGATGCACGAGATTGGCCACGCGCTCGGCCTCAAGCATCCCTTCGAGGGCGATCCGACGCTCGGCTCCAGCCTCGACACCTCGTCCCAGACGATCATGAGCTATACCGGTCCGGCCCAGACGACGCTCGGCCCGCTCGACATCCAAGCGCTACAAAGCCTCTACGGGTCGAGCGCGGCCCTCTCCAACAGCATCTCGGCGTTCAGCTTCGACGCCGCCACCAAGACGCTGACGCAGGCCGGCACGAACGCGGCCAACCAGATGATCGGCACCGATGGGCGCGACGCCATGCGGGGCCTTGGCGGCGACGACATCATCGGCGGCGGCTTCGGCGACGACCAGCTCTTCGGCGCGGATGGCAACGACCGGCTCGATGGTGGCGACAATAACGATCAGATCTTCGGTGGCTCCGGCAACGACACGGCCTATGGCGGCAAAGGCAACGACGAGATCTACATGGGCTACGGCGACGATTCGATCGTCGAGTATTCCGATGTCGGCAACGACACGATCGGCGGCGGCTTCGGCAACGATACGCTGATCGGTGGCGGCGGCGACGACATGCTCTTTGGCGGCCGGTCCGACGCCGCCAATGGCGGCAACGACTACTTCTCCGGCGGTGACGGCAACGATCAGATCTTCGGCGGTCGCGGCGTGGCGGCATCCGAGAACGACACCATCTTCGCCGGCAACGGCAACGACACCGTCTATGCCGGCGTCGGCAACGAGCAGGTGTCGGGCAATGACGGCAACGACCTCCTCTTCGGCGGCGGCGATACCGACAACATCTTCGGCGGCAACGGCGCCGACACCCTGTGGGGCGGCGCCGGGCGGGACAGCCTCTCGGGCGAGGGCGGCGCGGACGTCTTCGGCTTCACCGCAGGGTCGGGTCAGGACTTCATCTTCGGCTTCAACACCGCCGAAGACCGTATCTGGCTGACGGGGACGACGAATACGTTCAACTCGTTCGCCGACGTCCAGGCCAAGCTGTCGGGCACCGGCTCGGCCGTCATCGATCTCGGTGGCGGCTCCACGGTCTTCATCAGCGGGGTCGCGACCACGGCCCTCAGCGCGGACGACTTCGTCTTCGGGTGATGATCGCTGCGGCGTGTTGGCCTTGAGACCCCGTCTCGGGCCGGTGCCAGCGTATGGCGCCGGCTGAGGTCAGCGCTTATATCCTTAAAGGAACGGTGCTATCGCTGTCCCTGAGGGATGGAGGATCGCCTCTCCGCGTACTCGCGGCGTGCGAGCTCCGGCCCCGCTTTTTGTGCGTGTGAGAAACCCAGTCGATGTCCGAGTTCGATAAAGCCATGCGCGGCGTTCGCAGCGCCTCCGTCAGCGTCATGGCGATCAGCGCCGTTACGTCGGTGCTGATGCTGGCGCTGCCTTTCTACATGATGCAGGTCTTCATCCGCGTGCTGCCGAGCCGCAGCATGGAGACGCTGATCGCGCTCTCCGTCCTCGCGCTCATCGCCTTCGTCGCCTTCGGCATCTTCGATGCGATGCGCCAGGCGATCCTCGTTCGTGCCGCCGCGCGCTACGAAGCGCTTTTGTCCGGCCCCATCGTCTACGCGCATTTCCTCGATGGCAGCCGCGAGCCCTCGGCCGGGTCCGAGCTCATCGCCGATGTGCGCCAGGTCCGCGCGTTCCTCGGCTCGCGCGCACCGGCCGCGATCGCGGAAGCGCCCTTCATCCCGATCTTCCTTCTCGTCATCTTCCTCGTCGATATCTGGCTCGGCATCCTCATTCTCGTCGGCATGGGTCTGATGATCCTGCTTGCCGTCCTCCAACAGTCGGCGATGCAGCGCGGCGTCGAGCAGCAGAACGAAGCGCAGCGCCAGTCGAATCGGCTTCTGCAGTCGCATATCGATCAGGCCGAGCTCGTCCGCGTGCTGGGCCTCCAGAAGACGGCGATCGATCGCTGGGGCGAATGGAGCGCCAAGAACCTCTCCGGCTATGTCGATCTTCAGACGACCGGCGGCACGTTTGGCGGGCTCTCCAAGGTGCTTCGCTTCGGGCTGCAGGCCGCCATTCTCGGCGTCGGCGCCTTCCAGGCGATTCGGGGCGAGGTCTCGCCCATCGTCGTCTTTGCCGCGATGATGATCGGCGGGCGGGCGCTCGCGCCCTTGGACGGTCTCGTCGGGTCCTGGAGCGCGCTGACTACGGCGCTCGAAGCCCACAAGCGCGTCAAGGCCGCGATGGCGGAGTTCAACGTCCGCCCCGACCCGACGACGCTGCCGGAGCCGAAAGGCGAGATCCGCGTCGAGAAGCTCGTCTACGGCACGCCCGGCGGCGCTGGCGAGGCGATCATCAAGCGCATCTCCTTCGGCGTGCCGCCCAAGTCCTGCGTCGGCATCATCGGGCCGAGCGGGGCTGGCAAGTCCACCTTGCTGCGCTTGCTGTCGGGCGCGATCGAGCCCAATGGCGGCCATGTCCGCCTCGACGGCGCGGATCTGCGCAACTGGAACAAGACACAGCTCGGACCCCATGTCGGCTATGTGCCGCAGGCCGTCGATTTCCTCCCCGGCACGGTCGCGCAGAACATCGCGCGCTTCGACGAGCAGACGACGGACGAGGCCGTCATCACCGCCGCCAAGCAGGCCGGCGTTCATGACATGATCCTTCGGTTCCCGAACGGCTACGACACGATGCTAGGCTCTACGGGCTTTCGCCCCTCGGGCGGCCAGAAGCAGCTCCTCGCGATCGCGCGTGCCCTCTATGGCGAGCCGAAGATCCTCTATCTCGACGAGCCGAACTCCAATCTCGATCAGGCCGGCGACGCCATCCTCCTTCGGGCCCTCCAAGGCGCGACGAAGCGCGGTGCGACCATCATCCTGGTCACGCAGCGCCCCGTCCTCCTTCAGGCGGCCGACCGTGTGCTCGTGCTGCGCGACGGCATGATCGAGGATTACGGCCCCAAGGCCGAAGTGCTCGCGAAGTTGCAGAAGCAGCCGGCCAAGGCGGTCGCGCCGCCGGCCAAGGCCGTTCCGGGTCCTCAGTCGGCTGCTGCCGTACAAGCCGTTCCAGCGAACGGCGCGCAGGCCGGCGCGGTCGTCGTCCCACCGGCGCCTCCGGCCTCGCAGCCGCAGCCCGTCCAACCGGGTGCGCAGCCCGCTCACGGCCAGCCGCAGCCGGCTCGGCAAGGCGCGGTGCCGGCGACCGTGACGGCCGCCCAACAGCAGCCCATGCGTGTCGCCGTCGAATCCTGACGTCACGAAGATCGGGAAACCCACGATGTTCTATCACAACTGGCACAAGAGCGTGCCCGTCCAGCTCAGCCGGGGCTACCGGATCGTCCTCATCGTCCTTTTCTCGCTCGTCGGGGTGAGCACGGTCTGGGCCGTCACTGCCCCTATAGGCGGCGCGTTCCTGAGCCAGGGGCGGGTCGTCGCGGAAGGCAAGAACCGGGTCGTCGAGCATCTCGAGGGCGGCATCGTCGAAGAGGTGCTCGTGCGCGAGGGCGAGCGCGTCGAGGCGGGGCAGTTGCTCGGCCATATCGACGTCGCCAACGCGCAGGCCAAGCTCTCCAACGCCGAGATGCAACGCGACATCGCCCGCATCCGCCTCGCCCGCTTCACGGCGGAGCGTGACGAGACCGACATGGTCGTTCCGGAGGACATCGCCGAGCGCGCCGCGACCGAGGTTAGGCTCCAGCAGGCTATCGCGACCCAGCAGCAGGAATTCAGTGACAAGCTGCGTGAGATCGGATCGCTCAAGGAAATCCTCGAGGCGCGGATCTCCACCAACGAAGACCTTCTCGTCGACCTCGAAGGGCTTTCCGCCGATCAGCGTGAGCGAATCAAGAGCACGCAGGAGGAACTGCGCGTCTCGACCGACATGCTCGAGAAGGGCCTCACGACCCGCGACCGGAACTTCGCCCTCCGCCGCCAGGTCGCGTCCGACCAGGATCAACTCCGCTCCACGGTCGCGCAGATCGCCGAGCGCAAGAGCCAGATTGCGCAGACGAAAGAACAGCTTAGTCGATCGTTGTCGCAGCGCGCCAACGAGGTCTCCGAGGAAATCATCGCACTTCGCGCGCAGGTTTTCGAGTTGCGCGAGAACATTCAGTATTTCTCGCAGGTCGCAGGTCGATCGCGCGTCACGGCGCCCGTCTCCGGCATCATCGTGAATGTCGCGACGAATACGAAAGACGAAGTCATCGCTCCGGGCGAGGCGTTGTTCGAAATCTTCCCCGATGATCTTCCGCTCGCCATCGAGGCGCGGGTCGATCCGCAGTTCATCGATAGCGTTTACGTCGATCAACCTGCATCCATGCAGTTTCAGTCGCGGGAGCGGTCGCGGTCCGTCAAGATGCTGCGCGGGACGGTCACTTTCGTGTCTCGGGACAGTGAACAGGACGAGCGGACGGGGATGTATTTCTATACCGTGCGTATTTCTGTCGATCAGGATTCGCTCGCGGAGTATGGCGAGGTCGTTCCGGGCAATGTCGCGCAGATCTACTTCCAGTTGGAGAAACAGAACTTCATCCGTTACCTTATCGAGCCGCTGATAGACACGAGCGAGAAGGCCTTCGTGGGCTGACGCGTGGTGGATAGACTGGACTTCGACGCGGGCGATCGCGAAGCGATTCTGCGCGTATTGCCCGCGACGGCGCGAACGATCGTCTGCATTGGTGCGATCAACCCTGAAACTGATGCCGAACTATACGCGATCATTCGCGCGAAAGTGCCGAACATTCGCTTTCGGACGCCGCATGCGCCCGACCGGGCGCCGGGCGAGGGGGCCGAGGCGGGTCTCCTCATCGCCGATCCGGCATCCGGTGCGGCCGAGCTGACCGAGGCGCTCGTCGCGCTCGATGCGGCGCTGCCGGAGACGGCGTGCATCGCCTTCCACGTGCCGAGTGCGATGTATCATACCCGTCTGGCGGCGCGGCTGCGGGATGGCGGGCCGGTAGAGGGGATGGAGCGCGGTGCGATCATCGCGGCGGTGAAGGCGGCGGGGTTGTCGCTCGGGCGATTGGCGCCCGTCGTCAAGGACCGCGCGGAGGCCGAGGCGGCGGCGCGGGCTTTGGAGGCGCGAGGGGCGCGCGAGGGGCTGACGCTGGCGCAGGTCTTCGAGCGGGTGGCGCCTTCCGCGTTCATCGGGCAGACGCGGCCGCGCCGGATGCGGTTGCCGGCGCGGGCGGACGGGCGCGCGCGCGGCCGGCCGATCTCGGTCACCGGCATGACGCTCGGCTCCAAGCCCGACGCGATGGCGATCGTGCGGATGCACCAGCCGCTCCAGGCGCTCAACACGCTGCCGGAATTCGCCGTCGAGCAGGTGGGGCCGCGGCCGTCCCTCAAACGCAACGCGGACGGGACGAAGAAGGACATCTTCGTCTGGCAGCGGCCGATCCTGACGCGCGAACACGGGGATGCGATCGCGAAGATCCGCGACACGCACGAGCGCTTCGTCGTCGAGTTCGACGATCATCCGATGCGCTGGCCGGCGATCCAGGAGAACGACTGGCTCACCTTCCGCGCGCCCGACATGGTGCGCACCTCCACGCCGGCGCTGGCCGAGATCATCCGCCAGTGGAACCCCAACGTCTACGTGGCGCCCAACGCGGTCGACCGGATCCCGCCGCATCGCTGGTGGGTGAACGACGAGGGGCGGCCCGGGCCGCGCGCCTTCACCGAGACGGAGGCGGCGCTTCGTGATCCGGTGCCGGTGCGTCTCGTCTTCGCGGCGCTCAACCGCAAGGAGGACTGGCAGTTCGGCGGGCTGGAGGCGATCGATGCGGCGCTGGCGAGGGCGGGCGCCGAGCTCGGGCTTCGGCACAAGATCCCGGCGGAGGAGACGATCCGGGTCGACGTCGTCTATGACGACGACTTCCACCGGCATCTGCGCTGGCCGAACAAGCACCGGCACGGGCTCTTGAATTATGCCGACTATCACGCGCTGTTGCACGAGGCACATGTCGCCTTCCTGCCGCTACAGGACACGCTCTTCAACCGCTGCAAGTCGGACCTGAAGTTCCTCGAATGCGCCATGCACGGCGTCGCCATGGTCGCGAGCCCGACGCTCTACGGCCCGCTCATGGAAGGCCCCGGGGGGCATCATGTGGGGCCCGGCAGCGTCTTCAGAGATTTTCGCGATTTGCGCAACGTTCTTCGAGAAATGTTGGCGATGCCCCACCGCGAACGCGCTAAGATGGGCGCTCGAGGCTACCGGGTGGTGGAGGAGACGCGTATGCGATCGCATAGTGTGAACGATGAGGCGCGGGCGCTGATGGGCGTGCTGGAGCGTCCGCCGAATGACGGAGGAACGCCGCCGCGCGTGCTGACGCGGCCGGGATGGGTGGACGAGGCTATGAGACGAGGCGATCAAGCGAGAGACGTCATGAAGGCGTCGTAGCGGTCCTTGTGGACGAAGAGGTGGTTGGGCTGCTCTTCGTCACCTCGATCGTCTTGGGGCGCGAGAGAGCGGCGCCGTTCATGCGGATGTACCAATAGCCGAGCGGGGTGAGGAGGTTGGCGATCTCGTTGGCGTTGGCCTGCTTCATGATCTCGATGATCAGCGTCCGGCGTCTCCTTCTTCGAGCGATCTTCAGCGCGCACCGCGGATTACCTGAACCTCGTTGCCCTCGACGTCGATCAGGCAGACGTCGGGCGCGGGTTCGTGCTTGGCCATGGCCTTTCGAAAGCCGTCGAGCGTCTGCGTCTCGACCTCGCGAACGGCGGAGTGCTTGGGGCGGAAGCTCGGGTCGAGACTGGAGGAGGATTCGAGGAGGCCGTGGGTATCGTCAGGAATGTAGAAGCGGGCGTAGCCGGCGCTGTCGCTGAGGGCGAGGTCGTATATGGAAGCGAGGGAGGAGACTTCGTTGATGAGAAGGTTGTCGCGCAGCACATCTCGCGCTTCGGCGAAGGGCTCGAAGACGACGACGCGTTTGGCGCCTGCGAGGGCGGTCAGGCACGCGTAATAGCCGCTGCCGCCACCAATATTATAGAAGACGCCGTTGGTGCGGGCGAAGGCGGAGAAGAGGATGAAGGGGACGGGGGTCTCGTAACCGTCCCAGCCACGCTCCGCGATCTTCTTCGTCGTCCAGCAGACGGCCGCTCAGCTGGTTGAGGAAAAGCCGCTCAGACCGGCCCGCCGCTCCAACGTTCACGCTCAGGTACGACATAGTCCTCGTATCGATCGCCCAGGATCGCACGCCAGGCGGCTTCGAGCTGGGTCAGGAAGTTTTCGCGGCTGAACTCGCCGGCCGTCTCGTAGGCGTTACGGCGCATTTCGACAAGGTAGTCGCCGGCCTTGATACGATCGAAGATGTCGGCGAGCCGATCGACGATGCCCATCAGGTCTCCGTCCTCGAACCAATGGCCGTTTGCGTCCGTCGCGTATTCCTGTCCGCCGCCGCCGTGGAAGCCGCAGACCAAGGCACCGGCCCGCATGGCCTCCAAGGGTGGCAGGCCAAGGCCTTCGATCTGGCTGAGGCTCAGGAAGACCTGACTGCTCTTGAGAGCGTCGGCGACCGCGTTGCGGTCCATGTCTTCAATCTTGACCAGCCGGATGTCGGCATGGCGGGGGTGGCGTGACCGCAGGGCGCCGATGATGAACTTGCCCTCCAAGCCCCGTTTGCGCGGCATGTAGGCCAGCGTCAGGCCGCGCGCAGCAAATGTGGACGGCGTCAGCGCTTCGGCGCTCACGTCATAGCGCACGTCGATGAAGGGGCGCACGACATGCATCGGCTGGTCGAAGCCGAAGTCGGAGAGCTGATCGCGGGTGAAATGCGTGCAGCAGAGAAGATCGGAGACTCCGGCCGCGCGATAGTCCTCCGCCGTGCCGTAGGAGAGGAAGGTGTAGTAGGGATTCTGATTATGACAGATCTTGACAAGACCGTCTGTTCGGAACTTCGAAAGAATGTTTGCGACCGGCTCCGCCATTACAAGCACGTCGCCGGGTATTAGTTGATTATAGTCTCTCAAAAGAACGCTCGGCGCTCCGTCCACTTCTGGAGCGCTGCTGGCGAGATTGAGAAAGAATACCCGTAAACTCAAATCACGTAATGCACGAACGTGTTCTACGTTCACGAATTGGCCACCAGACTTTAAAGCAGCCTGACGGGCGTAATAAATTGATGGTTTCATACAAAAAAGGGGAGCTAATAGCTCCCCCTTCCAGTCTTGATCTAACTGCCGCTAGACGAAGTCAGAGCTATCAATGCCGCTCGTAAAGCCATTGAACTGAACCGTGTAGGTATCTCCACCAGGTGTCCCATCGATATCAACAGTCGCTACCGTGTTACCACCAACAACAGCAAACGTCACCGTCGAAGCAGCGGCAATATCAACAACATCAACGCCATTCTCGAAACCGACTAAGGTGGCTGACTCACCCGCCATCAACTGCCCTTCAGCGACAAGAGTCTCTACCCCTAGATCACCAGTGAGCGTGTATGTTGTTCCATCAGCGAGGTTGGTGCTAGAAGCATCACCCCGGAACTGATCCAACGTTACACCAGGCGCGAAGGTTACAGTTGCTGTGTCAGTATTCGCGCCGACACCATCAAGATCAATGGTTGCAAGAGTACCATCACCGTTCAACGTGACAGAGCCCGCACCGATATCCACCACATCGTTGCCGATGTTATCGATGTTCTGTACAGTCGCGGCTTCGCCATCTGCCAACCCGGTCGTGTTGACCGTGTCATTGCCCAAATTGCCCTCAAGATTAATATTGTCGCCATTTGCGAGATTAATAGTATTATTAATATTCGCCAAAGCAACGCCCTGAAGGATAATATCTGCGGTGCCATCGCCGTTGATGTCAACGTTGGTGTTGCCGTTGATGTCCTGAGTGAAGGTGGACGAATTATTGACACCCGTTAAAGAGTCTTCATCCTGCTGGAATCCGATGACCACGCCAACGCTGGCGTCGGTGAGATTGCTTCCTGTAAAGTCGAAGACGTCTGCACCACCGTCATTCGTGGTTGTTACCGTATCATTATCAAAACCGAATACGGTATCTGCACCGGCGCCGTCAGAGATCACATCGCCAACTATGTCGTTACCAGCGAAGATGACCTCGTCTTCAGCGCCGCCAACAATGGTATCAGCGCCAGCACCGCCACCAAGGGTATCAGCTGCACCCGCTACGACGTCACTTCCCGTGATCATGTCGTCGCCAGAGCCGCCGAACGCAGTCACGGCGTCAGCAGCAGCTGCGTTGACAACGTCGTTGCCATCAGCGCCAAGGACCGTGTCGCTGGTTCCATCTACGGTAACTGAGTCGGCACCAGCACCGCCGTAGATAAGGTTGATGTCGTCCGCGCCACCGATGACCGAGTCGTCCCCATCACCTGCGTAGACGATGTTGCGGCCATCCGCATCGCCGATAATCGTGTCATTTCCAGCGCCGCCGCCAAGAGTGACAACTTCATCAACTGCACTAACGCCAGTGATGCTATCGTCGCCGGCACCACCGTAGACTAGCTGACCGTCAGCTGTGTCATTACCGCCGCCAGCAAAGACGGTATCGTTATTGCCGCCCGTCAGAACGTCAGCACCATCATCGCTGCCGCCAAAGATCAGATCCGAACCACCATCACCAACGATGGTGTCAGCACCCGCACCTCCATAGACGGTATCGGCACCATCGTTCGCGTCAATCGAATCGTTGCCGGCGCCACCAAAAATCTCGTCAGCACCATCGCCGCCAAAGATCGTATCAAGACCTTCACCGCCGCCAAGAACAAGGCTAGTCGCCGTCGTCGCTGATGCATTCAAAAAGTCGTTGCCGGCTCCGCCAAAAGCGTTGTCGCCTATCGGCGCCGCGCCTCCAAGAGGAGCTCCAGCCGTCTCGGATATGATGATAGTATCGTCACCTGCACCACCAGTGAGAATATCGACAGTGCCATCAGCTTCACTGAGGATCGTGTCGTTGCCCTCACCGGCGAAGACGGTATCTGCGCCTTCGCCACCACTAAGGCTATCTGCGCCGCCTGCGCCGTTCAGCAAATCATCACCGGCGAGGCCGCCAATGGTGTCGTTGCCGTCGAGGCCGGAAATCGTGTCGTTGCCGGTCGTTCCAGCGAGGCTGTCATTGCCTGTCGTACCGTTAATTGTAGACATTCAGTCTCTCCATCTATCCGAGAAGCATTTCGCACGCGTCCGTTGACCCAGAGCGAGCTCATGCCCCCCGCTGCCGGTTTGTGCGCGTGGCAAGGGTTATCGTGGGCGGGGGCGGGTGTGTCAACCGGGTTACAGGGCGGAAAGGTGGGTGGTTTGTGGCATTTATGTGCCTGTTCCGCGTGATGTCGCCTGGGAGAGGGCCCGTCGGACAAGGGGTTGCGATGGGGTTAACGCGGGCGGGCGTCAGGCAATAAAGTCTAGGACTTTTTCCACAGCGGTTTCGTCGGCGCGCCAATGGGGGTGGTCGGGGGCGGGGCCGGGGGCGGTGACGCGGCCCGGAACGAAGGCGTGGGCGAGGCCGCAGGCGCGGTAGAGCGCGGCGTGCATCGGCCGCCAGCGGGGGAGGGGCTCGATCTCGATCATCCGCGCGCCGGGTCTGGCGAAGACGGCGTTGAAAAGGCCGGAGCCCGACGGGCCGACGATCGTGCGGGCCCGGGCGAAGGCGTCGATGCGGGCGGGGAGGGGGAGCGTCTCGGGCGCGATCTCGGTGAAGCCACGCGCGGCGAGGCGCGCCGCGAGCGCGTCCTCGTTCTCCATCACGCGGCGTGGATGCGCCTCCCCCCAGCGCCGCCGCGAGACGTAGAGACAGGTCGGATCGCCCGCATAGGCGCCGTCGAATCGCGCGGCGAGGGCGGCGAGGCGGGCGCGGATATCGGCCGGAATCGCGTTCTGCGGCGCGGGGAGCGAGGGGGCGAGCACGTCGGCGAGGGCGTAGGCGCAGGTGATGTCGTGGCCGATCGTCTCGCGGCCGGGGGCGAGCGCGACGACGATCTCGTGCATCCAGTGGCCGGGCCGCGTCGCCTCCTCGGGCAGGAGGAGGGCGCGGGCGCCTTGGGGGTCGATCGCGTCGAGCGTGAGGAGCTTCGGGACGATGCGAAAGAGCCAGGAGCCGTAATTGCGCGCCTCCGTCGAGGTGAGGAGGAGGCAGGGGCGGGCGATGGTCTCGGGCGGGTCGCCGAGCGCGAGTCGCAGCGTCTCGCCGTCGCGCGCGGCGCCCTCCGTCATGCGGAACTCGTGCGGGAAGGTGGAGAGCGGCGCGGCGGGGTTCGTATAGGGGGACGGGAGGAGGTTCACGTCGTTGACGAGGGCGCCGGCCGCATCGTCCACCAGCGCGCGCTGGCCGACGAGGAGGACGTCGCGGGCGTGGACGAGATAGCGCGGGCGCTCGTGCAGCGGGAAGGCGGGCTCGGTCGGCAGGCGCGGGGCGCTGCCCGGCAGGCGTCGGCCTTCCCCGAGGGGCGCGCCGCCCGGATGCGTCGCGCGGGCGCGGATGCGGGGGGTGAGGTCGTGCCAGCCCTCGCCGGCACCGGTGCCCCAGAGCTGCGGCGCGGTGAGGGGCGCGGCGGTCAGGTCCATCAGTGCTTGAGCTCGCGGGCCAGCGCGGCATCGATGCGGGCGCGATCGAAGGGCTCGCCGAGATAGTCGAAGAGGGGGCGCAGGGCCTCGACGTCCTTCACGTAGTCGTCGTAGCGCACAAGATGGCCGGCGCCGGGGCGGGCGGCGAGATAGTCGGCATACTGGGCGTCCAGCCCCTCGATCATGGCGACCACGTCGTCCATCTCGACGGACTTCCAGAACGAGGAGCGGGCGACATCGGTCGCGCGGCGGGTGTTGAAGACGAGGCGGCAGCCGGGGAAGGTCTCGCGGATCCAGTCGAGGAAGTCGGGCATGTCCTCGCCCTCCACGTCGTGGAAGCGGATCTCCTTGAAGCCGAGCACGCGCACGCCGGGCGGCGGGGTGAGGATGTCCTCGACGAAGGCGGCGGCGAGGCTGGTCGCGAAACGGCGCGGCTGCACCTCGTCGGCGCCGTACCACGGGCCGGTGGAGGGAATGGCGCCGGGGCCCTGGTTGTAGCGGGTGTTCCAGGCCCGCTTCCAGGCGCGAAAGAGCGGATAGAGCGCCATGTTGTTCTCGCCACGGATGAAGGCGCCGGGCAGGCTCTGCAGGATGGTCTGCAGCAGCGTCGAGCCGGAGCGGCCATAGGTGACGATGACGACGAACTTCTCGAAGGCGAGAGGGGATGCGGCGGACGGGGTCATGGTGGTTTCCTAGCTGGCGAGGCGGCGCTGGAGGGCGAAGCCGATGCGCTCGCGCGGCTGCATCCGCGCCGATGGCACGCCCCGGTCGGCGAGCGCGGCGCGGCCCGCCTCGTCGGCGAGGATGGCGTGGTGGGCGTGCTCGTAGGCGGCCAGCCGGTCGGGCGTATCGGCGTGATCGAGAAGCGCGTCCGGCATGTCGGTCACGATGGCGAGGCCGTCGCCCTTCAACTCGCCGAACAGCGTCGTCATGCGGCAGAAGCCGAAGCCAACGACCGCCTCGTGGCCGCGCGCGACGGCGATGCGCTGGGCGTGGCTCTCCGGATCGTCGACGGGCAGGTCGCGGCCGAGATAGCCGAACGTACCGAGCCGGCGCGTCGGCTCGGGATCGAGGATAACGGTCTCGGGCTCGATCGCGGCGAAGACGGCGTCGAGATCGAGGCTCTGCGTCTGGCCGTCGAAGAGGACGGAGATGGCGAGGTCGGCCGAGGCGAGGCGGCGGGCGAGGGCGGCGAAGGCCTCGCGGGCGTTCTCGATACGTAGGCTCTCGGGCGACAGCGTGAGAAGGACGCGGGCTCGCCTCGCCCGCACGCTCGGGAAGGGCGGCCAGGGCCACGCGCCGCAGACATCGTCGCTGACGTGAAGACGGGCGTCGGCGGCGAAGGGGCCGCGGTGAAGGCGCGAGACATGGGCGAGGGGGCGAGCCGGCGTCAGCCCCGTGACGGCTCGCAGCAGCGCCGAGAGCCGGCGCACGCGGCGCGGGCCGATCGCCTTGCCGGCGGGGCCGGGTGCGGGGCCGATGATCGGGACCGTCCAGTGCTCCATGCGCGTCGTGTCGCGAAGGATGGCGAGGCCGGGCTCGCGCGGGCTCTCGGCGATCAGCCGGGCGATCGCGGTGACGGGGATGAGGGCGAGGAGCGCCGTCGAGCGCTCGGCGATCTTGCGCGCGTGCCGAGGGTCGCCGTGGAAGCGGCTCGCGTGGTTGTTGGGCTCGATCTGGATGAGGCAGGGCGCATCGAGCGGCGTTCTTGTCACTTCGAAGACGAGGCTGCGCAAATGCTTCGGCCATTCGTTGGCCGGCGCCGCCATGCCCTGATGAGCGATGAGGATGGGCGGCAGGTCGTCATGGGCGTGGGGATCGCGCAGGTAACTCTCGACGAGGCGGCGGAACTCCGGCAGCGGAACCGGACGGCCGGGGGCGAGCGGGTCGGACGTGGCGCGCAGCGCGCCGGTCTCGAGATCGGCCATCAGGAAGCGCGGCGCTTCCTCGTGCTCGGCGCGCAGCACGGCAGAGCGCGCGAAGAGGCGATCGTGCTTCTTGCGCATATAGGCGAGGATCTGCTGGGTCTCGCGGCGCGACTGGGCGACCATGCTCTCTGGGCGCACGCGGTAGAGGAAGCCCGGATCCTTGACCCGCACGCCCGAGAAGCCGGCATCCCGTGCGCTCAGCCAGAACTCCCAGTCCTCCAGCCCCGCGCGCATCGTCTCGTCATAGGTGACGCCCGCTTCGAAGACCTCCCGCGCGACGAGGCTGCCGGCCTCCGACATGTTGCCCCTGAGGTGGCGAAAGACGGTGTCCGCACGGGCCGTCTCGCGGATGTCGACGCCGTCCGCGAAAGGGGTCAGGCCGAAGGCGTGAATGTCGGGGAAGGCCCAGCCGATCGACGCGTCGGCCTCCCGTGCGGCCCAGAGCGTCGCCGACGAGGACTGGAGCGCGTAGGGCTCGATGCGGTTGTCGGCGTCGAGAAAGAAGACCGCGTCGATGTCCCTGTAGAGAGAGAGGAGCGTCCGCACCCCCGCATTGCGGGCGGCGGAAAGGCCGCCATTGGCCTGGCGGGCGGTGAGAAGGGCGCGCGCCGGATTCGCGCTCGCCTCGTGCCGGGCGCGGAGCGCGGAGAGCGCGGCGCGGGTCTCGGGCGAGGGGCAGCCATCGTCGATGGCGAGGACGACGAGCGGGCAGGAGAGGCGCACGGCCATCGCCGCCTCGATCGTCTCGACCACGTAGCGCGCATGCCCGAAGACCGGCACGACGACGCCGATCCGCCGGAAGCCGAAGGGCTTGGCGCGGCGCATCGCCGGCGGCGGTCCCTCTGCGGGAAGCGCGCGGATGAGGTCGTCGGCCAGCATCGCCCTAGCGCGCCTGTCGGGGCGGCTCGGCCCGGTGGACGGTGCTCGCGCCGGGCGAGACCGTGACGGCGAGCGAGGTCCAGCGGCACCAGGCGAAGTTGGTGTGGCCGGAGAGCGAGCGGATCGTGCAGAGGAGGTCGGCGGGCTCGTCGAGCGGTTCGCAGTCGAGCGTCAGATCGGCGGTGCGGCCGGGCTCGACCTGGATGGCGGATCGCGCGATCACGCCGTCGGGCAGCCGCTTGCCGCCCTTCACGCTCGCCTCGAGGGCCTCGCGAAAGCCGATCGGATCGTCGAGCCCGGCCGACACGGGCACGGCGAGGAGCCCGTACTCCGCCATCGGCCCCTGCGGGTGGGCGGTGACCACGCGCGCCGAGACGCGGGTGAGGCCGAGCGGCAGAATGCCCGTCACCCGTGCGCCGGCGAGATCGCCGAGGGGCGACTCATCCGGCAGCGGATGGGTCTGCATGAAGCCCTCCACATCCGAGACGTCGAGAACGGAGAAGCCCATGAACTCGGTCGCGCGCAGGCCCTCGCCGGCGCCGAAGAGGTAGCCGGTCCGGCTCTTCATCTCGGGGAAGGGAATGCGCCGCGCGAAGGGGGTGAGAGCGCGGCGGGGCCGCTCCGTCTCGATCGTGATGGCGGATATGGAGGCGCTGGCGTGGCGATCACGCACGGTCGGCTCCGTGTCAGCCTCGTCGTTTGTGGTCGGAGCCGCGTCGCTGGCGGAGAGGACGAGGCCGAGGGCGTAGGGCTCGGCCAAGGGCGCATCGAAGGCGAGCGCGATCTCGGCCCGCTCTCCGGGCGCGAGGGTGCGCGCGGGCCAAGGCGCATTGTGCGCGTCCACGCCCAGCCGTGCGTCCAGCATCTCGCGCAGCGCGTCCGGATCGTCGGTCTCGGCTCGCGAGAGCGGTAGAAGGGCGAGGGTGAGCGGCGCGGGGCTCGCGAGCGGCACCGAGACGGTGACGCGCGCGCCATGCGTGCCCCGGGGCAGCGCATCGGCGAGGCGGGCGCCGGTCAGCGCGTCGGTCGCCTTGAGCGTGAGGTGGCCCTCGTCTGCCAGGGCGAGCGGATCGGAGCCGTGCCTTTGGCGCGCCATCGCCCGCTCGGCCGCACCGAAGAGGTAGTGCGTCGCCTCGCGAAGAGCGGCGCCGGTCAACGCGTGCCGCTCCAGGCGCGGGACCTCGGGCTCCGGCCGGAACGCCTCGGTCGATAGCCCTTTCCAGGCGCGAAGGGCAAGGGTCGCCTCGATGGGCGGCGTGACGAGGCCGAAGCGGGAGACCTCGCGGTCGCTCAAGGCGAAGCGCGGGGCGGCGCCACCCGTGCCGAACCAGGCGATGACGCAATGGGCGTCGCCGTGGAGCGGGCCGATGGCATCGCTGAAGAGCACGTCGTTCCAGCCGGGCGCAACGTCCCGATAGGCGATCTCGGCGCGGGCGAGCGTGCCGCCGACGGGATCGGTAACGGCGATGACGATGTGGCCGTCGCCGGGATCATCGGTCGTGTTTGCGTATAAGGAGAGTCCGGTCAGGCCGGCGGCATCGACGGGCAGGCGCTCGATGAGGCTCGTGGCGGCGAGCCGCGTCTCGGTCGGAGCGTGGGTGCCAGCCGGGCCGATATCGCGTGCGCCGGGCGTCGCCTCGAAGGCGAGGAGCCGGGTGGCGTAGCCGATCGCCTCGACCATCTCGCGGCCCGTGCGCAGTTGGAGCGCGCGCCACTCCGTCTCGATGCGCAATCGCGCGATCTCGGCCTCGCGGGCGCCGGTGAGGGCCTGGAGCGCGCCAAGCCTGGCACCCAGCACCTGCGGCAGCCAGCGGCCGAGCGCGCGGGCCCAGTCCTGCGGCGCATCGCCGAGACTGCGCGTCTGCGGCATGGGCCGCGCGTCGTGGTGGGCGAAGAGCGCACGCAAAGCCTCGACCGCTTCGTGCTCCTGCGGCCCGCCGATAATGGCGACGACATCGTGCGGGATGGCGCCGATTCGCACCGTCTCGCCGCGCGGCGCCCGCCCACGCGCCTGATCGAGCGAGGAGAGCCTGCCGGTCTCGTCGAAGACCACGACGGGCAGGCCAAGCTCCGCGACGTCGAGCCCTTCGGCCAGTCCCTCGCGCGCCAGCCCCGCGCCGACGAGGATCTGTCCGCCTCGCGTGAGGATGTCGGGCGCGAGCCGGGCGTCGACGCGCAGGTCGTGATCGCCGCTCACGAGGTGCCCGTCTCCGGCGTCCCTTGCGCCTCGCGCCGCCCGTCGAGATGACCGCGCAGGCGGGCTGCATTGAGGGCGAGCCGCGTCTCGATCGCCTCGGCCCGGATGCCGTGCGCGAGCGCCCAGGCCTCGTCGGACGCGTTCAGCCCGTCGAGGACCGGCTGCATCGCGTTGCCATCGGCCATAAGGTCGTAGCCGAAATGCTCGTAGAAGAACGCGCTCTCGGTGCGCGCGCGCTCATAGGTCTCGTCGGCGTCGTAGTCGTGGCTGTGCTCGACGACCGAGGAGGGCACGTAGATCTTCTGATAGCCCGCCTCAACGATGTCGCGCGCGAAGAGCTGGTCCTCGCCATAGGCGACGTCGCGCATCGGGATCTCCTTCCAGACGCTGCGGCGCAGGATGGAGGAATTGTCCGAGTAGAAGTGCAGGATCTGCCGCCAGCCGACATCGCCGGTGGCCCAGCGCGCGGGGTCGGTGTCCCGGGCGTGGATGAGCGGCAGGTCGAGGAACTGGCGGAAATGGGCGTCCATGTCGCGCTTGGTAAAGGGATCGGCATCGGGCAGCGCGACGTGCCGCCCGAAGGCGCCGGCGGCCATGGGGTAGTGATCGAGCGCGATGACGAGATCGGCGAGCCAGTTGTCGCCGACCGGCAGCGCGTCCTGGGTCAGGAAGGCGACGTAGTCTCCCGACGTCAGCTCGACGCCCAGATTGCGGGTGCGGCCGTGGCCGAACGCGGACTTGTCGATCCGGTGGACCATGATGCGCGGATCGGCCTCCATCCGCTCGAGCGTGCCGTCGCTCGAGCCGCTGTCGATGACGAGGATCTCGAAGGGCGCACTCAAGACTTGCGCCTTCACGCAATCCAGCACGTCCATCAGCCGCTCGCCGCCGTCGAGCGTGGGGATGACGACCGAGACCTTGGGCGTGTCGGGCGCGGGCGCGGGCGCCGTCGCGACATGGCCGAGTGCGCCGAGCCGGTCGGTGAGCGCGCCTTCGATGACGTCGGCCGCACCTTTCCAGGAGAACTGCGCGACCCACTCGCTCGCCGCCGCGCGCTGGCGGGCCCGGCGCTCGGGGTCGAAGAGGAGGGCCTCCATCGCATCCGCGATCCGCACCGGATCGACGGCGGCGGGCGTCACGATCCCGTCCGGGTAGATCGCCCGCGTGCTCTCCACGTCGAGCTCGACGAGCGGCAGCCCGCTCGCCATCATCTCCTGCGGCACGAGCGAATAGTTGGTGGCCGAGAAGACGACGCCGATCGTCGCCTCGGCGTAGAGCGCGGCCAGCTCGGACGGTTTGCGCACGCCGTGGACGATGAAGGGATAGTCGGCGGTCTCGATGACTTCGTTGGCGCCGAAGAAGTCGACGAAGAAGGCGTGTCCGCGCCGCGAGAGTTCTTCCAGTGCCAGAAGCCCGAGATCGACCGCGCGCCTGGCCGTGAAGCGGCGGGCGTAGAACGCGATGCGCGGCCGTTCCGGCTGCCTCGCTCCCAACGGCTGCTCGCCGGTCTGATCCGGCCCCGGCAGATAGAGGTCGCGGTCGGCGGCGAGGTGGAAAGCGCGGGCCCAGCGGCCGCGCTCCTCCATCTTGGTCTTCAGCCAGGGCGAGGCGCAGATGCAGTCGACATCCATGTCGTAGGTCGCGTCCGCCAGCAGGCTCTCGGCGCCGCGTGGATAGAAGAGGGGCTCGAAGTCCTGCACGAAATAGAATGTGCGCTTCACGTGCGCCATCGCGCGCGCGATCCACACGGAGGCCCAGTCCGTCGCGATCACGACATCGCCCGGCGCCGAGCGGATGTCGCCCTCGCCCACCATCATGACCTGCGCGTCGAGCGCCATGAAATGCTTGGCGATCGTGTCGTAGGCCGCGCCGCCATGGGCATGGAACTGGGTGCCGTGGACCCAGATCGTCTGCCGATGCCCGCGCAGTCCCAGCATCCGGATCATCCGAAAGATCGTCGTGTGCCCGCCGCTGCCGGGCGCGAAGTCGGGCACGATCCAGTGGATGGTGAGGCGGTTGGGCGTGAAGCTGCCGGCCTCGGCCGCCCGCTCGGCCGGGCGGAAGTCGAGCGGCAGCCGCATCTGGCTGCCCGGCATGACGGGGACATGCGCGTCGCGGCCGATATTGATGAACGTGTCAGGCCGCTCCGGATCGACGCTTCGGACGCCCTCGACACCCGGCAACCCATCCCGCATGAAGCGGGCGACCGGCTCCTCGCCATCGGCCGGCGACCAGCCGGTGAGGGCGGCATAGCTCGCCAGGTCGAATTTCGGCGACGGGTTGCGCATGTCGCGCCAGCCGTGGCGGAGATAGTGGAGGAAGGGCGGCAGCCCGTCCCTCATGGCCTGCCCATGCTCGGCCGCGTACCACATGGGATCGAAATAGGGATTGGGCTGGCGCCCCTCGACGAGGCCGGAGCGCACGAAATGCTCCATCACGTCCGGCAGCGCCGCAAGGTCGGGATAGCGCCCGCGATACCAGGCGGCGTGGAAGGCGCCGCTCTCGAGGATCTCCTGACGCCGGTCCTCGAGCGTCAGTCCGCCGAGCGCGCTGCCGGCGCCGATCTCGACGCTGGGGCGAAGCGCGCTCTGATCGAGCGTCGGCGGCGGGGTGAGGCCGGGCACGCCTTCGCGCAGGAACCGCGAGACCGGCTCCTCGCCCGATTGCGGCGACCACTCGGAGAGCCGCTCGAAGATGCGGATGTCGAAATAGGGGGACGGATCACGCTTCTCGCGCCAGCCATGGCGAAGGTAGTGAACGAGTGGCGGCATGCCGGCGGGGATCGCCGAAGCGTTAGCCGCGCCGTACCATTCGGGATCGATATAGGGGTTGGGCTTGCGGTTCTCGATCGCGCCGAAGGCGACGAAATGCGCGGCCGGGTCTTCGGCGCCCGCGACGTCCGGATAGTGGCCGCGATACCAGTCGGCGTCGAGAACGCCGCTCTCGGCGACCTCTGCCGCCCAGTCCGGCGCCGTGACAGCAGAGGCCTTGGGCGCTCCCCCCCGGAGACCGACGCTCCGCAGAATGCGGCCCCCCAGACGTCTGACACGGCCGATCATCGACGCTCCACCTTCATCATTCGCGTTGCGCCTCCTACACCGAAACCCAGGACCCTGTCAGGTCCGACACCAAGACCCCGTCAGTCCCGACAGGATTTCAGCCCCGATGCGACATCGGCCATCAGCTGGCGATGGGCGGGGAGAAGGTGCTTGGCGGAATAGCGCTCCAGCACCGTCTGCCGGGCCTTGGTGCGAAGGCCGGCGAACTTCTGCTGCTTGGCGATCGCCTCGCCCATCTTGGCCGCCATAGCCTTGGTATCCCAGAAGTCGACGAGGAGGCCGTTCTCGCCATCCGTGATGATCTCGCGCACGGGCGCGGTGTCGGAGCCGAGCAGCAGCACGCCCGTGCTCATCGCCTCGATCATCGACCAGGAGAGGACGAAGGGGACGGTGAAATAGGTATGGACCGACGAGATACGCCAGATCGAGCGCAGGTCGCGCAAGCTGACGAGGCCGGTGAAGTGGATGCGGCTCTCGTCGAGATCGAGCGTCTCGAAGGCGTGCTCCTTATAGGTCTTGCCGTCCTTTCGGGCCGCGCCATAGGCCGCGCGGTCCTTGCCGACGATGATCGTCTGGACGTTGGGGCGCTCCTTTTGAAGGATGGCCAGCGCCTCCATGAATTGCGGGAAGCCCCGATAGGGCTCCATGCCGCGCGTCGTGTAGGTGACGATCTCGTCGCCGCGCCGAAACGTCTTGTCGCCGATCGTGAAGCTGTCTTCCTTGGCGGGGTCGGGCGCGAAGTAGTCGACGTCGACGCCGTCATGCAGCACCTCGATGCTGTCGCGGAAGAGCTTTGGGAACTGCCCGTGCTGGAAGCGGGTCGGGCACTGGCCCCAGTCCATGACGGCCAGATCAGCAAGGAACGTTGCGTTCTTCATCCGCAAACGAACGCGCTCGTCGGGCGTCGAGGGCTGGCGTGAGAGGAACTCGGTGTCGGAGCCGACCGAGTTGTACCACCATTCGAAATAGGTGAGCATCCGCGCATCGGGCCACAGGTCGCGCAGGAAAAGCGTCGGACCCCAGCCCGAATGGCCGCAGATGAGGTCGGGCGCCCAGCCCCGGTTCTTGAGGCCCATCAGCTGCTGGAAGACGTTTTGCGCGTTGATGATCGAAGACTTCGAAGCTCGCCGCCGCCGGATGGATGCCCTTGGTGACCTCGCGGTGCGGCTTGTAGACCACCTTTTTCAGCGGGAACTTCTGCTCGTTCGTCTCCAGCGTGCAGGCGACCATGTCCTCGATGAGGGGGTCGTTCTGCAGGTAGGACATGATCCGCCGATACTGGCCGGGGAAGTTGTTGTGGAGAAAGAGAACGCGCATGGACCGTCGCCATAGAGGAAGGTAGGCCGGCTTGTCCACGCGGATGGGGCGAGGGCATGGCGGCGGCACCGCGAAGACCCCGATAACGGAATGGGGCGGCGCTCCGTCGTCGGATGAGACCCGCCCGATGAGGCCGCTCGCCCGGGAGGCCTGCAAGCCGCGCCCAACTTGCGCCGCCTTCCGGGGGCATGGGAGCGGCCTTGCACGTCTCAGCTGCGGACCGCCCGATATCATGACCAGCCTCGCCTCCGAACCCGCGTCCGCGCCGGTGGAGGGTTTCGTCAACGAAGGCCGGGGCGGCGGCGCCCTCCAGCGGGCGCTGGCCGATCTCGGCGGCGGGCTCGCGCGCTCCGAGCTTTGGCTCGCGCTCGGCTGGCACGACATCCGCCGGCGCTACCGCCGCTCCACGCTCGGGCCCTTCTGGCTGACCTTGAGCATGGCCGGCACGATCACCGGCATCGGCCTTCTCTACGCGACGCTCTTCCAACAGGACGTCTCGACCTATCTGCCTTATCTCGCCTACGGTCTCATCATCTGGGGCCTGATCTCGGCGCTGACGGGCGACGGATGCAGCGCCTTCATCGATGCGGCGCAGACGATCGAGCAGGTCCAGGCGCCGTTGAGCACCCACATCTATCAGATGCTGTGGCGCAACGTGCTGATCTTCGCGCACAACGCGGTGCTGATCCCGATCGTGATGACGATCTTCCAGCTCTGGCCGGGCTGGGCGGCGCTCTGGTTCGTGCCGGGGCTCCTCATCGTCATCATCACCTTCTGCGGCGTCTCTCTGGCGCTCGGCGTCCTCTCGGCGCGCTTTCGCGACATCCCGCTGACGATCTCGATGATCATCCAGTTCGGCTTCTTCTTCACGCCCATCATCTGGAGCGCGGAGCAGCTGCCGCAGCGGGCCATCGTGGTGGTGATCAACCCGTTCTACTACATGCTCGAGATCGTACGCGCGCCGCTCCTGGGTAAGGTGCCGTCGCTCGAGGTCTGGCTCGTCGCGCTCGGGCTGATGGTGGCGACCTGGGTGATCGCGGTCGCGCTCTACACGAAATTCCGCGGCCGCATCGCGTATTGGATCTGAGATGAGTTCGATCACGCTTTCAGACGTCAGCGTCGCCTTCCCGATCTATGGCGCGTCGTCCCGC
Source organism: uncultured Alphaproteobacteria bacterium (assembly GCA_963842125.1). GTDB lineage: Bacteria > Pseudomonadota > Alphaproteobacteria > Rhizobiales > CAWCWK01 > CAWCWK01. The sequence continues at coordinate 121,185 of CAWJFE010000001.1, read as the reverse complement.
TCCTTAAAGAACCGCGTCGTCTCGCTCGGCACCGGCGGGCGCGTCGGGCGGGGGACGGACAACCGCGTCGTCATCCAGGCGCTCGACAGCCTCGACCTCTCCATCCGGCACGGCGACCGGGTGGCGCTACTCGGTCATAACGGCGCGGGCAAATCGACGCTTCTGAAGGTCCTCGCCGGCATCTACGAGCCGCAGGCCGGCCGGGTGCGCGTCGAGGGCAAGGTCGCGCCCGTCTTCAACCTCTCGCTCGGGCTCGACCCCGACAGCACCGGCTTCGAGAACATCCGGCTGCGCGGCCTCTATCTCGGCCTCAACCGGCGCGAGATCGAGGCGCGGACCGACGAGATCGCAGAGTTCACTGGGCTCGGCGAGTTCCTCAACATGCCGCTGCGGACCTATTCGGCCGGCATGCAGACGCGGCTCGCCTTCGCCGTCTCGACCAGCATCGATCCCGATATCCTCCTTCTCGACGAGAGCGTCGGTGCGGGCGATGCCGATTTCGCCAAGCGCGCCAAGGCCCGCATCCGCGAACTCATCGAGCGCTCCGGCATTCTCGTCTTCGCGACCCATTCGGTCGAGATGGCCGATCGGTTCTGCAACAAGGCCGTGCTGATGAACCATGGCCGGATGATCGCCTTTGGCGAGATCGGCGAGGTGATGGACCTTCACCTCGGCATGACCGGGCAGAAGCGGAGCGGCCGGGGGCGGCTCGAAGCCGCACCGTCTGCCGCGCCCGATTCGGTCGCCGAGCCGCTCGAGAGCCAGACCGCCGCCTGAGCCGCCGCGCGATCCCGGTCCAGAGGAACGGCTCTAGATCGAGATCTCGCCGGCGATGAGCGCGCGGGCCACGGCTTCGTCGCGCGTGGTGGCGCCGAGCTTTCCGCGGGCGTTGCGCAGGTGAAACTCGACGGTCGACTCCGCGATCCCGATCCTGTCCGCGATCTCCGCGATCCGATGGCCGGTCGCGATATAGGTCAGGCAGTCGCCCTCCCTCGGCGAGAGGCCCCGCTCGGGCGGTGAGGTCGGCCGCGATGCGAGCGCCGAATCGACGAGATGGGCGCAGAGCGCGATATCGGCGCCATGCGATGCGAAGAGAGCATCGAAATTGACCGCGTCGAGCTCTGTCATCAGGTTCCAGCCGCCCACGCCCCGCGCGGTCGTCACCGACGTGCCGGAGATTGTCCGCGTCTCCTCGCAGGCCTGCGCGACGAAGGCCTTCTCGTCGGCGGTCATGTAGCCGTGGCGATGCCGGTAGCCGAGACCGGTGCGCACAGGCCCGACCGATGGGAGGCAGTAGGTGACGAAGGGATCGCCGCGCTCCGCCACCTCCCGCCCATAGGAGGCGAGCCATTCCGGGTCGCAGTTGGAGCGCACCGCCGGCGTTGCCCTATCGAGCCGCATCCAGATGGCTTTGGCGACACCCAGCCGATGCAGGACATCGAGGCCGTCCGACCAGACCGTATCGGCCGTGTCGGCCGCATTCAGGCGGTCGGCCAAATCCCATGCCAGCATCAGGTACCCCCCAGCCTCATAGACAGCCCCCGACCATCACCGAAGGTGCGCCCTTGGCCGACGCGGATCGATCGGTCGCGAGGTGCCGGCGGGCGTTCGCAGATGCCTGCTACCCTGAGGATATCCCCAGGTAGACCCGTCTGCCTAGTCCGCCATACTGCCGCGCGAACCAGGCCTGTGAAGGCTTGCCGGTGGGATGGCCCGCTGGCCCTCGATCGCGACATGGCGATCTCTTCATCCCGACCGCGTCATCCCGACCGCGTCGCGGGCAGCGCCGATGGCTATCGCACGCAAGGATTCGAAACATGGCACCCACCACCTATAGCGGCATCACCTTTCCCGATGGCGACGTCTCCTTCGCGGACTTCGCCTTCGCCTACGATCCAGCCTTTGGCGGCGGGGCGGTGCCGACCGCCAGTCAGCAAGAGCTCTCGCGCATCGTCGGTGCGCCCAATAACAGCTCGGTCTCGCTCGGCGATGGCGGGCGCATCACGGTGCGCTTCGACGACAACGTGCTGACCGGCAGCGGCGACGCCACCAAGGATCTCCACATCTTCGAGGTAGGCCCCGACGTCGAGGACTGCTTCGTCGAGATCAGCGCCGATGGCACGACCTGGATCTCGGTCGGCGCCATCACCGGCTCGACGTCGAGCATCGACATCGACCCCTTCATCGCGCAGGCCGGTTTTTCCTCCTCGCAGCCCTTCCGCTTCGTGCGGATCACCGATGACGGCGACAAGGACGATCAGAGCGGAAGCTCCGTGGGCGCCGATATCGAGGCCGTGGGCGCCATCTCCTCGATCGGCCGCATCGCCGGCACTAACGGCTCCGAAGCGATCAACGGTTCGGCGGCGGCCGAAGTCATCGACGCCGGCGGTGGCGCCGATACCGTGAGCGCGGGCGGCGGCAACGACACCGTGAACGCCGGCGAAGGCAACGACGTCGTCTTCGGCGGTGCCGGCATCGACGTCATCAACGGCGAGGGCGGCGACGATCAGCTCTTCGGCGGCGTTGCGCCCGAAGGCGACGTGATCTCGGGCGGTGACGGCAACGACCAGGTCTACGCGAACGCGGGCGCCGATTCGCTCGATGGCGGCCTCGGCAACGACATTCTCGGTACCGGCACGGGCAACGACACCGCGACCGGCGGGGCGGGCAACGACACGCTCTTCGGCGGCGGCGATACGGGCGCCGACCTCCTCCAGGGCGGCGACGGCAACGACATCATCTTCGCGGGACCCGGCAACGACCTCGTCAGCGGCGGCATTGGCGAGGACGAGATCGGCGGCGGCGCCGGCAACGATATCGTCAACGGCAATGCGGGCAACGACACCCTTTATGGCGGCGCCGGCGCCGACACCGTCATCGGCGGCGACAATGGCGACCTCATCTATTCGGGGACGGGCGACGACACGGTCTTCCTCGGCGAAGGCTCGATCACGCCCTCCGCGACCGGCAGCCGGGACGGCGACCGGGATGTCTTCGGCGCCATCGCCAACAACGGCAACGATCTCGTCTACGGCTTCGAGCGAGGCATCGACGACATCGATCTCAGCGCCGTCAGCCTCAACAGCTTCGGCGAGGTGAGCGCCGCACTCACCGATAGCGGCTCCGGCGTCGTCCTCGACCTCGGCGCGGGCAGCAGCCTCACGTTGGCGGGCGTCACCAAGGCCGAGTTGAGCGCTGGCGATTTCATCTTCTAGGCGAGCCGAGACCGGCGTGGAGCGGCCACCAAGGTTGCTCCACGACTATCCGACAGATGACCTTTTCTAAGAAACATGTCTTAACTCGTTAGGCTTTCTCGCACTCTTACCCTAGGCTCCGTCTTGCGGGGCCAAGCGATTACGATGTCGGCAACTCACAGGCCGGCCAGCCGATCCCCGTTCCATGACGGAGAAACAGGGACCGGGGCCATGACGACTACGATACATAACGGCATCACGTTCACACTCGGCGACCTCTCGTTCGCCGACAGCGTAAACGTCATCAGTTTCGGCGACCCAGAGGCGACGGGTACGAGCCCGCAGAACGTGAAGGGTGCGCCGGACGGCGTCTTCTATTCGCTCGGCAACGGCGGCCGGATGGATGCGATCTTCACCGACAACGTCCTCGTCAGCGACGGGACGAGCGCGCCCGATCTCCACATCTTCGAGGGAACACCGGGCGAGCAGCGCGGCATCTCGATCACGAGCTTCGATGGTCTGACGAGGATCAATCTCGGCACCTTGAGCGCGACGACGTCCAGCATCGACATCGACGCTTTCCTGCGCGACGCGTTCCAGAACGACAATTACGCTTTCGAGACCCCGCGCGCCTGGGGCTCGGTGCGCATCACCGACCGGGCGAATGTCGGCGAGACGACGGGTCCGTCCGTCGGCCCCGACATCGATGCCGTGGGCGCGATCTCGGCAGCCAAGACGGTCCTGGGCACGAGCGGCGCAGATTCGCTGACCGGATCGATGGAGGACGAATTCTTCGATGGCGGTGACGGCGCCGATACGCTCATCGGCGGCAGCGGCGACGATCTCTTCTACGGCGGCAAGGGGAGCGACATCGTCTTCGGCGGCGGCGGAACGGACGTCATCTACGGCGACGATGGTGACGACCAGCTCTTCGGCGGCCTGGCCCCCGACGCCGATTATATCAGCGGAGGCGTGGGCAACGACCAGATCTATGCCAATGACGGCGCCGACACGCTCGATGGCGATGGCGGCAACGACACGATCGGCACCGGCTTCGGCTCCGACCGCGCCAATGGCGGCACCGATGACGACATGCTCTTCGGCGGCGGCGATGCCGGCAACGATACGCTCACCGGCGGGGCCGGCAACGATATCGGCTTCGGCGGCGCGGGCGCCGACAGCATCAAGGGCGGCGTCGGCAACGACGAGATGGGCGGCGGTGCCGGCGACGACTACGTCGACGGCGATGGCGGCGCGGACACCGTCTATGGCGGCGGCGGCTCCGATATCGTGGTCGGCGGCGACGGCGCGGACACCGTCTTCTCAGGAACAGGCGCCGACACCGTCTTCCTCGGCATCTTCGACAAGGACGTCAACGACGCGAGAGATGGCGACCGCGACGTCTTCGGCGTCATCGTCAACAATGGCAACGATACGATCTACGGCTTCGAGACGGCGCGCGATGACATCGACCTCCGCGCGAACACCGACCTCAACACGTTCTCCGACGTGCAGGCCGCGTTGACGACGAGCGGTGGCAACACGATCATCGACCTGCAGAACGGCAATGGCATCCTGACGCTGATCAGCACCAACAACCTGGATGCGACGAACTTCATGTTCTAGAGCGCGTCCGGAGAGAGAGAGGCCGGCTCGGATATGCTCCGGGTCGGCTTGGGCCTCGTCCAGACCTGAAGCGGCCGCCGAATGCGGCTTCCACGATCGACCATTTCAAGAACCCGGATACCAGTGCGACGCTTCGAGCCGGGGCGGAATGGGGCCCTCTCGATGAGGCGCGCTGCCCGACCTACGCCATACCAGAAGAAATAATGCCTAAACTACGATCTTTGTCAAAAAAGATTGGCTTATATTAGTAACTGGTATTAGCGTCTCGCGTAGCGGGGGCGCTGAGAGGATGTGGGGGGCAGCTCTGCGTCATGGGCACTCCGTTGGAAAACGGAAGGACGCTCTCTCATGCCTGCGACTACATATAACGGAATCACGTTTTCCCTCGGCGACCTCTCCTTCGCCGACGGGTATGACCAGCACGATCCGCAGCAGAACGGCGGACCCGGCCCGTTCGGCCCCACCGCCAACCCGCAGAATATCGTCGGCGCGCCCGACGACACGTTTCTGTCGCTCGGCAATGGCGGACGCATCCGCACCATCTTCACCGACAACGTGCTGACGGGCGACGGCACGGACGCGCCCGACCTCTACATCTTCGACAGCTCGCCGGTAGAAGAGCGCGCCGTCGCGATCAGCTTCGACGGCAGCCAGTACATCCAGCTCGGTACGTTCACTTCGCCGAGCGCGACGATGTCGGGCATCGATATCGACGCGTTCCTCAGGCAATTCCACTTCGACCAGAAGGGGAACTTCGACTACGAGTACTGGCAGCCCTTCAAATACGTCCAGATCACCGATCGGCCTGCCCAGTTCACCAACATGCAGTCCGATATCGGCGCCGATGTCGATGCCGTGGGCGCGATCTCCTCGGCACGGACGGTCCTGGGCACCAATATGGACGACTCGTTGCTGGGTTCCATGGACCGGGAGTTCTTCGACACCGGCATGGGCGCCGACACGGTCTCGGGCGGCGACGGCAACGACCTGGTCTATGCGGGTGAAGGCAACGACATCGTCTTCGGAGGCGGGGGCACCGACTTCATCTACGGCAACGAGGGCAACGATCAGCTCTTCGGTGGCCTCGGTCCCGACGCCGACTACATCAATGGCGGCTCCGGCATGGACCAGATCTATGCCAATGACGGCGCCGACACGATCGACGGCGGCGCCGACAACGACACGATCGGCACGGGTTTCGGCTCCGACCTGGCCGATGGCGGCCTCAACGACGACATGCTCTTCGGCGGCGGCGGCGGCGGTGCCGACACGCTTTCGGGCTCGGCCGGCAACGATATCGCGTTTGGCGGCGACGGCGACGACAGCGTCATGGGCGGCGGCGGCAACGATGAGTTCGGCGGCGGTGCCGGCGACGACTACGTGAACGGCGACAACGGTTCCGACACGGTCTATGGCGGCGCCGGATCCGACGTCGTCATCGGCGGCGACGATTCCGACACCGTCTACTCCGGCACCGGCGCCGACACGGTCTTCCTCGGCATCGACGACAAGCGGGACAATTTCGCCGTCGACGGCGACCGGGACGTCTTCGGCGTCATCAGCAACAACGGCGCCGACACGATCTACGGCTTCGAGACGGCGCGGGACGATATCGACCTCAGCCAGAACATCGATCTCAACACGTTCGCGCAGGTCCAGGCCGCGATGTCGAACGGGGGTGCCGGCGTGACGGTCATCGATCTGCAGAACGGCAATGGCAGCCTGACGCTGATCAACGTCTCGATGGCCAATCTCGACGCGTCGAACTTCATCTTCTGACGATCGGGCTCTTGGACGATCGACGGGGGCGGGGCTGGACGCAGCCTCGTCCCTTCGTCGTTCCGGGAGACGGCTGATCAGGTAGGGCCGAGCTCGGTCATGGCCGCGCGAAACCGGTTTGCGATTTCCTCGGCCTCAGCGATGGCGGTCTCGGCATCGAGCGTCAGGACGGCACGGTCTCGCATGAGGAAGCGGCCGGCGACCATGAGATCGGCCACGTCGGCGGCGTTGGCGGAGAAGACGAGAGCGGCGTAGGGATCGTAGAGCGGGCGCATGTGGGGGCCGGCGACGGAGACCCGCGTGATGTCCGCTTCGAGGCCCGGGACCAGCCGGCCGATCCGGTCTTCGAGACGGAGCACGTCGGCACCCTCCCTGGTCGCCATCCGCACCACATCCCGTGCCGGCATCGCGCCGCGCGTGCCTTGCGCGATCTTCTGGAGCATCGAGACGGGGCCGAGCTGCGCGAGAAGATCGAGCGTGTTGCCGCTCATCGGCCCGTCGGTCGCGATCCCGACCGGGATGCCGGCCGCGCGCAGGGTCGTGACGGGGGCGATGCGGCGCCCGGCCTTGGCGTTGGAGCGGGCGTTGTGGGCCACACGCGCGCCGGCGGCGGCCATCGCGGCGATCTCATCGTCGTCGACATGGAGGCAGTGCGCCGCGATGAGACCGTCGAGGAGGCCCGCCGCCTCCGTCATCGCGACGGGGCGGGTGCCGTGGACATCCCGCGCCCAGGCCATTTCGGTCTCCGTCTCGGCCAGATGCATCTGGACGGGCGCGCCCGTGCGGTCCCGCATCCGGGCGCAGGCGCGCATGACGTCGGGTCCGGTCGAATAGGGCGCATGCGGGGCGATTGAGGCCGTGATGCGGGGGTGGTCCTCGAACTCGGCCTGGAGCGCCTCGAAGCGTGCCAGACCTTCGCTAGGGCTCGCGTGGTCCGGCGGATCGAAGTCGGCGATCGTCTGGCCGACGAGGCCGCGCAGGCCCGCGCCGTCCAGCACGCGCCCGACCTCCTCCTCGAAATAGTACATGTCGGCGACCGTGCCGACCCCGCCGCGGATCGTCTCCAGAGCCGCCAGTCGCGTCCCGGCGCGGACCGTGTCCGGGCTTACGAAACGGCGCTCGAGGGGGAGGATGTAGCGAAAGAGCCGGTCGTCCACGTCCTCGCCGAGCCCTCGGAAGAGCGTCATGGCGAGATGGGCGTGCGTGTTGACCATGGCCGGCATCAGAATGTCGCCCGCACAGTCGATGACGGCATCCGCCCGCCCGCGCGGGCCGGGCCCGGGGCCGACCTTCGCGATCCGCACACCCTCGACCAGCACGTGGCCGGGTGCGTGGACGGTCATGGCGTCGTCCATGGTGAGGACGAGGGCGCCGTCGAACAGCGTGCGGCTCACGATCCGTCCGGCAGGATGCAGCACTGCTCCGGCTGCGGCGTGATCGTGACCGGCGTGCCGGGATCGAGCGGCTCGGCCAGGGGGCCGTTGGCGAGGAGGGAGCCGAGGGGCGTGTCGCAGCGATACTGATAGGCCCGGCCGAGATAGGTTCGCAGGTCGACGCGGCCGGGCAGGCCGCCACCCACCTCGTCTGCCGGCGCGACGGCGAGACCGTCCGGCCGGGCGGCCAGGAAGAAGCGGTCGGGAATGGCGCCGAAGTCGGCCTCGTCGAGCGCGAGGACGGCGTCGCCCGCCTCTCCCATCGCCGTCACGCGCCCGGCGTCTCGGGCCGTGACGCGGAGCGGCAGGATGGTCTCGAAGCCGACGAAGCGGGCGACGAAGGCGTTGGCGGGCCGGCGGTAGAGGATTTCGGGCGCATCGAACTGGCGCACCCGGCCCGCATCCATGATTGCGACCCGGTCGGAGATCGAGAACGCCTCCTCCTGATCGTGCGTCACATAGAGCGCCGTCGCGCCCTGCGCCTGTTGCAGGCGGCGGATCTCGACCCGCATGTCGACGCGCAGGCGGGCGTCGAGATTGGACAGCGGCTCGTCGAACATCAGAAGGCCGGGTTCGATGACGAGCGCGCGGGCGAGGGCGACGCGCTGGCGCTGGCCGCCCGACAGCGCGGACGGATAGCGCTCGGCGAAGATCTCGAGACCGACACGGCGCAGCATCGCGTCGACGCGCGCCCGCCGCTCGCCGCCGCCGAGGCCCCGCTGCTTGAGGCCGAAGCCGACATTGTCGCGCACCGTCAGATGCGGGAAGAGTGCGTAGGATTGGAAGACGAGACCGATGTCGCGCTTGTGGGCGGGGAGGCGGGTGAGGTCGCGCGCCCCCAGCCGGATCGTGCCCTCGACCGGTTCGAGAAAGCCCGCGACGAGGCGCAGCGTCGTGGTCTTTCCGCAGCCCGACGCGCCCAGCAGCGAGACGAGCTCGCCCGCCTTCACCTCGAGATCGAGGTCCTCGAGCACCCGGGTCGCGCCATAGGCGGCGCCGACGCCGTCGAGGGTGAGGGGTTCGCTCATGTCCGGATCACGGAATGCATCATTTGGCGAGGAAGGTCAGGCCGAGCGTGCGCTCGACGACCGCCATCACGCCGACCGTCAGCACCATCAGGAGGACGGAGACGGAGGCGATGGTGGGATCGAAGAACTGTTCGACATAGGCGAGGAGCTGGATCGGCAGCGTCGAGATGCCGGGACCGGTGAGGAAGAGCGAGATCGAGACGTCGTTGAGCGAGGTGATGAAGGCGAGGATGAAGGCGGCGACGATGCCGGCTCGGATGTTGGGCAGCACGATCGTGAAGAAGGTCTTCAAGGGCGGCGAGCCAAGCGAGATGGCGGCTTCCTCGGCCGCGAAATCGAAGGCGGCGAGGCTGGCCGACGTCACCCGCACCGCATAGGGCAGCACGAGAAGCGTGTGCCCGAGGACGAGCGCGGAGAAGACGGGCACATCGAGCCCGACGGAGACGGATTTTAGCATCGAGAAGCCGAAGACGATCTCGGGTACGAGGATCGGCAGCACGAAGACCGTGGAGAGGACGGGTGGCAGGCGGAGCCTGTGCCGGTTCATCGCATAGGCGGCCGGCACGCCGATGAGGAGCGCGAAGCTCGTGGCGAGCGCCGCGACCTGGAGGCTGGTGAGGAAGGTCGTGCGAAAGGCCGTCGTCTCGTAGGCGTTGACGAACCAGCGGAGCGTCAGTCCCTGCGGCGGGAAGGCGAGATAGCCGGTGTCGGAGAAGGCGGCGCCGATGACGATGACGATCGGGCCGACGAGAAAGAGATAGGTGAGGGCGGCCACGGCCTTCAGCGCGGGGTGGACGGGGCCGCGCATCAGGTCGCGGCCGGGTTGAGGCGCCGCGCGAGGCGGGTCATGGCGAGGACGACGAGGATGGTCAGCACCGTCATGATGGCGGCGATGGTGGAGGCGGCGACCCAGTCGAAGGACACCATGGCGCGCTGATACATCAGCGTCGCCAGCACGGTCTGCTTGGTGCCGCCCATCAACTGCGGGCGTGACGTAGGAGGTGAAGGCGCCGGTGAAGACGAGGACCGAGCCGACGATCAGCCCCGGCACGGCGAGCGGGAAGACGACCTGCCGGAAGGCGGCGGCCGGGCCTGCGCCCAGCGACGTCGCGGCATCGACGAGATCGCCGTCGATCGTCTCCAGCACGCCGACGAGCGAGAGGATCATCAGCGGCGTGAAGAGATAGACGAGCCCGACGATGACGGCGCCCTTCGTATAGAGGAGCGTCAGCGGCTCGCCGATGAGGCCCGCCCAGAGGAGGGTGTCGTTGATGAGACCGTTCTTGCCGAGCACGATCATCCAGGCGAAGGAGCGCACGACCGTGTTGGTGAGGAGCGGGAAGACGGCGGCGATGATCAGCACCGAGCGCCAGCGCCCCGGCGTGCGCGAGACGACATAGGCCGTCGCGAAGCCGAGGACGAGCGCGAGGACGGTCGTGATGACCGCCATCTCGACCGTACGCCAGAGAACGGCCCGCCGGAAGCCGCTGCCGAGGAACTTCGCATAGGGCGCCAGCACGCCCTCCGGCGTCGTGAACGTCGTCATGATCGTCGCCCCGATGGGGAGAACGAGAACGAGGGCGACGGCGAGAAGCGCCGGGAGGACGAGGAGCCAGGGCGCGCGGCCGGATCGGAGGCGCCGCGTCCAGGGCTGGCGCAGCGGCGCGGCGGCAAGGGGCGAAGCGTCGGCCGTCATCGGGGCGATACGCGCCCGCCCTTAGCGCCTTACTGCCCGAAGATCTCGACCCAGCGGTCGGCCCAGTCGGACTTGGCGGCATTGAGCGCGGCGTAGTCGACGCGGTTGAGGGCGGCGATCTGGTCGGCGCCATAGGTCCAGGGCGCGGCCTCTTCGGGCGTGAGTTCGACCGAGGCGACGATGGGGGCGTCGACACCGTCGGCGGCGAGTGTCTTCTGGAGCTCGGGGTCGAGCGCCCAGTCGATGAACTTGTGCGCCAGATCGGCATTCTCGGTGCCCGCCACGATGTTGATCGTGTTGAAGACCGCGTAGCCTCCATCGCTCAGCTCGGCGAACTCGACCGTCGGCACGGCCTCCTTGAGGCGCCCGAGGACGAAGTCCTGCGTGATCCCGACGCTCGCCTCGCCGGTCGAGAAGAGGTTGATAAGCTCAGAGCCCGTCCGGTAGGCCTTGGCGACGTTGTCTTCGAGCTCTTCCATCTTGGCAAAGGCGGCATCGGGATCCTCGTAGGCGTCGACGCCCGCGACCTTGGCCGAGGCGAGTACCATCAGCGGTCCGCCGGTGGTAGAAATCTCAGGCAGCGCGATCTGGCCTTCGAGGTCCTCGCGCCAGAGATCGGACCACTGGGTGATCGGCTCGACCTTGGCCGAATTGTAGACGATGCCGATGCGCCCGACCGTATAGGCCGGGCCGTACTCGCCTTGCGGAGACTGTCCGACCTCGTAGACGCCCTCGATGTTGGGCACCAACGCACGGTCGATCGGGAGGAAGATGCCGTCGTCGATGCCCGCCTGGCTAAAGGCGTCGGTGAGGTAGATGACGTCGACGTCCTCGCCGCCGCGGATCTTCACCTTGTTCAGCCGGTCGGCGTTGTTGCCCGTCTCCAGCACGATATCGACGCCCTCGGCCTCGCGGAAGGGCGCGAGCACGTGCTCCTCGATCTTGTCGCCGTTGAAGCCCCAGAGCGAGATGGTGAGCGTGCGGTCCTGCGCGGTGGCGGGCGCCGCCAGCAAGCCGGCGGCGGCGAGCGCGAGGAGGAAGGAGCGTGTCATGGCGGTCTCCGGCAGGGAATGGACTGCTGTAACGCTAGCACCGGGCGCCGGGCCTTGAAAAGCTCCAGGCTTGAAGCGTGTGGCGCGCGAATGGGCAAATTGCGCGGGCGGGGTGCATCGATGAGGTCGCGCTAAAGGCGGTCTCTCGTGCGAATCACCCTGAAGCTTGACCGATCCCCGTTCATGTCCTCGACTGCCGCGCATGACAGTCCCCGACATGCTACTCTCCCCTTATTGGACGGCGGAGATCGCCCTGCGCCGGCACCTCGTCGCGGTCGCGTTGGGGCGGGCGCGGGCTGATGTGATCCTTCGCGTCGGGCGGATGCTCGAGGTCCATTCGCGGCAATGGCTGGAAGCGCAGGACATCGTCATCGCGCGCGGGCGGATCGCCTGGACAGGGCCGTCGGGCGCCTGGACGGGCGAGGCCGATCGGATCGAGACGCGCGCGCATCTCGCCGCCGTGCCGGGCTTCGGCGAGGTCCACAAGCATATCGAGAGTTCCTTCCTCACGCCGGAGTTCGAGGCCGAGCTCGTCCTGCCGCATGGCAACACCTGGACCTGCGAGGCGAGCCACGAGCTCTCCAATGTCTGCGGGCCGGACAATGTCGGCGTCTGGCTGGAGCCGCGCCGGCTGGGCTCGCCCTACAAGATCTTTCCCCTGCCGGGCTCCGCCACCCCGCCGACGGCTTATGAGGAGACGGGCGGGCACTACGGCGCGGCCGAGCAGGCCGGCTTCATGGCGGAGCCGATGGTGCCGGGCCTCGACGAGGTCATGGACTGGCCGGCCGTCTCCGACCCCGCCAATCCGTCGTCAGAGCGCCTCTGGGGCATGATCGGCGCGACGATGGCCGCGCGGGGCGTCGTGGAGGGCCACGGCGCGGGCCTGCGCGATCTGCCCGAGATCAACGCCTTCGCGGCCGCCGGCCTCGCCTCCGACCACGAGGGCTGGACCGGCTCCGAGGTGCTGGAGAAGCTTCGGCGCGGCCTCTTCGTCGAGCTGCGCCCGCACACGCTGCCCGACATCCTGGCGCATCTGATCGCGGCAGGCTTGGAGGACTGGTCGCAGGTCGCACTCACCACCGACGATCGCTCCGCCACCGAAACGCTGGAGCGCGGCGCGACGGACGCCAATGTCCGGCTCGCGATCGAGAACGGGGTGCCGCCCGAGATCGCCATCCAGATGGTGACGATCAACCCTGCGCGGCACATGCGCCTCACCCCGCTCGTCGGCAGCCTCGCGCCCGGACGATGGGCGGACGTGGTGCTGCTGGACGACGCCGACAGGGTCTCGATCGCCGATGTCTCCATCGCAGAGGTCTGGGCCGATGGGAGCGAGGTCGCCAGAGACGGCGCCTATACCGGCCCGCGCGTGCGGATAGATTGGCCGGCCCCGGTCACCCGCACGGTGCGCCTGCCCGAGGACGTCGAGGCCTCCGCCTTCGCCATCCCGGCGCCCGAGGGCCGGGCGGAGGTGTCGGCGGCCGTGCTGCGGCCCTTCCATTGGGCGGACGATTTCCTCACCGTCACGCTTCCCGTGGAGGACGGTTTGGTGCAGCGCGATCCGGCCGAGGCGATCACCAAGTTCGCCATGGTCGACCGCCATTCGGGCCGTGCGGGCGTGTCCCGGATGTTCTGGATCGGGTGCGGGCCTGCGACGCCCGGCACCGCATTCGGCGGCTCGGTCGCGCACGATAGCCACAATATCTGGGTCGTCGGGTCCTGCGACGAGGCCATGGCCGCCGTCGTCAACCGTTTGCGCGCCATCGAGGGCGGGTTCGTCCTCGTCTCCGGCAGCGCGGTCATGGCCGAGGTGAGGCTGGAGGTCGCCGGCCTCATGACGGCCCGGCCCGCCGCCGAACACGCCGCCGAGATGGCGCGTCTCGACGAGGCCGGTGCCGCAATCGACTGGCATTACCAGCCGACCTTCACGCCGCGCTGGTATCCGGGATTGCCCAAGCGGCTCTCCTACGCGACGCTGACCTGCGCACCCTGGCGCTGGGTCCTCGTCGCGCCGAGCGCGCGGGCGCCCGAGGGGTTCGTCAACGTCAGGACGGGCGAGACGCATCCCGTCGTCTGGTAGCGGCATCCCTCGTCGCTAGCCCTTGCCGCCGGTCGTCTCAGCCGACAGATAGGGAAGCCCACCCGGCGCGCCGTCATCCCTCTGTCGCACCTCGCCAGCCACAAGGCCCCTCGTGACCCAGACCGCCTTTCGCAATGCCCGTATCGTGACGCCCGACGCCGTCGTGGAGGGCGGCCTCGCCGTCGAGGGCGGACGTATCGCGCATCTCGACGAGGGGCGGGGCATGGTCGGCGAGGACTGGGAGGGCGACTATCTCCTGCCGGGGCTCGTCGAGCTCCATACCGACCATATCGAGAACCATTACAAGCCCCGCCCCGGCGTGGTCTGGGACCCGATGCTGGCCGCGCAGGCGCATGACGCGCAGATCGCCGCTGCCGGCATCACCACCGTCTTCGACGCGCTCTGCATCGGCATGGGGGGCGAGCGGATGGGCGCCGAGGAGTTGCGCGACCTCGTGCGCGGCGTGCGCGACCAGCAGGACAAGGGCCTGCTGCGCGCCGAGCACTTCACCCATCTGCGCTGCGAGGTCTCCTCGCCCGACGTCGTCGAGGCCTATGACGCCTTCGATGCCGAGCCCTCGGTGCGCCTCGTCAGCCTCATGGACCACACGCCCGGCCAGCGCCAGTTCCGCAGCCTCGATCAGCACCGGCTCTACTACCAGGGCCGGCACGGATTGTCGGACGCCGACTACGAGGCCTTCGTGGAACGCCTGACGATCCAGGCCGCCGAGCATTCCGACCCCAACCGCCGCGCCATTGCAGCCCGTGCGCAGACGCGCGGCGTCACGCTCGCCAGCCATGACGATGCGACCGCGGCCCATGTCGCCGAAGCGGTGCGGGACGGTGTCGCCGTCGCCGAGTTCCCGACCACCGTCGAGGCGGCCGAACTCTCGGTCGAAGCCGGCATGGCGGTACTGATGGGCGCGCCCAACATCGTGCGCGGGCGCTCCCACTCGGGCAATGTCGCGGCGGCCGATCTGGCCAGGCTCGGTTTCCTCACCGTTCTTTCCTCCGACTACGTGCCCTACGCACTCCTCCAGTCGGCCTTCGTGCTGGCCGGCATGGAGGGTTACGGTCTGCCCAGAGCGGTGCAGGCCGTCTCCCTCACCCCCGCCCACGCGCTGGGGCTCGATGATCGGGGCGCGCTGGAGCCCGGCCGCCGGGCCGATCTCGTTCGGGTGCGCATGGACGGCGAGCGCCCGATCGTGCGCGAGGTCTACCGCGAGGGGCGGCGCGTCAGCTGATGGCGGGGCTCTTCATCGCCGTCGTCGGCCCCTCGGGCGCTGGCAAGGACAGCCTCATCCGGGGCGCAGCCGCGGCGCTGGTGGGCGATGCCCGCTTCGTCTTTCCCAGCCGCTGGATCACCCGCGCGGCGGACGAGACGGAGGCGGCCCAGGAAATCAGCCGCGACGAGTGGGAGCGCCGGGTCGAGGCCGGCGAGACCCTGCTGGCCTGGGACGCGCACGGCCTCGGCTACGCCATCCCGAACACCGTGCGCGAGGACATGGCGGCGGGCCGCGCCGTCGTCGCCAATGTCTCGCGGACCGCCCTCCACGCGCTGCCGGCCGATATGCCGCCCTGCGCCATCGTCCATGTGACTGCGACGCCTGAAACGCTCGCCGTCCGACTCGCCGCGCGCGGGCGCGAGGACGCCGACGCGCGCGCGCGGCGTCTCGCCCGCCGCACGGCGCCGCTCCCCGAAACATTGCCGCTTCGCACCGTCGCCAACGATGGCACGCGCGCCGCGGGTATC
Organism: uncultured Alphaproteobacteria bacterium; assembly: GCA_963842125.1. Classification (GTDB taxonomy): domain Bacteria; phylum Pseudomonadota; class Alphaproteobacteria; order Rhizobiales; family CAWCWK01; genus CAWCWK01. The sequence continues at coordinate 105,545 of CAWJFE010000001.1, read as the reverse complement.
GCCGCGATGACTGCGGCACTCCGTGCGCTGGCAGAGGGGTGTGAAGGGACCGAGCCCCCACTTCCGGCCGTCCCGTTCCCGCGCTAGACCGAGGCGGAAGGGGCCTTACCACCACGCTATTCGAAAGGACCGCCCGCATGGCGCCGTCTTCCACCGCCCTCCGCCTGTCCCGCCACCTCGCTCTGCCGATCGCGCTGATCGCCGCCGGCCCCGCCGTCGCCCAGGATACGCAGGATGCGCCCCGCCTCATCCCCCCCATCGACTGCGTCCTCGGCGAGACCTGCGAAATCCAGCAATACGTGGACACGGACCCGAGCGAGGGCGCGACCGACTTTCGCTGCCTCGGGCGCACCTACGACGGGCACAAGGGTACCGATTTCCGGGTGCCGGACATGGCCGCGCTCGAAGCCGGCGTCGATGTACTCGTCCCCGCCGACGGCCAGGTGCTGCGCGCGCGAGACGGGGTGGCCGATACCGGCTGGGACGGCGCCGAGGGGCGGGAGTGCGGCAACGGGCTCGTCATCGATCATGGCGGCGGCTGGGAGACGCAGCTCTGCCACCTCAAGAACGGCTCGATCGACGTTCCGGACGGCGGCGCGGTCGAGGCCGGCGACGTGATCGGACAGGTCGGCTTCTCGGGTTTCACCCAGTTCCCGCACGTCCACATCTCGGTCCGCAGGGACGGCGCGGTCGTCGATCCCTTCGATGCCGATGGCGGCACCTGCGGCGGCGAGGCGCCCTCGCTCTGGAAGGATCCGATCGCCGACCCAGAGGGCGCCGTCCTCAATGCTGGCTTCGCCTCCGATGTCGTCACCATGGAGGGCATCGAAGCGGGCAGCATACCCGCGATCGATCTCGCCACTGCGCCTGCCTTGGTCGCCTATGTCCGCGCGATCGGCCTTCAGGGCGGCGACGTGCAGGAATTCTCGCTGACCGGGCCGGACGGCGTCTTGGCCGAGAACACCGCCGATCCGCTCGACCGCGACAAGGCGCAGTGGATGCTCTTCATCGGCAAGCGCCGCCCCGCCGAGGGCTGGGCCGAGGGTCCGTATGAGGCGCGCTACCGCGTCATCCGCGACGGTGAGATCGCGCTCGAAGAGGTCTTCACGCTGGAGGACTGAACGCCCCCCTCATCGCCGGCTGGACCCTGCGCCGCCGCTATGGCAAGGCCTTGCGCGCAATCATGGACGGAGACGGTGCGACATGGACGTAAGAGAACTCGGCCTCCCGGGCGTCCTCCTCATCACGCCCCCTCGCTTTGGCGATGCGCGCGGTTGGTTCTCGGAAACCTATAACGCGCCCAAATGGGCGGCGGCCGGCATCACGGTCGACTTCGTGCAGGACAATCAGTCCTTCTCGGCCGCCAAGGGCACGCTGCGCGGCCTCCACTTCCAGGCGCCGCCCCACGCGCAGGACAAGCTCGTGCGCTGCCAGCGCGGGCGCATCTGGGACGTGGCGGCCGATTTTCGTGCCGGCTCGCCCACCTTCGGACGCTGGGTCGGCGCCGAGTTGACGGCCGAGAAGGGCGAGCAGATCTTCGTCCCCGCTGGCTTCCTCCACGGCTTCGTCACGTTGGAGGCGGACTGCGAGGTCGCCTACAAGGTCTCCGACGTCTACGCGCCCCAAAGCGATGGCGGCGTGATCTGGAACGATCCCGATCTCGCCATCGACTGGCCCGTCGACCCCGCATCCGTCACGCTCTCGGGCAAGGACGCAGAATTGCCGCGTTTGAGCGACATTTCGAGCCCGTTCACCCTCTAGCGCGGTTTTGCGTCCTATTCGGGCGCGGCTTCGGAGCTTTTCATGCGGATCATCGTCACGGGCGGCGCGGGCTTCATCGGCTCGGCTCTCGCCCGGCACCTCATCGCCGAGACGGACCACGAGGTGCTCGTCCTCGACAAGCTGACCTATGCCGGCACGCGGACCTCGCTCGCCGAGATCGCCGACGACGCCCGCTACGGCTTCGCCCAAGTCGATATCTGCGATCCGGCCGGCGTGGCGCAGGTCTTCGAGACGTTCGATCCCGACGCCATCATCCACCTCGCCGCCGAGAGCCATGTCGACCGCTCGATCGACGGGCCGGGCGAGTTCATCCAGACCAACGTGGTCGGCACGTTCACCCTTCTCCAAGCGGCGCTGAAGCACTGGCGCGCGATGAGCGGCGAGCGGGCCGACGCCTTCCGCTTCCACCACGTCTCGACCGACGAGGTCTACGGCGCGCTCGGCGATACCGGCCTCTTCTCGGAGACGACGCCCTACGATCCGCGTTCGCCCTATTCGGCGTCCAAGGCCTCGTCCGACCATCTCGTCTCGGCATGGCACCACACCTACGGCCTACCCGTCACGATCTCCAACTGCTCCAACAATTACGGGCCCTACCACTTCCCCGAGAAGCTGATCCCGCTCGTCACCATCAAGGCGATGGCCGGCGAGCCGCTGCCGGTCTACGGCCGAGGCGACAACGTCCGCGACTGGCTCTTCGTCGACGATCACGCGCGCGCCATCCTCGCCATCGTCGAGCGGGGCCGGGTCGGCGAGACCTACAATGTCGGCGGCGAGGCCGAGCGCACCAACCTCTCCGTCGTCGAGGCGATCTGCGACGCGCTCGATGCCGACGCCAGGCTCGACGATGGCCGCGCACGGCGCGCGCTCATCACCTTCGTCAAGGATCGTCCGGGCCACGACTTCCGCTACGCCATCGACGCGACGAAGCTGCGCACCGAGCTCGGCTGGACGCCGCTTGAGACCTTCGAGACCGGCATCGCCAAGACCATTCGCTGGTACAAGGCGCACGAGGACTGGTGGCGCCCGCTGACACAAGGCTATTCCGGCCAGCGCCTCGGCCTGAAGACCTGACCTCATGACCGCGCGCGACGTTCTCATCCTCGGCGGCGGCGGCCAGGTCGGCCAGATGCTGCAACGCGTCGACTGGCCGGAGGGCGTGACGCTCCATGCGCCCGACCGTGACGCCGTCGATCTGGCCGATCCGGCCGCGATCGCACGCATCGTCGCCGAGCGGCCCTGGGACCTCGTCGTCAACGCCGCCGCCTATACCGCCGTCGACAAGGCCGAGGACGACGTGGCCGCGGCCTGGATGCTGAACGCCGTCGCGCCGGCGGTGCTCGCGCGCGAGACGGGCCGGGCCGGCATCCCCCTCGTCCACATCTCCACGGACTACGTCTTCGACGGCTCCAAGGACGCGCCCTATGTCGAGGCCGATCCCGTCGCCCCGTTGGGCGTCTACGGCGCCTCCAAGGAGGGCGGCGAGCAGGGCGTACGCACGGGCAACCCGCATCACGTCATCTTGCGCACCGCCTGGGTCTACGGTCCGGACCGCGCCAATTTCGTCAAGACCATGCTGCGCGTCGGCAAGGACCGGGCCGAACTCAACGTCGTCGCCGACCAGATCGGCTGTCCGACCAATACGGGCGACATCGCGCGCGCGATCCGCACCATCGCGGACGCCGTCTGGGCGAGGGAGGGCCGCTGGGGCACCTACCATCTTGCCGGTACGGGCGAGGCCTCGTGGCACGCGTTCGCAACGAAGATCTTCGATATCGTCGGCGATCGCTGGGACCAGGTCCCGACCGTTCACCCGATCCCGACATCCGACTATCCGACGCCCGCCACGCGCCCGGCCAACTCCCGGCTCGACTGCGCGAAGGTCGAGCGCGACTACGGCTTTCGCGCACGGGACTGGGGCGGAGCGCTGGCCGAGACCGTCAACACGCTTCTGGCGAGCGACTGAACACTTGGCGCAGATGCGTGGCTCCTGTCGGAGCCGCACCGAGGGCGCCTCATGAGGTAAGGGTTTTTCGATGAAGGGCATCATCCTGGCCGGCGGCGCCGGCACGCGGCTCCATCCGGCGACGCTGACGGTCAACAAGCAATTGCTGCCCGTCTACGACAAGCCGATGATCTACTACCCCCTGTCGGCGCTCATGCTGTCCGGCATCCGCGAGGTGCTGATCATCTCCAGCCCCGAGTTCCTGCCCGCCTACCGCACGCTGCTCGGCGACGGCTCGACCTGGGGTCTCGACATCTCCTACGCCGAGCAACCGAGCCCGGACGGGCTGGCGCAGGCCTTCATCATCGGCAAGGAGTTCATCGGCCAGGACAGCGTCAGCCTCGTGCTCGGCGACAACATCTTCTTCGGCGCGGGCCTGACCGAGATGCTCACCCGCTCGGCCGCCCGCACCGAGGGCGCGACCGTCTTCGCCTATCATGTCGAGGACCCGGAGCGCTACGGCGTCGTCGCGTTCGACAAGGGAGGCCAGCGCCTCGAAGCTCGTCGAGAAGCCGACCGAATACCTCGTCCCCTGGGCCGTCACCGGCCTCTACTTCTACGACAACCAGGTCGTCGACATCGCCGCCGACATCAAGCCCAGCCCCCGCGGCGAACTCGAGATCACCGACGTGAACGAGCGCTATCTCGAGATGGGCCAGCTCCATGTCGAGACCCTGGGCCGCGGCTATGCCTGGCTCGACACCGGCACGCATGACGCGCTGCTGGAGGCGGCCGAGTTCGTTCGCACCATGCAGCACCGCCAGGGCACCCAGATCGGCTGCCTCGAAGAGGTCGCCTTCACGCAAGGCTGGGTCGATGCCGAGGCGACGCTGAAACAAGCCGAACGCTTCTCCAAGACGCGCTACGGCCAATACCTCAAGGGCCTCGTCGAACAGGCCGGCTGACGGCATGCCGTCGCAATGAAACGATCGTCAGGCACGGCCACGATCGGCTACCGCAACGTCGCGCTCGACGGCCTGCGGGGCTGGGCCGCCTTCGCCGTCTTCGTCAGCCACTGCATTCTCAACGTCACGGGTGTCGAGGCGTGGCAGATGACCGTCTTCGATTTCAAGGAAGCGTCCCTGCCGGCGATCGTCGGCCGGCTGGGCTACGTCGTCTTCGCCGGCAACGCGTTCGTCATGGTCTTCTTCGTGCTGAGCGGCCACGTCCTTTGGGAATCGTTCGCACGCAAGGACTATCGCTGGCACTGGCGCGATATTGCGGACTACACGGCATCGCGCCTCTACCGCCTCATGCCGCTCGTCATGGCGACCGGCCTTCTCTTCGGCCTCGCCTCCGGCAGCCTTCTCCCGAACTACGACGCCAATACGATCGCGAGTTCGATGGTTCTCATCGGCACGCGCCCGAACGCGGTCCTCTGGTCGCTCCAGATCGAACTCGTGTTCTCGTTCGTGCTGCTGCTCGGATGGCTCGTCGTCGGGCGATCGGCGGTGGGGCTATGGCTGACGGTGCCCCTCTGCATCGCGTCCTACCTGATGCTAGGCGGCAACTTTGCGCTCTGCTCGGTCTCGTTCTTCCTTGGCGCCTTGGTCCCTCGCGTGCCGGGCGCTTGGGCGCGATCGAAGGTCACCCTTGCCGTCGGACTCGTCCTGCTGCTGCTCACAAGCCTGGTGCTGGGACGCAACGATCCCGTCCGCTTCGCACAGATCGCGGGGGCCTTCCTCGTCGTTGCCTATGTCCGCATCCACGAGCCGCGCTTGCTCACGGGCCGTATGGCTCTCTTTCTCGGCACGATCAGCTATGCGCTTTACCTGTGCCATCCGCTTGCGATCCGCAGCCTGCGGGGCCCGCTCTTCGCGCTGACCGAGGACCCGACCGCTCGCTTCGCAATGCTTCTCATCGCGGCCACCATCGTTGCGGTGCCTATGGCCTGGCTCCTCAACCGCTGGGTCGAGGAGCCGGCCATGCGGGGGCGGCCACGGATTGAGCGAAGGGCGAAGGTCTAGACGAGAATGTCGCCGGCCCGTAGATCGCCGACGCTGTAGACGGTGACGATTTCGCCATTATAGGACACGGTCGAGGCGGAGAAGCCGTCGGCGTCGAGGTCCGCGCGGCGCTGGATCAGAACGTCGGAGCCCCGCAGGTCGCCGATGCCGTCGCCATTCACGTCGTAGAAGCCGAGGTCGATCTTGTCCTCGCCGGCCTCGAAGCCGATCACGGCATCGCCGCCGCTCGCATGGCCGAAGCCGAAGGCGAAGATGTCGGCGTCGAACCCGGCCGAGCCGTCCGAATTGACCATGCGGTCGACGCCCGTGCCGCCCCAGACCACGGTCGTGCCGCCCGTGGTCTCGATCGTGTCGTTGCCCGAGCCGCCGAAGATCGTGCCCTGGCCGGTCATGATGATGCGATCGTTGCCGCCGCCGCCGCCGAGAATGTTGGAGCCGCCATTGTCGAACATGGTGTCGTTGCCGAGCCCGCCATAGGCAGTGTCGTTGCCGCCCGCGGTGCCGATCTGGTCGTTGCCCTGACCGCCGAAGACCCGGTCGTCGCCCCAATTGCCGGTGCGCTGGGTTGAGACGTCGGCGGGGTTGGTGCCCTGGACGCCGCCATAGAGGATGTCGTCGCCCGAGCCGCCGCCGATCACGTCGTTGAGGAGCCCGCCGGCGACGAAATCGTTGCCGAACGAGACGAAGATCTGGTCGGAGCCGGCGAGGTTCACATCGGCCGAGGAGTCCCCGTAGACGGTGTCGTTGCCCGCATCGCGCGAGCCGCCGAAGATGATGTCGCCGCCGGACCCGCCTTCGATCGAATCGCCGCCATCGCCGCCGAAGATCGAGTCGGCGCCCTCGCCGCCGAACATCGAATCGCGCCCGGCATAACCGATGATCTGGTCGTTGCCGCCAAAGCCGAACATTTGGTCGTTGAGGTCGGTGCCGAAGATGTTGTCGCCACCATTGGTGCCGTTGAAGATACCCATGTCGCTGTCTCCTGAAGGCGCGCCCTAAGACCGCGCGTGATACGGATCGGATGCGGCGCTGGGCCGACCGTTGCCACATGTTCTGGCCGGCTGCGCTTGAACCGGGCCTGAACGGGCCATGTGGCTGACAACCCGTCAGCGGCGGAGAGGTTGCCCTTCGCCTCCTCATCGGAGAGCGAAAGCTCGCCTGGCCGGACCCGCTCGCCCGCACTGGCGATTGCCGGCGGCGGCGGGGGCGCCATGTCTGAACCCGAACCCCCCGACGAACCCGCGAGCCACGCCATGCCGACATTGCCCCCTTCCCGCCGCTCCTCCGATGCTTCAGGACGCCGATCTTCGTGTGGCCCCGCGCCGACGATTGCGGCAGCCGCAGCCGCTCTTCTCGTCTCCATATCGGGTGCGAGCGCAGCCAAGCTCGGCGGCTCGAACCTCTTCTGGACGTTCGACGGCGACTTCGCCGGCACCTGCATCCGCATGAACGAACCGGCCGACGGCGCGCATTGGCAGGACAATGGGCTTTGTGGCTCGATGCTGCCGGAGGGCATCCGTTGGTCGCACCAGGGACCCATCGAGGGCCTGCGCTGCGTCTCGATCGACGAGCCGGTCGATCGGGGCACGTGGAACGACAACTATCTCTGCGTGCCGCGCATGGCCCCCGTCCAGTTCGTCTTCTCGTCGTCCGGCTCGCCGAACCTCACTCGCCCGGCCGCCTGCGTGCCGCTGCAGGAACCGGCCGATCCCGACACCTGGGACGACAACGTGCTCTGTGCGATCACCCTGGATGCCTTTGAGCGCGATCTCCTCAGGACGAGCGTCGTCGACGAGGCCCCTTACCGGGCCCGCATCAGCGACCTGCGCGGCCGGTTGGACGACGCCTCGGTCCGCGTCCGCCAGCTGGAAGCGAGGCTCGCCGAAGAGCGGGCCCTGCGGGAGGAGCTGGAGCGGCGCCCGCCAACCGTCATCGTCGAAGATCCGCGCGTGATCCGCAGCCCGAACGAGCAGCGCGGCGTCGTGCAGCCCGGCCCTGTCGAGCCGCGCGGTGTGGTCGTTCCCAACGTGCGCTAGAGCCGTTCCAGCGAAGGTGCGATAGCACCGCAGCGTAAGGAACCGCACAGAAACAAAGCGCTAGAGCGCGCTCGGTGAATGGATAGGAACCGGACGCGCTCTAGCGCATCATCCGGGCTTGCCGGCCGTCCCCGCGAGCGCAGGGTCGAGCCCGACCTGCGCGCGGGCCCAGCGGGCGGCGCGTTTCCCCGTCATCGCCGGCGCCTCGGCGAAGAGCGCGTCGATGTCGCGCCGCGTCGTGCGCCGGCCGCTCCAGGCGATGTCGGTGAGGGGGAGCGGGGCGGGGTCGGCGAGGCGGCGGGAGACATGCATGAGGAGCTTGTAGGCGCTCTTCTCGGCCAGGAGATCGACGAGGCCGAGCGATGCGCCGTCCGGCATGGGGAAGCGCAGAGCGCTGACGATCGGCCCCGCGTCGACCTGGGCCGCCATCCGGTGGAAGGTGACGCCGAAGCGGGCGTCGCCCTCCATGATCGCATGAACGCTCGGCGCCCAGCCGGGCCGCTCCGGCGGGCCGGGGTGGAGATTGTAGGCGTCGCCTTGAAGCGCCTTCAACTGACCGGGTGCGACGATCACGTCGGTCGCAAAGCCGAGGAGGCGGATCCGCCCCTTCGTATCCAGCGCTCTGGCGAGGCCGGCAGGGTCGAAGGCGAAGGCGTAGGGCGTCTTCGGCGCATGGACCTCGAGGATCGCCGCGAGGATTGCCTGATACTTCCGCTTGGTGACGACGAGGAGCTTCACGTCTTCGCCATCAGCCACCGGCGCGCCTCAGCACCACGATGCCGTCCTGGGTGAGGGCGAAGTCGATGTCGAAGCCGCGCGCGCAGGCGGCGCGCACGGCCGCGTTGGTGCGCCCGCGCCCGACCATGTGCTCGTGCGTCTCGAAGGCGAGGGCGCGCAGGCCGGTGAGGTCGGTGTCCTCGAGGATCTCGAGCTCCCCGCCCTCGATGTCCATTACGAGGACGCTGGCGCGGTGCTCGGTCAGCACGTCTTCGAGCGGGCGGACGGGAACGTCGACGAGCGGTCCGTCGCCGCCCTCCCGGCCCTCGGCGTCGAGCCCGGAGGCCCAGAACGCCTTGGCGAGGCGGAAGCGGGCCTTGTTGGGGCGGGTGTCGTTGGCGGAGCGGGCGTCGCTCGATCGGGCGTCGGGTGCGGTCGCGAGGCTAGCGCGCGGGCGGCACAGGCCCTCCTCGACGCGGGTGTCGAAGCCGTTGAGCGCGAGATGGTGCCGGGCGCGGGGCGCGATCTCGGTATTGGGCTCGAAGGCGATCACGTTGGCCGGCCCGACGATGGCGCTGAGGGCGCAGGTGACCATGCCGAGCCCGGCGCCGAGCTCGACCACCCGATCCTCGGGGGTCAGGAGCGCACGCGCGACCCGCACCTCGCTCGCCTCGTACCAGCCCTTGAGGATGCCCTTGACGACGCCGAAGGGATCTGTGGCGGGGTCTATGTCGAGCGCGAAGCCATGGACGTTGACGCGCTCCATCACGGGTGAGCCTCCATCGGAGCGGTGCGCTGGGTGCGCCCGTCGAGCGCTTTGCGAAGCCAAGCCTGCGCCGGGCGCTCCAGCCAGCGGTGCGAAAGGGCGGCGAGGCCGAGCGAGATGGCCATCGCGACGGCGTAGAACGCGAGTGGCCGAGCGGCGGGGTCGAGGAGGAGTGCGAGGTTCATCAGCACCAGCATATGCGTGAGATAGAGCGAATAGGAAACCGCGCCGAGCCAGCGCAACGGCGCCAGGCCCAAGAGCCGGCCGCCGAGCGGGCTTCGGGCCGAGGCGAGGAGGAGGAGGCCGACGGCCACCCCGACCTGCGGCTCCCACCACATGCGCGGCACATGGCCGTGGAGCGCGATGAAGGGTTGCGGCAGCGATGCGACAAGCATTGCGAGGGCGCTGGCGAAGAGTGCGTTCCACACCCCATCCCGCCCGCGGCGCGCGACGGCCCGCCACGCAATCCAGACGATGAGACCGAGGAGGAAGTAGTGCCCGAGCTTCATCACCGGCATGGTCGCGGGCTCGCGCAGCCAATAGAGGGCGAGAAGGCCTGCGATCAGCGCCGTCCCTAAAGAGCGGTTGGCGGCGAAGGCGAGCCAGAAGACGAGGAAGAGCGCGTAGAAGCGCATCTCGACGGGGATCGTCCACAGCACGCTGACGCCGGCACGCAGGAAGAGGTGGTCGGCGAGGTTCTGGTCCGTGACGTCGTAGGCGCGCAGGCAGGCCCCATCGGCGCAGGCTTGGGCGGGCGGGTAGTGACCGAGCGCATAGGAGCCGAGGACGACGACGAGATAGAGTGGCACCACCCGCGCCACGCGCGCGACGCCGTAGCGCCAGACGGCGATCGGCGTGGGCGCATGGCCGAAATACATGTGCGCCATCAGGAAGCCCGACAGCGCGAAGAAGAGCATGACGCCCAACTGTCCGCCGCCGCGCTGGAAGAGGTCGGCGCCGATGCCGGTTTGGGTGGAGAGATGCGAGACGACGACGAGAAGGGCCGCTAGCCCGCGCAAACCGTCGAGCGCCGGCACGTGGCGGGGCGGCGCGTCGGGCGGCGAAGTCACCGGTTCTGTCGGGGGTGTCGTCATCGCGCCAGGGATTGCCGGCAACCACGACGTTTCGAAGGCGGGCGACGAGGCGGGGGGTGTTGGTGCGCGTTACCAGCCCGCCGGCGCGAGGCGACGCCTCGCCTGCGCCAAGCTACTCCGCCGGCTGCTTCTTGCGGCCGATCAGCGTCGTCGCGGATGCCAGCTGCCAGCGCGCTTCCTCGCTGAGACCCGCCATCAGGGGCGTGTCGCGGTGGCGCCAGTAGCGGTGGCCGAGCATGTCCTCGACGGTCATGGACCGGAACTGGTCGCGGGCCTCCTCGGGCAGGCCCATGACGTAGTTCCTCAAGATCATCTGAAGCGAGAGCCAGGGGTGCTGGTGATCGTCGACGACCTGCTGCTCGATATCGATCAGGTCCTTGTAGAGCTTGGCGTGACCGGAACGGGTGACGTTGAAGAAATGGTCCGGGTAGCCGTGCTCCGGCTGCATGAACGGCACCCCTGAGAAGACGAGGCCGCCCGGCTTCAGCACGCGCTTGATCTCGGCCGTGCAGGCGAAGGGATCGTCGACATGTTCGAGGACGGCGAGCGTGCAGACGGCATCGAACGTCGCGTCGGCGAAGGGGAGGGCCTGACCGACGCAGAGAACGTCGGTCGAGGGGTAGTCGAAGATCTCCATGTAGATGACGTCGGCGCGCTCGACGGTCTTGAGACCGGCGCCGAAGTCGAGCGCCATGAAGCCGGGCTTGTCCGCCCGCTCCGCCTCCAGCGCCTCGTCGAGGAGGGTCGGGTAGCGGTGGGCCGAGACGCCGTCGGTCTTGTCGGCGAGGTGCCCTGAGAAGCCGTAGGACGGGTCGAGCACGTTGACGGCGCCGTAGCCCGCCTGATCGAAGCGGGTCCCGTCGGTGAAGCTCAGCGCGTCGCGGCTCAGCGTCTCCACGGGCGCGAAGTTGGAGGGATGACGCAGATGGTCTGCCAGCCAGGCGCGCTTGGCGGCTTTGGCGTCGCGGGCGGCCTCGGCCTCGCGGCGCAGCCCGGGCGAAATGTGAAGGTGGGTCTCAGGACCACCCTCGATCGCGAGCCGGAGAATGCCGTCCAGATCGGCCAGGAGGATGTGCGACCAGGAGAGATAGGCGCGAAAGGCGAAGGCGCCCGGTCCGAGATCGGGCCGCGCGACGGGCTGCAAGGCGAGCGCCTCTCCGCCCGCGCGGGCGCTGGGCGCATCGGCGGGCTCCTCGGCCTGCTCCCAGGCGAACCAGCCCTCCAGGACGTCATAGGGTGTGGACAAGGCGGCGGGCGATGCGCCGGGCGCCGGGTGCGTGTCGAGATGGATCATGGCCGCGAACCTATGCCGTTCGCGGCAGCCTTCGGCAAGCGGGTCGCGAACGTGGGTCCCGTCAGCCTCCACGGTTCGTTGAGGTTAACAAGCGGTTAGTCTTTCGTGCTGGGCTGAAACGATGCTTATAGCCTGCAACGATCATACGGAGTGCGTACCCATGACCGACTTCCCCCTCGAGTTCCTCGGCCCGACGACGATCGACGGCGTCCTCTACTACCAGTTCACGCGGCATGTCGACGGCGACATCTATTTCGGTGCGACGACCGACAACGAGATCGTCTCGCTGAAGGGCGTCGGCAACGACCTTCTCGAGATGAATGGCGGCCAGGACAGCGTCTTCGCAGGCTTCGGCGCCGATAGCGTCTACGGGAACGAAGGCGATGACACGCTTTTCGGCGAATCGGGCAACGACGTCATCTTCGGCGGGCACGGCAACGATCTGATCTTTGTCGGCATCGGCGACGACATGGCCTTCGGCGGTGCGGGCTCCGATACGCTCTACGGGTCCGACCAGGGGGGCTTTTCGGGCCACAACACGCTCGGCGGCGGTGAGGGCGAGGATGCGGTCTTCGGTGCGGATGGCGACGAGCTCCTCTTCGGCGGCTCGGGCGACGACTATCTGGTCGGCGGTGCGGGGTCCGACACCATCTACTCCGGCGGCGACGCGGACACCGCGTCCGGGGGCAAGGGCAACGACATCGTCATCGGTGGGGCCGGCAACGACGTCGTCCACGGGGACGAAGGGGACGACGAGGTCGCAGGCTCCGATGGCAACGACCGCGTCTCGGGCGATGCCGGCAACGACACGCTCTACGGCGGCGGGGGCGACGACTTCCTTCTCGGCGGCACGGGCCACGATCTCCTCTTCGGCGGCACGGGCAACGACCTCCTCGTCGGCGGCGCCGGCAACGACACGCTCTATGGCGGCGCGGGCGGCGATACGGCCGAGTATCAGGGCGGCATCACAGACTACACCGTCACCCATATCGGCGGCGGCCGGGTCGAGGTGACGTCGGGTACGGGCGAGGTCGATCTCCTCATCGACATGGAGCACATCACCTTCACGAGCGGCGAGAGCCAGGCACTCGACACGTTCACGCATTAGATGGCGAATGGGCGCCCGGCTTCGATCGGATGCCACGTTCACCATCAGAGCATAAGAAAAAGGCCCGGTATCGCTACCGGGCCTTTCGCGTTCGATAAACGGTGACGACGCTAGAACACGACGTTGTCGCTCGTCAGCGCGTCGAGCGAGACGCCCTGGAGCGTGACGTCGAACGTGCCGTCGCCGTTGATGTCGACGGCAACGTCGGAGCCCTCGGCGACGAGGACGCCGTTGTCCTTGGCCGACTGGAGATCGGTGGCACCGCCGGGGACCGCGCTGTCGGTCAGATCGAGTACGTCGCCGCCCGATCCGGCCGCGAAGTCGGTCACGATGGCGCGGGTCGAGAAGCCGCCGGCGCCGAAGTCGAAGCGATCGGTCTCGGAGCCGCCCGTCACGGTGTCGGCCGCCGTCGCCATCACGGTATCCGCGCCGCCGCCGAGATCGAGCACGTTGCCCTGGGCCTGGTCTGCGATGATCATGTCATCGCCCTCGCCGCCATAGGCTGTGCCCGTCGCGCCGCCGCCCGTGTTGGCCGAGCCGCCCTCCATCGTGATCACGTCGCCATCGTCGCCGCCATAAACGGTGTCGATGCCGTCGACCGAGATGGTGTCGGAGCCCGCGCCGCCGCCGATCTCGTTATTGCCCGACGACGAGCCGTCGATGAAATCGTCGCCCTTGCCGCCGTAGATCTTGGCGTCGTCGGCGCCGTTGATGCTCAAGCTGTCGGCGTCGTCGCCGCCGAAGATCGTGTCGTCGGAATAGGCGAGGACCGTATCGGCGCCGGCACCCGCATAGAGGATATCGGCGGTCTCCGCGCCAGAAGCGCCGCGCGCGTTAATGCTGTCCGCGCCGCCGCCGCCATAGACGGTCTCGGCATTGTTGGCATTGCCGGAGACGGTGTCGTCGCCATCGCCGAGGCCGAGGACGGCGGTATAGCCGTTGTTGGTCGCGATCAGGAAGTCGTCGCCGCCACCTGCGTAGACGGTCGAGCCGCCGTTGATCGTGTCGGCCCCGTCGCCGCCGAAGACGCTGTCGTTCTCGCCCGCGCGGACCGTGTCGTTGCCCGATCCGGCATAGACGCTGGAGCCCATGTCGTTGTCTTCGAAGACGTTGATCGTGTCGGCACCCGCGCCGCCGATGACGGTGTCCATGCCGCCCTGCTGGGCCTTGATCAGATCGTCACCGTCACCGCCGTCGATATAGTTGTTGCCGGTGCCGGCCGTGATGTCGTCGTCGCCGCCATCGCCATAGATCGTGTCGGCACCGCCGGCGACGATCTGATCGTTGTCGGCGCCGCCGCGAATGGTGTTGGACTTGGCCGGATCGTCGGACGCGGAGCCCGGGCTCGATACCGTGATCGTGTCCTGGCCGGCGCCGGCCTCGACCGTGTCCGGGTTGTCGTCGCCGTCGAGATCGATCCTGTCCGCCCCACGACCGCCCGATACGCTGTCCTCGCCGGGACCGTCCGACAGCGTGTCTTCGCCGCCCATGCCGAGGATCGTGTCGTTGCCGGCGAGGCCGGCCAGCGAATCGTTGCCGTCCGTGCCCATGAGGTTGTCGTTGCCGTCGGTGCCCATCATCGTACTCATCACTCGTCTCCTGAACGTTATCAAAGGGTTCGCGCACGTCGCCATGCACGCCCAGCCGGCGGGGGAACGGGGCAGGCCTGAATCGGTTCGATGATTTCTTTTGGGAACCTTCTTCGCTGGCGCAGACGATGGCCGAGCCAGACCTGTGAGGAGATGCCTTGTCTCCGAAGCCCGTTCGGCCGACGATCCCCAGCCTACGCGCCGCGCTTCGACGGCCGTCAAAGAGATGCGGACAAGGGAGATGCGGACAGATGGGTGACGGACAAAGCGTCGGGCTGATCGGGCTCGGGTCGATGGGATATGGGATGGCGTGTCAACTCGCCGCGGCGGGGCTGGAGACCTATGGCTTCGACGTCGCGGCCGAGCGTATGGCGCAGTTCCGCGAGAATGGCGGGCGACCGGGCGAACTCGCCGACGTTGCGCGGGCCTTCGACACGCTCGTCCTCGTCGTCGTCAACGCCGCGCAGATGGAGGACGTGCTCTTTGGAGCGACCGGCGTGGCGACCCACATGTCGGCGGGAGCCGTCGTGATGGGCTGCGCGACGGTGGCGCCGGACGCCGCGCGCGCCATCGCCGCGCGGCTCGCCGAGCACGATCTTCTCTATCTCGATGCGCCCATCTCCGGCGGCGCCGTCAAGGCGGCGTCGGGCGAGCTGACGATCATGGCGTCGGGGCCGCCGCAGGCGTTCGCGCGCGCCCGGCCGGCGCTCGACGCCATGGCGCAGACCGTGTTCGAGCTCGGCGACGAGGTCGGCACCGGCTCTATGATGAAGATCGTCAACCAGCTCCTCGCCGGCGTCCACATCGCCTCCACGGCCGAGGCGATGACGTTTGCCGCCGCGCAGGGCATCGCGCCGGCTCGGACGCTCGAGGTGCTCTCCCAATGCGCCGGCACCAGCTGGATGTTCGAGAACCGGGGGCCGCACATCGCCAAGGGCGACTACACCCCGCACTCCACGGTGGAGATCTTCGTGAAGGATCTCGGCATCGTCTGCGACGTGGCGCGCGGCATGCGCTTTCCCGCCGTCCTCGCCTCCAACGCGCTGACCCAGTTCCTCGCCGCCGCCGGCATGGGGCTGGGGCGCGAGGATGATTCGGCCGTCGCCAAGGTCTACGCCCGCCTCTCTGGCACCACGCTGCCGGGCGACGATGGCTGGAGCGCCGACAACGAGAACGGGGAGGCCGCATGATGGGCTATCGCTTCTCCGCCAATACGGGCTTTCTCTGGAAGGCGCTGCCCTTTCTGGAGCGCATCGCGCGGGCCGGGGCGGCCGGCTTCGACGCGGTCGAATTCCACGACGAGGCGCAGCGGGCCTCGCTCGACGATGTCCGCGCGGCGCTGAAAGAGGCGGGGCTGCCGCTTCTCGGCCTCAACACCCGCATGGGCACGACCGCCGGCTGCGCCGCCATTCCGGGCGAGGAAGCGCAGGCGCGCGACGATTTCGCCGCCGCGCTCGACACGGCGCGCACGCTCGGCGGAACCGGCATCCACGTCATCGGCGGCCGGCTCGACGCGTTCCCCGGCGTGGACCGGGCGGCGGCGCTCGCCACCTATGCCGAGGCGCTCAAGGGTTTTGCCGCCGAGGCGGAGCCGCACGGCCTCACCCTCCTCGTCGAGCCGATCTGCCCGCAGGCCATGCCGAGCTTCATCGTGCCCGACATGGCGGCGGGCGCGGCACTGCTCGACGAGGTCGGCGCCTCCAATGTCCGGCTGATGTTCGACTGCTTCCATGTCCAGCGCGCCACCGGCGACCTGGTCGCGACCTACCGGACCCATGCCGACCGGATCGGACACGTGCAGATCGCGGGCGGGCTGACCCGGGCCGAGCCCGATCGCGGCGAGATCGACTACGGCTTCGTGCTGCCGGCTCTCGTGGAGGCTGGGTATTCGGGAGCCTTCGGCTGCGAATACGTGCCCGAAGGCACGGTCGAGGAGGGCCTTGGCTGGCGCGAACGCTTCCGCTGACGCCGCGCCGCGACGGGCGCTCTTTTCCTCTCTCGCGCGATGGGCGTGCATCGTTCATAAAGGACATGCGTTTACCCTGTTCGCCGATAGGGCCGGGCAACCGGCCCCGCCGCGTCTCTTCGCACCAGCGGGAAGGGGCCGGAACCCCTCGAGGACTTCGAGAGCCGCTTGTCTGATGAGCGGAGCACCCGATGAGCCAGATCGCCCGATGAGCCAGATCCTGAGAGCCACCCGACCCGGCGACGACGCCGCGCCCCGCGCGCCTAAGAGAGAGGCGATGCGAGAGCCTATGCGAGAGCCCGGTCGGCCGAGCGCGCAGACGACGCGGCACAGGGATGGCGGCGAAGCCTATCCCGTTCCGGCTCTCGACCGCCCGGTCGGTGCCAGTCGCCTCTGGACGCTCGTCATTCTCGTCGCGCTCGTCATCGCCGTCGGCGTCGCGGTCGTGCTCTTCGTACCTCAATACGCGGGCGATGTGGTGCTGGGTGCTCTCGCCCTTCTTTCGGCCGCCGGCCTCTTCTCGATCGCGGCGGGCCTCATCGGCCTCGTTCAGTTCGGGCCGGCGCGGAACGAGCGGCTCCTCGCTTCGACGCTCGACGGCGCGAGCGACGGCATCGTGCTCGCCGACCCCGACGGCCGCGTCACCTATGCCAACGAGGCCTATGGCGCGATGGTGGGTGCGAGCGGCGGCGAGCTGCCCTCGCCCCACCGCGCGTTCTCGCGCGACCGGCAGGCGACCGAGGCCGTCTACCGCCTCGCCCAGGCCGCGCGGCGCAACGTGCGCTGCGTCGAGGAGGTCCGCCTCGCGGCCCGGCCGAATGGTGCCGCTGGCACATCGACGGGCGGGCGATCCCCGCACGGATCGGGGGCGCGCTGGTATCGCATCCAGGTCGACCCGGTGCCCGCGCGCGCGGCCCGCGCCGCCAAGCTCGTCGCCTGGACGATCTCCGACGTCACCATCGAGCGCGGCGAGCAGGAGCTGGGCTTCCAGCAGTTGCGCGATGCGATCGAATATCTCGACCGCGCGCCGGCCGGCTTTCTGTCCATCGAGCCCGACGGCCGCATCGCCTATGTGAACGCCACGCTTTCGCAGTGGCTCGGCTACGACCTCACCGATGTCGAGATGGAGGGCCTGACGCTCGACGCGCTCGTCGCCGGCTCCGGCGCGGCCCTCGTGGCGGGCGTGCGCCCGGCGCCCGGCGAGACCCGGATCGAGAGCTTCGATCTCGATCTCGTGCGCCGCAACGGTCGCAGCCTGCCGGCCAAGCTCGTCCACAAGGTCGCGACCGACGCGGACGGACGGTTGCTGTCCTCGCAAACCCTAGTCCTCGATCGCTCGGCCGAAGGCGCCGAGGATATCGACGAGAGCCTGCGAGCCGTCGAGGTCCGTTTCGCGCGCTTCTTCAACAATGCGCCCATCGCCATCGCGACGGTCGCGAAGGGCGGCACGCTCGTCCAGTCCAATGCCGGCTTCGCCAAGCTCTTCGGGCCGGACTTCGTCGGCGAGGCGCAAGGCCGGGGCGGGGCGTCGATCATCGATGCGGTCGCGCCCGAGGACCGCGCGCGGCTGCGCGACGCGCTCGCCGCCGCCGCCGAGGGACGCGGCGATATCGCGCCCGTAGACGTCGCCCTCGTCGAGAAGCGCAACGCCCGGCTCTACGTCTCGCCCGTCTCCGGCCGCGCGTCCGACACGGTTGACGAGGACGACGGAGAGCGCGCCATCCTCTTCGCCGTCGACACGACCGAGCAGCGCAATCTCGAGGCCCAGTTCGCCCAGGCGCAGAAGATGCAGGCCGTCGGCCAGCTCGCCGGCGGTGTGGCGCACGACTTCAACAACATGCTGCAGGGCATTCTCGGCTATGCCGACCTCCTGCTGATGAGCCACAAGCCGTCCGACGCCGCCTTCGCCGACATCATGCAGATCAAGCAGAACGGCAACCGCGCCAAGGCGCTGGTCGGCCAGCTTCTCGCCTTCTCCAAGCAGCAGACGCTGCGGCCTCAAGCCGTGGAACTCGACGAGGTTCTCTCCGACCTCTCGTCCCTGCTACGCCGCCTGCTCGGCGAGACGGTCGCGCTCCAGGTCGTACATGGGCGCGACGTGTGGCCGGTCATGGCCGATCCCAACCAGTTCGATCAGGTCATCCTCAACCTCTCGGTCAACGCGCGCGACGCGATGCCGGATGGCGGCGAGGTGACGATCACCACGCGCAACGTGCCGGCTGCCGAAGTCTTAGCCCTTCCGGTGCCCAAGGACGTCGCGGCCGCCGACTATGTCCTCGTCGAGGTCAAGGACAACGGGACCGGCATCCCCGAAGACATCCGCGACAAGATCTTCGATCCCTTCTTCTCCACCAAGGATGTCGGCAAGGGCACGGGCCTCGGCCTCGCCACGGTCTACGGCATCGTCCAGCAGACGGGCGGGCACCTCTATGTCGAGAGCGAGGTCGGCAGCGGCACCACGTTCGGCATCCTCCTGCCCCGCCATACCGAGGAGGCGGCGGAGCCTGATCCGAGCAACGTCGTCGAGATGCGCGCCGATGGAGTGGCCGATAGCGCCGCCGACGGCGACGTCGAGGACCTCACCGGACGGGGTACCGTCCTCCTCGTCGAGGACGAGGACGCCGTTCGCATCTTCGCCGCCCGGGCGCTCGCATCGCGCGGCTACACCATTCTCGAGGCCTCGACCGGCACCGAGGCGCTGGCCCGCATGGACGAGGCCGAGCGGATCGACCTCGTCGTGTCCGATGTCGTGATGCCCGAGATGGACGGCCCGACCCTCCTCAAGGAGTTGAGGAAGCGCCAGCCCGACATCAAGATCATTTTTGTCTCGGGCTATGCCGAGGACGCGTTCAAGCGCAATCTCGACGGCGAGGAGGATTTCGCCTTTCTCCCCAAACCCTTCGGGCTGAAACAGCTGGCGCAGGCCGTGAAGCGCGCGGTCAGCACCTAGAGCCGTTCCAGCGGCGGTGCGATAGCACCGCAGCGTAAGGAACCGCGAAAAAACAATGCGCTAGAGCGCGTTCAGTGAATGGATAGGAACCGGATGTGCGCTAACGCGGATGGCCTAGGCAGGCGTGTCGCCGGCCGCTTCGGTCTGCGGTTTCACCTGCGAGTCGATGCTTCCGACCGAGTTCCAAGACCTAAAGGGTGTCCTCGCTCCGAGTCGTTCGCGAGGCGGATAACGGCCGCAATGGGGCGCGGCTGCCATCGGCCTCAGAGTTCTAGCAAGGTCCAGATGCTTGGGCTTCCAGGAAATCTTGCCAAATCAATGGCTTGAGACTGCCTACCTCCTATTCCTTCTTCTGAAAGCAACACTTGATAATGAGAACAAATCATGTACATTGGTCTCGTTGCAAGTGATTGAAGCATGTGTGAAACAGGAGTGCGGAGACATGGCATCAGGGTCTCTCCGGGTGATCGAGGGTTCTAAGGGCATGGACAAGACGAAGGCGCTCGACGCGGCGCTCAGCCAGATCGAGCGCGCGTTCGGCAAGGGCTCGATCATGCGGCTCGGCGCGGGTGAGGCGCCGGTCAAGGTGGGCTCCGTCTCCACCGGCTCGCTCGGTCTCGATATCGGGCTGGGCATCGGTGGCCTGCCCAAGGGCCGCGTCATCGAGGTCTATGGCCCCGAATCGTCGGGCAAGACGACGCTGGCGCTCCACACGGCGGCCGAGATGCAGAAGACGGGCGGCGTCTGCGCCTTCGTCGACGCGGAGCACGCGCTCGATCCGATCTATGCGAGGAAGCTCGGCGTCAATCTCGAAGAGCTTCTCATCTCGCAGCCCGACACGGGCGAGCAGGCGCTGGAGATCACCGACACGCTGGTCCGGTCCGGCGCGGTCGATCTCGTGATCGTCGATTCGGTCGCGGCACTGACGCCCAAGGCCGAGCTCGATGGCGAGATGGGCGACAGCCTGCCCGGCCTTCAGGCGCGGCTGATGAGCCAGGCGCTCAGGAAGCTCACCGGTTCGATCTCGCGGTCCAACTGCATGGTCCTCTTCATCAATCAGATCCGGATGAAGATCGGCGTCATGTTCGGCTCCCCCGAGACGACGACCGGCGGCAACGCTCTCAAGTTCTACGCCTCCGTGCGCCTCGACATCCGCCGCATCGGCGCGATCAAGGACCGCGACGAGGTCATCGGCAACCAGACCCGCGTCAAGGTCGTCAAGAACAAGGTCGCGCCGCCCTTCAAGATCGTCGAATTCGACATCCTCTACGGCGAGGGTATCTCCAAGGTCGGCGAGCTCATCGATCTCGGCGTCAAGGGCGGGATCGTCGAGAAGTCGGGCGCCTGGTTCTCCTATGACAGCCAGCGCCTGGGGCAGGGCCGCGAGAACTCCAAGCAGTTCCTGCGCGACAACCCGGCAGTCGCGGAAGAGATCGAGGGTAAGATCCGTGAGGCCGCCGGTCTCATCCTCGACGACATTCCGCCTGCCGAGCGCGAGACCGACGAGGCCGGTGCCGCTTGACTGAAGGCCGGGGCGGCCGATCAGCCCCGCTCCGGCCCCAACTCGCGCCATACCGCGCGAGCTCCGGAGCAGACACGCCGTGCCGTGCCCGAACGCCGTCATATGGGCGATGGTGCGATCGCCACGGATACGACTGCCGCATCCGCCAAAGCTCGTCGAAGCGTATCGACGAAGCGCGCCGTTCCGGTATCCGTACCGGCTCCCCCGGGCAACGCCCTCCGGGCCGCACGGCTCGATGCGCAACTGATGAAGACTGCCGACGCGCCGCCTGCAAAGCCAGGTGACAAGGAGCCTGCGGGCTCTCCGGCATCGCAGACGCCCGCCAAGGCCCGCAGCCAGTTCGACCTCTTCGCGGCGTGGAGCGACGATAAGTGAAAGGTAGGAACCCGCGCGCCGGGTTCCGCGGACGACGGTCCCTCCGCCTGTGCCGGCAAGATCGGCCAGAATGTCGGCCGTCGTCTTCACAACCGCGAACTCTCGATCGAGGCTGGCAAGGTGAACCATGTGGACGATCGCCGCCGGGATCGTCTCGCCGCCACCCCCCACTCGCTCGAACGTGAAGCAGGCGTCGCCCGGATGACCCGGTGCGGGCGGCAAAGCGGGATCGAACGAGTCGTGCCGAACGGGGATGATAGGCCGCCCGGCGTCGCGCCACCCGTGAAGCAAGGCCTTGAGGTCCGCTTCCGCATCCGGGTTGTTGCGTTCGCCCCAGACGGGATCGTGGAAGGCGACCTGGGTGTCGACCAGTATCAGCGCGGACATCGCCCCCCTCCCGCCGCATCGCGATCGTCAGGTGTGGGACTGCCTCTCAGGCTGCCATTCCGAGGCGCCCGAAGCCCGGCAACAGAATGGCGGGGCGACGGATGTCGAGCCCCGTCACCGCGCCGAGAACGTTGATCTGCAACCCCTCGACCCACGCCAGCGTCAGCCCAAGATAGCCGCCAAGCGTGAGACGGAGCCCGGTACCGCTCGGCGTGCGCGTCAACCAGGCGCCGTCAGTCGGAAAGTCCCGCCCCAGCGCCTCCGGCGGCAACTGCGCGCCGATCTCGGGCACGGCCCGCAGGACGTGGGCGACGAAGCTGTTGGAGTTCGGCCCCGGCCAAATCCGATAGTCGCCGCGCTGCGCGTAAGGATAGTTCGCCACGACTGCCTCGACGCGCGCGACGAGGCGGTCGGCTTCGGCACCCTCGATCGTCACCACCCGCTCCGGCGCATTGCCATACCAGCGCCCATCGGCCGGATAGGCATCGCGGCGAACGGGCGTGCCCCAACCGACGACATCGTAGCGCGTGTAGCGGTCGGCTCCCGCGGGCTTCACGACGATCCAGGAATGCACCGCGAAGATGCCGCGCCAACGTCCGGCACGCGCCGCATAGACGCCGACGAAGGCCGGCTGATTGGCCCGCGCGGCTGGCAGAGTGCCCGCACTCGACCAGTCGGCCGCGCGCCACGAGGCCGGCCACGGATGGACCATTCGGTAAACGCCCGCATGGACCGCGAGCGGCACGACCGTCAGACCGAGGAAGAGGAGGAACGCCAGGCGGGCGACGACGACGAGCAACATAGACCGACTATCAAGGCACTCCCCGCGTCGCTTTCAAGGCGGTGGCCGCGGCGCGCGGTCATGCCCCATCCGGTTTACCTCGGCAGCGGTGCGGATTAGACCGGCCTGCGCACCAAGCGCCTCGCCGGAGAGCACCAATGAAATCGACGAACCCCGTCTTCACCGGCGTCGGCACGACCATCTTCGAGAGCATGTCACGCCTCAGCACGGCGCATGGCGCGATCAATCTCGGTCAGGGCTTTCCCGACGAGGACGGCCCGCTTGCCATGCGAGAGCACGCCGCTCGCGCGCTCGTCGACGGGCCGAACCAGTATCCGCCGATGATGGGCCTACCCGCCCTGCGCGAGGCGGTGGCCGCCCATGCGGCGCGGCATCATGGGCTCATTCACGACCCCGGAACCGAAGTCCTCGTCACATCCGGCGCGACCGAGGCTCTGGCCGACATCGCGCTGGCGCTCCTCGAGCCCGGCGACGAGGCGGTCGTCTTCGAGCCACTCTACGACTGCTATGCGCCGATGATCGCGCGGGCGGGGGCGACGGTTCGCACGGTGCGCCTTCATGCGCCGGACTGGCGCATCGACGAGGGCGAACTGCGGGCCGCTTTCGGCGCCCGGACCAAGCTCGTCCTTCTCAACACGCCGCACAATCCGACAGGCAAGGTCTTCACGCGCGACGAACTCGCCCTCATCGCCGAACTCGCCCTCGCGCACGATGCCTATGCCGTCTGCGACGAGGTCTATGAGCACATCACCTTCGATGGCCGCGCCCACATCCCGCTCGCGACCTTGCCCGGCATGGCGAAGCGCACGCTGCGGGTCGGGTCGGCCGGCAAGACATTCTCGATGACGGGCTGGAAGATCGGTTATGTGAGTGGCCCGGCGCCCCTCGTCGCGCTCGTCGCCAAGGCGCACCAATACGTCACCTTCACCACGCCGCCCGCCCTCCAGTCGGCCGTGGCCTACGGGCTCGACCACTGTGCCGACTTCTATCTGGGCCTCGGCCCCGAATTGGAGGCCAAGCGCGACCGGTTGGCGGCGGGCCTCACCAAGGCCGGTCTCGCGGTCCTGCCCTGCGAGGGCGTCTACTTCCTCGTCGCCGACGTCGCGAGCCTCGGGCTCGACGATGACCGCGAGGCCGCGCGCCGTCTCACGGTCGAGGCGGGCGTGGCCTGCGTGCCGGTCTCGGCCTTTTATGGAGAGGACGCGAGCGGCGTGCCGCGCGGACTGGTCCGGTTCTGTTTCACCAAGCGGATGGCCGTGCTGGACGAGGCGGCCAAGCGGCTCGCCGGCTTCGGTGCCAAGACGGAGCGCGCGGCATGAGCGATCTGGCACCCCCTGTCCTCATCGCACTTACGCGCGGGCGCACCGATGGGGCCGAGCGGCTGGTCGAGAGCCGTCATCGTGGCCATGTCGCGATCGTCTCCGGCGAGGAGATCGTCCTCGGCCTCGGAGACGTGACGGCGCCCGTCTACCCGCGCTCGGCCATCAAGACGCTGCAGGCGCTCCCCTTCGTCGCGGGCGGGGCGGCGGACGCCTTCGGCTTCGGCGCCCCGGAGCTCAGCGTCGCGCAGGCCTCGCACGATGCGCAGCCCGAGCATCTGGCCGTCGTCGGTGCGATGCTGACCGCGCTCTCGCTCGACGAGGCCGCGCTCGCCTGCGGCGCGCCCATCCGCCGCGCGCCGAGCGCTCACGCCGATCAGGGACCGCTCACGGCGCTCCACCACGAATGCTCGGGCAAGCATGCCGGCATGCTGGCCGTCGCGCGGCATATGGGCGTCGATCCTGCCGACTACGAGCGGATCGATCACCCCGTGCAGGTGGCCGTCCGCGAGGCGATCGAAGCCGTTACGGGCGCCGAACTCACGCTTACGCACTGCGGAACCGATGGCTGCTCCCTACCGACATGGGCGGCGCCGCTCTCGGCCTTCGCGCGCGGCTTCGCGAACCTCGCGGCGCCGGGCGACAGCGACGCCGCGCTGGCCCACGCCGGCGCACGCCTCGCCGATGCCGTCCACGATGCGCCGGAGATGATCTGGGGCCGGGGTCAGTTCGACACTGGGTCGGCGAGGCGCTCGGCCCCGGCGTGCTGGTGAAGCGCGGCGCAGAGGGCGTCTATTGCGGTCTCGTGCGCCCGGATGCCGCCTCGCCGACCGCGATCGCCCGCGCGGGCTTCGGCTTCGCGGTCAAGATCGAGGATGGCGGCCACCGCGCCGCGAAGGTGGCCGCGGCAGCGATCCTGAAGGCGGCCCTGCGACCCACCGGTCCGGTCGGCGAGCGGCTCGCGGCCTACGCGGCGCCTCCCTTGCGCACCGCCAAGGGTGCGGAGGTCGGGCGGATGGCGCCGGCGGGCGCGCTGCAGGACGCGCTCCGGGCGCTCTCCTAGACGATCTCGTCAGACGATGCGGTTGAGGCCATGCGTGATGGTCTCGAAGCCGTCGAGGCCTTGGCCGACGGTCTCGCGCCAGCGCATGGCGGCGAGGGGGGTCGGGCAGCCGGAGACGAGATTGCCCGTCACCAGCGCCGCGCCCGCCCCCTCGGACACGCTGACGGCGATGCCGATCTCGGCATCGCGCACCGTGTTGCCGCTCGCCGTGACGTCTCGGAGATAGGGCCCCCAGCCGAGGCCGATGCCGGTGCCGGCGACCGTCTCGACGACGTTGCCGGTCACGCTTGCATCCGCCTCGACGGCGATGCCGGAGGCGAGATCGACGGTGGGTGCGGACCGGGTGATGTTGCGCACCACGTTGTTGGCGCAGACGGCGAGCCGGCCGCCATCGTTGAAATTGGTGATCGAGATGCCCGACGCCGCGCCGTCGACCACATTGTCGGTGATGACCGCGCCGTCGAAGGCGAATTCGGCGTAGATCGCCATCTCGCCGAGATCCGTGCAGCGTGTTGCCCGTGATGCGCGAATTGGCCCCGCCATTGTTGCGCACGGCCGAGAAGGCGCAAGCGTCGATCCGGTTGCCGCTGACCGAGACGTTGGCAGCGCGAAAGACGTTGACGCCATTGCCGTATTCGCCGGTGCCGCCAGCGTCCGCCCGAATGCGATGGATGTGGTTGTCGGCCACGCGCGAGCCGTCGTCCTGCGGACGCGACGTCCAGACGAGGATGCCGTTATTGCCGCAGTCGCGGACCGTATTATGCGCGATGTCGAGAGCGACCGCGTCGGTCGAGAAGAGCGCGGCGTCGGCGTGGCCCTCGAGGAGATTGCCGGCGATGCGGCCGCCGCAGTCCTCAAGGCGGATGCCGTTGCCGGCGCCGCCGCGCAGCTCGCAGGCCTCGATCGTGAGGCGTGCGCAGCCGATGGCATGAAGGAGGCCGGTCTCCGAGCCGCCTACTCCCTCGCCGTCGAGGACGAGGCCGCTGAGGATGACGCGAGACGCGGTTCGCGTCGTCAGGATCGGACCGGCGCCGCCCGCGATGAGGACGGTGCGGCCGGGCACGCCGCCCAAGATCGCACCGTCCGGCAGATCGACGTCGGAAATCCGATAGCGGCCGGGCGCGAGGAAGACGGCTTCGCCGCGCGCCGTCGCCTCGGCGATCTCGGCGGTGAGGGCCGCCGACTGGTCCGCGCGGGCATCCGGCACGAGGCGTGCGCTCCGGGCGGACGCGCGGACGGTCGGAAGGGCAAGGCCGGCTGCGCCGAAGCCGGTTGCGCCGAGGGCGGTCAGAACGGAGCGGCGGGTGGCGGGGACGGTCATCGGCGCGGCCTCGGGGCAGGAGGGGAGGGCGACATCCTACCGCGCGATGCGTGAAGGGCGGCTTATCCCTATCCGTCGACGACGTCGTCTACCGGCGCGGAACGAGCCCGGCTTGCTCCAGCGCCTGTCGCGCCTCGTCGGGCCCGGCATAGGCCTCCTGAGCGTCGACGCTCCAATAGCGCAGTGCGTCGAGGGGCACCGGGCGATGGCTGATGGCGCAGCGCACATAGGTGCCGGGCGCGAGGACCTGATAGTCGCCGTCGCCATAGCGGACCCGAGCTTCGGCGTCCGGCGGGAAGATGGGGGTGCGGGGGCGGTTCATGGGCAATTCATGGGCGATTCATGGGCGGCTCGTGGATCGGCTGCGTCGAGGCATCGAGGATCTGGCGCCTGTCTATCGCCATCGCACGGTGCGCGCCAGCCGAGGGATGGCAAACGTGCCGATGGCCGTACCGGCGCTTGTGCCGGCGCCGCCCGACGGCCGCGTTCACCGATGCCTAACCCTCACCCGCAACATCCGCTCAACCCTGCCCGGTCACCAGCGCCTAACCCTCTCTCCACCTTGGGTTTTCTTAACCGTCTCCCTTAAGGCGATCGGGCACCGGGCCCGGTATCTTCAGGGCATAAGAAGAGCGGAGCCGCCGACCTCGACCGACAGAGACGAGGAGGACGGAACCGCCGGATCCGGAGAGGCCGCAAAGGCCCGCAGGAGTCATGGTGAGGCGTCACTACAACTCGGGCCGCGACCGCTCAGACAAGAGCGGCGCGGCCCACCGCAATCCGGCAGGGTGGCTTGCCGTCGCAGAGGGTCATCTCCCGCTTCGCTTCGCCTATGGCGACGGATCGGAACAGCGAGAGGTTGTGCTGGAGCGGACGGAGGTCCGGCTGCGGCGCGTTTTGGAGGCCCGGATGACGATGACCATGACCGTTCCCACAGACCATTTTCTCGGCGTCGCGATGCGCAAGGGCTGGGATGGCCAAGCGCCCGTTCTCGTTCATGAGGACCCGAGCCTGAGCCTGCCGCTCCCCACGCTCTACGACGTGCCGCTCGACGCCCAGGCCGAAGCCTGGGCCGAAGCGCTCGGGCTCGTCTGCCTCGCATCGCCGCGTCGCCCGTCGCCGCGCCGGACAGGTAGCCCGCTCACCCGCCGCTGCGCCCGCAAGACCGGCCGACGGCGCTATGCGCGGCGGCAGGAGGCGAGGCCCGTCGCCGGCCTCGAGCTTTGCGCACCCGGTTGACGCGCATCGCGCCGGACCGATTTCCATCACGAATGCGCCCGCGCCCCTAGACAGCCCCGCCCTCAATCGATAGCCCGCGCCAGAACGAGACGGCGCGCGACACAAGGCACCCGTCGCTGCCCGAAAAGGTCGGTCGATGCAGGTCCTGGTCTCCCTTGGCGCCGTCCTCCTCGCCATGGCGCTGCTGCTCTCGGGCCACGGCTTAATGACGATGCTGGTGCCGGTTAGGGCCGACCTTGCGGGCTGGAGCGATCCGGTGATCGGGCTCATGGGCTCGCTCTACTATGTCGGCTTCGTCGCCGGTTGCCTCTATGGGCCGCGCGTCATCCTGGCGGCCGGGCATATCCGCACCTTTACCGGCGTCCTGGCGCTCATCGTGGCGGGCACGCTCGCGATGTCGCTTCTCGACACGCCCTTCGCCTGGGCCGCCGCGCGCCTCGTTGTCGGCGCCTGCATGGCCTCGATCTTCCTCGTCGCGGAGAGCTGGATCAACGAGCGGGCCGAACCCGCAACGCGCGGCACGGTCCTCGCGATCTACGTGACGGTCATCTATCTCTCGATCACGGCGGGCCAGTTCCTCCTCGGCGCCGGTACCGAGGCCTCGACGCCTTTCATCCTCGCCGCGATCCTCCTCGCGCTTGGCGTAGTGCCGGTCGCGCTCACGCGCTCGGCGGCGCCGGCACCGATCGCCGTGGTGCGGTTCGAGCCGGCGCGACTCTATCGCCTCTCGCCGGTCGGGCTCGTCGGGACTGGCGTCAACGGCATGATGATGAGCGTCTTCTACGCGCTCGCGCCCACCTACGCCCTCTCGCGCGGTATCGACGGGGCGGCGCTGCCGCTCTTCACCGGTGCGAGCCTTCTGGCGGGCGCCGCGATGCAGGTGCCCGTCGGGCGGCTTTCGGACCGCATGGATCGGCGCATAGTCATGGTCGGCCTCTGCCTCCTCAGTGCGCTTGCCTGCGGTGCGCTGGCTCTGGCGACGCGAGAGGCGATCGGCTTCTACGGTATCCTCGCCATCGCCGTCGTCTTCGGCGCCGCGACGATGCCGGGCTATGCGATCGCCGCCGCGCACGCCTTCGACCATGCCGAGCCGGAGCGCTATGTGCAGGTCTCGGCCGGGCTCCTGCTGTCGAACGGGGTGGGCGCCGCCATCTCGCCTTTGGTGGCGGGCGCAGTGATGGCCGCTTTCGGCGAAGGCGCGGCCTTCGGGACCCTCGGCGTGGTCGCGCTCGCCTTCATGACCTTCGTCGCCGTCCGCATCGTTCGCCGCGACGCACTGACGGGCGACAACAAGGAGGACTTCACCATCGCCGTCTCGGCCCCCATCGGCGCGGTCGTGCCGCCCGAGCCGGTGGAGGAGCACCCGCTCGTCCAGACGCCGGAGCCTATCGGACCGGGCATTATCGAAGCCTGGCTCGGCGACGAGGACGACGTGATCGACACGCAGCGACCGTAGGCTAGCCTTCGTCGCCACGCGCGCTGGCAAGACCGAAAGTCGCCGCCGTGGCCGAGCCGCGCGGGGCGAGCGCGATCGCCCAGGCGGGCGGGTGGGCGCCCTCCGGCACCTCGCTGAGCCGCCCGGACACGCGGAATGCCACCACGATGGCGAGCGCGCCGAAGAGGACCGAGCCCAGCGCATAGCCGATCGCGACGCCGAAGGCGCCGCCCATCTGGCTGCCGATCCAGACGAAGGGAATGGTGCCGAGCGTCGCGCGGCCCCAGTTGAAGGCGGTCGAGAGGAACGGATAGCCCAGATTGTTGAAAGCGGCGTTCGACACGTAGAGCGCGCCCAGCACCATCCAGGTCGGGGCGATCCAGGTGCAGAAGAGATGGATGAGCTCGGCCGCGAGCCCCGTCGCGTCGAACATCGCGACGACGAGGTCCTGAACGAGGAAGAGTATCAGCCAGACGACGAGGCCGTAGGCGCCGATGATCTGGAGGCTGCGGGTCAGCGTCTCGCGCACCCGGTCGAACTGGCCGGCGCCGTAGTTCTGCCCGACGATGGGGCCGACCGCGCCCGACATCGCAAAGAAGAAGCCGAAGGCGACCGGCACGATCCGCTCCGTGATCGCGAAGCCGGCGACGGCCGCGTCGCCATAGACCGCCATCGCCGCCGTCACGTAGGCGCCGCCGACGGGGGTGGCGAGGTTGGTGAGGATGGCGGGCAGCGCGATCCGCCCGAGTGCCAGCGTGTCGCCCGGCAGATGGTTCGGCGACGGGCGCTCCAGCAAGCCGTGGACCTTCCCCGCCCCGTGGAGCCCGATGGCCGCGATCGCGATGCGGCTGAGGAAGGAGGCGACCGCGGCGCCGTCGACGCCCAGGCCGAGAACGAAGATGAAGATCGGATCGAGCACCAGCAGTATGAGACCGCCGAAGAGCGTGATGTACATCGCCCGCTTCGCGTCTCCGACAGCGCGCAGGATGCCCGAGCAGGCCATGCCGACGGTCATGAAGACGAAGGACGGTATGACGATGCGGCTGTAGCCGAGCGCGATCTCGTGCGTGCGCCCCTCTGCGCCGAGCCAGCCGAGAAACGTCCCGAGAAAGGGCCAGGCGCCGAGGACGACGAGGATGCCGACGCCGAGCGCGGCGAGGACGCCGGAGGTCGCATAGCGCCGTGCCAGATCGTCCTCGCCCCGGCCCAGCGCCTTGGCGACGAGGGCGCCGAGAGCGATCGTGACGCCGATCGAGATCGAGATCGTGAAGAAGTTGAGGATCGAGGCGAAGCCGATCGCCGCCGCCAGCTCCTGCTCGCCGAGCTGCGAGATATAGAAGAGGTTGGCGAAATCGACCGCGAAGACAGCGACGAGGCCGACTGCGCCCGTCACCGTCATCACGATCACATGGCGCGGGATGGAGCCGGTGACGAAGACGCCCGCCTTCTTCTCGAGCGTCGGCGCCCGCTCGCCCTCGCTCGCTTCCGCGATACGGTCGCCTGTCATGGATGTCTCTTTCGCAGTGGCGGCAGAACCGCGCTATTCGGCCGCCTGGGGCGTCTTGGTGTCCGGGTCGCCCGCTTTCGATGCGCCGTTCCCTTGGCTGCTCCTCTCTTGCGAGGGCAGGCGATCGCCCGGCAACGTCTCGTGGCCGTCGGCGGCCAGGCGGTGGATCTCGCTCTCGCGCTTGGGCGTGGTGAGGGGTTCGGGCCGCACGAAGATGTCCTTGCCGGCGTAGATGCCGCCCTGGGCCTGCGCGTCCAACCGGTCCAGATCGGCGCGGCGCACGACCTCCTCGGTCTCCAGCGCCTCGTCGCGCGAGAGGCCGAGGCCGTGCAGACTCTCCCGGCCGAGAACGAGGGCGGACTCGTAGGTGTCGCGGATCTGATAGTCGACGTCCGCCTCGATCAGCTGGAGCGTGTGGCGCCGGTCGTAGGAGCGCGCATAGATGGGCGTGTCGGGATAGCTCTCCTTGAGGCGCGCGATCACCCGCATGGACGCATCGGCGTCGCGCAGGCAGACGAGGATCATGCGGACCTTGTCGGCGCCGGCGGCGCGCAGCACGTCGAGACGCGTGCCGTCGCCATAATAGACCTTGAAGCCGAAGACGCCTGCATCGTCGATGCGTTTGGGATCGTTGTCGAGCGCGGTGATGGCGATCGCGCGGGCCTGGAGCATTTGCGAGACGATCTGCCCGAAGCGCCCGAAGCCGATGATGAGCACCGAGCCGTCAGCGGTCGAATAGTCCTCGTCGCGCTCCTCGCCGGGGGGCTGGCGGATGAGGAGGCGCGGCGCGAAGGCGACGATGGCCGGTGTGAGGGCCATGGAGAGCGTGACGAGCGCGATGAGAAGCGTGGCGTGGCCTTGCGTCATCACGCCGGCGGCCACGGCGGCGGAGAAGAGGACGAAGCCGAACTCGCCCCCTTGCGCGAGGAAGGCCGCCGTGCGGACCGCAACCGGATGCCCGTTTCCGAAGACCCGCACGGCGCCGTAGACGACGCCGAACTTGAGGACGACGAAGGCGGTGAGGCCGGCGAGGAGACCCAGCCAGTTCTCGGCGATGACGCCGAGGTCGACGCTCATGCCGACCGAGATGAAGAAGAGGCCGAGGAGGAGCCCGCGGAAAGGTTCGAGATCGGCCTCCAGCTCGTGCCGGTAGTTCGATTCGGCCAGCAGCACGCCGGCGAGGAAGGCGCCCATCGCCATCGAGAGCCCGGCCAGCGTCATCAGCCAGGCGGCCGCGACGACGATGAGGAGCGCGAGCGCCGTCATGATCTCCTTGGCGCCCGTGCGCGCGATGATGCGGAAGACCGGGTTGAGGAGATAGCGCCCCGCCACGATGACGAGCCCGATCGCGCCGACGATCTCGGCCGCGATCAGCCAGACCGAACTGCCGCCCATGTCTCCGCCCGAGCCGAGCAGTGCGACGAGCGCGAGGAGCGGCACGATCGCCAGGTCCTGCATCAGAAGGATCGCGAAGGCGCGTCTGCCATGCGGCGCGCTCATCTCGCCCCGTTCTTCGAGGATCTGCATCACGAAGGCGGTCGAGGAGAGCGCGAGGCCGAGCCCGGCGACGAGCGAAGCGCGCCACGGCTCGCCGACCACGAGAAGCGGATAGAGGAGGCAGACGCCGCCCGTGAGGAGGATCTGCGTCGAGCCGAGCCCGAAGATGTCGCGCCGCATCGACCAGAGGCGCGAGAGATTGAGTTCGAGCCCGATGATGAAGAGGAGGAGGACGACGCCGAACTCGGCGATGTGCATCACCTCCTCGGCCTCGTCGTAGAGCCCGAGGATGGACGGCCCGATGATGACGCCCGCCGCGAGGTAGCCGAGCACCGATCCGAGACCCAGACGCTTGAAGATCGGCACGGCGATGACGGCGGCGGCCAGGAAGACGAGCGGGGCGAAAAGCATGCCGCCGGCCGCGGCTTCCGCGCCGGCTGCGTGTGCGGGGGTGATGAACATCGGGGTCGCCGGGTCTGGAGGTTGGCACGAAGCCTCACTGCGATATCTAAAGGATGTGACCGGCAATGGCGAGGCGGTGCCGGAGCCGCGCCGACCTGCATGCCGGCCCATCAGAGGACGCGATCAGCCCCATGTCCGACACGACCCCCGATTTCTACGACGATCTCGACGGCCTCGTGCGGGCGGGCGAAGCGCTCCTTGCGCGCGGCAAATCGGACCGGACATCGCCGGCCCATACCCCGACGCTCGCCACCATCGGGCTCGACGGCGCGCCGCGCCTGCGCACCGTCGTGCTCCGGGGTTTCGATGCCGCAGCGCGCACGGTCCGCGTCCATACCGATAGGCGCTCGGCGAAGGTGGCCGAGATCGAGGCCGATCCGCGCGCGGCGCTCCATGCCTACCATGCGGGCCAGAAGCTGCAGGCGCGGCTGAGCGGACGGGCCCGGATCGTCACGGGGGACGCGGCCCGCGAGGTCTGGAAGCGGATGAACGGCTTCTCGCGCCGCTGTTATTTCGCCGAGCCCGCGCCCGGCAGCACTGCCGGGGCACCGACGTCGGGCGTCGAGGGCGTCGCGCGCTCAGGCGAGGCGGAGCCGGCGGCAGTTGAAGCCGCCTTCGTCCATTTCGCCATCCTCGAGATCGCCTATGACGCGCTCGAGGTCCTCTATCTCCATGCCGACGGACACCGCCGCGCGCGTGTCACGTGGGACGGGGAGACGCCCCGGAGCGTCTGGCTCGTGCCTTGAGATCGGCGAGCCTGGTCTCCATGCCCGCGTCCGGATGGTCGGGTATGAGGATCGAGAGGAGGAGCGAGACGCAGGCCATCGCGGCGCCCGCGAGGAAGACGGCGGCCGGCGAGACCAGCCAGACGAGGCCGAAGACCGCCGGAATGAAGACCGCCGCGATATGGTTGATCGTGAAGGCGACGCCGGCCGTCGGGGCCATGTCGGCCGGATCGGCGATCTTCTGGAAGTACGTCTTGATCGCGATGGCGAGCGCGAAGAAGCCGTGGTCGATCACGTAGAGCGCCCCGGCGACGGTCGCGTCGGTGACGAAGGCGTAGGAGACGAAGACGCCGATGAGCCCGCAATATTCGAAGATGAGCGCCCGCCGCTCGCCGATCCGCCCGATGAGCGCTCCGATGCGGCCCGCGAAGGCCATGTTGAAGAGGCAGTTGACGAGGAAGAGGAGCGCCACTTCCGACACCGCATAGCCAAAGCGCTCGACCATCAGGAAGCCGGCGAAGACGGTGAAGATCTGCCGCCGCGCGCCCGACATGAAGGTGAGCGCGTAGTAGAGCCAGTACCGCCGGCGCAGCACGAGCGACTTGTTCTGCGGTACGCCCTCGGCGAATTGCGGGAAGGTGGTCAGCCAGACGGTGAGCGCGAGGCAGGCGAGGCCCGCGACGAGGAAGGTCGTGGTGAAGGAGAGATCGAGCGTCTTCCACCCGACGAAGATGAGACCGTAGGCGACGAGCTGCGCCGTTGCCGACCAGGCGAGGAGCTTGCCCAGCAGCGCCGGCGCCTTGGCTCTCGGCAGCCATTGGAGCGAGAGCGACTGGTACATCGTCTCGTAATAGTGATAGCCGACCGACATCACGAAGGTCGTCGCGTAGAACCCCCAGAGCGTGGGGAAATAGCCCGTCGCCGCCACGCCGCCGCCGAGGAGGGCGAGCGAGAGGAGCGCCAAGGTGCGCTCCCGCATGAACCAGAGCATGTAGACGGCGAGGAAGGCGAGAAAGCCCGGGATCTCGCGGATCGATTCCTGAAATCCGATCTCGCGCCCGGTGAAGCCGAGCCCCTCGACGGCGAAGTTCTTCGTCAGCGTCCACCAGGCCGCGAAGGCAAGCTGCATGGCCACCGTCATTACGGCCAGCATTACGAAGGGGGTGTGGAAGCGGTGCACGGGCGGGGAGGCTTTCTGGCTGGGCCGGCGTCTTCTAGCACCACGCCCTCTATTGACGAAGCCCGATACGCCCGCGACCGTGATAACCTAACGCCTTGTTAACCTCGTTGGCGGAAGACAGAACTTCGCCGCTTTCTTCTGTTCCCTAGCGGGACAGTCAGGGACTCAGGCGCCAGTTCAGTCACGTCGGGTCAGCAGGGGTGGGCGTTAGCATGGCCGAATATCGCAGAGCGACGACGGGTGCCGATACCAGCACGAAGGTGCGCGAGCTCAAGGCGTTCCACGCCGCGCTCGAGGCGCGCGAGCGGCTGATGCGCCTCGTCATGGTCTCGGTCCTCGCGGTCGCCGGCCTCGTGGCCGCCGTCGCGGTGGCGCAGGCCGGGCCGACCATGGTCGTCGAGGCCAAGTCGGGCCGCGTCCTTCACCAGTCGGGCGCGCACGAGCCCTGGTATCCCGCTTCCCTCACCAAGATGATGACGACCTATGTGATGCTCGATCAGGTCGCGCAGGGCCGCGCGACGATGGACACGCCCATCACCATGTCGGTCTCCGCGTCCCGCCAGCCGCCCTCCAAGATCGGCCTCAAGCCCGGCACGCAGGTTCGGCTCGAGGACGCGATCAAGATCATCATGGTCAAGTCGGCCAACGATCTCAGCCACGCCATCGCCGAATTGCTCGGCGGCACGGTCGAGGGCTTCGCCGACATGATGAACCGGACCGCCCGCCGGATCGGCATGACGAATTCCAACTTCGTCAATCCGCATGGCCTGCCCAATTCGCGTCAGATCACGACGGCGCACGACATGGCGGTCCTCGCCCGCGCGCTCTATAGCGACTTTGGCGACTACGACCGCTTCTTCCGCCTGCCGCACGTCACGGTCGGCTCCAAGACCTACAAGAACTACAACGGCCTGATCGGGCAGTATCCGGGCGCCGACGGCATGAAGACCGGCTATACCTGCGCGTCGGGCTTCAACCTCGTCGCCTCGGCCTCGCGCCGTGGCCGGCGCGTGATCGCCGTCGTGCTGGGCGCCTCCACGGCCCGCCAGCGCGAGGCGGTCGCCGCGTCGCTCCTCGAGAAGGGCTTCTCCAAGGGCTTCTTCAGCTTCACGGCCCCCCGGATCGACCGTCTGCCGGTGCGCCGTACTTCGGCTACGCCCGGCGACATGCGCCCCTATACCTGCTCTCGCCCCCGCCGCTGGACGCCCGCCGAACAGGACGAGCAGGTCGCGTCGCTCTTCGGTACAGATATCGACGTCGACCGCGGCCGCCGCGCGATGAAGACCAATACCATCGCCCGTGCCCGCCGCCCGGTCACCGCCGGCCTTGGCAGTGCGCTCCTGCCGGTCAAGGCGTTTTCCGGCCGTCAGGTCGCGACGAGCTATGCCGTGCCGTCCCCGATCGCCCGCCCGCTCGGCCTGCCCTCGAGCGCGGCCATGCAGGCCTTCGCCCCTGTGGAGCCGACCGCCGCCGTGACGCCGGCGGCCCAGGCGACGATCGCGCAGATCGCACCGACGCAGGATGTCGTGGAAGCGAATACCGGCCCGACGCTCGGCGTCCTCCCGCGCGCTCGTCCGCGCTAGGGTCCGCTAGCCTAGGGCGTTCGTGCCTTCGCTGGAACGGCTCCCGCTACACGGACGACGAAGCGGCGGACCCCATCGGCTCGCGCATCGATGGACACGACCTCGTGACCGCCCGCTGCGCAGGCGTGCGGCACGTCTATGGCCGCGACGGGATCGTCCGACAGTAGGACGATTCGCTGGCCGGGCGTCGCTGTCCGTAGCGCCTTCTCCAGCCTGAGAACGGGTAGGGGGCAGCGCAGGCCCAGGGCGTCTATCGTCAGGTCGGTCCCCAGGCTATTGCCGCTCCCCATGCCCCGATCGACCATCATTTCGTTCGGTGTCATGATGCTTCCCACGCCAGTTCCGTTCCCGCAGCGACGACGCGGGGCTTGCCAGCGGCTCCGCCGTCATCGATCTACGGGCATATAGCGGCCGATGATCGAGGACTATCCGTGAGCCAGACCGAGCCTAGCACCGATTCCGCCGAGCCTGCGCGCGCACGCGCCCTCGCGCACGGCCAGCCGAGGGGCGGCGAGATCGTCGCCTTTTGGCGTGAGGCCGGGCCCGACCGCTGGTTCGCCAAGAGCGACGCATTCGACGAGACCCTGCGCACCCGTTTCGGGCCGCGGGTTAACGAGGCCGAAGCGGGGGCGCTCGATGGCTGGGCGACGGTGCCCGAAGGTGCGCTCGGGCTCGTCCTCCTCCTCGACCAGATGCCCCGCAACCTCTTTCGCGGCACGCCCCGCATGTTCGCGACCGACCCGGCCGCCAAAGCGCAGGCCGATGCCGCCATCGAGGCGCGGTTCGACCGTCATTTCGCGCGCGACATGCGGGCCTTCTTCTACATGCCCTACATGCATTCCGAGGAACTGGCGGACCAGGAGCGCTCGGTCGCGCTCTTTCGCGATCTGGGCAACGAGAACTCGCTGAACTACGCCGAGATCCACGCCGAACCCATCCGTCGCTTCGGCCGCTTCCCGCATCGCAACCCGATTCTCGGCCGCCAGACGACACCCGACGAGCAGGCCTATCTCGACGAAGGCGGCTTTTCCGGTTGATCCGTTCGGCCTGATCTGTCAGGCCGCGACGTGCTCGAGGAAGGTCTCGACCGCCTCTTCGAGCGCGCCGGCGCTGCGCCGCAGGTCGCAGGATGCGGTATCGACGCTGCCGGCTGCCTCGCGTGCCGTCTGCGCCGTCAGCGTCATGCCCTCGGAGTGAGAGGAGACGCTGCCGGCTTCGCGGCGGACCGCGCCCATGGTCTCGGCGACCCGCGTCATCCCGTCCGACTGCTCGTTGAGCGCGTGGGCGATCGAGGACGCGCCCCGGTCGGCTTCCTCCATCTCGCTGGTGATCTCGCTCATCGAGCTGGCGACCTCGGCGACGGCCGACTGGATACCAGCGATCTGACGGGTGATCTCGTCGGTCGCGTTCGCGGTCTGGCCGGCCAGGCTCTTGACCTCGGAGGCGACGACGACGAAGCCGCGCCCGGCCTCACCGGCGCGCACGGCCTCGATGGTCGCATTGAGGGCGAGAAGGTTGGTTTGTTCGGCAATGTCGTTGATGAGGGTAACGATCTTGCCGACCTCGTCCGTCGCCCGCGTCAGTGCCGCCATGCGGTCTTGACTGTCGGCTGCGGCGCGGCTGGCGCCCCCCACAGCGCCTACCGCGCGCGCCACTTCGTCGCCGATCCGGCCGGCCGCCTCGACGAGACCCGTCACCGTACGCCCGGCATCCTCGATGTCGCGCCGTGCGCGGGCGGCGGCTTCGTCGGTGCCGGTAGCGGCCTGCTGGTTTCGAGCCGTCACGTCGGTGAGCGTCGCCGAGGCTGAGGCCACGCCGTCCAGCTGCGATGCGACGGAGTCGAGCGTCCGGCGAATGTCGCAGCGGAAGGTCTCGATCGCGGCCTCGACGCGCACGCGCCGTCGCTCGTCCTCGACCGTGCGCTCGCTCGCGCTCCGGGTCAGCCGCTCGCGCTCCTCCAATGTGGTCAAGAAGCGATGGGTGGCGCCGATGAGATCACCGATCTCGGCGCCGTGGCGGCTGGGATCGGGGAGGTCGACATCGAGTTGCCCCCGGCCGAGCGCGCGCATCGCGCGGGCCACCCGTCCGAGCGGGCGCGAGATCGTCCGCCGCGTCATCTCGAAGACGAGCGCCGCGCTGAGAATGCTGAAGACGATGAGACCGAGGTCGACGAGGATGTCGCGCCGGGAGCGGGAGAGATCGGCGATC
The DNA here is from genome assembly GCA_963842125.1 of uncultured Alphaproteobacteria bacterium. Classification (GTDB taxonomy): domain Bacteria; phylum Pseudomonadota; class Alphaproteobacteria; order Rhizobiales; family CAWCWK01; genus CAWCWK01. The sequence continues at coordinate 67,646 of CAWJFE010000001.1, read as the reverse complement.
ATTTCCTCGCGAACGAGGTTGCGAAACGTCCCCTCCAGCGCTGCCATGTCCGCGAGGAAGACGGAGGCCGCGCCGTGCCAGTCGGCACCGGTGACGCCCTCAAGGCTGTAGCGCTCCAGGCTGAAGAGGGCGATCTCGCGCAGGCGCTCGAAGGCGGCGACACCGTCGCCGGCTTGCCACGCGGCCAACGCTTCGGCCTGCTCACTGGAGGCATAGGTGCGGGCGCTACTGAGGAGGCTCGTCATCTCCGATGTCGCCTCGATGAAGGGCGCGTAGGCGCCGCCATCGAGCGTGCCGTTGCCCATGCCGAAGCCCCAGACGCCCAGCGCATGAGCCTGGCTCGCCGCCTCGCGTGCCTCCATCACGGCGCGGTAAGCGATGAGGGAGGGCAGAGCGTCTATCTGTTTGCCGCGGCGCCGAGACGCCCTGCGCAGACAGGACCTGGGGCGCGGCCACGGCCGTGTAGGCGCGGAGGGCTTCGATGGGTCTGACGGTCTCGTCCACGACGGACTGTCGGAGCCCGGCGAGCGTATCGGCGATGGCGTCGGCGTCGGTATCGGGAAGAAGGCGTGCGAGGACGGCGTCGGTCTCGGCGGCGGCATCCGCATAGGCATCGGCGTAGCGAAGACGCTTGCGAGCCGAGATAGCCGACCGCCATGGCCCGCTCCGCCTGCACGACCTCGAGAATGAGCGGCGCGCTCGGCGCGGCGTCGAGCCTCGCCATCATGGCGGCCGTCGCACTGTGTCGCTCCCATGCCGCGTGGGTGAGGAGAGCGGCGAGGACGACCGCGATCAGGGTCGGAATCGCGAGCCCGCCGACGACGCGCAGCCCGATCGGCAGACGGCGTAGCCCGCGCGCCGATCGCTGTTTGACTGGTGGCTGACGGCGGGAGACCTCTATCGGCCGGCGTTCATTCGAATCCGAAGCATGCGCCTGCGGCGCGTATCGCTGTGTCACTTTGGTCGTCCCCCCCGGAACGGATCGGTCGGCCAACTCTCGCTGGCCGGACACGCGTCCTACTCGTCGCCCATGGCATTGCGAGAATGCCGCAGGCCGTCTTAACGCCGCGTTGACCCTCCTCCGCGATCCAGCACCCTTCGGCCCCGCACCTTAACCGGACAGAGGGGGCGGTGAGGCGATAAGCGGGGCTGGACGAAGGCCTTCGACGAATGGACGGCGCATGACCGACGTGGTCGAGACAGGGTTGGCCGACACGCGGGTAGCCGCGAAACCCTGGGATTCTGCGGGCCCGAGCCGGATCGCCAGCGGCCTGTCGCGTGGTTCGGCCGTTCTGCGCTCCGGCGCGCCCCAGCACCGTGCGGCGCGTCAGGCGATAGGGATCTTCGCGTTGCGCGGCGTCAGCGCCGGTATCGCCTATGTCAGCCAGGTCCTGCTGGCCCGCTGGATGGGCGGTACGGAATACGGCATCTTCGTCTCCGTCTGGACCTGGCTTCTCGTCGTCGCGATGGTCTCCAGCCTCGGTCTCAGCGTCACCGTGCAGCGCTTCCTACAGGGCGCGCGTGCGGATGGCGATGATGCGCTGGTGCGCGGCGCCCTCTGGGGCACGCGGGCGATCTCGCTCGTTCTCAGCACGGCCATGATGCTCATCGGCGTCGCGCTCGTCTGGTGGGCACGCGATGCGATCGCCGAGCCCTATGTCGTTCCAGCCATCCTCGTCCTCGTCTGCCTGCCCATGTTCGCCCTCACGGACGTCCATGACGGCATCTCGCGGACCTTCGACTGGATGGGCCTCGCCATGGTCCCTCCCTATATCGGCCGGCCGCTCCTCCTCCTCGCCTGCGTCGGCGTGCTGGCGCTGGCGGGATTGCCGGCGACGGCCACCATGGCGGCGGGATCGGCCATCGTCGCGACCTGGATCACCTGCGTCGTGCAGATCGTGCTCCTGCGCCGGCGATTGTCGGGCGAGGTCGAACCCGGCCCCCGGACGCTCCGGATCAAGGAATGGGTGCTCGTCTCGCTGCCCGTCCTCTTCAGCGACAGCTTCGCCTTCCTCCTCCTCAACGCCGACGTGCTGGTGCTGACCATGCTGCGCCCGGCCGAGGAGGTCGCGATCTACTTCGCAGCCACCCGCACGATCTCGCTCATCGCCTTCATCGCCTTCGCCGTTGCGGCCGCATCGGGTCATCGCTTCGCCGAGGCGCATGCCGAGGGCGACCAAGACGGCCTTCGTGCCATGCTGACCCGTTCGGTCGCCTGGACGCTCTGGCCGTCACTTCTCGCCGCGGCCTTCATCCTTGCGGTCGGCCCCTGGGTTCTGGCTCTCTTCGGACCGGCCTTCACGGTCGGCTATGTTCCGATGTGCCTCCTCGCGGTCGGCTTCCTCGTGCGCGCATCGGTCGGATCGTCTGAGCGCCTCCTCAACATGGCGGGGGCCGAGAAGGCCTGCGCGCTCGTCTATGCGGCGGCGCTGGTGGTCAATCTCGGCGCCAACATCACGCTCATACCGCTCTACGGACTGTCGGGCGCCGCGATCGCGACGGTGTGCGCGCTCGCCGTCGAATCGGCCGGTCTCGCCTGGCTGATCCGCTCGCGCTTCGCGATCTCCGTCGTCTCCGGCTGGGATCCCCGCGCCGCCTTCCGGCCGGTCTGAGGTGGCACGATGAGCCAGCCGCTCCCCAACGCGTTCTACAGCGCCTGCGTCCTCGCGGCCCATCATGCGCCCGATCATGCGAACGACGGCCTGCCTTTCGTCCGCACCCGCTGGGGTGCGCGGGCGTGGCGTTCGCCCTACACGTTCCTGACCGCGCCCCGCCTTTTCGGCATCAGCACGCAAGCGTCGTGGGAGGAGGCGCTATCGCCTCACGTCACCCCACCGGGGCTGCTGCGCTTCGAACTCCTGCCGGGCGACAGGCCGAGCCACGCACCCTTCGCCGCTGCCTGCGATGCCCTCGGACTAGCAACCGCGACGGTACGCCGCTTCGAGCGCCCGATGCTCGACGCGACGCTGACGCCCGAGGCCTGGCGCGCCGGCCTCAGCCGCCAGCGCCGCAAATCGCTGCGCAAGGGGCGTGCGGGGCTGGAGGCGCTGGGCGCCCTCGCCGTCCACCGCCATACGAACGCGGCCGGGATCGCATCGGCCTACCAAGCCTTTCTCACGCTGGAGCGCGCGGGGTGGAAAGGCCGGCGCGGCACCGCGCTCGACCAGATACCGGAGCATCGACATGCGTTCGGCGCGGCCCTGAGCGGCCTTGCGGCGCGGCGCGCCTGCGAGATCCACACGTTGACCCTGAACGGGAAGCCGATCGCCGCTGGCATCGTCCTCCTCGATCCGCCGCACGCCTTCTATGCCAAGATCGCCTATGACGAGACGGTCGCGCGCCACTCGCCGGGCGCTCTCCTCAGCGAGGCGCTGACCGAGGTCTTCCTCGACCATCCGCGCGTGACCCTCCTCGACAGCTGTGCCAGCGAGGGCAACGACATGATCGACTGGCTCTGGCCGCAGCGCCGTCCGATCCTCGACGTCGTCGTCGCGTCCCGCCCCGCCATTCCGGCCCCCGTGGTCGAGGCCGGGGCGGTGCTCTTCCGGGCCAAGTACGAAGCGCGCGAGACGGCGAAGGCTGGGCTCACGTGGTATCGCCGGATGCGCGGCTGACGGCGGCCAATGCCTCGTCGCGCAGGCGCCGGCGGATGACCTTGCCGCTCGTCGTCAGCGGTAGCGCGTCGGCGAAGACGATCTCGCGCGGATATTGATGGCTGGAGAGGCGCCGGCGGGCATGGGCCTGGATGGCGGCGACGAGCGCCTCGTCCACGATCGTGCCCCGGGTAGGCACGATGACGGCACGGATGCGCTCGGTTCGAAGCGCGTCCGGCACGCCGACGACGGCGACGAGCGCGACGGCCGGATGATCGAGGAGACAGGCTTCGATCTCGGCCGGCCCGACGCGGTAGCCAGCCGTCGTGATCACGTCGTCCGCCCGGCCGCGAAAGCCGACGAACCCGTCGGCGTCCATGATGCCGAGATCGCCCGTCCGAAGCCAGGCGCCGTCCACGCGGCCGGCGTCCGACCAATCGGCGTGCGGATCGCCGCCGGCGAAGGCGGCACGGGTCGCAGCCTCGTCGCGCCAGTAGCCGAGGAACATGACGGGATCGTTGGAGCGAATGGCGATCTCGCCGGTCTCACCGGCCGACACCTTGCGTCCATCCTCGCCGAGGATCGCGACCGTGTGGCCGGGCACTACTCGTCCGATCATACCCTCACGGGCGTCGGTGCCAGACGAGGCGGCGACGTAATTGGCCTCCGTCTGCCCGTAGACCTCGTTGACCGGAATGCCGAACGCCGCCTCGCTCCAGCGCCGGGTCGCTGCGTCGAGCGTCTCGCCGGCCGAGACGAGCGTGCGGACCCGGATGCCCTTGAAGGCGCGCGACGGGGTATCGCGAAGCATCCGAAGCGCGGTTGGCGGCAGGAAGAGGTTTCGGATCTCCTCGTCCGCCAGAAGGACGAGCGCCCGCTCCGGATCGAACCGCCCGAGATCGCCGCCGACGACGGGTACGCCGCCGGCAAGCGCAGGGAAGAGGGCATTGAGGAGACCGCCCGCCCACGCCCAGTCCGACGGCGTCCAGAACCGGTCGCGCGGCGCGCCGAAATCGCGGTGCGTGTGGAGGAAACCCGGCAGGTGGCCGGTGAGGACACGGTGACCGTGAAGCGCGCCCTTGGGCTGTCCGGTCGTGCCGGACGTATAGATCATGAGGGCCGGATCGTGTGGACCGGTGTCGGCCATCACGGGTGCATCGGAGGCTTTGGCCAGGAGATCGCCCCAGCATTCGGCCGGTCCGCCGTCGACCGTGACGGCCAGTAAGAGTCCATCGGCAGCCCCCGAGGCCGCCAGCCTGGCCAACCCCTCGGTATGCGTGACGAGCCCTACCACGCCAGCATGAGAGATCCGGTAGCCGATCGCGTCCGGCCCGAAGAGATTGGCGAGCGGGACCGCGATGGCGCCGATCTTGTAGGTCGCCAGATGCGCGATGACGACTTCCGCACCTTGTGGCAGCAGCATCGCGACCCGGTCGCCGCGCCCGATGCCGTGGGCGAGGAAGATGTTGGCGAGCCGGTTCGAGGCCGCGTCGAGCGCGCCGTAGCTCCAGTCGGCCGGTTTGGAGCCTAGATGGAGGATGCGCAGCGCGATGCGATCCGGCGTCCGGCGCGCGATGGCCGTGCAGATCTGGTCGGCAAGGTTGAGTCTCGTCGGCAGCGACCAGCGAAAACGCGCACGCCAGTCGGCCGCGTCGAGGCCCGTAGGGTCGAGGAAGGCCGGCGCGGGCACTGACGACGGGCGGTGTGGCGTCAGGCGTGGCCGTTGGTCGGGCGCGTTGGCCCGTCCGCCGCCACGCCGGTCTCGGCGATGATCGCGCCAGAGGGCACCAGGCTCTCTGCCTCCGGCTCTTCATCCGCGCTCGGTCCGTCACCGAGCACCGCGCTCATCGATTTGCGCGAGACGACGCCCAAGAGCTCGCCGTCGCCGCTGACGACGGGCACATCGTAGTCGGTGGTGAGGGCGTTGGGCAGCGCTTCTTCGAGCGATGCCGTCATCTCCAGCGTCTCGACGGGCTCGGCGAGCTCGATCAGCGTCGGATCGCTCGGGCCCTCGATCGCGTCCTCGACGGCTTCCGCCGTGACGACGCCGTGATAGTCCCCGTCAGACGTCACGTAGCCGTATTCCGCGCCCGTCACCTGCATCTGTCTGAGCGCCTCGTCGAGCTTCTCCTTGGAGAGGCGGAGGGCCGGCGGCTTCATGATCTCGTCGACGGTGAGAACGCGCGCTCGGTTCACGTCTCGAACGAAGGCGCGGACATAGTCGTCGGCGGGATGGAGCAGGATCTCGGCCGGCGTGCCGACCTGGGAGAGGACGCCGTCCTTGAGGATCGCGATCCGGTCGCCGATCCTCAGCGCCTCGTCGAGATCGTGCGTGATGAAGACGATCGTCTTGTTGAGGTCCTTCTGAAGGTCGATCAACTGGTCCTGCATCTGGCTGCGGATCAGGGGATCGAGCGCCGAGAAGGCCTCGTCCATGAGAAGGATCTCGGGGTCGGTGCACAAGGCGCGGGCCAGCCCGACGCGCTGTTGCATGCCGCCCGAAAGCTGGCTCGGATACTGGTCCTCATAGCCCTTGAGCCCCACGAGCTCGATCCAGCGGATCGCCTCGGAGCGCACCTTCGCCTTGTCGATCCCCTGAATGTCGAGCCCGTAGCCGACATTCTCTATGACGGTGCGGTGCGGCATCAGGCCGAAGCGCTGGAAGACCATGCTCATCTTCGTGCGGCGGAAGTTCATCAGCCCCTTGTGGTCGAGCTTCAGAACGTCCTCGCCGTCGACCAGGATCTCGCCGTCGGTCGGATCGATCAGCCGGTTGAAATGTCGGATGAGCGTCGACTTGCCCGAACCCGACAGGCCCATGATCACGAAGATCTCGCCCTGCTGGATGTCGAGCGAGACGTCGTGGAGGCCGAGCGTGTGGCCGGTCTCGGCCAGCAGCTGGTCCTTGCCCATGCCGGCCTTCACCTTGGACAATACGCCCTTCGGATTGGTGCCGAAGATTTTCGTGACGTTTCGGACTTCGATTTGCGGCATCGGTTTCTCGTTTTTGGCGGAGCGCGGCGCGATCCGCAAAGCTGATCTCTTGGCGACCTCAGGGTTGCGCAGCTCTTTGTCAGTGCCCGACCTCGCGGTGAGCCTGGATGCGTTCGCCATAGGCCTGGCTCGCGCGGTCGAAGATGATGGCGATGGCGACGAGGGCGAAGCCGTTCATCAGCCCTTGCGCGACCTGCTGCGTGTTGATGGCCTGCAGCACGTTCTTGCCGAGACCGCCCACGCCGATGAGCGAGGCGATGACGACCATGGCGAGGCACATCATGATGGTCTGGTTCACGCCCGCCATGATGGTGGGCAGCGCGAGCGGGATCTGCACGCCCGTCAGACGCTGCCGCGAAGAGGATCCGAAGGCGTCCGCCGCCTCCAGCACGTCCTTGTCGACGAGGCGCACACCGAGGTTGGTCAGCCGGATGATCGGCGGGATGCCGTAGATCACGATGGCGATCAGGCCCGGTACCTTGCCGATCCCGAAGATGACGACGACGGGGATGAGATAGACGAAGGACGGCATGGTCTGCATGACGTCGAGGATCGGCGTCACGATGCGCTGCACCCGGTCGGAGCGCGACATCAAGATGCCGATCGGGATGCCGAGAACGATGGCGATGAGCGTCGAGACCACGACGATCGCGATCGTCAGCATCATGTCTTCCCAGAGGCCGAAATAGCCGATCGCCATGAGCGCGACGAGGGTGCCAAAGGTGATGCCCTTGGAGCGCGAGCCGAACCAGACCATCGCGACGATGAGGAGGAGCGGGATCGGCCAGGGCGTCTCGATCAGCAGGTCCTCCCACCAGTTGAGGAAGGTCTGAAGCCAGAGAAAGGCGTCGTCGATGCTCTGGCCGTAGGTCGAGGCGAAGCTGTCGAACCCGTCATCGATGAACTTCTTGAAGCCGCGCAGGTCGGTGCGCCCCATCGAGGGGAAGTCGCAAAGGATGCGGGGAAGGGCGCTGCAGAGACTTTCCATGGCGGCAACCTGTTCGATCTAAAGCGCGGACGGACCTCAAGGGACCGACCGACGAGAACGGGGCCGGTGGCGAACCACCGGCCCCGTCAGGAGACTAGAGTGCGGCGCGGACCTTGTCGGCCACGTCCGGCGTGACCCACTGGGTCCACAACTCTTCGTTCGTCTCGAGGAAGTAGAACGCGGTGTCCTCGTTGGAGGCCTTTTCGTCGGCCTGCCAGGCGAGGAGCGCGTTGACGGTCGGGTTGTCCCATTTGCGAGTCTGGAAGTAGCTCATCGCGACTTCGTTGGACTCGGCGAAATCGTCCGTCGTAACGGTGAACACCTTGGCGATCGAGAAATCGTTGATCTGCGGGTTCTCGCAATCGGCCTTCACGGTGCAGTTGTCCCACTCGACCTTGTCGTGCTCGGCTTCCATGTCGAGGGCGACCATCTCGTACTTGCCGAGCACCGAAGTCGGCGCCCAATAGTAGCCGAGCCAGCCCTTCTGCTGCGAGAAGGCGTTGGCGATCGAGCCGTCGAGACCGGCGGCGGAGCCCGTATCGATCAGCTCGAAGCCCTTGGCTTCGGCGCCGTGGGCGGTGAAGAGGTTGGCCGTGATGAGCTGGCAGGCCCAGCCCGACGGGCAGTTGTGAACGCCGCCGACGGACGGATCCTCGGGCGCGGGGAAGAGGTCGGGACGGGCGAGCGCGTCCGACACCGTCTTGATCTCGGGGTGCGCGTCGGCGATGAACTTCGGGATCCACCAGGACTCCAGGCCGCCATCGGCAAGCGATTCGGCGGCGATCACGAGGTTGCCCTCTTCGACTTCCTCATCGAGCTGGTCGCGAACGGCGTTGATCCAAAGCTCGGGCGCGACCGAGGGCTCGCCCTTCTCGGCCATCGAGGCGAAGGTCGGGATGGTGTCGCCCGTGACGAGCTCTACGTCGCAGCCATAGCCCGCTTCGAGAATGATCTTGTCGAGCTGTGCGAGAACACCGGCGGAGGCCCAGTTCATCTCGGCAATCGTCACGTCGCCGCAAGCGGTATCCTGCGCGGCAACGGGCGCCGTCATCAGCGGGGCGGCGAGCATCAGTGCGCCGAGTGCGGTCATCGTGGTCTTCATCGTCATAAGGTCTTCTCCAGACTGGTGCGGTCGTTTCGCTTCGAAGCCATGCCGACGGCCCGGCCGGTAAAGGCCGCGCCTCGCGTCGAGCTTCCGATATGTCATTTGTCGATCGACCCGCGCGAGCGGGCCAAGGGGATGGACGAGGCCGCGCGTAGCCGCGCGTCTCACCGTCGGCCGACGCCAGAAGGCGCCGAAGCCGAACCGCCCGCGAGGGCGGCGGGGCGGAACCCGACACGTCGTCAGCGTCTCCAGGCCATGACACGTGAAGCACGCGCCGGACCCAGGACGATCCGAATGTTCGGTCCACGATCGGTGGTCTGTCGTAGGTTAAGGGCCTGCCCGCCTATGTCAACCTGAGGACGCCGACGCCGGGACCCTCGTCTCCACTGGTGTTGACGGGTACGATAGCGTGCCGCCGCCCGTCGATGGACTTGGGACGAACACGTCTGCACGGTCGCTCTACGAAGCGCGATTGCGGGCAATGCCCGACTGTCCTGCCGGACCTGTCGCTATCGGACGCGAAACCTCACTGCGCGCCCACCGTCCGTTGCTGTCGAACCATCGCGGACGGCGCTTGATCGGTCAGTAGGTGGGTAGACCCGCATTGTCCGCGCGGGATTGCGGCGCGGTCCCGTTGGTGAGGCGCTGTACCGTATCGGGGCGGGGTGGGGCGGCGATGAGCTCCGATTCCGCCGCGCCGGGTTGGGTGAGAAGGAAGGGCCGTCCGACCCTTACCTCCCGTACCGTCGGTGGCGAGGCCGCGGCGGGGCTACGAGCCTCGCCAGACCCGACCGGCAGGGTCGTCGGTGCAATCTCAGGCTGCGCTTCGGGCGATCCGTCGAGAGCGTCGCCTGGTATCGCCGCGACCTCGGGCGGCGTCTCCCGCCCGGCCGATTCGGGTGTTTCGCCGAGACTGACGGTATCGGGCGCGAGCGCGGCCGGCTCCACCACGGCGGGCGGCATATCGACGCTGCCGAGCATCATGGCTTCCACCTCGGCCTGGTCCGCCTCCGGATCGCCCGCCAGCGCCGGCAGTTGCAGCAGCGGCTTGGCGATGAGGTGGGCGAGGACGTCGTAGCCCGCCTTGGTGAAGTGGATGCCGTCGCCGGTGCGCAGCCGCTTCGGCGTGCCCGTCAGGTCCGGTCCGGATCGACTGTAGCGACCGGTCTCGTCGGCGAACTGGTCCCAAGTCTCGACGAAGACGCCGCCGACCGCCTCGGTTTCGGCACGAAAGAGGGCGTTGGTCAGCTTGAGCGTCGAGGTGAGGGAGCCCGAACTCATGATCGGCATCTCGACCCAGACGAGCGGCACGCCGGCCGCCTTCGGAATCGCCGCCAGCGCCTCGACGCGCGTCTCGTAGAGCCGCAGCCAGTCCTCCGAATTGGGGTCGTGGCGCCCCTTCTCGTCGCGCAGTTGCTGGCGGTCATTGGCGCCGATGAGGAGGACGACGGCAGTGGTGGGCGTCTTCAAAATCTCGGTCAGCTCGGCCGGCCAGTCGTGGAAGTCGTCGCGCACGAGCCCGGACGACCCGACGGCGAGGCGCTCGACCGTCAGTTCCGGAATGTCGCCAAGCGCCTCCTCGACATCGCGCGCGACACCGAAGGCGAGATTGTCGCCGACGACTACGACGCGCTTCGGTCCGCTCGGCACCGGTGTTGGGGCCGGGCCGCGCGCCTGTGCATTCACGCCGGCGCCGGCACCGTCCGTGTCGACGGTCTCGTTCGCTTCGATAGCTCCGCCGGCCTCGATGATATCGGCGATCGTAGGCACGGCCTCGAGGGGAGGCGTCACGGCCGCCCGCGCGTCTGCCGGTGTGGCTGCCGGCGTGTCCTGTGCGCGCACCGGGCCCGAGACGACGAGGACCGCGACGACGGCCCATCGGGCGATCAGACGGACGAAGGCCTCAGATCTCATCGTCGTCTCCTAGAAGCGCAGGGCGTGCGTGCCGATCAGCCGCCCCGCAGGCGCTGCAACAGGCCTTGCGTCGCGTATCCATCGGCCACGAGCCCGGCCCTCGATTGGAAGTCGCGGATCGCGGCGCGGGTCGCCGGCCCCACCTTACCATCAATGCCCTTGGTGTCGAAACCACGCCGGTTGAGCAGCGTCTGGAGTTCGGTCTTCTGGGTGCGGCTGAGGGGCTTGTCGTTGCGGGGCCACGAGGCTGAGAAACCGCCGCCGCCCATAATGCGATCGGCCAGATGTCCGACGCCGAGCGCGTAGGACGTCGCGTTGTTGTATCGCTTGATGACGTCGAAATTCTTCAGCATCAGGAAAGCGGGGCCATTGGCGCCGGCCGGCAGGATGAGCGTCGCCTTGTCGCGGGCGCGGGGGAAGTCGCGGCCTGACGGCCGGGCGACGCCCAGCTTCGCCCACTGGCCGAGCCGGCGTTCGGTCTCCTCGTCGGCGAGCCGGTAGTCGAAACCGCGGGGCAGCGAGACCTCGTAGCCCCAGGTCTTGCCTTTCTCCCAGCCGGACGCCCTCAGATAGTTCGCCGTCGAGGCCAGCGCATCGGGGATCGTGTCCCAGATGTCGCGGCGCCCGTCGCCTGTGAAGTCGACGGCGTGGTCCTGATAGGTCGTCGGGATGAACTGCGTGTGGCCCATCGCGCCGGCCCAGGAGCCCGTCATCCGGTCCTTGGAGGTGTCGCCCCGTTGCAGGATCTTGAGCGCGGCGATGAGCTGCGTGCGACCATAGTCGGCCCGGGCCCGGTCGGCATAGGCGAGCGTGGCGAGCGAGCGGATGACGGGCTTGACGATCTTGTTGTTGCGCAGCACCGCGCCGTAGCTCGATTCCATGCCCCAGATGGCGAGGACGATATGCTGATCGACGCCGTATTTCCGCTCGATCGCGTCGAGCGTGCGGCCCCATTCGGCCTTCTTGGCGCGGCCCTGGCTGATATTGCCGGCCGAGACGGCGCTGTCGAGATAGGACCAGATCGGCTTGACGAACTCGGCCTGGCTGGAAGCGTTGCGCAGCACGGACGTGTCGGGCTGAAGCCCGCCCATCGCGCGATCGTAGGTCGCGGCCGAGACGCCGGAACGCAGGGCCGTGGGGCGGAACTCCTGTACCCAGCGGTCGAAGCCCGGATCGGCCAATGCCGCCGCGGCCGACCCGATCAGGAGAGCGGTGGCGATCAGCATCGCCTTCATCAGGAGATAGGGCGAAGGCAGGCGATGGAACATCCGCGACATCCTCGACATACGCATGAGGCAAAAGCCGGCATTCGACCCTCCACCCACGCACCAAGCATAGGTAGAAAGGTCCATCGCCAGCCTTAACCAACGGTAAAGCCCGGGAGGATGGCGAAGAGATGGTGGTGGGTTGCGACGTTCAGGCCGCGTTCTCGAAGCCCCAGGCCGGATTGTCGGCCGCCCGCCTGATCCAGTTGTCCTCTCGCCAGGTGGCCGCGCCGTCGACGGCATGGACCGCGTAGGCGTGGCGGGACTTCGTCGACGTGTTGGGTCCGGAATGGTGCGGCAGGAGGGCGTGAAGGACGACCAGCGTGCCGGCCTTCGCCTCCAGCGGCACGGCCTCGCCCTCGAAGGGGGCGTCGGAAAGCCGGTCCATGACGAGCGCGTCGCCCTCATAGCGGAAGCGCTCGCGAAGCGGGCCCTCGTGCGCGCCGGGCACGGCCCACAGGCAGCCATTCTCCGTCGTCGCATCCTCGAGCGCGAACCAGAAGCCGGTCACGCTCGCCGGCTCGGTGACGAGGAAGGTGCCGTCCTGATGGTTGCCCGTCTCGCCGCCGATATGGGCCTGCTTGAAGAGATACATCGACTGCATCAGCTTCGGATCGCGCAGACCCACGCCGTCGGCCACCCGTCCGAGCTTCGCAGCGTGCGAGAAATCGCGAAAGACGGGGTCGAGATCGTGGAGCGCGTGGCCGACCTTGTGGAGCGCGAGCCGTTTCGGCTTCGCGAGTTGGCCCGTCTCGTCGAAGGCGCCGGCCTCGAGGAAGAAGCGGACCTTGTCGCCAGACTCCTTGAAATAGTCGTCCGCGACATGCGCGCCGCTCTGGGTGGAGAAGATGGTCGAGACGGTCTCAGGGTCGAAATCCTCGATGAGAAGGTCCATCCGCTCGCGCAGGGCGCCGCGGGTCTCCGCCGATACGAAATCCTCGACGATGAGGACGCCGTCGCGCGCATAGGCCGCCTGCATGTCGGGCGTGATGGTGCCGTCGGGTGCGGTAAAGCGGGGGAGGGCATCGGCGGCGGTCGTCATGTCGTGTCTCCTTGCGCCCCTTGGACGGTCGTCTCGAAGCGGGTGCCGTGGCCGGTGCCGGGCAGGCCGAGATGGTGCAGCACCGTGGCGGCCAGATCGGCAAACGTCTCCCGCACCTCGATCCTAGCCGATCCGCCGCCGAGCGCCAGCACCGGCACCTGTTCGCGGGTGTGATCGGTGCCCGGCCATGTGGGATCGTTGCCATGGTCTGCCGTGAGGACGAGAAGATCGCCGGGCCGCATCGCGGCTTCGAGTTCGGGCACCCAGGCGTCGAAGCGCTCGATGGCGGCGGCATAGCCCGGCACGTCGCGCCGATGGCCGAAGGCGGAGTCGAAGTCGACATAGTTGGCGAAGACGAGCGCGCCATCGGGCGCCGCGCGCAGCGCTTGTAGCGTCGCGGCGTGGACGGCCTCGTTCGGCCCGGCCTTGAGGCTTCGCGTGATGGCGCGGTTGGCGAAGATGTCGGCGATCTTGCCGACCGCCCAGGTCTCACGGCCCGCCTCGACGGCGCGGTCGAAGATCGTCGGCTCCGGCGGGGCGATCGCGTAGTCGTGCCGATTGGCGGTGCGGATGTAGGCGCCGGGCGTGCCGGTGAAGGGCCGCGCGATGACGCGCCCGACCCGCATCGGCGCCGTCAACGCGAAGGCCGCCTCGCAGACCGCAGAGAGGCGATCGAGGCCGAACGCCTCCTCATGGGCCGCGATCTGGAAGACGCTGTCGGCCGATGTGTAGCAGATCGGCTGCCCGGTGCGGACGCTCTCCCCGCCCAGTTCCGCGATGATCGCGGTGCCGGACGCATGCCGGTTGCCGAGAATGCCCGGCAGGTCGGCAGTCTTCACCAGCGCGTCCGTCAGCGCGGACGGAAAGCAGGGCTCGGCTTTCGGGAAATAGTGCCAGTCGAAGGGCACCGGCTGGCCGGCGATCTCCCAATGGCCGGATGGCGTATCCTTGCCGCGCGAGACTTCGCGCATTACGCCCCATGCGGCCTCCGCTTCGCTATCGGGCAGCGCCTCCCCGCCGGACATCGCGAGCGCGTGGCGCAGGCCAAGCCGGTCGAGATGAGGCGTCGTGAGCAGGCCCGCCCGCAGGCCCTCCCGGTCGCCCCGCCCGTCCGCGCAGGCCTCGACGATATGGCCGAGCGTGTTCGCGCCTTCGTCGCCGTGTCGGCCCTCGCCGTAATCGCTCGCGTCAGGCGCATGGCCGACGCCGAGGCTGTCGAGGACGATGACGACGGCCCGGGTCACGCGTGGGCGACCGGCGCTTCGATCCGCCCGATCACGGCCGGACCGACCTGCGGCGCTTGCCCCAGCGTATAGGCCGCACGGACCATCTCGGCGGCGACGATCGCGTCGTCCTCGGAGCGGGCGTGCACGCGGGCGATCGGGGCGTCGGGCCCGGCCTCGGCGCCGAGCGGGGCCAGCGCATCGAGGCCGACGCTATGGTCGATCGCATCCTCGGCGCGCGTGCGCCCGCCGCCGAGAGCGACGACGGCGAGGCCGAGAGCCCGGGCGTCGATGGCCGAGACGGTGCCACGCCCCTCGACCACCACGTCCTGGGTGACGGCGGCGGTGGGCAGGTGGGCGCCGGGGTTCTCGACGAGGTCGGACGGGCCGCCGAGCTCGGACGCCATGCGTTGGAACCGCTCGGCCGCCGCGCCGCTGTCAAGCGCGGCCCGCAACCGGGCCTCGCCGGTCGCGGCATCGGGCGCGAGGCCACCGAGCACCAGCATCTCGGCACCGAGCGCGAGGGTGACGGCGTGGAGGCGCGGGTCGCGCCGCGCGCCGGTGAGGTACTCGATCGCCTCGCGCACCTCGACCGCATTGCCAGCCGAGCGCGCGAGCGGCTGGTCCATGTCGGTGATGAGGGCCGAAGCCTTCAGCCCCGCGCCATTGGCGACGGCGACGAGGCTGTCGGCCAGCTCCTGGCTCTTCTCGAGCGTCGGCATGAAGGCGCCCGACCCCGCCTTCACGTCGAGCACGAGCCCATCCAGTCCGGCGGCGAGCTTCTTGGACAGGATGGACGCCGTGATGAGCGGCACGCTCTCCACCGTCGCCGTCACGTCCCGGATCGCGTAGAGCGTCTTGTCGGCCGGCGCGAGATCGGCGGTCTGGCCGATAATCGCGCAGCCCGCCGCCTCGACCGTGCGGCGGAAGAGGGCGTTGTCGGGCTGGGTCGTATAGCCGGGTACGCTGTCGAGCTTGTCGAGCGTGCCGCCGGTATGGCCGAGACCGCGACCCGAGATCATGGGCACGTAGGCACCGCACGCCGCTACCATCGGCGCCAGCATGAGGCTGACCACGTCGCCGACACCGCCCGTCGAGTGCTTGTCGAGAACGGGGCCGTCGAGGTCCCAGATCAGCACGTCGCCGGAGCGCATCATCGCGTCCGTCAGCGCGACGGCCTCGGCCCGCGTCATGCCCTGAAAGAAGACGGCCATGGCGAAGGCGGCCGCCTGGGCGTGGGTCACGCGTCCGTCGGTGAGGCCTTCGATGAAGCGCGCGATCTCGCCGGGCGGGACCTCGTCGCCCTCGCGCTTGGCGCGGATGATCTCCTGCGGAAGGAAGGGGCCGGAGGCTGTGGGAGGTGTGTCGGACATGGTGAGACCCTACTGCGAAGAGGCGCGGGATGGCGAGAGGGGTGGCTATGGTGCCCGAAGGGCTGGATGAGGGGGACTCAACGCCACAAGATCGTCCAATACTCCCCCCGCCCAACTACCGCCCCGCGATATCGACCCCACCCTTCTCCGCAATGAAGCGCAGCACGGTCTCGACCCCATCACCCGTCTTCATGTTGGAGAAGACGAAGGGCTTCGCCCCCCGCATCCGCTTCGTGTCGGTCTCCATGACCTCCAACGACGCCCCCACCAGCGGCGCGAGGTCGGTCTTGTTGATGACGAGGAGGTCGGAGCGGGTGATGCCGGGGCCGCCCTTTCGCGGGATCTTCTCGCCGGCCGAGACGTCGATGACGTAGATCGTGAGGTCTGCGAGTTCGGGCGAGAAGGTGGCGGCAAGATTGTCGCCGCCCGATTCGATCAGCACGATCTCGAGCGCGGGGAAGGCGTCGCGCATGTCGGCGATCGCGGCGAGATTGATGCTCGCGTCCTCGCGGATGGCGGTGTGCGGGCAGCCGCCGGTCTCGACGCCCATGATGCGCTCTTCGGGCAGGGCCTCGGCCCGGGTGAGGATGAGCGCGTCTTCCTTCGTATAGATGTCGTTGGTGATGGCGGCGATCTCGATGGCCGGGTGGAGGGCGCGGCAGAGCTTCTCCATCAGCGCGGTCTTGCCCGAGCCCACCGGCCCGCCAATGCCGATGCGCAGCGGGCCATGAGGAGAAGGGGTGCGGGGCGTCGTCGCGGCGGTATCGGCAAGCGTCATGGTGCGGGGGCTCTAGCTTCGGAAGAGGCGGGTGTGCTGGGTCTCATGATGGCATGAGGCGATGTCGGCGAGGAAGGCGGAGCCAGAGAGATCGTCGAGCGTCGAGACGGCGGCGCGCGCGGCGAGCCCAGCGCAGACCTCCGCCAGCGACTGGAGCGCGCGCAACCCGTCCGTCTGGCCGAGCGGCACGAGGCGCACGCCAGCCGAGACGAGGTTGGCGCAAGAGGCGTGCAACGCCGCGTTGAGCGTCTCCGGCAAAGGCAGTCCGTGCCCGGCCGAGGCTGCGCCGATGACGACGGGCAGGGCGAGGTCGACCTTCGCTCCTGCCAGTGCCGCGACTGGCTCGCAAGGCGCCGTGTCGATGATCGCGCGGGCGAAGGCGCGGCCCTGCGCGGTCGCCTCCAGATGCCGCTCGCGGGTCGGGCTCAGCGCGGCGGCGAGGGCGGCGACGTCGAAGAGGCCCGCCTCGTCGAGCGGCGCGCTCTCACGGTAGGCGGCGGCCAGGAGGACGGCGTCGTTCCAGCCCGAGCCGTGGTGCAATACGTCGGCGATCCACGCCCGCAGGTCCGCGCCGCTCGCGATCGCGCGCGTCTCGACCGCCCATTCCAGACCGTGGCTGTAGGTATAGGCCCCGACCGGGAAGGCGGGCGAGAACCAGGTCAGCAGGCAGTGGAGGTGCGCGGCGGCGTCAGGATTGGCGCTCACCCGTGGTGGTGCTCATGGTTGGTATGTGCATGGCGGGCATCGTGATCGTGGTCATGTCCGCCGAGGCGATGCGCATCGACATGGCTGTGCCCCATCGTTCCGCCATGCCCGTAGGCGCCGCCCTCGGGGTCGAACGGTGCCTCGATCTCGCGCACCGTGCCGCCGAGCTTGGCCGCCATATCGGCGATCACATGGTCGGCACGGATGCGCAGAGCCGGCACATCGCCCTCCACGATCTGCGTCGGTAGGTGACGGTTGCCCAGGTGCCAGGCGAGGCGGACGAGATGGCGTGCGTCCCGGGCGCCGATCTCCAAGAGCGCTTCCGGCGCCGCGACGACACGCACGATCCGCCCGTCCTCAAGGACGAGGCCATCGCCATCGCGAAGCGTGGGCGTCTTGGCGAGGTCGAGGAGGAATGGCATCCCGCCATCCGTCGTCAGCGAGATGCGTCGTCGGCGGCGGTCGTCATGGCTGAGTTGGACGGTGTCGGTCGCGTTCTCGGCGGAGCCAAAAGCGACGCTCTCGGCACGGATCATTCGTCGTCCCCGTCGCGATCCTGCAATGGCAGGTCGCCCGGATCGAAGTCGCAGTCGGGGTCGCGGCGGTCCGATGCGTCGTCGCAATCCTGCGCGCCGGGGTTCGTGTCGGGCGCGCCTCGCGCCGGGTCGCTCTCGGGCGTGTTCGGTCCGACCGTCTCGATCGGGACTTCGACGGCGGCGTCTTGCGCCGCGGCCGGCACGAGGAAGAGCATCAACGCGGTCATGGATGCGAAAAACCGGATCATTTGGATGCTCTCATGTCGTTGGGAAGCCAGTCCGGGTCGAGGACCTGCTCGATCGTGAAGGGCGGCTCGTCGGGGAAACGGCTTGGGTCTGCGTCGAGCTCGATATCAGCTTCGTTCTTTCCCCTATCGTAGATGATAGCGAACGCCGTGCCGGGATGCGAACGAAGGCTGAGGCTGTCCTGCATGATGCGGTCGGCGCTGATGCGTCCGTTGTAGATGCTCATTCGCCAGCTCGTCCCGCGTCTTTCCGGTTGGTAAGCCCACTTGAGGAGGTGCTGAACGACACGCGCCAGATAGCTTTCGATCTTTCGCCGATCCCGCGTGCCCGACGATTCGATCGCCTCGGCTATGTTCTCCCAATCGAGGCTGTTCGGCCGCAAGGCGCGAATGCGCTCGGCCTGAGCTTGGGACCAGAGGAAAAAATCCTCCTCGTAGCCCGCTGGATCGACCGGATGTGGCTTGGCGAATGCCATCTTGCACCTCCTTCGGCGCGGAAATCTGCACCATGATAGCGTCGATGAGATCAACGCGCATAGACGCGGCACCGATCGTGCAGTGGCGACCTAGAACAGGAAATACCGCTGCGCCATCGGCAGCTCCGTCGCCGGCTCGCAGGTGATGAGCTCGCCGTCGGCGCGCACCTCGTAGGTCTCGGGGTCGACGGCGATGTCGGGCATGGCGTCGTTGAGGACCATGTCGCGCTTGGTCAGACCGCGCGTGGAGCGGATGGGCTCGAGGGATTTATGCGTGCCGAGTTGCGCGGCGAGATCGGCGCCCGTCTGCTCGGAGACGAAGACGACGGACGAAGCCGTCAGCGCGCGCCCGAAGGCGCCGAACATCGGCTGCATGTGGACGGGCTGCGGCGTCGGGATGGAGGCGTTGGGATCGCCCATCGGCGCGGCGACGATGGTGCCGCCCATCAGCACCAATGCCGGCTTGACGCCGAAGAAGGCAGGTTCCCAGAGCACGAGATCGGCGCGTTTTCCGGCCTCGATAGAGCCGATTTCGTGCGCGAGCCCGTGAGCGAGGGCGGCGTTGATCGTGTATTTCGCGATGTAGCGCCGCGCGCGCAGATTGTCGTTGTCGCCCGTCTCGCCATCGAGGCGGCCGCGCTGGATCTTCATCTTGTGCGCCGTCTGCCAGGTGCGGATGACGACCTCGCCGACCCGTCCCATCGCCTGGCTGTCGGACGCGATGATCGAGAAGGCGCCCATGTCGTGCAGCACGTCCTCGGCGGCGATCGTCTCGCGGCGGATGCGGCTCTCCGCAAAGGCGACGTCCTCGGGGATGGACGGATTGAGGTGATGGCAGACCATGAGCATGTCGAGGTGCTCGTCGACCGTGTTGACGGTATAGGGCCGCGTCGGATTGGTGGACGAGGGAATGACGTTGGGCAGCCCGCACACCTTGATGATGTCGGGCGCATGCCCGCCGCCCGCGCCCTCGGTGTGGAAGGCGTGGATGGTGCGGTCGCCGATCGCCTTGATCGTGCTCTCCACGAAGCCCGACTCGTTGAGCGTGTCGGTGTGGATCATGATTTGGACGCCAGTCTCCTCGGCGACCTTCAGGCAGGTGTCGATGGCCGAGGGCGTCGTGCCCCAGTCCTCGTGGAGCTTGAGCGCACAGGCCCCGGCGCGGATCTGCTCCATCAGCGCATCGGGGCGGGACGCATTGCCCTTGCCGGCAAAGGCGAGGTTCATCGGCAGGCCGTCGGCGGCCTGGATCATCCGGGCGATGTGCCAGGGGCCGGGCGTGCAGGTCGTCGCGTTGGTGCCCGTCGCCGGGCCGGTGCCGCCGCCGAGCATGGTCGTGACGCCGGAGTGGAGCGCGTGCTCCACCTGTTGCGGGCAGATGTAGTGGATGTGGACGTCGAGCCCGCCGGGGGTGAGGATCTTGCCCTCGCCGGCGATGATCTCGGTGCCCGGCCCGATCACGATGTCGACGCCGTTCTGAACGTCGGGGTTGCCCGCCTTGCCGACATGCGCGATGCGGCCGTCCTTCAAGCCGACATCGGCCTTGACGATCCCCCAATGGTCGAGAATGAGCGCGTTGGTGATGACGGTGTCCATCGCGCCCTCGGCGCGGGTGCGCTGGCTCTGGCCCATCCCGTCGCGGATCACCTTGCCGCCGCCGAAGGTGACCTCTTCGCCATAGGTCGTGTGGTCGCGCTCGACCTCGATGACGAGATCGGTGTCGGCCAGCCGGACCCTGTCGCCCGTGGTCGGGCCATAGAGCGCGGCATATTCTGCACGGGAGAGGGTGGCGGCCATTGGTCGTCCTCGTGGTCGTCCTTGTCGAAAGCGTTCTCTGACGAACCCTTAAAGGGGCGCGCCGTCGGTCTCCGCCCGGAAGCCGATGACGGTTCGCGTGCCGCCGAACGGGACGAGCGTCACCGCGCGGCTCTGGCCCGGCTCGAAGCGCACCGCCGTGCCGGCCGCGATATCGAGGCGCTGGCCTCGGGCGACGTCGCGGTCAAAGTCGAGGCTGGGATTGGTCTCTGCGAAGTGATAGTGGCTGCCGACCTGCACGGGTCGGTCACCCGTGTTGGCCACCGTCAGCGTGGTGTGCGCCGCGCCTTCGTTGAGGGACACGGTGCCGGACGCTGGCAGAACCTCGCCCGGAATCATGAGCGGCGCCTCGCCGCGACGACGAGCACGGCCGCCGCGGCGATGCCTAGACCGAGGCCGACGAGCCCGATCGTCTCGATCATATGGTGCTGGCCGAAGAGCCTGTGCGCGAGAGCGCCGAGGACCGAGTCCTGCGCCAGCACGGCGTGGTCGGCCATGGTCTCATGGGCCTGCGCACCCGTCGCCGCCAGGGCGATGCCGGCGGCGGCGACGCGTGTGATGAGCGTGGAACTCGCCATCGATTGCGGCATGTGAGGACCTTTCGTTCGTGCGTGGATCTGTAGTGGGTGTCGGGAGTATCGGAACCGTTTCGAGGCCCGCGTCAGCGGATCGGTTCGTGCACCGTCACGAGCTTGGTGCCATCGGGGAAGGTCGCCTCGACCTGCACGTCGTGGATCATCTCGGCGATGCCGTCCATGACCTGATCGCGGGCGATCACCCGCGCGCCGGCATCCATGAGGTCGGCGACGGAGCGCCCATCGCGCGCGCCCTCGACGACGAAATCTGTGATGAGCGCGATGGCCTCCGGGTGGTTGAGCCTGACGCCGCGCTCCAGCCGCTTGCGCGCCACCTCGGCCGCCATGGCGACGAGCAGCTTGTCCTTCTCTCGCGGCGTGAGCAGCATGGGCGATCTCCTGCATCGCCGGCGGAGCCGAATCGTGAGGTTCCGGCCGGGCATCCATGTTGGCGCGGCCAAGCGGGGTTGCCAAGACTGCGGGCCACCGCGAAGGCGTCTAGAGCGCCCAAACCTTGGGCAATCGGGCCGGCCCCGGCTCGCCGCGAACGAGACCGGCCAGCGCCTCGAGGGCGGGCAAGAGCGCGCGACGAAGGTTGAGCCCGTCCGGCGCGACGAGGCGAAGCAGCAGCCGCCCGTTCCATCCGCTGAGGCCCTGGTCCCCTGCGGCTGGTCCCGCTAGCGCTCGAACGGCCTCTACGCCGGCCTCGACGAGATCCGCCTCCCCGGGCGCGACGAGGAGGACGGTGGCGAAGGCGCGGTGGCCGGCAAGCGTCGCCGGTCCGGCCGTCGTCGCGCCCAGAGGTCCGTCCGGCCCTCCGATGCGGCTGCGCTCGGCCGCGAAGAGGCGGCCGGCGACTCGTACGTCCCAGGCTTCGTCGAGAAGGCCACGTGTCGGCACCTCGCCCATCGCGGCGCGGCCGAGCAGCCCGGATTCGCACACCAACAGCCGTCCGCCCTCGGCCACGTCAGCCTCGAGCCGCCGCTCCAACCGCCCGTTCTCGAAGAGGATCGTCTCCTGCGGCAACCAGAGCACGCGTCCGCCGGCGCCGACCGCGATCCGGTTGACGACATGGGCCGGGGCCTCGCCCCGCGCGCGATAGAGCTTCTCGCAGGCCTGTGTGGTCACGGTCGCCGTAGCGCCGGGGCCGGCGGTGACCGACTGCTCGATCCGGTCGCCATCCGTCAGCCCGCCGGCCGTGTTGATCAGGACGGCCTCGGGCGGTGCGCCGTGGGTGCGCGGCAGCCGGATCTTGGCGGCGCCCTCCTGGCGCAGATCGGTCAGACGTGTCGCGCCCCGCTCGAAGCGAAAGCCGACATGGGCGCGCCCGAACGTGCGTTGCAGCGCTGGCGGTTGCGGTACGGTCGCGCCCGGTCGGTCGAGAACGTCGTTCACCGATGCCTCATCGGGTCAGAAAGCCGATCAGTCTCTTGGCGAAGGCGCCGTAGGGCGGGCGGGCGAAGCGTGTGACGTCGAAGCGGCCCTGCCTGAAGACGCTGCGGGCGTGGCTGAAGGTCTCGAAGCCCGCCGCACCGTGATAGGCGCCCATGCCCGACGCGCCGACGCCGCCGAAGGGTAGCCCGTGCGAGGCGACGTGGAGGACGGCCTCGTTGATCGAGGCACCGCCGGAGCGTGTTCGGGCAACCACGCGCTCGCCAACCGCCGCGTCCTCACCGTAGACGTAGAGGGCGAGCGGGTGCGGGCGGGCGTTCACGAAGGCGATCGCGTCGTCGAGCGTCTCGTAGGGCACGACGGGAAGGATCGGCCCGAAGATCTCCTCCGTCATGGCCGGGCTCGCCGGCGAGGGTGCGCGCAGAATATAGGCGCCGAGCTTGGGCGGCCTGGGCGCTTTGGAAAAGAGAGCGATCGCGTCCTCCCCATCGAGAAGACGGAGGAGGCGGGCGCGGTCCTCGGGCCGCGCGATAGCGGCGTAGTCCGGGCCGTCGGGGTCGGGATAGAGCGCGCGCGCCGCCTCGCCGAGCGCCGTGATGACGCGGTCCATTCGCGGACGCGGCACGAGGAGATAATCGGGCGCGATGCAGGTCTGGCCGGCGCTGAGGAGCTTGCCGGCCATGATCGAGGCTGCCGCCTTCTCGAGCGCGATATCGTCGAGGAGGATCGCGGGGCTCTTGCCGCCGAGTTCCAGCGTGACGGGCGTCAGATCGTCGGCGGCGGCGCGCATCACGTGCCGTCCGGTCGTGGTCGATCCCGTATAGAAGAGGTGGTCGAGCGGCAGCGCCGTCACGGCCTTCGCCACATCTGCATTGCCGTTGACGACGCGCGCGACATCGGCAGGCAGGGCGTCGGACACGATCCGGTCGAGGAGGGCGGCCGTGCGAGGCGTATGCTCGGAGGGGCGCAGCAGCACCCGATTGCCGGCCGAGAGCGCCGCGACGAGCGGCACGAGCGCGAGCTGCACCGGGTAGTTCCACGGCGCGAGAATGCCGACGACGCCAAGCGGCACCCGCTCGACGCGGCCTTTGGCAGGCCAGAACTCCATCCCGAGTCGGACCGATTTCGGGCGCGCCCAGCGGTGGAGATGCTTCAGCGCGTGGTCGATGCTGCCGAGGACGAGCGCGACTTCGGCCAGCAACGTCTCCTGTGCCGGGCGACCGCCGAAATCGGCATCGACAGTCGAAGCGATCTTGTCCTTGGCGTCGCGCACGACCGTTCGCAGCGCCCGCAGGTGCCGGCCGCGCGTGGCGAGGTCGAGCCCGCCCTCGCGCGCGTCCGCGGCGCGGAGGCCATCATAGGCTTCGCCGACGACGATCTGCGCGGGAGACCGCTCATCCGTCTCCAACTCGCCGACCGGGTGAAGGGGCACGACGTTGGAGGGTGCGGTGCCGGATGGCGCCTGCCAGTCCGCGGAATGTTCCATACGAGGCCCTCCCAGAACCGTCTTTGGCCCGTGTCGTCTCGAACGACCCGTCAGCCTTGCGCCGCGAGATGGCGCATGGCGGTCTGGCCGGACCGGATCGCGCCCTCGATGGTGAACGGCAAACCGGTCGCCGTCCAGTCGCCGGCGAGGGCGACGTTGGCGAGCGCGGTGCCGGCGCTGGGCCGGCCGAGCTTCGGGACCTGGCGAAGCGTCGCCCATCGCTCCTTCACAACGCGCCAAGCCAACGGTCGTTCGGGCAAAGGCTGCTCGAGGCAGGCGCAGGCACGCCGGGCCTCGCTCCAGAGCGTCTCGAAGACGGTCTCGCGATCGGTCGCGTTGAGCGCATCGGCGGCGCTGACCGTGGTGCTGACGAGGTCCCCCCGCACGACGATCCACTGCGATGCCCCGCCGAGAACGGCGAACATGTGCGCGCGCGCGTCCGCGACCGGGTGATCGAGCACGAAATGGGCGTTGACGATGGGGCTGGGTGCGATGTCGACGCCGTCGATGCTCTCGGGCATCAACCGGCCGCAATGCTGGGCGGGGACGGCCACGCAGACCTGGTCTCCGGGGGGGAGCGGGATAGACCCATCGGCCGTTTCCAACCGCGTGGCGCGGTCGTTCTCCCGCGCGATGCCTTCCACGCGGGTGCCTTGCCGGATGATGCCGTCCCCGGCGCGGATTGCATCGGCGAGGGGGTCCACGAGGTCGGGCCCGAGGCCGCGCCGCGCGATGAGGGGCATCAGTGCGGCGGTGCCGCTGCCACCTTTCAAACCTGCATGGAGGACGGCGGCGAGGAGCCGGGACGAAGCCTCGCTGGAGGGCGTGTTGAGTGCGGCGATGGTGAGCGGATCGATGATATCTCGGTAGAAGGGCGTCGCGCGAAAGAGTGCGGCGACCGTCCGGTCCGGGCCCGCGAGCGTGCGTGCGAGACCGGCGAGATCGGAGAGGCCGGGCTTGGCGAGATCGTCGCTACGACCCGGCAGGAGCGTGCGAAGCGTTGGCGGGGCGACGTGGCGAAGTCGGTCCAGCGCCCCGTTCTCGCCGAGGTCGGCGATGCGCAGCAGGCCTTCGTCGGCCGTCACCCAGTCGCCGCGATGGCCGAGGCGGTCGAGGAGGGCCAAGGCGGCGGGGTTGGCGCCGGCGAGGGCGTGCGTGCCGTTGTCGATCAGCCGGCCGAGCTTGGCGTCGTGATAGGATCGGCAGCGCCCGCCCAGATGGGGGCTCGCCTCGTAAAGGGTGACCGCACGGCCCGAGTCGAGCGAGGCGAGGGCCGCCGAGAGCCCGGCCAACCCGCCGCCGATGACGTGGATACGTCCCATCAGCGACGCCCCATCGCCGGCAGGAGCGCCCCCGCCGCCAGCCGAAGCTTCGCCGCGGGCGAGAGGCGAACCCGCTCGGACAGCGGCCAGCACTCGCCATCCGCGATGCGCCCCTCGATCTCGTCGAGCAGCCCCTCATAGGCGGCGAGCATCAGCCGGGCCGGGCGGAGGGCCGCGTCGTCCAAGGTGGTCGAGAGCGCGCTGGCCGTGGCGATTCGTGCCCGTGCATCCCGCGCGAGGGCGGTGCAGGTCTGGGCGAGGCGCGGCGCGCAGAGTACCGCCTCGATGGGGGCGTCCGGCTGGAGGCCGAGCGAGGTGGTGGGCAGATAGGCGCGGTCTTCGGCCGCGTCTTCCCGGATGTCGCGCAGCACGTTGATGCGCTGCAAGGCCTGGGCGAGCGTGCGGGCAAAGCGGTGCGCCGTCCGGCGCTCGGTCGGCGCGTCGAAGAGGCCGAAGACGTGGGCGCTGACGATGCCGACCGTGCCTGCCACGCGCCGGCAGTAAAGCGAGAGCGCGAGCGGGGTGGCTTTCCGCACGCAGGCCGCGCAATCGTCCTCCATCCCGTCTATCAGCCGGTCGAGCTCGATGAGCGGAATGCCGAAACGCGTGACGGCACGGTCGAGCTCGCGCTCCAGCGGCCCTTTCGGCGTGCCGTCCCGGACCCTGTCGAGCGCATCGCGCCAGAGGCCGAGCCGCTCCAACCGTTCGGCCGGCGGCGTCGGCGCATCGGCGACGTCGTCGACGGCGCGGGCGAAGGCGTAAATGGCGTAGAGCGCGGCGCGGCGATCGCCGGGGAGGCTGCGCATGCCGGCCGCGAAGGAGGTACGCGCCCGGCGCACCCGGTTGCGCACCACGGTCTGGTCGGCCCGCTCGCTCGGATGTCCCGCGCCATGTCGCATTGCCCAGAGGGGCGTACTCGCCGCCGCAACCGCGAAATCGCGGGGCCCCAACGCGACACGCTCGGCCACCGGATCGGCTTCGCGCAGCCGCTCGGCCAGCCGGCGCGCGAGGGTGAGCGTGACGCCGGCCTCCATCCGCAGCCTTCGGTCGGCTATCGTGGCGGGAAGGTCCGCGGCCTGGTCGAGCGCATCGTCGACGCGGTCGAGTGCGGCATCGAGGACCGCACGGCGCGCGGACGACTGCGAACCCGGTGCGAAGAAGGCGTCCTCGCCGCCTGCTCGGACCAGCCAGGGTTCGGGGATGTAGACACGGCCAAGGGTGGTCCGGTCGTCGGCGCAGTCTTGCAGGTGGTTGAGGACTTGGAGCGCCGTGCAGAGCGCGTCCGATGGTCCGTGCGCCTCCACGCCCTCGCCATGGAGCGTAAGAAGGAAGCGGCCGACAGGGTTGGCGGAGAGGCGGCAATAGTCCGCGAGGTCGTCCCAGTCGCGATAGCGCGCCTTCA
Source organism: uncultured Alphaproteobacteria bacterium (assembly GCA_963842125.1). Classification (GTDB taxonomy): domain Bacteria; phylum Pseudomonadota; class Alphaproteobacteria; order Rhizobiales; family CAWCWK01; genus CAWCWK01. The sequence goes on along the minus strand of CAWJFE010000001.1, from coordinate 41,417 downwards.
CCGCGTCCTGGCGAAATGCGGCGAGAAGCGCGCGAGCCTGCGCGACACCGCATCCCGTCGCAGCCTCCGTCTTGCGCAGCGCATCGGCGCGGGGGTCGAGGCAGGGTGCATCCAGCGCGGCCTCCATCGCGTCCAGCCGCGCGAGCTTGTCGTCGGCGGACAGGTCCGGCGCATCGGCTATGTCGTCGGCCGTGCGGGCGAAGCGATAGAAGGCGAGGACGTGGGGGCGATACTCGGCCTTGAGAAGGCGCGAGCCGACGGGGAAGTTCTCCTGCGCCGATGTCTTCGAAGCGGCCGGTTCCGGTCTGCTGGACCGCGTCGACGTGGCGTCCGGCGCCAAAGGGTCGCCGGTTTCGCTCACGCCTCGCTCGGGCGGGCCCGCCCGCGCCAGGTCGGCCGTACGCCGCGCGAGTGCTGCACCAGCGCCGCCCACTGGATCGCGAGGCCCGCGACGATGGTGGCGGGGTGCCAGAGCGCATTCGCATAGGGCTCGCGCACCCGCCAAGCCTGGAGGAGCCGCGTCGCGAAGGCCAGGAGGATCGCGGTCGCCGAGACGCCGATCACATCCGCTCGCGCCGTCACCAGCCCCGCGATGAGCGTGGCATAGGGCAGGATGTGGCCGCCGACGAGAAGCGTGGTCCAGACGGGCAGCGCGATCGGCTTGGCCATGCCCTCGGTCGCGTTCTTGAGGAAGCCCGACCAGACGGCTTGCGGCGTGTCGTACATCCGCACGCGGGCGAGATGGGCGCCGTTGACGAGGTCGGTCGTGAACCGCTTGGCCCGAAAGGCGCGGGGGAGGAGGAGCCCGTCATGGAAGGAGTGCTTGACCGCCTCGTGCCCGCCCACGGCCTCGTAAGGCGCGCGGCGCACCAGCATCATCTGTCCGCAGCCGGCGGCAAGGCCCAAGAGGCCCCAGGTCCGCATCATCGCCATCGGCAGGTAGCCAAGGAGGAGGAGATTGATCATCGGCACGACGAGCCGCTCCGACCAGGTCGTCATGATCTGGCGCGGCACGCCCGAGACGAGATCGAGATTGTGCGTCTCCAACCAGGCGGCGAGGCGGGCGGCGCCCTCCGGCTCCAGCCGCACGTCGGCATCGAGGAAGAGCATCAGCTCGGCGTCGGTGCGGCGCGAGAGCTGCAGGCAGGCGTGCTGCTTGCCCGACCAGCCGGGCGGCAGCGAGGGCGGGGTCTCCAGCCGCAGGCGCGGGTCGGTGGCCGCGATCTCGGAGACGATGGCGGCCGTGCGGTCGGTCGAGTGGTCGTCGAGGACGACGACCTCGACCTCGGCGTGCTTCGAGGCCAGCGCGGCGCGGACGCAATCGGCGATACCGGCCTCCTCGTTGCGGGCGGGCACGAGGATGGCGAGCTTCGGGTGCGTTGCCGGGCGGCGCGGGGTCTGGAGGACGCCTACGTTCATCAGCGTCAATACGGCCGGCAGGCAGGCGAGACCGAGACCGATGACGGCGAGGGTGAAGAGGGTCACGATCCGGTATCCTCACGATGCGCACGCACGTTGTGCGCCGCCTCGAAGCGCTCCCCGCGGCTCCACGCCTTCGCGCGGCGCCAAAGGTCGTAGACGCCGCCGACGCCGACCTTGCCGGCGAGGAGGGTGTCGAAGAGGGCGGGGTCGCGCGTCATGGCCTCCTTCGACAACGCATCGAGGGTGTCGGTCAAGGCGACCTCGAGCCGCGCCGCGCCGTCCCTTGTGCCGAGGCGTGCGATCTCCTCGCCCGGCACCGCCGCGCCGAAGCGGATGAGGGCTTCGGGCGTGCGCTCGTCCCAGAACGGGTACTCGACCGCCATCGGCACGAAGCGGGCCTGAGGGGCGCGTCGATGCCAGATGGGCAAGGCCGGGGCGAAGCGCGAGCGGGCGCTGGCGTGCGTCGGCGAACTCGCCCCTGCGCCGCGACCCAGAGCATGCGTGCCGGAGCTTCGAGCACATGCGCGCAGGTGGAAAGGAAGGCGCGCGCGCCGGCCGGGCTCGACTGATCGACGCCGATGGCGCCGATACGGCCCATGAAACGATAGCTCCTTAGCATCTCGGCATCGATGGGCGCGAAGCCCGGCCGCGCGCCGAAGAGCATCGGGTGGAGCGCGTTGTAGAGCGCGGCGTCCCACCAGGAGGGGTGGTTGGCGTAGATGACAAGATGGGGCGCGTCGGGGGCGGGGATGGCGGAGGCCTTGGAGACGCGCAGGGCATGGAAGTCCGCGCGTATGGCTCGGCGGAAGATGTATGCGAAGAAGCGCGTCAGGCGCGGGTCGCGCGCCTTCACGACCCGCTCCGCCTCGGCCCTGTGGCGTTCGCTGAGCGAGCCTTGTGCTGTCATCGAAATGGCCCGGACGGAGCGCTACTCCGCCGCCTCCAGCATCGGGCCGCGCCCGCCCATGTCTTGGTCCAGCGCGTCGGCCGCGATCCAACCCGACATCATGACCATCGGCATGCCGGGCCCCGGATTGGCCGCGCCGCCGGCGAGGTAGAGGCCCTTCACGTCGCGCGAACGGTTGCCGGGCTTGAAGGCGCCCATGAACTTGCCGTGGGAGGCGAGGCCGTAGATGGCGCCGTCCAAGACCTTGTAGCGGTCGTGGATGTCCTGCGGGGTGAGGTGGCTCTCGCAGACGATCCTGTCCTCGATATCCTCCATGCCGGCCGTGCGCTTCAGCTTGTCGAGAATGCGCTGGCGGTATTCGGGGAACATCTTCGACCAATCGTGGTGCGGGCGAAGATGCGGTGCGTGGACCAAGACATAGAGCGCCTCGCCGCCCTCAGGCGCGACGCTCGGGTCGGTGGACGACGGCGCGGCGAGATAGGCGGTCGGATCGGGCGCGACCTCGCCCTTCTCGTAGATCGCATCGAACTCCTCCTCGGCGTCCCGGCTGAAGACGAAGTCGTGATGGGCGAGGTGATCGTAGGCCTTGTTGAGCCCCAGATAGAGGACGACGCCGGAGCAGGCCGGTTCGTAATTGCGGTTGCCATAGACCGAGCCGCCGCCCTTGCCCTTCGTCGCCTTGGCATAGCGCCGCGCGGCGTCGCCGCCGACGAGCTCGGCATAGGTGCGGATGGCGTCCATGTTGGAGACGGCGGCGGAGACGGGCACGCGCTCGCCGCTGTCGGTCACGACCGCGCGCAGCGTGTCGTTCTCGATGTCGAGGCCGGTGATCTCGGTCGAGGGCCGATAGTCGACGCCGTGCCGTCGCCCGAGCGCCATCAGCCCCTCGGCCACGGCGCGCGTGCCGCCCATCGGATACCACACGCCGCCCGACGACTGCATGTGCGCGATCGAGGTGAGGACGGCGGGGCTCGCGAAGGGCGAGGAGCCGACATATTGCGTGTAGTGGTCGAGCATCTGGCTGACGCGCTCGTCCTTGACATGCTTTCTGATCACACCGGCAACGGACTGGCCCATGCGCAGGCTCATGACGTCCGACAGGGTCGATGCGTTGAGGCTCGCCTTGAAGTCCATCGTGTCGCGCAGATCCTCCACCGCCTTCCAGAGGAAGAACCGTTCGGAGACGCCGTGGAGGTGCTCGGAGAGCTTGAGGAGCTCCTCGTAGCCCGCGCCCGCACTGATGCCGGGGGCGAAGGCCTCGATGGCGCGGGCGGCCTCCTTCACGTCCTCGCGCAGGTCGAGCACGCCGCCATCCTCGAAGAAGCAACGCCATTGCGGATCGAGCCTGACGAGGTCGAGCTTCTCGTAGACGCTCTCGCCCGCCTCACCGAAGATGCGCTCCAGGACGGCCGGGACCGTGAGGATGGTCGGACCCATGTCGAAGCGGAAGTCGCCAATGGGCGAGGGCTGACGCTTCACCGCCGCCTTGCCGCCGATCCAGTCATTCTTGTCGAAAAGCGTGACCTTGTGCCCGCGCGCGCCCAGCACCGCCGCCGCCGCCAGTCCGCCAAGGCCTCCGCCGATGACCGCAATCCGATCCGTCATGAATGTCTCTCTCTTGTTGCCTCGCGCCGGCGGGCTGGGTTCTGCTTCACGTCGGCGCGCTGTGCTTCGTCTTGCGCCGTCCGGCTGGGTTTTGCCTCGCGCCGGCCAGCTGTGGGGGGCTCGGGGCGGCGCTTTGGGTGGTAGGGTTCGCGCCGCGTCTGAGCCTTCGCGTTTCGTGAGTGCCGTCGCGGGTGCTTCAGGGGTGTTTCAAACGCAGCGCGATGCGGGCTGCGCCGTCGTCGATCGCGAAGGCTGCCTTGGAGAACGTTGGAAGCCCGCGCGGCGTGTTGGAAATCGCGTAAGGCTCTCTCGGATAACCGATCATATTCCGGTCGAGCCGACCATTGCCGTTCACGTCCTGAAAGACGACCGCAGCGTACCGGCCGGGCGCAACGCCGGGCGCGACGAGGCGGACGCTGCCCTCACGGCCGGGCCGCGCGTCGGCCGGCAGGCAGGCCGCCTCCTTGAGCGCGCCCTGGCAAAGCGCCGCATAGACCGTGCTTCCGTCCGGAACGGCGCCCGAGACGTCTATCGTCAGCTCGCCCGCCATTGCCGTGGCGGCCGGCAGAACGGTTGACAGCGAGGCCGCCACGACGAGAACGACGGGGCTCACTCGCCCGCCTCCAGCATCATCGGGCCACCCTTGGTGACTGCGGGCGAGAGCCCGAGATCCTTCATCAGGAGGTCGGCGGTGATGCGCGCGCCCTCGTAGATGACCGGCAGGCCCGATCCCGGATGGGTGCCGCCGCCGACGAGATAGACGCCGTCCACGTCCTCGAACCGGTTGCGCGGCCGCAGCATCAGCATCTGGTCGAGTCCGTGCGCGAGGTTGAACGTCGCGCCGGCATAGAGGCCGTATTCGTCCTGCCAGTCGTCCGGCGTCAGCATGCGCTCGGTGCGGATGCGGGCGCGCAGGTCGGTCAGGCCTCGTGCTTCGAGCTTGTCGAGAATGCGCTCGCGGAAGGCGGCTTTCTCGGCCTCCCAGTCCGCGCCGCCCTTGAGGTTGCCGACGGGCGCGAGCACGTAGAGCGAGACGCCGGCCGGCGTGCGGAAGCTCGGGTCGGTCTTGGCCGGGTTCTGGACGTAGACCGATGGATCGCTCGGCGGGCCGAAGCCTTCCTCGATCTCCTTGATATTGGCCTTGTAGTCCTCGGCGAGGAAGATCGTGTGGTGGTCGAGATGGGGGTAGTCGCCCTCGATGCCGAGATAGAGCATGACGGTCGAGCAGGAGAACTTGGCCTTGTCGATCTTGGCATCCGTCCAGCGTTTGCGCAGCCCGTTGGGAACGAGCTGGGGGACCGTGCCGGCAAAATCGGCGCCGACGATGACGGCGTCTGCCGGCTCGACCGTATCGCCGATCGTCACGCCCACGGCGCGCTTGCCCTCGAAGGCGATGCCGGTCACGTCGGCGTCGAGCCGCACGTCCGCCCCCAGCGTCTGCGCCGCCTCCGACATCGCCTCCGACACCGCGCCGCAGCCGCCGATCGGGTGCCAGACGCCGTATTCGTATTCGAGGAAGGAGAGGATCGTGAAGAGGCTCGGGCAGCGGAAGGGGCTCATGCCCAGATATTTCGTCTGGAACGAGAAGGTCAGCCGCACCCGCTCGTCGTCGAAATAACGCGCGAGATCGTCGTTGACCGATTGCGTTGGGCGCAGCCATTTCAGCGCCGGCAGCATTTCGAGCTTGAGGATGTCGCTGACACCCGAAAAGGCGCTCTTGAGGATCGGGCCGAAGGCTTCGAGCTTGGCGCGGTTGTCGTCCATGAAGCGCTGGAGGGAGGCTGCGTCCTTCTTGTTGATCTTGGCGATCTCGGCCGCCATGGCCTTGAGGTCGGGCGTCGCGGAGATGCCGGTGCCGTCGCCGAAATCGAGGCGGTATTGCGGATCGACCCGCGCCAGCTCGATGAAGCCGTCCATGTCGAGCCCGCAGCGCTCGAAGACCTCGCGCAGAACCTGGGGGTAGAGGAAGAAGGTCGGCCCGATGTCGAACCGGTAGCCGCCCTCCAGCGTGACGACCTTGGTGCGCCCGCCGACCGCCGAGCCCTTCTCGTAGAGCGTGACGCGTGCGCCCTCGGCGGCGAGCATCATGGCGGCCGCGAGCCCGCCCGGCCCGGCCCCGACGATCGCGATACGAGGACCGTCCCCTTCCGCGCCCGACGAACCTGTGCCGGACGCATCCCTGACTGACATGTCCGCACCCGGCTTTGTCGATGGCGATCTCAGGCGCTGCAACATAGACGAAACGATTCCCCTTGTCGGTCCCGGCCCGTTTGTCGAGCGCCGGCACCCCATTCTCGGCTCCAGCTACGCTACGCCCTTCGCCCCGGATGAGTCGGTGTGACACAATGGCAAAGTTGGTGCGCTAGAAGGCTTCGGCAAGTCGGCCCAGGCCCGTTGTCCACCATTTCGAGCGGCGATCGCGCGCACTGCCCGTCGCCGCGTCGGCCCGGCAGCCGCTAGCCTTCGGCCTCTGGCGTACCACGCCTGAGCGGACCCGTCGCGTTGGCATGGGCCTCGAAACCCTCGTATCGCGCGAGCGTGTGGGCGTGGGGTGCGAGCGTGTCGTAGCCCTCGGGCGAGACGTAGGCGACGGTCTGGCGTACCAGGAAATCGTGGACGCTGGTGGCCGAACGCGTGTGGGCATAGCCCGATGTCGGCAACACGTTGTTGGCGCCGAGCACGTAGTTGGCGACGCCGAAGGGCGCGTTCTCGCCGAGCAATATCTCGCCGGCGTGCCGGAAGTGGGTGAGATAGGGCCAAGGATCCTTCGCCTCGATCATGAGGTGCTCGGGCGCATAGGCATTGGTGAAGGCGGCCGCGTCCTCGACGCCCTCCGCGATGACGATGCCGCCGCGGGGGCCCGTCAGGACGCTTCGGCTATGGGTCGCCCAGGGCTCGCCCATCCGCGCCCAGAGCCGTGCGACCTCGGCGCCGACCGTGTGCGCGAAATCCTCCGACAGCGTGACGAGACAGACCGAGCTGTCGGAGCCGTGCTCCGATTCGGTGACGAGGTCGAGCGCCGTCTTCATCGGATCGGCGGTCCCGTCGGCAAAGACGATCGACTCGGACGGTCCCGCCGGCATGCCGGGATCGATGACATCGGCCAGGATGCGCCGCGCCGCGCCGATCCAGGGACTGCCCGGCCCGACGATCTTGCGGCAGCGGGGCACCGTCTCGGTCCCATAGGCGGCGGCGGCCACGGCCTGCGCCCCGCCGACCTTGTAGACCGCCTCGACGCCTGCCTCGCGCGCGACGAAGAGGGTCGCGGCATCGACCGAGCCGTCGGCCATGGGCGGCGTGAGGAGGATGGGGCGCGGCACGCCCGCGACGACGGCCGGCACCGAGACCATGATCGCCACGCTCGGGAACGCGCCCTTGCCGCGCGGCACGTAGCCTGCGACCGACTCGATCGGCAGCGTGCGCTCGCCGACCATGACGCCGCGCTCCATCTCCTTCATCCACATGTCCTCGGGCATGCCGGCGGCGTGAAAGCGGCGCACGGCCTCGACGGCGTAGCGGATCGAGTCCTTTACGTCCGCGTCGAGCTTGTCGGGCGCGGCGTCGAACTCCTCGGGCGTCGCCTTCAGCGTCGCGGGCGTCAGCTGGGCGCCCTCGTATCGGGCGGCCGCGTCGACCAATGCCGCGTCGCCCCGCGTGCGCACGTCCTCAACGATCAGCCGCGCCCGTTCGAGATAGGGGCCGAGATCGGTCTCGGCACGGCGGCAGAGCGCCTCGCGGCCTTCGCTGTCGAGATCGACCAAGCGGTGAAGGGAGAGCGGGGAGGACATGGCGGGCGCGGTCTCGGATGGCTGTGACGAAGGCGGCGCACGATAGAGCTGCCTGCCGGGAACACAAGGTTCGTCCTGGCCGCAGGCTGGCCTTGAGAGGGTCCGGTCAGCGCCGGCGCAGGCGCCGCCAGAGCGGGGTTTGCGAAACGAGGAGGAAGACGAGGCCGAGCGTGAGGACGAGCGAGATCGGGTGGGAGACGAAATTCCACAGGAACGTGCCGACATCGCCCCGCGCGCCCAGCATGGCACGGCGGTAGTTGCTGTCCATCATCGGTCCGAGAATGACGCCGAGGATGATCGGGCCGACCTGAAAGCCGTAGGTCTTGAGGAAATAGCCGACGACCCCGAAGCCGAGCATCCACGCGATATGCGTGGGATTGTTCTCGATCGCATAGGCGCCGACGGCGGAGAGGACGACGATGAGCGGAATGAGGACGGCCTTGGGGCACTCGACGATCTTCGTGAAGACGCGGATGCCCGTGAGGCCGAAGACGAGGAGGAAGACGTTGGCGAGCGTAAGGTTGCCGACGATGAACCAGAAGAGATGCGGCGTCTCGGCGAGGAGGAGCGGTCCCGGCTTCAACCCGTGAATGAAGAGCGCGCCGATGATGACGGCGGTGACGGCATCGCCCGGAATGCCGAGCGTGAGCATGGGGATGAAGGCGCCGCCGACGGCTGCGTTGTTGGCCGCCTCCGGCGCGACGAGGCCTTCCTTCGCCCCCTCGCCGAAGGGCGTCTCGGGATCGGGCGTCGAGCGCTTGGCGTGATCGTAGGCGAGGAGGGCGGCGATATCGCCCCCGGTGCCCGGCAGCGCCCCGATGATGGTGCCGATGCCGGAGGCGCGCAGAGCCAGGCCGCCATAGCGCCGCACGTCCGACCAGCGGGGCACGATGCGCGCGATCCGCTGCTTGATCGCCGGCAGATCGAGCGTGTGCAGCTGCACCAGCGCCTCCGCGACGCCGAAGAAGCCGATCATCGCGACGACATAAGGGATGCCGCCCATGAGCGAGATCGTGCCGAAGGTGAAGCGGCCCTCGGCCGTCATCGGATCGAGCCCCACCATCGCGATGAGGACGCCGAGCGCCCCGGCGAAGACGCCCTTGGCAAAGCTCTCGCCCGAAAGCGATCCGACGAGAAGGATGCCGATGAGCCCGAGCAGCAGATAGTCCCGCGAGTTGAACTGAATGGCGAAGGAGGAGATCACGGGTGCGAAGAGCGCGAGCATCGCGATGCCGATGAGACCGCCCAGCACCGACATCACCGTCGTCAGGCCGATCGCTTCTCCGGCCTCCCCGCGCTTGGCGAGGGGGTAGCCATCGATGGCGGTCGCGATGGCGCTCGGCGCGCCCGGAATGTTGAGGAGGATCGCGGTGCGCGAGCCGCCATAGACGCCGCCGACGAAGATGCCCGCTATGAGCGCCAGCGCATCGTTGACCGGCCAGCGGAAGGTGAAGGAGATGAGAATCGACGTCGCCATCGTGACCGAGAGGCCGGGGATCGCGCCGACATAGATGCCGGCGAGCGTTCCCACCGCGGTCAGCAGCATCAAGGAGGGGTCGAGCCAGGAGAGGGCGGCGAAGCCGAGCGCGTCCATCATCGCGGGCGAGGCGTCATAGGGGGCGAGACATCATCGCGGGCGGTGTGTCACGAGAGCGCGCGTATCCAAACACCTTGCGGCAACACGACCTGGAAGGCGATGCGGAAGACGAGATAGACAGAGATCAGCGCACCCACCGTCACGGCCGCCGAGAGAACCGGTCCTCGGCGCCAGAGATAGGCGATCGCGGTAAAGAGGAAGAGGGCCGAGGCGGCGAGGAAGCCGAGCCAGGGCATGATGCCGACATAGACCGCGACGAGGCCGATGGTGACGAGAACGCGCATCGGCAGCACCGCCATCCGGAAGGCGGCCCAGCCGCGTGGACCTTGTTCCGCCCGCACGGTGTCGCGCAGGACGAAGAGGCCGGAGGCCAGCATGGCGGCCGAGGCGAGGGTCGGGAAGACCCCCGGCTTGGCGAGCCCCGTGGCGCCCGAGATCGCCCAGGACAGCCAGAGTGCCCAGCCCGCGAAGCCGACGAGAAGGCAGGCGAAGACGAGTTCACCCGGACGCCGCGCGCCGGGTAGGCCTTCATGAGGGCTCGCCGGCGCGCCATCCGGCCGCGCGTCGGCGACCGGATGCGTGTCCGGAGTCACGGCCGGCGCCGCCGCGATCAGGGCCGCGGAATGCCGAGCGTTTCCGGGTCGACCTTGGCGGCGCCGGTATCCTTGAGCGCGTAGGCCGTCACCTGCTGCCACTTTGTCAGGAAGTCCTCGGCTTCCTGGCCGGACATGTTCATGACGACGTTGCCGCGATTGTCCATCAAGGTCTGGAAGGTCTCGCTGGTGGCGGCGGTCTCGAAGGCGGCGGTGAGCGTCGCTTTGACGTCGTCCGGCACATCGGCCCGCACGAAGACGCCGTAGAACGGTCCCCAGGGCAGGTACTTGCCGATCTCGGGCAGGTCGTCGGTGATGGCGGGGACGTCGGGCAGCTGCGAGACGGGCTCGGCATTCACGACGGCGAGCGCGCGCATGGTGCCGGCCTTGATCTGCTCGGCGGCGGCCGAGATGCCGGACGGCATGAAGTCGACCTCGCCGCCCAGCATGGCGGTGAGGCCGGGGCCCTCGCCATCGAAGGGAATGGCGGTCACATCGAAATCGGTCGAGGCGGAGATGAGCGCGCTGACGGTGGAGGGCAGGCCGCCCGGACCTGTCGAACCCATCAGGACGTCGCCGGGCCTCGCCTCGATGTCGGCGAGAAGGTCGGCCATCGTCTGATAGTCGGAGCCGGCCGGCACGACGACGACCGCGACGCCGCGCCCCAGAATGTTGATTGGCGTGAAGGCCGAATAGTCGAGATCGGAGACGCCCATGATCGGGTGGAGCTGCGGGTTCTCGGCCCCGTAGAGGAAGGTGTAGCCGTCGGCCGGCGCGGCGTTGACGAAGGCGGTCGAGATGGCGCCCGCGCCGCCCGACTTGTTGAGGACGACGATCGCCTTGCCGAGCGCTTCCTCGGCGGCCGGGTTGATGGCCCTAGCGACCGTGTCGGTCGCGCCGCCGGCGCCCCACATCACGACACCCAGCACCTCGCGCTCGGGGTATTCGGCTTGCGCGGTGATGGGTAGGGCGACGACGCCCGCTGCCAGAAGGGCGGCACCCCAGATCGTCTTCATCATCATGTCTCTTCCCTATGTCTCTTCTTGGCGGAGGGACCGGCGGATGCGCCGCGATCCCGTCTCGGCCCCTCATGCATCGGGGTGCCTTCGCGCCAGCCTCGCAAAAGCGGGCGCAGAATTCAAATGCTATCGAGGCGTCGGCCTCAGCCGCCGAGAGAACGGATCACGTCGTCCGTCGTCGTCACGGCCGCGACGTTGCGCATCGCGTAGTCGATGGAGGCGCGGTGCCAGTCGGCGTTCATCGTCGAGCAGGCGTCTTCCGGGATGACCATGATGTAGCCCTTGTCGGCGCCGGTGCGCGCCGTGTGCTCGATCGACATGTTGGTCCAGGCACCGGTCTCGATGATCGTGTCGCGCCCCTCGGCCTTGAGGACGGTCTCCAGCGATGTGCCCTCCCAGGCGCTCATCCGCATCTTCCGGACGATATGGTCGCCGGCCTTGGCCTCGCAGCCGGGCGCTGGCTCGACGCCCCAGGTGCCTTCGACGAGCGCCTTCTCGTCGACGAGATCCTCGAAGAGCGGCGCGTTGAGCGTCACGCCCGGTGCGCCCGGCTGAACGACGAACCAGACGTGGATGACGGGTACGCCCAGCCGGCGACACGCAGCGGCGAGGCGCGAGGCGTTCTCGACCGATCGCTGGTCCTTGGCGTGCTGCGGAGAGCCCGATGCGGCAAACGCCCCGCCATCCATCACGACGTCGTTCTGCATGTCCTGGATGACGAGCGCGCAGCGGGCGGGGTCGAGCCGGTCCGGTGCCCCGCCGCCCGTTGGGGTGTTCGAGCGACTGGGTGGGGATGCGTCCTGGGCGTTCATGAAAGGCTCCTTGCGCGGGCCGACCTTCGTCTCGACGGCATAGAGCGAGGTCGAGGCGCAGACGAAGAGGGTGCGCCAGTCCGGCCCGCCCCAGTGGAGGTTGGCCGCGAGTTCGGGAATGGCGACCTTGCCGAGGAGTCGGCCGGCCGGATCGTAGACCCAGAGACCGCCTGGCGCCGTGACCCAGACATTGCCGCGCGCGTCGCATTTCATGCCGTCGGGCACGCCCGCCAAGCTGCCGTGGCGGATGCCGGATGCGAATGTACGCCCGTCTTTCAGGCTTCCATCCGGCGCGACCTTGAAGACGCGGATGTTCGCCTGGTCGGTGTCGTTGACGTAGAGCTTCGATTCGTCCGGGCAGAAGCAGAGGCCGTTCGGCTGGCTGAACTGGTAGCGCTCGACGAGGAGTTGCGGATCGCCGCCCGCCCGGCCCGAGGGCACGCGAAAGACCCCCTGCCAGCCGAGATCGCGCGGCCTCTCGATCCCGAAGCCCGGCATCCGGCCATACCAGGGATCGGAGAAATAGAACGATCCGTCGGAGCGCATGCACACGTCGTTGGGGCTGTTGAGCTCGCGCCCCTCGAAATGGGAGGCGAGGACGGTGCGGTGCCCGTCCTTGCCGATCCGCACCAGCGACGACGTCGCGTGCTCGCAGACGATGAGGTCGAGCGCGTCATCATAGGTCAGGCCGTTGCCCTTGTGGGAGGGGCGGGCGACCTCCGTGACGGCGTGCCCGTCCCAGCGCCGACGCACGTCGCCCGGCATGTCGGAGAAGAGGAGCGTCCGCTCGATGGGGTGCCAGAGCGGGCCCTCCGTGAAGTCGAAGCCGGTGGCGAGCCGGCGCACCGGCGCATCGGGATCGATCAGCTCGGCGAAATCCGGCCGGAGTGCTTCGTGCAGGCTCATCGTCTCCCCCGTCCATGGTCTCGGGTCGTCATCAGGCCACACGCCGCCGCAGAGCGGTGTCGCCGGCCCGTACGATCGCCGTGCAGAGCCGGTCGAGATCGGCGGCACTGTCGAAGGCGTCGATATGCGGCGCGGCCATGGTCAGCGCCTGCGTCTGCGGCTCGAAGCGGCGGTCCTCGGCGAGAGGCGTCAGCCAGACGAGCCGCCAGGCGAGGCGGGAGAGGCGCGCGATGGCGTCGACGAGGGCACCGGGTGTGCCGCGCTCCAACCCGTCCGAGATCACGAGAACGAGGGAGCCGCGCGCATGACCGGCAAAGCGCGGCACGGCGAGGAAGGCTTGGAGGGCGTCCCCGAGCCGGGTGCCGCCGTCCCAGTCCGCCACCAGCGCCCCCGCATTGGCGAAGGCCTGATCGGGATTGCGCAGGCGAAGCGCCCGGGTGATGCGGGTGAGCCGCGTGCCGAGCGTGAAGACCTCGACCCGTGCGCCGGTACCGACGAGGGCGTGCGCGGCCCGCAGCGCGCCCTCCGTCTGGGCCTTCATCGAACCAGACACGTCGAGAAGGACGAGCACACGCCGCGTCTTCGTGCGACGCGCCCGCATGGGCAGGCGCATCACCTCGCCGTCACGCCGCGCGGCCTCGCGCAGCGCGCGGCGCATGTCGGGCTGCGCGCCATGCCGCGAGGGCGTGCGCCGCCGGGAGAGGCGGCGGGGGAGGGTATCGGCGACATCGCGCCGGAAGCGGCGAAGGACGGCGCTTCGGTCGGCTGCGAAGGCGCGCTGCGCCAGGCGCTCCACCACCGCCGCATCGGCACCGGCCTCGCGAAGCTCATCCGGATCAGGTGGCTCGGCCGTGCCCGAGCGATCGTCGAAGGCGAGCGTTTCGTCGTCGTTCTCGGGCTCCGAGCCTGTCGGCACCGCGACGCTCTGGCCGAGAAAGACGAGGCGGAAGAGCGCGTCGAACTCGGCGATGCGATCGGGCGGCGGCGCGAAGCAGGCACTGGCGGCGCGGCGGATATCCTCCATCGTGCGCGGCCCGAGGAGACCGACGGCGGCGATGAAGCTCTGCGTCTGCTGCGGCGCGACGGCAAAGCCGTTGTCGCGCAGTACCGACGCGAAGCCGACCATCGGCACGGCGGCGGCCGGCAGGATGGCGGCGGGCGGGATGGGGCGGGGGGCGCTCACGCCGCGACATCCACGATGCTATCGAGCCGGTCCTCGAGGAAGAGCCTGTCGTCCTGATCCTTGACCGCGACGCCGATGGCGCGGCGGAAGGCGAGGGGCCATGGGTCGCCCTGGCCGTGGAGGAGCGTCGCCGCCTCCGCCCATTCGACCGTCTCGGCGACGCCAGGCGGCTTGGCCATCGGCTCGTCGCGCAAACGGCCGACCGCGCGAACGACCGCCTCGGCCGTCTCGCGCACCACGGAGGACGCGCGCAGCATGACGATCTCGGCCTCGCGGGCCGCGTCCGGATAGTCGATCCACTGGTAGACGCAGCGGCGGCGCAGGGCTTCGTGAAGCTCGCGCGTGCGATTGGACGTGAGGACGACGACGGGCTCGGCCTCGGCGCGGAGCGTGCCGCGCTCGGGGATCGAGATCGTGAAGTCGGACAGGAATTCGAGGAGGAAGGCCTCGAACTCGTGGTCGGCGCGGTCGACCTCGTCGATGAGGAGGACGGTGCCGGCCGGGTCGCGCAGCGCCTCCATCATCGGGCGGGCGACGAGGAACTCGTCGGCATAGATGTTGATATAGGCGTCGCCGGCCTGGCGGATGGCAAGCATCTGACGCGGATAGTTCCACTCGTAGAGCGCCGCCGACGCATCGATGCCCTCGAAGCATTGAAGCCGCACGAGCCGGCGCCCCAGCGTCGAGGCCAGCGCCTTGGCGGCTTCCGTCTTGCCGACGCCCGGAGCGCCTTCGAGGAGAAGTGGCTTGCCGAGCGCGAGCGAGAGGTAGGCCGTCGTCGCCAGCTCCTCGCCGGCCAGATATTGCGCGGCCTGGAGGGCGTGGGCAAGATCGTCAGGCCCCGAGATGCCGGCGATGGTGGGGCGGACGGGCACTGGTCTAGCGCCGCGCCTGCGGGCGGGCGCCGCCATTGGCGCGGATGCCGCGCAGCACCTTCTCGGGCGTCACCGGCAGATCGTCTATCCGCACGCCGACCGCGTTGTAGACCGCATTGACGACGGCGGGGAGGACTGGGTTGGCGCACATCTCGCCCGGACCCTTGCCGCCATAGGGGCCGTCCGGCGCCGGGCGCTCCAGGATCGCGATGTCGTGGGGCGCGATGTCGCCGGGGCCAGGCATGATGTAGCTGTTGAAATCCTCCGGCCCGTGGTCGCGCGCCGGGTAGTGCGGCTCGGTCGTCTCCCAGGCGGCATGGCTCATGCCCATCCAGGCGCCGCCCGTCAGTTGCTGCTCGACGAGGCGAGGGTTGAGCGCGCGGCCGACCTCGTAGGCCGAGTTCATCTTGGTGACCGCGACCTCGCCCGTCTCGTCGTCAACCGTCACATCGACGATCATCGCGGCGTGGGCGAAGCAGGATACGGGCGTCATCTCCCCGGTGTCGGGATCGACGTCCGACATCGGGATGAGGAAGATGCCCCGCCCCGAGACCGTCTTTCCGTGCTGGAACTGCGCGGTGTTGCACGCTTCCATGACGGTGATGGTGCGCGACGGCGCGCCCTTGACGTGGATGTTGCCCTTGCCGTCCGTCACGAGATCATCGGCGGAGACCTCCAACTCCTCGGCCGCGGCCTCCATCATGACGGCCCGCGCCTCGGTCGCGGCCTCGATGACGGCATTGCCGACCCGGTGCGTGCCTCGGGATGCGAAGGAGCCCATGCATTGGGGGCCGGTGTCGCTGTCGGCGGTGTCGACATAGACGTCCTCGACCGGCACGCCGAGCGTCTCGGCCGCGATCTGGCGCGTGACCGACTTCATGCCCTGGCCGAGATCGATGGACGAGAGCGCGACCATGAACTTCCCGTCCGGGTTGGAATGGACGAGCGCCTGGCTCGGGTCACCGCCGAGATTCATGCCGATGGGGTAGTTGATGCAGGCGAAGCCGCGGCCGGTGTGGACGGTCATCCGCAAGTCTCCAGGAGATGGGTCTTCAAGACGGGGGTCTCCAGAAGGTGCATCTTCGAATCGCGGGACACGGAGGGGCGTGACGGGCGGTCGGACGGCAGCGAGGCCCCCTCGATAGGGCCGAGAATGCAGCCGGCGACGACCCGGTATTCGTTCGGATTCGAGCGTCGCTGGTGATGCGTGTGGATGCCGCACGTGTCGCAGAAATAGTGCTGCGCGACATGGGTCCCGAACGTGTAGCGGCGCAGCGTCTCGTCCTCCTCGACCACGAGGTCGCCGACGGCCACGGTCACGCCCCCCGAGGCCTTGCGGCGGCAGATCGAGCAGTCGCAGCCCGTCTGGCTTGGACTGTCGAGCGGCCGGAAACGGATCGTCAGGCGGCCGCAATGGCAGGCGGCTCTGTAGACTGGCATCGGCATGTCTAGCGTCTCCTCAAGCCGGAGAGGGAGGACGAAAAGCGGCGTGGGCCGGAGCGTTGCGCCGGAGCGGGGGTGGAGGTCGAAGGAGGCGGCGAACCGGGCGGTGAGCCGTGTGGCGGGGCGGGCTTGCGCTCCATCACCGGCGGTGCGAGGCCGGGCCGTGGCGCCGCGACGGGCGGGGCGTGGTGGCCGCCGGGCGTAGTCGTCAGGCGCGGATCGGACGTGATGGCACTGCCGTCCTTGCGCGATCGCCCGTAATTGTCGGCCTGATAGCCGGGCACGTAGCCACGCTCGTCGGTGGCGGTGTAGTTCGGGACCTGCGTGCGCCAGGCTTCATTCGTGTTCGTCATCGAGGTCTGGCGCAGGGCCTCGGGCGAGATCCGCCAGTCCGCCTTCTCGGCCGCGACCTGGCAGCACTCGACGAGGGCGGTGTTCTTGGCCGTGCGCCGATGGGCCTTCATGTCGCCGTCGCGATAGGAGTTGAGGATGCGCAGCTCGATGGGGTCGAGGCCGACGGTCTCGGCCACCTTGTCCATATGCGTTTCGATCGAGAAATCGACGCCGGTGATGCCGAAGCCGCGCATGGCCGTCGCGGGCGTGCGGTTGGTGTAGACGCAGTAGACGTCCGCATGGACGTTGGGGATCGTATAGGGTCCCGGCAGGTGCCCGACGCATTTGACGACGGCGTAGGAGGTGAGGCGGGTGTAGGCGCCCGAGTCGAAATAGCCCGTCAGCTTCCTCGCGACGATGCGCCCGTCCTTCGCCACGCCGTCCTTGATGTACCAGCGCTCCGCGCCCCGGGGCGCGCCGACCTGCATCTCCTCCGCTCGGTCGAACTGATACTTGCAGGGCCGCCCGGTGAGGATGCAGCCGAGGATCGCCATCGGTTCGTGCAGGCTGTCGACCTTGCCGCCGAACCCTCCGCCGACCGTGCCGCCGATGAAGTGGAGGCGGGCGGACGACATGTCCATCAGCTTGGCCGAGACGCCGAGCGAGAAGAAGAGGCCTTGCGTGGACGTGTAGCAGACGTAGCGATCGGACGTCTCGGGCGCCGCGATGGCGCCGCAAGTCTCGATCGGCGCCTGCTCGATGGGCGACATCTGGTAGCGCGCTTCGACGATGTGGTCGGCCTCGGCAAAGCCCGCCTCCACGTCGCCGAACCGGAGTTTCACATGGTCGTATTTGCCGTGATAGACGAAAGCGTTCTTCGGATAGGCCGGATTGACGCTGGGAGCTCCGGGCTTGAGCGCTTCCTCCGGATCGAGGACGTGCGGCAGGACCTCGTAGTCGACCGTGACGGCACGCACCGCATCTCGCGCCATTGCCTCCGTTTCCGCGACGATCGCGCAGACGGGCTCGCCGCGATAGCGCACCGTCTCGGTCGCCAGCAGCTCCTCGTCGTCGAGCCCGAAATCGAGAAGGCTGAGCAGCGTGTTGAGGTTCACGGGCACGTCGCGCCCGCGGATGACGCGCTTCACGCCCGGCATCCGCGCCGCCGCCGACGTGTCGATGCTGCGGATGCGGGCATGGTGGTGCGGCGAGCGCACGCAGCGGATGTGGCAGAGCCCCTCGAAGAGATGATCGTCGTAGAAGGGCGAGCGACCCGTCACGTGGCCCTCGATATCCTGCCGGCGCGTGGGCTTGCCGATCTCAAGGAGATTGTCCGGCCGCTCGTCGGCGAAGAGGTCCTTGCGGAATTCGACGGTCATGTCCGGCCTCCCGGGCCCGTACCATAGCGCGCCGACCGGCTTCTCGACGCGCCGTTCGCCGCCTCCAGGATCGCGGCGATGATCGGCTCGTAGCCGGTGCAGCGGCAGATATTCCCCGCGATTGCCTCCACCACGTCCTCGCGTGTCGGGCGCGGGTTGCGGTCGAGGAGCGCCTTGGCGGCCATGAGCATGCCGGTGGTGCAATAGCCGCACTGGGCGGCGAAATTGGCCATGAACGCTTCCTGGAGCGCGTGCGGGCCGTCGCCGGATCGCAGGCCCGCCACCGTCGAGACCTCCGCGCCCTCCACCGTCTCGGCGAGCGTGATGCAAGCGAGGCGCGGCTCGCCGTCGATGTGGACGGTACAGGCGCCGCAGGTTCCCTGGCCGCAGCCATATTTCGGCGTCAGGTCGCCGACGCCGCGGCGGAGCACATCGAGAAGGTTCGCGCCCGCGTCGACGAAGGTCGCGCGGTCCTCGCCGTTGAGGCGGAACTGGACGGGCGTCTTGGCCATGTCAGCGACCCTCCAGCATGCGGCTGAGGTGGACGGGTGCGACCTCTCGGCGATACCAGCCGGTCGCGAGCGCGTCGGTCGGCGGATCGAGCCCTTCCGTCGCGACCGCTGCCGCACGCCGGATCGTCTCCGCATCGAGCCGCCCGCCCGCCAGCGCGCGCTCGACGGCCGGACTGCGAACCGGCGTCCGCGCCATGTTGCCGTAGGCGAAGCGCACGTCGCCCGATCGCGGCAGATGCGCCGCCATGGACAGGACGGACACACCCTTGGGGTTCACCCGCTGCACCTTTCGGAACCGGAACTCGGACGAATCGCGCGGCCGGGCGAAGCGGACGGCGCGGATCACCCGGTCGCGATAGCGCGAGCGGGTGGCGAAGAAGGCCTCGAGGTCGAGCGAGGGCTCGCGATCGTCCGCGAACGCGATGCGCGCGCCGAGTGCGAGGAGGGCCACGGCGAAATCGCCATAGGGCGCCTCGGCGTGGAGATTGCCGCCAACGGTTGCTGCTGCGCGCACGGCCGGACCGCCCACCGCCTTCGCGACGGGCGCGAGGGGGGCAAGGTCGCGCTCGGCCATGATGCGCGCCATCGTCACGCCCGCGCCGAGGGTGATGGTGTCGTAGTCGGCGCGGATCTCGTCGGCGCGCTCGCGGGCCCTGACGAGGCGCGCGAGTTCGGGCGCGCCCTCGTTGACGGCCCGCATGAGAATGGTGCCGCCTCCGAGGAAGCGGGCGCCGTCGCCGAGCGCCGTTTGCGCCGCCGACAGATCGGCATGGGTCTCGACCGTGACCGCCATCAGTTCGCTCCCGCCGGTGCGCCGCCGGCCATATGGGCACGGATGGCGTCGAAGCCGGCCTGATAGATCCCGTCGCCGACGAGCTCCGCCATGGCCGTCTCCTGGCCCTTGGGCGTGTCGAAGCGCGAGTCCCAAGTCCAGACCGACCGGTCGCCATCGGTCACGGGCAGCACGCGCACGTGGGAGACGTAGTTCAGAAGCGGCACCGGCGTCTCCAGGAGGCAATAGGAATAGGCCATGTCGGCATCCGACAAGGTGAGGAGCTGCTCGCGCAACTCTCCGCCGTCGGGAAGGGTGAAGCGACGCACGCAGCCGACCGTGTCGGCCGATTTGCGGCGCTCGATCTCGGAGGTCGCGATGGCGGGATGCCACCGTTCGTGGCCGTTGAAGTCGCGGATCACGTCCCAGACCGCCTCGGCCGGATGATCCATCACCGTGCTCCCGACCACCTTGACCATCAGCCGACGAACCTGCGCTTCAGCGCGTCGAACCCGCCCTGGAAGACGCCGGAGCCGATATTGGAGACGAGGTCCTCCTCGTCCGCCTCCTCGCATTCGAACTCGGCCGTCCACTCGATGAACGTGCGGTCGCCGTCGGTGATGGGGGTGAGGCGCAGCGTCGCGATGTAGTCGGTCAGCGGCATGGGGGATTCGAGGATGGAGTAGGTGCAGAAGAGGTCGAAATCGGAGAGGCCGAGCAGCTTCTCGCGCAACCGGTCGCCGTTCTGAAGGCGGAAGTCGCGCACGCAACCGATCTTGTCGGAGGGCTCGCCGTTCTCGATACGGCTCTCGCGGATGGCCGGATGCCAGCGTGGCAGCCCGTTGAAATCGCGCACCCGCTCCCAGACGGAGGCCGCCGGTGCGTCGATGATGGAGGAGACGTAGACGCGTGCCACCGATCAGCCCTTCGACCCGCTGGATTTGGGTGCGCCATCGGGCGCCGGCGTGTCGCCTTCGTTGTTCGCTCCCTTGCCGCCTGTTTCTTTGGCAATCCGCTGCATGTCGCTCGCCTCGCGGATGAGCCCGCCCATCTTGGAGAGGTTGCCGCCCTCGATCCCGATATCGGCCAGGAGTCCGTCGATGAGCGGCGCCTGGACACGGTAGCGCAGGGCCGAGTTGATCACCTCGTCGGTCGCGTTGCCGCCGCCCGATCCGCCGATCCCGCCACCATCGGCCCCCGAGAGCTGCATGATGCGGATATCGTTGATCTTCTCCAGCGGCTTCACGCTCGCCGCGACGATGCCCTCGACGCGGTCGAGCAGCCTGGCGCGGAAGATCGAGAAGCGGGCCTCGTCGGTCAGCATGTTCTCGGCCTCGTTGAGCAGCCGCTGCGCCTCGGCCTCGACTTCGCGGCGCACCTTCTCGGCGCTGGCGGCGATGCGCGCTTCCTCGGCGGCCTTCTCGGCCATCACGAGATCGACCGAGCGGCGCCGCTCCGCGCTCGTCGTCTCGCGCACGGTCTGCACCCGCTCCTCGGCCTCCGCCGCTCTCGCCTTGGCCTCCTCGGCCTCGATCTGCGCGGCCGATTCCTCCAGCGACTTCTCGTAGACGGCGACGGCCTTTTCGATCTCGGCCGTCTCGATGGCCCGCTCGCGGCTGATCTCCAGCCGGCGCCGTTCGGTTTCCTGGCCGATGCGCGCCTCGTCGAGCCCGCGCTCCGACGAGATTCGCGCGCGCTCGATGTCTTCCGTCGAGGCGATCTCGGCCTCGCGCAGCGCCTGCATCCGCGCGACCTCCAACTGTTCGAGCGTGCGCCGGCGCTCCAGTCGGGCGGCCTCGATGGCCCGCTCACGGCCGACTTCGGCGGTGTCGATCTCACGCGTGGCGGCGATCTCGGCGACCCGAACCTTGGCATCGGCGTCGGCGCGCTCGCGGCGTGTCTCGGCCAGTTCGATCACGCGGGCCTCATCGGCAGCCTCGATGGCGCGGCGGCGCTCGATATCGGCGATCTCGCGGGTGCGGGTCGAGGCGATGCGCTCCTGTTCGAGGTCGAGTTCGGTCTGGATGCGCTGGCGGTCGCTCGCCTCGGCCGCCGCGATCTCGGCATTCTCCACGGCCCGGGCCCGGGCGATCTCGCGCCGGCGTGTCGCTTCTTCCTGCGCGATCCGTGCGGCCTCGGTCGCCTCGCGTGCGGCGATCTCGGCCTCCTCGATCGCGCGGCCTCTCGCGATCTCGCGCCCTTGCGTCTCCTCGCGGCTGCGGATGCGCGCGGCCTCGACCGCCTGCTCCTGCGCCAGCCGCGCCGTCTCGGTGGCCTGCTTCGCCGCGATCTCGGCTTCCTCCAGCGCGCGGGTGCGCGCGATCTCGAGGCTTTGCGTCTCCTGCTCGTTGGCGATGCGGGCTTCGTGAACGGCGCGCTCCTGCGCGATCCGGGCCTTCTCGGTCTCCTCGCGTGCGCTGATCTCGGCCGCATCGAGCGCCTGGGTGCGGGCGATCTCCTGCTCTCGCGTCTCGCGCTCCGACCGTATGCGCGAGGCGCTGATCGATTGCTCGTTCTCGATGCGCGACCGCTCGATCGCCTCGTTGGCGACGATCTGCGCGCGTTCGGCGTCCATGTCCCGCTCGGCCCGCTCACGGGAGAGCTCGGCGCGCTGCTGGGCGCGGCGGAACTCGATCTCCCGTTCCTGCTCCAGCCGCGCATGCTCGGATTCGCGCTCGATGTCGAGGACCTGGCGCTCGGCCGCGAGGTTGCGGGTGCGGATCTGGACCATCGAGTCCTGCTCGATGTCGTTTCGAAGCTTGCGACGCTCCTCGATATCGCGAATGAGCGCTGTCAGGCCCTCGGCGTCGAAGCGGTTGGACGGGTTGAAATATTCGAGGCTCGTCTGGTCGATGTCGCGAATGGCGACCGATTCGAGCTCCAACCCGTTCCGCGCGAGATCGGCCTGCGCGGTCTCCAGCACGCGCGCGACGTACTGGCCGCGGCTTTCGTGCATCTCCGGCATCGTCATCTCGGCGGCGACGACGCGCATGGCGCTCTCGAACTTGCCGGCCAGCAATTCGTGCAGGCTCTCGGGGCGCTGCGTGCGGCGCCCGAGGGTGGAGGCGGCGAGCGCGACGGCCGATTTCGTCGGCGCGACACGGACATAGAATTCGGCGTCGACATCGACCCGCATCCGGTCCTTGGTGATGAGTGCCTCGTCCTTCTCGCGCGTCACCGGCAGGGTGAGCGTATTCATCGCGACGGGCGTGATGTCGTGAACGATCGGCCACACGAACGCGCCGCCGTCGATGACGACCTTCTCGCCGAAGAGGCCGGTCCGGACGAACGCCGTCTCCTTGGTCGAGCGACGATAGAGCCATTGCATCACGAAATAGACGATCGCGATGACGATGACCGCGGCTATGAGCCAGAGGATGAGGTCCCCGATGAGTTCTCCGGTCATGAACACCTCCTCACAGTCATCTCGTCGTTCGGTGCGGCGCCAAGCGCCGCCAAGCCCTGTCGCCTGCCATCCGTCATCGGATCGCCTTGAAGGCGCGGGTCTGCTGGGTCAGCGCGACCTCGGTCGGTAGGCGCTCCATCGAGGAGGCGCCGTAGAAGCCGTGGCAGTGCTTCGTATTGGCGAGGACGAAGGCCGCGTCCTCGGGCATCGCCACCGGGCCGCCGTGGACGAGGACGATGGCATCCGGATTGACGTCGAGGGCGGCGCTCGCCCAGGCGTCGGTCAGCCTTGGCGCGTCGTCGAGCGAGACGGCCGTGTCCGCGCCGATCGAGCCGCCGGTGGTGAGACCGAGATGAACGACGATGACGTCGGCCCCGGCCTTGGCCATCGCCGCCGCGTCGTCTTCGGAGAAGACGTAGGGCGTGGTCAGCATGTCCTTCTCGTGCGCCGCCCGGATCATGTCGACCTCGAGGGCGTAGGACATGCCCGTCTCCTCGAGGTTCTGCCGGAAGACGCCGTCGATGAGGCCGACGGTGGGGAAGTTCTGCACGCCCGCGAAACCGATGCGCTTCAGGTCGTCTAGGAAGACGTCCATCACGCGGAAGGGGTCGGTGCCGTTGACGCCGGCCAGCACGGGCGTCCGCTTCACCACGGGCAGCACCTCGGAGGCCATGTCGACGACGATCTGGTTGGCATCACCGTAAGCCAGGAGACCGGCGAGCGAGCCCCGGCCCGCCATCCGGTAGCGCCCCGAATTGTAGAGGACGATGAGGTCGATGCCGCCCGCCTCCTCGCATTTGGCCGAAAGCCCGGTGCCGGCGCCGCCGCCGATGATGGGCTCGCCCGCCTCGATCATCGCGCGGAAGCGCTTGAGGATGGCGGCGCGGGAATTGTCTGTCATGGGCGTGCTCATGCGTGGGCCCGCCGGTTGGGTGCCGCGCCGCCGTGAAGCTCGCGATAGGCGGTCACGACGGCTTTGGCGAAGGCGGGATCGTTGATGTGATGGGGCACGCGGACGAGGCGGCGCGTGGTCGTCTGACGGGTCGTCGCGGTCAATGCGTCGAAGAGTGCGGCGTCGGCTTTGGGATCGTGGAAGGCTTGGCCCGGTGCGTCGAGCGCGGAGACGCCGCCCTCGGGGAGGAAGAAGCGCACGGCTGAATCGATGGCGTTGAGCCGCTCGCCGATGAAGCGGCCGATCGCGGCGCACTCCTCGGCCGTGGTACGCATCAGCGTCACCTGCGGGTTGTGCTCGTAGGTGAGGCGGCCGGCATAGCGCTCCGGCACCGTATCGGGTGCCCCGAAATTGACCATGTCGAGCGCACCGCAGGCGCCGATATAGGGCATGCGGGCGCGGGCGAAGGCGCCGAACCGGTCCTCGTGCGCCGGGAAGACGCCGCCCATCAGCCGGTCGCAGACCTCGGTCGTCGTGATGTCCATGACGCCCGCCACGCGGCCCGCATCGACGAGCGATTCCATGGCCGCCCCGCCCGTGCCCGTCGCGTGGAAGACGAGGCAATCGTAGTCCACCTCCATCAGCGACTGGAGCGTCTGGACGGCGGGGGTCGTGACGCCGAACATGGTGAGGGCGAGGGCGGGGCGCTCGTCGACCGGGCCTTGCGTCCGGCGGGCCGTCACCATCCCGGCGAGGGCGTTGGCGGCGTTGGCAAGGACATCCCGCGTGATCGCGTTGAGCCCCTGAACGTCGGCGACGGCGTTCATCATCGTGATGTCGGAGGCGCCGACATACGGGCCCGTATTGCCGCTCGCGACGGTCGAGACCATGACCTTGGGCACACCGACCGGCAGCACGCGCATGGCGGGCGTCGCCATCGCGGTGCCGCCCGATCCGCCGGCCGAGATGATGCCGGCGACGCCCTCGCGGCCGCTCGCCTCGACCTGCCGGCGCATCCAGCGCTCGAAGGCGAGCGTCATGCCGGCCACCGCCTCGCCCCGATCGTTCGTGAAGACGCCTCCGGAGCCGCGCGGATGGTGCGCCGCGATCTGGTGGGCGGGCACGTCGGCGCCCGAATGGCCGCCGGACGTCGAGAGATCGACCAGCCGGACGGCGAGGCCGTGCGCCTTCACCCGGTCGCGTATGAAGCGCAGCTCCTCGCCCTTGGTATCGAGCGTGCCGGCGACGAGGACGATCCGCTCGCCGGGTGCGGCGACGGGGCGAAGCTCGGCGCTGGTCGGGCCCTGGCCCGGCCCGGTGGGTTGACCGGTCGAGAGCGTGCGCGCCGAGCGCTCGATGACGCGCACCGGCACCGGCCGGCTCCAGCGCGTGGGGATGGCGGGGTTGGAGAGGTAGACCTTGGGCAGCGTCTTCGGCGCGGCATTCGGCGTCGTCTCGTCGCCGCCGGCCTCGTCGTCACCGTCCGTCTCGTCGTGCCCGTGGCGGCCGACGCCGAGGAGGCGTTGCTGGAGATCGCGGTCGGCGGAGAGCGCCGCGCTGTCGACGATACGGTTGATCCGCCCGTTGACCATGATGGCGACCTGGGAGGCGACGGCCGTCGCGACGCCGATATTCTGCTCGATGACGAGAACGTCGATCGTGCCCTCCTCGCCGAGCCGCAGCAACATCTCCTCGACCTGATCGACGATGACGGGGGCGAGGCCCTCGGTCGGTTCGTCCATGACGAGGAGGCGCGGGTTGAGGAGGAGGGCGCGGGCGATGGCGAGCATCTGCTGCTCGCCGCCCGACAACTGCCCGCCGCCATTGTTCTTGCGCTCCGCGAGGCGGGGGAAGGTGTCGTAGATGCGCTCGATCGACCAGGGGCCGTCCTGGCCGGCCACGAGCTTCAGGTGCTCGTCGACGCTCAAGGACCGCCACAGGCGGCGGCCCTGCGGCACGTAGCCGATGCCCGTGCGGGCGACCTCGGCCGGTGAGCGCCCGCCGAGGCTCTCGCCGTGAAAGCGGATCGAGCCCGAGGAAGGCACCAGCCCCATGATCGCCTTGCAGAGCGTCGTCTTGCCCATGCCGTTGCGCCCGACGACGGAGACGACGCCCGACGGGAGGATCAGATCGACGCCCTGGAGCGCGTGGCTGGCACCGTAATAGACGTTGAGGCCGCGCACCTCCAGCGCGGATGGGCCCAGTCGCTCGGCCATTAGTGCCCGCCTCCGAGATAGAGGGCCTGGACCTCCGCGTCGTCCTCGATCTCGGCCGGCGTGCCTTCCTTGAAGATGCGACCGTTGTGCATCATCGTCACGCTCTCGGAGACGCGCAGCGCCACGTCCATGTCGTGCTCGATGATGATGTAGCCGATATGGGCGGGGAGGTTGGTGAGGATCTCGATGAGTTCGCGCCGCTCGGTCGGCGAGAGCCCGGCGGCGGGTTCGTCGAGCAGAACGAAGCGCGGCGCGCCGGCGAGCGCAAGCGCGATCTCGAGCTGGCGCTGCTGGCCGTAGGAGAGCTCGGAGACGAGACGGTTCTTCGCATCGCCGAGATGGACGGCGTCGACGAGCCGCTCCGACGCCTCCACCAGCGCATCGTCGCGGCGCGGGCGGATGAGGGAGAAACGGCTCCGGCTGACCCCGCGCGAGGCGAGGTAGACGTTGTCGAGAACGCTGAGTCCGGTGAAGAGAAGCGAGATCTGGTAGGTGCGGCGCAGGCCCCGGCGGATGCGCTCGTGGGCCGGAAAGGCCGTCACGTCCTCGCCGAAGAGACGGATCGTGCCGGTCGTGGGCAGGAAATCGCCGGTGATGCAGTTGAAGAGCGTCGTCTTGCCAGCGCCGTTCGATCCGAGCACCGCGCGGCGCTCCCCGGGGCGGACGGTCATCGTGACGTCCTCGAGCGCCGCTAGCGCGCCGAACATCCGCCCGACGCCGCGCAGCTCAAGCGCGTTGGCGGTGCCGGCGGCCGAGAGACGCTCGGAGACGGAGGTGGTCGCGGCGGCCATCAGCCGTCGCCCTCCGCGCGGCTTTCGCCCGTCAGTGGATCGCGCGCGCCCCGCCTCTCGCGCCATTTCGACCAGAGGCCGAGCACGCCGTCGTCGGACCAGAAGACGATGATGAGGAAGCCCGCACCGACGAGCAGCCGGAAACGCTCCCCGTCGAGCCCGACGGAGACGAGCGCGTCGAGCGCGAAGGTGCGCAGCAGCACGTAGATGATCGCGCCGACGAACGGACCGATCGGATGGCGCAGTCCGCCGATGACGGCGATGATGAGAATGTCGATCGCGGGGCCGACGGCGACGGTGCCCGGCGAAATCGCGCCCGTCTGCCAGACCAGGAGCACGCCCGCCACGGCCGCGATGAAGCTGGCGAAAGCATAGGCGAGGATGCGGTGCGCGGTCGGATCGAAACCGAGCGCCGACATGCGCCGATCGTTGTCGCGCACGCCCTGGAGGGCGAGGCCGAAGGGCGAGCGCGAGACGTAGAGCACGAGGAGATAGGAGAGGACGGCCGCGCCGAGCGAGAGGTAATAGAAGGGCGTGGCGCTGCGCCAGTCGATGCCGAAAAGGGGCGGCGGCAGCACCTGGTTGATGCCGGAGAAGCCGTTGAAGACAACGTAGTTCTGGCGCACGAAATAGAAGAAGGCGGTCGAGATCGCGAGCGTGATCATGATCGTGTAGATGCCCGTCGTCCTAACCGCGAGCGCACCGGTGAGCGTGCCCGCGAGGACGGCGATGAGGATCGCGACCGGCACCGCCAGCCACCAGGGCCAGCCGAGCGAGATGGTATCGATGGCGCTGGTGCCGAGAATGGCGACCATGTAGGCCGCGACCCCGGCGACGCTCATCTGCGCGAGGCTCACCATGCCGCCATAGCCGCCGAGGAACATCAGCGAAAGCGCGATCATGCCGAGGATGAACGCCCAGCCGAAGACCTGGTAGAGGACGAAATCGCTTGCCACGAGCGGCATCAGGAGGAGGATGGCGCCGACGATCCAATAGGCGCGCGGGACACGCTGGAGCGTGCGGCCGAGTGCATTGAGTTGCGGGCCGTCCTCGGCGTCGCCCACGGACGCGGGATCGGTGACGGCCACCGTCAGCGCCCGCTCGTCACAAGGCCCTGCGGGCGGAAGGCCAGCACGAGGACCATGATGAGGAAGGTGAGGACGACGGCGTAGGTCGGCATGTAGACCGAGCCGAACTGCTCGGCCAATCCGATGATAAGCGCGCCGATGGCCGCGCCCGGGATCGAGCCCATGCCGCCGACGATGACGACGACGAGGGAGGCGAGGAGGAAGCGCGTGTCCTCGCCCGGCGCCATCGACTGAAAGGTGCCGCCCACCACGCCCGCCAGCCCCGCCAACCCCGCGCCGAAGGCGAAGACGAGGATGAAGACGCGCTGGATGCGCACGCCCGTCGCCGAGAGCATGTCGCGATCGTCGACGCCGGCGCGGATGATCATGCCGATGCGCGTCTTGTTGAGCGCGAGCCACATGCCGACCCCGATGACGATCGCGACGGCCAGGATGAAGAGCCGAACGATCGGATAGGTCAGGTAGATGATCTCGCCGGAACGCCGGCTCACCCCCGTCGCGAGCGGGAGCTCGATGGGACCCGACAGCCAGTCGGGCGCGAGGATCTGATAGAAATCGCCGCCCCAGACCCAGAGCATGAGGTCGGCGACGAGGATCGAGATGCCGATCGTGACGAGCGTCTGCTTGAGGTCGTCGCCCTCCATCCGGGAGAAGACGAGCGTCTGGAGAAGGACGCCGAGCAAGCCGACGACGACGAAGGCGGCGACGAAGGAGAGGAGCCAGAGGCCGGTGAGATCGGCGACCTCGTAGCCGATATAGCCGCCCAGCATGTAGAGCGAGCCATGGGCGAGATTGACGTTCTTCATCAGCCCGAAGATGAGCGTGAAGCCCGACGCCACGAGGAAATAGAGCGCGCCGAGCGTGACGCCGTTGAAGAGCGCGTTGAGAAAGATCTTCTTGCGGCCCGCGAACTCGGTCAGCGCATCCGGCCAGGGCGCGAAGATGGCCCAGACGAAGGCGGCGATGAGAAGGGCGATGACGAGCGACCAGACCGGGCGTCGCCGCGCGAACCCCGTCATGCCGAGCGTCCGCCGCATGGCGCCGGGCGCCGCGCGGTCAGTCCTCTTTCCCGGCTCTTTCGTGTCGTGCCCATGGCGGGACGATAGGGGGAGGGCGCCTCGTGCCGCATACCGCCCAGTCGCTTTCTATGCCGGGCGCCGGCCGCGCTCATGGCTGGACGCGTCGGCGGTAATCGCTCGGGCTGATGCCGCTATTGGCGGTGAAGAACCGGGTGAAGCTGGCCTGACTGGCGAAACCGAGATCGAGGCCGATCGTCGTTACCGTCTCGTGCGTCGTCGAGAGGCGCTCGATGGAGCGCTCCATCTTCAAGGCGTTGACGTAGATATTGGGCGTGACACCGAGATTGGTGCGAAAGAGCTTGAAGAAATGGGGGCGCGAGAGCCCGACCTCGCGGGCGATGCGATCGAGCGCGATCTCCTCGCCCAAGCTCTCGCGCATCAGGCGGACGGATTTGCGGATGCGGTAGTCGCGCATCGTCTCGCGCGTCCCGACCGGCGCGTCCTCGTTGGCCTCGCGGCTCCAGGACTGCGCCTCGCAGGCTTGCGTCAGTTCGAAGAGCCGATCGGCCACATTGCGAGCGAGGGGATCGCTCGAGGGGGCGCCGGGCGCTCGCCAGCCGGGGAGGGCGTCGACGCGGATCTGGTCGTCTTCGAGGCCGCGCCGGCGGATCGCGACGAGATCGTCGGTGATGGTCCGTACGAGGTCTGCGATCGCGCGGTCGATACGGATCGCGCCGCGCCCGAAGACGAGCGGATGGCGCGTCGCGCGGCCTAGCTCGCGATGAGCCGCATCGTAACGCGCCTCGTACCAGTCGGGGCTGATGTAGAGGGTCAGGCAGGCGCATTCGCGCGCGCCGGGCAGGAAGCGGTGCGGCTCCCACGGGCTGACGGCGGCGGCCGTGCCCATGGTGAGCGGCAATCGGCGGCCTTCCGCCTCGATGGCGGCGGGCGCAC
The DNA here is from genome assembly GCA_963842125.1 of uncultured Alphaproteobacteria bacterium. Classification (GTDB taxonomy): domain Bacteria; phylum Pseudomonadota; class Alphaproteobacteria; order Rhizobiales; family CAWCWK01; genus CAWCWK01. Next base: position 11,905 of record CAWJFE010000001.1, on the reverse strand, counting down.
CCTCCAGGAGGAAGACCAGGTGGCCCTCACGGTGGGCGTGAGGCGCCAGCGGCCGGCTCAGCCGATTGAGCGTCGCGCGCCCGAACACATCATGGTGCACGGCTAGATCCGCGCTCATCCCGTCCTCCCCCGAGTTTCTCAGCAGCCTCTCGGCAGTCTCTCGGCGATTTCTTGGCGAACCGCGCGAAGTGCGGACGGTGGCATGTGGGGGAGAGGCTGTCAAAGCCGCCTCGTCACCCGCGGGAGAGGCAGGAGAAGCCCTTGGCCGAGGCGGGCCCCGGCCTCTACGACAACGCCGCCGGAAGGCATTCCCTCCGGCGGCGCGTCATTCGTGTCGCTTTGCGTGAACGTCAGCCGGTGCACTCGACGATGTCGCGCGAGGGCAGGCCTAGGGCTCGGAACTCGGCCTCGTCCATGCCGAGCGTCTGGTTCACGTCGTCGACCTTGTCGACCATCTGCGTCGTCAGGTTGCCATCGGCGCCCTCGACGACTTCGACGATGAACGTCGAGCCGATGGCCTGGCGGTTCGCATCGAGCGTGATGGTGCCGTTGGGCGCCTCCAGCGTGATGTCGGCGAGGCAGGCGCGGTACGCCTCATGGCCGTCGGAGAGGTCGCCGCCGACCTCGTTCATGCAGGTGAGTGCGGCCGTCGTCGCGTTGTAGTAGTTGGTGCTCATCAGCGCCGGGGTGGGGAAACGGTCCGCTTCGGCAAACGAGGACTGGTACTTCGCGACCCACTCGGCCCAGGCCGGGCTGTCATAGTCGTCGGCCTGCGGGCCCGAGGACGGCGTGCCGATGAGCGCGTTCTTGGCGTTGCCCTTGGCCGAGAGGACCGTGCCATCCACCATGATCGAGCCGCCGATGAGGTTCGCGTCGCCGCCGGCCTGCTGGTACTGGTTGAGGAAGTTGACCGCGTCGCCGCCGCCAAGGCCCACATAGATCGCGTCGACGTCATCGGGCAGGGCCGCGATGATGGAGCCGAAATCCTTGGTGCCGAGCGGGACCCATTGGCGCTCCACGATCTCGCCGCCGGCCTCGCAATAGCCGAGCGCGAAGCCGAGGAAGTTGGTGTAGGCGAAGGAATAGTCCTCTGCGACGGAGGCGACGACCTCCCAGCCCTTCTCGTTGAAGACGTATTCACCCAGGCCCACGCCCCACTGCGCGCCCTCGGTGTTGAAACGGAAGTAGTTCGGACACGGATCGACGAAGGTCGTCTCCTGCGCGCCCGACGTGCCGTCGATGAAGGTGACCTCCGGGTGCGACTTGCAATAGTCGCGCACCGCGATGCCCTCCGAGCCGGAGAGCGGGCCGATGATGATGTCGACCTCATCCTGCTCGACGAGCTTCCGGACCGTCCTGAGCGCGGTTTCAGGCGACGCGTCCGTCGGGCCGACGACGACCTCGATCGGGCGGTCGCCCGCCATGCGCTCGAAGTCCTGAAGCGCGATCTCGAAGCCGCGCTGGCCCTCTTCGCCAAGCACGGTGTAGGTGCCCTCGAGCGTCGTCATGAGGCCGATCTTGAGAGGCTCGGCGTTCTGGGCCAGCGCGGGCGCGGCGATCATCAAGGTGGCGGCGCTTGCCAGCAAGGTGCGTTTCAGCATGGGTCTCTCCACTTGGCGCCTCGCGGCGCTCTTGGCGTTTCCGGGTCCCTCGCGCTCTTGGACGGCACGTAGGGGCGAGACGGCGCAGCCCGAACGGATGCCGCCGGGGTAGCGTCTCAGGCCCATACCGTGCCCGCGCCCGCGCCGAGGGGCAAGTCGGGCCATACCCAACCGTCTGATTGAATCGCCGCAGTCGCCGCCTCCGCCTGCGGATAACCGAGCTTGAGGCTAGTGCGCTTCCTGCCAGTTGGCCGCGTCGTTGGCGTCGACGACGAGCGGCACGGCCAGCTCCAGCGCCGGCCCGGCCGCGCCCTCCATGACCCGCTTGGCGACCGCGATCGTCGCCTCGACCTCGTCGGCCTCGGCCTCGAAGACGAGCTCGTCATGGACCTGAAGGAGCATGCGTGCCTTCAGGCCTTCGGCCGCGAGCGCGTCCTCCATGCGGATCATCGCGCGGCGGATGATGTCGGCCGCCGTGCCCTGGATGGGGGCGTTGATGGCGGCCCGCTCGTTGAAGGCACGGTCGTTCGGGTTCTTGGAGTTGATGTTGGGGTAGTGGCACCGTCGGCCGTAGAGCGTGCTCACATAGCCCTGCCGGTGGGCCGTCGCTTTGGTGTCCTCTATATAGTCGCGAATGCCGGGGAAGCGCGCGAAATAGCGACCGATATAGTCCTGCGCCTCTTGCCGCGGGATGCCGAGGCGTGCCGCCAGCCCGAAGGCTGAGATGCCGTAGATGATGCCGAAATTGATCGTCTTCGCCTTGCGGCGCAGGTCGGGATCGACGGTCTCGACATCGACGTCGAACATCTCGGCCGCCGTCGAGGCGTGGATGTCGCGCCCTTCCGCGAACGCCTCCCTCAGCTGCGGGATCTCGGCCATGTGCGCCAGGATCCTCAGCTCGATCTGACTGTAATCGGCCGAGATGAGCCGCGTGCCCTCGGGCGCGACGAAAGCCTTGCGGATCGAGCGCCCGATCTCGGTGCGGATCGGGATGTTCTGAAGGTTGGGATCGGACGAGGAAAGCCGTCCCGTCGTCGTCGCCGCCAGCGAGAACGAGGTGTGGACGCGCCCCGTCTCGGGGTTGATCGCGGCCTGGAGCGCGTCCGTGTAGGTCGACTTCAGCTTGGTGAGCTGTCGGTATTCGATGACGAGGCGCGGCAACGGATGCTCGGCGCTCAACTCCTCGAGGACCGTCACGGGCGTCGCCCACATGCCGGACTTCGTCTTCTTGCCACCCGGCAGCTTCAACTGCTCGAAGAGGATCTCGCCGAGCTGCTTCGGGGAGCCGACATTGAACTTGGTGCCGGCCGCGTCCGTGATCTCGTCTTCGAGCCGCGCGATGGTCTGCGCGAACTGGATGGAGAGCTTGGAGAGCGCAGCCCTGTCGACCGCGATGCCGCGCTTCTCCATCCGCGCCAGCACCGGCACGAGCGGTCGCTCCAGCGTCTCGTATACGGTCGCGACCTGGCGTGCGACGAGGCGGGGCTTGAGCACGTCGTGCAGCCGGAGCGTCACATCGGCGTCCTCGGCGGCATATTCGGTCGCGCGGTCGATCGCGACATAGTCGAACGTGACCTTCGACTTGCCCGTCCCCGCCACGTCCTTGAAGGCGATGCACCTGTGCGCGAGCCAGCGCTCCGAGAGTTCGTCCATGCCGTGCCCGCCCTTGCCGGCATCTTGCGCGTAGGAGAGGAGCATGGTGTCGTCGAAGGGGCCGACGGCGATGCCGTAGCGGTTCATCACCTGCCAGTCGTATTTCATGTTCTGCCCGACCTTGAGCACGCTCGGGTCGGTGAGAAGCGGCGTCAGTCTGTCGAGCGTCTCGCGAAAGGGGAGTTGCCGGAGGGCCGGCGCACCGGCATCGAGCAGCGTCTCGCCCGCCTTGTGGTCGAGCGGGATATAGGCCGCGCGGCCGGGGCGTGTCGCGAGGCAGATGCCGACGAGATTGGCCCGGACGGGATCGAGCGAATCCGTCTCGGTATCGAAGCCGATGCGCCCGCTCTCGAAGCCTTCCGCGATCCACTCCTCAAGCGCCTCCGGCGTGTCGATCGTGACATAAGACGAGCGATCGACCGTCGAGGCGATCGCCGCCGACTGGCGCAGCGTCGCGAGGTCGGAGGGCGTTTGCGGGCGGTCCGAAGGCTGCGCCGCCTTCGGATCGGGCCCGAGGAAGGCGAGATCGCCGAGCCCGTCCCCGCCTTCTCCGTCGCCCGCACCATCGGGGTCGGCCGAGGCCGCGCCGCCAGTCCCTTGAGCCTCCATCACCCGCCGTGTGAGCGTCGTGAGTTCCATCTCGCGCAGGAAATCGACGAGCGCGCCCGGCACCGTCTCCCGTACCGCGAGATCGTCCAACGCCACGTCGAGCGGCGCATCGACGGCCAGTTCGCACAGCCGCCGCGAGATGCGGGCCTGATCGGCGAACGCGATCAGGTTCTCCCTCCGCTTGGTCTGCTTGATCTCGGACGCGCGCCCGAGCAGCGTTTCGAGGTCGCCGTATTCGCGGATGAGCTGCGCCGCCGTCTTCACGCCGATGCCCGGCACGCCCGGTACGTTGTCGGTCGAATCGCCCGCCAGCGCCTGCACGTCGACGACCTTTTCGGGCCCGACGCCGAACTTCTCGATCACCTCGTCGCGCCCGATCACCCGGTTCTTCATCGGGTCCCACATCGTGATCGTGTCGGTCACGATCTGCATCAGGTCCTTGTCGGTGCCGACGATGGTCAGCGTCGCGCCGGCCTTGGCGGCGTGGGCGGCATAGGTCGCGATCAGGTCGTCCGCCTCGTATCCCTCCTGCTCGACACAGGCGACGTCGAAGGCGCGCACGGCATCGCGAATGAGCGGGAACTGCGGCACCAGGTCCTCGGGCGGCGGCGGCCGATGCGCCTTGTACTCCGGATAGATATCGTTACGGAACGTGATCGAGGACGCATCGAAGATCACCGCCAGATGGGTCGGCTTCTCGCCCGCCACCCGGTCGCGCAAGAGCTTCCAGAGCATCTGGCAGAACCCCGCCACCGCCCCGATCGGCAGCCCGTCCGACTTGCGGGTCAGCGGTGGCAACCCGTGATAGGCCCGGAAGATATAGCCCGACCCGTCGACCAGCATGACGTGATCGCCGGGCTTCACCGGCTTGGTATGAATGGAAGAGGCAGGCGAGGGGGGAGCAGCGGTCATGCCACCGGTTCTAGCCCCCCCGGCCCCGATGTTCCAGCGCTTCCCCCACCCAGAAATCCCATTGCCCCCGCCCCCACCCGAAGCTATGGTCCCACCCGAAGCACCCGTAGCTCAGCTGGATAGAGCGCTGCCCTCCGAAGGCAGAGGTCACAGGTTCGAATCCTGTCGGGTGCGCCATTTCTGAACAGAACTGGGCACCGCTCCTACGGTCGGATCGCCCTTCGCAACGCGGCGGCGCAGATTATCCTTGCGGCCGTAGATGATCGCCTCCTTGTCGTGCACCTCGATCCGCTCGACGGTGGCGCGGATGTAGGCCTTGCGAAACGGCACTTCGCCTCTACGGAGCCGATCCTGCATGGCCTTGCCAAAGGCGACCATCTTGTCCGACGATAAATCCAGCTTCGGTCCGAGGCGGCGGCGCACCCGCTCATGGGCGGCAGTCGCGATGTCGCGGTCTTGCTTGGCAGAAGCCACCCGGGCGGCGAATGCGTCATCGTCCATATCGGCGAGGCCCCGCTCGATCGCGCCATAGAGGCGCTCGAGTCGTGCCTTCGCGTCGGTCAGCTCAGAGGTCACGCGAAGCATCTCGGCGTTCGACTGGGTGGCGCCCTCAGCGTCGCGCGCCTCGATCTCACGCAGCATCTCGGCCAGACGCTCCGGCTGGAACAGGCGCTCGCACAGCGCTTCCACGACGGCGTTATCAAGCTTAGCCATCGGCAGTGAGCGGCCCTGGCAGGCGGTCTTACCGCGCGCTTGGCTGGTCGCGCAGGTGTAGTACCGATAACGCCCGGACTTGCCCGTGCGGATCGTCATGGCTCCGCCGCAATCCGCGCAGCGTGCAAGACCCGTCAGCAAGATCGGCCCGCACACAACTTTGGGCGAAGCCACCTTCGGGTTGCGGCTCTTCAACAGCACCTGCACCGCATCGAACCGGTCCGCCTCGACAATGGCTGGACAGCGCACCTCGACATGCTCGCCGACAGGCCGCGCCTTGCCGGCCCGACTGTCGTTTCGATTGTAGATGTATGTGCCTTTGTAGACGGGGTTAGTCAGGATCTTGTGAAGAGGTCCAACGTGCCAGAACTTGCCGGCCCTGGTGCGATACCCAGCAGCGTTCAGGTGCTCGGCTATCTTCTTCGTTCCCATGGGACCGGAGCGACCCGTGCCGAGTTCGGCAAGGCGGAAGATCAACTCGATGATCCGGGCTTCGACATCATCAATCGCAAGCTTCTTCTTCGCCTTCTTGCCGTGCATCTCAGCGACATAGGTATTGTATCCAAACGGCGGAGCCGCACCGTTCCAAAAGCCTGCCTCCGCGTTGGCGCGCATGGTCGTGCGAACGTGCTTGGCCGTCTCGCGCGAGCTGTGCTCGTCGAACACGTTCAAGAGTTGCCGGACGAGGTCGCCGCTCTCGTCGTGCGACGAGGGCTGCGTCACGGAAACGACTTCGACGCCATTCTTGCGCAGATCCCGAATGGTGAGTTCGGCCACCGGCGCGTTGCGGAACAGGCGGGATTGGGAGAACACGACGATGCGCTCGAACGGCGAGGGCTTGGTCTTTGCGTCGAGCAGCATCCTTTGAAGCTCGGGTCGGTTCTCGCTGGTCCCGGATGCGCCTCGATCGCAATACTCCTCAACCAATGCGAGGCCGTTCTTCTCACAGAAAACCGCGACGGCATGGCGCTGGTCGGCGAGGCTGATGCCCTCTTCGGCCTGCCGCACGGTGCTTACGCGGTAGTAGCCCGCCGCCCTCATTGTGCTTCCTCCTCGCCTGTAGCCTCTGCATGATGGCATGGACGGCCGGGTTGCGCAGCGTCGGCAACCTTCTCATCCCCAGCCCATGCAAAGAAGGCGGCGCGCAGGAGGTTGAGCTCGGCCTCCGTGACCACGTGGCACGAAGGCTCGTCGCTCCAACGGACGTCGAAGTCGCTCGTATGATCGGCAGGGTTGGCCATGACGATGACCCTGGCGAACGACGGCCTGCGAGATGTCCGGTTTAAATGCAGATAGGACGTTTTTTTCGTCTTTGGCCCCGATTTCGATTTGGACCGGAGATCTCGCAGCCGACGCCGGCTTACGTTCGGCCATGCCGAAACCGATCTCCAGCGAATCCATCGCTGCGCTCAAGGCGCGCTTCTCTGAGGCATTGCACGACGGCTACGGCGAGCGCTCTTTAACGATCGCACTTCGCGATATTCACGACGAGATCGCCGACCATCGCGCCCGTGGCGCGCGGTGGGAAGCCCTGGCGACTGTACTGACCGAAGCGCTGACTGTGGCCGGGCGTGCGAAGATATCTCCGGCGACGTTGCGCGGCATCCATGGGCGACTGGCTAGAAGACAGCTCGCCCTCCCTCTAGCTGCCTTCAATCACCCAAAAACCCAGGAATTTTCGGCGAAGGAGCACAATCTCGATTTAAACCGGACATCTCGCTCGCCGACCTCGTCTACGTCCAGCCGTGTCGCTGCGCGCCGCGCGGCCATGCAAAAGGTAGGTAGACCCGATGACGAGTAAGACGGATACGAAACGGCCGTTTCTGGCCATGGCAATGTGCGACAAGGGCGGCGTCCGAAAGACCCAGACCCTCGCCGCGTACGGTGCGTATCTTATGGAGAGCGCAAATCGCGTCGTCGGCTACCAGAGCGACAACCAGACCAAGTTGGAGGCCTCCCTCGGGATTCACGTCCAAACGCTGCGTATGCCGTCGGTCGACGATCTTCGACAAGACGACCTCGCGGATGCCACCATTCTCTCGCCTTTGACCGACCGCCTCTTGGAGGGGGCAGACGAGGTCGTGCTCTTCGATGTCGGCGGCAACCTGGTGTCTCGCGTCCTTGATGTGATGATTTCGATCGACCTCGATGTCGCTCTTCAGGAAATTGGCATGCCGGTTCTGGTCTTCGTGCCCACCACCACGGACGCGGAGACAATGAGGATCGCGAAGGGTACGGTTCAACGGATCCAGATCGCTATGCCGAGCGCTCTGATCGTCCCCGTCATCTGCGAGGACGGTGGTGACGCCGTAAGAGCTAGCAAGTTCATGACGGAAGCGGTTGGTGGTTCGATGGTGTTGCGCCATCCGCGACTGATGCCTCGCGCGCTTGAGGCCGTGAACCGTTCGACTGCATCTCCGTGGCAGATGGCCGACATGGCACCTGCGGACCTGCAAAGGGCCGTCAAACTTCCCCCCACCTTGGCGCGGGCCATCCGCGGAGATCTGTCCGTCTGGAAATCGCACCTCGCCGAGGCGTTCGACACTCTGCCCTTTCGCATCGGGTAGGACGGCCGGACGTCCCTTACGCGCCGAGAAGCGGTACGCCGAGGAGTTTATTCAGGAGTTCGCGAGAGCACCCGCAAAGCGGGTGCCAGCCATGCTTAAGGCACGACCAAGGCTCGCGTCGCTCGCCAAACTCGTCAGCACGAGAGAACAATACGTACGGCACCGAGAGAAGGTTAACGGGCGCCTCATGGCGGAGCATGCGTTCTGGAAAGGGATGTGCGTCGGAGCCCTCGTCGTCGCCTTGGCCATCGCAGCCCCCTACGCCCTCTGACCCTTCATCGCAGGACCGTCGAACACAACTCATACTTATAGGAGAAGTATATGCCTGAAGCTCGGAAGCCTGAACAGAATCGTCTCACGGCACTATACCCCCATGTATTGATGATCCATGTTGCGCCGACCTCTTCAGAGAACGCGATCACAACAGTTGACGGTCAACAACGTATCAAGCGCGAAGCCCTCAGCGCGGTTGCTGGCCGTATCGAAACGATTATAGCGGTCTGGGGCGAGGCGTTCTTCGAGCGCACCGTAATACTATACGGCGCCGACGATGAGGCACGTGGCTTCGTTGTTGATGACGGTGGATCGGTACCTATAGATGAAGGTCGCCACAAGGCAGGCATAGTGCTGCCTACCTACCTGTTCGAGGCCGGGCCTCTGAAGCGCGGTGCACGACCCCTCGTAGGCTCGGTAGAGGAGCCGTTCCAAACCGCACTGTTGGCACATTTTTGCAAGCTGGAACGCCTCGTTGCAGGTGCTCGGGATGTACTCCCCTGGGACCCGGGAGATCACGGCTCACAGAATGAAGGAGCAATAGGCCACGGTGATGACCCGAACCGCGATCGTTGGAATGCGGAGGTCGTGCTGACACGTCGTTTGCATCAGTACGACGGCTCCCTGAAGACCAGATCTGATGAGAGTGAAGATGACATCCTGAAAGCCAGGTTTCGTACCGCCAAGGAGAATGGCTCCGCGGCTCTCGCAGCAGTCTATGGCGAGGGAGATCCTCGAACGGTAGGCTACAACCTTCGACGCGAAGGACAAAAGTTGGCGCATGACGCCAAAAAGAGGGCGATTGCCAGATCCATAATCAAAATTCCTGAGATCGGGATGCTCCTAGATCAATTGGATATCTTAGCGGCCCTCGCCCACGCGGCGAATGAAGTGAGACGAGCGCAGTTTAGCATTCGACGTACAACGGCCGAGACGCACGGTATCGGCGGGCCTCTTTCAGATTACGTCGGAACGCTTGCTCACCCTGTCGCTGACGCCCGCACCATTATACTGCGCGCCGAGCAAATAGTGAAAGCTATATCGAGAAAGACAGATGAGGGCGGGAACGATCAAATTCACGAGACGCTGCTGTCCCTCGCGCACGACTACGAAATCGAAGCCATATGAACTCTTCGGAACGAAGATATCCCTGTCTCCTATAGCGCTCGGGGTCGGAGCAATAGGCGCCTACAAACGTCGGGGCGTCTACCCGAACGAAGACACCATCGAAGGTGTTGTCGCGACTTATGGACTGCAAGCGATAGCAAGATCTGGCGCAGCTAAAGATGGCAATGTACCCGAACTTGCCTTCGTAACCCAAGCGATGGGGCCGATACCTTCGGGACTTCTAAAACACCGTCCAAGGAAGAGCACCAAGAGTCACAGATATTTCTGACGACGTATTGTTCAGGAACTATAAGCCTTACGAAAATCAAGCGAATAACGTAAAACCGAGAACTCGTAGCCTGCTCCTTCGTATGCGAGCCTTCTGGAGTTACATCTTGAGAAGCCTCGTTGGTAAACGATAGCTGACATAGTAGATGTGCATAAATCGACGCGGACACATTCCGCGTTAACCACGTTTGTTGCTGTCTCTTGCGCTGCGCCTCGATCCGGAGCAGCCTGTACGTATCAGAAGCCGTCCGAGCGATCGGGCGGTCGACCGGAAGCTACCAACGACCGGCCGACCTGATCACATCCACTCACTGTACCTGAGATGAACATGACTGACGTTCTTGTGGCCGACGCTCTGCGTCCGGTCAATTCAGCTGCCTCATGGGCACCCCCACCTCCGCCATCTTCAACGAAGCCGCACCCGATCCAGTGTGCCGTGTACCGTCCTTCGACGACCTCGATCCAGACGAGGCCGCGGCGCAGTTGCTCGCGGTTGTGGCGCGCGGCGACGTCCTCCCCATCGAACTCTACAAGCGCATCCTCGCGAAGGCGATCGGTGCCGTTCATCGAGAACACGCCCCGGACGGACTGTTTCTACCGGCCCAGTCGCGCCTGGGATCGGTCCATGCGTCCCTCCAACGGCGCGACGGCGACCTCTATCAGGCCGGCGTCATCGCCGCCGTGGAGGAGCACCCCCGCCTCACGTCGTGCCGTCCGAGCGGATCGCGGTGGCGCGAAACGTGGCCAACCACGTCGCCCGGATGCGCGACGGCGACCGCGCCGATATCGATCTGCCGCCGGTGGGCGAGACCGCTCGCACGATCCTGCCCGACCTTGTGATGGTTGATCTGCGCGACAACACCGGCTGGATCATCGAGTTGAAGCGCGGCGGCAAGCTCGGCGCGGAGCATCAGAAATGGTTGCGATCGAACCTCGCGACGTCGAGCCTGTGCGTTCAATCGCATCTGTCAGGTCGTGACTACGCCGTCGGGTCGGGGCATGCGGCGGTCGTCGTGTTGAACGACGAGGCGGCGCTGCGCGTGCCGGACGATCAGATCATGACGCTGACGGCGTTCGATGCCCGCTTCGGCACTCGTGCTGTCGCGATCGCAGCGGAGATCCGCCGGGTACATGCAGAGGCCATCGCGCTGCTACTGCGTCCTTACAGGCGGCAGCCCTGGCCGAGGCCGACGCCGCGCTGACCGCGCGCTTCGGCGCGGCACGCTCGCCGCGCCTGGCGGGTCGCCCCAGCGCGGTCCGCACTCCTTTGCACCACACCTCTATCCTGTTCACCCGCGGGTGCCTCGCCGCCCGCCGATCCCGCGCGCCTGGGTTCCACGGCCGGCTGCGCGAAGGACCTTGCCATGCACGATCTGATCAACGCCCTTGCCGTTCCCCGACGCCGCGCCGCCCTGCGGGCGGACGCCCGTCCCCGTTGGTTGGCGGCCCGGTACCGAGCGATGTCGCTGCCACTGTTGGTGATGCCCTGCACGCCATGCAACGGCTCAGGCGGAAAGGTGTGCACGGCGTTCCCTCCCAAGACGTCGCCGGCTTCTGCGATGCCTTGGATCGCCTTCGGCATCACGCCGCGGCCGGCGATCCGACGGCAGAGCTGGTGCTGCAGCATGTGGCGGCGCACCCCGCGACGGCGCTGCTGATCGCGGCGGGCAGCGACGAGCGAGGCGGCTTGGCACAGCGGTTGCCTTCGCCCGCAACGAACCCCCGTTCCGCGGACGGGATGCAGAACGGCCCGCGCGCCGATCCTCGCCGCCCCGCGCGACTGTGGGTGCTGTCGGACCTTCACGCCGACCATCACGGTTGGACCCCGCCCGATCCGCTGCCGATCTGCGACGCGGTGCTGGTCGCTGGCGACGTCGGCGAGGACCCGGTCCGGTCCGTAGAGCGCCTGGAGGACTGGTTCGGCGCCATGCAAGTACCGGTCGTGATGGTCATCGGCAATCACGAGGGCTACTGGCAGTCCTGGCACGCCCGAACTCGACGAGGCACGCGACCAGGCCGCGCGCGGCGGCGTGGTGGCGCTGCTCGAGCGCGAGATCGTCACGATCACCCTGAGGGGTACCGCTACCGTCCGCGTGGCCGGCACCACGTGACGGACTACCGGGTCGAAGCCTCGAGCGATGTGCGCTGCAAGCGCGTCATGGAGATCGCCGCACGCGGCAT